>NZ_JBEYBT010000017.1:0-98234 GCF_040632335.1 Nocardia sp. NPDC019395
GGGGCCCCCTTGGTCTCGTTCTTCACTCCGCCGCTCCTCCGCTTCGCTCCCCCGCTCTGTCGCTCCAGAACGAGACGGGCCCCGAACCACCAAGGTGAGCCGGTCGCATGCGGGAAACGGGGTGGGGACGGATGTGGACAGACGGGGTAGGGGAAACAAGCGCGCCCCGGGGGGCGGCGGCGGGTTCAGTTATGGCGCTGGGTTCGGCGAGGTGTGTGGATGTTGCGGCGCGTACTGGATCAATCGCGCCCAGGGGCGGCGCCGAGGACGGCGGTCGGACTGCCCGCCTTGTCACCTTCGCGAACTGCCCGCTTCCCACCTTCACGGTCCAACCCACCTATTCACTTGGCGGCCGGCCCCGCCCTACAGCTCCGCGATCAGGCGGAGCCCGGGTAGGGATCGGCATTACGCGCCGTCGCAAGTGCCCGGCCCCACCAGGCCAGTTGAGTCAGCATGCGGTCCGCGGCGTCGACCGCGGCCCCGTCCGTCGTGTTCCCCGCCGCGTCGAACCGCTTGCGGGCACGATGGAAGCTCACCGATTCGCGGACCGACACCATATGGATCTCGGCCACCACCTGGCGCAGCTGTTCCACCGCCCGCAGGCCACCGGATAGGCCGCCGTAGGAGACGAATCCGATCGGTTTGGCCCGCCATTCGTGTTTGGCGCTGTCCAGTGCCGTTTTCAGGGAGGCCGGGTAGCCGTGGTTGTACTCCGAGGTCACCGCGACAAATGCGTCGGCGGCGGCCAGGCGCTGCCGGAACACTGCAGTCTCCGGAGTTTCGCTGAGGTCCGGTGGTAGCGGTATGTCCAGGAGGTCCATCACCCCGGTGTCGAATTCCGGCCGGTCAGCGGCGGTCCGGACGAACCAGTCCGCGACCACCGGCGCGAACCGTTCCGGCCGGATACTGGCGACGATCACCTCGAGTCGGAGCGGCGTGTCCACGGCACGAGCGTAGCGGCGCCCGGCGGCTCAGCACGAGCGGAGCGGCGCCCGGCGGCTCGGCATGAGCGGAGCGGTCCCGGCCGACCGGCTCATGGCAGTTCGAACGGCAGCGCGACCCCGGCGTGGACCCGGCAGTGCTCGCAGGTATCCGTCTCGGCGACCGCGGCGACGGCATTGTGCACAAGTTGTTTGAACGGGCCGATATTGCGTTCGAATTCGGCGAACACATCCGCTGCCCGCACCCCCTCGCCTTCGCTGAGGCCGGCGTCGAGGTCGGTGACCAGGGCGAGGGCGGCGTAACACATTTCCAGCTCACGGGCGAGGACGGCCTCGGGATAGCCGGTCATATTGACCAGGTCCCAGCCCTGTGCGGCATACCAGCGGCTCTCCGCCCGGGTGGAGAAACGCGGGCCCTGGATCACCGCCATGGTGCCGTGCGGTTGTACGTGCACCGCGCTGTCCGCGGATTTCACCGCGACCGCGCGCAGGTCGGGGCAGTACGGGTCGGCGAAGGAGACGTGGATTCCGCTGGCGTCGAAGTAGGTCTGCGCGCGGCCGGAAGTCCGGTCCACCAGTTGGTCCGGGATGACCACCGTGCCCGGCCCCCAATCGGGGCGGAGGCTGCCGACGGCGCACGGGGCGAAGATCCGCCGCACCCCGAGCGATCGTAGCGCCCACATATTCGCCTGATAGGGCACGGTATGCGGGGAGTATTCGTGCCGGCTGCCGTGGCGGGGCAGGAAGGCGACGGAACGACCTTCGACCTCGCCGACCGCGATCGGGGCGCTCGGATCGCCGTACGGTGTGCGTACCGCGACCGCGTCCACGGCGCCGTCGAAGAAGTCGTAGAATCCGCTACCGCCGATAACCGCCAGTTCGGGCCGATCGTGGGAAGTCATGGTATCGATTCTCGCGCGCCCAGCCTGCCGGCGCACAGCGGGCACCTGACAGGAACCGCCGGCGAATGTACCCTGTGGGGGTATTTACGGTCTTCCGACCGGTGCAGAGGAGACATTCGGTGACTTCCGACCCCACCCCAGCGAACCCCGCGTCCGGCGCGGCGGGCCATGAGCACGCCGGTCACGGGTACATCACCAGCAAGGACGACTATCTGAAACGGCTGCGCCGGATCGAGGGCCAGTCGCGGGGCCTGCAGCGGATGGTCGAGGAGGAGAAGTACTGCATCGATATCCTCACGCAGGTCTCCGCCATGACCAAGGCGCTGCAGGCTGTCGCGATGGGGCTGCTCGAGGACCATCTCAGCCACTGCGTGGTCGACGCCGCGGTCGCCGGCGGCCCGGAGGCCCAGGCCAAGATCAAGGAGGCGACGGACGCGATCGCGCGTCTCGTACGCTCCTGAAACTCCGCCGGTGCCGCCGGGCCCGTCGGCCTATGCGTTCTGGGTGAGCAGCGGCGCCAAGGCGCGCAGGGTTGCGAGGTAGTCCTCACCGAGCGCCTGCAGAGCCAGATGATCGGCGCCGGCCGCGATATGCCCGCGGACCTGCTCGGCGACCTGTTCGGCCGACCCGTGCACGGCGAGCACGTCGAGCAGGCGATCGCTACCCGGCTTCGCGATATCGTCGTCGGTGTAGCCCAGCCGGCGGAGGTTGGTGGTGTAGTTCCGCAGCCCCAGATACATCTCGACCACCTCGCGACCGGTGGCGCGGGCACGTTCCGGGTCGGTATCGACAACCAGTTTCTGCTCTGGAACCAGGAGTGCGTCGCCGACAGTCTTGCGTGCCGTCGCCGTGTGCTCCGGGGTGGTGAGGTAGGGCAACGCGCCCGCAGTGCGGTCCGCGGCCAATTTCAGCACTTTGGGGCCGAGGGCGGCGAGCATCCGACCGGATACCGGGACCTTCGCGGCGTCCAGTTCGTCGAGGTACTCGCCCAGCGCCTCGTACGGCGAGCGGTACGGTTTGTTCGCTTCGGGGTGACCGGCACCGATACCGAGAACGAATCGACCCGGGAACCGCTGCTCGATCCGGTGGTAGGACTCGGCGATCTCACCGGCCGGTGCCGTCCAGATGTTGACGATGCTGGTCCCCACCTTCAAGGTTTCGGTGGCCGCCAGCAGATCCTCCACGACCGGGAGGTCGGGAGTGGGGGAACCGCCCAGCCAGAGCGCCCCGTAACCGAGACCTTCCAGCTCAGCGGCTGCTTCCGGAGTGAACAACTTGTAGTAACGCCATACGCCGTAACGCCCGAGATCAATAGTCATAGCTACTTCAACCCCTGTCGCCCGTCGGACAATTCCGCCACCGACCCTATCGCCGCGTCACCACCACGTACGGGACCCCGCGCCCACATTCCAGCAGCGGCAGCCTCGACGGGTCATCGAAACCCTCTGCGGCAGGGCGGTATTCCTATGCGGACGGCAGGAACGCGGCTGAGGTACGCAAAGAACCGGCCGGAACGAAGGGCCGGAGATCTGCTGGTCAGAGCGGAAACGGCGTCCCACGGGTTGTCCTGCGAGGTACTCGCCGCCGCCGCTGCGGCAGTGCGGAGCAGGGCCGTACGTGCGGAAGTACGGACAGAGCGCACAGCCGCTGCGGAGGCGGGGGACGCCTGTTCACCCCCCGCAGCACCCGCCGGAGCCTATCGACCGAGTCTCCCGGGTCTGCGCGTTGCGAGCGGCCAGTTCGGATTCCGCCGGATAGTCGACCGCGACCAGGCTGAGCCCGTGTGCCGGCGCCACCGTGACCGCGCTCGAACGCTGCCGTTCGCCGAGCAGCCCGGCCACCCATTCCGGCGTGCGCCGACCCTCCCCCACCGCGAGCACCGCGCCCACCAGGCTGCGCACCATCGACCAGCAGAATGCGTCCGCGCTCACGTAGGCGTCGAGCCGGTCGCCCTCGCGCACCCAGTCGTAGCGCTGCAACTCCCGGATGGTGGTCGCCCCCTCACGACGCCGGCAGAAGGCGGCGAAATCGTGCAACCCGAGCAACGCGTGCGACGCGGCCCGCATGGCCTCGAGATCGACCGGCCGGCACCCCACCACGCTGCGCGCGGACAGCGGGTCCGCACCATACGGCGCGGTAGTCAGGCGGTAGACGTAGTGGCGGCGAATCGCGGAGAACCGTGCGTCGAATTCGGCTGGGACCGTGCGGATTCCGGTGATCCGGACATCCTTGGGCAGGAATTTCGCCATCCGGTGGACCAGTTTGCCCGCGTCGAGCTCGGCCGCGGTATCGAAATGCGCGACCTGCCCTTCGGCGTGTACCCCGGCATCGGTGCGCCCCGCCACCGTCAGCTGGACGGGCCCCCGCAAAACCTTGCCCAGCGATTCCTCCAGCACGCCCTGAACGGTCCGCAGACCGGGCTGGCGCGCCCAGCCCACGAAATCGGTGCCGTCGTAGGAGATATCCAGCCGCCACCGCCGCCCGATCGGCACCGCCCCGGGTTCCCCTGCCGACCCCGCCGGTGCGGTATCCGGGGATTCCCCCGAACGGGACCCTGTCACGGGTTCCGGGTCGTTTTCGCTCACCAGACCATCCTCCGGATACGGGACGAGCCCGCACACCCGTAACGGGCGGCGGGCTCGTCGACGAACCCCGGAGGCATAGGGAACGCGTCCGGGGCAGACGAATTACGCCTTGTCGTCGGCCTTTTCCTCGGCCGCGGCTTCCTCGGCCGGAGCCTCGGCAGCTTCTTCGGCCTCGGTTTCGGCCTCGGGGGCCTTCTCCTCGACCTTCTGAGAGGCGGCGACCCGGCGAGCGCGATCGGCCTCGTTGGTCACGGTCTGTTCCCGGACCAGCTCGATGATCGCCATCGGGGCGTTGTCGCCCTTACGCGGCAGGGTCTTGATGATCCGGGTGTAGCCGCCGCTGCGGCCCTCGAACGACGGGCCGATCTCCGCGAAGAGATCGTGCACGACGTCCTTGTTCCGGATCACCTTGAGCACCTCGCGGCGGTCGGCCAGCGTACCGGCCTTGGCCTTGGTGACCAGTTTCTCGGCGTAGGGGCGCAGCGCCTTGGCCTTGGCCTCGGTGGTCGTGATCCGACCGTGCTCGAAGAGCGCCGTGGCCAGATTGGCGAAGATCGCCTTCTGGTGCGACGCCGACCCGCCGAAGCGAGCACCCTTCTTGGGCTTGGGCATTGTGGGTTCTCCTTGGTAAAGACCGTTGCGGGGCGCCCGCCCCGAGCGGCCTAGAGCTGTTCGGTTTCGGCGTAGTCCTGCTCGCCGCCGTTGTCGTCACTGAAAGTGCCGCTGTCGGACCAGGTGCCGGTGGCCGCGTCGTAGCCGACCACGCTGGACGGGTCGAAGGACGCCGGGCTGTCCTTGAGCGAGAGGCCCAGCGCGTGCAGCTTGACCTTGACCTCGTCGATGGACTTCTGGCCGAAGTTGCGGATATCCAGCAGATCCGATTCGGTACGCGCCACCAGCTCGCCGACGGTGTGCACACCCTCGCGCTTCAGGCAGTTGTAGGAGCGGACCGTGAGGTCCAGATCCTCGATCGGCAGCCCGAAGGAGGCGATGTGATCCGCCTCGGCCGGGGAGGGGCCGATCTCGATACCTTCGGCTTCGACGTTCAGTTCACGGGCCAGGCCGAACAGTTCGACCAGGGTCTTGCCCGCCGAGGCGAGCGCGTCCCGCGCGCTGATGGAGTTCTTGGTCTCCACGTCGAGGATGAGCCGGTCGAAGTCGGTGCGCTGCTCGACACGGGTGGCCTCGACCTTGTAGGTCACCTTGAGCACCGGCGAGTAGATCGAATCCACCGGGATCCGGCCGATTTCCGCACCGGTCGCCTTGTTCTGCACCGCCGGGACATAGCCGCGACCACGTTCGACGACCAGCTCGATCTCGAGCTTGCCCTTGTCGTTCAGGGTGGCGATATGCATATCCGGGTTGTGCACGACCACACCCGACGGCGGCACGATGTCATCGGCGGTGACGGTCCCCGGGCCCTGCTTGCGCAGGTACATGGTGACCGGCTCGTCCTCCTCCGAGGACACGACCAGGCCCTTGAGGTTCAGGATGATATCGGTGACATCTTCCTTCACCCCGGGGACGGTGGTGAACTCGTGCAGAACACCGTCGATGCGAATGCTGGTCACCGCGGCCCCCGGGATCGAGGACAGCAGCGTGCGCCGCAGCGAGTTACCGAGGGTGTAACCGAAACCCGGCTCGAGCGGTTCGATCGTGAACTTCGACCGGTTGTCGGCGATGACCTCTTCGGTGAGGGTCGGACGCTGGGAAATCAGCATGGGATCAATCCTCCTGTGTTGGGCGCCCGCTATTTGACGCCTCGTTCAGTGGTGTGCGGGCCATCCTCGCGACGGCCCGCACCAGCGGCGCAACTGTTACTTCGAGTAGTACTCGACGATCAGCTGTTCCTGCAGTGGCACATCGATCTGCGCGCGTTCCGGCAGCGAGTGCACCAGGATGCGCAGCCGGCCCGGGATGACCTGCAGCCAGCCCGGTACGGGGCGATCGCCCTGGGTTTCCCGCGCCACCTCGAACGGCAGCGTGTTCCGCGACTTCTCCTTGACATCGATGATGTCGTACTGGGTCACCTGGAACGAAGGAACGTTCACCTTCTTGTTGTTCACCAGGAAGTGGCCGTGGCTCACCAGCTGGCGGGCCTGGCGGCGGGTACGGGCCAGACCGGCCCGGTACACGACGTTGTCCAGCCGGGTCTCCAGCAGGCGCAGCAGGTTGTCACCCGTTTTGCCCTTGAGCCGGTTGGCCTCTTCGTAGTAGCGGCGGAACTGCTTTTCCATAACGCCGTAGGAGAATCGGGCCTTCTGCTTCTCCTGGAGCTGGAGCAGGTACTCGCTCTCCTTGATCCGCGCGCGGCCGTGCTGGCCGGGCGGGTAGGGGCGACGCTCGAAAGCCTGGTCACCGCCTACCAGGTCGACGCGCAGGCGACGCGATTTGCGGGTGATGGGTCCGGTGTAACGGGCCATTGTGCTCTACCTTCCTTCCCGCTTAGACGCGACGCCGCTTGGGCGGACGGCAACCGTTGTGCGGCTGCGGAGTGACATCGGAGATCGTGCCGACCTCCAGGCCGGCGGCCTGGAGGGAACGAATCGCGGTCTCGCGGCCGGACCCGGGGCCCTTGACGAAGACATCGACCTTCTTGACGCCGTTCTCCTGCGCCTTGCGGGCCGCGTTCTCGGCGGCCAGCTGCGCGGCGAACGGGGTCGACTTGCGCGAACCCTTGAACCCGACGTGGCCGGAGGACGCCCAGGAGATGACGTTGCCCGTGGGGTCGGTGATGGACACGATCGTGTTGTTGAACGTGCTCTTGATATGCGCGTGGCCGTGCGGAACGTTCTTCTTTTCCCTGCGGCGCGACTTCTGGCTCTTCTTCGGACCGGAGGTCCGGGACTTCGGAGGCATCTGTTATCCCCTACTTCTTCTTGCCGGCGACGGTGCGCTTCGGGCCCTTGCGGGTGCGCGCGTTGGTCTTGGTGCGCTGGCCGTGGACAGGGAGGCCACGACGGTGGCGCAGACCCTGGTAGCAGCCGATCTCGATCTTGCGACGGATATCGGCCTGGACCTCACGGCGGAGATCACCTTCGACCTTGAGGGACGAGCCCTCGATGTAGTCACGCAGCTGCGTGACCTGCTCATCGGTGAGATCCTTGGAGCGCAGATCCGGGCTGACGCCCGTCGCGGCCAAGATCTCCTTGGAGCGGGTACGACCGACGCCGTAGATGTAGGTCAGTGCGATCTCCATGCGCTTCTCGCGCGGGAGATCGACGCCCATGAGACGTGCCATCTGGCAGTTCCTTCACTGTTGCGGAGGTCTGCTCCCTGTCCGTCCCCTCGTCTGGTGGGGCCCCGGCCTCCGTACCGGGGGTAGGCACGCACACCCTCCGGGTGAAACCCGGAAAAATCCTCAGTGTGCGGCTGGCGCTGGGAGTTCTTCTTGTGCCAATCCGAACTACGTTCGGTGCTCGGCGCGGTGTCAGCCCTGCCGCTGCTTGTGCCGCAGGTTGTCGCAGATCACCATGACCCGGCCGTTACGCCGGATCACCTTGCACTTCTCGCAGATCTTCTTGACGCTCGGCTGAACCTTCACGTCCGTCCAATCTTTCGTTGCGGTCCACACCTGGGTGTGAACACAGTTGACCCCGGTCGGGCACGACCGGGGAAATCTCGGATGAGCGAGCGGTGGCTCACTCGTTCACTTGTATCGGTAGACGATCCGACCGCGGGACAGGTCGTACGGTGACAGCTCGACGACGACCCGGTCCTCCGGCAGGATACGGATGTAGTGCTGCCGCATCTTGCCGCTGATATGCGCGAGGACCTTGTGCCCGTTCTCGAGCTCGATCCGGAACATCGCATTGGGCAATGGCTCGACAACCCGCCCCTCGACCTCGATGGCCCCGTCTTTCTTCGCCATATCCTCCGCGATCCCGGTTACACTCAACCTGGTCTGATTACCTGGTACTGCCCGATGTACCGGCCGGAACACCTCAGTGCCCACCACGGAACGGCTCACACCGCACACCGCGGATAACCACAACCGATCGCACACGAACAGGCGGCGCTTTGATACACCGCCTGGTCAGCTTACCGGTAGGTATGCAATCGGGCAAAAAGGGGTACACCACGGCTGCGTCACAGGTCCCGCGAGGTGACTCCCCGGCGCGGAGTGGAACGGGACTTGTCGCGTAAACTGACCGGTGTCCGAGGGTCGACCATTCCAGGAGGGGAACCGGTGAGCCGGAGCAACGACGGCCTCCCCATGCTGCCGCCATGGCTGGCCGATACCGAGGTCACCGGGGTCGGGCAGACGAATTTCCGCAACTACGAGCCGCCGCCGGTCGAGAACCTCCCGCAGGACCAGGTCATCCCGGAAGCCCCCGAGCCGCCCAACGGCTACTTCAACCGCCGTGGACGCGGGGACGAGCATGCCGAGTCGGACGGGGAGAAGAAAAAGGGCAAGGGCTGGTTCCGGAACAAGAACAAGGAAGAGCCCTCCCTCGAGGACCGCGTCGGGGAACTACTGCCCAGCAGCAACGGTCCACGGCCGTCGCAGCGCAACAACTGGGCCGAGGGAACCTCGCAGTGGTCGACCCAGCCCGCCCCGCAGCCGCCGGGCGATCCCCGGGCCGCCGAGCAGCCCCGGCAACCCGACCCCGTCGCGAACCCGGACCCCTTCCAGCATCAGCCCGCCCGGGGCGACGCACCCGAACAGTTCCCGCAGGCAGGACCGCCGGGTGTCCCGGCCCCGCCGAATCAGGCGCCCGCCACGCACGCTCCGGACGGCCGGCCACAGTGGGGGCCCGGTCAGCAGGGCCCACAGTGGGGCCCGCCACCCGATGCTCAGCAGGCGGGGCCGGGCACCGGTCTGCCGCCGGCGCCACCCCGTACACAGCAGTTCCCTCCGCCCACCCAGCAGGCCGGCGCCCCCGCACCGCCGCAGCATCCCGGCCCGGGTATGCCGACCGCCCATCCCGAGGGCCCGGGTTTCGGCGAATCCGGCGGCGCCGCGCAGGGCATGCCCCCGGCACCGGAACAGCCCAGCCTGCCGGTACGCCACCCGAGCGAACCGGCCGCCGAGTTCGACCGGCTCCGGCCGCATCATCCGATCCCGCCGCAGCCCGGCTCGGCGGACGATTCCGCCGCCGGCCCGGCGAGCGGGTCGAACCCGGCCGCGAATCCGTCCACCGGCGGCGAGCCTGCCTTCGTACCCCCTCCTCCGCCGCTCCCCGATGCGCCGACCGGTATCGCACCCGACGCCGGCCCGGCGGAGCAGCAGCCGCTGCGGCGCCTGCCCGATCTGCCGCCTCCGCCGGGAGAAGAACCGGCGCGTGCGGATACGCGTGCCGAGTCCCCAGCGGTCTCGGCGGAGCCGGTGGACACCCCAGATGCCGAACAGCCGGACCCTCGGCAGCGGCGTGATTCGATGGACGACGAGCCGGCCGCGCACGGCAGCGGCGCGCACCCGGTCGCCGATCATCCCGACCAGCCGGGTCCCGCCGCCGGTAGTTCGGCGGCATCGGACAGCGGGTCGTGGACCGGAAACTCGGATCCGTCCGACAGGAACCAGGCCCCGTCCGAGCAAGGGTTCTCAACCCCCGGCACCTCCCCCGCGTCCGGCCGGCCGGCCAGTACCCCCGGCCATCCGGTGGCTCCCGCGCCGCCCGACGGCGGCGCACCGCAGTGGCGCGCGCCCGAGAGCCCACCGCCACAGAACGCGCCCGGACCGCCACGCGCGCCGGAACAGCCGACGACCTGGCAAGCCGGTCCTCAGGATCCCGGCCCGGCGCCCACGCCTCCGCCGCACAGCGGTCCACCGGCCGGCTATCACGCCCCCGGGCCGAATCAGCAGCCGAATCAGCCACCCGGCCAGCAGTGGCAGAACCAGGCACCGCCCGCGAATCCGGCGCCGCCTCAGCACGGCGGCCCCGGGCCCGCCGCGTGGCAGCAGCAGGGCCCGCAGGGTGGACAACAGCAGTTTCCCCAGCAGTACGGGGGGCCGGGCGGGCCTTCCCTGGACGATGTCGCGGTGCGGCGCGCGAAGAAACCCGCCGGCAGCGGCTGGCGCAAGGTGGTGCATCACGCGTCCGGCGGGAAGATCAACCCCGGAATGTCCGCCGAAGAACGCCGGATGCTCGAGTTGGTGGCGCGGATCCGCCAGCCGGTTCGCGGGGACTACCGCATCGCGGTGCTCTCCCTGAAAGGTGGTGTCGGTAAGACCACCACCACCATCGGCCTGGGATCGACCTTCGCCTCCATCCGCGGCGACCGGGTCATCGCGGTGGACGCCAACCCCGACTTCGGCACGCTCTCGCAACGGGTGCCGTTGCAAACTCGGTCCACGGTGCGCGATCTGCTGCTCGACCCGGCGATCCAGCGGTATTCGGATGTGCGTCGGCATACTTCGCAGGCGACCAGCCGGCTGGAGGTTCTGGCCAGCGAACGGGATCCGGCCGCGTCCGAGGCATTCAACGAGGGCGAGTACCGCGCGGTGGCCCGGATCCTGCAGCGTTTCTACAACATCATCCTCACCGACTGCGGTACCGGCCTGATGCATTCGGCGATGGGCGGTGTTCTACAGCTGGCGCATTCGCTGGTGCTGATCTCCCCGACCGCCATCGACGGCGCGCAGAGCGCGTCGGCCACACTGGACTGGTTGTCGCTGCACGGCTATCACCATCTGGTGCAGAACGCCGTCGTGGTGATCAATTCACCCCGCGACGGCACCCCGAATATCGATGTCCAGCAGCTGCGGCAGTACTTCCTGTCCCGCTGCCGGGCCGTGCACATGATTCCGTTCGACCCGCATATGTCGGAAGGCGCGGAGATCGACCTGCCACGCTTGAAGAAGGAAACCAAGCGCGCGTATGTGGAACTGGCGGCGACCGTGGCCGACGATTTCACCCAGAGCTACCGAATGCCGCAGGGCGGCTGAAGCCATCCCGCGGCGCGAACCCGCGCGGCCGGCCGGACAACCGGCCGGCGCGGCGGGCTCACCACTCGGGCAGCCGACGCCTTCCGGCCACGATATCGCCCACCAGCGCGTCGTAGGCGTCGGCGAGTTCGGCCAGGTGATGCCAGGCGCCGTGCAGTAGGTCGTCATCGGCGTCCAGGGTCATCAGCGCGTGGTGCGCCCGGACCGCCGATTCCGCCAGCCGATCGATGATCGCGCCGACGGTCTCGGTATGCAGGGTGACGCCGAGCCGATGCTGCGGGACATTGCGTCCCACCCAATCGTCGATCGCCAGTACCAATTCCATCCGGCGCCTGTCGATCTCGACCAGACGGTCGGGGTCGGTGACGATCGACCCCCCGCGCCCCACCAGTCTGCGCTCGTGGAGTACGGCGAGATCGCGGGCATACCAGAGGAGCTGCCCACCGACCACCCGGTGCCCGCGCGCGGCGCGCACCAGTAGGTCAGAGTTGGGCAGCGGACCGGCAGTCCCGTTCCGCGCCAATGGATCAGCGCCGCGCTGGGCGCTGGGAAGAGCCATTACGACTGTTGTATCCGAACCTGTCACGGTTGCCTCGCCGTTCATCGCCGCACAACACCGGGTCAGTACGTTCATTACAATAAACCGCGAAAGCGTACTGTCAAGCGATACAGACCACCCCGGACACGAAAAGCGTACACTTCGTTACCTGGAGACCACCCGAGGAGCACGATGGCGGACGGTCCGACGTATCGACGGATCGCGGACCACCTCCGCGAGGAAATTCGAGCAGGCACGTGGGGGCCCGGGGACCGCCTGCCCAGCCACACGGAACTTGCCGAGCAGATGCAGGTTTCGCTCACCACCGCACGTAATGCGATACAGGTCCTGGTCACCGAGAATCTTGTCTATACCGCCACTTCCAGAGGCACGATCGTGCGCAACAGAGAAGTGCTGGAATCCCTGGTCACCGACCATATCCGCCCGGATCGGCCGCGCGCGACCCACGATATCTTCGAAGAGATCGCGCGCGCCGCGGGTCGCGCGCCGACCAAGGAATTCAGCGCCCGGATGGAGCCCGCGGGTCAGACGATCGCGCATCTGCTGGGGGTGCCGGTGGATTCGTGGGTTCTCGCCCGCACCGTCGTCCAGTACTTGGACAACGAGCCGTGGTCGTGGGAGGTGACCTTCTATCCGCGAGATCTGGCAGAGGCCACGGGTATCGATTCGCCTCACGATATCGCGGAGGGAACGACAAGGCGCCTTGCCGACCGGGGGTACGGCGAAACCGCGCACCGCGATACCATCGTCGCCCGGCCGGCCAGCGCCGAGGAAGCCTCGGTACTCGGCGTCGCCAGTGGCACGGTACTGCTGGACCATCTGCGAATCGGCGCCAACCACGACCGGGTCACCCGCGTCACCCGGCACCGGTCCATCGCCACCAGCAATCGACTGGCCTACGAACTCGGTGACGCCCCCGGCACCACGGTAATTCGTGGCGCGCTGGAACAGACCGATCGGTCCGAGATATGGTTCTAGCCCATGACCGTGCAGATTCGGCCGGCCGCCCTCGATGATCTGAACCTGATCTGTCGCTTGCGGCAACAACGCGCCTCATGGCTAGCAGCCCGCGGATCCGATCAATGGTCCGCCGAGGCATCCGGGTTACCGATCGACTTCTTCGCTCGTGTGGTCGACCGGGCCATGGCGGCCGGGGAAACCTGGATCGCCGAGGTACACGGCGAACCTGCCGGGACGATAACGGTCAATGATCGCGCCGATACACAATTGTGGACCGAGGCCGAACTCGCGGATTCGCTGATCGTGCACTACCTCATCGTGGATCTGCGTTACGCGGGGCAGGGCGTCGGGCGGCGGCTGCTCGCCCATGCCGCCGCACTCACCCAGACCCGCGGACGCAACTGGGTGCGACTCGACGCCTGGACCAGCAATACCGACCTGCACACCTACTACCGGCGCGCCGGGTTCCGATTGGCCAGGGTCGCCGGGCCGGACCGTCCGAGCCCGTCGTGTGCCCTCTTCGAACGGCATATCGACGACTGGCTCATGGACGAGAGCTTCATCGACTCCCGGACCGACATCTTCCCGATGACACCGCTGGGCCACTATCCGACCGTTTCGCCGGCCTTCGGCTGAACACATGTCCGGCCGCCGCGACACCGCGGCGGCCGGACATCCGACACTGAAGCGCGTTACACCGTCCGGGTCATCCGAGCGGGTCGAGATGCGCGATATGCACCATTTCGATACCGCGACTGCGGGATACGAGGGTGCCGCGACCGGGGGGCAGTTTGGTCGGGCGGACATCGCCGACGAGTTTGCCTTCGTCCTTGGACCCACTCATGATCAACGTTTCCACCGACATGTTCTTCATGGTGCCCAGGATCGGGTCGAAGAGCGCCCGCGACACACCACCGATCCGCCGGGCAATAATGAGATGCATTCCGAGATCGCGTGCCTGCGGGAGGAATTCGATCAGCGGCTGGAACGGGTTGGCACTGCCGGCGGCGACCATATCGTAATCGTCGACCACGATGTAGATCTCCGGACCGGACCACCAGCTGCGTTCCCGCAGCTGCTGCGGCGTGATATCCGACCCGGGAATGCGTTTGGCCAGGTAGGCAGCCACTTCCTTGATCATCGGAGCGCAGGTCTGCGATGAGGTCGAATATCCGGCCAGCTGATCGCCCTCGAGCACCCCGAGCATGGTGCGGCGGTAGTCGATCATGATCACCCGGGCTTGTTCGGCGGTCGAATTCTCGGTGATTCCCATGACGATATTGCGCAGCAGGGTGGTCTTTCCACATTCCACATCGGCGAAGGCCATGAAATGCGGCTCGGCGTTGAAATCCATGACCAGCGGCTGCAATTCGGATTCGCCGAGCCCGACCACGATCTTGGTCGGGCCGTTCTCCATACCGAGGGCCCGTGCCTGTTCGATCAGCTCGGCGCGCTCGAACTGCAACGGCAGCATCCGCACCTGGGGCGCGAGGCGGTTCGGATACAGCGCAGCCAGCTCGGTACGCGCCCGCGTCACCCCTTCGGCCAGGTCGGACGGATCCGAGTTCGAATCCAACCGCGGCAGCGCGATGAGCATATGCAGATGGTCGGCCGTCAGGCCGCGACCCGGACGCCCCATCGGAACCTGGTGGGCGACCCGGCGACCCATTTCCGAATCGGTGGGGTCGCCGAGACGCAGTTCGATACGGGTACCGATCTGATCCTTGACCACCGGGCGGATCTCCGCCCAGCGCGAAGCGCCGATCAGCAGGTGGATACCGAACGACAGTCCCTGTCCGGCAATAGCGTGTATCTGCGGTTCCAGGACATCGAACTCCTCGCGGACCGCGGCCCAGCCGTCGATCACCAGGAACACATCACCGAACGCGTCCTCGGGGAACGGGTCGGCGATGCCCTGCTGCAGGGCGGCGAATTTGCGCCGGCGGTACTCGGCCATCGATTCGATCCCCTGCGCGGCGAACCGCTCTTCCCGCTGGCGCATGAGCGAGGTCAGCTCGGCGATTGTCCGGCGCACCCGGTTGCCGTCGAGCCGCCCCGCGACCGAACCGACATGGGGAACGCCCACCAGACCGGCCATACTGCCGCCACCGAAATCCAGACAGTAGATCTGCACCTGCTCGGGCGTATGGGTTGCGGCGGTGGCCATGATGATGGCGCGCAGGGTCGTCGACTTACCCGATTGCGGGCCGCCGACAACCGCGACGTTGCCCTGGGCACCCGCCAGATTGATGGTCAGGACATCGCGGCGCTGTTCGTACGGTTTGTCGATCACACCGATCGGCATCCACAGCTGCCCGTGCCGGTTGACCGGCGACCGCCAATCCGGATCCGGCAGCAACATATCCACCGTCGGCGACTCGTCCAGCGGCGGCAACCACACCTCGTGAGCGGGCCGGCCGTGGCCGGTGAGGCGATTGACCACCACATCCAGCAGCGAGTCCGGGACGCCCTCGCCATCGAGATTGGCCCCAGCGCCAGCTACTTCCGACGGCGGCGGCGGAAGTTCGAGCAGCGGGTTGAACGCGGCGGCAGCGCCCTCCGGCCCGTCCTCGGACTCCACTGTCTCGGGCGCCTCGACGGGCGCCGCGGTGAATACGGCCGGGCGCTGCCGGGCGACCGGGCTGCCGTCTTCGGTGGCGGTGCCCTGGGGCGCCTCGTAGGGGCCGGACACATAACTGGCGTTGAAACGCAATGGGTCGGAGGCGTCGCTCTTCAGATAGCCGGAGCCGGGAACACTGGGCAGATGGTAGGCATCGGTGATGCCCAGGACCGCCCGGGATTCGTTCGCGGAGAAGGTACGCAGGCCGATCCGATACGACAGATGCGATTCGAGGCCGCGCAGTTTGTTCTCCTCGAGGCGCTGCGAGGCCAGCAGCAGATGGACATGCAGGGAGCGGCCGAGGCGGCCGATCATCACGAACAGCTCCGCGAAATCCGGTTTCTGCGAAAGCAATTCGGAGAATTCGTCGACCACTACGAACAGCGCGGGCAACGGATCCAGCGGTACGCCGGCGGCACGCGCCTTCTCGTAGTCGTTGACATTGGCGTAGTTACCGGACGATCGCAGCAGTTCCTGGCGCCGGTTCATCTCACCGGCCAGCGCGTCTTTCATCCGGTCGACCAGGGACAGTTCGTCTTCCAGGTTGGTGATCACCGCCGCGACATGGGGCAGTGGGTCCAGGCCCAGGAAGGTCGCACCGCCCTTGAAGTCGACCAGTACGAGGTTCAGCGCATCGGGTGAATGCGTGGTGACCAGCGAAAGGACCAGGGTACGCAGGAATTCCGATTTACCCGAACCGGTCGCGCCGATGCACAGACCGTGCGGGCCCATACCGTTCTCGGCGGATTCCTTGATATCGATCTCCACCGGTGTCCCGTCCGGGGTGATGCCGATCGGGACCCGCAGCCGTTCCCGGGCGGTCCGTGGCCGCCATACTCGCGCGGCATCGATCTGAGCGGCATCGGAGATCTTCAAAAGCGCCATCAGACCGGGGTCGGAAGTGGTGCCCTCGCCGAGGCTGACGATCTGTGCCGCGGTCGCGAGCCGGTATCGGGCCAATGCCCGCGAAAACGCCTCGGCCTCCGCGATACTCACCGCATCGGCGTCGGCGAACCGCTCGGTACCCGCGGCGCTCTTCGCCGCGACCTCGCCGTTCGAACACACCAACTGCAGCCCGCGGCGGGCGGCGAGCCCGCCTTCGGGAGCGGTGAGGTCCAGAACCGTCACCGAGTCCAGACCGGACTCGGCGACCAGCCGCTCGTTACCGCTCACATAGCCGTCATCGATGACCACGATCAGATGCAGCCGGCCCTGGGTGGGCTGCGGGTTGCGCATGAACCGGCCGCGCTCGATCAACTCGGCCGACAGCGCGGTCTCCAGTTCACCCAGCGACTGGTACATCATCCGCACCGATCCCATACCGTCGCGCTGGACCGGATGCTGGAGATGCGGCAGCCATTTCGCCCACGACCAGACCGGGCCGTCGGGATCGCTGCAGACCACTGCGATGGCCAGGTGGTCAGGGCCGTGAAAAGTCGCCAGCTCCATGAGCATCGAACACACGAGGTTGCGTGACTCGCGGGCATCGCCGCCGATATTGACCGCGGGAAAGGCGCGCAACGAGACGGCGGTCGGCAACCGGTGCACCACCGAATGTGTACGCACGAACCGACGTAACGCCACGGTCGATACCGGTTCGAGGTCCTCGAGCGGACCCGTTTCCGGGCGGGCGAGTTTGGTGGCCAGGCGATGGCTGCCCAGCCCGACGCGCACATGTCCGAAATCCGGATCGTTGGGGCGGCGCTCCCACATCCGCCGCGTACCCACCAGCGAGAGCAGATCGGCGGGTTCGGGATGGCTCCAACCGAGTGATTCGAGCTGTTTGACGCCGGTGCGGCGGACATCCTTGCGGATCTGGTCCAGGTACCGGAAATAGTCCTTGCGTTCCTCGTTCAGCTCGACCGCGCGTTTGCCGCCACCGCCCCGGAACCCGGCCATCATGCCGACCATCGACATGATCATCATCATCGGGAACATCATCATCATCGGATTGGCGAGCAGATTGCGGCCCATCATCGCCATCATGCCGATCATGCCGATCACCGCGATCACCATGATCACCGGCATGAGTTTCATCATCAACGGGGCCGGGATGGCGCGCGGGACCTCCGGGGGCGCCGTCAGCGCGACCTCACCGCCCGGAGCCCGGGGTGGGGCGATACGGGGGCGGCGCACAAAGCCTTCGGTAGCCATGATTCCTTCTTCGATCGGCAGCCGGCGGGTCGATAACGAGCCGTGTCAGGGATCCAATTCCAGGTCCAGATCACTTTGTCGGCGGCGGAATGGATACGCCACCGCCGCCCCGATGGCCAGCCCGGACAGACAGACCACCGAACCGATGATCGCGATCCAGCGTTGTCTGGGGTCGGGCCCCGGCGGATGAGCCGGTGCGGCAATGGGTACACCGGCCGCGGCACCGACACCCACCGGTTCGACCGGCAGTTCGGCGGTGAGGGCGGCGAGCGGGTCGATCAGGCCGTGACCGATCTTGTCGTCGCGGCCGGCGCCCGGCCCGTGCGCGGTGCGGGTGATCCGGTCCATAACCTGAGCGGCGGTGAGCTCCGGGAAACGCGCGCGCACCAGGGCCGCGAGACCTGCGACATAGGGCGCGGCGAAACTCGTCCCCTCCACCGAACGGACGCCCTCGGACGTCTGCACACCGTCGACCAGGCCGGTACCGCCGGGTTTGCTGTCCAATGACACGATGCCGCGGCCGATCGCGGCCACCTGCACCCACGGCCCGTTCAGCGAAAGCTCGGAAACCTGCCCGTTCGGATCCACCGAACCGACCGCGAGCACGTACGGAGAGAACCAGGCCGGGCTGGCCACCGTAGCCACCGACTGCCAGCCGGAACCGGTGTTCTGATTCTTGCAGGCACCGTCGCTCTGCAGGTTCCCGGCCGCGGCGACCACCACCACATTGCGCTCGAAGGCATACTTCACGGCGGCACCCAGCGCACCGTCGGCGGTATCGAGTCCGGCCTGGGTACAGGCGACTTCGGAGATATTTATCACCGTGGCGCCCAGGTCCACGGCGCGCACCACGGCGCCCGCGAGGGTCAGCACAGTACCGTAACCGTCGGTGCTGATCTTTCCCGGCGCGTCGCGGTTGTTGTTGTCCTTCTTCTCGTAGGCCAAGCTCAGCTGACGGATACTCAGGATCTCCGCATCGGGTGCGACACCGGCGAACCCGTCCTCCGCGCTGGGCTGGGCGCCGATGATCCCGGCGACGAGGGTGCCGTGGCCGTCGCAGTCGACCGTGCCGTCGGAATCGGATACGTAGTCACCGCCGGGCTGCAGCCTCGGCAACCGGGGATGCCGGTTCACGCCGGTATCGATCACCGCCACCTTCTGACCCGCGCCCCGGCTGAACTGCCAGGCGGCCGGCAGGTTCAGCACATGCTGAGACATCGGGGGGGCGGTCGGCGGGGCACCGGTGAGCAGCGGTTCGGCGCATACCGCACTCTGCTCGGTCGGTTCCAGGGGTGCGGGCCGGCCACTGATCGCCTGCGCCGCGCCGAGCGCACCCGGGTCTATCGCGGGCTGCGGTACCGCCGCGGCGTACGAACCGGGCAGTGCCACCGCCGCGCCCAGCACGGCAGCGGCACACCCCAGGCGTACCAGCCGGCGGAGCGGGCCAGCACTCATATGCTCAGGTTCCGCGCCATACCGTAGATGCCCATCATCCAGAGCACCAGCGGGATCACCGCCATGATCAGCCCGTATTCGAAGAGTTCGATCATGCGCCGGACCACCGGGGTCACCTCGATATGCGGACCGATCACCCCGAAAGCGACCACGGCGAGAGTGAACGCCAGCAGGATCGCGGCACAGAGCAGGATGAGATCGCTGTCGCCGAAGGAAAGCCCGACGATCAATGCCACGAAGACGACGCAGGCGCCACCGATCAGCGTGGCCGCCTGGGTGATATCGGCGAACGACCGCCCGCGCAACGACAGAATGATCGCGGTGATCACCGCGAGGGTGATGCCCTGCCACCGGTAGGGCCCCAGTGGATCGGCGACCCCGAACGCCCCGATCACGGCACTGGCCGTGCACGCGACGATGAGGCCGGTCTGGAATCGATTCGCCGCCCGGGCCCGCTCGCCGAGTCCGGCGGCGGAGGGCAGCGCGGTGGCTCCGATGGCGCCGATACCCTCGATGGTCGGCCGTGGTTCGTGATCGGCCGGGTCGATCGCGGCACCGGCGGTCGGCACTGGTGGTACCGGCAGCCGCGCCAGCAGTGCCGCAAGCCGGGGCACCATGGAGAGAATCATGATCCCGGCGACCAGCAGTCCGGCACCCACCTTCGGCAATGCCGGATGCCAGATGAGATAGATCCCGGCGGTTACCAGCGCGATCACCGCGACAGCCGCCGCGCAGGAGAACAGCGTGGCGCCGACCCCGGTCAGCCGGTAGCCGAGGACGGCGGCCACCAGCAGCACCGAACTCCCCAGCAGCAGGTGGGGGCTGCCCAGGGTGCCCGGGACGACCAGCGCGGCGCCCCCGAACAGCAGCATCAGCCCGTCGGCGGACAACCACGAGCCGGTGAGTTCGTCGCCGTATCTGCGCGCGGTGATCCCCGCGGCGACCAGTGCGGCCAGTCCCGAACCGAGGAGAACCAGAGCCGGCGCGATCGGATCTCCGCTGCCCCGCGAGAGGACCAGTACGACCAGCGTCGTGAGCACGGTGATCGCCGATACGACCAGTCCCATCCAGCGGGCCGAGGATCCCGACCAACCGGTGAATTCCTCAGCGGTCAGGCGGGATACCGCGTCGATCACATCATCGAACAGTGCGGGCGCCTCTTTCGCGCCGACCGAGCGCAACACCAGAAGTTCACCGTCGTAGACCTCGGCCTCGGTGAGCGTCCGGCTCGGCGCGATGGCCTCACGCCCCAGTCTCGCCAGGGTCCAGTGCTGGGCATCGAGCGGGCCCGTATCGTCGTCGGAGTCCGGCAGGCCGGGGTTACGCGAATCGATCAGGGCCACCAGATCGCCGATGAAGCTCGCGATGGGCACCGTCGCGGGCAGTCCCACATCGACCTGCGTATTGCCTCCGATGACCGAAACCCGGCTCAGTTCCGGTTCCTGCGTGCGGATGCCACTGGGCGTTTCGACCACTGTACTCATTCCCCCACCAACGTCCCGATCAACAATTCACGCCTCGGCCGTTGCCAATTCATTTTCTCGCAATTCATAATTATGATCCCGGCCGACACCGCACCGCGGAACACGGTCCGTAGCAGCAACTTCGGCAATTGTCAAGCGCTCTCAGCTGGTTGGTCACACGCTGCCTTCTCCCGGCAACCGAACCTAATGTAACGGAGCGCCGGGGTGCGCGCGATCGGTAGTCTGGTATCCAGATAAACGTTCTCTTTACGCCTATCAAGAATTCGGGGAGCGCCTGCAATGACCGGCAACCGCCAAGCTCAACGCGCATTCGACGCCGGGGTTCTGTCGCTCGGATTGTCCATCGAAGGCCAGGAATCCACGCGCGACCTCGAGTACGCCAAGCTGGCGTTCCAGCGCGCGACCGAATGGGATCCGGGCATGTGCGACGCCTGGCTGGGCCGGGCGGCCGCCGGGGAACTCACCAAAGATGTGCTGTTCAACCTCCAGAAGACCTGTGACAGCACGCTGTACCGCGAGCAGCGACGCGTGGGTCTGCGTCCGCGGGAACTCGCGGGCCGCTTCCAGCCGGGCCTCTACATCGACTACCCGCTGTCCAGCAAAACGGAGATATCGCTGGCATGGGCCGCGCAGCTCATCGCGGACAAAGATTTCGACGAGGCCGAGCGGGCCCTGGATCAGCTCGACACCTATCGCCGGGGCCGGCTCAACGACGCCGAACGCACGGCCGACGACCGGATCGCCGCCTATGTCCGCGGGATATTGCACTACACCACGCAACGCTGGCCCGATGTCATGAGCGTGCTGGCCGGGTCGGCGGAATGGGACGACCCGTACCTGGCGGCCGGCGCGCACGTCATGACCGGAACAGCCTGTGCCCAGCTGGGTTTGTTCGCCGAATCGATCCGCCGGATGCAGGCAGCCGAACAGGGGCCGATCCCCGCCGCACGTTCCACGGCCATGTTCTGCCGGGGGCTGTGCCTACGCGAAACCGGTAACGAGGAGGAAGCACAGGCCCTGTTCGAGAAGGTGTACTCCCAGGCACCCGACTTCGACGCCAACGCTTCCGCCATGCGCGACCGCACCTACCGGATCACCATCACCAACCGGGAGGTCATCGAAGCCCGTACCGATAAATGGGATCCGGCCTCCTCGCCCACGATGGAGCAGATGAACCGGGCCGAGGTACAGGACCGGGCCAAGGAGACGCTGGCCGAGGCGCGGGCCGAACTGGACTCCCAGATCGGCCTGGCCTCGGTGAAAACCCAGGTCGCCAAACTGCAGTCGACCGCCCAGCTGGCCAAGATCCGGGCCGAGAAGGGGATGGCCAGTGCGCCGCGCGGCCAGCACCTGGCGTTCACCGGGCCACCCGGTACCGGTAAGACCACCATCGCCCGGGTGGTCGCCAAGATCTACTGCGGCCTCGGGTTGCTGCAGACGGAGAAAATGGTCGAGGCCAAGCGCGCGGATTTCGTCGGCGAACATCTGGGCAGCACCGCCATCAAAACCGGCAAGCTGATCGACAGCGCGATGGACGGTGTTCTCTTCATCGACGAGGCCTACACCCTGATCCAGACGGGCCTGTCCGGCGGTGACGCGTTCGGCCGCGAGGCCGTGGATACGCTGCTGGCCCGGATGGAGAACGACCGCGACCGCCTGGTCGTCATCATCGCCGGCTACGACGGCGAGATCAATCGGCTGCTCGCCGCGAACGACGGTCTGGCCTCACGTTTCGCCAAACGCCTGCAGTTCCCGTCCTACAGCGCGACCGAACTCGGCCAGATCGGTGAGGTCATCGCGAAGAAGCGGGATTCGGATCTGTCCGACGAAGCGCTCAAGGTGCTGATCCGGACCTGCGACCGGCTGTACGCGATGGAGAGCACCGATCAGAGTGGGCAGCCCCGCCGCGGTGTGGATCTCGCCGGTAACGGCCGGTTCATCCGCAATGTGATCGAGGCGGCCGAGGAGGAACGCGAGTTCCGGCTGGCCAACGACGAATCCCTGGATCTCACCGAGATCGACGAGGCGGTCCTGCGGCGTATCGAGGAACCGGATATGCGGCTGGCGCTGGCAACCATCCTGGAATCGCTGAACATCGGCTGGACAGACCCCGGCTGAGGCCGTCCACGAAGCCGCCGGCCGGCGCGATACCGCGCCGGCGGATCAGCCTTCGGTCAGCGAATCGTGGCTGACCAGAGCCTCTCGCGGATTGAGGGTGGCACCGGGAACGAGCTGGCTGATGATGGCCCAGGGCGCCAGGTGCGGCGTATCCCCCAAACCGAGTACGTTCGCGGTGGCCGGATCGGGTACGCCGTAGCGGATTCCGTTGTCGGCGACATAGAACAGGCTCCCGCGCCGGGGGCTTCCCGGTTCCAGGCCGGTGATCTGAACGTATTCGCCGTGCGCCGGTTCGACATACACCTGGTCCACCCGGTCACCGCTGCTGTCCGCCGTCGCCAGCGCAACCGGTTGCGCCGATTCCGCGATCGGTAGCCTGTTCCCGATCAGCAGACCCACCGACGCACGCTCCCCTGGCCCCTCACCGGCACCCGCCTCCACCGGCGTGGTCCCCGGCGATTTCGCCCAGGCGACGCAGGCGACCGGGCCGTCCTCGGCGTCGACTATCTCAGGGATCTGCCCGGGAAAATCGTCCACCGGCAGCCGGTGCACCACCGCCACATCGTCGAGCGCATCGGGCGGCATGACCGCGACATCGCTCATCCCGTGCGAATCGGCGTACCGGATCACCTCGGCGGTGAAGGGTGACACCGGCTGGACCCCGTCGGCGAGTACGACATACATTTCCGGGCCGGCATGACCGCCGACACCCGCGACGGAGATGATCCCGCCGATCGGCACCTCGGACAGCCGTCCCGGACCGGGCTCACCCGCACGATCGATCACCGGCGCCTTCAACGCCGGCACCTGCGTGGTGGCACCGAGAAAGCCGGTGCCGACCGGGCGCGGGCGATGAGCCGGTAGGTCCAGGGCGCGGTCGAGCACCGAATCATTCGGATCGACCTCGGCGCGTTTGCCGTCGTAGACCAGGTAGGTCTTATCGTCGCGGGTCACCAGCAGCGATTCGGCGGGTCCGGCGGCGCGGATCCGGTCGGTGAGCGCGGGAGCGCCGGATACGACCGTCGTGGTCGCTCCCGCCGCCGATGCCGCACTACCGCCCGCGGACAATTCGATGGACTCGCACAGCGACCAATGCGAATCACCGTCTTGTGCCGAGCCCGGGAGCGCGGCGGGGGCGCCGGGTATTCCCAGCAGTGGGCCGCGTGGCAGATCACCCAGTTTGTCGTCCTTGACCGCATGCGGCTCGGCGTTACTGCCCGTGATCAGCCGCGCGGACGCCAGATTGAGGACCGGATGCAGAGTCTGGCTGCCGTCTTCCTTCTTGACCACCACATACAGTGCCCCGCTGGATTTACCGGAGACGATGAGAGCGTCGCCGATCGAACCCTGGGGGCGTAGGAGGGCGAGGATCGCCGCACCCGCGACGATGAGGATCCCGAGCACCAGACCGACCAGCAGCGAACGGATCTGCGAACGCATCGGATCGTGCAGCATCCGCACATCGCGACGCACCAGCGCGTGGTCGATACGGCGTAGCAGGAAACGGTACCCGTTCACCTGGGCACGGGTGGTCAGCTGTGCTGGCACTGGGGACTCCATCGCGCTCTCGACCGCAATCTCTTTCGACACGGTACCGTAATCCCCGATGGTTACGTCGGCCCGAATCGGTGGAATCGCTGATGACGCACCGGTACGCGAATGCGGCCGAGGCAGGAACAAACAACTGTGAACGAAACGATGAACACCGGGGAACCACAATCCGTAACTCCGGAATCAATGGTTTCCCCGGATTCGGTCAATAGTCGCCCGTCGGCCTACGACACCTTGCGGGACCCGGAATTCTGGCTGTTCCGTATCTTTCCACTCCGAATAGTCGTTCCCGGTGTTCTGTTCGCCGCGGCTATCGCGTGGATCGTGCTGGCCTTCACCGATTCGGTCTGGTATTCGCTCGGCGCCGGGATCGCCACGGGGCTCATCGGACTCACCCCCATCGGCGGTCGCACCCTCATCGGCCGCTTGGGCGGGCTCGCGGCCCGGCGTGGGCGAATCTCCGCCGAACGTTTGGAACAAGCCGCCGCGTTCGATGTCCCGCTGCCCGAAGGCGGCGGGTACGGGGTCCGGTGGGACGGGGATCTGCTGCTGGCCATGCTGCGTATCGATCCGCCCCCGGACACCCTGACACTGCTGCGGCCGGGATCGCTCAGCACCGAACAACTGCTTCCGTTACCCGAAATCGCCCGCTGCCTCGACCAATTCGATCTGACACTGGCCAGTATCGACGTGGTGAGCACCGGCGCCCGCACCGCCGGAACGAGCATCGCCGCACACCTCTACGACCGGATCCTCGGCCCCCTGCCGGCCATCGCGCACCGCACCTGCTGGCTGGTGCTGCGGCTGGATCCGCTGGCCAACGCCGAAGCCGTGGACAACCGCGGCGGCGGCGGAACCGGGGCACTGCGCGCGGCCATCATCGCGACCCGGCGGGTCGCGAACCGGCTGGCGGCCCACGATATCGCCGCATCGGTACTCACGGCGACAGAGATGAATGCCGCGGTCCGCGCACTCACCCACGGTTTCGCGGTGGACCAGATCACCGAATCGCCGAAATGGCTGGAATCCCAAGGCCGCCACCTCGCGCAATACCAGATCAGCGCGGATATGGTGGGCCCGCGGGGCCTGGCCGATATCTGGGCGGTACCCAGCCTGTCCACCACGGTGACGCTGCGGCTGCGCCCGGGTATCAATCGCAACGATCCGCATACCGAACTGGCGGATACCGTGGTCCTCAACGCCGTGGTCCGGTTCGATACGGTCGAACCGCCCGAGCAGCCACCGCTGCCCGGTCTGCGCGAGCTCTACGGCAATCAGCTGCGCATCCTGCTCGATACGCTGCCGGTCGGCTACACCGGACGCTGGGGACGAGAAGTGGCCTACCGGGGCACGCTGACCGCACTGAGCGAATTCACCGTTCCCACAGCGGGTTGCGGGCAACTCATCGGCGCCGACGATATGGGCCAGGGTATCGCCGTACCCCTGATCGGTGAGGGAACCCGGCAGCTCGAGGTGATCGGCTCGCTGGACCTCGCGCAACAGGTCATCCTGCGGGCCACCGGTCTCGGCGCCCACGCGATTGTGCACACCTCCCGCCCGGAAGCGTGGCAGACGATGGTGCGCAACCTCGATACCCCACAGGTCCTCACCATCGCGCCGCGCGCCGCGGGAGCGACCTTCCATCCACCCGGCCCGCCCCCGTTGCCGACAGCCCCTTATCCGAGCACCACAGTCCTGGTATTCGACGGTGTCCCACCGGTTTCCCATGCCGGCGGCGCGACGATCGTGCACGTCCGGCAACCACACGAACCGGCCGGGTCGATCGATGCCGATGTTTCGCTGATCCAGGACCCCGCCGCGCCGAACCGGGTCACGGTACGCACCCCGGCCGTCACGACGACGGTGAACATGGTGACCACCCGGGAGGAAATGCACTACATCGGCGAATCCCTCGCCGCACGCTGAACCGGCGCCGGACATACGAAACGGCCGGTTGGATCCTCATCCGATCCAACCGGCCGTTTTCGTACCGTCTGTCGAACGGTGCGGAGAACCGATCAGGCGAAGGCAGCGAACCCGTCGCCGATTTTCTTATCGGTCTCCAACGCGCGGTGCAGCGCGTTCTCCACCGCGATGGCGAGCTGGTCGAGCTTGTGGAGGGTGTCCTCCAGCTCGGTGTTCACCTTGGCGTGCGCCGCGGTGAAACCGTCCTGCGCGCCCTGGCTGGCCATGGCGGCGAGGAAGTTGTCCTTGGCGGTACCGAGGGCCTCGATCTCACCCTGGATCTTGCCGCCCTCGGTCTTCAGCGCGTCGAACAGCGCTTCCATCGTGGGCTTGTCGTACAAAATATCGCTCATGTTCCCATTCCTTCTCGGTCGAGCAGATAGGTAGAAATACGGCTGGGCCGGGTCAGAGGCTGGTGTAGCCGCCGCCGGGGATGAAGGCGTCCTCATCCATTCCCAGGATCGACTGGGTGGCATCCTCGGTGGCCTTGGTCAGCTCGTCCAGCGTCTGGTTGAGCTTGTCGGACTCGTCGCTCCACGCCTGCGAGGTGGTGACGAACGACGCGTTCGCGTCGCCCTTCCAGCCCGCGCGAGCCGCATCGCCGGCCGAGTCCACGGCCTTCACCGACAGCCGCAGATTCTCGATGGCCTGGTACATCTCGCCGGTCGCCTTCTTGACCAGCTCGTGATCGAGATCAACACCCTGTGTCGTCATTATCGGGATCCTTTCGTGAGGTTGTATTTCCGCCGAGATCGGACGATCTCGCGCCGAAGAGAGCGGTGGTTATCACCAGGGGAATTACGGTGTCAGCCACCTCCCCCCGGGCAGGCCTTCGAGCAAGGCGGCAATCGCCTGGGCGACCCGATAGTCGCTACCCGTTGTGACCGTCGACCAGATCTGTTGATCCGGTGAAACTGTGGGGGCGGCGACCAGCCGCCCGCGTTCGGTGTCGTACACCGCGACCGCACCGGCGGCGCGGGTGGACTGTCCGTCCTCGTGGCTGTAGGCCACGATCTCGGTGAAGGCTCGGCAGGAACCGAAGGCCGCGCCGAATATCGAGGCATCCCGGGCCGGCACCCCCAGTGCGTACATCGCGTCGATGTACGCACTGGTGTCCTGTGCGCGGTCCAGACGCTCGGCGAGGTCCACGGCCGGTGCGCTGAATCCGGAGACTTCCGCGGGTACGCACGGTTCGAGGGCACCCAGGATCGCCCGGGCGAGTTCTTCCGGTGAACCGTCGCACCACCACAGACCGAGTTCGAAGTCGTCACCGTTGCGTACCGCCACCGCGTGCTTGTCGTTCCGGTACGCCACGCATACCCGGACGACACCGTCCGGCGAGTAGTTCCGGGCGACCAGTTCGCGCTCCGGCTGGGCCAGCACGAAGAGGGCCTCGGCCAGGCCGATCTCGACATCGCCGTCCGAATCGAACACACCCGCCGCGTCGAGATCGGCGAGTGCCCGATCCCGTGCCGCGAGCCACGCGTCGTACGAATCCTGCTGCGGTCCCACCGATAACACCAGGGGCAACGTCTGCACGTCGAGCCGTTCGGCGACGGCCAGCAGCGCGTCGTTGGTCAGAGTCGTCATATCGGATCACCCACCCGGGTTTCCGTGCGCGCGAGCTCCGGGCGGCGTCGCCGCCGCTTCCACCCCACCCAAAACGGCGGGTGCTGCCTGGATATCGCCGGGGCCGGTGAACTCTTCGTCGTCGCCGGGCAGGGAAGCACGGGGAAAGCGCGACGGTTCCTGGGCACCGCCACCCCCCGCGGCCCCCATCATGCCGGGCGCGATCGGCGACCGTGCGGCGGAACTCGCATTTCCGGAACCGGTCGGCTGCGGCAATACTTCCTGCACCGCGGTGGATTTGGCGAATGCCGGAGCGGTATAAGCGGACAGCGCCCGCGCCGCCGTCGGTACCGAGAACCCGGCCGGTATTCCCCCCAGGCCGCCGACCGGTGCCGAGGCGCCCGGCGGTGGCGGTCCGGGTGTGACGGCGGCGGCGTTCTCCGCGGCCAGGGCCGTCTCCGGCGCGATCACCGGAGGCTGGGTCTGCTGCCACGCGAGAGCCAGTGGTTCGGTCGCCTTTTCGTAGTTCTCCATCACGCGGCTGGCCACTGCCTTGGCCATATCCGAATCCTTGTCCGCATCGGCGGCCACGGCCTTGATAGCCGCCCCCATGGAACCACCGACGGATTCGAGTATCTGCTGGACCTGCTGGATCTGCTCGATATCGGTGATGGCGGGCATGGCCAGCCGGGCGACCTCGTAGGCAGCGACCTGGACCTGGAAGCGCGCGGCATTCGCCGTCGCCGCGCCGGTCGCCTCGACCAGCCAATCCCGCAAACTCGAAATACGCTGCAGCACAACATTGCTCCGGTCGGAGCCCCATGCTCCGCGTACTTCGCTCACCGCTTTCTCGTACTCCACCACGGCCGCACCGAAGGACGCGGCCAACCGCGCCCACGCCTGGGCGGCTTCGGCCATCGGGACCCCTCCTGGTCCGGCGGCGAGGTCGCGGGCCAGCCGGTCGGCCGGCCGCGCGGGCCACACCACACCGGTGAAGCCGGGCTGTGGTGGTTCGATCATCGCTGGGAATCCCCTCCCTGTTCGAGGCCGGTGGTCAGGCCGCCGGCCCGCCGAAGTTCACGGCGTTATCGGATTCCATACCGCCGAACTGAGTGGTGCTCAGCCGCAGCGTGGCAGCCAGTTTGCGGATTTCGTACACACTGTCCTGAGCGCTGGTCAGGTATGAGGTGGCCACATCGTTCTGCGTCTGCGCGGCCCGGCCGGACACCTCGTCCACGCCCGCCGGGAGCACTGTCAGCGCGTCCTGGACCGCCGCGATATCCGCGGCCAGCCGGTCGGCCAGTTTGTCCAGCCCGGACGACGCCTTTCCGGCTGCGTCGGGGGCGAACCGGACGCCGTTGTACACCTCACCGATCTCGTTTTCCATGGGAAACCCTCCTGTGCGCCGATCACCGGCATCTGCCTAGAGCGTGAGTTCTTTATCCGGCGGTGGTTCGGTATCCGATTCCGCCGCCCCGACCACCGGCACCGCGATGCCGTCGATCTGCCCGACCACTTCGTCGCCGTAATCGGCCGAAACCGCGCCACGCGCCGAACCGTCCGTGGTCGACTCCCCGTCGCGGGCCATCCCCGCGGCACCCATTCCCGCACCCATCGGCATCATGCCGCCTTGGCCGGTGCTGGTACCCGAACTGGTTCCGGCCGTATTCGCGGCCGACGAGCCGCCCACAGCCGAACTCGACGAGCTGTTTCCCAAACCTCCGGGCGCGCCGACCGCACCCAGCGGGCCGGGCGTGGCGAGCTTCGATCCGGGGAAGGCGTTCAACGGCGCGGGCACGGCGCCGGCCATTCCGATACCACCGCCGGCACCCACCGGGCTGCCACCGGGGCCGCCCGCCTTCTCCCCCGGCTTACCGGGTTCACCGGGCCCGTCAGCGCCCGGAGGTTTCGGCCCACCCGATGAGTTGTTCTGCGCGGCCAGCTGGCTGAGCGACTGCCCTGCCTGGCCCATACCCTGACCGATCGATGTGGCGACCTGGCCCGCGCTGCTTATCAGCGGGGTGATCATCCCCATCACTTTCATCAACTGGTTGAGCTGCTCCCCGGATTTCACCCCGGTCGGCGCGCTGGTGACACCGACCTTCTGCCCGGCCTGCGCCATGAAGCCGCTTTCCACGGCCAGTTCGGCCTTGGTCTTGGCCGTGATCGCCATACCCTCGGTGGCCGCCTCCACCGCCGACACCACCAGATAGGCCTGGCCGCCCGGAGTACTGCAATACAGCGGCGCGAGGCCCAGTTTTACGGCGAAGGCACTGATCACGGCCATCATCGCGGCCGCGCCGGTACCGACCGACACCGCACCCTCACCGAGATGCTGCTTCTCCTGGACGCTTTGCGCCTCGAGCTTGCCGGCATCGGCCTGGGCCTCGGCCGACTTCGTCGCGGCCTCCGTCGCCCCCATGCCCTGCCACAGCGACATCACCGCCTGCAATGCCTGCGGAGCGACCTGCATAACCGTCTGCATCACGCTGCTGACCTGGGAGAGCATCTGCATCGGATCCGGCGCGGGCGGCGCGGGGGCCGCCGCCGGATCGCCGGAGGGCGCGGGCGGCGGAGCCGGGGCGAACTGCCCCGTCCCGAATGCGGATCCCAGATCGGTGAGCGGGCGCATCAGCGCGCTCAGATCGATCGTCGGCAGCGGCGGCATTCCCGGCAGTTGGCCGAATGCCGGAAACTCCGGCAGCGGCGGCAGCCCCATACTGCCGAGAATGTCGTTCACCGGCATATCCAGCATGGGTGCCAGCGCACTGCCCCGCAGCAGTTCCAGAACGGTCGGATCCAGCGGGTCGGCGCCGGGTGGTGGCTGCTGGCCCGGCGGCGGGGAAGCCGGCGGCGTCGTCATGGCAGGAGGTTCACCGTGCCGATATTCGCCGCGCTACCCGCGTCGGCGCCCTCGTAACTCGCCGCGGCTTGATACGCGGTGAGCGCGGTGCCGGCGTGTACACCCGCCAGCTCGGCGACCGAGGCAAGATGATTGGCCTGCGCGTACGCGAACGCGATGAGCATTTCTTGACCGATCAAACCGAAGACCGGGGTGGCCGCCGCGATCGTCGCGACCTGATCGACCTCGGCAGCGGCCGCTACTCCGGTGGCCATCGCCGCGGACGCGTTGCCGTATTGCCGAATCGCTTCCGGAAATGCATGTACGTGATTCATTTGGTGTCCAATCCCGAAACATCCCACAATGTTTCGTCAACAACGGTACCCAGCTGATACCAGCGCCCGCGATCGCGAGCCGGTTAACAATCGGTGACTACCTCGTGCTTTGCGAGTTGAAGGTGTTGATCATCTCCGCTCGTCGCGAAATCGCCTGATGGGCGGCCGCCTGCGCGGTCTCGACGAGCGTCTTCTCGAACGCTTCCGGCGAGAGCCGCGTGATCGCCGAGGTGAAACTCAACCCGGCCAACGCGGCGTTCCCATCGACCTCCACGGTCATCGAGCCGTCCGGCGAGGTCTCGGTGACCATGATCCCGGTCATCTCCTCGTGCAGATCGGTGAGGCGGTAGATCTGCTGCTGCACCTGGGCAATGAGTTCATCCATTGTTTCGACCATCGGCTACCTCCCGGACGCTTCCCACCTCATACCGAACGCAGCCAGCTCTGCGGTTCGGTGGCGTATTCCTGCTCGTCCACGATCTCCTGGCGCGCGACCTCCGCCTCGGTCGGCAGCCCGGTCAATCGCAACATCTCGGGCGTGAAACCCACCTCTTCCAGCTGCTTCCGGCGCTGGATCCCGGCTCGGCCCGCTGCTTGTTTGCACAGGCGCAGGATCTCGCCGGCCAGGGCGTCCGGATCGCGGCGGAGTTGGTCGGGATCCACAGATACTGCCAACGGCAGACCGGTTTCCGAGGTGCGCACACGGATGGAACCGGTGAGCGAATGGGCGGTGAACTCGGTGGGGAACTCCTCGTCCCCCTGGACAGTTGCGCTCATCGTCCTCCGTATCGTTGGAGCCGCTCGGTAACTTTGGAGACGCTCCGCGTCTCGAGGTCGGGGCCCTATTAACCCCGCGTCTTCACTCCGCCGCTCAGTCGCTGCGCTCCTTCGCTCTGTCGCTGCAGACGCGGGGCGGGCCCCGACCGTGTTGGTTTGCGGCGCCTTCGGTGGTGCCGGTCGAGTTCCATGTGGCCCGAGCTGCGTCGGTTTGTGCCGACGGTGTCGGTTTGCGGCATCTTCGGTTGCGGTCGGGGGCGGACCGGCGGCGGACCGGCTGCCGGACGCAGCATGAATCAGGGAGGTGAACTGGGGGTTATCAATCGGCGTGGGGATCGGTGAAAGCCGGTGCATACTGCGGAAACTGCTGGCGACGGGGATGGGTTGCCAAGGGTGGGAATATGTCCGGCGGGTGAACATCGGGTTCGGATATACGCTGGCACGGTCCAATCCCGGGACTCCCACCCCCGGACCCCACAAGTGAATCATCGTGAACCGACCGGCGCGCCGGTGGCCGACCAGCCACCACGTAGTGGGCCGGACAGATCGCGGCTGCCTATCGTGCCACGTTGCCTCGGCTGACGAATACCCCATCCCCGCAGAACCTCCTGATCGTCAGCGCTTCCCACAGCGATGCGGTACTCAGCGCTTCTCGATCGAGTCTTCTTGCCCGACGACACTTCTGTTAACAGTGTGCCCGGTCGGATGGGCTGTGTCGAAAAATATTTCGCCACGTCGTCGCGAGTGCTGCGTCGGCGACCGGCACAGAGTGGCGGATCGCGGAACGCCGGCCACCGGATCGAGCGCGGCGGACCGTATTCGTGCGCCGATCCCGATAATCTGATCTACGTGCACAAATGGGCGGAAGATCCGCGATGAAGCGTATCGACCTCAACCTGGACGCCACCTCGGTCGACGGAGATCTCCGGCTGGAACACAACGGGCAACCGTTCACCGGCGAAGTGGTCGAGGAACTCGTACCGGGCCAGCTGCTGTCCCAGGAGTTCTACGTCGACGGTCTCCCGCACGGCAGCACCCGGGAATGGTGGCCCGACGGGCACCTGAAATCCGAAGGCGAGAACTACCGCGGCAAACCGCGGGGCGTGCTTCGGCGCTGGCACCCGGACGGGCGGCCGGACACCATGAGCCTATTCGACGAGAACGGCGAACTATCGGCCGTAAAGAAATGGGACCGGCACGGTAGCCGAAGCTGAGTGTCGCCGAAAGTTCCGATCAACTCGGCACGTTCGCCCGTTCGTCCTTGATCGCCCGGACAATCTCCGCGATCTGCCGGTTCACCAGGCCGACCAGCCGCTTCCGGTCGACCGGCACAACCCTGGCCGGGTTTCCCGGGACTATCGCATACCGTCCATCGCCGGCAATATCGCGCCAGCCGATACTTCTGCGCCGGATCCCGCGTGGGCCGAAGCGAGAATACCCCTGGGCTATCGCGATCGTCCCGGATAGATCTACGGGCGCATCGCCGAACGAGCGGGCCCGCGCGGCTGGGTCGTCGCCGCCACGGTCGAGTACGGATGAGCGTCCGCGCGACCGGTCCGTGGGATCACTGCGCTCCCCCGAGACGAGCACGAAATCCGCGTTTCGGCCCCGTGCCGCTTGCGGCAGCGCCGCGACCACGGCATCGCCGAGCCCCACGACCTCGTGCTCGGTGACAGTGAACCCCTCGGCATGCCACAGAGTTTTTCCCGGCTTCTGGACGATCAGACATCCGCTGTCGCGTTTTCGCGCAGCCAGGAGCCGGATCGACCGCTGGGAGTTCTGCGCATCACTCCCGTCGAATCCTCGCACGACGATGCGGATATCCGGCTCGATCACGCAAGCCAGGATCTCTTCCACCTCCCGGCCCCACCGCGAACGCACCCGCTCCCAGGCCTCGATCTTCTCCAGTTGATGGTCGTCGTATCGTTCCGTAGCGCTGGTATAGACGAAGGGCGCGGGTAGATCTTTCTCCTTCATTGCCTCCCAGGCCGCCACGAACTCGATATCGGTGAACACCCAACTGCGGTTCACTGATCCACCACCGGTTTCGCTACCACCGCGGGGTCCCCGATCCCTTCCTCGAGCCATTCGGTGGAGTCGAGATAGTCGGCGCGTTTGTGATCTTTCTGCTGGCCCCCTTGTGCGCCGCCACCGGCGCCACCGCCCATGGGCATACCTCCCATGGGCGCACCGGCAGGGTTCGCCGACGCGGAAACCATACCGGCCGTCTGCCCGGAGGCAGTCGTGGCCAACGCCGCCCGGGGGAAGAGCTTCGCCGCCTTCTCCACATTCGGTGCCGGGGCGCCTTTGGGCATACCACCCGGTGCCCCCGAACTGCCGGCGGGGCCGGCGCCTCCGCCGAGACCGGCGGGCAGCTTGCCCGCCTTCTGCAGCGCCGACTGATAGTTCTTCACGGCATCTTGTAGTCCGGGCATACCCGGTAACCCGGTGATACCCGCCTGTTGCAGCGCCTGCTGCGCCGCGGTGGACAACTGCTGCCCCATCTGCCCCAGACTCTGCAGTCCCTGCTGGGCGGCCTGCAGAAGAGGCTGCGCACCCTGTTGCTGCTGCAACGACTGCTGTTGCTGCTGCAGGGCGGCCTCCTGCTGCTGCGCCTGTTCCTCCAGGTCCCGTTGGGCTGCCAGCAACTCGGCACGCTGCTGATCGATCTGTTTGAGAGCGGCCTGCTGCTGACTCGCACCGGGCGGGGTACCACCGCCGCCGTTGTTGCCACCGCCGTTGTTGCCACCGCCGTTGTTGCCACCGCCGTTGTTGCCACCGTTCTGACCCGGGTCGTCGGTTGTCGGGGGTACCGGCTCGGGGAGTATCGCAATCTTGCCGTCGGTGTTCTTCAGACCCGGAACATACGCCTCGTCCATCGCCCTGATAGCGGCATCGCGCTCGGCTTCCTTCTGCTTCTGCACATACGACGCGTCGCTCGTCTGCTCGCCATCGTCCAGGGGCGGGGCATCCCACTGCCCCATCTCGTACCAGGTCGCGGAAAGCCATTGCGAGGCGTACTCGAGATTGTCGCCGATCAGATTCATATTGGCGACCAGCTTGTCGGTGTCCTTACCGTATGCGTCGACAGCCGCGCGAGCGGCGTCGGCGCCGCCCTCAACACCGGGACTGCGCCAGGAGTTCTGCACCGAGACCATCTTGTTGACGAGGTCATCGAACTTCTCATCCAATTGGCCTGCCAGCCAACGCCAATCAGCCGCCGCCTGCGCCACCGTGACCGGCATCATCTGCCCGCCCTCGTTTCCCAGCGCCCGCTGCATCTCCTTATAGGCTTCGTAAGAGATGTTGTGCGGATTCTCCGGATGTACCTGCGGACTCTCGAATTCCACACCCTCGGTGGGTTCGTGGAGACTCCCCGGTAGACCGCCACCGTTCTCTCGCAAACCGGGGTACACGTAATCGGGGACCCGGGTGGTGTCGTTGAGGCGGGGGTTCGGCCGGTCGCTCAATGTTCCCGGTTTGTCCACCCGATCGATATCCAGGGCGGAATCGTCATCGGTGGCCGAATACGCCTTCCCGGCCGCGATGAACGTATCCATCATGTCGTTGAGGATCTTCTCGTGGTCGTCGAGGATCTCGCGCAGCTCCCGGCCTTTCTGGTTGAAGCGCTCCGTCAGCGCCGCACCCGACCCCAGGGTCGAGAACGGCGCCAGACTGTCGACCAGCTCCACCTTGCCCCGCACGGCCAGTACCCGGCCGAGGACCTCGTTGCATTTATCGGCGAGACCCTCGACTACACCGGGCTGGAGTTCCAGCGCTCCGCCCTCGGCCTGGGACGACAGGCCCGACCATGGATTGGCAGGTTCCGGTGCCATAGTTAACGCTCCTGCGGATTCGAAACTCGAAGGTACGGCGGCCTTTTATTCCCGACAACGGGTATAATGGCAAGCAGGCGGGATCTCATCTGCCGATATGATTTCCATAGCTCATTCCCTTGCGCGCCTCCTCATCGTCAACACCCCAACGCAGCACGGACCTCCAAGGGTACCCGCTGGACCTCGAGACCCGGTCGGCCTCTTGTTTAACGGGCGTCGAAGTTTCGGTGCCGGAATGCCGCTACGCGCAGCTCGCCGACTCCGGACACGGCCCACCTACACGCTGACACGATTCCGGTCGCGGAACCGCCGCTCGAATTCGGGGAGATACTGCGACGGCGCCACCGACGACGAAGATCGCTCCAGCGCTCCGTCGTCCGCCACATAGAAGATAGCTCGTCCGATCGCTATCTCCCCCGGCTCCACCGGGACATACACCATCCATCCGACGGATACCCGGTCGGCACGGAGCGCCTCCACATCGTAGGAGGCGGTATCGGCGCCACTCTCGTTCAGATACCGCGCGACCCGGGCGACCGCGTCCGCCGCGGCGATCGGCTCGGGCGATAACACCGCACCCATGAGGAGCTGATAGAACGCGTTATCGATATCGAAAGTCCCGTCCTCGCCGAAGATCTCCACCAGCATGTCGCGTGTAGCCGTCCCGGTCTCTGCCGCCGCGATCAGGGTGCCGACCGCCTCGCGCTGCCGCTCGGTGGGCTGCTCGCCGAGCAATCCGGTCACTATCCGGGCGACACTGTCGGCGGTCCGCAGGCCGGGTATCGCCTCGGCGAAATCGTCGGGGTCGGCTGAATCGCCGCTATACCACCGGCCGTTGTCCCACCAATAGCAAAAGGTCAACAGGCCCCTGCTCGCGCGGTGGTTGAGCACCGGATCGGCAACCCAATAAGGTGCGCCCCGATACAGTTCGGGCAGAGACTCGCCCCGGTTGTAGACGGCGTCCAGTTCCGGCGCGTCCCATTTCCCGCCCGACAGCACCGCACGGCCACCGGGCAGCTCGTACAGCGAGCAACCACTGCGGGTGGCGCCCTCGAACCAGCGCATCGCCGGCATCAGGCGCGGGCCCCACTGCGAGCGAACCGCGACGAATGCCGCGGAAAGCACCGCCCAGCGCGCCACCATCAGCGGTAGCGGCGGAAGCGCGTGGTCGTCCGTCACCGGGCTGATACCGGCTTCCCGATCCGCTCGGGCCCGGGCGGCGGCCACCTCCGGTGGGCGGAGCTGCCGGCCCGCGTGACGAATATGGGCAGCCAGCCAGATCGGCAATTTCTCGCGCGGATAGGCATCGAGGTCGGCTCGGTACGCCTCGGGACCGAAGAGCTGGTCTTCGGGGAACGGTTCGGCGCCGAAGTCGTAGTCGACCTCGATACGGCCTTCACCGGTGAGCGTGAAAAGCAGGCGCCACCAGGGCCCGTCGCCGAATCCGGAAGACAGGCGCCGATGGTCGCGGACCAACGTCATGATCTCCTGCGACGGGGTCGTACGCGCCACCAGCTGCTGGTTTTCGTCGGTATAGAAGGCGGTGCCGGTGCTCGCGACCACGGTCGCCGCGAACGCCACGTCCACCCGTTGCCAGCCGGGCGGCCCCTCGGCGACCAATTTGCGGGCGACCTGGTGCATGAGAGACCTGGCTTGCTCCGTGATATTCGAGGACGCATCCGGCGTAAAGCTCACGTCGGGTGCGTCCTCGTCGGGTTCCGGTGGATTCTCAGGGGCGGCGGACGGCGGCGCGTCGTCGGGTGTGGCCTCGGACGATCCCGCGGGCTGCGACTGTTGCGGATCTTCGGATCGCCGGTCCAGCGGTTCGTCGCCTGGTCTGCTCACTTCGTGGAACTCCCCTCTTCCGCGCACCGAATGCCCCTCGGGGCAGCAGAGTCGGCACCGGCTTCGTGATACTCGGATTTACTCATGGCCGATTCCTGCGGAGACTTCGTGCGCGGCCCCTCATGTGGGGGCCCGGCGGAGACCGAGTCCGGGTAGCACCAACTCCCGGTCCCCGTCCTCGACATTCCATGCGTTGTAGACGAGATCGGCCGGCTCGGCGACCGCGAAAACGTCGCGCAATCCGATCAACACCATGGACACCAACTCCCGGTACCGCAGCGGAGTCAACGGCCACGGATATTCGATCCACCAGTTGTCGGTGTGATCTGGATCAGGACGCTGCCATCCGGCTTCGACCAGCAGCCGGGCACCCGAATCACCGGCCCGCTTCCCCGGGCCGAGCCACTCATCTCCGACGAGTTCGGCATACAGCCGGTCGTCGAACTGCCGGAACTGCGCGTACCTGGATCCTCCGGCTTCCACCAGCGTCAATATCGCGCCCGCGGGCAGACCGGCGAGATGCCTGGACAACCCCGCGGAGAATTCCGGCCATTCGGTCACAACAGCTCCTGTTGCTCCAGCTCTTCGGCCCGGTCTTCGCGGGCGAGCGCCTCATTCGTCATCAGGTGCAGCGCCACCGAGACCCCGGAGTCACGGAGAACCGTTGTCGTCGCCGGTCCGGCCCATCGCACCCGCGGAGCAGCGCCCGGGATCCGCTTGGTGGGTGCTCCGAACTCCGCGCTGAGCGCCGCCGTCATCTCGGCGAAAGCCGCACGGGTACGATCGCGGCCCGCATCATCGTCGGTGGTGTAAGACGTAACCCTGGCCTCGATCTCGGTAGCCACACCGTCATAACCGCGGATCCGGCCGCTCCCCGGGCCGAATCCGGTATCGAGGACAACCGCGACCGGTCTGGCGCGTTCGATCTGCCAGCCCAGCTCGGTCGCCACCTGGTCCGCGTCCGCCAGCCGCCAGGACCATTCGAGCGCACGCAGCCTGCCCACCAGCTCGACGAGTTCGGGGCTGCTCAAAGTACGCCACTCCGTCATGAGTCCTCCCTGCAGTTCGTTGCCTGTCCAGCCGGGATCATATGCCGCATCGCTCACGGCGGATTTCCGCGATCTGCCGGGTCGGCGCCGGGGTCTCGGCGGATATTCGAATCACGTGAAGACCCTTTCGCGATGCTCGCCGTCCATGAGCACATCGCGGATATACGCGCCGAGATCCATCTCGGGCGGCAATGCGCGGTACGTCAGCTCCGCCAGTGTCTCGCCGCCGACGGTAACCGCGAACCGGATGGTCCGCCACGCGACCTGGCCCCAATCCACCTCGACCGGGCCCTCGAACACAACGCTGCGCTCACCGACTCGCAACCCCAGCCGCCCGTCGTGCCCTCGGTAGAACACGACAGATACTCCGCCGAGGTCGCCGTAAACACCGCTGCGGGCACCGCCCAGACCGTGGCCCGCCCGCAGTGCCCCGGTTTCCGGATCGAATTCGGCCGGTACACCCGGTCCGGAGAAGGGTCCTACGACCAATCCCGGATTGTCGGCGGGCCCGCCCGCATGACCGTTTCCGATGGCTCCGCCGTTCGAACCGACGCGGTTGTGCCGACTTCCCTGCTGCTGTGGCCCTGGGCCGGGCAGCACCGGCGGTGGAAGCACAGGTGGTGGAAGCATCGAGCCGCCGGGATCCTGAGCCGGCCACTGAGGCGATCCGGGCCCGCTCGGTGGCCACGGTGGACCCGGGGACCAGTGCGACGGCGGAACCGGTGAGGCACCGGGCGCGACAGGGTAGGGCGATGCCGGAGGCTCCGGATACCCAGGTGGTGTCCTCTCTGGGGCCGAATAAGGGGGCAACCCGGGCATATCGGGCAGGCCCGGCCCAGGTGGTACGGGAGGCTGCGGCAACTCCGGCGGCTGCGGCCGCTCCGGCACCGGCTGAACGGGCGGCACCGGCGGAACCGGGGGCTCCGGCGGAACAGGCGGCTGCGGCGGAACCGGGGGCTCCGGCGGAACAGGCGGCTGCGGCGGAACAGGAGGCTCCGGCGGAACAGGAGGCTCCGGCGGAACAGGCGGCTCCGGCGGAACAGGAGGCTCCGGCGGAACAGGAGGCTCCGGCGGAACAGGAGGCTCCGGCGGAACAGGCGGCTCCGGCGGAACAGGCGGCTCCGGCGGAACAGGCGGCTCCGGCGGAACAGGAGGCTCCGGCGGAACAGGAGGCTGCGGCGGCTGCGGCTGCGGCTGCGGCGGCTGCGGCTGGGGCTGGTCAGGCGGCTCCGGACGGTCGGGCGCCGCAATCGGCGGAACCGGCCACGGTTTCCGTTCGTACCGGTACGCAGTCGGCATTTCCGCTTCGTAGTCGTGCGGTGGATGCGGGATGTGCGAGCGCAGTGACGAACCCCGCAGCGGTGGGGCCGAACCGCCGGCACCCCGCGCCGGGTCTGAGCCGTCCGGCGGTGCCGTACCACCACGATCGACTCGCGATCCCGCATCGCCCCCGGACGCGACTTCGGCGCGGTCCGGCAGCGGCGGCTCCACACGGTTGTCCGAGTCCACTCGCGGGTCGTCCTCGTCGGCCGGCAGCGTCCGATCCATCCGGTCGGACGAGGCCGCGTCCTGACCGTCCGGATCGTCGAGGTCGTCGGCCGGGCGTGGCTCGGGCCGGACGCTGCTGTGCGCGGATTCGCCGCCCCCGTCCCCGGGGGACTCTCCGGACTCTTCCGGGGCCGGCGATAACGGAGGTCCGGCGGGCCCGAGTGGCTCCGGGGGTGTGCCGTCGCCTGCCGAGCCTGCCGCGGGAGGCCGTCCGGTGGCCGGATCAGGGCCGGGCGGCGGAGCCGGTCCCGGTTCCGGGGGAAGTAGCGGTTGCCGCTGTACCGGTTCCGGGGCGTACCGGCGACCGGCCCGCCAATCGGTCAGCGGCGGGCGGTCCGCGTCCCAGTGGTAGCCGCGCCGGATCGCGTGGGCATTGGCCTGTTTCCAGGTGGCCAGCGGATGGTCGGCCAGGTACTGGGCTTCGATCGACGCATCTCGCAGCAGTACGAAGTCCTGCGGCAGCGGCTCACCGGCCTGCAGCCGGTTCCATGCCTCGGCGACATCGGCGAGCTGATCCATCGGCCGCATCACGAAACCCGCTGCGGGGTCGGTGTAGTCACGAACCCGGTGCTCGTCGCGCATCAGGTGGTTCTTGATCCGCAGCAGATCGTCCCGGGAGAACTCGGGGACCTCGACTCGCATATGCGGGGCCAATTGATCGACGATCGCGTCGGGGTCGACCGGCCGGACGATCTCGTCCGGATCCGCGCCCGGCCCGATCTCGGCGGGATCGACCACGCCCAGCAGCATTTCCCGGATCTGCTCGACGGTATCGCGGATCGCGCCGGAATCCGCGGACTCGAACCGGTCCGCCAGATCGCCGGCCACCCGATCGATCGCGGTTTCGATACGCGCCAATTGTGCGGGCACGTCACCGTTCGGATCGATTCCGCCGAGTTCACGGACCAAGCGCTCACGGACCGTATCGACGACCTCCCGGGCCGCCGCCTCCCGCTCGGCCCGCCGGTGCCGGTCGATCCCCTCGGCGATACGGTCGATATCGCTGTCGTCGCCGCGGAAACGATCGTATTCGGTATCGGCCCATTGCTGGACTTCGCGCCACGACTCGATATCCCGCTCCCACTGGCGGCGCAAACCTTCCGGGATTTCCGCGCCGGCCTGCGGCGGCGCGTGGTCGCTCATCTCCCAGCCGCGGTGCAGCGGCTGGACATCGCGTTCCGGTGGCGCGAACCATTCGTAGTCGCGGAAGACCGTGCCGAAGGGCGGAAGCTTCTGCAACCACGGACGCTCCTGTACCCACCGGCCGATCTCGGGGTGCCGCTGGATCCAGCTCTTGACCGCCGGGTGTTTCGGCACCAGCGCCGCCATCAGCAGTAGCCGCACGATGTTGTACGAGTCCGTCCCCCAGTGCTGGCTGAAGATATCCTTCGGGTCGACGCCGGAAGTGTCGTACTGCTGCGGCGCCTGGGGGGCGTTGACCGGCAGGGTGCTTTCCGGAATCTGCCCCGCCGGAACATCATCGGTAGGAAGGGTGATGTCGTTGACGACGTCCTCCATCGCCCAGCCGCTGACACCGTCGGGAGGGTCTTTGGGCGTGAATTTCTTCGGGGGCGGGGAGTCGTCGCGCCCGGTACTCCAGTCGGGCCGGGTCGGATCCACGGTGTGCACGGTGCCGTGACTGTCACGCCAGGTGGTGATATCGAGCCGGCGGCCGGCCACCCAGCCGGTGCTCAGATGCTCGACCTCCGGCGGATCCATTTCCTCGACCCGCCAGTCGTCCGAGCGGTCGGCCAGTACCCGCCGGTATTCGACCGTCGTCTCGGGACGCACCATGGCCTGCGCGGCGGCGGAATCGCGACGCAGCGCGTCGGCCAGCGCCGCGTCGTGATCCCCCCGTGGATCGGCCGGATCCGGACGCGGGCCGTACACGATTATGCGGGGTTCGTCGCCCTCCACCAGGCCCACCCGGTCGGTCACCATCCGGCCGCCCTCGGCCTCGGCCAGTGCCCGCCACACGCCTGCCACCCGGGTCATATCGTCCTGAATCCGGCCGATCCGGTTGTGCGCGGCGTTCACATCGCGTGCGGCATCCGTCAATCCCTCGAGGTCGCGGAGCGTGGCCGCGAGATCGCCCGCGGAGAGACGGCCTTCGGCGTGTGCCCGCTCGGCCCGCTCCCGCAAACCGGCCACCGTATCGTCCAACCGGTCCGGAGCCAGTGATTCGTCCGGATCACCCACGTCCAGTCGTCCGGCCAGATCGTCACGCATCGACCGCCGGGGTTTTATCCGGTGTAGTTCGGCGGCACGGTCGCGCGCCAGCCGTTCCAGCTCCGCGACGGCATCCTCGGGTTGCGGCCGGCCCAGCACCTCGGCGGCCCGGTCCATAGTCGCGATGCGCTCATCGGTCTCGCGAAGCTCGTTCGTGAGATCGTCGAATCGTTCGCTGTCGGCGATAAGCTTTTCGAGCAGTGTCCGGCGGACTTCCTGTTCCTGACCGCGCACCGGGTGGCGATCACTATGGGGCGCTTCGTCCATACCGCCGGCGTGCTGGACGGTTTCGATACGGGTCTGCACCTCGAGCCCCAGAATCGCCTCCTCCCGCGCGTCCGGATCCCGGCCGGCCCAGCTGCCCGGCTCCTCCAGACCGAGGTTGCGCGCGCGGTCGGTGAGTTTCGCGCGAAGGAATTCCCGCTCCCGGGTGAGAGTCTGCCGTTCGTGCAGCAATCGGTCGTATTCGACTCGGTCGGCGAACAGCCGCGCTTGTTCGTCGGCCCGAATCAGCTGGGGCATGAGTTCGGCGAGTTCTTCCACCCGGCGGCTGTCCTCGGCATCGAGATCACGGCCCATGAGATCCCGGACAGTCGCCTCGATCCGGCCCGGTTCCCATGCGTCCTGGCCTGCCTCGGTGCGCAGACCGCGCGCGATTTCGGCTATCCGGCCCGACAATTCGTCGCGGTATGCGATGGCATCGGCCAGTGCCTCACCGAGCGGCAGCGAAGAATCCTCCCGCCGGGGACCAGGCCCAGGAGCGGAATCGGAACCCTCCGATGGCGAATCGTCCGAGTTGTCCGCGTTTTCGACTCGCTCGTCCGCGCGATTCGCGACATCGGACGGCGACTCGCCCGTTATCTGTTCGCGCTCCGATGGACCCTGTTCGTTCGCTGATCCGGTTCGGTGCCGGTCGCCGGTATCGTCCGGTAGCGGTTCCGGCGAACGCGACTCGTCCCGGGCCGCCCTCTCGGGCGCCACTCCGTCCCGGTCCGGCGACGGTCCGGTAGGCGGTGGATCTGCCGGCCGGCTGCCGATACGTGTGTCCCTGGCGATTCCGCCGATACGGTCCATCGCGACCGGCGCGCGACCGGGCGGATCGGATGGATTCAGGTCGAACCGGGCGGCCCGGATCTCTCCCTTCTCGTTCGCGTGTACCAGGTGGTATTCGATCTCCAGGGTGCCATCTCGGTGCGCTTTCAGAAGTTCTTCCCGAGCCCGGATCAGCGCCTGACCTTCAGGGCTCTCGGGAACAACACCGCGCGCACGCATATCTTCCGGCGTTTCGGTGAGCAGCCGCCGCAGATTCTGATCGAGGTTCAGGGTTCTCCGCAGATATTCGGGAGAACCCTGCTGTGCCCGTTCGATCGAACTGGTTCGCGGGTCGTACACATCCGCCGATTTGAGAGGCCAGCCCGATCCGCCTTTGGCTTCGACCACAACCAGTTTCGGCGGACGCCCGCCGGTTCCCGGCACCAAGGACGCGACGTCGACAGTGTCTCTCCCATGGGAGGCATCCTTGAACGGGACGAGCAGGACCGCCTCGGGCCGCTGGTCGGTATCGACTGCGTACGCTATCGCCGCCGCTTCGCCCATGTCTTCCGACGTCTTGTTCAGTCTGGGCGCCAGATCGTGGAATTCCCCCGACAGCTGGCGAAGTTCGTCGAGAAAGTCATCTCGCTGCGCGAGATCCTGGGGTGAGCGACGCTCGGTTTCCGCGAGCATGCGGTCGATTTCGTTCCTGAGCCGGCTCGTCGAGAGATTGATGACGTCGTCAGCGGAGTGATACCGATTACCCGGCGAGCCGTCGGACCGCTGAGGGGTATCGATACCGTACTGCCGGGCCAGCCTCAGGAACTCGTCAGCATGGGCCCTGGCGTTGTTTCTCGCAGTATTCCGATCGCGGATCGCCGCGTCGCGGGCTTGCAGCGCCTCCTCCCACGCCTGTCTCCGCTCGGCCGTGGAGTTCGTATCGTCGATATTGTAGGGAGCCCAGGGTCCCCGATCGGCTTCGAACCTGTTTCCGGCCGTCTTACCCTGCGTGGCATACAACCCGTCCGGGCCGTGCAGGTCGTTGTTCCGGTCCCGGGAGGTATCCGGCGGGTCGCCCGGCCGGTGCATTTTGTGCGGCGGATCGTCGTCCCGGTAGGTCCCCTCGGGATCACCTGGCCGGTGCAGCAAGCCCTCGGACTCGTCGCGGTAGGTCCCTGTCGGGTCTCCCGGCTTGTGCAGCGCACCGTCTGCACTGCGGAACGTCCCCGGGGGATCATCTTCACCGTGTAGCTCGCCGTCTTCGCCGCGGAACATCTCCTCCGGAGTCAGCCGCCCGATCCGTGGACCGGACTCGTCGGACGGCAACCTGGATTCGCCGAACGGGTAGCGATGCCCGGCATCGCCCTCCGGGCGCCCGCCCACGGCCTCCCACAGACGGTCGGCCTCGCCCCGGTACCGTCCCGCGCTCGATTCGGCCACTTCGGCACGATCCCGGTAGACCGCCGCATCGTTCGTCCGACCGGCGGCGTCGAGACCGTCGGCGCGCCCGCGCAGGTACTGCGCCCGGTTGGTCTCCAGCTGGGCCCGGATATCGGCTCGTTCGGCACGCGTCCGGGCCACGAACTCGTCGGGGGTTTCATGCGGCCGGCGGTTGTCGCCGTAGTCTTGGTCTCCGGCGTGCAGGTAGCGTTCATTGGCGGGGCGCACACGAACGTCGGCCGGTCCCGGGCGTACCGCATGACCCGCACCGTCGAACAGGATCGCCGACACCGACCGGAGGTCGGCCGGGATATCCGGCGGAAACCCTTTGCGCTGGCCCGCTGCCGGGTCCGACACCTCGATCCGGTATTCGCCGGTCTCCGGATCCATTCGCACCGTGAGCGAATAGGCATGCGCGCCGACCCCGTGCTCGTCCACCGGGCTCGCGTATTCATCCACGACCAGCGCCCGGGGACCGCGCCCTTCAGCGACGTCGTCGGGATCCATCCGCGCGGCCATCCGCAGCAGTTCGTCCGCCACGCCCTGGTGTCGTGGGTGATCCTCGCCCACCCCCGGATAGTCGTACAGGCGTCCACCAGCGGCCGCCTCCAACTCGGAACGGGTCATACCACCGGGACCGACCGGATCCCGGGGAGGTGTGATCCGGTCGCTGCCGGACTCGCTCTGGATCTCCTCGAGAGTCAGCCGCCCACATTCTCCGCGGTTGCGCAGATCCGGGGCGGTTTCCGGCTCATCCGGGCTCCGAACCGGATCGTCGCGCGAAATCTCCTCGTCGCGGGCCGGGTTACGCTGCTGCTCTCCTTCGGGACGGGTGCCGCGAGATTCACCGGGCGTGGATGTATCGCGAGGCCCGGTACCTCGATCGGAGGTCGCCGCCGCCGGTTCGCCGACCGCAACGGGTACCGGCACCACATCCTCGGGACCGATCCCGGCGTCACGATCACCCGCCCGGGATTCCTGCTGCGGAGCATCCGGCTGCCGTCCCTCGCCGGTTCGATCGGCACCATCGGACCCGGGCAGCCCGGGGTCCGTCCGTCCTGCACGGAGCCCCCCGTCGGTACCGGGGTACGGGGTACGAGGTGAAAGGCCCGCACGCTCACCCATACCGGACCTCGGACGGCCCGAGTTCCCATCGGCGCCCCCTGTCTGCGGCCGATGATCACCAGGTGGCGGAGCGGGCGAACTCCTCGTATCGGCCGGGGCCGCAGATGAATTCGCCGGTCCGGAAGCCGCCGGTCCGGAGCCGGTCGCCGGGGCGGCGCCGGCGGCGGCCGGACCACCGGGCGGCACGCCGGTGGCTGCCGGCGCTCCCGGGGCCGTCGGGGCCACCACCGCACCGGTCGTGTTCGTGAGGGGCGCGCCGGCAGCCGGATCGGTTCCGGCCCTGGAGGATTCCGCAGTCCGGTCGCTCAGCTCGGACGGCCCCTCGTCGGCGCGTGGCGCGGCCGTACTCTCATCCACCACGCTGTCCTGCCGGCCGGCCGCGATACCCGGATCCTCCGCCGGCTGCGGTCGGCTCTCCAGGGATTCCTCGGGCAGGCCCGCACGAGTCTCGTTCCAGGTTCCCTCGCTCTCACCGGCAGATTCGCGGGCCGCGCTCGAAGTTTCCGTTTCCGATCGGCTCGGTTGCTGCGAGTCACCGGTCTGCCCGGCGTCACCGGTGGTCGAGACGTCATGGTGACCACCGGTTACCGATCTATCCGCGGGTCCGGCGGCCCCGGGATCGTTCCCGCCGGTCGATGAGCGGTCGCCTCCGCCGTTCTGCCCATCGGTATCTGTTGCGGAGTCGGTTGCCGGAGCCGAATCGCCCGGTTGTCCCGTAGCGGCCGGCGTCGTCGATCTCGATCCCGACGAGTTACCGGCCGCCCCGGAACCATCTGAAGCCCCGGAGCCGTCCGGACTCGCGCCGGGCCCGTTACCGATACCGGGACCACCCGCTCCCGGTGGGAGACCACCGATTCCCGGCCCCGGACCGGTGAGGACATCGTTGAACCGAGACGTGAACGACTGGTGATCCGAGTTGAACGTACCGACGCCGAGCGAACTGTAGGCATGGTTCGCACCGAACTTGCCCAGGCCGGTCATCAATCCGTTGGACGCGCCGGCACTGAACATCAGCGGCCCGAACTGGCTGGGTAGCGAGGAGTAGGCCTGACTCGCCGCCTCCCCCCAGCTCACCGCGTTCTCCCCCGTGGCACTGGCCACGATCTGAGCCGGGATCGCGGCACCGAGCCCCGCGAACGCGCCGACCAGGCCCGCACCGGTTCCGGTGATACCCGCTTTGAGGTATTGCTGAGGCATCGTCAGCGGCAGCGGGTTCCCGTTGCCGTCCAATCCGCCGAGGAGATTGTCCAGGCGGCGGCCGAGCATATCCGCGAACGGACCCGCGGCGGCACCGCCGGCAGCCGAACTCACGGCGGTGACCGCGACCTGATCCCAGTTGATTTCTTTCCGGTGTCCGGAATCCACCTGGTACTGCTGGATACCCAGTTCCTGCAGCGTGCCGATGATCGTGTCTATCGCGACGTGCCGAAGCAGGAAGTTCACCAGCCGGTTCGCGACCAGCTTGGTCAGGGCTCGCGCGATGGCCTGAACCACGCGCCGCCCGAGGATCCGGACGGCGACCCTGGTCATGGCGATCGCCGCCCCCTGGACCAGGGGCGCGGTCGGCGGCCAGATCAGTGCCGCCGCGAGCTCCGCCGCCAGCAACGCCAGCGACGAGATGTACATCAGTTTCGTGTATTCGATCTCGGTGCCGGTGTTGTAGGCGGAATCGCCTATGTTCTTGAAGTATTCGGCCAGTTTGGGGAGAGACTGATCCTTGTCGGAACCGTCACCGGAGATGAGGCTGTCGAAAGCCTTGATCATCTCCTCGACACCGTCACCCTGCGGATACGCCTCCATCGAGGCGTCCTTGGCTTCGATGATGTCGGGAACGATATCCTCGAGTGCGGATGCCGCGGTACGCCAATCCTCGCCCAGTCCCCACATCTGGTCTTCGTCGCCGGTGGGCCATTCCACGCCGGCGATGAGGGAGAGACTCTGGGCCCACCCCGGCAGTTCGATCATCTCGAGTTACCCGGCTCACCAGCTGGAGTCGGTGGCCGAACCGCCTCGACCGCGCGGAAGATCCCGCATGCTGGTGCGCGGCGCGGCACTGCCATCGGAAACCATCTGGCTACCGAGGCTGTTCGGCCGGGTGGTGGGCGCCTCTACCGAACCCGGAATCTCGACTCCTGCCAGATCCTCGACCAGGTCCGAGAGCTTCGGCAGCTGGGCCCGCTGGTTCTCCAGTGGGGCCATCAGCCCGGCGGTCTGCCGGGCTACCTCCGTACACGCCCGCTGGGCCGCTTCGATAACGGCTTTGGCGATCTCGGAGTAGCTCAATTCGTCTACATTCGAGGCGAATTTGACGTCGATCACCTTGTTGTCGGCGTTGACGGTGACCTTGACCTTCTTACCGCGGGCGGCAGCGGTCGCGGTGAGTTCGGCCCGTCGCTGCTGGAGTTCGGCGATAGTGCGCATCTGCTCCTGCACACCGTCCAGGATTGCCGCCAGCTCGGCCTTGGCTTGTTCGTTGGTCATCGTCGCCTCTGCCCCCTCAGTGCCTCACCGGACTCGATCAGCGCAGACCGTCGCGGTTGCCGTCTTCCATATCGCGCAGTAGATCCGCGCTCTCGATCTGACCGTCGTGGAAGCTCCCGAACGTCCCCGCCACGTTCCCCGCGCCTTCGACCAGGTTGTCGCGGGCCGTGGTGTAGCCGGGGTTACCGTTCTGCCCGTTGGCGAAGGTATCGCCGAGAGTGTCTGTCCCCCAGGGCGCCCCGCGTGACGCGATCGAGCTTTCCAGGGTGTCGATCACCCCTTGGATCTTGTCCCGAACAGCACCGGTTTTCGCTCCGGCACGGCGAAAGGCTTGTTCGTTGTACTCGACATTCTGTCCGTCGCCCATGGCGTCCACTCCTCCCGGTGGCGCGAATCATCGCACCACGAGTGTATTTGGTCCGACAATGACAGTCGAGAACCAACTGGACGTGACGCGAAGATTAACTTGGGCTTCTCTCCTGTGGTCGTGCACATTTCACAACCGAACCGGGAGAACACGGCTTCCGTCGAAGATACCGCACCTCCGCGGCGGCCCACCCCCACCGAATTCCCACAATTGAGAACGACCGGCCCCGGGCCGCCCATCGGCGGGCTCGCGGCATGATCGAGGCTGTGCGTGTACTACTGCAACGAGTGACCTCGGCCCGCGTGCTCGTCGGCGACGAGATCGTGGGGCATATCGATCCCGCCGAACACGATGTCCCCCACGGTCTTGTAGCGCTGGTCGGTGCGACCCACAGCGATACCGCGGATACCGCCCGCGCCTTGGCCGACAAGATCTGGCGCCTGCGCATTCTCGAGGGCGAACGCAGCGCCGCCGATCTGGGCGCACCCATCTTGGTGGTCAGCCAGTTCACCCTGTACGCCGAAACCCGGAAAGGCAGACGCCCGTCCTGGTCCGCGGCCGCCCCGGGCCCGGTGGCCGAACCGCTGGTAGCGATTTTCACCGAGGCTCTCCGCACGTTCGGAGCATCCGTCGCGCAGGGTCGTTTCGGAGCGCATATGCGTGTGGAGCTGACCAACGACGGTCCCGTCACTCTCATGGTGGAACTCTGAGATCCACACGAGAACAACCGGAACAGTGTGACTATCGCCGGTGCCCCGTCACCGCGGTACCGGAACCGGACCGATCTCGGGGAGGCCTATTCAGGGCGCAGCGTGAGGATACGTGGCCCGTCCTCGGTCACCGCGACCGTATGCTCCCAATGCGCCGCCCGCGAACCATCGGTGGTCACCACGGTCCAATCGTCGTCGAGCACCTTGGTATCGGAGGTACCCAGCGTGAGCATCGGCTCGATCGCCAGCACCGAACCGATCACCAGACGCGGCCCCTTACCCGGCTCCCCCTCGTTCGGCAGGAATGGATCCAGATGCATTTCGCGGCCGATGCCGTGACCGCCGTACCCGTCGACGATGCCGTACGGGCGAGCGTGCTCGGATTCCGCGGCCCGGGTGCCGAGCTCGATCGCATGCGAGATATCGGTGAGCCGATTCTCGGGAACCATCGCGGCGATTCCCGCCAACATCGATTTCTCGGTCGCCTCGCTGAGCAGCCGATCGGCCTCGGACAGTTCGCCCACCCCGAACGTCCAGGCCGAATCACCGTGCCAGCCGTCCAGGATCGCTCCGCAATCGATGGACACCAGATCGCCCGGAGCCAGTAGCTCCGATTCGGCCGGGATACCGTGCACCACGCGATCGTTCACCGATGCGCAGATCGACGCCGGGAACCCGTGGTAGCCCTTGAAGGAAGGAACCGCACCGGCGTCCCGGATCACCTGTTCGGCGACCCGGTCCAGTTCGAGAGTGGAGACTCCGGGTGCGGCCGCGGCGCGAACCGCCACCAGCGCGCGACCGACGATCGCCCCGGCCGCCGCCATGGCATCCAGCTCGCCGGCGGTCCGGAACGGGACGACCTTCTTATTCTTGCGACCGAAGACCACAGCTCTCCTTCATCGAAGGATCGATGCCGGCACCGCGAACCGAGTTATCCGGTCGTGGCATTACGGCCCAACGCCTCGAGGGCCCGGGAGTTGACCTCCTCGACCTCGCCGACTCCGTCCACCGAGACCACCAGACCGTCGTAGTAGTTCAGCAACGGCTGGGTCTCGTCGCGGTAGACGCGCAGCCGGGTCCGGATGGTCTCCTCGTTGTCGTCGGAACGGCCCCGGGAGAGCATCCGCTCGACCACCGTGTCCTCGGACACCACGAAGCAGAGCACCGCGTCGAGTTCGCTACCGAGTTCGTCGAGGATCTTGGCGAGCGCGTCGGCCTGGTCCACGGTGCGCGGATAGCCGTCGAGAACGAAACCGCGCGAAGCATCGGGTTCACCCACTCGCGACCGCACCATCCGGTTGGTCACATCGCTGGGCACCAGCTCACCGGCGTCCATATAGCGCTTGGCCTCGACACCGAGCGGAGTCTGCTCGCTGATGTTCGCGCGGAACAGATCCCCCGTAGAGATATGCGGTACCCCCAGCTTTTCCGATAGCAGCACGGCTTGGGTGCCCTTGCCCGCTCCCGGCGGCCCGAGTAGTACGACTCTCACTTGAGGAACCCTTCGTAATTGCGATTCATGAGTTGGCTTTCGATCTGCTTCACGGTGTCCAGGCCGACGCTCACCATGATGAGCACCGCGGTGCCACCGAACGGCAGATTCTGCGTACCGCCGCCGGAGCCACCCATATCCAGGAACAGGTTCGGCAGGACGGCGACCATACCGAGATAGATGGAGCCCGGCAGGGTGATACGGCTCAGCACATAGGTCAGATGGTCGGCCGTCGGCTTACCGGGGCGGTAGCCCGGGATGAAGCCGCCGAACTTCTTCATTTCGTCCGCGCGTTCCTCCGGGTTGAAGGTGATCGCGACATAGAAGTAGGTGAAGAAGACAATAAGGCCGAAGTAGATCGCGATGTACACCGGGTTACCGGGGTTCACCAGGTACTTCTGGATGATCTCCTGCCACCAGCTGGGGTCTTCGGCGGTACTGGACCCGGTGAGCTGGGCAATCAGGTTCGGCAGATACAGCAGGGACGAGGCGAAGATCACCGGGATGACGCCGGCCTGGTTCACCTTCAGCGGCAGATAGGTCGACGAACCGCCGTACATCTTGCGGCCGACGACGCGTTTGGCGTACTGGACCGGGATCCGGCGCTGCCCCTGCTCGACGAAGATGACCGCCATGATGATGGCGAACGCGGCCACGCAGACGAGCGCGAACACCAGGTTGCCGCGGCTGTCGAGGATGTTCTTACCCTCGCTCGGGATACGGGCGGCGATACCGGCGAAGATCAGCAGCGACATACCGTTACCGACACCGCGCTCGGTGATCTGCTCACCGAACCACATCACCAGGGCCGCACCCGCGGTCATCACCAGGACGATGATGATCATGCCGAAGACACTGGTGTCGGCGAGAATATCCTGCTGGCAGCCCTGCAACAGCTTGCCCTGGGCGGCCAGCGCCACCAGGCCCGAAGCCTGCAGAATCGCCAGCGCGACCGATAGGTAGCGGGTGTACTGCGTCATCTTGGTCTGGCCGGCCTGGCCTTCCTTGCGCAGTTCCTCGAACCGCGGGATGACGACGGTCAGCAGCTGAACGATGATGCTCGCGGTGATGTACGGCATGATGCCGATCGCGAACACCGACAGCTGGAGTAGCGCACCACCCGAGAACAGGTTGATGAGCTGGTAGATCCCGGCGGAATCACCGCCGGAGACCAGGTCGATACACTCCTGGACCGCCTTGTAGTCGACGCCCGGCGAGGGCAGCGCGGCACCGAGCCGGTACAACGCGACCAGCCCCAGCGTGAAGAGAATCTTCCGCCGCAAGTCCGAGGTCCGGAAGGCCGTAACGAAGGCGGAAAGCACAGATCCTCCTGGCGAACGACATGGTCAGGCCATGGAAATTTTCAGCGTGTCCCGGTCGGAATCGCCGAACCCATGACGGGTCTTGGCAGACAACACTTGAACTCTAACAGTGACGCCGGACGAGCCTGCACTCGTCCGGCGTCCTGTCTTCGAAATGGCGGACGTCAGCCCAGTTCGGTGGCGGTGCCACCGGCGGCTGTGATCTTCTCCTTGGCGGAGCCGGAGAACTTGTCCGCGCTGACCTGCACGGCAACGGAGATATCCCCTTCGCCGAGCACCTTGACCAGCTGGTTCTTACGAACCGCGCCCTTGGCGACCAATTCGTCCTTGCCGATAGTGCCGCCCTCGGGGAACAGCTCGGCGATGGCGCCCACGTTGACGACCTGGTACTCCACCCGGAACGGGTTGGTGAAGCCCTTCAGCTTCGGCAGGCGCATGTGGATGGGCATCTGGCCGCCCTCGAACGCGGCAGGCACGTTCTTGCGGGCCTTGGTGCCCTTGGTGCCGCGGCCGGCGGTTTTACCCTTGGAGCCCTCACCGCGACCCACGCGGGTCTTATCGGTCTTGGAGCCCGGGGCCGGGCGCAGATGGTGCAGTTTGATGGTCATGTCAGACCTCCTCAACAGTTACGAGGTGGCGCACGACATTGATCAGACCGCGGTTCTGCGGGGTGTCTTCCCGGATAACCGTCTTGCGGATCCCCCGCAGACCGAGGGTCCGCAGGCTCTCCCGCTGATTCTGCTTGGCGCCGATCGAGCTCTTGATCTGGGTCACCTTGAGATCTGCCATATCAGACTCCTTGTCCGGCACGGGCACGCAGCATGCCCGCGGGAGCGACGTCCTCGAGCGGCAGACCGCGACGCGCGGCGACCTCTTCGGGCCGCTGCAGCATCTTCAGCGCGGCCACGGTCGCGTGGACGACATTGATCGCGTTATCGCTACCGAGCGATTTGGCCAGGATGTCGTGGATGCCCGCGCATTCCAGAACGGCACGCGCGGCACCACCGGCGATCACACCGGTACCCGGGGAAGCCGGACGCAGCATGACCACACCGGCCGCCGCTTCGCCCTGCACCGGGTGGGTGATGGTGGAGCCGATCATCGGGACCCGGAAGAAGCCCTTACGCGCTTCCTCGACGCCCTTCTGGATGGCCGCGGGAACTTCCTTGGCCTTGCCGTAGCCGACACCGACCAGGCCGTTGCCGTCGCCCACGATGACCAGGGCGGTGAAGCTGAAGCGCCGGCCACCCTTGACCACCTTGGAGACACGGTTGATCGCTACGACCCGCTCGAGCTGGTTCTTCTCGGCGGGATCGTTACGACGATCGCCGCGGCGGTCGCCGCCGCCACGACGGTTGTCGCGGCCGCCCTCGGGGGCATTGGGGTTCTGTCCGGCGGGTCCGTTTCCGCCGTCACGCCGTTGACGTCCCGGCATCAGACGTTCCTTCCGTTCACGCTGGTGTGTGCAGTCATGTTGATCATCAGAACTTCAGCCCGCCTTCCCGAGCGGCGTCGGCGAGCGCCGCGATCCGGCCGTGGTAGTCGTGGCCACCGCGGTCGAACACCACGGCCTCCACACCGGCGGCCTTGGCACGCGCGGCGATCAGCTCGCCGACCTTCTTGCCCTTGGCGGTCTTGTCGCCGTCCACCGCCCGCACATCGGCCTCGATGGTCGAGGCCGAGGCCAGGGTGTGACCGGCCGAATCGTCGATGAGCTGCACATGCAGATGCCGCGAGGAGCGGTGCACGATCAGCCGCGGCCGAACGCTGGTGCCCTCGATCTTCTTGCGCAGGCGGAAATGACGCCGCGTCTTGGACAGCCGGCGGCGAGTCGAAGCATCCTTGCCCAGCGGAATACGCTTGGCCTTCTGGTTCTCGGTTTGCGCCATGATCACTTACCCGTCTTTCCGACCTTGCGGCGAACGACCTCACCGGCGTAGCGGATGCCCTTACCCTTGTACGGGTCGGGCTTGCGCAGGCCGTGGATAACCGCCGAAATCTGGCCGACCTTCTGCTTGTCGATCCCGGATACAGAGAATTTGGTGGGCGACTCCACCGCGAAAGTGATGCCTTCCGGCGCTTCGATCGGCACCGGGTGGCTGTAGCCGAGGGCGAACTCGAGGTTGCTGCCCTTCTGCTGCACGCGGTAGCCGACGCCGAAGATTTCCATCTTCTTCTCGTAACCCTTGGTGACACCGACGACCATATTGTCGATCAGGGTCCGGGTCAGGCCGTGCAGGGAGCGATTGCGGCGCTCGTCGTCCGGGCGGGAGACCACCAGGCGGCCGTCTTCCTGCGCGACGGTGATCGGCTCGGAGATGGTCAGCGCGAGCTGACCCTTCGGGCCCTTCACGGCGACGTCCTGGCCGTTGATGGTCACCTCGACACCCGAGGGGATCACGACGGGATCTTTACCGATACGCGACATTGTCCGTACCTCCCCTTACCAGACGTAGGCGAGGACTTCCCCGCCTACTCCCTGCTTGGCCGCCTGGCGGTCGGTGAGCAGACCGGTCGACGTGGAGATGATGGCCACGCCGAGGCCGCCCAGGACCTTGGGCAGGTTGGTGGATTTCGCGTACACGCGCAGACCCGGCTTCGAGACGCGCCGCAGACCCTGCAGGCTGCGTTCCCGGCTGGGCCCGTACTTGAGGTCGACGACGAGGGCCTTGCCCACGGTCGCGTCCTCGGTGCGGTAATCGGCGATATAGCCCTCACGCTTCAGGATCTCGGCGATATTCGCCTTGAGCTTCGAATGCGGAGCCTTCACCTGATCGTGGTACGCCGAGTTGGCGTTGCGCAGACGTGTCAGAAAGTCTGCGATCGGATCGGTCATGGTCATAGTTCGACCTCGACACCTTTCTCGCTGCGGTTCCCATACAACACCCGCGTCACAGACGCGACCCGTGGGCCTACAGCAATTCGGCTGGTCCGGACGGCAGTCACCGCCGGATGAGTTCGTATCGCCCGGGGGCCCTCGCGGGGCCACCCACGGACACAGATATGCCCTGGCAACCGGTTTAGTGTAGGAGCTGGCTCCGATACAACAAAATCGGGCCCCGGGACATCGAACACGCAGGGCCCCCGGAGCAGCTGCTCCGGGGGCCCTGTTCCGTTCTGCGCACAGGAGACCTACTCACCAGGAGGTCTTGTGCACCTCCGGGAGTTCGCCGAACTGTTCGGTTTCCCGGTCCTCGGGCTCGGCGGGAGTTTCGGCCGAGCCGGCGTGCAGTTCGAGATCGATCCCCTCGATATCGTGCTCGCCCACCCGTACCTGCGCGGTCGAGGGCGCGTAGCCGGTGGCGACGACCGTATAGCTGCCCTCGGCGAGGTTGCCGAAGACATAGGAGCCGTCGGCGTCCGTGGTCCGGCTCTCGACCACATTGCCCAGCGAATCGGTCAGGGTCACCAGCGCCGCCGCCAGCGGACGCCCGCCGCCGTTGACCACACCCGTTACCCGCACACCGGGGCGCAGCGGCACCTCCAGGCGGGCCGTGTCCCGGCCGTTGACCTGTGCCGAGACCGCGGTCGGGTGGTAACCGAACGCGCTCACCGCGATCGTGAAATCACCTTCCGGCAGACCGGTCAGTTCGAAACGCCCGGTGTGGTCGGAAACTCCCGCGGCCAGCACTTCGCCGCGCAGGTCCAGCGCGGTGATCATCGCACCGGACACCGGGTGGCCGTCTCCCATCCGCACGACGGCGCCTTCCAAACCGGTCAGCGCGCTGAGTTCGACGTCGTAGGACACCGGGTTGCTGCCGAGGACCGCGGTCGACGCATCGGGCCGCCGCCCCTCGGCCGAAGCGATGAGCACATACGACCCCGGTTCGGGCGCGGCCAGTTCGTAGAACCCGTCCGCACCCGAGCGCGCCCGGCTCAGCTGCTGGCCGGTGGGCGATATCAGGGTGAGGGTCGCTCCCGCCACCGCGGTACCCCGGGCATCGGATACCCGCCCGAACAGCACCGATCCGCTACCGGCCGGCTGCGCCGCGGGCTCGCTCGCACCGTTGCGATGCGCCGCAGCGACGGCCGGGGTCTCGGGAGCGGCGTGCCGCGGACCCGGGGTGGGAACAGCGTCCCCGGTGACCGGCGGCACCGCGACGGCATCGTCGACCACCTGCTCGGCTTCCGCCGAAAGTCCCGCGGGTGCGGCAGGAACCGCTTCGGCCGCCGCATGCGCTTCGGCCTTCACCTCGTCGGACCGTGCGCCCGCGACCGCCGCCGCGGCAGCGCGCTTGGCCGTCGGAATGGTCAGCGCGACCAGCGCCGCCGCCACCGCGACACCGCAGCCGATCAGGATGCCGACCCGGAACCCGTCCTCGGTCGGGACGCTGGTCCCGCCGGCGAAGCTGACGCTCATCTGCGCGAGGACAGCGCCGATGGCGGCCGAGGCCACCGAGGTGCCGATCGAGCGCATCAGGGTGTTGAAGCTGTTGGCGGCCGAGGTCTCGGTGATCGGCACCGAGCTCATGATCAGCGCGGGCATGGCGCCGTAGGCGAAACCGACGCCCAGGCTGATGATGATGGCGCCGAGCATCAGACCCCAGGGCTCCCCCATCATCAGCACCGACGCTCCGTAGCCGAGGGCGATGATGACCGAGCCGACGGTCAAAGTGATCTTCGGACCGGCGAGCGCGGACAGCTTCGCGCTCAGCGGCGAGGTGAGCATCATGGTCAGACCGCCGGGTGCCATCCACAGACCCATCGCGACCATCGATTGGCCCAGGCCGTAGCCGGTGGCTTCCGGCAGCTGGAGCAGCTGCGGGAAGATCAGCGCCTGCGCGAACATCGACATACCGATGACGATCGAGGCGGCGTTGGTCAGCAGTACCCGGGGCCGGGCGGTCACCCGCAGATCGACCAGCGGATCACGCGAGCGCAGCTCCCAGAAACCCCACAGCAGCAGCACCACCACGGCGGCGGCGAACAGCGAGATCGTGGTGACGCTGGTCCAGCCCCAGGACGCACCCTTGGATACGGCGAGCAGCAAGCAGACCAGTGCGGCGCCGAGGCCGATCGCGCCCAGCACATCGAATCGGCCGCGTTCGGCACGCGGCGGGGTCGCCGGTACCACCAGGAAGATCAACAGGCCCGCGATCGCGCCGAGCACGGCGATACCCCAGAACAGGTACTGCCAGCTGCTGTACTCGACGACCGCCGCGGCCAGCGGCATACCGAGCGCGCCGCCGACGCCGAGGGAGGAGCTGATCAGCGCGATACCGGAGCCGAGTTTCGCCGGCGGCAGCAGATCACGCAGGGCGGCGATACCGACCGGGATCAGGCCCACGCCCATCCCCTGCAGACCGCGACCGACCAGCATCGGCCACAACGACGAGGACAGGGCGCACAGCACCGAACCGATGACGAGCGGAACCACCGAGCCCACCAGGACCACGCGTTTGCCGTAGAGGTCACCGAGCCGGCCGGCGACCGGCGTCGTCACCGCGCTGGCCAGCAGGCTCGCGGTCACCACCCAGGTCGCATTCGATGGGTCGGTGCTCAGTATCTCCGGCAGCTGCCCGAGTAACGGCATCACCAGGGTCTGCGTCAGCGACGCCACGATCCCAGCGAAGGCGAGCACCGCAAGTACCGCCCCGGGGCGGACAGCGGGTTCGGTTTTTGTCACGAGCTTGCTCCTCGCAAGAAAAGTCAGTCGATGTGCATAATACACATAACATGCATGATGCAATCTAACCAATTCGCGGGCATCTTCCACCCGTGTGAGACCGACTACACCTGATGACCACGGACGGTCGCGGCAGGTGACGGGCGCCGAACGCGTGGACCGACCACGGGGAAGCACGGTTTCCGGGGCGAAGCCCGGGAGTGATGGCGATACGCCGGCTCAGGCCGGCCCTCGTTCGGCCGCCGACTCCGCGGTACCGCATCCGAGGAGTCGCAGCACCTCTACGCCACGCCGGTATTCAACCAGGGCCGGCGCGGCGGAATCCAATGGATTTCGCATGACCGGAAGGAAATCCCGCGCAGCGCTGCCCCGATATCCGGCACTATCGACGTCGATGCCGTACACACTTGCCGATGTTCTGCCCTCAGTCGCCGCGTCGTTCGGTTCGGGTACGCACAATCCCCTGGGATTCGCACCCAACCGCGACGTCGTTGTGCTGCTGATCGACGGACTCGGCGCCGAACTGCTCACGCGGCACCGGGATATCGCGCCGACCCTGGCCGCACAGACAACCGGCACGCTCACCGCCGGGTTCCCGGCCACCACCGCGACCAGCCTCACCAGCCTGGCCCTGGGCGCACCGTGCGCCACGCACGGCATCATCGGCTACAGCTTCGCCGTGCCGGGCTCCGACGGCGTCCGGTTGCTCAATTCGCTGCGCTGGCGCCTCGATTCGGCGATGGGTGACGATGCGCGTGATATGTATCCGCCCGAGACCCTGCAGCCGGGAAACAGCCGCCTGCAGGATCTGGCCGACCACGGTGTGGAGTTGCACTATGTAATCCCCGCGTATCAGCGCACATCCGGTCTCACCAGGGCCGCCTTCCGCGCAGCGGGCACACTCCACCCCGCCACCGGCCTCGGCGAAGTGCGGGCCGGCATCCTCGAGGTCGCCGGCCATCATGACGCCCGTCCCCGCTTCGCATATGCCTATTTCCCCGACCTGGATATGACCGGGCATCTGCACGGACCCGAATCGCCCGAGGCGCTGGCGGTGCTGCGCGAGATCGACACGTTCGTCGCCGATCTGCTGACCGAACTCCCGGGCACCTGCACCCTGCTCATCACCGGCGATCACGGAATGATCCACGCGGACACCGTCATCGACCTGGATTCACAGCGCGGTTTGCACAGAGGTGTGCGGCTGATCGGGGGTGAGGCGCGGGTTCGCCACATTTACCTGGAGCGCACCGGCGCCCTGCCCGATGTATTGGCCGAGTGGGCCGGAGAACTGCCTCGGCACGCGCGCGTCGTAAGCCGCGAACAGGCCCTGGACGAGCACTGGTTCGGCCCCACCCCGCCGGGACCCAGGATCGCCGACCGTATCGGCGACATCATCGCCGTTGCCGAGGGTCGTAGTGTTCTCGTGCGCCCGGAGCGCGAACCGCTGGAGTCGGCCATGCTCGGCCATCACGGCGCGTGGACCCCCGACGAACAACTGATACCGCTCATCTCGTCACGTTGAGCGTGCCCCCCACTGAACTCCGCCACAGTCGGCCCTTGACCTAAATATTTATTTAGGTTTTAGCGTCGGGGCATGACCACTGAAGCAGCAACCTCACACACCGATCCGACCGTGCCCGGCACCGGCGTCCGCCAACTCCTACCCGACCTCTGGGAGACCCGGGAGTTCATCGTCCCCAACGGCCCTCGAACCCATTCCTACCTGTGGACCCCACCGTCCGGACAGAACATCCTCTTCTACTCCCCGGGCAACGATCAGGATTTCGCACAACTCGACCGCCTCGGTGGCGTCGCCCGCCAGTACCTGAGCCATCAAGACGAGGCAGGCCCGATGCTTCGCGCGGTGGCCGACCGTTTCGGCAACCGACTCCACGCACCGGCTGCCGAGGCCGGCGAGATCGGGTCCTACACGCCGATCGATACACCCCTCGCGGAGCGAGCGGTCGACGACGCGGGCGTGGAAATCATCCCCACACCCGGACACTCCCCGGGCAGCACCTGCTACCTGGTCCCGGGCCACGGCGGGCTCACCTATCTGTTCACCGGGGATACCCTCCTGCGCTACGCCGACGGAATCTGGCGCGCGGGCTACGTACCGGGTTACAGCGACAAGGACGGACTGCGAACCGCACTCGATACCTTGGCCACGGTGGAACCGGACGTGGTGATCTCCAGCGCCTTTGTATCGGGCGCGGCCGCGTTCCACCGTGTCGACCGCACCACCACCTGGCGCTCGATCCTCGACCAGGCCAGGTCGGAACTCTCATAGTCCGGCCCCGGCCCGTCCACGTAAGGGTCCCGTCGGCTTCCACCCCACCCATAGGCATACATACAGTATGTATGCAAGCATCGATGGGTACCGACGAGGGAGGAAGAATGTCGAACAGCGACGAACTCGGCCACAGCGGTATCGCAAACCTGACAGGCGCCCGAATCCGATACCGCGACACCGGCAGCGGGCCACCGATCGTCTTCGTGCACGGGCTGCTGGTGAACGCGGATCTGTGGCGGCATATCGTCCCGCGAGTCGCCGCGGCCGGTTACCGCTGTCTCGCTCCGGACTGGCCGCTCGGTTCGCATTCGATCCCGGTTCCCGACGCGAACCTCACCCCCGAGGGCGTCGCCGATCTCATCGCCGAGTTCCTGGAGAATCTCGAACTCACCGATGTCACGATCGTCGCCAACGACACGGGTGGCGCCATCACCCAGGTATTACTGACCCGCCACCCGGAAAGGATCGGCCGCGTCGTACTCGCCGCCGTGGACTCCTACGAAAGTTTCCTGCCACAACCGTTCACCCTGCTGCCGCAGCTGGCCCGCGTCCCGGGGTCGGTCCGGCTCATGACCGAGCTGCTACGGATCCGGGCCGTGCAGCGCCTCCCGATAGCGTTGGGCTGGTTGAGCAAACGCCCGGTCCCGCCCGCGACAGTCGATTCCTTTTTCCGGCCCAGCCGCGAATCGGCCGCCATCCGCGACGATCTGCGGCGTTTCCTGCTCCATGCGCACCGCCGTTACACGCTGGACGCCGCCACCCGCTTCGCCGCGGTGACGGTACCGGTACTGGCCGTCTGGGCCCGCGAGGACAAGCTGTTTCCGGTGTCGTTCGCGGAACGTCTCGTCCGCGACCTGCCCAACGCCACATTGGACCTGGTCGACGACTCCTACACATTGATCCCCGAGGACCAGCCCGAGTTGCTCGCCGAACGAATCCTGGAGTTCACTCGGCTACATGCCACGCCGTAGCCAGGAGGACCGCTCCCGCACCACCCGGACCGCGCTCGAACAGGCCGGCCGCAGCCTGTTCACCGAGCGCGGGTTCGCGGGCACCTCCGCGGAGCAGTTGGTGACCGAGGCAGGAGTCACCCGGGGCGCCCTGCACCACCACTACGGCGATAAACGCGGCTTGTTCCTGGCGGTGCTGGAACAACTCGAAACCGAGATCACCACCGAAATCGAGAATGCCCTGCGCATTACGGACCCCGACGACATACTCACCGCGATGGCCGCCGGCCTGAACACCTTCCTGGAGATCTGCGAGCGACCAGAGATGATCCGCATCGCCCTGTTCGACGCACCTGCGGTACTGGGCTGGCAGGCATGGCGCGAACTCGAAGCCCGGCACGGACTGGGCCTGATCACCGCCGAACTGGAACGCGCCCGCGACGCCGGCCTGATCACTGCCACCGCGGTCCCGACTCTGGCGCAGCTTATTCTGAGTGCCGTATCCGAAGCCGGCCTGATCGTGGCCCACGCCGATGACAAGGACGCCGCCCGCATCGAGGCCCAGGAATCGCTTCTACTCCTGGTCGGCGGTCTACTTCGGAGATAGTCGCGATTGCTCGTCACCGTCTCGGCAGACCGATACGACCACCCCCATTCACTGCGACGTCCATACCCTGCGGTCGATGTGACCGACCAGGTCTATGAATCCGGTTTCGTCTGATCCGCCGCGGTATCAGCACCCAGAGTCCGCCGGACGGCGTCACCTGTTCGCCGGCCCGGCGTCGGATTAAACCGGTCCGGTGCGGTGAGCGGGTGTTCGATCGACGCCGGGAGCGGCGGGCCGACAGACGAATCGACCGCGAACGGCGGCGTCGAACCGGAGAGACTCACGTGGCCGTCGATGCTCCCGCGGACCGAAAGGCCGACGTGGTCCGGGGTTCGGGTGTAGGCCGCCCGCGGACCGGAATCACGATCGGTTCGAATCGGCCAGCCGGATCGGTTCCAGAACCGCACGATCAGATCGAAGTACGTGGCCGCCGAATCGGGTGGCGCCCCAATGACCCAATACGCGATATCGAAGAATGCGGCGTCGACCTTCCCGGCGGATTCATGGGCGGGCAGGGTCACGCCCGAATGTAGCTGCGCTCGTGGGAGATCGGGGTGGGCCCGCGACAGCGTCGTTCCGACCGGAAGTGCGTGTAGCGTTCGCACGAAATATCGATACAGTTGCCGCCGCGCGGCTGCCTGTGTCGGTTGAGCAGACATACGATCCTCGGCCGATTGATTCGCATGCTCGTCGTGGTCACTGTAGCCGCTCAACCTGGTCACCGTGTCCGGTCGCTATGAGTCCGATATTTCGTGAGGAGGGATTTGCAGAACTGAAGTAATTGTCCACATTATGGTCCAACAGATTCCACTTGTTGACACCGGGCGCGGATTCGGCAGCGAAAGTGGGGGCGCCGAACTCGGGGGTGGTGGGCATCGCACCATGCGTATTCGGGAGCAACTGGAGTGGATCGTGCGGAGCCATGGCAGCGTAGACATGATCGGCCGTACGCCCGGACTCCACACCGGCGAGACCGAGATCGCCTACGTTGTCCACACCGGTTCCCCAACTACCGAGGAAAATCATGTCATCGGTAGCGAGAGCGTTTCCATGGCCGGCGGAGTGACCGGCCAGAACACTGCCGTAGGAGTAACCGATGGTAGTGGTGTGCGCGGGCGGTCCGATATGTGTTGCCCGCAGCCCGTCGTGATAGCTGCGCACCGCGGCGGCACCGTCGGTAGCGAAATGCGGAAAGATCGTATCGATAATTGTGGTGGGGTTATCGTAATTGCTCCAGAAGGTCACCGAGGTCGAGGCGTTGGGATCGGCGAGCGTGGCCGACTGCCGTATCTGCGACATCGTCTCCTCCGCGAAATCGACCGGCTTGAAGTTACCGGCGGGCCGCAGAAAAACCACGGCGTTGTCGGAGATATCGGGGTTGCCCCGCGAGACCGCGAATCGCCCGTCCGCACCGAGATGAGAAAGAAGGTGCGGTTGGCCATGCAGCAAGTATTTCAGGTCGTCATAGAATATTGACGAGTCACGATCCTTCTCGATATGGGCCTGGTCCCATAGTCTCCGTAAATTCTTCCTATTGTATATATCGCGTTCTCGCTGGGGAATTCCATCCGTGTTTCCGATGAATGGATCGGCACGAAACAGCTCTTGCTTTTCTCTTTCGGAAAGACCGGACCACCAGCTGTGGACATCCCTGGCGTTATCGGGTATCCCCCCGACCGGGCTTCGGGCCGATGCGCTCCGCGCAGGAGGTTGTACGTCCATCAACCGGCGCAGCACACTGGCATTGTCCGCATCGGAGATCACCAAGCTGCGATCTCCGTCCAGCAGGAACCTTTGGGTTCTGCGGTAGAGGGTGTCGGATATACCCGTACCCATCTCTGTGACGATCTTTTCGAGACGCTGGGCAAGCAAATTGGCGTCGAGTACTCCACGACGAACACCCATTGGGAAAAATTCCGGAAAATCCTGTCCCGGTCCCGAACTGTTCAACCCGATTCCTCGCCGGTGGCTGACACCTTCTCAGCAGGCGACCTACATGCCCGTCGACCACGCGACCACGGGCACTCACCCGGCGCCGCAGCATCGGAGCGACCGCGGTCACAGCCCAATTGTGCCAGACCTGACCGAATTACACTCGCGCGCGAACCAGGAAGGGACCCGCGCCGACGCTCCACACGCCGCCCGTAGAGCGCGAAAAGGACCCGAGCGTCAGCTCGGGTCCTTTCTCTGTTGAACCCCGGTCGGGCCTGGAACCCGCCGGGACAACCCCGGTCGGGCCTGGAACCCGCCGGGACTCAGCTCACCAGGAGCTCTTGTGCACGCCCGGCAGCTCGCCGCGGTGCGCCATTTCGCGCAGGCACACACGGCACAGGCCGAACTTGCGGTACACCGCGTGCGGCCGGCCGCAGCGCTGGCAGCGGGTGTAGGCGCGAACGGCGAACTTCGGCTTGCGGTTGGCCTTGTTGACCAGTGCTTTCTTGGCCATGTCTCAGTTCTCCTTGAACGGGAAGCCGAGGTGCTTCAGCAGGGCACGGCCTTCTTCGTTGTTGGTCGCGGTGGTGACAACGGTGATATCCATACCGCGCGGACGGTCGATCTTGTCCACGTCGATCTCGTGGAACATCGACTGCTCGCTCAGACCGAACGTGTAGTTACCGTTGCCGTCGAACTGCTTGGGCGACAGGCCGCGGAAGTCGCGGATACGGGGCAGGGCGATCGAGACCAGACGGTCCAGGAACTCCCACATCCGGTCGCCGCGCAGGGTGACCTTCGCGCCGATCGGCATACCCTCACGCAGTTTGAACTGCGCGATGGACTTGGTGGCCTTGCGGATCTGCGGCTTCTGACCGGTGATCAGGGCCAGATCGTCGACCGCGCCGTTGATCAGCTTGGCGTCGCGGGCAGCGTCGCCGACACCCATGTTCACCACGACCTTGACCACGCCGGGGATCTGCATGACGTTCGGGTAGTTGAACTCGCTGTTCAGCGCGTCTTTGATTTCGGCGCGGTAGCGCTGCTTCAAACGCGGCTGGATCTTCTCAGAGGTGGTCATATCAGATGTCCTTCCCGTTCTTACGGGAGATCCGAACCCGCTTGCCGGTTTCTTCGTCGGTGCGGTAGCCGATCCGGGTCGCGTTACCGTCGGAGTCGACAACCATCACGTTGGACACGTGGATGGGCGCTTCCTGGGTAACGATGCCGCCCGACGACGCGCCGCGCAGGTTCGCGGAGTTCGCGACATGCTTCTTGATCCGGTTCACGCCCTCGACCAGGATCCGGTTCTCCTTGGGGAAGGCCTGGATGACCTTGCCCTTGGCACCTTTGTCCTTGCCCGAGACGACGAGCACGGTATCGCCCTTGTGCACCTTCATGTCAGAGCACCTCCGGGGCCAGCGAAACGATCTTCATGAACTTCTTGTCGCGCAGCTCGCGGCCGACCGGGCCGAAGATGCGGGTGCCGCGCGGGTCGTTGTCCGGCTTGATGAGCACGGCGGCGTTCTCGTCGAAACGGATGTAGGAACCATCCGGACGGCGCCGTTCCTTGGTGGTGCGCACCACGACGGCCTTCACCACGTCACCCCGTTTGACGTTGCCGCCCGGGATGGCGTCTTTCACAGTGGCGACGATGACGTCGCCGATACCGGCATAGCGGCGCGACGAACCACCGAGAACGCGGATGCAGAGAATCTCCTTGGCACCCGTGTTGTCGGCGACGCGCAGCCGCGACTCCTGCTGAATCACTTCAGCCTCCTCGACCTGGACGTAAAGCACGCCGGATTGCCGACCCGACGGGCATGGTCTGTTACCGTCCGAACGCAGCGCCTACCAGCGATTTCTTCTGATCTTCACGATCAACCACCGGGGGTTCGCGGCCGAATCGCGGGCTCGGGGCCCGCAGGCAACCGGTCAAGGATAGCGAATCCGCAGCTCGGACCGAAATCGGGGGGCCGCCGGGCTATGCGCCGCCGACTCGCCGATGCTCATGCCACTGCTCCAGCAGATCGTGCATACCCCGGCGCAGGAAGTCGAAGAAATCGGCGGCCTCGGCCAGCCGGTGTCCCACTTCGGTGTCGGGCCCGTACGAGCGCAGACCGTAGCGGGTGGCCGACTGCCACGTCTCCAGCTGGTCGGCGCGCCTGATGAGCAGTGTCTCCCAGATATCGTCGCGCACCCGGTAGCAGTCCTTACGGGTGCCGGGCACCCGTTCGCGGGAGATGAAGCCGATCTGGGTGAGGAATCGGACGGCACCGGATACAGCCGGCTGGCTCACCTGCAGGGCTTCGGACAGTTCCGCGGAGGTCATCATCCCCGACTCCGCCACGAAGATGCGCGCCCATATCCGCGCCGCCATGGGCGGGACACCGCTGGTACCGAGCACCGCGGCCATTCGTTCGACGAATGCCCGCTCCGGTCCGGAATCCGTGGTGGGTTGCGCCATGCGTGCAGGGTACTCAAATCAGTAATATCCTATTTATCAGATATTTGTAATAGTTCTGGGCGACGGCTGGACCTGCACCTTCCGTGGTCCGACAGACCATCGACCGGGTGCGCCGGGCAGCGGCGGCCCCATGGGAAGGAGCCGATCGTGCACAAAGTGCGGTTCACCGAGGAGAAGGCGACCATGCTCGCCACGCTGTACGGACGGGCCATCGACAACCGCCGCGAGAATCCGATCCTGGGCGATCAGGCCGCCGAGGACGCGCTGGCGCAGATCGACTACGACTTCGGATCGCTGGGGGTCGACCCGGACCTCGCGCGTTCGGTCGCGGCCCGCGCGAAACTCATCGACGGATGGGCGGCGGAGTTCCTGAGCGAGCAGCCCGCGGCCACCGTGCTGCACCTGGGCTGCGGGCTGGACACCCGATACCTCCGCCTCGCGCCACCCGCCACGGTGAACTGGTACGACCTCGACTACCCGGAAGTCATCGCGCTGCGCCGGGAGATCTTCCCCGAGCGGGACAGCTATCGGATGATCCCCAGTCCGGTCACCGAGCCGGGCTGGCTGGACGATATCCCCGCCGGCCGTCCGGGGTTGATCGTCGCCGAAGGCCTGACCATGTATCTGCAGCCGGAAGAGGGAGCCGCCCTGCTACGGCGTCTCGTCGCGCATTTCCCGTCCGGTCTGCTGATCTGCGATGTGTACAGCCGACTGGGAGTGAAACTGCAGAAGCTCAATCCGGTGGTCCGGCGGTCCGGTTCGACACTGCACTGGGGTGTCGACGATCCCGCGGAATTCGAGCAGTACGGCCTGCGCCCGCTCACCGATATCGACGCCGGGGCATGGGCCGACCGCGACGGCCTGGGCCGGGCGTTCGCGGACGCGTCACTCGGGTTGCGCTGGCAGCTCGCCCTGACCCGCCGGGTGCCCGCGCTGCGGCGGCTCGCGCGCATCGGCCGCTGGGCATTCTGACCCGCCCGCCGGATCTCCGGGCCCGTCCGCGCGACGCCGGGGAGTCGCGCCGGTAGCCTCATGGGGCTGTTTCACCTAGGAGAGGTGCGGGTGCCGCATCGGGGAGAGGTTTCGCGTGACATCGTCGGATCGCCGGTTCGTGCTCGATCGCCGCTCATTCCTGGTAGCCCTCGGGCTGGCACCCGCGGCGGCGGCGCTGGTCTCCTGTTCCGAGGAGGAGCCCGCGCAGCTGGTCAGCGTGGATATGGAGGGTTCGGATCCGGTGATCCGGCCGCAGGACGATCTGTACCGGCACGTCAACGGTAAATGGCTGCGCGAATACCAGCTGCCGCCGGACAAGACCTCCTACGGTGCGTTCGCCGAGGCCAATGACCGCACCCAGCTGCAGCTGCGGGAGATCGTCGAGGGCATCAGCGATCCGGAGGACGGGACCGCGGCACAGCAGATCCGCGATCTGTACGACGCCCGGATGAACCTCGACGAGATCGAGAAGCTCGGTCTGACGCCGCTGGACTCCATGTTCGCCGAGATCGACGACGCGAAGGACAAACGCGAACTCGCCGGGGTGATGGGGCGGCTGCCGATCGGCGGGTTGATCGGTATCGGAGTGAGTATCGATCGCAAGAACTCCTCGGCCTATATCCCCTCGATCAGCCAGGCGGGGATCGGCCTGGACGAGCAGTACTACCGCGACCCGCGGTACGCCGAAGAACTCGCCGGCTACCGGACCTATCTGGAGCGTCTCGCCAAGGGCGCCGGCCTGCCCGATCCGGCCGGGATCGCCCGCCGGCAGCTCGATCTGGAGACCCGGATCGCCGCCGCCCACTGGGATAATGTGCGCAATCGCGATACCGAGGCCACCTACAACCCGATGAGCTGGACAGAAGCCACCGCGCTGGCACCGGGATACGACTGGGATCCCTGGCTTTCCGGTATCACCGACCGTCCCCGGGACCTGTTCGCGCAGCTGGTGGTGAGCCAGCCGTCCTTCGTCACCGAGGCGGGCAAGATCTGGGCCGCCACCGATATCGCGGTCTGGCGGGAATATCTCAAACTGTCGGTGCTGCAGACCTACGCGAAGTACCTGCCGAAGGAACTGTCGGACGCGAATTTCGATTTCAACGGCCGGCTCATGTCCGGTCTGCAGCAGCGGCCCGAACTGTGGAAATCCGCGGTCGGCACGGTGGACAGCAACCTGGGTGAGCAGCTGGGCAAGGTGTACGTGGAGAAGTACTTCCCGCCGGAAGCCAAGGAAGGGGTCCAGGTCATGGTCGATGATCTGATGGCCGCCTACCGGGAGAACTTCACCAATTCGAGCTGGATGTCGCCGGAAACCCGGCAGGCGTCGATCGCCAAACTGGACAAGATCACCCTGAAACTCGGCTACCCCGACAAATGGGTGGACTACTCCGGCTTGACGGTCACCCGCGGAAAGTTGATCGAATCCCTGCGCGCGATCAACGATTTCGAGGTGAAGCGTTCCTTCGACCGGCTCGGGAAGCCGGTGGACAAATCCGAGTGGAGTGCTTCACCGCAGACCGTGAATGCCTACTATTCGCCCCCCGGCAACGAGATCGTCTTCCCGGCCGCATTCCTGCAGCCGCCGTTCTTCGACAAGGACGCCGTGACCGCGGTCAACTACGGCGGTGTCGGCGCGGTGATCGGCCACGAGATCGGGCACGGTTTCGACGACCAGGGTTCGAAGTTCGACGGCGACGGCAATCAGCGGGACTGGTGGACCCAGGCCGACCGCGCCGCCTTCGATGCCAAATCCAAGCAGCTCATCGACCAGTACAACGCACTGGTTCCCGAGGGCCTGCCGCCGGAACAGCATGTCAACGGTGAACTGACAGTCGGCGAGAACCTCGCCGACCTGCGCGGCCTGCATATCGCACTGGCCGCCTTCCGGATCGCCGAGCAGCGGGCGGGCGTGACCGATCCCGATTACCACACCATGTTCCTGTCGTACTCGCGGATCTGGCGCTCCAAGAGCACACCGGAGGTCACCGAGCAGTTGCTCCAGGGAGACTCGCACTCCCCGGACGAGTTCCGGGTGAACCAGGTGGTGCGTAATATCGCCGAGTTCTACCGGACTTTCGGTGTGGCCGAAACGGACGCCCTGTTCCTCCCGGAGGATCAGCGCGTCGAATTGTGAGTGACGCGGGGAACGGCCGGCCCGTTCCCGCCTCATCCTCGGACGACGTTGATTTCCGCGGTTCCGTTTGCTCAGGGCGCGGAACGTACCAGGGACAACCCGCCGTCTGCCGCCCACCGGGCACGCGTCGCATCGAGCGGTATCGACTCCGACACCGGCGTATCGGGAGCCTCGACAAAGGCTGTGAGCATCTGCTCCAGGTGGTGTGCCAGTAGATGCACGGTGTCCTGATCGTGCCGGCCCGCCTCGGCCCGCACCGTGGCCCGGAGATCACCGCCGGCCGTGGATTCGAAGGCGAAGACAAGCCGGTGCGCCGCTGCCCCGGGTGACTCCAGGACCCGCACCGAGACCTCGTCGCCGAGCCAGGCCTGCCGCGGCCGGGAGTGCTCGCTGAAATCGACCACCGCGCGGCACAGTTCGTACGGCGAACGTCCGGGGCATACGGCGGCGGCGATCCCGTCGGTCAGCATGTCCTGGCCGCCGTAGACCCCGAGCGCCGTCCCCCGCGCCCGGTCGAGCACCGTCCGCAGGGCCGGGTCGCCGGAAAGGTCGTGGCGCAGGACCACGGCGGCGGACAGCGGTCCGACCGTATCGGCCACGGCGTTGTGGGCGCGCCCGGACAGCGGCGCGCCGAGGGCGATATCGGAGCCCGCACCGAGCGCGTGCAGTAATGCCGCCACCACTGCCTGATAGAGCATGTACTCGGAGGCTCCGACCGTTTCGGCTTGGGCGCGCAATCGGCGGCGCAATGTCGTGGAAACCGCGAATTCCGCCGACCGAGCGGGCGCGTCCGCTGTGCCGGGAATCGTTTCGGGTAGTCCGGTGAGCTCGGCCCGGCGATGCTCCAGCTGGGGGCCTGCCGATTCGACCACCGCCAGTTGCCACAGGGCGTAGTCGGCGTAGTCGACGGCCGGCTCGGCCCACCGTGGAGTCGCGCCCGTCCCGGCGCGACTCCGGTACGCGGTGGCCAGATCGGTGAGCACGATCCGCAGCGACCGTTCGTCGGCGACCAACCGGTCGGCCGTCAGTACCAGCACGTACCGGTCCCCGCCCAGAACGTAGAGCCGCGACTGCAGGAGCGGACCCACCGCGCGGTCGAATCGCACCGGCGACGCGGACAGAACGGCCGGTAGATCACTTTCCGCGACTTCCGTCGACGGTATGTCCGGGCGAAGTTCCGGAAGCACGACCTGATGCGCTGCCGCACCCGAACCGGCGATGACCGTCCGCAGGATCTCGTACCGGTCGAAAACATCGTGCAGGGCCGCGGTCAACGCGTCCCGGTTCAGCGGGCCGTCCAGGCGGGCTACCAGCCGGATCGGGGCGTCGTCGCCGGAGCCGAGGACCGCGCGCTGATTGTAGGACAGCGGGATCCGTTCGGGCCGGGGGCGGCGGTCCAGTTCCGGCCGGCCCCGCCCGGTGATCGGTGTCGCGTCGACGAGTGCGGCGAGACCGGCCACGCTCGGTGTGTCGAACGGTGCGCGCACATCGACCTCGACACCGAATTCCTCCCGGATCAACAGCACCAAACGATTCGCCAGCAGCGAATGTCCGCCCAGTTCGAAGAACGAATCGTCCGCGCCGACATCCGCGCGACCGAAGATGTCACCGAACAGCCCCGCCAGCCGGACCTCGGTGGGGGTGCCGGGCGGCCGTGTTTCGCCGGTTCCGTAGCGGCGCGGCTCGGGAAGTGCGCGCTTATCGAGTTTTCCGTGTTCGGTGAGCGGAATCTCCTCGATCACCGCCCAGGCTGTGGGCAACATATAGCCGGGCAGCGATTTCGCGGCATGCGCCCGCACTTCGGCCACATCCAGCTCTCCCCCGGCGGGCACCAGGTAGGCCGCCAGACCGGTTCCGGTCGCCGGATCCTGGAACGCGACCACCGCGCAGGCCCCGACCCCCGGATGCGTGGACAGCGCCGACTGCACTTCGCCGGATTCGATCCGGTACCCGCGCACCTTCACCTGTTCGTCGGCGCGGCCGACGAATTCGATCTCGCCGTCGGTGTTGCGGCGCGCCAGATCGCCGGTCCGGTAAAGCCGCTGCCCGGGCAGGAACGGATCGGCGACGAACCGCTCGGCGGTGAGTCCACCGCGATGCAGATAGCCGCGAGCCAATTGCTCACCGCCGAGATAGATCTCGCCGATCACCCCGCCGGGCACCAGCTGCAGGCGGTCGTCCAGCAGATAGACATACACATTCCGGTTGGGTACGCCGACCGGCACGATCCGGGTGCCCTGCGGTCCGCGCACGGTCAGGTGGGTCGCCGACACCACCGCCTCGGTCGGGCCGTAGTGGTTGCGCAGTTCCGCGTCGAAAACTCCGGCGAACCGGTCGGCCACCTCACCGAGCAGTGCCTCGCCGCCCACCGGGACCCGGCGCAGCGCACGCCATTCGGTCGCCTCCGGCAGCATCAGGAAGGTACTCAGCAACGACGGCACCATATGCAGCACGGTCACCCCGTACCGGCTGATCAGTTCGGATACGTACGGAATATCCCGCAGCGCATAGGGTTTCGGTACCACCAGGCAGGCGCCGAGGGTGAGCGTGACGAAGATATCGAGCAGGGAGGCGTCGAAGCTGACCGAGGAGGACTGCAGCAGTCTGTCCTCCGCCGTCATATCCCATTCGGCGACGAAACCGCGTAGATGGTCGGCGATCGCCGCATGCGCGACCCCCACGCCCTTCGGAGTTCCCGTGGAACCCGATGTGTAGATGACATACGCCAGGTTGTCCGGACGTAGTGGCCGCACCCGTTCGTCGTCGGTGAGGTCGTATCCGGGCAGGCCGGCGGCGCTCTCCTCCGCAGCCGCCAGTTCGACGCCGCCGAGCACGAGTCGCGGCCGGGCATCGGCGTCCAGGAAGTCGATACGTTCACTCGGGTAGGCCGGGTCGATCGGCAGATACGCCGCGCCTGCCTTCAGAACAGCCAGGACCGCGACCACGAACTCGACCGAATCGGCGATCCGGACGGCGACCAGATCCTCGGTACCGATCCCCTGCGCCACCAGCCGGCGCGCGAGCCTGTTGGCGCGACTGTTGAGTTCCGCGTAAGTCAATTCGAGATCGGCACCCCCGGCCGCACCCGGTGCGATCACGGCGGTGGCGGAGCCGGCCTGGGCGACCCGGTCCTCGACCAGCGAAACCAGGGTCGTGGATAAACCGGGTACCAGGTCGCCGTGTGATTGTGTGAGCAACCGGGCCCGGTCGCGGTCGCCGAACAGATCCAGTTCCCCCAGCCGGGCCGCCGGGTCACGCAGGGCACTGCCGAGCAACTGCACATAATGTCCGAGCAGCTGCTCGACCAGCCGCTTGTCCAGCTGATCGGGCCGGTGGTCGGCGGTGAGCCGTGGCTCGTCCCGGTCGAGTACCACCGTGACCCGCAGTGGGACGGGCGCGACCGGCGAGCCGGACTCCTCCAGGGTCGCGGTGATTCCGGCCAATTCGGGCACGGCGATCGGTGCCCGCACCCCGAACCCGATCCGGGCCAGCTGTTCCAGACCATCCCGCGAGCCGGTGCGGTTCGGGTTGATCGCGTGGACCACCCGGTCGATCCCGACGCCGCGATGCGCGAAGCCTTCCGCCACCGTGCCGGCCAGCCGGGTGAGAAACTGCGCGAAGGTCTGTGCCGGTTCGGGAACGGCCCGGATCAGCAGGGTGTTACCGAAGTAGCCGATCGCTCCGGCCGCGTCCGGCGCGCGCGTATCGACCGGCAAAGCGATCAGGAAATCACCGGCAGCGGTGTATCGGTGGACGAGTGCGGCGAACGCGGCCAGCAGAACCGCCGTTTCGTCGACGCCGTGCGCCGTCGCGCTGTCCCGGACCTGTTCGAGCAGAGCAGCGGGCAGCGGGACGGCGATATGTTCGACGGTATCCGGGGTCACTGTCCGCGGAGCGGCTTTGCCGGGTAGTTCCAGCGGCTCCGGCAACGGATGCAGCGCCCCGCGCCAGTAGTCCAGCCCGTCGTCGCCGGCATCCAGGCATTCGGCGAACCGCACCGGGAGCGGCCCACGTGGTGTGTCGTTGTACGCCGCCGACAGCTCCGCGGCGAAAACCCGCGCAGAATCGTCGTCCCAGGCGACCGTGTGCACGACCAGCAGAAGTAGGTGTTCATCCGCGCCGCGGCGCATGAGCATGACCCGCAGCGGGGTTTCACCGGCAAGGTCGAAGGGCCGGGCCAGTGCCCGCCGGGTCAGCACCTCGACGCGGCGGCGCGCGGGGTCGGCCGCCAGCGCGGACAGATCCTGTTCCTGCCACTGGAACGGCAGGTCGGCGCGCACTTCCTGGTAGGGCTCGCCGTTCGTATCCAGCCCGTAGGTGCTGCGCAGGATATCGTGCCGCTCGGCGACCGATCGGACGGCCGCGCAGAGCCGTTCGCCGTCGAGCGGGCCACGCAACCGGTAGACGATGCGGATATTGAGGGTGGTGTCCGCGGGGTCGCGTGTCTGCAGGAACCAGGCGCGGCGCTGCCCGGACGAGAGCGGGCGGCGACTCACCGCCGTATCCGGCCCCGCCGGTTCGACCGCGTCCGCCCGGGCCTCGTGGTTCGCGTCGTTGGCGATGATCGACATGATTCCCTTCGGCCCCCGTACTGGTTCACTCCGCTACGGCCGGTCCGGCCGGCGCGGTGACGCGCCGGCCGAGCCGGGTCATTCCGTCGCGTCGGTCAGATAACCACCACGCCGGAAGAATTCGGCGCCGCTGTGTTCGGCACCGTCGGCCGTACGGACTCGGGTGATCAGCAATCCGTGGTTGTCGCCGCGGTAGGCATCCGGCCCGCACACCACGACACCGCCGCCCTCCTGCACGATGACCCGGCCCGGGGTGCCCCCGTAGCGGGCCGCGGAAATACTGGACTCCAGCACCTCGATACGCTCACCGCGGTAGTAGCTGAACGCCCGCGGGTACGGCGCGGACAGCGCCCGGACGAAACGTTCCAGATCCGCCGCCCGCCAGTTCCAGTCCATCCGGCTGTCCCGATCGGACCGCTTGTGGAAATAGGTGCGGGCCGCCTTGTCCTGCGGCCGCCACACCGCCGTTCCGTTCGCCAGCGCCGCCAGCGCCTCGTGGACGGCGCCGGGAATGAGTTCCATACCGGCGAGCACCAATTCGGTGCCGGTGGCGTCGGGACCGATCGGGAGCGAATGCTGCACGAGGATATCGCCGGTATCGAGCTGTTCGTCCATCCGGTGCACGGTCAGGCCGAATTCGGTGGCGCCGCTGATCAGCGCCCACAGCACCGGCGAGAATCCGGTGAATTTCGGCAGCAGCGAATCGTGCAGGTTGAGGGTGCCGTGGGTGGGCATGTTGTACAGCTCCGGCGGCATCCAGGTGTACCAGCTGTTCACCACGATGACATCCGGTTCGGTGCGCTTGACCAGGTCGATCGTCTCCGCGTCGGCCCGTTCGGTCAGATGTACCGGGATACCGTGTTCGCGGGCCAGTTCCTCCACCGAATCCGACCAGATCCCTTTGTAGGAGTCCTCACTGGCGGGATGGGTGACCGCGAGCACCACTTCGTGCTCGGAATCGATCAGCGCCTGCAGAGTCTTTCGGCCCCAGGTCTGGAACCCGAACGACACGATACGCATCAACGAACCTCATCTATATATCGCTGGACAAAAGTAAGGCAAGCCTAGCCTACTGCCTGGTAATCAGTGTGTGGGGACTTCTTCCGGCACCGCGGAACGCACCGCCGCGGACGTCGGCGCCGACGTGCTCGCCAGGATCCGGTCCGAGAGTTCGCCGAGACAACTGAGATTCGGAAAGCCCGGCCCCTGAGAGAGTCCCGCCATATTCGGCAGGTACAGCTTCGCGGGCAAACCCTCGACCGCCAGGTCGTAGCCGATCGCCGCCTCGATCCTGGGCTGCGTGACCGGCCCACCGACCGCCAATTCGAACAGATCGGCAACCTCGTCGTCGAACAGGTCGAGGAACCACAGCGGCTGTCCCCCGATCGCGTCGACCACGAGATCGAAGGCATGAGTCTGGTCGGGCCGGGATTCGTTGCGCAGGGTCAGCGCGACCCCGTCGCCCTGATCGGCAACCCGCACCACGCGACCCTGCAGATGATGAACCCGATTGTCCGCGAGCAGCGTTTCCTGTACCCGAACCGAGAACACGCCCCGGTCGGTCCGCCGCACCACATCACGACGTTCGGCGACGCTCAGCGCCCGCCATTTGGCGGGATCACTGAACAGGGAGTTCTCGAAATAGCTTTCCCCGCGGGTGTAGATGGTGGCCGCGGGCGAAATCACCGAAACCGTCAGCACATCGTGGCGGACGAGTTCGTCCATCGCCGAACCGGCCGTTTCGCCCCCGCCGATCACGGCGGCCCGTGAGGACGCGGGTAGTTTCCGGCGGCCGGCCAGATCCCAGAAGTCGTTGATACTCAGTAGTTTCGGATGATCGGCCAGGGCGCGGGTGCTATCGCCCGGACCGGTGATCATCAACCGCTGGGCGGCGATCTCGGCGGTTTCCCCGTCGGCCCCCGCGACGGTGACCTGCCAATCGGCACCGTCGGCGCGAATGGTGCGCACCCGGCCGCGCACCACTTCCACCCCTGATTTCCGCGCGATCCACTGCAGGTATTTCGCCCAGAGGTTGTGTTCCGGGCTGGGTCGGCCGCGATCCACCCATTCGGCATAGGTACCGCGATCGACCAGGAAGGCCGTCCACCCGAACGCCATCATGGCCTGATCGACGGCATGATTGTGACCGCGCGCCCAGGTCGAGTGATACGGGAAGCCGATATCTTTCTCCGGACTCGTCCCGAGCCGGTGGCGGCCGTCTGTCCAACCGCCTGTCGCGAGCCAATTCCCGCCCACCGCATTCGGTTCCACGACCGTGACCTGCGGCGCGGGCAACCCCAGCTCGCGAAGCACATATGCCTTGGCCGCCACCGCCATGGCTTTGGGGCCCGCACCGACCACCAGAAGTCTGTCCACTGGTTCTCCCACTTTCCCGACAGCCCGATGGCGTCGCGCCTCAACCGGCGGGGTGGTGACTGCCGCACCGGACAGCTCGAACCACCCGAGTTCGCATAGGCTTACCTTACATCAGGTTGCGGCGCGAAACCCCGGGTCCGGCCGGAAAATCGGGGAACAGCACGTCCGAAACGCCCGTGACCGGCGGGAATACGCACCACAGAGCTTGATACACATACCGGGCAAATAGGTTCCCACGCCTAGGCCGATTCCGCGGTGACGGAACAGAATCTGCCGGAAAGTCGGCAACGAGCAAAGGTGCAGTCACGACCTGACCGCATGAACTGTCCCGATCGCCCGCCATGCAGGCGCTCTCACTCCTGCGAATCAGGCTCGACAGGAACCGAAGTCGCCGAGCCGCGAGACATCCTGGAGCGGCCCGCGTCGCGGAAATCGAGACCGAGCTCGAACGAACAACCGGCCTGTATCACCGAACGCGGGCTGCACCGCTCATGATTCGATGATCAGCCGGCCCTCGGAGGTCCACCAGCCCCGGTGGCCGGTCCGGAACAAACGCGCGCCGCAATCGTAGGGATCGGCGACGAACCTCTCCCGATCCCGCCCCCCGGCGAATTCCGCGCCGAGCGCCCGGCCACCGACGTGGACATCACCGACAACTCCCGGGGGAACCAACCGGCCCTCGTCGAGCAGCAGGACCTTCGCGCCCGGTACCGGCCGGGTCCAGGCGGTCGCCGCCAGCGGGCCGCGGGATACCGCACCCAAGTAGGCGGGCGCGTGATACGCGACAGTCGCCACCGCTTCCGGCGACAGACTGCGCACCGCGCCGGGAAGCGCCGAACCACCGCTGGTACCGACCAGATCCCAGCGAGCCACGGTCGGCAACCGTCGCACTCCGGCCTCGACGAAACGAATCGGCAACTCGGCCTCGGCGACCACTTGGGATACCCCGTAGGCCTCGATGAGTTCGGCCAGCGCCGCCGGATCCCGGCGTTGCGATTCGGTCGGAACCACCACGGACGCACCCGACGACCACGCGGCCAGCAGGTCGGCAGTGTTCTGCGGATCGCCCCACGGCAATGCCAGCAGGCGGATATCGGCGGGCCGCAGCGCGGGATCCACCCGGTGCAGCCGGCGGTCGGCGGCGACACCGCGACGATCAGCGACCGCCACCGCGAGCGCGTCGGCACCGAGCAGCAGTCCGGCGCGACCGAATCGGCCGACACCCACCCGGGAGGCGGTGACGAATTCGGCCAGCAGCGCGGCAAGCCCGGCCGGGGTCGGCAGCACGGATGATCCGAGGATCCCCTCGGAGCTGTTGAGGCCTCCGTACAGTTCGCCGTAGGTGACGACCTCGCCGCCACAGCGGGCGGCCACGCGGGTGCCGGGCACCATATGACCGTGCCGGATCACGGTGACCAGCGGGGACATGTCATAGGGTTCGACACCGGTGGCCCATTCGCCGAGTATTCGTTCCCGTTCACCGGCCGTCGGACTCGGCACGACGAGCGAGTCGATTCCCCTGATATCGTCGACGACGGTCATCAGTCACCTCCTGGCGCGGGCAACGATCGGGTCGCGACCACCGATGGATCGTTCACCTCTGCTCCCGCCTCACTGATCGGCACGGTCATCACCGAACCCTCTTACACATTGTGCTTAGGCTTACCTTACAGTGCGAGAGCGCGATTCTCCATATCATCATCTATCATTCTCGCCCTTCGGTTCGCTTAGGCTAAGCTAACACCCCGGGTAACTTGATGGGCGATCCCCCCGGAATTCGGGCGTGCCGGGCGGCGGGGTCCGCGGTCCCTACCGCCGAGGTAGCGCCGACTATGCTGCGACGATGCGAAGAAGGCAGCAGCCTCCGCTGCCGAAGCGGTACGGGCTGGATCCGGCCCGGCTACGGCTCCCCGACGAAGGCGACTGGACGAGCCTGCGCGAGCATCTGATCCACCGGTTGCCCCGGGTCGAGCCGGCGCGGATCGAGGAAATGCTGCGGTCCGGCGAGATCGTCGATCTGGACGGCCCGCTCGGTCTCGACTCCCCCTATATCCCCGGCGGCGCGGTCTGGTTCCATCGCGACCTCCCCGAGGAACAGCCGGTACCGTTCGACATTCCGATCGTGTACCGCGACGACACCATCCTGGTCGCCGACAAGCCCCATTTCCTGGCCACCATTCCGCGCGGTAGCCATATCCTGCAGACCGCCCTCGTCCGGCTGCGCCGCGACCTCGACCTCCCAGACCTGGTCCCCGCGCATCGGCTGGACCGTGCGACCGCCGGTCTCGTGCTGTTCGTGATCGACCCCGCCCACCGTGGCGCCTATCAGATGCTGTTCCAGCGGCAACAGGTCCGCAAGGAGTACGAGGCCGTGGCCGGCCATCACCCCGGACTCGACTTCCCGGTCGCTCTGGAGAGCCGGATCATCAAGGAGAAGCATGTCCTGGCCGCCCAGGAAGTGCCCGGCCCGCCCAATGCGCGCACCCGTGTCGAACTGATCGAACAGCGCGACGAACTGGCTCGCTACCGGCTGTATCCCGCGACCGGACGTACCCACCAGCTCCGCCTGCATATGAACTCGCTGGGCATCCCCATCCTCGGCGACGATTTCTACCCCGAGATCACCGATAAACGTCTCGACGACTACAGCCGGCCGCTGCAATTGCTGGCCGCCACCCTCGAATTCACCGACCCACGCAACGGCGAGATCCGGCGTTTCGACAGCAGCCGGTCGCTACAGGCCTGGACCGATCCGCACGGCTGGGCCGCCGGACCGGTGACCGATCACTGAACCGGCTGGTCCGCGGTGCAGGTGATATCGGTCGCGGGCAGCCGGCCGGTGCCGAAGTAGTCGTCGATCGCGTTGTTCACGCAGGTACTCAACCCCGGCCGGAATGTGAGGTGGATCCGGACATCCTGGAGGGTGACCAAGCGCGACTCGGGAAGATGCCGGTGCAGTTGTAGCGCCTCGCCGTAGGGCGTCCGCGCATCACCGGTCGCCTGGGTCATCAGCACCGGCACCGTATTGCGCACCACCGTCGCCGGTTCGACCGGACGCGGCCAGAACGCGCACGGCTGGATATTGTTGGCCATCGCCCCGAACAGCGGCTGGGTGACGCGGGTGCTCTCGATATTGTGCCGGTACCACTCCGGATCCCGCGGAGCGTCCGAATCACCGCAGGCGATGATCATCAGTTCGGAATTCTCGCCGGTGTACAACAACTCCAGCAGCTCCTCCAGACCCGATTCGGCCGAACTCGTGGAATCGCCCGCCGCCGCGTCGGCGATATCGCGCACCGTCGCGGCCATCATGTCGTTCACCTGGTAGCTGCGCAGCAGATTGTGCAGGATGAACGGGAAAATATGGTCGTCGATCGGATAGCCGTCGACCATGATCGGCTCGCGGGCCGTGCGCTGGTAGAGGGCGTCCACAGTCGCGCGAACCTCCGGCGCGGTGGCTCCCAGCCGGTAGGTCGGGTTACGAGCCGCGACCCAGCGGGCCCAGTCGTCGAACGCGATCTCGTCCGCCGGACCCCAATCCTGGACGAGACCGGTCCAGTATCGGTCCGGGTCGATCGAGCTGTCGAGGACTATCCGGTCGCTGCGCCGCGGGAACATCTCGGTGAACACCGCGCCGAGGTAGGTCCCGTAGGACAACCCGAAGTAGCTGATCTTGTCCTCGCCGAGGACCGAGCGGATCAGATCCATATCGCGTGCGGTATTGCGAGTGGTGATGTGACGCAATTTCTCGGTATCGCCGTCGCCGCAGGCCGCGGCCAGTTCGGAGGCGAATACCACTTCCTCGTCGAAACCCGCCGCCGTCGGCCCGGCCGATCGGACCGGCTCGGAGACCGGCCAGCCACAGGGTTCCGTCGGGTCGGAGGCACCCACACCGCGCGGATCCATCCCGATCAGGTCGTACTGCGCCAGCACATCGGGACTCAGCACGTCACCGAGAAGGGAGGCCGCGTCCAGCCCGGCCGCTCCCGGACCACCGGGATTGGACAGCAGAATTCCGCGACGGCGTTCGGGATCGGTGGCTGGCACCCGGGAGATCACAACGGTGAGGGTGCGGCCGTCGGGGTCGGAGTAATCGAGCGGAACGGTCACATCGGCGCATTCGACACCGGGCGTGGCGACCGACGGGGTGTCGCATACTTTCCAGTTCAATTCCTGGCTGTAATACGGAAACCGCATCTGGTCCCCGGCCAGTACCGGCACAACAGCTGCCAGCACGAACACCGCCAGCAGCAAACCACCCGACCGCCACCCGATACGTGTCGAACGCCGCTCGGCGTCCGGATCGCCGCTCGACATCACAACCCACTTTCCCCGGGAACAGGTGTGTACCGCTACGCGACGGCCTCGACCGCGGCCCTCGCCATGCTATCCGAGCCGGCACGGCCCCGCCGGAAAGGACGGACAGCCGCAGCGGGCCGGCGGACCCGACCCCGGCGGATCCGTACACTGGGCCGAATGCTCCACCCGGTTCCCGAGAAAACGGCTGCTCCGCGGCAGAAAATCCACGCCTATATCGATGTCGCGGTGGTGGTGGTCGTGCTCACCGGCACCAACCTGATCGCGCACTTCACCACCGCGTGGGCCAATATCGTCAGCGTCCCGGCCGCCGCCGTGGTGTTGCTGGCGCTCATGCGCCGGCGCGGCCTGCTCTGGTCGGAGCTGGGTCTGTCGCCCCGGCACTGGCGCACCGGAACGAAATACGCGCTCGCCGCGGTCGGGGTGGTGCTGGCGGCGGTCGCCATCGGCGCCGCGCTCCCGCTCACCCGGCCGTTCTTCCTCGCCGACCGTTACGCCACGATCTCCGGCGCCCTGATCGCCTCGATGATCGTGATCCCCCTGCAAACCGTGATCCCGGAGGAGCTCGCCTTCCGCGGAGTACTACACGGAACACTCGACCGGCTGTGGGGCGCCCGAGGCGTTTTCGCGGCCGGTTCGCTGCTGTTCGGCCTCTGGCATATCGCCTCGTCCTTCGGCCTGACCACCGGGAACCGGGGCCTGTCCGGTGTACTCGGCGGCGGTGTGTTCGGCCAGATCACCGGCATCCTGCTCGCCGTCGTAGCCACCGCGGCGGCCGCGGTCGTGTTCACCTGGCTGCGCCACCGCAGCGGCAGTCTGCTGGCTCCCATCGCCCTGCACTGGGCTGTCAACGGCGCGGGTGCGCTCACCGCCGCGCTCCTCTGGCATACGACCCTGGCCTGAGCGGTCACCGATCAGCGCTGCCGCGATGCCGCGCGAGGATTTCGCGCGTCAGGCCGACACCGCCGGGACGGGCGGCTCGAGGCAGCAGCAGCGTTACACCAGCGGCGCGGATACCGCCGCCACGGTGCCTCCGCAACTGATTCGCGCCGACCGGCCAGGTGTCAGCAGTGTTCGCAGATACCGGTCGCGGGCAGCTGGATGAAACAGCTCGAGCACACCACCGTCCTGGTCTCGGTTTTCGCGGGCGCCGGAAGCGTCGCGACCGCCCCACCGGACCGCCGGGTGGACCCGCCCCGCGGAATCAGCGGCGGCGTACCGCCGTCGGCGGGAACATCGGCACCGTGCGCCGCGTAGCAGGCCCAGCGGGCGTACGCGGCATGCGTTTCGAGATCCGCCGGCACCGGCAGCGCGGCCAGCTCGAGCACATACTTGTAGCTGTCGCTCACCTTCAGATTCCGCTTCACGCACAGCGCGGTCAATGGAGGTTCCCCGGCATTGTGGCAGCGCCGGGCAACCTTGCGCAGAATGGCGTCCATCCACGTGCGGGTCGGGGCGTCGGTACGCACCCCCGACATCTCCTGCACTCTGTCGGCCAGCTCCTGCACCGTCACGAAGTACCCGTACTCCGTCGCAGTCTCGGCCAGCACCTCATGTGCGGCCATAGCCCAGGCCACCGCAGCATCACGAAACGCCACCGCCGTTCCGTCGTCGCTCCGCCAGGCCCCCGAAATCGTTGTCGCAGCGTCCCTCATAGCCCGTACACCGTAGCGCCACCCCTCCCCGGTCGGTCAACCGCCCTCCCCTATATCACATTTCGCCATATCGGATCGTGTCTGCTCCGAGCCCCCACAGCCCGCTGCCGTCGTGGTCGCGCTATTTCGGAGTTCCTGCGCACCCTCGGCAAGCCCACGGTCGTGCACGACGACCTCGTCGTGAAAATGCATGCGGTGCGCGACGACCCGGACGACTCACCAGCGGTGGCCGGCCAGCTCGAAGAGCGAGCCACTGCTCTTACGACTCGGCGTACTCGGCCTTCTCCAGGGCATCGACCAGACGTCACCGCTCGGTGGCGGACATCGGCCCTCCGAGCCGCATCCGCACTCGGCGCCCAGGACTCGGAGTGCTATCTGTCCGCAGGCAGGATCCGGAACGAGCGAAGACCGGACGTCAGGGGTTCGATCGCACGGAAATCGCGTTGGTCGAGGGTGAAGATGCAGTCGGTTTTGTACTTGTCGGCAAGCGCGACGCCGACCGCGTCGGCCAGGTCGAGTTTCAGCCCTTCGTATTTGGCTCGGACCGATTGCGCGGTGGACAGATCGACGTGTTTCAATTCGGCGAGCCGGTAGCTGCCATCGATCGTTCGCGCCAGCAGCGCGTCGGTGATCTTCATAGCCGCGGCGAAGCCGAGGTCGCGCCGAGTCAGGTGATCCAGTTCGGTCAGCACGAGCGGCGAGATGATCAGCGTCTCGTGTTCCATCACCGACAGCGCTTGTTCGTGTTCGTCCTGGTCTGCATCGAATGCGGCGAAAAGCGCAGAGGTATCGGCGACGATGATCACCGACGGGCCGACCGCTGCTTGATCTGGTGGTAGATATCGTCGCGCATCTCGTCGACGCCGCGTGAGCGACCGCTGCGGAAGACCGGCAGTGGCGCGCTGCCGCGTGGGCGGTCGGAGGCGTCCAACAGCATCGCGATACCGCGGCGGATGAGTTCCGCCTTGCTCACTCCGGTGGCCGAAGCTTCCGCATCGAGCCGGACCTCCAGGTCATCCGGGAGGTACACGGTCGTCTTGTTCATGCCATATATGGTACCACCCACGCAGTGCAGAAATCGCTGCTCAGGCCACGCACCGAACGCGCAGGCGGACGACGAAGGCCCGCCTCCCGGAACGGGAAGCGGGCCTTGCGTTTACGACCTTCTCAGCCGAGGAGTGACCTTTACTTGGCCTTCTCCAGGACCTCGACCAGACGCCACCGCTTGGTGGCCGACGTGGGCCGGGTTTCCATCAGCTGCACGCGATCGCCGACACCGGCGGTCTCGTTCTCGTCATGCGCCTTCACCTTGGAGGTGGTGCGAATGATCTTGCCGTAGAGCGGATGCCGGTGACGGTCCTCCAGCTCGACGACGATCGTCTTCTGCATCTTGTCGGAGACAACGTAGCCGACCCGGACTTTGCGGGTACTGCGCTGTTCCTCCACCTTCTCACTCATGCCGCATCTCCCTTGTCAGCGGGGGCAGTGGCCAAACCGAGCTCACGCTCACGCATGACCGTGTAGATACGCGCGATCTCGTGACGCACCACACGCAGCCGGCGATTGTTGGTCAGCTGACCGGTCGCCATCTGGAAGCGCAGGTTGAACAGCTCTTCCTTGGATTCACGCAGGCGGGAGACGAGCTCCTCCTCGCTCAGCTCGCGGAGCTCTGCGGCAGGGGTACCGGTTGCCATCAGAACTGCTCCTCCCTCGTCACGATCCTGCACTTCATCGGGAGCTTGTGCATCGCGCGGCGCAGCGCCTCGCGAGCGATCTCCTCGTTCGGGTAACTCATCTCGAACATCACGCGACCCGGCTTGACGTTCGCGACCCACCACTCCGGCGAACCCTTACCGGAACCCATACGGGTTTCGGCCGGCTTCTTGGTGAGCGGGCGATCCGGGTAGATGTTGATCCAGATCTTGCCGCCACGCTTGATGTGGCGGGTCATCGCGATACGCGCCGACTCGATCTGCCGGTTGGTCACATACGCCGGCTCCAGCGCCTGGATGCCGAAGTCACCGAACGCCACCGAGGTGCCGCCCTTGGCGAGACCGCTGCGGCTCGGGTGATGCTGCTTGCGGAACTTGACCTTGCGGGGCATCAGCATGGGTCAGCCCTCCTGCTTTTCTGCCGGGGGCTCGGCCACCGCGGTAGCGGCGCGCCCGGCCTCGGTGCTGGTCGCAGTGGTGCCGGAGGACCCGGAACGACGCGGACGGTTCGGACGCTCCCGGCGCGGGCGATCCCCGGCCGGCGCGCTCGGGGCAGGAAGCTCACGCTTGCCGCCGACGATATCGCCCTTGTAGATCCAGACCTTGACACCGATACGACCGAAGGTGGTCTTGGCCTCGTACAGGCCGTAATCGATATCGGCACGCAGCGTGTGCAGCGGCACGCGGCCTTCGCGGTAGAACTCCGAGCGCGACATTTCGGCGCCGCCGAGACGGCCCGAGCACTGCACGCGGATGCCCTTGACGTTCGGCGAACGCATGGCCGACTGGATGGCCTTACGCATCGCGCGACGGAAAGCCACACGGTTGGAGAGCTGTTCGGCCACACCCTGGGCGACCAGCTGGGCATCCGATTCGGGGTTCTTGACCTCGAGGATGTTCAGCTGGACCTGCTTCTTGGTGAGCTTCTCCAGCTCGGCACGGATCCGGTCGGCCTCGGCGCCGCGGCGGCCGATGACGATGCCCGGACGCGCGGTGTGGATATCGACGCGGACCCGGTCACGGGTGCGCTCGATCTCCACCTTGGAGATGCCGGCCCGTTCCATACCGGTGCTCAGCAGCTTGCGGATGGCGACGTCTTCCTTGACGTAGTCCGCGTACTGCTTATCGGCGTACCAACGGGACTTCCAGTCGGTGGTGATACCGAGGCGGAAGCCGTGGGGGTTGATTTTCTGTCCCATTTACTTTGCCCCTCCCTTCCGGCGGCCACGAGTGCCACCGGCGGTGGGGACGCTCTCGACCTCGATGGTGATGTGGCTGGTGCGCTTGCGGATCCGGAACGCGCGGCCCTGGGCGCGCGGCTGGAAACGCTTCATGGTCGCGCCCTCGTCGACATAGGCCGTCGAGATGACCAGGGTGTCCGGGTTGAGGCCGAGGTTGTTCTCGGCGTTCGCCGCGGCACTGGCCACGACCTTGGCAACCGGGGTGCTGGCGGCCTGCGGGGCGAACCGGAGCAGGTCGAGCGCATCGGAGACGCGCTTACCGCGGACCAGGTCCACGACCCGGCGAGCCTTCATCGGGGTCACGCGCACGTGCTTGGCGGTCGCGCGCGCAGTCGGATTCTGCGTTTCTGTGCTCATCGCCGCTTGCTCTTCCGATCTTCCTTGACGTGGCTGCGGAATGTCCTCGTCGGCGCGAACTCACCGAGCTTGTGCCCGACCATGTTCTCCGAGACGAACACCGGCACGTGCTTGCGGCCGTCGTGGACCGCGAAGGTGTGACCGATGAAATCGGGGGTGATGGTCGAACGACGCGACCAGGTCTTGATGACCTGTTTGCTGCCCTTGTCGTTCTGCACGTCCACCTTCGCCTGGAGGTGGTCGTCGACGAACGGGCCCTTCTTGAGGCTGCGTGGCATTTCTTACCTCCTCCTTAGCGCTTCTTGCCGGTGCGACGGCGACGGACGATGAGCTTGTCGCTCGGACGGTTCGGCTTACGGGTACGGCCTTCCGGCTGACCCCACGGCGAGACCGGGTGGCGACCACCGGAGGTCTTGCCCTCACCACCGCCGTGCGGGTGGTCGACCGGGTTCATGACGACACCACGGACGGTGGGACGGCGTCCCTTCCACCGCATACGACCGGCCTTGCCCCAGTTGATGTTCGACTGTTCGGCATTGCCGACCTCGCCGACCGTGGCGCGGCAGCGCACATCGACGCGGCGGATTTCACCGGAGGGCATACGCAGCGTGGCGTAGGGGCCTTCCTTACCCAGCAACTGGATGCTGGCACCGGCCGAGCGGGCCATCTTGGCCCCGCCGCCGGGACGCAGCTCCACCGCGTGGATGGTGGTACCGGTCGGGATATTGCGCAGCGGCAGGTTGTTGCCGGGCTTGATATCCGCGGTCGGACCGGACTCGATCTTGGTGCCCTGCACCACGCCGCGGGGGGCGATGATGTAGCGCTTCTCGCCGTCCAGGTAGTGCAGCAGCGCGATATTGGCGGTGCGGTTGGGGTCGTACTCGATATGAGCGACCTTGGCCGGCACGCCGTCCTTGTCCAGCCGGCGGAAGTCGATCAGCCGGTAGGCACGCTTGTGACCGCCACCGCGATGCCGGGTGGTGATCCGGCCGTGGCCGTTACGGCCACCGCTCTTGGTCAGCGGGCGGACCAGCGACTTCTCGGGGGTCGACCGGGTGATCTCGGCGAAGTCCGAGACGGACGACCCGCGGCGGCCCGGGGTAGTCGGCTTGTACTTACGGATTGCCATGAGTTCTTCTCTGCTTTCTGGATACCCCGCCGCTTACGCGACCGGGCCTCCGAAGATCTCGATGGGCTTGCTGTCGGCCGAGATGGTCACGAGCGCGCGCTTGGTGTCCTTGCGCTTGCCGTAACCGAAGCGGGTCCGCTTGCGCTTGCCCTGACGGTTGGCGGTGTTGACGCTGGTGACCTTCACCCCGAAGACCTTCTCGACCGCGATCTTGATCTGGGTCTTGTTGGAGTCCGGGTGGACGATGAAGGTGTAGGTACCTTCCTCGATCAGTCCGTAGGACTTCTCCGAGATGACCGGCGCCAGCAGGATGTCGCGCGGATCGGCGATGGTGCTCACTTGCTCTCCTCCTGTGCAGCCTCAGCCGGGCCGTGCACGAAGGCATTGAGCGCCTCGACGCTGAACACGACTTCGTCGCTGTCCAGAACGTCGTAGGTGTTCAGCTGGTCCGGTGCGATGGTGTGCACGTATTCCAGGTTGCGGGCACTCTTCCAGGCAGTGACGTCCTCGCGGCCGACGACCAGGAGGAACTTCTTGCGATCCGAAAGCTCGGACAGGAAGGTCTTCGCGGTCTTGGTCGAGGGGTCCTGACCCGCGACGAGCTCGCTGATCACGTGGATCCGCTCGCTGCGCGCCCGATCCGACAGCGCACCACGCAGGGCGGCCTGGATCATCTTCTTGGGGGTGCGCTGGCTGTAGTCGCGCGGCTTGGGGCCGTGCACGGTGCCACCGCCGGCGAACTGCGGGGCGCGGGTCGAACCCTGACGGGCGCGGCCGGTGCCCTTCTGCCGGTACGGCTTCTTCCCACCGCCGCGGACTTCACCGCGGGTCTTGGTGGAATGCGTGCCCTGGCGGGCGGCGGCCTGCTGGGCCACGACCACCTGGTGCATCAGCGCGATATTGGCGGTCACGTCGAAGATCTCCGCGGGGAGATCGACGGTGCCGTTGGTCTTACCGCCCAGTTCCTTGACCGGCAGGGTCAGACTGGCGGATTTCTTCTCGGTACTCACAGCGGAGCCGGTCATGCGTGCGCACCACCCTTCACGGCGCTCTTGACGATCACGACGCCGCCCTTGCGACCCGGGATCGCACCCTTGATCAGCAGCAGGCCGTTCTCGGCGTCCACCTTGTGAACCGACAGGTTCTGCGTGGTGACGCGGTCGTTGCCCATCCGGCCCGACATGCGCATGCCCTTGAACACGCGGCCGGGGGTGGCGCAGCCACCGATGGAACCCGGGCGACGGTGCACGGCCTGCGCACCGTGGGAGGCGCCCTGGCCGCTGAAGCCGTGACGCTTCATGGTGCCGGCGAAGCCCTTGCCCTTGCTGGTGCCGGTGACGTCGACGTAGGTGCCCTCTTCGAAGGCATCGGCCGAGATCTCCTGGCCGACCTCGAAGGTGGCGGCATCCGCGATGCGGATCTCCGCGACGTGCCGGCGCGGGGTGACACCGGCCTTGGTGAACTGACCGGACTCCGGCTTGTTCACCTTGCGGGGGTCGATGGCGCCGAAGGCGACCTGCACGGCGCTGTAGCCGTCGCGTTCGACGGTGCGGATCTGGGTGACCACATTCGGTCCGGCCTTGACGACGGTGACCGGGACGACCCGGTTCTTGTCGTCGAACACCTGGGTCATACCCAGTTTGGTGCCCAGGATGCCGGCCGCGGGCCTGCTCTTGTTGTCAGTCATAGCTCGAGTCCCCGTCACTGGATATTGACGTCGACGCTGGCCGGCAGGTCGATGCGCATAAGGGCATCGACCGTCTTCGGCGTCGGGTCGAGGATGTCGATAAGCCGCTTGTGCGTACGCATCTCGAAGTGCTCGCGCGAGTCCTTGTACTTGTGCGGCGAACGGATGACGCAGTACACGTTCTTCTCGGTCGGCAACGGCACCGGCCCGACGACCCGGGCCCCGGTGCGGGTCACCGTTTCGACGATCTTGCGTGCAGACGCATCGATCGCCTCGTGGTCATAGGCCTTGAGCCTGATGCGGATCTTCTGTCCCGCCACGCTAAGTGTCCTTTTCTCCGCTTTCGTCCGTGATCCGGATACCGGCTAGGGCGTCCGTACCACCTTCATTTGCACAGCCCGAACACACGATGACGTCTCAGTGGAGACCACGACCGAGGCATGCCTCGATCCGTGCCGCTGTTCATCTGTCATGGTTCTCCGGTCCACGCGGTCGGGCGTGTCGCCTTTCCGCTCATTCCTCGGCCCCGGAAGATAACTTCGATCGTGGCCTGCGGAACTTCGTCCCGGACGTACCCGCACCGCATACGGTGAGGTACTCGCTGGTTTTGCTCACCCCGCCCAGCCGTGTCATTTCATGGAAACGACGGCGACCCGGGGCAAGGCAACCCGAACAGTATGCACGAGCCCCGGGCATCGATTCAAATCGGGGTCGTGCGAGGTCCGGCCACGTTCGAAGAATGGTCCCGCACCGCTATCTTACCGTGGAGTAAGGTAGCGGATATGACGAACGAGACCGCCACGTATCGCGGTTGGCGGAAGCTGCCGGACAACCCGCTGGGCCACGGCCTCTTCTCCCTGTCGATGGTCGCCCGGGTCCCCTATTTCGGCACGGTGCTGCCCCGCGTGGTCCGCCTGGAACCAGGCTTGTGCGAGGTCAAGGCGCCCAAGTGGTTCGGCGTCCACAATCACCTGGGCACTTTCCACGCGATCGCCGCCTGCAACCTGGCCGAGATCGCGATGGGCATGTTGAGCGAGGCGACCGTGCCTACTACGCACCGCTGGATACCGAAGGCGATGCAGGTCCAGTACCTGACGAAAGCGACCACGGGGCTACGCGCGGTGGCCGAACTACCGGAGGTCCCGGATTTCTCGGCCATCACCGAAGGACGTGACGTCACTGTGCCGGTATCGGTCTACGACAAGACCGGGCGGGAAGTGGTGCACGCGGATATCACTACGTGGGTCACACCGAAAGGCTGAGCGGCCCGGCCCCCGACGCGGTCGGACCTTCGAGACGACAGGCACACCCAGAAACACAGCCCGACCGAAGTAGCCGAACCCGCCACCATCGCCGCCCTCGGGCGCGTTTGATTCTCCTACCGCCCCTCTGTCCACATCCATCCCCACCCCGTTTCCCCGCATGCGACCGGTCCACCCCAGTGGTTCGGGGCCCGTCTCGTTCTGGAGCGACCAGAGGGTGCGAGCGCAGCGAGTGCCCGTCGGGAGTGAAGAACGAGACCAAGGGGGCCCCGAACCCGCGCGCGCCAGCGCGCCAAAAACACAGAACCTTCACGAATGGCCTGCTTCTCACTTTCACGAGTAAGCCCACCTCCCAACCTCGACCAACCTGTTCACTCCTTCACCTTCGCGAACCACCCACCCCTCATTCACCCACCAGCTGAGACCGACCTCCCCGCACCACCCCTGTTGATCTCCCCCGCATCAACCCGTTGAATGCAGTACATGGCAGCTACCACCGCCCATGAGTTCGATCTCTGCGTCGTCGGCCTGGGCCCGTCCGGACGAGCACTCGCCCACCGCGCGACAGCCGCCGGCCTGCGGGTGGCCGCAGTGGATCCCCGCCCCGACCGACTCTGGCCGCCGACGTTCTCCTGCTGGATCGATGAACTCCCGGAGTGGTTGCCGCACAGTGTGATCGCGAGCCGGATCCCTGCTCCGGTCGTCTGGACCGACTCCGAGATCCGGATCGAGCGGCCGTACTGCGTGCTCTCGAAACCACTGTTGCGGGACGCGCTGCCGCTCGACGACGCCCGCGTGTACACCGGGCGTGCCACCCGGGTGGACCCGCACGAGGTCGAACTGGCCGACGGCACGGTGATCGGCTCGACGGTGGTCGTCGATTCCCGCGGTATGCCCGGACCGGGCGATCGCCGTGCCGCCAGTGCGCACGGGATCTTCGTGGCCGCCGAGACCGCGGCGCCGATGGTGGGCGACGGTGAGGGGCTGCTGCTGGATTGGCGGCCGGAGAACGGTGCCGGGCCCGATGAACCCCCGTCGTTCCTGTACTCCGTGCCCCTGGGGGACGGCACGGTGATCTTCGAGGAGACCAGCCTCGGGCTACGCGGTGGGATGCCACAGCATGAGCTGCGCAAACGCACCCTGAACCGGCTGGCGGCGCACGGTATCGAGCTGACCGGCGAGGAGCCGAGCGAGGCGGCGCACTATCCGCTGGACACCCCACCCCCGGCCAAGGGCGTCGGGCGGGTGGTGCCGTTCGGGTCGCGCGGCGGGATGATGCATCCCTGCACCGGCTACAGCGTGGCCGATTCGTTCGCGCTGGCCGATACCGCGGTGGCCGCGATCCAGCGCGGGGACGACCCGGTCGCGGCGCTGTGGCCGTGGCAGGCCCGCCTCACCTACTGGATGCGGATGCGCGGACTGTGGGGGCTGGGCCGGTTGACGACCGAGCAGTCCGTCGCCATGTTCGATTCCTTCTTCTCCGCGTCCCCGCGCGGCCAGCGGGCGCTGCTCTCCGCCCACGACGACTACAGCGCGCTGGGGACCGTGCTGTTCAACACCGTCGCGCACACCTGGCCGTTCCGCTGGCGCTACGACCTGGTCGGCTGGACCAATCGCAACCGGTGGGCCGATTACCCGTTCGCGCCGAGTGTGCCCGCGGAGAGCCGGAAGTAATCGCCGGGCTCAACCGCTCTTCTCGGCGGCCCTCTGGTACCCGCGGACCGCGGGATAGCCGAATATCAGGATCACGCCGCCGACCCACAGCAGCGTGTCGATGAGCGGTTCGGCCACCGGACCCCCGTAGGAGAGGCCCTTCATCGTCTCGATGGCGCAGCTCATCGGCTGGTTCTCCACCGTCGAGCGCAGCCAGGTCGGATACGCCTGTACCAGGACGAATCCGGAGTTGAAGAACAACATCAGGTTGGTGAGCAGGCCGACGATCTGGATCAGCAGCGGCCCCTCGGTGATGGTGGCGAGCGCGGTCACGAAGACCGCGAAACCGAGTCCGAACAGGATGGGGATGCAGATGAGTCCCAGCGCGGCCACCGGGCCCTGATCGAACCGGAACCCGAGACAGAAACCCACCGCGATCACGATCAGGCTGGTGATCAGCACCCTGACCACCTCGGCCATCAACCGCCCGGTCAGGCCGGCTGCCCGGTGGACCGGCATGGTCCAGAGCCGTCCGAGCAGACCGCTGGCCTTCTCGGTCTTGAATCCGAGCGCGCTCACCACCGCACCCGTCATCGCCGCGATCAACGTGATCATCGGGACGGTGCCGTAGATGGCCGGTTTCCCGGAGAAGCTGGTGATGGACCGGTCGAGCACGATCCAGAACATCACCAGGGTCAGCGCCGGGTACACGATGGTCTGGATGGTGGTGGCCGGATCGCGCAGCCAGGCCGTCAGCAGCCTCTTGCACTGGATCCAGCTGTGTACCGCCCAGGCCGCGAGCGAATGTTCCGGACGGGGGACAACCGCCGGGAGGTCGATCGCGGCGGCCGACGGCGCGGAGTTCCGCACGGGGGTCTCGATGGTACTCACGCTCGCCTCACACTCGCCCAGACCGCGAACGGGGTGAACAGCGTCGCCGCCGCGACCAGCCAGATCAATCCCACTCTCAGGACCTCCCAGGTCACTCCGGCGCCCGCCATATCGTCCAGGGCATACGCGAACTGAGTGATGGGCTGGTTGCGCACGAACGGCCGGACCCATTCGGGGAATTGGGTCTCCGGGACGAAACCGCACGACATCATGCCGAAGATCAGGATCGGCAGCGTCAAGGCCTGGCTCAGTGACTGCGGGCTCTTCGTCAGGCTGCCCAGGCCGTCCGCTCCGATCGCCAGGACGGTGCCGACCGCGAGCGCGAAGGCGCAGAAACCCACCGTCTGTACCCAGCCGGCCGTGAACCCGAAACCGATGATGTGGCCGTAGCAGAGGGCCGCGGTCAGCGATACCACCGACCGCACCAACCCCGCCGCGATCCGCGAGGTGAGCGGCACCAGCAGGCCGACAGGCATGCTCTGCAACCGGCTGCTGAACCCGGTACGCGCCTCGAAGGCCGCCAGCTGTGCGTTGGACATCATCGTGAACGCCATGGTCTGCAACACGATGATCGGCATCACGAACTGTGCGTAGTCGATGCCCTGGAACTGCATCACCAGACGCAGCGGCAGGTAGAACCCGACCGTGAAAACCAAGGGGGTGAGAATCGCGCCGATCAACTCGCCTTTGCTCACCATCGTCCAGACGACGCGGCCGGTGAGCGCGCGCCACTGCCCGAACGAGGTGACCCGCGTCCGCGGAAGTTCGGCGAAGAGTTCGGCACGGGGCACCGCGGGAGCGCTCATAAGAGGTCACCCGGTTGTCCGGCCCGGCCGGGGTGACCCGTGATGGAGAGGAACACATCGTCCAGAGACGGTCGCCGGAGGCCGATATCGGCCAGCCGGATCTCGGCGGCATCCAGACGGCGCAGCGCCTCGGACAGGGTCGCGGCACCCTCGGGCGCGGGGATGGACAGCCTTTCGGAGCTGTCGAGTTCGGCCGCCAACGCGGCAGGGACCAAATCGCCGAGGGCGGCGGCGGCGTGCCGCACCTGCGTCGGGTCCAGCGGTACGACCTCGCAGTAGCTGCCGCCCGTCTTTTCCTTGAGTTCGTCGGCGGTGCCCTCGGCGATCACTGTGCCCTTGTCGATCACGATGATGTTGTCCGAAAGCACATCGGCTTCTTCCAGGTACTGGGTGGTCAGCAGGACGGTGATGCCCTGTTCTTTGAGCGCGTTCACCAGATCCCAGACGCCCTGGCGGCTGCGGGGGTCGAGGCCCGTGGTCGGTTCGTCGAGGAAAACCACTTCGGGTCGCACCACCAGACCGCACGCGAGATCCACCCGCCGCCGCATACCGCCCGAGTACTGGTGAACCGGCCGACGCCCGGAAGCGACGAGATCGAATTCGGCGAGCAGGGTGTCCGCGCGTTTGCGCGCCGCCGCTTTGCTCAGGCCCATCAGCCGGCCGAACAGTTCCAGGTTCTCCCGGCCCGACAGGTTCTCGTCCAGGGCCGCGTACTGCCCGGTCATCATGATCGACCGGCGGACACCCGCCGGATCCTGGCGGATATCGTGGCCGGCCACGACCGCGTTCCCGGCGTCCGGCCGCAAAAGGGTCGACAGAATCTTGACGGTGGTGGTTTTACCGGCGCCGTTGGGTCCGAGGATCCCGAGCACTGTTCCGCGCTCGGCGGTGAAGCTCACTCCACGCAGTGCGTGCACCTCACCGAACGATTTGGTGATGTCTTCCACCCGGACCACAGCCGCCGCGGTCGTACCGGCACCGGCCCGGGTCGCGCGCATCGCTGCCGCACTCGGTTCCTTCGCTGCCGGACCGTTCCCGGACAGGTCGGCTTCCCCGGCGTCCGTCGCGGATCCGTTCACCAGTTCCGGCCGGGATCCGTTCGTCGGCTCCGCCCGGGAAGTATCCACCGGCTCCGCCTCGTGGGCATTCACCGGCTCCGCCTCCGGGGCATTGTCGCCGGCGGCTGTTCCGGCATCGTTCGAACTCGGCATCAACTCTCCACTATCGGCCGGATGGGGCTGCGGGGTTAACCGGCGCATCGGTATCCCGCTGGATGATCCCTGGCGCCGGGCGCGATGTTACCGGCTCGGTGATCGCTGACCGGGGCGCCGCTGGTACCCGCCTCGAGGCCCGGATCAACTGTGCGTTTGCTCACAACAGCGGAAGGGCCGGTCATCCACGCTGGTCGGCGGTGCAATGACAGTGCTCGGGCAGTGCGCGCACCTTGTCGGCGTAGCCGTCACCACCATAATCTTGCTTTTATGGCCGATACCGCGCAGCCCGAGGTGGCGGCGCGTTCGGGAGGATCCGGCCGACCGAGCGTGCTCACCTCTTACGATCCCCGAACCGGAGAGATCGTCGGCAATTATTCCATCGCCGGTCCGGGCGAGCTCGAACATGCCGTCGGCGCCGCACGTTCGGTCGAGAACTGGTGGTCGACAGCGGGTTTCGGAACACGCAAACGATTGCTCCTGGAGTGGAAGCGCGTTATCGCGCGCCGCGCGGCGCAATTGGTGGAGATTCTGCGCGAGGAAACCGGCAAACCCGAAGCCGATGCGGCGATCGAGGTCATGCTCGCGGTCGAGAACCTCGATTGGGCAGCACGTAATGCCGGCCGCGTCCTGGGGCGGCGTTCACTGGCATCGAACTGGCTCACCCGCCATCAGCGCGCGTCGGTCGGGTATCTGCCGCTGGGGGTGGTCGGAGTTCTGGGCCCCTGGCAGAACCCTGTTTTCACCCCGATGGGGTCGATCGCCTACGCCATGGCAGCCGGTAACGCGGTGGTTTTCAAACCGCACGAACTGACCAGCGGCACCGGTTTGTGGCTGGCGGCCACCTGGCAGGAGGTCGCCCCGGACAAACCCGTCCTGGTCGCGATCACCGGCGACGATTCCACCGATGCCGCGCTCTGCCGCGCGGGAATCGACAAGATCGCGTACGCGGGTCCGGAAGCGCAGGGTCGCGAAGTGATCTCACTGTGCGCGCAGACCATGACCCCGGTGGTGGTCGAGAACTCCGGTAAAGGCGCCATGATCGTGCACGTCGACGCGAAACTCGACGATGCGGCCGATTCGGCGGTGTTCGGCGCCATGGCCAATGCCGGCCAGAACGCCACCGGTGTCCAACGCGCGTATGTCGCGGCGTCGGTGTACGACCAGTTCCTGGAGTTGGTAGCGGATCGGGCGCGCGCGCTGCGGCCCGGCGCCGACAGGCGGTCGTCCTACGGTCCGATGATCCTGGAATCGCAGACCGAGGTGGTACGCAAACAGGTCCGCGACGCGCTGGCCCGGGGCGGCCGGGCGGTGGTCGGCGGCCTGGATTCGATCCGCGAACCCTACGTCGAACCCATTGTGCTGGCCGATGTCCCGGAGGAGAGCATCGCCATCACCGAGGAGGGCATCGGCCCGGTTCTCATCGTGAACAAGGTGCGAGACCTCGACGACGCGGTCACCCGGATCAACGACGCGGGCCGCGGTATCGCGGTATCGGTGTTCACCCGGGATATCGCCGAGGTGGAGATCTATGCCGAACGATTGCGCGCCGGAGTGGTGACGGTCAATACGGCCACCACCTACGCCAGTATCCCGGCACTGCCGTTCGGCGGGGTCGGTGAGTACGGTCAGGGCCACAGCCACGGCGATCTGGGCCTGCGGGAGTTCAGCCGGACACTGTCCATCGCGCGCAACCGCTACGGGGAACCGCTGGGCCTATCCAGTTTCAACCGGAACGTCCGGCGCCTGGGAATGGCGCGCACCGTATTCCGGTTCCGGCACGGCTAGCGCACGGGCCCCTGGGGCAAGGTCGAGGCCGATTCGAAACCGGGCAGTGGTCCGAGCCGGGACGACACTGCACCGCGCCGGTCAGGAAGCCGGCGGTCCGAGCAACGCGGCCATCATGATGGCGTGCAGCCGCGCCATATGCTGCGGGCGGGAATCGAAGCGGATCAACCGGCCCACATCGATCACCTGGCCGATCGCCGAATGGACGCGGAAGCGGGCCTCGGTGGGATCGTCGTCGAGGAGGTTCGCCCACTCCAGCACGTTCTGCCGCTGGATGGCTCGCAACTTGTGCTGTTCGGCCTGCGGCAGGTTGGGGAACTCCGCGTAGTACACCGGCATGATCTCCGGCATGGTGAAACTGAGCCGCACATAGCGTTCGGCGATCTTGTCCACCGCGTCGGCGCGGCCGCTGGCCTCGGCCAGCGCCTCGGTGATCGCGAAGGCGAGCCGGTCACCGGTCCGATGGAACGCCGCGGCGAGCAGGTCGGACTTACTGCTGAAGTAGCGGTACACGCTGGATGCGTTGATCCCGGCGGCCGCGCCGATCTCTTCGATGCTGGCCTCGTGGTAGCCGCGGCGACCGAAGATACGGATCGCCTCGGTGAGTAACTGTTCCCGTTTGGAGGTCACGGGCAGACCGCGCGGCTGGGGATCCGGCTCCCCGGGGCCGGGGGCGGGCGGTAGTTCGGTGCGCACGATCGCCCACGCCATATCGCACAGCAGCGGTAGCAGTTTGGCGCTCGACAGCGCCGTGCGATGGGCCGAGATACTGCCGATCACGCTGAGCACCGCGGCGGCCAGCAGACCGATGTCCTCCGGCGGCGCGTCCGGCCGCAACTGCTCGATCGGCCGGGCGAAGGTCAGATTGATCTCGTTGTAGAGGGTGCGGATCCGGGCGCGGTCGGGCTGCTCCAGATAACGGCCCTCCCACCGGTACAGGCCGGCTTCCCGGCGGATATCGATGGTGTGCTCGGCCACCGCGCGGATCAGGGCGTCGAGCCGTTGCTCGGCGCTCGCGCCGGGTTCGTCCGCGGCCCGGGCGGCCTCGAGCAACTGCCGGGCGCCCTCCTCGGCCGCGGCGACCAGAAGCGCATACTTGTTGGCGAAATGGCGGTACAGCGCCGGGCCCGAGATCCCGACCTCGGCCGCGATCTCGTCCACGCCGACCGGGTAATAGCCACGTTCGCTGAAGGCACGCGCCGCCGCCCGCATGATCTGCACCTTGCGGTCCTTGGGCCGCCTCCGCCCGGTCTGGCCGTTGCCACGGTCGGCCGGACGAACGCGCACCGGGTCCACCCGGCTGCTCTCCGCGACCATGCATTCTCCGTTCCGTCGGCGGCGCCGCCGGTGTTGACAGCGCCCGACCAGTCAACCTAAGTTAACCACAATTCGCAATGTTAACCGGTATTCGCCCGCCGGTTGGCACGGACAGCACCCGATGGAGCGCGCATGGTCAACACAGATTCCCCCACAACACAGCCGGCGGGTTTCTCCGCCGTGCACGACGGCCGGGTGCTGCGGGTGACGCTCACCAAGCCCAAACGCAAGAACGCCCTCGACTACGACAGCCTGGTCGCACTCGGAGATACGTTCCTCGCCGCGGCGCGGGACACATCGGTGCGGGTCGTGGTTCTCACCGGTGAAGGCGGAGATTTCTGCACCGGCGCCGATCTCGCCGCCAGCGCCGAAGAAGGTGCCCGCGGTATCACCCCGGATATGGTGATGGACGCCGCCAACCGGCTCGTCCGCGCCATCGTGGACCTGCCGGTCCCGGTGATCGCCCGGATCCGCGGTGCGGCCGCCGGCGTCGGGGTCGGCATAGCACTCGCCGCCGATCTGGTCTACGCCGAAGCCGACTCCTACCTGCTGCTGGCGTTCATCAATATCGGCCTGATGCCCGACGGTGGTGCCGCCGCGCTGGTCGCCGCCGCCGCGGGCCGTCCGCTGGCCGCCCGCCTGGCACTGCTCGGTGAGCGGCTACCCGCCCCCGCCGCCCGCGCCGAGGGCCTGTTCACCGACGTCCTGGCGAGCACCGAGGAACTGGACGCCGCCGTCGAGGCTGCCGCGGAGAAGATCGGTCACGGCCCGCGCCGCGCCCTGGAACTCACCAAGAAGGCGCTCAACCGCGCCACACTGGCCGCGTTGGACACCGCACTCGCCGACGAGAAGGCCGGCCAGGTCGAACTGCTGCAGTCGCCGGACTTCTTCGAAGGCGCCGCCGCCATGCTGGGCAAGCGCAAAGCGGTCTTCGCGGAGTAGCGGCGGCGGATTCCGCCGGACAAATGAGTGGCGGGGGGGGGGGGGGGGGGGGGGGCCCCCCAAAATAAAGTTTGTTGAAAAAAAAACAAACAGGAGGGGGGGGGCGCCCCCCCCCCACGCGCCACAGAAAAA
>NZ_JBEYBT010000017.1:98244-120298 GCF_040632335.1 Nocardia sp. NPDC019395
GCCCCCGCCCTGCTGGCATCCCCAACGGTGTTGGCGGGTGTGTGGGGGGGCGTTACCCCCCCCAAAATTTGTGGGCGGCCCGTCCCGCGCCCCGCCCCGCCACTCATTACGGTAGTGCTACCTCACAGCTGCATGCCGCGGGCGAGCACCGGCCACGAAGCCCGGAACTCGTCTTCCCAGTAGCCCCAGGAATGGGTACCGGAATCGCGGAAGTTGAAGGTGGCTGGGATGCCCAGGGAGTCGAGGCGGGTCTTCAGGTTGTGGGTACAGAAGTTGGTACCCGCTTCGATGACGCCGCCGACGATGACCTGGTTGGCCAGACCGTAAGCACCGGGGAGGGTGTGCGGGCCGTTCAGGGTGTCCCACTTGCCGGGCAGTCCGTTACCGGTCGATACGTAGAGGTCCAGACCGCGCAGGCCTTCGGCGTTCACGTACGGATCGTTCTCGACCCACGCCGGCGAACCCTTCGGGCCCCACATGTTGTCGGTATTGCCGCCGCCCCACACGTTGACGGTGAGACCCACGAACTCCGAACCGACCGGGTCGCTGGTCTGCGCGCAACCGCTGTACGCCGCGGCCGCCTTGTACAGCCCGGGCTTCGCGATCGGAAGCGCCAATACGGTGGTTCCGGAGGTCGACAGGCCGGAGATCGCGTTCAGGCCGTTGGTGCCGAGCGCGCCGTCGACCAGCGGCGGGAGTTCCTCGGTGAAGAACGTCTTCCACTTGTTGCGGCCGAGCGCCGGATCGTCCTTGATCCAGTCCGTGTAGTAGCTCCAGCTACCACCGATGGGCTGGATGACGTTCACGTTCTTATCGGACAGGAAGTCGAGAGTATTGGTCTGGGCCTGCCACGACGCCGAATCCTCACCACCGCCGGCACCGTTGAGCAGGTACAGCGCGGGCCGGGGCACCGAGGTGTCGGCCGGACGCTGGACATCGACGACGATATCTTTGTCCATCGCCGTGGAGTGCACGTACAAGCGCAGGTTGCGGTCGTCTTTGTACTCGGCCTTGACGATGCGCGACCCGTTGGGTGAGGTGGGGTCGGCGAGCAAGGTCTTGGACTCGATGATCGGGTCGGCCGCGGCCGTGCTACCGCCGAGGCCCGTCATCATTCCGGCGAGCACCGCTGTGGCCGCGACCATCGCCGCGGCACGACTTCCGCCCCGCCGGCTGAGTCGACGTATCAATTTCGCACCTTCGCTTCGTCTCGAATCTTCATTCGGGCTCTCTCCACACACCGACAGGCTCCTGGACCCGAACGCCTCACAGCCACCGGGCACGAGTGGGCCGCCCCGGAGGTTCCGTCGCCTGTGTAGTCGTGCCGCGTGGACATATCGTTACCGCAGCGTTGCCCGAAGGTCTCGTCCCGGCCTCGCATGCTGTGCCGATTCAGCACGCAGAATAACGGATGTGGTGGCGCCGAACAGCGCCGGTCGCGCTCAATCATGCCCGCCGCGGCGTGCCCCGACCGTCAGCGACCCGCCGTGACGCTCGACTCGGCCCAGGTATTCGAGGACACCGTCGCGGCGCCGGACGATATCACCGGTGCGGTACAGCCGGCCGCCACCGGCCGAGGCGACGAACCGTCCGGCGGTCGATCCGGGCGCGTCGTAGTATCCGCGGGCCAGCTGTGGTCCGCCGATATACATCTCACCGGCCGAGCCCGGCGGTACCGGGCGCAACCGTTCGTCGAGCAGATACACCCGATCGTTGGTGACCGGCCGCCCGCCGACGGACCCCACCGTGATGACACCGGTCTCGTTGTGTCCGTACCAGATAACCAGCTCGGCGCCGGGCAACAGGGCCATGAACCGCTCCACCCCACCCGGCGGCAGGGCGGCGCCGTCCACGACCACCCGCCGCAGACTCGGATGCGCGGCCCGGCCACCACCGTCGGATACCGAATCCAGGAAACGCTCCAGCAGCGCCGGTACGACGTGCACGATCGTCACTTTGTGAGCGGCGATCGAGCGCGACAGGTCGGCGGCCCGTCCCGGGTGGTCGGGCATCAGGATCTGCGCGCCGCTGTGCAGCGGCCGGAACAGCTCCCACAGGGTGATATCGCCGATCGTGGGCGCCGCGTGCAATACCAGGTCATCCGAGTCGTACGGATGGCTGCGCTGGGCCCGGCGCAGCCGTTCGACCAGCTGGCGGTGGGTGCCGGCAACGCCGGCGTCGGTCTCCGGGAGGTAACGGATATCGGCGATATCGTCGGCGGATACAACCGGGTCGGCGGCCGGATCGGTCGGCAGGTCCAGGTAGAGCAGGTCGATCGCCACGACCGGGATACCGGTACCGGTTGTCACACCGTCGTCGGAGATGCTCAGTACACAGATCGGCGCGGCCGAGGCCAGTACTCCGTCGAGTTCGCCGGCCGGGCGGCCCGGATCCACGGGTACGTACGCACCGCCGGCGCGCAGTACCGCACAGACGGCGACCACAAGATCGATTCCGGGGCGCATCGCCACCGCGACCGGGGTCTGGGCACCGACACCGAACCGGATCAGCTCCACCGACAGGGCGCGGGACTTCCGGTCCAGTTCGGCATAGCTGAGCAATCGCGCGCCCTGCCGGACCGCCGGAACCGCCGGGGTGCGCTCCACCTGATCGTCGAACAGCGACAGCAGGGTGCCGGCGTCGTCACGCGACCCGATATCGAGGATCGGCGACAGATACGCGGTGGTCTCCACATCGGTGACCGGACGCAGGAAAGTGGTCGGCTCCGGATCGGCGGTGCTGTCCGGCTCCGCCTCGCGGATCGGTTCCGGCCGCGATTCGGAGTTTCCCGGGGCGGGTTCGGCGGATTCCGAAGCCATCCGCGGTTCCGGCGCGGGCTCGGGCCGCCGCTGCGGCAGCGGAGGCGCTACGGCGGCCGGTTCCGAAGCGGCCGGCCGACGCTGCGGTAGCGGCGCCGGCGGTGCCTCCGGCGTATGCCGCAACGGCTCCGGCTGTTCGGCGGAAAGCGGGCGGCGCTGCGGCAGCACACTCGGAACGGCTTCCCGAGGCGCCTCCGAATCCTGCTCGCCCCCGGCCGGAGCGGACTCGGCGGGCGGAACCGGCGACCGTTGCGGCAAGCCCGGACCATCCGGCCCGGAAGCGTCGGAGGCGGGATCGCCGAAGGAGCCAGGCGATGGCGAATCACCCGGGTACCCGCGCCGCCGCGGCAGCTCGCTCGGGGCAGACGCGGCCGCATCGAGCTGCTGATCCCGGCCGTTCGGCGGCTCGGCGACCCGGGGGCGACGCTGCGGCAGCCCCGGAACACCCGCGCCGGAGATTCCGGGAACAGGCTCCGCGGGAGATTCGGCCGATCGGTGGCCGTCCTCGGACCGAGGCTGTCGCCGCGGCAGCCCGCCCGGACCGGATGCGGTTGCCTCGCGACCCTGATCCCAGGTGTCCGCCGGCCGCTCGGTGGCTTCCGGACGGCGCCGCGGCAACTTCGCGCCTGCCGAAGCGGAACCGCCGGGAACGTGGTCGGCGTGAGATTCCGGCGATCGGTCACCGTTCTCGGACCCGGCCCGCCGCTGCGGAAGACCGGTGGCGGCGGGGCCGGCCGCTTCCGGACTCGGGCCCGGCTGCTCGGTCGCCCGCGTCCGACGTTGCGGCAGTCCCGGAATATCCGGGCCGGACCGCTGCGCATCGGTGACCGGCCGCAGCAACGAGGTTTTCTCCGCGTCCGAGAGCGAGAAATCCGCCGGGTTCGGCGGATCGCCGAGCGTCTCCGGACCGGACAACGGATCCCGGCCGGGCAACTCCTGGGCGGCCGGAGGCGTTCGATCCACCGGCGCTTCGGGTTCGGACGGGCGCCGATCGGGCAGCGGCCCCGGATCGGACGGCGACCATGTTGTCTCGCGACCGGCCGGCGGGCCCGAGTCCGGCCGCGGTGCGGGCTCGGCAACCTGCCGCGGACCGGGGTGCGGATCCGCGGCGGCCGATGCTCCGCTCTCGGAAGCGGGCACCGGCTCCGGCGTGGCCCTCGGACGGAGGCCGTGTTCGGCGAGGCCGCCCAGCGCGCGAACCCAGTGCTCGGCGAAGGTTTTCACGTCTTCGCCGACGAAAACCCCGGTCGCGTAGTCGAAGCGGCACAGCAGGCCCTCGTCGGTGACGTCGACCGTAAGCGACAGCGGTACACCGTCGGCGGGGCCGTCGGTGTGTACACGGGCGGGGCGTAGATCGCGATAACGCAGCGTGAACCGGCCCGAGTCGGCGGCGGCGAATTCGGCCGAGGTCTCGGCGTTCAGGTAGCGCAGCAGCGCGTACCCGGCACCCTCACCGGGTACCGAACGCACGAGATCACGGATCTGGGTGAGCGCGACACCCGCCGCCGGACCGCCGACCAAGGCGTCGTCGGTATCGAGATCGGCTATCTGCACCGACAGCGGGTATTCGGTGGCGAATCCGCCGACCACGTTGTCCCCGCGACCCACCAGGGTGCGGGCGTCGGCATCGCAGCGCACCAGCGATCCCAGTGCCGCAGCCACCGCTCCGTGCCGGCCGGTGCGCATCGCTATCGCGACGGCCGTCAGCAGTACCTCGGGCACGGTGGCCGCATAGGCGTCGGCCGCGACCGTCACCGCCGAGGTGCCTTCGGCGGTGATGGCCAGCGATACGCGGCGGCGAGGCCGGAGATCGACCGCGCCCATGGGTGCCGCGGTCCGGGCGCTCGCCAGGTTCCGGCGCCACCAGCCCGCCTCGTCCAGGAGGTCGATGGACCGGGCACGCTGGTCCAGTGCCTGCACGAGCTGCGGCAGCCGGGATTCCGGTACCGCGGGGGTGGTGTCACCGGCGATCAGCTCGTCGACCAGGACGCGCCAGGACCGGTCGTCGACCACGAGTCCGTTCGCCACGACCACGAGCCGCCGAGCGGATTCGGATCCGGTGACCACGAAATGGATATTGCGGCCGGTCGCCGGATCGAGGGCGTCGGCGGCCGCCTGCACCACATCGTCGGTGGCCACGGTGTTCTCGCCGGTTTCGGGGCCGAGCCACCAGTACTGCCGGCTGCCCCGCTGGTCGCGGGGCGGTATCCACAGTGTGGGGTTCTGGTCACTGCTGTCGAGGCGGGCCGACAACATCGGATGCCTGCCAACCAGTGCCCGCACCACCGCTTCGGTCCGATCCAGCGGCTGATCGGCGGGCAGATCCAGTACGACCGACCGGACCTCTACCCCGGGCAGCGGATTGCCGAGCAGCCGGATCGCGGTGGGTGTCGCGGGTAGCTCGCCGGAGACTTCGGCGCCGCTCGATGTCTCGCTGTCGGCGGCGGCCTGCGGCGGTGCCGGGTCTTCCGAGGACACCGCTTCGGCCTCCGTATGAGGGGCCCGCGCTTCCGCGAGGGAAACGCCCGCGTGATCACGGTCGTCCGCATCACCGGCCAACTCGGTATCACCGTCGTGGTCACCGGTACCGGTGACCGCCGCGAGATCCTCCGGCGCCCGTTCCGGGGCGGGTGGGAGCACCGGCACCTCGTCGGGATCCGGCAGCAGGGAGCGGTCGGGTTCGCCGGCGGTGTCCACCGGAATACGCTCGACCACCTGGTACGCCGCCGGTACCAGCGACGCCGGTAGCAGCCCGGCGAGCGCCGCACGGACGCGGCCGAGGTCCGGATCGTCCGCGTCCTGTCCGGGCACCAGATAAGCGACCAACCGGCCCCCCGGTGTGGTCGGATCGACTCCCTCGGTGGAGGTTCGCGGCAGTACGGCGGCCGCGGCGATATCCGGCAGGGTTTCCAGGAGCGCCGCGATCGCATCCGGCCGGATGCGATGCCCGCGGAACCGGAGTTGGCCGTCGGACCGGCCCAGCAGGTCCAGACGCTGCGGTGTGCTGGCGGTGGCATCGCGCCACAGCACCAGATCACCGGTGCGATACATCCGCTGGCCGTATCCGAAGGGGTTGGCCACGAACCGGTCCGCGGTCAGCGCCGACCGGCGCACGTAGCCACGGGACAACTGATCACCGGCGATATACAGCTCACCGGGCACCCCCGGTGGCACCGGCCGCAGCCGCGAGTCCAGCACGTACACCCGGGTATTCCACTGCGGCAGGCCGATCGGCACCGACCGTTCCGCCGATCCCGCGGCCGGCCAGGAGGTCGCCGAGACCGCGGTCTCGCAGGTCCCGTACAGGTTGTGCACCCGGGCACCGCACCGGGTACGCAGGGCGGTAACGGTATCCGGCGACAGCGGTTCCCCCGTCACGAAGATCTCGCGCAGACTCGTGACACGGCCGGGTTCGACCAGGTCGGCGAAGGCTGCCAGCTGGGCCGGGCCGAAATCGGTGACCGTCACTCCGTGCGCGGTAATCGTTTCGACGACCTGCCGGGCATCACCGGATACGGCGGGATCGGCCAGCACCAACTGGGCACCGGCACGTAGCGGCAGGAAGAAACCCCACAGCGAGGTATCGGACGTCGCCGCATTGCGCTGCAGGTACACATCGGTGAATCCCAGCGGATTCTGGGCGAGCATCAGGGCGATCTGGTTGTTGAGAGCGGCGTGCGAGAGTACCGCCAGTTCGGGCCCGTCCGCGCCGGCCGACGCACACAGCACCCAGGCCGGGTTATCCGGCAGCACCGGACGGATCAGTTCCTCGGCGCGCACCGGTTCGGCGGAATACCGCGCGAGATCTCCGGTATCGGCGACGAGCACGGGAGCGGACTGCCCGGTCACCCGCAGCGCCGCGGCCAGCCGGGTCTCATCCTCCCGTTCGACCAGCAGGCAGGCCGGGACAACGGTATCGATGAGCTGCGCGTTCCACTGCACCGGATCGTCCGGGTCCAGCGGCAGGTAGACCCCGCCCGCGGTGAGCACCGCATAGATCGCCACCACCAGATCGGGCGAGCAGCGCAGGGCCACACCCACCGGCGTTTCCGCGCCTACACCAGCCTCGATGAGCCTGCGCGCCAACTGGTTGACCCGGGCGTCGAATTCCTGATAGGTCAGCTCGGATGCCGGACCTGCCACGACGACGGTATCGGGCCGGATCGCGACGGTGCGGCGATAGCCGTCCAACAGCAGTTCCGGCGCGACCGGATAGCGGGTGTCGTTCCACACCACCAGCAGCCGGTCCAGGTCGGCGCGCGACAGCAGGTCGATATCGCCGACCGGCCCGTCCGGGTCGCCGCCGGCGACGGTGAGCACCCGCTGGAACCGGCGCGCGACTTCCGCGACGGCGACTCCGCCGATGCGGTCCGCGGCGAAATACAACGCGGCCGCGATACCGTCCGGGGAACCGTCGGGCGCCCGGTGCGGATCGATGACGAGCCGCAGACCGGCCCCCGCCGCCGAGCCGGCGACCTCGACCGGCTCGGTCGCCAGGCTCGGCATTTCCAAACGTGGAATATCGTTGTGCCGCAGTGCGATCGACACGTCGAACAACGGACCGTCGACGCCGAGCGCCGCAGTCAGCAGTTCGAACGGCAGGTCCGCGTTGGCGAAGGCACGGCGATCCGATTCCGCGACCCGCTGTACCAATTCGAAGAAGGATTCGGCCGGGTCGATACGGGTACGCAGGACCACGGTGTTGGCGTAGGGCCCGATCGCGTCATCGAGTTCACGTTCGTCGCCGCCACGTACCGAACTGCCCAGCACGATATCGGTGACACCCGACGAACGCGCCAGCAGTACAGCGAAGGCCGTACGCAGCACGATGAACTCGGAGGTACCGGCGCGTTGGGCGATCTCCGCGATGCGGCGGTGGGTCCGGGTACCGATATCGAATGTGTGCGCACCCTCCCCGGTGGCGCCCGGGGGTACCGCCCCCGCGAACTCCGGCCGCGGGGGTAGTCCGGCCAGGTGGTCACGCCAGTACGCGAGCCGCTGGGCGGCGAGCGAATCCGGGTCGGCGATATCGCCGAGCTCGGCCCGGCGCCCCAGGAAATAGTCGAGGTACTGGATGGGCAACGGCTGCCACAGCGGCCGCGAGCGATTGCGCCGGCCGAGGAACGCCCGCAACAGGTCCCGCAGCAGTAGTCCGGCCGAGACATCGTCGGCGAGAATACGGTGGACCACCACCGCGACGACGTGTTCCCGCGGACCCAATTCGGCCAGCGCGAACCGGACCGGCACCTGTTCCGGGTCGGCGGCGTCGAAATCGGTCTGCGACAGCGTATGGAGCCAGCCGGCCAGTTCGGTCGCGGACACCGGTTCGGCGACCACTTCGGGTACGGCGAGTTCCCGGTCCAGCAGCACCTGATGCGGTGCCCCGCCGGATGCCGGGTAGACGGTACGCAGTGTTTCGTGCCGGTCGACCACATCGGCGACCGCGGCCTGCATGGCCGCGCCGTCCAGGGTCCCGGTCAGGCTCATCGCCGCGGTGATCGTCTCGGCGGCCGTATCGGGCGCGGTCTGGTTGCGCTCCCAGAGCCGGAGCTGTCCGGGCGACAGCGGAATGGATGCGGGCCGGTCCACCGCGGGTGGCGGCTCGACGGCCGCGGCCCGGGCCGAGCCGGCGGTCGCGAGCGACAGTGGCTCCGGGGCAGCGGGTCCATCGCCGAAACCGTATCCACCGGCGCGGCTCGGCAACTGCGGTTCCACCGGATGTAGCACGGGTGCCTGGTCCGGCGTGTTGAGCAGCGGCTGGGCCGGAACGACCGGGGCACTGCGCTCGGACGGCCGGTACGGGTCCACTTCCGCGGACTGCGGATTCTCGAAGAACGCTGTGGCATCGGCGGGGATCGGCGCCGGCTGCCCGTCCCCGGGGCCGGATAGCCGGCGCCCGCTGTTCAGCCAAGCATCGGAAGCCGAATCCTCCGGCGGTAACGGTGGGCCGGCAGGTCCGGAGGCCGCGCGCCGCGGTGAATCGAAATCCGTACGCTCCGGCGAACCAGCGGCCATGGACCCGAGCGGATCGAAGCTCGGGTGCTCGGGCGTCTCGGTATCGGGCGAATCGAAGTCCGCGCGCTGGGACAGCCCGGGGGCAGAGGGGCCATCCACGGATGCCGGGTCGAGCGAGTTCCCAGCGCCGCGGTGACCGCGACCGGACAGCGTGTGCTGCCGATCCGGCATCTCCAGATAGCCCCGGCCGGGGAGGTCGAGGTCACGCTTTTCCGAGGCGAGCCGACTGTCCTTGTCGTGCAGTTCGTCCAGGGAAGGTCGTCCGGGGGTACTGCGCGGGCCGGGAACCGGCTCGGCCTCGCCGTATCCGTAGCCCGGCCCGGCGCCTGCGCGATCGGGCGTCACGGGATCTGCCGCCGGATCCCGAATCGGCAGGCTCTGTTCGTAATCGGGCAGCTCACCGGCCCGCCACCGGTCCGCTGCACCGCCGGTATCGCGCGGCCCCTCCGCTGATCCTGTGGCGGAACCGGCCGCCGGGATCGGTGCCGGACCAGCATCAGCGGACTGCGCTACCGGCTCACCGGGCCACGAATCCGGCTCGGCGTCACCCCGCGGAAGGGGCTCGTCGCGGTTCGGTCGCGATGGCGCGCCCGGACCGTCGAGCGCGGGTAATGCGACCCGCCCGACATATTCCATATCGCCCTCGGCGGAGCGACGCACCAGATCACCGGTGCGATAGAGCCGGGAACCGTCGTCGGCGAACGGGTCGGCGACCAGCAGTTGCGCCGTCCGGCCCGGCCGGCGGTGATAGCCGCGGGCCAGTTGCGGCCCACCCAGATACAACTCACCCACGCCGCCGTCGGGTACCGGCGCGAGCCGATCGTCCAGCACGCGGGCCGTGACTCCGCGGATCGGTGCGCCGATCGTGCGCGGACCGCCCGGAATCAGTGGGGAGCTGATACTGGTCATCACGGTGGTCTCGGCCGGACCGTAACCCTGGTACAGGGACCGGGCCGAACCGCCGGCGACCGGGATCGCCCAGCGCCCCACCAGTTCGGGCGGGCAGGGCCGGCGTCCGGTGACCACCACACCCAGTTCGTCCAGTCCGGCCGGTTCGATCAACCGCAGCGCGTCCGGGGGCAGATAGGCGTGGGTCGCTCCGGTGCGGCGCAGTAGCGCGGTCAGTTCGTCGGCCTGGGACACCAGCGGCGAGACCACGACCATTGTCGCCGCGCCGCCGAGTGCCAGCAGCAGTTCCAGCACCGACGAATCCGAGGGCATCGGCGCGAAGTTCAGCGTGCGGTCCTCGGGTTCGACCCGGTAGCGGCCCTGCTGTTCGGCACACAGCCCGGAAAGACCGGCCTGGGTCACCACGACACCGTCGGGCGAGGTCTCTCCGTCGCTGACATAACTGACATAGGCCGGGTGGTCGGCACGTAATGGGCGTACCCGATCGGCATAGGTGACGGCGTCGGCGGAGTACTCCTCCAGCGAACGGGCCGTATCCACCGTGTCGACGTGCAGCCATTCGATCTCATCGGGGAGTTCGTTGCGCACCCACGACACCGCCAGGCCGAACACGGCACCGGCATCGACCAGCAGATGCGCGACCCACCCCGGCGGATAAGCGGGATCGATCGGGACGAACCCGGCACCGGTCTTGGCCACCGCCCAGACCGCCAGCACCGCATCCAGCGAACGCGGAATCGCTACGGCGACCAGATCCTCCGGGCCGATACCCCGGGCTATCAGCGCTCGGGCCAGCCGGCTGGACCAGGCGTCGAGATCGGCGTAACCGACCTGCTCCAGCGGGCCGGTGCCGTCGGCGAGAACGAGGGCCACGCCATCGGGATTGGTTTCGACCGCGTTGGCGATCAGCTGCGGCAGCGTGGTCACACGGGGCCGCCGGGTTCGATGCGGCCGGGTCCGGGCTGGCCGCGTCATACCGCCCTCGCCCTCCGGAGGTGGTCACACCGCTGACCGACTACCGCATCCATCTGTCCGCCTCGCCTGCCTATCGCACTTCACCGCCGCGCCTACCGTGGCCGCGGCATGGTAGGCAGCCTGCCACAATGCGCCGGTGCCCGGTATGGCACCCGGCAGGTTACCGCCCCGGCCGCTGTTCGACCATCCAGTGCCGGGATCGGCGGTCGAATCGTCTTCGTCCGCAGCGCCGGCCGTCGCAGGCACCCCCCGGGCCCGGTGGGAGCGGATGGCTCAGCCCAGGAGTGTGGGCAGTTCGAGCACGCAGGGGACCCAGGCCCAGCCCGCCGCGGGTGACGCGTTCTCGTCCACGATGAGCGCGGTGAGATCGACCAGCGATACCGGATCCAGCGCGGCCAGGCCCTCGGTATCGGACCACAGATGAGTGATCCATTCGTCGGCCGGCGTCGCGCTGTGGGTGCGGTCCGGCAGCAGCACGATCGAGGCCCCGGCGGTACCGGCCGCCACGACCTCCAGCACCGCTGCCGGGCTGTCGCACCGGCCGTAACGGTAGGTCCTGGCCTCATAGGTCAGGCCGGCGGTGTTGTGCACCCGGGTCACCGCGGCCGCCAGCTGGTCGTAACCGGCCCGGCGTCCGGTCGCGTCCACCACGACGAGGTCGGCACCCCGTAGCGGCCGGGTCCGATGCATATGGGTGACCGGCCGCGGCGATTGTCCGGCGATCGTATCGGCCACCGCGGGATCGCCGAGCGTCAGCCATTGCACCCCCGGCAGTTCCGGGGCCGCCGCCACGGTCAGCCCCAGCTCCACCACCAGTCCTGCCGCCGCGGCCACCGCGATCGCGTCGGCCGGGACGAGCGCGGCACCAGCTTTGAGCACCGCCCAGGTCGCCACTACTGCGTCGACACCGCGCTCCAGCGCGGTCACCACCCCGGAACCCGGCCCGCACCCCCGCGCGATCAGCGTCCGTGCCAGTTGTGACGAACGCTCGTCCAGTTCCTGGTAGGTCACCGCATCCTCGCCCCATACCACCGCGGGACCCGCCGGGTCGTCTTCCACGGAGGCGCCGAGTGCCTGTGCCAGTGCCGTTCCCGCGGTGGCCACGGGTAGTTGGGCGGGATCGGCGACGGGTGCGGCCGCCGGGTGGTTACCGGCGTCGTCGATCGGGATATCGCCCACCCGAACGCGCGGGTTCGCCGCCACGGCGGTGAGGATCCGGGCCAACCGGCGACCGAAACTCCGCACCGTCTCCTCGTCGAACAGATCGGTGGCGTAGACCAGCGCGACCCGGAGTTCCCCTGGGGCCGCGCCGGTATCGGGTCCGGGATCGATATCGATCCACAGATCGGCGTTCGCCGCGGGCGGGTCCGGAGCCGGGCCGCGCACGGTGAGTCCGGGCAGCTCGAGGGCTATCCGCTCGCCGCTCCGGAACGACAGCAGCACCCCGAACAGTGGGTCGCGCACGATATCTCGCCCGGGCGCCACAACCTCGACGACCCGCTCGAACGGAATATCCGCGTTGGCGAAGGCCGCCAGATCCGTATCCCGGGCCGCGTCCAGCAGTTCGGTGAAGGTCTGTGCCGGTAGAACCGGGGTCCGCAGGAGAACCGTGTTGCCGAACAGGCCGACCAGATCTGCCAGGCCGGGTTCGTCGCGGGCGGCCACCGAGGTGCCTATAGCTATATCGCCGGCGCCGGTGAGGCGGTGCAGCAGTACATTCACCGCGGCGTGCAGCACCATGAACAAGGTGGCGCCGCGGTCGCCGGCCAATGCGTCCAGACCGCGATGTACCTGTGCGTCGACCGTGAAATCGGTTGCGCCACTGCCTGGTGACGGCTGGTCAGGGCGCGGCCGGTCCAGCGGCAGTGCGGGTTCGCTGTCCATGCCGTGTAGTTGATCGCGCCAATATTCCAACTGCTGTGCCGCCACGGAATTCTCGTCGCTGTCCTCGCCGATCACCGCGCGCTGCCAGATCGCATAGTCCGCGTATTGCACCGGCAGCGGCGACCAGCGCGGCGATTCTCCGTTCACGCGGGCCAGATAGGCCGTCATCAGATCACGGGTCAGCGGCGCCGGCGACGCTCCGTCCGCGACGATCCGGTGCATCACCAATACCAGCATGTGCTCGTCGGCGCCGGTGGTGAGCAGCACACCACGGATCGGGGCTGCGCTCTGGATCTCGAAACCTACAGCGCGCAGTTCGTCGATCCGGGCGAGCGCGTCCTCGGTGGTTTCGGTTTCCACTCCGCCGCGCAGCACCTGGGCCACCGGCAGAATCTCCTGGTACGGCGACCCGTCCGGGTCCGCCGGGTAACAGGTGCGCAGAATTTCGTGCCGTTCCAGCACATCCGACAGCGCGTATCGCAGTGCCGAGGTGTCGAGCGCGCCGGCGAGGCCGATGGCCGGCGCGACGTTGTGCGCTGCCTCGGGGTCGGCCCGGTCGAGCAGCCATATCCGGTGCTGGGCCGGCGACAGCGGAATCCGGTCCGGTCGGGGGGCTCGATCCAGTGCGCGACGTTGCCCGGCCGTACCCGCGCCGGGCACCACCCGGGCCGCCAGACCTGCCACGGTCGAGGCGTCGAACAGCGCTTCTACCGTGATATCGGACCCCAGTGCCGTATTGATCCGGTCCGTCGCCCGGGCCGCCACCTGCGAGTTGCCGCCGAGCGCGAAGAAATCGTCGGCAGCACCGACCCGTTCTGTCCCGAGCAGCTCGGCGAATATCTCGGCCACAACAGTTTGCGTCCGGCCGGCCGGGGCCCGGTACGGCATCCGGCTCACAACCGCCGGGTCCGGCAGTGCGGCACGGTCCAGTTTCCCGTTGGGCGTCAACGGCAGCGAGTCGAGCCGGACGACGATATCGGGCACCATATACGCGGGCAGGAACTCCCCGGCCCGTTCGCGCACTCGATCCGCGTCCGGTGCGATGCCTCCATCCGTGGCGGGCACCACGTAACCCACGAGCCTGTCCCCCTCGGCCCCGTCGCCGCGCAGCGCCGCCGCGGCCTGCCCGACCCCGGGATCACGCAGGAGCCCCGCCTCGACTTCGCCGAGCTCTATCCGGAACCCGTGCAATTGCACCTGCTCATCCGCTCGGCCGGCGTATTCGAGGCCGGCCCGGCCGGCGAACCCGGCCCAGCGTCCGATATCCCCCGACCGGTACATCCGCGCCCCCGGCACACCGAAGGGGTCGGCCACGAATCGGGTCGCCGTCAGACCGGGTTCGCCGAGGTAGCCGCGGGCGAGTTGGGCACCCGCCACATAGATTTCACCGGGTACCCCGACCGGTGCCGGCTGTAGCCGGTCGTCGAGGACGAATGCGTCCAGGCCCGGCAGCGCCCGGCCGATCACGCTCGCCGGATGGTCCACCAGTGGTTCGTCCAAGGCCAGGAACGAAACGTGCACGGTGGTTTCGGTGATCCCGTACATATTCACCAGCCACGGCGCCGCGACCCCGTTGCCGGCGGGCGCGCCGTGACGTTCGTACCAGGCCCGCAACCGGCGGAGATCCAGCGCTTCACCGCCGAACACCACATACCGCAGCGACAGCGCGCCGGCCTCGCCCGCGGCCTGCGCCACCCGATCCGCCTCGTCGAGCCGATAGAACGCCGAGGGCGTCTGGTTGAGCACGGTGACCTCTTCGCGAATCAGCAACTCGCGGAACTGTTCCGGTGACCGCGCGACCGCCTGGTCCACCACCACTACCGACCCGCCACTGGCCAGCGCGCACCACAGTTCCCACACCGAGAAGTCGAACGCGAACGAATGGAACAATGTCCACACATCGGTTTCGTCGAATTCGAACAGCAGCTGGGTATTCGCGAACAGCTCCACCACATTGCGGTGCACCACACCCACCGCCTTGGGCGCACCGGCCGAGCCGGAGGTGTAGCCGACATAGGCGAGGTTTCCGGATCGCAGCGGTGCGCGCCGATCCGCGTCGGTGACCGCGGCGGCGGAGTGGTGCGCGGTGTCTTCCACGAGCAGCACCGGCAGGTCACCGGAGGGCACCGCGGACCGCTGCGATCCGATGGTCAGCAGGGCGGCCGGGCGAGCGTCGGACAGGATGAACTCCAGCCGCTGCCGCGGATACATGGTGTCCAGCGGCAGGTACCCCGCGCCGGACAGCAGCACACCGAGCAGCGCGACAGGTAGTTCCCCGGTACGCGGCAACGCGACCGCCACCAGGGTCTCCGGCCCGGCGCCGGCTTCGATCAACCCGCGCGCAATCCGGTTGGCGCGGCCGAGCAACTCCCCGAAGCTCAGCGTGGTCTCACCGAACCGCACGGCCGGGGCCGCCGGACGCAGCCGGGCTTGTGCCTCGATCAGATCGACCAGCGTGACCGCCGGTACCACGGCACCTTCGCTGTTCCATTCGCGTAGTACGAGGTCGCGTTCCCCGGGTGCGAGCAGATCGATATCCCCCACCGTGACGTCCGGATCGGCGGCCACCGCGGTCAGGATCCGCAGCAGCCGGTCGGCGTGATCACCCACGGTCGGCGCGTCGAACAGATCGCGAGCGTAGGTGAAGATGAGCGCGGCCCCGGTATCGGTATCCACCAGATCCACTCGCAGATCCAGTTTTTCCGGAAGCTCATTGGGATCGTGCTCGTCGGACAGCATTACCCGGAAGGGTGACCGGCCGGCCACCGTGCGGACGGTATCGATCAGATAGCCGAGCCGTTCGCTCCCCTCACCGGCGGCTCCGGCCGCCGCACCCACCTCCCGGGCGATGTCCAGCAAGGCCCCGAAACCGCGGGCCGGATCCACCTCGGTATGCAATACAGACAGTCCCGCCGCGGAATCACGGGTCGCGAACGCACCGACCGCGGTTTCCCGGTTTCCCGACAGCCGTGCCAGCAACACAGCCAGCGCCGCCTGCACCACGGTGAAGTCATCCGTACCCCGCTGCGCGGCAACAGTATCGAGCGCGTCGCACAGATCATCGCCCAGTTCCAGGGAAATCTGCCCGCAACGCCCGGACGGGGAGGCCGGTCGCGGCCGGTCCGCGGGCAACTCACCGTGGCCGGAGAGCCAGCCGGGCGCGCGCCACCAGCCGGGGTCCGGTACCGGCGCCGGCGTGGGCACCGCCAGCAGTTGCCCCACGAGCGCACGCAGCAGTCCGGATACCGCCCGCGCGGAGGTTTCGGCGACGATATCGCGGCGGTACCCCAACCGCATCCGCAATCGATCTCCCGATTCCACCACCAGCGTCACCGGGTAGTGGGCAAAGGTCCGCGAGTTGGGGTCCTCGATCTCGTCGCCGTCGGCACCGGCGTCCGCCGAGCGCGAGTCCACCGCGGCCATCGGATACGGCTCGTACGCGAACACGGTGTCGAAGAGCCTCGGGTGCGGGATACCGGCCGGTCCCGAACGGTGCCGTTCGTGCAGGCCGGTCTGCTCGGCCTGGATGCGGATGAGTAGATCCCGCACGGTCCAGCCGGGCTCGAATCGGACCCGCACCGGCATGGTGCCGGCGGGCGGGCCGGCCACCCCGTCGGCCGCATCCGATTCCGGCAGGCGATCCGGTACCACGGCGCCGAACACGATATCCGTGCGCCCGGTCAGGCTGGCCAGCAGCAGCGCCCACAGTGCCTGCGCCACGGTGGCGACCGTGACACCGGCGTCGGCCGCGTACGCCGCCATCGCGGCCGTCTCGTCCCGGTCGAATACGAGGTCCAGTTCGCCGGCCCCGGTTTCCGGCTGTTCGGGCGGGGTGAGCACCGCGGCCAGTTCGGTGAGCCGGGCACCGCGCAGCACCTCCGCCGGGTCCGGCCGGCCCGCACGCCAGGTATCGAGTTCGGCCCGACCGTCCCGGACCGGGGGCGGGTCGCCCGGAGTGAGTCCACCCGCCGCGGGGTCGTCCATATGCCGGGCCAGCGCACGCACGACGGCCAGCCAGTCGTCGGCCAATTCACGGACCGCGAACTCGTCGAGGAGACCTGCGGCGTAGGCGAACGACACCGCCATACCGCCACCCGGGAGAGCGACGGCGTCGATATCGATCACCGTCTCCACCGGCATCCCACGATCGAATTCGGTCACCACGCCCAGTTCGCCGATCGGTGACCAGGCGGTATCACCGAGCCGATCGGGCATACCACCGGCCGGGACGGGCCCGCGGCAGCGGAATCCGATCTGGGCCGGGATACCCGCGAGTTCCTCCGCGATCGCACCGGTCGCCGGCAACCGCAGCAGACCGAAACCGACGCCCTGTTCGGGAACGGCGGCGAGTTGCTCCTGGACCGACCGCACCAGCGCGGCGGTTTCCGCACCACCCCGCAACGCCGCGGCGGCATCGATATCGGACAGGTCCAGGGCCACCGGATACGCGGTGGTGAACCGGCCGACGGTACGAGCGATATCGGCCCGGGGCATGACCGCGACAGCACGCCCATCACCTTCCAGCAGGATCCGGGTGACCGCACCGTCCACCCCGCGCCGGACACGCCAGTTCCGGACCGCCAGCGCCAGTGCGGCCAGCAGCGGTTCGCCGGTTCCGGTGCGATACCGGCCCGGCACCCCCGTCAGGACCTTATCGGTGATTCCGGCGGGCACGTCGACCGTGAACCGGCGCACCGTCGCACAGGTATCGGTGGCGGGGTCCGGTGCGCGGGATCCCAGCAGCGGATCGGGGGTGGCCAGAATCTTGCGCCAATAGGCGAGTTCGGTTTCGCGGTCCGGGGCAGTCGCCCCCTCGACCAGGGCATGCGCCCAACGGCGGAAAGAAGTTCCTACAGCGGGCAGTTCGGTGCGTTCCCCGGCAGCCACCTGCGACCAGGCCACCATCAGATCGGAAACGATGGTGCCCCAGGACGCCTGGTCCACCACATAGTTATGCACGGCGAGCAGCAACGTGCCGGGGGCGTCCGGGCAGCGCAGCCAGGTCGCCGCGATCATCCGCCCGCTCAGCGGATCCAGCTGGGCCACCGCGGAATCGGTGGCCGCGGCCGTGATCTCGGCGAGCTCCGCCCGGTCGCTGCCCGCCGGCACCTCGACCTCGGAGATCAGCGCGCCGGCCGCCGGTGCGGATTCGGGCACTTCGAGCCGGTACCGGCCGTCCCCGCCGACCAGCTGTGCCCGCAACATATCGTGCCCGGTCACAACGGCCCGCAGTGTCGCTGCCAGGCCGGCGCGGTCGATTCCCGCCGGCAAGGTCAGTGCCAGGCTCTGCGCGAATCCCGGATACACGCCACTCGCCGAGTACTCGGCGAGCACCGGGGTCAGCGGCACCTCCCCGTTACCGTCCCCGGACAGTTCCGCCGAGCCGATGCTGACCGCCTCGGCGGGCCCCGGCGGCGTTTCGGCCGGCACGACGCTCCCGTGGAAACCGGCTGCCGCCGCCGGGACCCCGGCGCGGCCCAGATATTCGAACTCCGCGCCGTACGGGGTCATGACGCGGCGCACCAGATCCCCTGTTCGATACATCCGAATGCCCGGCAGACCGATATCCGCGCCGAACGGCGCCGCCACGAATCGTTCGGCGGTGCGCGCGAACTGGTTCAGGTAGCCGGAGGCGAGGGCCGGGCCCGCAAGGTAGAGCTCACCCACATCGCCCGCGGGCACCGGACGCAACCGGGCATCGAGCACAAACACCCCGGCCCCGTTCACCGCGGCGCCGAGGGTGATCGGCCCACCCGCCAGTACCGGACCGCTTGCGGTCGCGATGGTCGCGGCCTCGGTGTGGCCGTAGGAAATAACGAGATCGTGTTCGCACCAGCGCCCGGCAAGCGCGGGGCCGGGCACCTCGCCCACGACGGCGACGAGCTCGAGAGCATCCAGCCTCGCCGGGTCCAGCGGTTCCAGCGCTGCCGCAGTGGTGATCAGATGGGTCACTCGCTCGCGGCGAACCAATTCCGCCACGTCCCGGCCGCCGGGCATATCCGCCGGGGCGATCACCAAGGTCGCGCCCGAGGTGAAGGTGAGCAGCAACTCCAGTATCGAGATATCCCGGTGCGGCGCGCTGAGGTGGGCTACCCGGGAATCGCTGGTGATCCCGTAGATCTCGGCCGCCGCCGCGACAACCGCGGCCGGCGCGCCGTGCGGAATCACCACGCCCCTGAGTTCGCCGGTGGGATCCCGTGTGTACACGATGTATGCGGGATGCCCCTCGTCGAGTATCCGGACCCGGTCGGTGTAGGAGATGGGGTGCCGGGACCGCCGGGCGATCCGGTCGGACTGCACCGGATCGTCGAGTTCGATCCAGTAGAGACCCCGGCCGAGCGCGCCCCGGAACTTCGAGGTCGTCAGTCCGAACGCTGCCCCGGAATCAGTGGCGATATGGTCGATCCGCTCGGCCGGGGCGCCGGGATCGATCGCAACGTATGCGGCTCCGGTTTTGGCGACGGCCCATACCGCGAGCACCGATGCCGGGCTGCGCGCGATCCCGATCGCCACCACATCGCCCGGCCCGATACCGCGTTCGATCAGTTCCCGAGCCAATTGTGAAGACGCCCCGTCGATTTCCCGGTAGGTCATTTCCCGCTGATCCGCCGGATCACCCGTCGGGTTGTACCGAAGCGCTACCTCGTCCGCGGCCGATTCGACCGCCGAGGTCAGCAGTTGGCCGATAGGTGGATTACCCGAGCGGCGCCGGCGACTGCCACGAGAAAAACGGCGGGCAGTTTCCATTCGAGTGCATTCACCTCTCGCATCGCACCAGAACCCGGCCCCGCGTGCCTATCTGGTGGCGCGCCGTGTCGACCGGGCCGAGCACGGTCCGGCCATCATATCGACAGCACTCGATAAGCGGTCAGTTCACAGCCAGCCGCGACGTATCGCCTGTACCCCGGCCTGGAACCGGGTGCTGGCGCCGAGCCGCTCGAGCAGCCGGGCTGTCCGGCGGACCACCGTGCGTCGCGACATCCCGAGCCGGCGCGCGATCGTATCGTCGGTCGCACCCATACTCATCATGGTGAGGATGGCACGATCGCGTTCGTCGAGTTCGTCGGCGGCGGGTTGTACCGAGATCGGGGCGGAAAGCGTCCACAGGACATCGAAACTGCGGATCAGCAGGTCCAATAACGGCGACCCGCTGATTCGCAGGGCCATCGGATCGGGCCGGCGTTCGTCGGTGTGCAGTACCAGGCTGGCGCGCTCGTCATCCGCGACGATGAGTTTGAACGGCGGATCGGGCAGGGTCCGGGCCTGCGCGCCACGGGCATTGGTTGCCAGCGTATGCCGCAACCTGTCCGCGTCCTGATAGATCGTGTCCTGGTAGAGGATCCGGTACCGTACGCCTTCGGCCATCCGGGCCTGTTTCAGGTCGGTGATCCGGGTATCGCGCTCGGCATCGCTGATATGCGGGCTGCGATCCACCATTTTCACGCCGGTCCCGGCGCCCGCGTGCAAGGCCTCGAAATCGGCCAGCAGTTCGGCGCGTTCGAACACGGGCACCACCGCACCGTTCCAGCCCTGCGCACGCCGCACCGACCGGAAGGTTTCGCTGAGCCGCGCCGCGGCGGCGTGCATGGTGCTGATCTGCTGGCGGCGCCGCCGGGCTTCGGCCTCCGACAGCGATTCCGGTGCGTGCGCGTCCCAGCGCGGGGTGCCGTCGGAATCGACCAGGCGGAGCACCGCACGCAACCCGCACAGTTCGTCCAGTGCCGATTCGACGGCGGCTTCTGGCATTCCGGTGTGGCGCGCGATATCGACGACTCCGGACCGCGGCCGATGCACGAGGGCCGCGTAGACGCGGCCGTGGATCGAATCGGGTTCGAAGATTTCAGCCAGTTCGGTCATGCCGGGAGGTTGTAGGTCTCCTTGCAGACCCGTGGGGCTGCTGAGGATCGGGCGGTCGAGTGAGCTCGAGGAACTCAGTGCGAGGGTCCCCACTCCAGCGGCACCCCCTTCGAGATCATCCAGTTCATCGGATCGACCTTGTTACCGTTCTGGTCCCAGATCTCCAGGTGCAGATGCGGACCGGTGGAATTGCCGCGGTTACCGACGGTGGCGATGACATCACCGGCCTTCACCCGCTGCCCCTGCGTGACATACATATCGTTCACATGACCGTAGACGCCCGTGGTGCCGTCGTCGTGCAGAACCCGGACCCACAGCCCGAAGCCGGACGCGGGCCCGGCCTCGATCACCGTACCGTCGGCGACCGATTTGATAGGCGCGCCGAGCGTATCGGCGAAATCGATCCCGTGATGCGTGGTGCCCCAGCGACTGCCGTAACCGGAACTCACCGCCCCGGCCACCGGCCGCACGACCGGCGCTGGAGCGAACTGCTGGTGCAGTTGTTTCAGAGTCTGCTCGGCATGGGCCAGCGGTGCCGCGACCTCCGGCGGCAGATTGTTCAGACCGAAGGGCGCCGCCACGGGCGCCGGTGCCGGCGCCGCGATCTCGGCGGCCTGGACCGGCGCCGGACTCGGCGCGGCGACAGGCGCCGCCTCGGCCATCTGCTCGGCGGGCTGTACGGCTTGCGGGGCCGGCGGCGCGGGTTCGGCTTCGACAGCGTCCTCACCACCACCGGGCAGTAGGGGCGAGGCGTAGGCAATGGCCGGAGCGATCTGCGAGGCGGTACCGATAACCGCGCCCGCGGCGACAGCGGCCCCAGCGGCGGCCCGGATCTTCTCGGCAGCGGTGGCGGCGGCACGGTGGCGGCGCCGGCTGACCTGAACCTCGTCACCGATAAGGCTCATAACGGTGATGGATCTGGGGCCTAGTCGATGATGCGCCATTGTCCGTCCTCGCTATCCGGTCACATATTCACGAACGCCGCGTGCGAATCCAGACCCGAGCCCGGTAAACGTAACGTTTGAGCATCCGTTGTGACGGTAACTCTACCGCCCCGTGACCATATCGCAACCTTTTCACCAAACCCACCGGTCACAGCCCCGTCCCGAGAATGTGAAACGGTTACGATCACGCTATCTTCGCACACCCCGACCGCGAAATCGCCGGCCCGAGCCCCCTCAGCAGTCACACCTCCGCCCGCCTCACCCCCAACACACCGCAGCCCATGCGCCGCAGCCACGAGTCCCGACCGCTGAAAACCAAGACCCAAAGAGAACCGAACCCAGACACCGCAGTAGCCCCAAAAAACACAGCACAACCGCGGTAGCCGACCCCAACACCCCCACCGACCCCCGTCGCCCCTGGGCGCGTTTGATCCCCCACGACCCGTCTGTGCACAAACAACCCACCCCGTTCCTGCCGTCGCCCCCGGGCGCGCGTTTGATCCCCCACCACCCGTCAGTCCACATGCAAACCACCCCATTTCCCCGCATGCGACCAGTCCACCTTGGTGGTTCGGGGCCCGTCTCGTTCTGGAGCGACCAGAGGAAGGGAGCGCAGCGACCGACCGGCGGGAGTGAAGAACGAGACCAAGG
>NZ_JBEYBT010000018.1:0-98989 GCF_040632335.1 Nocardia sp. NPDC019395
CAGTCGCTGCGCTCCTTCGCTCTGGTCGCTCCAGAACGAGACGGGCCCCGAACCACCAAGGCGGACCGGCCGCATGCGGGAAACGGGGGTGGGGGTCGGATGCGGGCAGACGGGTGGTAGGGGGATCGAACGCGCCCGGGGGGGCGGCGGCGAATTCGGGCGGATGCTCCAGAACGAGACGGGCTCCGAACCACCAAGGCTGACCGGCCGCATGCGGGAAACGGGGGTGAGGTCGCATGTGGGCAGACGGGCGGTAGGGGATCAAACGCGCTGGGGGCGGCGGCGAATTCGGGCGGATGCTCCAGAACGAGACGGGCTCCGAACCACCAAAGCTGACCGGCCGCATGCGGGAAACGGGGGGATTGCATGCGGACGGACGGGCGGTAGGGGTCAAACGCGCCCGGGGGCGGCGGCGAGTTCGGGCGGGCGGGGAGTTTCGGAGGGGGAAACGCGCCCAGGGCGGCGGAGAGTTCGGGCGCGGCGAGAAATTACGGGGCGGGAAATCCAGTAGTGTGCGTGCATGGGTTATCCGGAGGATGCGCTGGCGCCCGATGAGGAGTTGATCCTGCATACCCACCCCCATTGGAAGATGCTGTTGTGGCCGGTGGCGACGCTTATCGTCGGAACCGCGCTGGCCGGTTTCCTGGGTGGTCTGGTGTGGCGTACCACCGAGGAGATGATGCGCTCGGTGTTGTTGCTGCTCATTCTGGCGATCTGGTTGGCGGTCCTGATCTGGCGCAGTATCGCGCCGATCATGGATTGGAAGTCGACCCATTTCATCGTGACCGACCGCCGGGTGCTCGTCCGGGAAGGTGTGCTGACCCACAGCGGTATCGATATCCCGATGAGCCGCATCTCCAGTGTCCAGTTCCGGCACGGCCTCGTGGATCGGATGTTCGGGACCGGGGAGCTGATCATCGGGTCCTCGTCCGAGGAGCCGCTGGAATACTCGGATATTCCGAATGTGGAGCGGGTGCATGCCTTGCTGTACCACCAGGTTTTCGAGGCCTCGCCGCGGCACGGTATCCACTGAGCCGCCGCGGTGTCTCGTGCGCGCTCCGTTGCCGGAGCGTGGGTATCCGGCCGGTGGACCGTAATCTGGTCGCATGACCGCCGTATTGCTGGGGGAAGACGACGAGGCCATTGCCGCGCCGCTCTCCCGGGCGCTGGGCCGCGAGGGATATTCGGTGACCGTGGAGAGTTTCGGTCCCACCGTGCTGGACCGGGCGCTGGAAGGACATCATGATCTGCTGATCCTCGATCTCGGGCTGCCGGGAATGGACGGTTTGGAGGTGTGCCGGCAGGTGCGGGCACGGGGCGCCGAGATGGCGGTGTTGATGCTCACGGCGCGCACGGACGAAGTGGATTTCGTGGTCGGCCTCGATGCCGGCGCCGACGATTACGTCGGTAAACCGTTCCGTCTGGCCGAGTTGCTGGCCCGGGTGCGTGCCCTGTTGCGGCGCAGCGGGATCGGTGACGACACGGTGGAGGTCGGCGGTATCCGGCTGGAACCGGCGGCTCGGCGCGTACTGGTCAACGGGGTGGAAGTCGGGCTGGCGAACAAGGAATACGAACTGCTGAAGGTGCTGATCGATCGGGCCGGTCAGGTGGTGGCGCGGGAGACGATTCTGCGCGAGGTCTGGGGTGACGCCGAGCTCCGCGGTTCCAAAACGCTCGATATGCATATGTCCTGGTTGCGCCGCAAGATCGGCGACGAGGGCCCGATGGCGGAACGGCGGATCGTCACCGTGCGCGGGGTCGGCTTCCGGCTGAACACAGACTGACGTGCGGCGCCGGATCCTGCGGTCGATGCTGACCGTACTGATGCTGACCACGGTGGTACTCGGCCTGCCGCTCACATACACCGCGTGGCTGTGGGTGGAGGACATCACCCGCAACGATCTGCGTGGCCGGTTGGAGCAGATCTCCGCCGAGGTCATCGGGCAGGAACACGGCCGGGGGGTGATCCAGGGCGGGCTGGATCTGCGCACCGTGGAACCGCTCGTCCCAGCGGGTGGCCGCCTCACGATCGTGTATCCGGCGCCGGAGGACAATGCCGTGAAGGTGGAGATCGGGGCCGTCACGATCGACGATCCACTGGTGGAATCCCTGTCGATGGGCACCGACGGTTCGCTGCGGCTGGAGGTTCCCGCGACGCCGATGCAGGCCCGGCAGCGGCAGGCGGTGGCCGGTGTGGGGCTGGCCGTGGTGATCTCGCTGGGGGCGGCGATAACTGTCGCCATTGTCACCGCGCGCCGGGTCGCCGACCCGATCCGCGATGTGGCGGCCCGGGCCGCCCGGCTCACCATGGGCGATTTCCGTGCGGATCCGCGCCGGCACGGTATCGCCGAGCTCGACCGGGTCTCCGATGTGCTCGATTCGGCGACCGTCGAGATCGCCGGCCGGTTGCAGCGGGAGCATGCGCTGGTGGCCGATGTCTCGCATCAGCTGCGGAGCCGGTTGACCGCTGTCCGGTTGCGGCTGGACGAACTGTCCACCCATTCCGATCCGGACGTGGTGCACGAGGCCGAGGAGGCCATGGCTCAGGTCGACCGGTTGACCGAGGCCATCGACGATCTGGTCCGGGCTTCCCGGGACGAGGACGCCACCGATCGCGATCCGGTTCCGGTGATGGACGAACTGCGCGGCATCGTCGCCGAATGGCGGCATCCCTTCCGGGAGGCCGGCCGGATGCTGGATCTGACCGGTGACGAATCGCTGCGCGCCCCGATCACCGGTTCGCGGTTGCGGGAGGCGGTGACGGTACTGGTCGACAATGCGTTGATGCACGGCGGTGGTACCTGCACGGTGTCGGTCCGCACGGTGCGTCCGGGCCGCGATCGCGATCCGCTGGTGTGTGTCCAGGTGGCCGACGAAGGGGTCGGGGTCAGCGACGAACTGGCACCGCATATCTTCGATCGCGGTTTCTCCGGCGCCGGATCCACCGGGGTGGGGCTGGCGCTGGCACGTGCGCTGATCGAGGCCGATGGGGGCCGGCTGGAGCTGCAACGCCGACGTCCCGCCCTGTTCGCGGTTTTCCTCGGTAAACCGCTGGCAGCGCGGACAGAGGGCCGGCGGGTGGGCGAACCGCGCTAGTGTGCGCGATCAGCGGCCCAGCGGCCGCCGGTGGTGTTCTTCCTCCACATAGTCCTCGAGCTGCTCGAGCATCTGGTCGACCTCGTCCGGGAAGACCCAGCGCCGCATCGCCCAGTACCGGAACGCCATCTGCAGCAGGTTGCCGATGAGGTAGGCGGCGATGAAGTCGGCGATGTTCTCCACCATGAAGCTGACCGTCGGCTGGTGCAGCTGGAAGGCATACCGGGAGACGTAGAGCGGGAGCATGCTGAGCACCACGCCCACCCCGCTGACGGCGAAGAACAGTAGTGCCTCGTGATGGCGTTCCCGCCCGCCGCGATTCTTGAACGACCATTCGCGGTTGAGGATGTAGGAGGCGATAACCGCGATAACGCCCGCGATGATCTTGGCGGTGACAGGCTTCTCCTCCAGCACCGTCCACTTCAGGGCGTAGAAGATACCGCCATCGATCACGAACGTGGTCGCCCCGACAATGGCGAACTTGATCAGCTCGCGTTGCCGGTAGGCGATATCCTGCAGGGGTTGCGGTAGGACGCGCACCACGCCGTCGACGAATGACACAAGGCCAGAGCATACCGCTAGCCGGTGTTCGCGCAGGACGTGACAGTATTGACCGACGTGAACGCTCGTAGATTCGATTCCGCGGCGATGCCGACCGTCACCATGGTCGGCGGCGGCCAGCTGGCCCGGATGACGCATCAGGCGGCCATCGCGCTGGGGCAGCGGCTCCGGGTACTGGCCGAACGGCCCGACGATCCCGCCGCCCAGGTCAGCCCCGATGTCGTACTGGGAAGTCATACCGATCTGGACGCGTTACGCCGCGCCGCCACCGGAGCGCACGCGCTGACCTTCGACCACGAGCACGTCCCCACCGAGCATCTGGAGAAGCTGGTCGCCGAGGGGGTCGCGGTGCTCCCGCCGCCGCAGGCCTTGCGCTACGCCCAGGACAAACTGGCGATGCGCACCGAGCTGTCCGCGCGGGGCCTGCCGGTACCGGCGTTCACCGTGGTCGAAGCCGAGGCGGACGCGGTGCGATTCGGCAACGAACACGGCTGGCCGATCGTGCTGAAAGCGATCCGCGGCGGATACGACGGGCGCGGCGTGTGGATGCCCGCCGACGCGGAGGAAGCCGCGAAGATCGCCGCCGAGCAGCTCGGCGCCGGCGTCGCGCTGCTCGCGGAGGTCCGGGTCGCGTTGAAGCGGGAACTGTCGGCGATGGTGGCCCGCTCGCCCTATGGTCAGGCGGCGACCTGGCCGGTGGTGGAAACCGTGCAGCGGCGCGGTCAGTGCGCCGTGGTGATCGCTCCGGCACCGGACCTGTCCGAGGACCTGGCCGCCGAGGCCGAGGAACTCGCGTTGCGGCTGGCCCGAGATCTCGGGGTGGTTGGGGCGATGGCAGTCGAACTGTTCGAGACCGACGGCGGGGAACTGCTGATCAACGAGCTGGCCATGCGCCCGCACAACTCCGGGCACTGGGGGATGGACGGTGCGCGCACCGGTCAGTTCGAACAGCATCTGCGCGCGGTGCTCGACTATCCGCTGGGCGATACCGGCCCGCTGGCCCCGGTGACCGTGATGGCGAATATCCTCGGTGCGCCCGAGGCGCCCGCGATGTCGATGGACGAGCGGCTGCATCATCTGTTCGCCCGGATGCCGGATGCCAAAGTGCATCTGTACGGCAAGGGCGAACGTAAGGACCGCAAGATCGGGCATGTGAACGTGCTGGGCGACGAGGTGGCCGCGGTGCGGGAACGAGCCGAGCGCGCGGCGCACTGGATGTCGCACGCGGTATGGACCGACGGATGGGATCCGCATGAGTGACGTGGTGGCAGGCAGTATTCCGGGTTCCCCCGCGGTCGGGTTGATCATGGGCAGCGATTCCGACTGGCCCACCATGGAGGCCGCGGCCGAAGCGCTGGCGGAGTTCGGGATCCGGTTCGAGGTCGGTGTGGTCTCCGCGCACCGCACTCCGCAGCGGATGCTCGACTACGCCCGTGAAGCCGCCGGCCGGGGCTTGCGGGTTCTCATCGCGGGTGCCGGCGGTGCCGCTCATCTGCCCGGGATGGTTGCCTCGGCGACCCCGTTGCCGGTGATCGGCGTCCCGGTTCCGCTGAAATATCTCGACGGTATGGACTCGTTGCTGTCGATCGTCCAGATGCCGGCCGGGGTCCCGGTGGCCACTGTCTCCATCGGCGGCGCCCGTAATGCGGGTCTGCTGGCCGCCCGCATACTCGGTGCTTCCGACCCCGCCCTGCGGGAGCGGATGGAACAGTTCCAGGCCGGGCTGGAGACCATGGTCCGCGAGAAGGACGAGGCGTTGCGCAAGCGGCTGCTGGGCTGACACCTCTCGCCACTGGGGAGTGTCCCGCCGTCGCCTTACGCTCGGACCGTCGGGTCGGATTGTGGGTCAGGTAGGTGTCGGTGGCGGAGTTCCCTTTCGCGACGGTGACCGCGAACGAGTTGTCTTTCGCTGAACGGGACGAGCGGTATCGCCGGCTGCACGACTGGCCGCAGCCGACGTACCGGCACTCCTCCGGATTGCGGATGATCTGGAAGTACGAGGATGTCCGCGAGGTGCTGGAGGCCGCCTCCGCCGCGATAACCCCGGCCAACGCACTGGAGCCGCTGGTCGGATATCCGCGGGTCGCCGCCACTCCGCGTGCGATTCCGCACCTGGTCCGCCATCTCGTGCCGTTGCCGGCGAAGGCGACCGCCGACCTCACCGATCGGCGGCTGCACAAGAAGGTATGGGACACGATGTCCGGGCCGGCCGGTCATTTCCGGATCCCGGCGGCGGACAGGCCGCGGCAGGCGGCGGCGATGGAGCAGCATTTCCACGCCGCACTCGACGAACTCGAAACCGGCACAGGCGAATTGGATCTGACCGCACTGTCGATCGCCTACGCCACGCGGGTGACGGGGTCGATGGTCGGTCTGCCGGCCGCGGAGTGGCGCCGTGTCGCGGTATGGAGCGGAGCCCAGTCCGGGCTGCTGGGGCGGCGGATGCGTGGTCGCGAACTGGCCGGGGCGGTGGCGGCGCTGGGCCAGCTTTTCACGGTGAGCGGCCGGGCCGTCGATCACAATCTGCGCAGCGGGACCGTCGGTTTCGCGACCCGGTTGCGGGATGCCGGGATACCGCGCCGGGTGGCGGTTTCCGCGATGGCGAACTCCCTGGCGGCCGGGGTTCACACGGTGAGCGGCACGATCCAGCAAGGTGTCCAGCGGCTGCTCAGTGACCCCGACCGGATCTGGTGGGACATGCTGGCCGAGCCGGACACGGCCGGGCGGGTTGCCGCCAAGATGCTGCAACTGGATCCGGGCCTGGTCGCCTGGAAGCGACGGGCATTGCGGCCCGTCACGCTCGCCAGCGGTACGGAGTTGCCGGCCGGGCCGGTGCTGGTGATGTTCGCCGCGGCCAACCGCGATCCGGCTGCCTTTCCGGACTGCCTGAGTCTGCGGCGGGGCGGGAAAATGCCCTTGACCTTCGGTTTCGGCGCGCATACCTGCCCGGGCAAACAATGCGCGACGCTTGCGGTGGAGGTTTTCCTGCACCAATTGCACGCCCTGGTCCCGGAAGCTCGTCTCGCCGCCGGCCCGCCGGATCCGCGTCCCGGCCCCGACCTGCTGTTCAGTGGTGCGCGGGTGCGCCTCGCCCGCGACCGGCGAGTCTGACGGCCCGGGCCCGCCGCTCGATACGGTGGCGCCATGGACAACGAGGAAACCGCGCGCCGGCCCGGCGGGGCCGAGCTCGTCCGATTCCGGCTGGGCGTGGTGGACGAGGCGTTGCGCCTGTTCGCGGACCAGGGCTATGAGGCGACGTCGGTGGATGAGATCGCCGAGGCGGCCGGTATCTCGCGGCGCACCTTCTTCCGGCAGTTCCGGTCCAAGGAAGATGTGATCTTCGCCGATCACGAGGCGCAGCTCGCCGCGGCCCAGGAGTATCTGCAGCAGGCGCAGATCGATCCGTGGGAGGCGGTCTGCGAGGCAGTCGTGCAGGTTTTCGAGCGATTCACGCGGTGGCGCGATATCGCCGAGCGGCGCTACCACGTGGTGCGCCGGGTGCCGGCTCTGCGCGATCGCGAGATCGTGACGGTGTTCCGGTACGAGCGCTTGTTCACCGACTATCTGCGCGAGCGGCTGCCCGATTCCTCGGACCTGGCGCGCGTGCAGTTCACGGCCGCGGTGACCGCCACGCACAATTACCTGTTGCGCCGGATGGTCCGCGGCGAGTCGGCGGCCGGGCCCGCCGATCTGCGCGCGGAGTTGAGCACGATCCCGCGCGGTGATCGGCGTCCGGCCGGCGAGGACGAATTGGTGCTCGCGGTTTTCCGTCGCGACCTTCCCGCCCGGCATATCGCCGAACTGCTGCACCAGCGTCTCGGCAGTTTGGCGGAGACCCCCACTGATTGACACTGGGTGCCAGACCGTACTGGGATAGCAGTGCCTTGCAGGCGGTATAGTGGGAAGAAATCTGACACCGAGTGCCGACCAGTGGCACCGCACCGGCAAACAGGAGTGAACCCCAATGGCGGGAAACCCGGATTTCGATCTGTTCAAGCTCGAGGATTTCCACGACGAGTTGCGTTCGGCCATCCGCGCCCTGTGCGAGAAGGAGATCGCCCCGCACGCCAAGGATGTGGACGAGCACGCACGCTTCCCGGAGGAGGCGCTGACGGCACTCAATGCCGCCGGCTTCAACGCCGTGCACGTACCGGAGGCCTACGGCGGCCAGGGCGCCGACTCGGTGGCGACCTGCATCGTGATCGAGGAAGTCGCCCGGGTCTGTGGTTCTTCCTCGCTGATCCCGGCCGTCAACAAGCTCGGCACCATGGGCATGATTTTGAACGGTTCCGAGGAGCTCAAGCAGCAGGTGCTGCCCGATATCGTCAACGGCGAGATGGCGTCCTATGCGCTGTCCGAGCGGGAAGCCGGTTCGGACGCGGCCGGTATGCGCACCCGCGCCCGGCAGGAGGGTGACGACTGGATCCTCAACGGGTCCAAATGCTGGATCACCAACGGCGGCAAATCTTCCTGGTACACCGTGATGGCTGTCACCGACCCGGACAAGGGCGCCAACGGGATCTCGGCGTTCCTGGTGCACAAGGACGACGAAGGTTTCGTGGTCGGTCCGCTCGAGCACAAGCTGGGTATCAAGGGTTCACCGACCGCCGAGCTGTACTTCGAGAACTGCAAGATCCCCGGCGACCGGATCGTCGGCGAACCGGGCACCGGTTTCAAAACCGCTCTGCAAACCCTCGACCACACCCGCCCCACCATCGGCGCGCAGGCCGTGGGTCTCGCACAGGGCGCCCTGGACGCTGCCCTGGCCTACACCAAGGACCGCAAGCAGTTCGGCACCGCCATCGCCGATTTCCAGAACACGCAGTTCATGCTCGCCGATATGGCGATGAAGATCGAGGCCGCGCGGCTGATGGTCTACACCTCCGCGGCCCGCGCCGAACGCGGCGAGAAGAACCTGGGCTTCATCTCGGCGGCCGCCAAATGCTTCGCCTCCGATGTGGCGATGGAGGTCACCACGAACGCGGTGCAGCTGTTCGGCGGCGCGGGCTACACCACCGATTTCCCGGTGGAGCGGATGATGCGCGACGCCAAGATCACCCAGATCTACGAGGGCACCAACCAGATCCAGCGGGTCGTCATGTCCCGCGCCCTGCTCAAGGGCTGACCGCCCCGGCGAGCGCCCCATCAGCGATCTATCCGTCGGCGGGGCGCTGAGTCGCTGTCGGCCATAATGTGCACGTTCGGCCGCAAGCTGTGTGCACGTTTGGCCGCTACCATCTCGCCGGGTCCGACACGACGATCAGATGAACTCGATCGGGGCGCTCTGGTGCTGGAACACGATTGTGTCTTCGTATGCCTCAGCGTCGTTGACCCCGTTCGGGGGTGTGTACAGATAGTCGCCGACTCCCATCACCACTTCCCCGACCCGGAGACTGCCACTGAGCAAGAACAGCTCTTCTCCCTCGGGGTGGCGATGGGCTCCGCTCCTCGCACCCGCTGCGAATCGCAGCAGCGCTGCCCCGGCTCCGGCCATATCCGGCGGTAGCTCTCCACGTTCGACACCGGGGGCGATCTCGGACCATTCGACATCGCCCAGACGGATATGCAACATACCTGCGTTCATATCAATCAACTCTGCGGCAGCGCCTGGTAACCGGCAACCGTGATCGACGCTACCCGGAACCGAAACACCATCGGCTCGACGAAACTGTTGATGGTTCGGCTCGTGCCGTCCGGTCGTGGAGCGAGAGGTCAGGGGGAATTCGGATTCGGGACGAACAGTGGTGGGGCGATGCCCACCGGGGCGATTTTCGTACCGGACCACGGGCATCGGGTGCGACTGTCGAGTGGGTGGTCGCATACTCGATCGTCGTGGACGGTGGCGTGCGGGCCGGGGCACAGGCCCGGGCAGGCTATGGCAACCACCGGTCCGGTCAGGTTCCGGCGGATGAATATGCGTAACTGCCGCAGTTTGATCCATGGGCCCTGGCCGCACTCGCACCGAGGGTGGTCGGTGACTTTCATACCCACCCATGGGCATTCGCCGGGTACGTTTCTCCAGTGCTCGGCGATCCGCCCGTTCACTATGGTCGTGCCGCGGAGGCAGTGCTGGGTTTCCGGGCATCGGTAACGGCCGGAAACCGATGTCGCGCACAGCATTTCGAGATGAATCCAGGGTTCGTTTCCGCAATGACACCCGGATCTGTTCTTTTGGGGCATGGGGTGACCTCATGTGTTCATGGATTCGTGGGACCCGGACGCGCGGAATCGGCGTACGAGCGTCGAACTAGTGGTTTATGCTTCCTAAACCTTCGGACCGGAGTGCGCCGAGTGGTATTTAGGGGGAATAAACACGGATATTACGTCGACCGGCCGATGAGGTCAAGAGGGGCTCTCTAAACTCAGGGTGTGGCTGGCACAAGCGAGTTCGAGCAAGTCCGTTCCGATCCGGATCCGGTACGCCGTGGACGGCGGGCGACCGAACTGATCACGCTCTACCAGCAGCGGGCCCTCGAATTGGCGCGGCTTCGTAAGGAGGCGATCGAGGAGGCCCACCGGAACGGGTTGAGCTATACCGAAATCGCGGATCTGCTCGGGATCACCAAGGGGCGGATCAGTCAGATCAAATCAGGGGCGCCGCCGGCGGAGCGCGCCTTCTTCGGTGTCGGTCCCGTCGCGGTCGGGATCCCCCGGCGAGATACGGCAGACGGCCGGAACGGTTCCGCCGATATCAACGATCGGGCGGCCCGGGAACTCATCGAGAAAGTCCTGAGCCGCTTGTCCCTGGCCTCGTCACGATTCGAGATAGACCCGGGCACCGAGGAAGTGCCGCCCGGGGACACCGTGGTGATCTGTGATCCCGATTCGGCTCGGGTGGGGCAGCGGCTGATGGCCGATGACGACGCACTGAGGCTGGACAAGGTCGACGGCGAATGGTGTCTCGTCGAGAAGGCCACCGGGCGCCGGTACATATCGCCCGTCCGCGCCGACCCGGCGAGTCGTACCGATATCGGATTCCTCGGCCGCCGTGAGGAGGACGGGCGCGTTATCGTCCATATCGCGGGTATGACGGGCGCGGGCTCGCACGGTGTCGCGCATTGGCTGGACAGCAACCTGCCTTCGCTCTACGAGCCGTCCACCCGATCTGCCAGCGCGGTCGTCGAATGCGATTTCGACTCCGATCAGTCGATCACCGACAGTCGTACGGTCGCGGGGCCGTTCACCGCACGGGAATGACCGGCCGTCCGCGCGCGACGCCGACGATATAGCGCAATCTGGTGCGTCGCCGGCGCGATATGTCCATTGCGCAACTGCGGGCCACACCCGCTGTCCGGTGAGTGGGCCCGTGCGGCGGTACCGGCCGATGTCGTGGATCATGGAGCGGTGAGCGATACCGATCTCGTGGACGTGACCATCAGCGGACCGGATGAAGAATGGCTGGCGGAGTTCACTCATCGGCTCGTATCGGACCGGCTGGCCGCGTGCGGCAACATCATCCCGGAGGTGCGGTCGATCTACCGGTGGGAGGGGGCCGTGGAGGATGCTTCGGAGGCGATCGTCGTACTGCACACCCGGGCCGCGCTGGTTCCCGAGATCGTGGAACGCGCGAACTCCGAGCACCTCGACGAGGTACCTCAGGTCGTCGCGGTGCCGATCGTGGGCGTGAATCCCGCCTACGGGCAGTGGATCCTGGACGAGACCGCCGGCTGAGCATCCACCGCGCCCGGCCGGCCGGGACGGAACCGGTCAGCGGTGCACCAGGTCGGCGTACTCGGGATGAGCGCCGATGTAATCGTCGACGTACCAGCAGGTGGCCAGCACTTCGTAGCCCGCGGCCCGGGACTCGTCCAGCGCGTACTTCACCACCTGGGCGGCCACCCCGCGACCCCGGAATTCCGGGAAAGTGATCGTGTGATGGAAATTGCGGACCTTCGGGCTCGCGGTTTCCGCGTAGTCGGCATAGCCGGCCAGCGAGCCGTCGAGATAGATCTCGAAGCGGGTATCGGCGGCGTTGTGTCGGAGTTCGGTGGTCACCTCAGTTGGAACGGCCGGTCGTACCGGGTTTGTTCCGGGCGGTGGTGATCGAACGGCGGGGCCGGGTCGATTTCCCGCCGGCACAGCTCAGAGGACAGCGCCGGGGTTGAGGATGCCGTGCGGGTCGAGCGCGTCCTTGATCCGGCGGGTCAGCGCCATCACCTCGGGACCCAGCTGATCGGGCAGCCAGGCCTTCTTCAAACGCCCGACCCCGTGCTCACCGGTGATGGTGCCGCCGAGGGCGATGGCCAGGTCCATGATCTCGCCGAAGGCGCGGTGGGCGCGTTCGGTTTCCTGGGGGTCGTCCGGATCGTGAACGATCAGCGGGTGGGTGTTGCCATCGCCGGCGTGCGCGATCACCGACACCGTGACCTCGTTGCGCCGGGCGATCTCGGCGACCCCGGTGACCAGATCACCGAGACGGGGCAGCGGCACCCCGACGTCCTCGAGCAGTAGCCGGCCGATCCGCTCGACCGCCGGGATTGCGAAACGGCGGGCGGCGGTGAAGGCTTCGCCCTCCTCGGCGTCCGCGGTTTCGAATACCTCGGTCGCGCCCGCGGCCCGGCATGCTTCCAGCATTACCCGGGCCTCTTGGGTGGCGTGCTCGCCCGGCGCGTCGGACCGTGCGACCAGCAGCGCCGCGGCGGTCCGGTCCAGTCCCATCCGCATCTCGTCCTCCACCGCGTTGATCGCGACGGAATCCATGAACTCCAGCATGGCGGGCCGCAGTGCGCCGGTGATGGCGAGTATTGCCTCGATGGCGGCGGTGAGCGTGCCGAACGAGGCGACGACGGTGCACTGCGCGGGTTGTGCCGGCAGCAGGCGCAGGGTGAGTTCGGTGATCACGCCGAGCGTGCCCTCGCTGCCGACGAACATCTTGGTCAGCGACAACCCGGCCGAATCCTTCAACCGCGGCCCGCCCAGCCGCACCGCGCTGCCGTCGGCCAGTACTACTTCCATGCCGAGTATGTAGTCGGTGGTCACGCCGTATTTCACACAGCACAGCCCGCCCGCGTTGGTGGCGGCGTTACCGCCGATGGAACAGATCTCGAACGACGAGGGGTCCGGCGGGTACCACAGTCCGTGTTCCGCCGCGGCCCGCTTCACCTCGGAGTTGAGGAGCCCTGGCTGGACCACGGCGGTCCGGGTGACCGGGTCGATCCGGATATCGCGCATCCGCTCGGTGCTGAGCACGATTCCGCCGTCGAGCGCGGTGGCGCCGCCGGACAGCCCCGAACCGGCGCCGCGCGGCACCACCGCGACCCGGTGCTCATCGGCCCAGAGCAGGGTTTCACGCACATCCGCGGTACCGGTCGCGCGGACGACAGCGGCCGGGTTACCGGCACCGGGATCCAGTGCTCGGTCCTGCCGATATCCGGCGACGATATCGGGATCGGTGACGACGGCACCGGCAGGCAGCCGGTCGGTCAATGCGCGCAGGTCCACGCTGCCAACGGTAGCGCCCGGACCCGGATCGTTGTGCCGCGTGACAGCGCGGAATTACCGCGCCCGCCCTTCAGCGCGCCCATAGGCGCGCTTCCGCGTCTTCGCTGCCGGAGCGGACGGTCTTCTCCCCGGCCACCGGCGGCCAGGAGAGTTTCAGATTCCTCGGCCGCGGGTGCTGTTCACCGATTCCGCGAGTCGCGCTTCCGATTCCGCGTCGAATGCGGTGTCCCGGGCGGCGAGCGCCGCGCGAACGTCTTCTTCGACCAGGTCGGCGTTTATCTGTGCTCCGGCGGCGGCGCCCGCCGCGGCCGAGGCGCCGACCTGAGCCGAAAGGTCGGTGACATTGCCGGCGGCCCAGATTCCGGCGACCTCCGTGCGTCCGGTGGCATCGGTGGGAACATAGCTGCCGATTCCGGCCGGGTGTTCGGTCGCGTCCAGCCCGAGGTCGTTCAGGAAATCCGTCCGCGCGACCATCCGCGTACCGACCGCGACAACCTCCCGCGCGACTACCGTCCCGTCCGCGAGGCGCACCCCGGTGATCCCGTTGCCGCCCACTTCGATTCCGGTGACCTTTCCGGGTACCACGCGAATACCACGGGCGGCCAGCCGTCCGGCCTCTTCGGCGGTGGGTTCGGGGCGGTCGTCGGTGAAGAACACGATGTCGTCACTGAGCTGGCGGAACAACTGGACCTGGTGCAGGGCCATCGGGCCGGTGCTCAGTACGGCGATGGCGCGGTCGCGTACCTCCCAGCCGTGGCAGTAGGGGCAGTGCACGACATCGTTGCCCCAGCGTTCCCGCAGGCCGGGGATATCCGGTAGTTCATCGATCAGGCCGGTTGTCACGAGCAGTCGTCGCGCCCGGACCGAGCGCCCGTCGCTCAAGGTGACGGTGAAGCTGTCGTTCTCCCGGACCGCTCCGACGATCTCGCCGGAAACGATATGACCGCCGTAGTGCCGTACTTCGGAGCGGCCTCGCTCCAGTAGTTCCGCGGGCGGCATCCCGTCGCGGGCCAGTAAGCCGTGCACTCCTTCGGCGGGGGCGTTACGTGGACGGCCGGCATCGATCACCGCCACCCTTCGCCGTGAGCGGGCCAGCATCAGTGCCCCGTTCAGTCCGGCCGCTCCACCGCCGGCCACCACCACGTCGTAGCTGTTCTCCAGTTGTCCGGTCAACTCGACCACCTCCTCGGTGCCGACTATCCGCAACTCCTGTCATATCGGCAAGGAAATTTGCCGATACTGCAAAGCGTCGAGTGGTCAACCGTTCGCATCCCGCCGCCGCGGGAGTGCCCGAAATGGTCCGTGATCTCCGGGTTTGCCGGCCGCTCACCTGCTCGTCACCTATCCCTGCGACGCTGACCGCGTGCAGGGACTGGCGACGAACGCTGAAACGTGGGCGAGCCGGTTCGCCCGGTGGTGCGCGGCCGTGGTGGCGCGATTGCCCTGGGGTCTGGACCGGATAGTCCCCCCGACCTTTCTCGGCTTCGCGTTGATCAACAGTTTCACCTTCGGCGTCGATCTGCTGATCCTGACTGTGATGCGCAGCGGGCTCGGCCTGCCGGGCTGGTTGTCGGTGACGGTCGGCTATGCCTGTGCGTTCGCGCTGGCGTTCTATCTCAATCGCACCCTCAATTTCCGCTCCCACGCCCCCGCCGGACGGCAAGCCGTGGTCTACACGGTGGTGGTGGTGATCAACTACCTCGCCTTCATCCTCGGCGTGGGGGCCGGGCTCGCCGGGTGGGGCGTGCAGTACCACGTGTCCAGGATCCTGGCGGGTGCTTGCGAAGCGGTATACATGTATTCCGCGATGCGCTGGGTGGTCTTCCGCAAACGACCGTCATGATCGCCGCACCGGCCGGACATCACGGTCCCCGGGACCTGCCGGCAACGTCACTCGACCGCCGCCCGCCCGTGCCGCTTATCCGGTGAGGCAGCGGGTTTCGCCGGCATTGTGGACGACAGCGTCCGCGTCGGTGAGTGCCCAGTGGGCGATACCGTCGGCGCGGTACCGCGCGGCGAGGGTGCTGCCCGCTCCGGTGGGGTCGGTGGCGGAGTCGATATGCGGCACTATCGGCCGGTCGATGAGCCCGAGACCGGACCAGAGGGGTTCGATACCGCAGGTGGGCGGTACTTCGTCCGGGTCGTCGGCGGTTTCCATCCCGTACAGGTCGGGGCTGAGCAGACAAGCGCCCGCGCTGTAGCCCGCGTAGAGGAAAGTGTCGGCGGCCAGCAGGTCGGGCAGGACCCGGTCGGCGCCGCTGCGAGCGAACTGGGCGCGCAGGACGAAGGTGTTTCCGCCGCGCACCCAAACCACGGGGTACTGCGTCAGTTCGCGCGCCAATTCTGCCGGCCGGCCGATATATTCGCGCAGATCCAGCTCCCGCGGTGTGTAGCCGAGGCGGCGCAGCGGCACCAGTTCACTGGTCATCGCCCCCGCGCGGGCCTGCGGCCAGGCGTCACAGGCGTTACCGATCACCGCGACCGGGCCGGGTGCGCCGGCCAGTTCGGCGAACACATCGAAGTGGTCGCCGAACCGGTAGCTGGAGAGAAAAAGGCGCACAGCCCGGATAGTACGGGTCAGATGGTGAACGCCAGGTTCCGGACGATCTGCCGGCCCAGTTCCGCGTCGCCGCGGAAGGTGATCCGGTCCAGGACCGCCTCGGGGTCCACCCGGCCGCCGCCGAGCCGGACCAGCAGGCCGGAGTCCAGTGCCACTGTGACGGTGGAGTCCCCGCCGGGCGTGTCCACATAGCGAGCGCGATCGCCGACCTCGATGTGCAGGGTCCGGGCGAGCGGGCCGGACAGTTCGAAGGTGATCAGCGAACCGGCCGGGGCCTTCCCGCGTTTCGCGACAACTCGCGGCAGTGATTGCGCGAATTCGGTGAAGGCCGCGGCGCCCCGCGTTCCGCCCTCGTCGACCCGCTCGCCCAGGGCGTCCGCGATATCGAGTTCGTGCATCCAGCAGTCGAACAGCCGGACCCGCATGAACCGCGCGTAGGGCACCTCGCCGACCGGCGACTGCGAGGGAGCCAGCCAAGCCTGATCGTCCATGGCGGCCAATGCTTTCCGGCGCCGGTCGATCACCTCGTGATACATCCGGAGCAGTTCCGCACCGGTCCGTGACCGCAGCCGCTGCAACCAGATCTCGTTCATCGCCCCGATGTCGTTGCGCACATGCGGCAGGGTCTTGACGTCGATATCGGGTGTCTGCGCATCCCGAGCCGGGGGTTTCTCACCCAGCAGCAGTGATTCGGTGCCGATGATATGGCCGATCACATCGAAGATGGTCCATCCGGGCAGGGGGGAGGGGGTGCGCCACTGGTTCTCGTCGAGCCCGGTGACCAGATCGGTGAGGGCGTCGAACTGGCCGGACAGCAGGGCAGTGAGTTCGGGGCGAGTGGGGAGGTCGTTCATCGGCGGTGCCTTCCGTGGGCTGGTCGGAATTCGGGCCGAACCGTTCGTGCTCAGCGCGGATCGGTATCGGTTTCGGCGGTCGAGGTGTCCAGGGCGGCCAAACCGGCGCGCAGTGCGGCGGCGACCCGCTCCGGTTCGTTCGGGCGGCGCAGCAGCAGGCCGCTCGCGAACCGGAACTTGTCCCCATGTTTGCGGGGCAACACATGCAAGTGCACGTGGCCGACCGTTTGGAACGCCGCCTTACCGTCGTTGATCAGCAGGTTCGCGCCGTCGGCCGCGAAATCGGGGCCCTGTACCGCTCGCGCGATCCGATGGCCGATCCGGAACAGTTCCGCACCGGCCTCGGTATCGAGTTCGGACAGGTCGGTCGCGTGGCGTTTCGGGATCACCAGGGTGTGTCCCCGGGTGATCGGCCGGATATCGAGGAACGCGCAGACGGTGTCGTCCTCGTAGACCCGGTGGGCCGGCGCGGTGCCGGCCACGATCCGGCAGAAAACGCAGTCGCTCACACCTCGCGACTCTACGGCGTAAGGCGGCGGCTGGTCCCGGTGCGGGCGAATCGGATTGGCAAACTTTTCAGACCGGTGGGCAGGGTTGTCCAGATATTCGGTCTGATCTGCATTTACCGATGTGAAGATGGGCGACCCGCGGATGCGAATGTGACGGGCATCTCAGCTAATCTCACTCGGGCCGATGTACGGTGGCGAGGATTTTCGGGCGGGTGTGTTCGCGAACACCCCGCCCGGCGCCGTGATCGGCGGCCGGACTGCAGGAGAGGGAAGACAGACAAGTGGAGACAACGCAGACCGTGAGCGATTCGTCGCCGCGCGGGGCGCGTGTCGGTGTCGTTCGCGAAACCGCCGCGGGCGAGCGGCGGGTCGCCCTGGTACCGAAGATCATTCCGACCTTGGTGAAACAGGGTGTGGAGGTCGTGGTCGAAGCCGGAGCCGGACTGGGCGCGCTCATTCCCGATACCGCCTACACCGAGGCCGGTGCGACCATCGGCGACGCCTGGTCGGCCGATGTGGTCGTGAAGGTCGCGCCGCCGACCGATGCCGAGGTCGCGAAGCTGTCCGCGGACCAGACCCTCATCGGATTCCTGGCCCCGCGCAACGCCGACAACCAGATCGACGCGCTGAAGAAGGCAAAGGTCCAGGCGTTCGCGGTGGAGGCGATTCCGCGTATCTCGCGGGCGCAGGTGATGGACGCGCTGTCCTCCCAGGCGAATGTCGCGGGATACAAGGCAGTGCTGCTGGCGGCGTCGGAATCGACCCGTTTCTTTCCCATGCTGACCACCGCCGCCGGCACCGTGAAACCGGCGACGGTCCTGGTGCTCGGCGTCGGGGTGGCAGGCTTGCAGGCGCTGGCCACGGCCAAACGCCTGGGCGGCCGGACCACCGGCTACGACGTGCGGCCGGAGGTCGCCGATCAGGTGCGCTCGGTGGGCGCCCAGTGGCTCGATCTCGGGATCGACGCCGCCGGTGAGGGCGGTTACGCCCGCGAACTCACCGAGGAGGAGAAGGCGAAACAGCAGCAGGCGCTGGAAGACGCGATCAAGGGTTTCGACGTGGTCGTCACGACCGCGCTGGTACCGGGCCGCCCGGCACCTCGCCTGGTGACCGCCGCCGCGGTCGAGGGTATGAAACCGGGCAGCGTGATCGTCGACCTCGCCGGTGAGACCGGCGGCAACTGCGAACTCACCGAACCCGGCGAGACCGTGGTGAAGCACGAGGTGACGATCTGCTCGCCGCTGAACCTGCCCGCCACCATGCCCGAGCACGCGAGCGAGCTGTATTCGAAGAATATCGCCGCGCTGCTGGAGCTCATGCTCGTCGAGGGTGAGCTGAAACCGGATTTCTCCGATCAGGTGCTGGCCGATTCCTGCGTCACCCGTGACGCCGAACCGACAACGAAAGCCGAATGATGTACAGCGAGCTGCTGGCGAATATCGCGATCCTGGTGCTGTCCGGATTCGTGGGTTTCGCGGTGATCTCCAAGGTCCCCAACACCCTGCACACCCCGCTGATGTCGGGGACCAACGCGATCCACGGCATCGTCGTCCTGGGTGCGCTGGTCACCCTGGGCCGGATGGAGGACCCGTCGATCGGGGTGCAGATCATCCTGTTCGTGGCCGTGGTGTTCGGAACGCTGAACGTGATCGGCGGTTTCGTGGTCACCGACCGGATGCTGGGCATGTTCAAAGGCAAGAAGCCCGGTGCGGGTGCCGAGAAGGCAGGTAAGTGACCCATGGACAATCTGGTCGATATCCTCTACATCCTGTCCTTCGCCCTCTTCATCTACGGCCTGATGGGGCTGACCGGCCCGAAGACCGCGGTCCGGGGTAACTGGATCGCGGCGGCCGGTATGGCGATCGCCGTGGTGGCGACGCTGATCGCGGTCCGCGATACGAACAACTGGATCATCATCGTCGCCGGTCTCGTGGTCGGTGTGCTGCTGGGTGTGCCGCCCGCCCGCTATACGAAGATGACCGCGATGCCCCAGCTGGTGGCGGCGTTCAACGGTGTCGGCGGCGGTACGGTCGCGCTGATCGCATGGGCCGAATTCATCGATACCACCGGCTTCTCGGTGTTCCATCACGGTGAAGAGCCGACGGTGCACATCATCGTCGGGTCGCTGTTCGCCGCGATCATCGGTTCCATCTCGTTCTGGGGTTCGCTCATCGCGTTCGGGAAACTGCAGGAGATCCTGCCCGGCCGTCCGATCGGACTCGGGAAACTCCAGCAGGTGGTGAATCTGCTGCTGCTGGTCGTCGCTGTCGCGGCGGCCGTGGTGATCGGTCTGGGTGCCGCCGACGGCGGAGTATCGCAGGCGTGGATGATTCTGCTGCTGCTGGCCGCGGGTGTGCTGGGCCTGATGGTGGTGCTGCCGATCGGTGGCGCGGATATGCCGGTGGTCATCTCGCTGCTGAACGCGCTGACGGGTCTGTCTGCGGCGGCGGCCGGCCTGGCGTTGAACAACACCGCCATGATCGTGGCGGGCATGATCGTCGGCGCCTCGGGCACCATCCTCACCAACCTGATGGCCAAGGCCATGAACCGTTCGATCCCGGCGATCGTCGCGGGTGGTTTCGGTGGTGGCGGCGCTGTCGCCGCGTCCGGTGACGGCGAACAGAAGCAGGCCAAGGCCACTTCGGCGGCCGATGCCGCGATCCAGATGGCCTACGCCAACCAGGTGATCGTGGTGCCCGGGTACGGTATGGCCGTCGCCCAGGCGCAGCACGCGGTGAAGGAAATGGCCGGGCTGCTGGAGGCCAAGGGGGTGGAGGTCAAATACGCCATCCACCCCGTGGCCGGCCGGATGCCCGGGCATATGAACGTGCTGCTCGCCGAGGCCGAGGTGTCCTACGACGCCATGAAGGAAATGGACGATATCAACGGCGAATTCGGCCGCACCGATGTCGCCCTGGTGATCGGCGCCAACGATGTCACCAACCCGGCCGCCCGCGAGGATTCCGCCAGCCCGATCTACGGGATGCCGGTCCTCAACGTCGACCAGGCGAAATCGGTGATCGTGCTGAAGCGTTCGATGAACAGCGGTTTCGCCGGTATCGACAACCCGCTCTTCTACGCCGACCACACGGCCATGCTGTTCGGTGACGCGAAGAAATCGGTGGGTGCGGTGACCGAGGAACTCAAAGCACTGTAACCACCTGGAATACCGTGCGGCCCCGGCGCGGGTTCGGTCCGATACCGAGCCCGCGCCGGGGCCTTTCTCCTGTTACCGTCGGCGAATGGATCTCGGCGCAAAGCTGTTGCGAACGCGGTGGTTCGTGCGAGCCCCGATCTGGGCGTTCCGGGCCCGGCTGGGATTCCTGTTCGGCGGCCGGCTGCTGCTGTTGGAGCACACCGGCCGCACCTCCGGGAAAACGCGGTACGTGGCATTGGAATCGGTGGACCGCCCCGACCCCGATACGGTGATCATCGCCTCCGGTTTCGGCGAGACCTCGCAGTGGTACCGCAACCTGCTGGCCGATCCGAGCTGCCGGGTGAGCGTCGGGACACGCCACCGGGCATCCGCGGTGGCCCGGCCGCTCGACCGTGAGGAGACGGCCGAGGTGCTGGCCGGATACCGTATCCGCCACCCGAAGGCCTACCGGAAACTGAGCGGCATCATCGAGGAGACCACCGGCCGGGATATCGAGTCCGTCCCCATGGTCGAGCTGTCGCTACGCTCCTGAACTCCCGGAAAACCGGTGGACGCTGCTGTGCCGGCGGGCAGATCATTGGCGGCGATGCCCGAACGCAACGAACCACTTCGCCTGATCGAATTCGACCCCACCGCCGCCGACCCGGCGGACTCCATGCCGTGGTCGGCCGCCCTCGATTCCTATTCCACGCCTCGCGACCTCCTGGACATGCTGACCCTCAGCCTGTTCGGTCGCGGCGTGCAGCCCTACTACCGGAAGCAGCAACTGGACCGGGTGCGGCCGGACGCGCCACTGCGGCCACCGGACTCGCGGATCGCGCGCTCGGTGATCGAATCCGATTCGCAGTCGATCCTCGTACTGGGGGACGGGTGGACGCTGCGCTCCGACCGGTGGGCCGATAAATCGGCCACGCTGGAGGTTATCGCCGTCAGCGACGAACTGGCCGAACGGATCATCGGAGAATCTGCGCGTGATGCCGAGGTGGCAACGGATACCGACCAGACCTCGGTCAAAATGGGTTTCTGGCATCAAGGTGACCGCGGGCCCGTCCGGCGGGCCCTCCCGGTCACGACGCCCGAGTGGCCGGAGATCCGGGGTAACTACAGCGCCCCCGTGGCGGGCGCGCTGGACCGGCTGATGGCATCGGGGCCGAAGGATATTCGCGGCCGGCTGCTGCTACTGCACGGCCCACCCGGGACGGGTAAGACCACGGCCCTGCGGTCGCTGGCCCGAACCTGGTCGCCGTGGTGTCAGGCCGATTGTGTACTCGACCCGGAACAGCTGTTCGCCAAACCCGGATACCTGATGCGGGCGACAATGGGCGCCGAAGGCGAGGACGACGAATCGGACCGCTGGCGGCTGCTGATTCTGGAGGACTGTGACGAGCTGATCCACGCCGAAGCCAAATCTTCCTCGGGGCAGGGGCTTTCCCGGCTGCTCAACCTCACCGACGGAATGCTGGGCCAGGGCCGTGACGTGCTGGTCGCGATCAGTACCAACGAGGATCTGTCGCGGTTGCATCCGGCCGTGACCCGGCCCGGCCGCTGCCTGGCGCAGGTGGAGATCGGCAAACTGACCCCGGCCGAGGCACGGTCCTGGCTGGGCGATACCCCTGCCGATGTGCCGGCCGCGGGGGCCACACTCGCCGAACTCGTCGCACTGCGGGACCGCGCCGAGAGTATCGCGGTGCGCACGGAATACACCGACGGTGGGATGTACCTCTAGCGAGTTCCGGGCCGTCCCGTCTCCGCGAGGAACAACCCCGTAGCCCGCGGACGTGCACGCCGATTAGGGTTGACGGGGTGGATGCATTGGCGGCACTGCTGGAGGGCCCGCGGGCGCGGGGTGCCTTCGTATTGCGTTCGGTGCTCAGCCCACCGTGGTCCCTGCGTATCCAAGACGAATCGCCGTTGACGCTCGTGGCAGTGGTCCGGGGGTCGGCGTGGGTGCTCACCACCGACGGCGAGCAGCGCCGGATCGCGGCCGGCGATATCGCGGTGTTGCGGGGTCCGGAGCCCTATATCGTCGCAGATGATCCCGCGACCGAACCGCAGATCCTCATCAACCCGGGGCAGGTCACCACAACCCTGGACGGTGAAGTGCTCTGCGAGACGATGAGTCTGGGTGTGCGGCAGTGGGGTAATGACCCGGACGGGGAAACGGTTGTGGTCACCGGATCCTACGAATACGCGGGTGCGGTCAGCCGGCGATTACTGCGCGCTCTGCCACCGATGCTGGTGGTGCCGCCAGGCCGGTCCGATGATCGGCTGCTGGACCTGCTGACGGACGAAACCGTCAAAGAACTCCCCGCCCAGGGCGTGGTGCTGGACCGGCTGCTGGACCTGCTGCTCATCGCGACCCTGCGCACCTGGTTCTCCGGCGCCGCGGCCCCACCCTGGTATCACGCCTACGGTGACCCCCTGGTCGGCAAGGCACTGCGGTTGTTGCAGCACAACCCCGCCCACGCCTGGACCGTGGCCGCGCTGGCACAGGAGGTCGGTGCGTCGCGGGCGGCGCTGGCCCGCCGGTTCACCGAACTGGTCGGAGAACCACCCATGTCATTCCTCACCGAATGGCGGCTCGACCTGGCCGCCGACCTGCTACAGGGCACCGAGGACACGGTGGAGGCCATCGCCCGCCAGGTCGGCTACGGCAGCGCGTTCGCCTTGAGCACCGCTTTCAAGCGGCACTTCGGAGTCAGCCCGCGGGAACACCGGGCCGGCAGCGCGGCTGCGGTCTCTTCGGCCAGTTGATGTCCCCGAGGTCATCCGTAGCGCTGCCCGGACACTGGTCACCGAGGACCCGGGAACCCAGCGCGCGCCGCAGACCACAGGTTCGCAGGTTCAATTGCGATGGGCGTCGCAGCGCCGCACGGAAACGAGATCAGGTACTCCATCCCCGCGGCTCCCAAGTCTGAAAAAAAGATCGCGCCAACTGGGCCACGCGCCGTCGCTACTGCGAATTTCCACCAGTCCGAAGATCGACTCCCCGATACTCGCATGCACCAGTTTCGGCAGAAGAATCCTGTTTCCGACGAAGAAGACAATGGGTATGAGCAATGCCAGGAAAGCAAGGAGTGCCGCCACCGGCGGTGAAAACTTCGTCTCCAGCATCAGACCGAACACTGCAACCAGCGCCGCGACGAAGGAGCAGGATTGCAGGACAAAATTGATCGACGAGGCACCGAAGGCGCGTAGTTCCCGTGATGACGGATACCGTGTATCACCGTCGGCCCCATGATATTCCGGCAAAAAATTCGGCGAATTCGTCAGGCCGAAGGCATCCCCCGATCTCATCGGTCGATCATGACACACCTTCCGCAATCGAGCACATCGCCACTACACCAGGACCACTCGTCCGCCCTGCTACTACGGGAGATGGCCTGTCTCACCGGAATTGACCGGTTCTGCTGCCCTGGATAGGATCCGGGGTGATGCGCGCTCGACTTCATTTGCCGAAAGATCGAGCGACCTGAGAAGTTCTGCTAGGGGGTGTCGATGACAGCCGATCTGGACCGTGCCATAGAGGGGTTCGCGCAGATGGCCGCGGACGCGGAGCGGAGAAGCGAGCGGTTCGCCGAGTTGCAGGAGCGGATGACCTCTCTGACGGCGACCGAGTCGGGGGCCGGCGGTCGAGTCAGCGTCACTGTGGACAGCAGCGGGATTCCGACGGCGATCGATCTCGCGCCGAGTGCACGGGAGATGGATTCGCGTGCGCTGTCGGCGAGATCCTGTCTTGTATGCGGCGGGCACAAGGAAAACTTCGGCCGGGTGTTGCCGGACTGGTCCAGGATGTAGTCGGCGAGGACCCGGCCGGAGCCGCGCTCGTCGAGGGGTTCAACCAGCGCTTCCCGGAGCCGGAGGCGACTGCGACGACGACGGCACAGGATCTCGGCCTGCCGCAGGCCGACCGTTTTCCGCCTCCCGTTACCACTCCGCCTCGCCACCAGGATCCTGCGGCCCCGCCGGTATGGGGTTCGGCGGGATCGCCCCCGGAGCCGCGGCCACGCAAATACGATCGCGATCGGGTTGTCACTCCGGATGAACCCGACGAAGAGGATGAGTACTACCGGCGGAAATCGTGGCTGGTGTAAATCGATGACCACCGATCCCGACGCCGTGTCGGTCGATCCCGATGAAGTGCGAAATCACGCGAACAACGTCGAGGCGCTCATGGGGAGCCTGGACAAATGCTTGGAAGCCGCGAACTATCTCGGCGCGGCAGACGACGGATACGGTGCCTGGCCACGGCCACTGATCACTTGGTTCTTGGATGACAACCATCGGTCGACTATCGAGGTGATCCGCGCAGTCGCTGAACGCGCCGCCCAGGTATCGGAGAAGCTGAAAGCGACGGCGACGTCCTTCGAAGACACAGACGGGTCGTTGTCGACGACCTTGCAGGGACTGCAGGCGACGATCGGAGAAACCGAATGAGCGAATTCGACGACGCCGCACTGCCCGAGAATTCGCTCATCGACCAGAATTCCCACTATTCCAACACCTACTTCCAAGAGGATGTCTCCTGGCTGTCCAATGTGGGACTCGAAGGAGATCAGAAGACCGGCGGTCTGGGCGTCCTCAAAGGAACCTTCGCGGGCGACGCGTGGGATGTCTACGGAAACCTGCGTGCCGGCGACAATGTCGAGGCGCTCTTCGGTGCGGTAGGTCTATCCGTGAGTGTTGCCGATGCGATCAAGGATCCGTTCGCATTCGCCGGAACCCAGGTCGCCAAATGGATGCTGGAGCATATCGAGCCGCTCAAGCAGGCCTACGAGCAGCTGTCCGGAAATCCCACGATCGTGGATGGGTATTCGAAGTCGTGGCAGAAGATTTCGGATGAACTGTCCACCGTGAAGAACACTTGGCCCGGCACGATCGAGAAGGACATCGGCACATGGTCCGGTAGTGCGGGCGATGCGTACCGCAACCATGCCAAAGACATTCTCACCGCGATCGACACGGCTGCGGCCGCGGCCGCTTCGCTCAGTAAGAGTATGGAGCTGGCGGCGAAAGTCGTTGCGATCGTCCGAGATCTGGTGCGCGATATCATCGCCTCTCTGCTCGGCGCGGCGATCGGATACACGATAGAACTGGCGGTCACCGCAGGCGCTGCCGCGGGGCATGTCATCGCCTCGTTCCTGGCGAAGCTCGCAAAGAGCAGTCTGGATACGATGACCTACCTGAAGAAGCTCGAGGACATAATCTATAGCTTCGATACATATCGGGAGCCGCTCGCCAAGGCCCTCACAGCCCTGATGCCCACGATCACCTCCTGGGTGGGCTCCCTCAGCCAAGAGGGCACACAGCCTGCAACAACGTAGCCGGTTCGCAGCCGTGGTGGCCCTGGCCGGCCGGATGCCGCGACGTCTCCACGGCACTGCCGATCGACCTACCCGGTATCGTCGGCCGGGTGACTCAGCAGTATCCGGTGCTCTGGCCGGTGCCCACCCGGTGGGCCGATAACGACCACTACGGGCACGTGAACAACGTGACCTACTACGCGTACTTCGATACCGCGGTGAACGCGTGGCTGATCGATGCGACCGGCACCGATATCCGTGAGCTTCCCGCGATCGGGATCGTCGCGGAGACCTCCTGCCGTTTTCACGCCTCGCTGAGTTTCCCCGACCAGCTTCGGGTAGGGCTGCGGATCGCCCGGCTCGGACGGTCCAGCATCACCTACGATCTGGCGATCTTCCGGGAAGCAGGCGAGGATCTGGAGCTGGCCGCGACCGGTAAGTTCGTGCACGTCTACGTGGATGAGACGACCCGCAAACCGGTGGAGATTCCCGAGGCCATCCGCACGGCCGCCCAGACGCTGGTTACCGGCGACACCGAGTAGTAGCTGCTGCCGTCACAGGACGGATTCGCGCAGTGAGTCCGCCTGCCGGGCCACTTCACGTAGCGGCGACCAGCTGATCAGTGGCGCGCTGGTCGAGCGCGCCTCGCGCCGCGGTCGCAACGGATCCGCGCGGCGCGGTGGCACGACTCCGGCTTCGACCACAGGAGTCGTGACCGACGCCCGGACCAGCAGTTGCGGCTACCATCGAGGCATGTCAGCCATCTTCGACTGGGCTACCTCCGACAACTTGCAGCCCGAGCCGGTTACAGTCGAGATCTGGCGCAAACTTCCGGAGGACTACTGCCGTCAGGTCGAAGTGGTCAACGGCGATATCGTCCGTGCCGAGTCTCCTCGACGCGCACATCAGAAGGCCGCCCGCCGGCTGGCCGATATGATCGAGTCCGCGGCACGTGAACATACCAGCAGATTCGGCGGCTGCCTCGACGTCGATACCGACTTCGACGTCTTGCTCTGGGACTTTCCACGAGCCACTATTCGGTGTCCCGATATCGCCCTTTTCGACTGCGCGCCGGACGATATGCGCCCACTGCCGGCGGGGTTGGTCAAGCTCGCGGTCGAAGTCGTCTCACCGGGCACCGAGAAGGTCGACACCACCGAGAAGAAGGCCGAGTACGCAGCAGCCGGAATCCCGTGGTATTGGCTCGTGTGGATCAGGGACAACCGAGTCGACGCGATCGATGTGCACGTCCTGGATCATGCCTCGGGCGAATACCGGCTGCACCGCAGTATCGCGCCGGATGCCGCTTCCCTCATCGAGGTGCCGGTGCGAGTCGAACTGGACTGGACTCGGTTGTCGGAACTGGTTCTCTGACCCCAGCGTCTCACCGCGTCGTACTCAGGCGTATCTTCCCTGGCTGAAGACCAGGCCGGCTGGAGCACGGGCCGCCGGAACCCCGAGCAGTAGCCGGGTCGTGTTCGCCTCGGGTTTCGGTTGCCGATGGGGCCAGGCCAACCCGCGAACCTACCAAGACAATCCACTAAACATGCTAATTTGGTGTCTCGTTAGTATGTTTAGCGGAATGAAATGGCATCGACTGGGCGCCCGGTAGCACATAACAAAAGCCCAGGCGTCAGGCGTCGGGGTTTTCGAGGGCCGTCTGGAAGCGGCGCATACCGCGGATCCAGCGGTCGTAGTCCGAGCCCTTGTTCTGGTACATCTGCAGGACTTCCGGATGCGGCAGGATAAGAAACTGCCGGGCCGCGACGCCGGCCAGGACGGTATCGGCGACCTCCTCGGGGCTCAGTACCGCACCGGCGGATTTCACCGCGTTGATCGCCAGGCGCCCTGCCTCGGCGTTGTTCTCCGGGATCATCCCCTCCCTCAGCAGTGCGGTATCCACGCCCATCGGGCAGACACAGCTGACTCCTATTCCCTTGTCGCCGTAGGTGATCGACAGCCATTCCGCGAAACCCACGGCGGCGTGCTTGGAGACCGAATACGGTGCGGAGCCCAGTTGGGTGAGCAGCCCGGCCGCCGAGGCGGTGCTCACGAAGTAGCCGGTGCCGCGTTCCAGCCAGCCCGGGACCAGTAGGCGGGCGGCGCGGATATGCGCCATGGTGTTGATCTCGAGCCCGGCCGACCACTGAGCGTCGGTGCTGTCCAGACCCGCACCGCCACCGATACCCGCATTCGCGAAGTACAGGTCGACGGGGCCGAAGGACGATTCGGCCGTATCGATCAACTGCTGGATCACCTCGGCATCTCCGGCGTCGCCGGCGGCCGATACCGCGGCGGCACCGATTTCGCCGGCCACCTTCGCGGCCGCCGCGGAGACGAGGTCGGCCACGACGACCTGCGCGCCGTTATCGGCCAAGCGGCGGGCGAGTGCCGCGCCGATACCCGATCCGCCGCCGGTGACGATGGCCGTCCGCCCCGCGAACGTATCCGTTACTGCGCCTGAAAGCTCCATATCGGCACCCTATCCCTTGATGCGACACAAGGCTATTTATGTCGCTTAATATGGCGAAAATTGCAGGTTGTTCGTGTATTGCTGTCAGTCGGGCTCGGCCAGCCGTTCGAGCAGCGGTGCTGTCCGTGGACCCACCAGTTCCTGCATCACCAGGGCCATATTCGTCCGGACCACGCCGGGTACTCGCAGAATCTGTCCGGTGATCCGGTAGAGGTCGTCGGCGTCGCGGGCGACCACCCGGACTGTGAGGTCGGTGGGGCCGGTCATCCCGCAGACCTCGGTGACCTCCGGAATCTCGGCCAGTTCGTCGACCACCGCGTCGAGACGGTGCTGGTCCACCACCACCGCCACGAACGCGGAGAGTCGGTAGCCGAGCGCGCGTGGCCGCACCCGGAGTTCGAAGCTGCCGAGCACTCCCGCGGCTTCCCAGCGCGCGAGCCGTGCCTGCACGGTATTGCGAGAGAGTCCGAGCCGGGCGGCCAGTTCCACTCCCGAAGCCCGGGGGTTGGCGGTCAGCTCCAGGAGGAGCCGCGCGTCCGTGGCGTCCAATACCGGCTCGGCGGCTTCTCGGCTGGTCATATAGCGCAGTATGACAGCTCGAAAGCCCCTATAACTGTGCATTGTGATCAGTTGCCGGATCGAGACTTGCGCAGCTCGCATAAGCGTGGATGCTTTGTGTTATAGGCCACATCAGCGCGTGACCCGCGTGAGGAGGCGAGGCCGATGCCCGGCACAACCGAGTATCCGGTTCAGTTGATCCAGCCCGACGGTGCACGAGTGCACAACCCCGAATATCAGGCCCTGGTCGCCGATATCGGACCGGACGAACTGTGGCAACTCTACGAAGATCTGGTGGTCAGCCGGCGTATCGACGCCGAGGCGGTGGCGTTGGCAAGGCAGGGGCAGCTCGGGTTGTGGGCGCCGCTGCAGGGGCAGGAAGCCGCCCAGATCGGTTCGGCGCACGCCCTGCGACCCGACGACTACGTGTTCACCAGCTACCGCGAAACAGCTGTCGCCTATTGCCGTGGGGTCGACCCGGGGGCGCTCACCGCGATGTGGCGCGGGGTGGCGCATTCGTCGTGGGACCCCGACGAGTTCAACATCACCAATCCGGCGATCGTGGTCGGTGCGCAAGGTCTGCACGCCACCGGATACGCCTACGCCGCCCATCTCGACGGCGCCGAGATCGCCACCATCGCCTACTTCGGTGACGGTGCGACCAGCCAGGGCGATATCGCCGAGGCCTTGACCTTCGCCTCGACCTGGAGCGCTCCCGTGGTGTTCTTCTGCCAGAACAACCACTGGGCGATCAGCGAACCGGTGCAACTGCAGAGCGCGACCCCGATCGCGCAGCGTGCGGTGGGGCACGGGATCCCGGCATGCCGGGTGGACGGGAACGATGTGCTGGCCGTCCTCGCTGTTACCCGCCGCGCGGCCGGACGTGCCCGCGGTGGCGGGGGGCCGTCGTTCATCGAGGCCATCACCTACCGGATGGGCCCGCACACCACCGCCGACGACCCCACCCGCTACCGCACCTCGGCGGAAACCGAGGAATGGGCGCGCCGCGACCCGATCCTCCGGATGCGCCGGCTGCTGGAACGCGAGGATCTGTTCGACGCGGACGCGCAGCGGCGAGTGGACGAGCGCGCGGACGAGGTGGCGCACCGGGTGCGGTCGGCCACCCTCGCCATGCCCGATCCCGACCCGCTGGAGCTGTTCGAACACGTCTACGCGACCCCGCACTCGGTCATCGACGCCCAGCGCCGGGACTACGCCGACTACCTGGCCGCGGATCCGGCCGATACCGGTGATATCGCGCCCATCCCGCGCGAGGAAGGAGTGCGCTCATGATCACCACATTCGCCGCGGCGCTCAATGCCGGGTTGCGCAACGCCCTGGAGGACGACCCCAAGGTGGTGCTGATGGGCGAGGATATCGGCAGGCTGGGTGGTGTATTCCGGGTGACCGATACGCTGCAGAAGGATTTCGGCGACCGCCGCGTCATCGATACGCCGCTGGCCGAATCCGGCATCGTGGGCACGGCATTCGGTATGGCGCTGCGCGGGTACCGGCCGGTATGTGAGATCCAGTTCGACGGATTCGTCTACCCGGCCTTCGACCAGATCGTTTCGCAAGTGGCCAAGATCCATTACCGGACGCGGGGAAAGGTGCGTGCCCCGCTCACGATCCGGATCCCGTTCGGCGGTGGGATCGGTTCGGTGGAGCATCACTCCGAATCGCCGGAAGCGTACTTCGCGCATACCGCGGGTCTGCGGGTTGTTTCGCCGAGTAACCCGGCCGACGCGTACACGATGCTCCGGCAGGCGATCGCGCTCGACGATCCGGTCATTTTCTTCGAACCCAAACGCCGCTATTGGGACAAGGCCGAATTCGACCCGGCGGCCCCGGAACCGCTACCGCTGGACCGGGCCCGGGTGTGCGTCACGGGTTCCGATGCCACTGTCGTCGCCTACGGAGGAACCGTCGCGACCGCCTTGTCCGCGGCGAAAATCGCGGCCGAGGAAGATATTTCGCTCGAGGTTATCGATCTGCGCAGTCTGGCGCCGCTGGATATCGACACCATCGCCGAATCGGTGGGCCGGACCGGCCGGCTGGTGGTGGTGCACGAGGCACCGGTTACCGGTGGGATCGGCGCGGAAATCGCGGCCCGGATCACCGAGCGCTGTTTCTACCACCTCGAAGCCCCGGTTCTCCGGGTCGGTGGGTTCGATATTCCCTACCCTCCGGCTAAGCTCGAGAAGCATCATCTGCCCGACCCGGACCGCATCCTGGCGGCGGTCGATCGAACGCTTGCCGCCTGAGGTGCTCTGCCACCCAGACGCCAGCCGGAGGTGCCCATCGTGGACGACGCCCCAACTGCCGAATCCGGTGAGATCCTGGAGTTCCGGCTACCGGACCTCGGCGAGGGACTCACCGATGCCGAACTGCAGAACTGGACCGTCGCCGTCGGCGACCGGGTCGAACTGAACCAGACCATCGCCGAGGTGGAAACCGCGAAGGCGGTGGTCGCCCTGCCGTCCCCGTTCGCCGGAACGGTGGTGGAATTGCTCGCCGAGCCGGGCGCGACCGTCGAGGTCGGCGCGCCCCTGCTGCGGATCCGCACCGCCGCGCCGGGGCCGGACGGTAACGGTCACGGCGCGGTACTGGTCGGGTACGGGCCGACGGGGGAGGATCGACCGTCGCGGCGCCGCCGGGGTGGTCGCCTGCTCGGAGCCGGGGAACCGTCGGGTGAGCGTCCCGATACCGGGGACGAGCGAACCGCTGCCGCGGTGGAATACGAGGACGGGGTCATCGGCGCGGGCGCGGCCGGCCCGGGCACCGAGGGTTCCGGTGCGCAGCGGGAGTCCGGCGGTATCACGCCGGCCGAACCGGGTCCCGGCGGCGGCCGGGTCGCCGCTACCCCTGGTGCGCGAAAATTGGCGCGGGAGTTGGGGATAGACCTCTGGTACGTGGCCGGTTCGGGGCCGGAGGGGGCAGTTACCGTCGCGGATGTCCGCGGTGCTGTCCCGGTATCGGAACCCGATGCGCGCGATCGCGGCACCGAGGAGCCCGTGCCGGGCGGGCAGCGGGCCGGCGGGGCGGCCCGCGAGGAGCGGACGCCGATCTCCGGGATCCGGAAGCGGACCGCGGCGGCCATGCTGGCCAGCGCCCGCACCATTCCACAGGCGTCCACATCCAGCACTGTCGATATCACGTCCTCGCTGGAACTGCTGGAACATCTGCGCGCCACCAAGACATTCGAGGGGCTCACCCCGACCCCGCTGGCACTGGTCGCGAAATCGGTCCTCGCCGCCCTGTCCGAATACCCGGGCATCAACACCTTCTGGGACGAGGCGAATTCGGAGATCATCACCCGGTACTACGTCAACCTGGGTATCGCGGTCGCCACCGCCCGCGGTCTGCTGGTGCCCAACATCAAGGACGCGCAGACATTGAGCCTGCGCGAATTGTGCCGGGAGATCGGCTGGCTGGCGCAGACGGCCCGCGACGGCCGGGCGAACCTGCCCGACCTACGGGGTGGGACGTTCACCATCTCGAACGTCGGTGTTTTCGGGGTCGACTCGGGAACACCGCTGGTGAACCCGGGTGAGGCGGCGATTCTGTGCGTGGGAGCTGTTACGGAGCGGCCGTGGGTCTTTCGCGGTGAACTGGCCGTTCGCTCTGTGGTCACGCTGACGCTGAGTTTCGACCATCGCATGATCGACGGTGAACTGGCGGCCCGGTTCCTGGCCGCGGTGGCCGGATTGCTGGAGGATCCGCTGACCCTGCTCGCCCGGATCTGAGCCGGTCACGACCCGGCGAATTTCCCGGGTCGGCGTGGACGTCGCCTGCTACGCCGCGTACGGTGACGAAATCTGTTCCAGAATCTTGGACGAGGAGCTGCGTTGAACGCGGTACTGATCTCGGCTGAAGAGCTCCGGGAATCGACGGAAAAGAATATGCGGCTGCTGGATGTCCGCTGGCAACTCGGTGATCCGGAGGGCCCGCAGCAATATCAGAGCGGCCATATCCCGGGGGCGGTATTCGTCGACCTCGATACCGAACTCGCCGCGTTACCTTCTCCGGCGCTGGGCCGCCACCCGCTGCCCGACCCCGAGCAGCTGCAGAAATGTGCCCGCAGCTGGGGGTTGTGCGCGGGCGATCCGGTCGTCGTCTACGACGCTCTCGGTGGTATGTCGGCGGCGCGGGCCTGGTGGCTGCTGCGCTGGGCCGGAATCACCGATGTGCGCATCCTGGACGGCGGGCTTCCCGCCTGGGTGCGCGGCGGTGGTGAACTGGCGACCGGCGTGGAACCGGATCCCGAACCCGGCGATATCGACCTCGAACCCGGCCGGCTGCCGGTGATCGACTCCGATGCCGCCGCCCGCTGGAACGGTGTGCTGCTGGATGCCCGGGCCGCCGAGCGTTTCCGCGGCGAACACGAACCGGTGGATCCCCGCGCCGGGCATATCCCGGGTGCGATAAATGCTCCGACCAGCGAGAACCTCGACGAGGACGGATGTTTCCTGCCCGCCGAACTGCTGCGCCGGCGATACGGTGAACTGGGCGGGGGACAGGTCGCGGTGTATTGCGGGTCGGGGGTGACGGCCGCCCATGCGATCGCGGCTCTCGCGGTGGTCGGTGTGGAGGCGGCGCTGTATCCGGGTTCGTGGTCGCAGTGGGCGCACGATACGAAACGCCCGGTGGCCACCGGCGCCTGATCGCGGGATTCAGCCACAGCGCGCCGCGATATCTCGTAGCGCCGCGTGATCGGCGCCGGTGACCGGTAGCCGGTAGCGCACCGCGACGGTGAGGTATTTCCCCGCGTAATAGCAATGGCCCGGCCGGGACGGCGGTAGCCATTCGGCGGGTGTGCTGTCGCTTTTGGCGGTATTCGTCGCGCGATCGGTGGCCTGCAGGTTGTAATCGATATCGTTGGCGAAGCGGATACGCTGCGCCGGCGGCCAGGCCGCCGCCCCCATATCCCAGGCGGCGGCGAGTGGATAGATATGGTCCACGGGCATCTGCTGGGCGTTCTGCCTGCTGAAGACGATCCGGCTGCCGGTATACGGATCGGCGAGGGTGCCCGACTGCACCACACAGCCGCCGGTTCCGGGCCGGTATCCGACGCCGGTGAGCTGCCGGGCCAGCACATTGTTGCGGGTATCGCAACCGTCGTGACCGCCCGGACCGTCGTGATCGTCGGACCAGGCGGGCCCGAATACGCAGCCCTGCCCGGCCCCGCAGTCCCGCTCGTATCCGCGCGTATGCGGGCGTTCGGGCACCACCCGCACCGCGGCCAGCAGCTGTTCGAGCTGGGCCCGCCCGGGACTGCCCGGTGCGGGCCGATATCTGTCGACCAGCGCGCAGCCGCCGGCCGGGGCCAGCAGAACGCAGGCGGTGAGGAGTGCGGAAACCGCGTGAATCTTCCCCCGTGTCATCACGATTACCGGTATACCGGACCGCACCGACAGCTATCGCCGGATATCACAGCCAGGCGCGGGCCAGGAGATCGTCGTTGTCGACACCGCTGCCGCGCGGTGGGAAACGGGTGGCGGCCAGCGACTCGATACGTACCCCGTCGTGACCGATCACCCAGGAACCGCCGCTGTCGGTACATTCGGCGATCTTGGCGAATGTCGTGAGGAGAAACGCGATGGCGTCCTCGGGCCGGTCGGTTCGCGCGAGGCGCTGGGATTCACCGGGCCGGGACAGATCCAGCCACACACCGCACTGTCCGTCCAGCCGCATACCGACGATCTTGCCGGCATCCACGAAGGTGAATTTGCGCCGTTCCCAGGGTGTGGTCGGCGTGTAGCTCTGCTCGAGAACCTGGAGCAGAATCGTCATACTGCTGCCCTCCGCTGTTCGATGACGCCGCTGTGTACTGTGGGACCGCTGTGCCCGGGCCGGTATGCGCCACCTGGGACGCGGGGCCGCCGGTGGTGGCAGCGCAATTCGCCCGGCGCGGGCTCCGCCCGGCGGGCATGCATCGCGGATATCAGCGGTGACCAGCGGATATTTCCCAGTATGTGCCGTTCGGGTGGATAAATCCAGACATAACGCGGGTGTGCCGGGGCGGTGTGGGTCCGGTTGTCCGCGAGCTCGCGGGGGAGCGGTTTCCGCGTGTCGGACCGGACTGATTGGATGGGACGATGTTGCACGGACTGTGGTCGCCCGGGTCCGGGCTACTGCTGTGGCGTGCCCCGGGGGTCGAGAGCGCGCCGGTCGGGGGTCTGCTCGGCTCGGTCCTGGCGGAGTCGCGTTTCCGGCATCGCGCCGAGGTGCTGATCGTCGACGAGGCCGGCGCCCGCCGCGAGGTCGTCCGGGCCCACGCGCTCGCGCCCGCCGCGGCGGCCGCCGCGCTGCGGCAGCGGCTGCCGTCCGCGGCGGTAGCCGGTGATCTGCGGTTTCTGGCGCATATCGCGCTCGGCCTCGAACGCTGGATACGGGCCGGGCTGGTCGTACCCGAGTTGCGGCGCGACGACGGTGAGTGGTGGGCCCGCTGGCGCACGGCCGGTAGTTCGGGCCAGCGCGCCTGGCTCGCCGAACTCGCGGCGCTGGTGCCGCCCGCACTGCGTATCGCGGGTGATCCGGCCGATGTGCTCGACGATATGGTCACCGAACTCACCGATCCGATGGTGCGCGAACTTCTACCCCCGGACACCCATCCGCATCCGCTGGTACACGCGCTGGCCGCCGATGTTCCGGTGGAAACCGGCAGTCATCAGGCTGCCGAGGTCCTGCGGCGGTGGCGGGAGACGCGCTCGGCGGATGAATCCGAACTGGTGCTGCGGTTGCGCGAGCCGGACGAGGAGTTCGCCGGATCCGCGGGGGATTCCGCGCTGTGGCGGCTCGAGGTCTGTCTGCGCGCCGACGGTACGGCACCGCGGCCGATCCCCGTGCCCGGCGTTCCGGACGAGGTGCGTACCGGGCTGGAATGGCTGGGGAAAGCCCAGCGGGCCTACCCCCGGCTGCGCGATGTACCGGCCGACCCGCAGAGTCTCGACCTGCTGTTGCCGACCGAGGTGGTCGCCGACCTGGTCGCGCACGGCGCGCAGGCGCTCTCGGCCGCCGGGATTCCGCTGCTGCTGCCCCGGGCGTGGAATATCACCGAACCGAGTCTGCGGTTGCGGGTGAGCGGGGCGGCGGTACCGGCCGCGCAGAGCGCGGTCGGTTTGGACGGGCTGGTGTCCTACCGCTGGGAACTCGCCCTCGGCGATATCGTGCTGTCCGAGCCCGAGATGCAGCAGCTGATCACGGCGCAAACGGATCTGGTGCGGTTGCGCGGGGAGTGGGTGCAGGCCGACCACAGCGTGCTCGCCGCCGCCGCGAAATTCGTCGCGCTGCACAGCGCGGACGACGAGATCACGCTCGCCGATCTGATCGGTGAGATCGCCGGTAATCCGGTCGGCCGGGTGCCGCTCACCGAGGTCACCGCCGAGGGCTGGCCGGCCGCACTGTTCGACTCGGGTCGCGCGCAGGAACCGGTGGCCGCGCCCGTTCGGCTGAAGGCGCAGTTGCGGCCGTATCAGGAACGCGGCCTGACGTGGCTGGCGACGATGAACAGCCTGGATTGCGGGGCGATCCTCGCCGACGATATGGGGCTGGGCAAAACGATCCAGGTCCTCGCCCTGCTGCTGCACGAACGGGAACGGGACACCGCGCCGCGGCCGACTGTCCTGGTGTGCCCGATGTCGGTGGTCGGCAATTGGCAGCGCGAGGCCGAGCGGTTCGCCCCCGACCTGCGGGTGCTCGTGCACCACGGGCCGGGCCGGGCCCAGGGTGGGGATCTGGACGCGGCCGTGGCCGGGGCGGATCTGGTGATCACCACGTACGCACTGCTCGCCCGCGATATCGGCGATCTTTCCCGGCAGCGGTGGGAGCGGGTGGTGCTCGACGAGGCGCAGCACATCAAGAACGCCGCCACCCGGCAGGCGCGCGCGGCGCGGGCGTTACCGGCCCGGCACCGGCTGGCGCTCACCGGCACACCGGTGGAGAACCGGCTCGAGGAGCTGCGTTCTCTGTTCGATTTCGCCGTACCGAAACTGCTGGGCAGCCCGCAGACCTTCCGCGCCCGTTTCGCCGTGCCGATCGAACGGGAGAACGATCAGAACGCGGTAACCAGGCTGCGCGCCGTCACCTCTCCGTTCCTGCTGCGCCGGGTGAAAACCGACCCGGCCGTAATCGATGATCTGCCCGAGAAACTCGAGATGACGGTCCGAGCCAATCTCACTGTCGAACAGGCCGCGCTCTACCAGGCCGTGGTCGAGGATATGCTCGAAAAACTACGGGATGCCAAGGGGATGGCCCGCAAAGGCGCCGTCCTGGGCGCGCTGACCCGGCTGAAGCAAGTGTGCAACCATCCCGCCCATTTCCTCGGTGATTCCTCTGCCGTACTGCGCCGGGGTTCGCATCGCTCCGGGAAGCTGGCGCTGGTCGAGGATGTGCTCGACGCGGTACTCGCCGAAGGGGAGAAAGCGCTGCTGTTCACCCAGTTCCGTGAATTCGGGGAGCTGATCGTCCCGTACCTCGCCGAACGGTTCGGCAGCCGGATCCCCTTTCTGCACGGCGGGGTCACCAAGAAACGGCGCGACGGGATGGTGGAGGCGTTCCAGCAGGCCGGCGGTCCGCCGCTGATGCTGCTCTCGCTCAAAGCCGGCGGTACCGGCCTGAACCTGACTGCCGCGAACCATGTGGTGCATCTCGATCGCTGGTGGAACCCGGCGGTGGAGAACCAGGCCACCGATCGCGCTTTCCGGATCGGCCAGCAGCGCGCCGTGCAGGTCCGCAAACTGGTCTGCGTCGATACGATCGAGGAACGGATCGACGAAATGATCACCGGTAAAAGCGAACTCGCCGATCTCGCGGTCGGGGTGGGGGAGAACTGGATCACCGAACTCGGGGACGACGATCTGGCGCGCCTGTTCACCCTCGGTGCCGAAGCGGTGGGTGAGTGATGGCCGATTTCAGTGAATTCGGTAAGCGCCGACCGGTTTCCGGCGGCGTCACGGCGCGTAGCCGCCGGGGTGGATTCGCCCGGACCTTCTGGGGCAAGGCATTGCTCGAGGTGATGGAACGGCTCACCGATCCCGGCCGGCTCGCGCGCGGCCGCACCTACGCACGGGCGGGTCAGGTGGTGAGCTACCGAATCGAACCCGGGGCCGTCGTTGCCGAGGTGCAGGGCAGCCAGCCGCGACCCTTCACCACCACCTGCGAAATCCGCCGGTTGCGGGCGGAGGAAGTGGAGTTGGTGGTCGAGGTGATCCGGTCCGCGCCGGGGATGCTGGCCCGGATCGTCTCCGGGGATCTGCCACGCGAACTGGCACCGCATCTGGTTCCCGAGACGGCCGCCGATATCGACTTCGGTTGTAGCTGCCCCGATCCGGGCTGGCCGTGCAAACACGCTGTCGCTGTCATGTGCCTGCTGGCCGAACGCCTGGACGAACATCCGCGCGATCTGCTGACGGTGCGTGGTCTGAGTATCGACGCCTTGATCGGCGGAGTGGAGACGGCGACCGCGGAGGTGGACGAGGCCGCCGACCCCTACGGTGACGCGTTGGAACTGCCCGCGCTGCCCGCCCCACGGGGTGGCCCCGCGCTCGACGATCTGGACCCGGCACTTTTGCGGCGAGCGTTACGCATGCTGTCCGCCGACGAGTCCACCGCCGCGGCCGCGAACCGTGCCCTGGTCGGTATGTACACCGCCATGACGGGACGGTAGCGGGCAGGTTCGGGTCGCGGAACCTCACTCCAGCCGGTAGACCCGCTGGGCATTCGTTCGAAAGACCTTTTCCAGCGGCGCGGTGTCACCGAGATGCTCGGCCAGGACAGACGAGACCGCCTCGGCGCTGCCGGTGATCGAGGTGATCGGCCGGTCCACCGGGAAGTTCGACCCCCAGATCAGCCGGTCGGCACCGAAGACGTCCGCCGCGTGCCGCAGCAGCGGTCCGATCCGGTCGGTGAGTTCGGGAACAGGTGTCGAGGCCCCGGGGCGTGGGACCGGATGGCCGAGGACGGGCATCATCAGGCCACTGACCTTCGCGACCACCTTCGGGTTTTCGGCGAGATCGGCGATATCGGCGCGCCAGCGTTCGAGAATCTCGCTGCGCGCCTGCGCGTCGCGTCCGGTGTGCTTTCCGACCGGCCCGAAGATTCCGGCGGGCGTGGCCAGATGGTTCAGGACGATCGTCGCTTCCGGGTAGCGCCGGGCCAGTGCGGTGACGTCCGGGAGCTGATGCGAGTACACCCACGCCTCGAACACCAGATCGCGTTCGACCAGGGCAGCGAAACCGTCCAGGAACGCCGGGCCGCGCAATACGTCCGGGCCGGGGGCGAAACTGCGGATACCGGTGTCCGGGTGGTGCGAGACCGCACTGCGGATCCCGCGTACCAGCGGCGACGCCGATAGATGTGCGTCGAGGAGTTCGGCGAAACCGGGATCGGCCGGAAATCCGCCGCCGCTGACCGCGGCGAGGGCCGGGGTGTCCACACCGAACGGCAGCGCGGTGACCCAGCGCGTTTCCTCCGATTTCGGCCCGGCCCATCCGGCCTCGATATGCACCACCGATTCGACCGAAAGGCCGCCGGCGTCGGCTTGATAGTCGGCGGGCAGATAAGGGTTCAGATACGCCGACAGTTCGCCGACGAATTCCCGGTCTCTACGCGGGGCCAGCCGAGTCGTGAGCCCGAGGAGCTGCGGCAGGGCTCGCATAAGTTTCGCTGGCCGGCTGAATTCACTCGGGTTGGTGAGTGGGTCCCACTGGTGGATATGCGTATCGATGATCCGGATATCGCCGATGGCCATTGCGCTGCCGGCTCCTTTCCGCGACCGCCCTCGGATCGCGGGCCCGAGCGTAGCGCGTATGTACCCGCACCGGAGCGGCGCGTACGTACCCCGCACCGGCTGGTTTGATCTCATGGCGGGAAAGCCGGCGTCCGCGGCTGCATACTGGGTGCTGTGGCCGAACAGGATTCGGCGCCGGAAGCGTCGCAGCAGATCTCGCGGGGTAAGTCGCGCCCCGCGGAGTCCGGGTCGTCGCGTCCTGCGCCGGAGACACCGCCGAAGGGTGATTCGGGTGCTTCCGCTCGCCGGCGTCGCGGTAGATTACCGGCCCGGACCGTCGCAGATAAGGATTCGGCCGGAACCGGTGGTGACCAGTCGCCGGCCGGTGCCGCGGCAGCCCGGACAGGCGGTGAGCCGGCGGCGGTGGGGCAGGCACCCGAGCGGGCTCCGGCCGCTCTGGTGGATCTCGTGCGGCGGGGTGTGCTCGACGAATCCCAGCTGGGTGCGGTGGTGACGGCACTGGCGGAGGAGACTCCGCGCCCGACACCGGCGCGGCTGCTCGCCGAAATAGCCGCGTATGCGGGTGCCGGGCTGCTGCTGAGCGGTCTGGTGCTGATCCTGGCCGAATCCTGGGACGATATGGCGAAGGTCGGCCGGTTCGTGCTGTTCGTATTGGTCGCGCTGGGGTTGACGGTGGCCGGGGTCGCGACCGCGGGCGGGCGGTCGGTGCTGTTCCGTGCGGCTTGGCGCCGGCTGCCGGTCGCCGGTCATACAGCGCGGACGCGTCTGGCGGCGGTCCTGTTCGCCCTGGCGGCGGTGAGTATCGCCGGTGCGGCGAGCGCCGTTTTCGACGACGGGGATAGCACCCGGGACGTCACCTGGGTGTACGCCGCCGCGGCGGGGCTCGTGGCCGCGGCCGCCGGGTATGCCGCGCTGCCGTCGTTACTCGGGCTACTGCTGTGCGCGGGTTTCGGCGCGGCGGCCGTATCGGGGTTGCTGGACGAGGTGCTGGGCATCGACGACGATCTGACCGGTCTAGGCGTGCTGGTTCTCGGCCTCGGGTGGCTGGGGCTGTCCCGGTTGCGGGTCGTGCTCGAGGTGTGGTCCGGCTATGTGGTCGGCGTCGGGCTGGCGGTCGTGGGGGCGCAGACCGTGGATATGTTCGGTGAGATGCGGCTGGCGTATGTGCTCACCGCGGTGGTCTCGGCGGTGTGTTTCGCGCTCTACGCCACCGACCGGTCCTGGGTGCTGAGTCTGGGTGGTGCGGCCGCGCTGACCCTGGCGGCGGTGGAGGCGGTCGCGGACTGGACCGGCGAATCGGCGGGTGCGTCCGGGGCGATTCTGGTGGTCGGCGCGGTTGTGCTCGGGATCGGTAGTTACCTGCTGACCAGGTCGGCGAAGAACGCGGTCTAGGTACCCGTCGCGCCTGTCCAGCGGCGTGTTTTCGCAGCTGGCGGGCATATTGTGGGTAAGCCTGGTTTGTTGGTCGGGCCGGGTGTATCGTTTTGCTTGGACGTCCAACTATTGGATGCCCGCAAGAATGATCTTCGTGTGACGGACGGCCGCAGCGCCGCGCCCGCCACCCCCGACACGAGGCAAGGAATCGCCATGGTTCGAGAACTCACACATTTCATCGGCGGGCAGCATGTCCCCGGCGCGTCCGGCCGGTTCGGCGACGTCTATGACCCGAACCTCGGGCAGGTGCAGGCCCGGGTGCCGCTGGCGAGTAAATCCGAGGTCGAATCCGTTATCGCGAATGCCGAAGCCGCACAGGCAGGTTGGGCCGCGACGAACCCGCAGCGCCGGGCCCGGGTGCTGATGAAGTTCCTGACCCTGGTCAACGACGAGATGGATTCGCTCGCCGCGCTGCTGTCCAGCGAACACGGGAAGACCATCGCCGATGCCAAGGGCGATATCCAGCGCGGCCTCGAGGTCATCGAATTCGCGGTCGGTGTTCCGCACCTGCTCAAGGGTGAGTACACCGAGAGCGCGGGCTCCGGGATCGATGTGTATTCGATGCGCCAGCCGCTCGGCGTGGTCGCCGGGATCACCCCGTTCAACTTCCCGGCCATGATCCCGCTGTGGAAGGCCGGCCCCGCGCTGGCCACCGGTAACGCCTTCGTGCTGAAGCCTTCCGAACGCGACCCCTCGGTACCGCTGCGCCTGGCCGAACTGTTCCTCGAGGCCGGTCTGCCCCCGGGCGTTTTCAACGTGGTCAACGGTGACAAGGAGGCCGTCGATACGCTGCTGCACGATCCCCGGATCAAGGCCGTCGGATTCGTCGGCTCCACCCCGATCGCCCAGTACATCTACGAGACCGCCACGGCCAACGGCAAACGCGCGCAATGCTTCGGCGGCGCCAAGAACCATGCCATCGTCATGCCGGATGCCGATCTCGACGATGTCGCCGACCAACTGATCGGCGCCGGCTACGGCTCGGCCGGTGAACGCTGCATGGCGATCTCGGTGGCGGTGCCGGTGGGTGAGGAGACCGCCGACCGGCTGGTCGAGAAGCTCACCGAGCGGGTGCACAAGCTGAATATCGGCAAATCCGATGATCCGGGCGCTGACTACGGGCCGCTGGTGGGTCTCGACGGTGTGGACCGGGTGAAGAAGTACATCCAGCAGGGCATCGACGAAGGCGCCGAACTGGTGGTCGACGGTCGCGGTACGACCGTGGAAGGCGCCGAGAACGGCTACTTCGTCGGCGCGACCCTGTTCGACCGGGTCGGCAAGGAGATGTCGATCTACACCGACGAGATCTTCGGCCCGGTGCTCAGTGTCGTGCGCGCGGCGGACTACGAGGAAGGTCTCGCGCTGGCCAACGACCACGAATACGGCAACGGCGTGGCGATCTTCACCCGCGACGGTGACACCGCCCGCGATTTCGCGGCCCGGGTGCAGGTCGGCATGGTCGGGATCAATGTCCCGATCCCGGTGCCGATCGCGTACTACACCTTCGGCGGCTGGAAGCGGTCCGGGTTCGGTGATCTCAACCAGCACGGCCCCGATTCGATCCGCTTCTACACCAAGACCAAGACGGTCACCCAGCGCTGGCCGGCGGGGCTGAAGGAAAGCAACAGCTTCGTCATCCCCACGATGGAATGACGATGTTCACTCTCGACGACGACGAGCGGGCAATCCGCGATACCGCCCGGGAGTTCGCTGACGAATACCTGGCGCCGAACGCCCTGGATTGGGACCAGAACAAGCATTTCCCAGTGGATGTGCTGAAGAAGTCCGGGGCGGTCGGGCTCGGCGGGATCTATGTCCGCGAGGAGTTCGGCGGGTCCGGATTGCGCCGGTTGGACGCGGTCCGGATCTTCGAACAACTCGCGACAGGCTGCCCGGCGGTGGCCGCCTATATCTCCATCCACAATATGGCGACCTGGATGATCGACGCCTACGGCGACGACGAACAGCGCCGCCGCTGGCTGCCCGGCCTGACCTCGATGGATCTGCTGAGCAGTTATGCGCTGACCGAACCCGGGGCCGGGTCGGACGCGGCCGCCCTCTCCACCAAGGCGGTCCGTGACGGCGACGATTACCTGGTCACCGGTGCCAAGCAGTTCATCTCGGGTGCGGGTAGCAACGACCTGTACGTGATGATGGTCCGCACCGGCGATACCGGATCACGGGGGATTTCGACACTGGTCATTCCCGCCGATACGCCGGGGCTGGAGGTCGGTCCCAATGAGAAGAAGATGGGCTGGAACGCCCAGCCCACCCGCCAGGTGATTCTCACCGACGCCCGGGTGCCGGTGACCAACCGGCTCGGGGCCGAGGGTGACGGTTTCCGGATCGCCATGAACGGTCTCAACGGCGGCCGGTTGAATATCGCGGCGTGTTCGGTGGGCGGGGCGCAGGCCGCGCTCGAGAAGACCGTGCCCTATCTCGCCCAGCGTCACGCGTTCGGCGCGCCGCTGCTGAACAACCAGGCGTTGCAGTTCGAACTGGCCGATATGCGCACTGATCTGGAGGCTGCCCGCACCCTGTTGTGGCGGGCCGCCGCGGCCTTGGACGCCGATGCCCCGGACAAAGTGGAGCTGTGTGCGATGGCCAAGAAATTCGCTACCGATGCCTGTTTCTCGGTCGCCAACGCCGCCTTGCAACTGCACGGTGGCTACGGTTACCTGTCGGAGTACGGACTGGAGAAGATCGTCCGTGATCTGCGGGTACACCAGATCCTCGAGGGCACCAACGAGATCATGCGGATGGTGGTCGCCCGGTCGATGACCGCGTCGGCCCAGGCGGGTGCGGTATGAAAGGAAGTAGATGAGCGACGAACCCGAAGTTCTGCTCGAACAGCGTGGCGGCCTGGGGCTGATCACCCTGAACCGGCCGAAGGCGATCAACGCGCTCAACCATGCCATGACGCTCGCCATCACCGAGCAGTTGCGGGCCTGGGCCACCGATGATTCGATCCGGCACGTGGCCATCACCGGGGCCGGTGAGCGGGGACTGTGCGCGGGCGGCGATATCGTGGCCATCCACCACGACGCCAAGGAACAGCAGGCCGCCGGGCATATCGGATCGGCCGCCGATTCGGCGACGGGGAAATTCTGGCGCGACGAGTACATTCTCAACGCGCTGATCGGCCGCTATCCGAAACCGTATATCGCGGTGATGGACGGGATCGTGATGGGCGGTGGGGTCGGGCTGTCCGCGCACGGCAGTCACCGGATCGTCACCGAGCGGTCCACGATCGGGATGCCGGAGGTCGGAATCGGGTTCATCCCCGATGTCGGCGGTACCTATCTGCTCGCCCGGACCCCGGGCGAACTGGGTACCCATATCGCGCTGACTACCGCTCGGATGAAGGCCGGGGATGCGATCGCCACCGGTTTCGCGGACCATTTCGTACCCGCCGAGCAGATCCCGGCGCTGCTCACCCGCCTGGAGACCGCAGCCGCCGCCGACGTTATCGCCGAATTCGCCGGTGCGGCACCGGAATCGGTAATGCTCGGCGCGCGCGACTGGATCGACACCTGCTACAGCGCCGAGACCGTTGCCGAGATCGTCGACCGGCTACGCGGCGCCGGAAATCCGGAAGCGGAGAAGGCGGCAACCGATATTCTGTCGAAATCGCCCGTGGCACTTCAGGTCACCTTGCGCTCGCTGCGCTCCGCCCGTAAGGCGGGCAGCCTGGAGGCGGTGCTGAACGAGGAATACCGGGTTTCGGTCGCGTCGCTGGCCTCGCACGATCTGGTCGAGGGTATCCGCGCCCAGGTCATCGATAAGGACCGTAATCCGAACTGGTCGCCGGCGACCGCGGCCGACGTGACCGCCGATCGGGTCGAGGCGTATTTCGCCGAATTGGGTTCGCGGGAACTGGGTTTGACTATTCCGGAGGAAGAACGATGAGCAAGACTGTAGGTTTCCTCGGCCTCGGCCATATGGGTGGGCCGATGGCGGCGAACCTGGTGAAGGCCGGCTACGACGTGCGCGCTTTCGACCCTTCACCGGCTGCCCGTGAGCAAGCCGAGAAGGACGGGGTCGCCCTGGTCGATTCCGGCGTGGCCGCGGCCACCGGCCGGGAGGTCGTCATCACCATGCTCACCAACGGAAAACTGGTGCGCGATGTGTATGCCGAACTGCTGCCGGTAGCCACGCCGGGGACGCTGTTCCTGGACTGCTCGACCATCGACGTCGCCGATGCCAAAGCGGCCGCCGAAGCCGCGGTGGCGGCGGGGCACCGGGCGCTGGACGCCCCGGTCTCCGGCGGTGTCACCGGTGCGGCCGCCGGCACGCTGACCTTCATGGTCGGTGGGGAGGAGCCCGATTTCGCCGAGGCGCTGCCGATGCTCGAGGTGATGGGCGCGAAGGTGGTGCACTGCGGTGTGTCGGGGGTCGGGCAGGCAGCCAAGATCTGCAACAACATGCTGCTCGGCATCTCGATGATCGGCCTGTCGGAAGCGCTGGTGCTGGGCGAGAAACTGGGCCTGAGCCACCAGTCGTTCTTCGATGTGGTGTCCACCGCCTCCGGCCAGAGCTGGGCGCTCACCACCTACTGCCCGGTTCCGGGTCCGGTGCCGACCAGCCCGGCGAACAACGACTACCAGCCGGGTTTCGCGACGGCACTGATGAACAAGGATCTGGGGCTGGCCGCGGAAGCTTTGCGGGCGAACGGGATCGACGGGCAGATCGGGCAGTTGGCCGCCGAGATCTACCGGCGGTTCAACGAGACCTCAGCGGACCGCGACTTTTCCGCGATTGTGACCGAGGTCAGAGCGCGCAGCGGGGAATCCCCGGCCTAGGTTCGCCTCCACCCGGGACCGTAGGGGTGCGTCGGCGACCACGCCGGCGCACCCTTATCGGAAGTTGTAGTTGTAACTCGCGTAGCGGGGCTTATCGCTACCCGCATCCTCCCAGGTGTAGCCGTAGGTACCGATATGTTGCAGACGGAAGCTGGTATCGACGTACACGTCGAATCCGCAGCGCCGAGCTCGTTCGGCGAAGGCGAAATCTTCGCCGAGGTACCAGTGATCGCCGTTCTCCGGTATCAGCATCGGAAGGAAGTACGGGACGGTGGGCGTGCCGAACTGGATATTGCAGACAGGAAGTTCCTCGTGTTCGGCGATCTTCTCGTAGACCTCCCGCCTGGTGTGCAGGAAACCTGTTCCGGTGTAGCGCACCTCGGTGAGACCGCCGCCGTCGCCGAGGACGAATTTCTCGGTACCGGGCAAAATATGGCAAGCCAATGCTCGTGCGCCCTTCTTGACGCATACGCCGCCGACCAGCGGAAGATCGTGGGCCCGTAGCAGTTCCACCATCTCCGGTTCGAATCCGGTGTCGGAATCGATCCACATCAACTCGTCGAATCCCTCGGCAAGCGCCTCGGTGGCCATCTGGCTGCGCGCCTGATCGATCGCGGCGGATCCGTACCTGCGCCACACCCGATAGCCGCGCCGTTCGAGTTGTTTCAGAGCCGCATCACAGTCGCGTTCGATGTGATGGGCGACCGGAACCAGGACAACACAGCGCGAGGGATCCATTTCGATTTTCCGCCTTCCAGCAACACCGTGATCGAATCAACCGTACCGCCGAGAATCCGTCCGGGCCCGCGCGCGGAAACCTGATCCGGAGGCGATCCAGGCCGGACACAACACTGTTCGGCGAGCGGAAACTCGATGTTCGACATACGGATGAGCCGAATTCACTCTCCGGGGCGAATCCAGCTCGGGAAGGCAATTCATGGATGTCGAATTCCCTTGCGCGACACCAGCTGTTAACCCGGCTCGCGGTAATCTGGCCCTGTCGATCATGAGACGATTTGGGTGATCAGCACAGTGACTTCGGACCCGCTGCTTCGATGACGCTCTACCTGCCCGAGGATATGCGCTGGCTGGGCTGGATCGCGGGCGCCGAATGGCCGGACGGGGACGAGGACAAGGCCTGGGCGGTCTCGGAGGCCTGGAAAGACGGCTCCGATGAGGCATTCGGCCTGCTCGCCGCTATCGCCGCGGCCAAGGAAGCTGCTGTCGCGGCATATCCGGCGGGTGCGGCCCGGGATGAGATCGCGGCTCTCTACGACCAGCTCCGCATCGGCGATCAGTCGCTCGAGGCGCTGGCGCAGAGCATGCTCGAAACCTCGGATACCACTTTCGATTTCGGTACCGAACTGCAGGCAGCGAAACTCAATATCATCATCACGCTGTGCTGGCTCGCCGTCGAAATTGCGCTGGCCTGGCTTTTTCCGCCCACCGCGCCCGCGGCCGAGGCAGCGGCCGTCGGCACGACGCAGGGGATCATGCTGACCATCCGTCAGGCGACCCAGCGAACACTGCAGAACCTGGCCGCGAGGTTGGGTGCCCCGAAGATCGAGCGGAGTTTCTGGCGCAACCTGGCCAACGGCAAACCGACGAAGCCCACCGCCGCCGACTGGGGTCAGCTGGGCGAGGAGGTGCTCCAGGGCGCGGCGGAGGAAGGGCTGATCAACGGGGCGGTCCAAGGCGGCCAGATGGCCGACGGAAAGCGGGACGAGTTCAACGGTGAGGAATTCGGCCTGAGTGTTCTCGCCGGTGGCGCCGCGGAACCGGTCGGGTCGCTGGTGGCCCGGGGGATGAACAAGAGCATCAGCAAGGGCTTCGGCAATACCTTCGATACGAACGTGTGGGGGCGGATGGCCCGGAACGCGGTGGTGGGCGGTAGCGCGGACGGTGTCGCCGGGATTTTCGGCAGCCTGCTCGTCGCCGGTGTCTCCGGGCAGAGCCTGAGCGAGAGCATCACCGGTATCGGGGTGGCCGGCGGATTCATCCAGGGCGGCATGGTCGGGGCGGCGGACCCGTCCACCTTCCACGGCGGGAGCATGTTCGGGCGGTCGGCGTCGAGCGACTGGTTCCCCGGCGGCGGCAGCGGGCAGATCGGCTCGGAATTCCTTCCCGGACCCGGCGACGGTTCCGCGCCCGGGGAGGTACCGCGGAATCTTCCGCCGGAAGACGGAGGCCGTGGGAATCAGGCTTCCTCCCCACCGGGCGGGCAGGAGGGGCAGAATTCTCCGGGCGGTCCGGCTACCCGGCCGAGCTCCGGGGAATCACCCTTCGGGAACAATCAGCAGCCGCCGGGCGGCCGGCAGTCGTCCGGGGAAACGTGGACCGGCGCGGAAGTAGGGTCCCCGGCCGGTCGGTCTCCCTTGGGCGGCGACGAAAGGCCGGGAGACCAGAACTCTTCGCGTTCGGGCCCGAACGGCGATCGGCCCGGCGACAACAGCACCCCGCTGACTTCGGATCCGGCCGGCCACGGAAACGGCGAATCGCGGCAAGGGCCGTCGCAGCAGCCGTCCACCACCGAGACTCCGGACCCGGCACAGCAGCAAGTTCCGGAGAATTCGGGCAACGGTGACGCGCCGGTGCCGAACACGCCGGGCGAGACCGGGCAGCCCGGTGATCAGCAGCAACCGAGCTCCACGCCGGTCACCGCGGCCGGTGGCGAGACGCCGGCCGATCCGGGCGGGAGCGAGCAGAGCTCGACCGATCAGCGCGGCGGTGGTCAGGAGACGTCCGAATCGGAGGTTACCGGCCAGGACGGCCCACAGTCTCCGGCCGGTGGCGAAGAGGCAGAATCTCGAGGCGGCGGCCACGATGAGCAGGACTCCGCGGCCGGACAGGAAGCGGTGGCGAAGCCGGAAACCGGCAGCGGGCCGAATTCCCCGGACGGCGATCCGAAAGCTGTTACCGGCGAGGATAACTCGGAACCGGCCGCAGGGGACAATGGATGGCGTGGGACGGACGGTCAGCGAGTTCCCGGGCCGCTGGACTCGGTTACGCAGCCGGATGAAACCCATTCGACAACGTCGGTTCCGCCTGGGACGCCGCCGGTCGGGTCGATCTCGGCGGGCCCGCCCACTTCGGTCGTGCCGGGCGCTGCGACTCCCGGTATAGCGGGTCCGGGCACCTCCGGCCCAGCGGCTACCGGGCCGAATTCCCCGGCTGCCGGTGCCCCGAATTCGAGCACCACGGGCGGATCGAATTCGACTGTGGCCACGAATTCGGCCACCGGAAAGGATTCATCCGGGGAACAGTCCAGTCCGAGATCGAGCGCGCAGTCCGGGTCTCATCCGGGGCCGCGGAGCGCGTCGGAACGCACCACTTCCGGGGGGCCGCGATCCGACGAGCAACCTCGGGCGGGGACGGCCGGTCCGGGTGCACCGGACGGGTCGGACGGGAACGACGCACAGATCTCGGCCTCGCGAACCGAGCGCATGGGCACCGATCCCGTTGTACCCGAAGTGAATACCACGGTCGCCGACCCCGTCTCACCGACGCGCAACCCGGTACATCCGCAGTCCGATCAGAGCATCCCTCGGCCGGCGCCGAACGATTCCGAGCCACCGCGGCCCAAGCGGTCGTTCGCGGAATCGGAATCCGAAGCGCCCCCGCCGAAAAGGATGCGAACCGACGATTCGCCGAAACCGGTGCCGAACCAGCCGGAAGCGCGGACCGCGCCTGGACCGCAGCCCCCGGGCCCGGTCACGCAGCAGGGGCCGGTTCCGGTTCCGGTGACCACCGCTGCGCAGAATGCGCCGGCACCGAGCCCGGTCCCGCGGTCGGGTCCGCAGGCGCCCGGGTCGTCACGGAATCCCGCCCAGCAGGTTCCGGGGGCGCAACAGCCGCCGGAGCCCAAGTACCGGCTACCGGAACCGCCGATGCGACTGTCCGACCCGGCGGGTACCCGGGTGCTGGGGCCGCGGCTGCTCGCGGAGCTCGAAGATCCGGCGCTACAGCAAGCCGTCGAAGATACCTTGCGGGATTCCGGCGGGAAATTCCGCAAATACGCTGATCCGCGCGCAGTGATGGCCAACGGTAAGCGGTACGGCGACCAGATCAACCCCGGCTGGCCGGACGCGCTCGGCCGGCGCAACAATTGCCTCGACTGTGTGATGGCCGGCTTGTCGAGCTTCCTGGGCCTGCCGCGGGTCGCCCTGCCACGGCATCCCGATATCGTGGACGGCAAGCTGGATAATCGCAGCGGTGAGGCCAGCGGTGACAGCCGGCTGCTCCATATGCTACGGACCGTTCCCAATAACTTCCGCACCGGGAACAGGACCGTCCCCGAACAGTTCACCGCCATCCACGAGTATGTGAAAGCACTGGGTCCGGGGTCGGCGGCCGTGATCCACAACACGTGGCAGGCGGCCGATCGCAGCACCAGGATGCCACTGTTCAAGGACGGCAAACCTGTCGACGGCCCCTCACATGTCACGCTGGTGGTGTTCCCGGATGATCCCGGCGTCACAGAACCCATCTGGTGGGATCCGCAGGCCGGCCGAATGTCGGTCGGGCCGACCGAGTGGATGATCCAGGATTCGACCAAAGTCGATTTCACGCCGATCCCGCCGGGCCGTTCCGTGGCCGGCACCTCCACCGCTACCGTCGCGCCGACGGTTCCGGTGCCGCCGCCGGCGCCGGTCCAACTGCTACCGGGGTCGGTGCTCGAACCGGTGCACAAACGCCCGGATCCGCCGCAACGGCTACAGGACCCGTCGCGAACACGCCGCATCGGCCCCGGCGGCCTGCGGCCCCTCGAACATCCCGGTTTACAGAAGTCGCTGGAGGATGTGCTGAGGGGGAGCGACGGACGTTTCGTAGCCGGTTTCGACCCGCGAACCTATCCGACGCCGGAGACTCCGGTCGCCGCGATGATCAATCCCGGTGGGCCGTTGATATCGGGGCGCGGCACCAACAAATTCGATGCCGCGATCTCGGCGCTGTCGTCCTTTTTCGGGAACCCGCAGGTTGCCCTGCGCCGGTATCCCGACGGGCCTCGCGGGGCGTACGACAACCGTGATGAGCGGGACGGACCCGGCCGCGCCTTCACGTGGTTGCAGAGTTTGCCGGACAATTACAGCTATTCCACCCCGGTGCGCAAGCAGTACCTGGGGCTGCACAATCGCATCAAGCGACTCGGGCCGGGGTCGGCGGCTCTGGCGCTTCGTGGAATACCGACGCTCGATCCCAGAACCGGAGCGCCGGTGCGGGATCGCCAGGGCGCACCCGTCTTTTCCCGCATCGACCCGATGGTCGTCGTCTACCCGACCGCCGTGGATCCGGCCACCACGCCCGGCCCGGTGTGGTGGGACCCGGTGACCGGAGAAACCTGGGATCGGCCGACGGACGATGTGATCGGTGGCAGTACCGGGGTCGGCTTTATCACGATCCCGCCCGGACGCGCGGTGGATTCCACCCCGCCACCGAGCACGAGCCCCTCGTCGCCACCCAGCACTGGCCCCGTGCTGCCCGCGGATCCCGCCGGTACGCCGTGGCACCTGCGGCAGCGTATCCGCCGGCTGTTCACTTCGCATCAGGACCCGTCACCGGCACCCGTTGCGCAGGAGCCGGTGCCGGTGGAGGACTCCGAACCCGCGACCGAGCTGCCGCCACCGCCACCGGCCGCCCCGGAGGCACGGCCCCCGGACTCGGCCACGCAGCCCGCTGCCGAGTCCGACGGCGTCCCCGAGACACCGATCGGCTCGCCGCGCCGGTTCACCGACAACGAGGAGGGCCAGCGGTACGGCGACGAGCGGTTGGGGCATATCTATCCCGAACTGCCGCGGTCGCAACAGGACGCGGCATTCATGTACACCGATGCGTCGATCTCGGTGAACCGGGTGCTGCGGGCCGAGCACGAAGACCTGGACACGTACTTCACGGAGTTGTATGCGCAGAGTGCTTCGTGGCAGGTCCTGTCGAAACTGACCGATCCGGTCCGGCCGGACAGTGGTGATCTGTCGAATGCCGATCGCTCGAACCTGACCACGCAGCAGCAGGATCTGGTGGACGAGGTGCTGGGCCGGCCCGATCCGGTGGCGTATATGCGTTCGATACGGGAGGGGCATCGGATGCTGAACCGGCTGCGTGCCTGGCTGGACGACGAACCTTCGCGGCCGGTGTTCGAGCAGCGGATAGCCGAGATCGATGCGGCTGTTTCGCATCCGGTACCGGAGGCTGTGCACACGATCCGTGCGCTACGCACAGTCGAATACCTGGTCGCGAGCGACGGTGCGCCACTGGGCGATCGCGACCCCACGCTGCTGGCGGGTACGCGGCAGCGGGACCCGGCCTATCTGTCGACCTCACTGGGATCGACACCGGCCTTCGAAGAAGCACCCGTCTGGCTTGATCTGGTGGTTCCCGAGGGATCTCCCGCACTGTGGATGGGAAGTACCGGCGCGCACGACGGCGAACGTGAGCTGTTGCTACCGCGGGGGATGCACTACGAGATCACCGGCGTAACCCGGGCCGGCCGCATCGACGAGGGTGGGCCGGAGTGGTTGGTTCAGGCGAAGCTGGTTGCGGATACCGAGGTGAAACCGGATGCCACTGAGGCGGATCCGCGACGGGAGACAGCGGACGACCGGTCGGCGCCGGATACGCGCCGGGATCCGCCCGCACGCGACGGCCGGGACGCACAGCAGGTCGTGATGGTGGGGCCGGCTCGGGAGCTCGCTGATCCTTCCCCCGATGCCCCGGTTTCGTCTCCAGCACGCCGGCCCGCTACCGGCGATCAGGGCATTACGAGGCCGGTCGGGCTTTTCGGTCCGCTCCCCGCCACGTCCGGTGCGGATACGAAGCCACCTGTGGCCGCGGCGCTCGATAACGCCGAGATCGAAGCGCTGACCAGCGCGTTCGAATCACTGACGCTGAAGGACCCAGGACCGGGTCCGGAGCAGCAGACATCGGAGCTCCGGTCCGCACAGCATTCTGATCCGGAGTCGCAGTCCGATCCGGAGTCGCAGCCGGATTCGGAGTCGCAGTCCGATCCGGAGCCGCGGTCCGATCCGGAGCTACAGCTCGATGCGACGCCGTTGAACGTGCCCTCGGAGCCGGACGTGGTGGGTCGCGATGGGGACATCGAGATGAGCGATGCCGCTACCGCCCGTAGCGATATCGCCGATGACGATATCGAGATGGGCGATGCGGCTGCCGCCCTTGGCGATACCGCCGATGACGATGCGGAAATGCTGGATGTCGATTCGTCGCCGGAGCCGCAGCAGGACCAACAGCATCCGGTGCCGGAGCAGCAGCAGGTTGAACAGTCCCCGGCGCCGCAGTCCCTGGCACCCGCTCCGCCGGACAAGAAGCGGTTCCCGCCGTCGAAGGTGCCCAGCCCGGCGAGCAGCCGGGTATATGGTCCGGGACTGCTTGCACCACTGGAGGTTCCGGATCTGCAACGGCAGTTCGAAGACAGTATGCGGGGGGTCGACGGGAAACCGGTGCGGTACGCCGATCCGCGCACCTTCCTGATCGACGGTCAGCCCCTCGGCAAGGTCATCAATGTCGATCCCACCCTGCCGGGACGGCAGAAGAACTGCATCGACTGTACGTTGGCGGCGATTTCGACGTTCCTCGGATTGCCGTTGCTGGCAGTTCCGCACTATCCCGATATCGTGGACGGGGTCGCCGTCGGTGTGGAGGCGGAAGGGGCGACCGGTATCAGCCGGATTCGCCAGATGTTCCGGACCGATTTCGACAGCTACGCCGGAGACGGCCGATCGATAGCGGACCAGTTCCAGGCGATCCATGCCTACATCAAGAGTCTCGGCCCCGGGTCGTCGGCGGTCATCCGTAACACCTGGTCCGAGAACGACCCGGTGACCGGTCTTCCCACGGCCGGTGACGGGCATGCGACAGCGGTTGTCTTCCCGGAGGGGGCCGACGAACCCCTGTGGTGGGATGCGCAGAGCGGCGACTGGTCCGACCGGCCGCCGGAGAAGATGGTTCGCGACTCGATCTCGGTCGGATTCCTGCCGATCCCCCCGGGGAGCGGCGTTCTCGAGCCGTTCTCCGCGCCGGCGACGAATAATGCTGCGGCACAGTCGAATACGCTGGCAACGCAACCGGCGGCGGCAGGCACCAGCGGGGCCACTCATGCGCCGATGCACGTGCCGAACCCTGCGGACAGTCGCCGCTTCGGCCCCGGCTTCCTGGATCCGGTGCAGCACCCCTCCGAGCAGAAAAGCCTCGAGGACGCTTTGCGCGTCGATGGCGGATTCCTGGTGGGTGCGGACCCCAGTACCTTCCCGACACCGGATAATCCGATCGGAATCATGGTCAACGCCGGCTGCCCGGGGACAGCGGACCGCTTGACCAACCATACCGATGCCATGATGGCGTCGCTGTCGACATTCCTCGGTGCTCCGCTGTCCGCCGCGTCCCGCCATACGGATGCCGACGGTACCTACAGCCCCCGGGATGAAATAGACGGCTATAAGCGCGCCATTCATTGGCTCGGGACCCAGCCGTCCGAATTCCTGGGCGATCTACCGATGGCGCGGCAGTTCGAAGAACTCGGCACACTGGTGCAGAATTCCGGTCCCGGTTCGGCGGCAATGGGCCTCAGTTTCGGACTGGAGAAGGATTCGCAGGGCCGAGTGGTGCTCGGCGCCGACGGCAAGCCGGTCATCCGGGAGGCGCTGCCCTTCGCGATGGTCTATCCGCCGTCTGCGCCGGGGCCGCTGTGGTGGGATGCGGTAACCGGGCAGTGGGTTACCGAGGCCCCCGAAGCGCTGGCGCGGAGAACGGATGTATTGAATTTCGTTCCGATCCGGCCGGGTACGGTTGTCGCGCCGGCCACGAGCCCGCCACCGGGGGCTGGTATTGCCCCGGCACAACCGGTTGTCACCGGGCCGCGGAATCAGGATTCGCGCCAGGAATCGCCCGCCGTGAGTTCCGTAGCCACGGATCCGGGGCGGGCTGCCGAGGATTTCGCGGGTCTCGGCCCGGCGGGTGCTGCCGGGAGCTCCCGGAACGACGCGGTTCCATCGCCGCGGGAACCCACCGCCGGTGACCACTCTGGCAAGAAGGGAGTTTCGGATGAAGGGGTCGGCGATGAACCTGCCGCTGGAGAACGAGGAACAAGTTCGGGAGTACCTCCGCGAGGCACTTCCGGGCCGGGCGTACCTGATCGGCCGGATGCCGATCGGGGCATGGCTGATCCAGCCGGAGATCAGCCGGCAGGACCGGGAGACGGGCCGGTCGATCGGGATGTCGAGTCTGGTGGTGAACGCGGATACCGGGGTGATCCTGGAGTATCCGAGCTGGTCGGGCCGGATGATCACCGAGGACTACACCGAGTCGGCAACGACCGGCCGGGCTCCGTCGGCACGGCAGATCTATCCGCGGCAGACCCGGATCGAATTGCTGCGGATCGAGGAGAGCCCGGACCGGATCGAATACCGGGTCAACGTGCAGTCCGAAGTGAAACCTCCGGAACAGTTCTCGATGGTGATCGACAAACAGACCCGGTTACCGCAGCCGACGAGGAGCGACGCGATGGTAGCCGCGGCGTGGGCGAGCTGGAGCCAGGAGCAGCGCGGAACGTGGCCGGAGATCGGGACCACGGAGTACTGACACCGAGGCCGGCGCCGGAGTCCGCGGGATCCGATCCGTCGTCTCGGCTCGTACCGGCCACTGGTGGGTCCGTGCAGCGCGGCGGGCCGTGGCGCGCCGGCCGTCCGGATGTGGAGACGGGTGGTCTTTTCCGATCGCTGTACCGGCTCCGCGGCGAGAATCGGCCGGCCGGCTCCACATCGCGACCGGCGGTCCGGCGGTTCACGCCCGAGGAACTGGAGCTGATTGCGCAACCCGCCGCGGACCGATTCGCCAAGGTGTACGGGCCCATCGAAGAGGAAACGCACCAGATCCGGGTGGAACAGGCGCTGCGCAAGCGCGACGGCTCCTTCGCACAGTTCCAGAACCCGGACACATTCACTGTGCGGCCGGGCGACCGTATGACCTTCGGCCGGCTCATCAACGGTCCCTTCGGGCGGGTGCCCGGCCGTAGTACCAACTGTGATGACACCGCATTGTCGCTACTGGCCAGCTTCTACGCCAAGCCGCAGGTAGCCGCGCCGAGAATCGGTCCGCACGCTGTGGTGCGCTTCCTGCACGCCGGTCATTGGAAGGCGACGCGCCTGCTCGGTAGCCGGCCGGTCTCGTTCGAAGACGACGGCACCGGCCACCACCGAACCCCCGGTCAGCAGTATGCCGCCGCTTTCCGGCGGATTCAGGCGCTCGGGCCGGGAACAGCGGCATACATCAAAATATTCTGGCAAGAGAGAATCGGCGGGGGCCACGCCAGCACCATCGTCTATCCAGAGGGTGACAGCTCCCCGGTCTTCTACGAACCGCAGTGGGGCGAGTGCACGGATCTGCGGCAGCTGCGCGACGAAACGGAACATGTCGAGTTCATCATCGGTACACCCGAACTCGTCCTCGCTGCCGCCGCGGCGCGGCGGCAGCTCGAACAATCGCTGAGCGACGGTAACGGTGGTTACGTCGCCTACCAGGATCCGGGAACCTATACCTCGGTACCCGGAGGTAAGCCGTTCGGAGAACTGATCGTTCTCGATGGCGGGTCCCGGCTGCCGAGCCGGCTCAGCTTCTTCGAGGCGGCGTTCGCGGCAACCACAAGTTTCCTCGGTCTGCCACGCATAACGGTGCCCAACTGGGATCACCTGAACAAGGATGGAAAGCCCACCCCTTACGCCGAAATCTTCGCCGGCGCCGCCCGAGAAGCGGAACAGTTCTTCGGAAAACCGTTCATCCACCTGGCGGACGGCCGTCCATCCGAACAGAAATACCTCGACGTATACGACGAGGTCGCGAATTCGGGACCCGGGACAGTGGGTTTCATTTTCGCCGAGTGGGCAGTGCCCGGCCCGGACCACCCTTCCGGAACCGGGCTACTGGTGGTCTATCCGAAACCGCTCGATGGCACCGCCACCCGGCCGGTGTACTGGGACCCGGTGACCCGGCAGACATTCTCGCAACTTCCGGACCTGGCTCATTACGCTCCCCCCGGCGCCCAGCTACATGTCATCACCACCACCGCCGCGGACATGCTGGCCCGTTTCGAGGCCACCAAGAGCGGTGGGGCGAGCGGCTTCATCCGCGAGATCGACGAACTCGAACCGCGAATTACCGAGGTGTCCGAGAGCGGGCCGGATTCCGAGACCACCCAGGCCACCGAGGAACCGCCGGCCCGCCCATTCGAAACCGGCTCACGGGCCGTGCCGCGGCTGTTCGCCGAAACCGGTTCGCCTTTCCGCTTGCGGGATCGTTTCCGCAACGTGGTGCGGTCACAGCCGGAGCAGCCTGCACCGGCCCCGGAGGCTGCGGTGGTCCCGCAGGCCGGGGTGATACGACGCTTCACGCCCGAGGAACTGGAGATCATTCCGCAACTTTCCGACGATCGCACGCGGACCTTCGGGGCGATCGAACTGCCGTCGTTCCATACCGATCTGAAGGATGCGCTGCGCCTTCGCGATGGAAGTTTCGCGCAGTTCCAGAATCCGGCGACCTTCACGATGGTGCGGGGCGGCCCGGCTTTCGGGTCGCTCATCAACACACGCCTGGGCATGGGCGTATGGGGTCGTACGGACAACTGCCAGGACGTGACGCTTTCACTGCTGGTCACGGTCGCGGGTAAGCCTCAGGTCGCGGCGCCCAGGTCGCGCGCGTTCGCGGAGGACTACTTCGCGTGCGGAGCAGAGCAGGCGTCGCGGTTCCTGGGTAACGGCGAAGTGTCCTTCGACAACGGTTCCCGGTCGGTTGCCGACCAATACCGAGCCGCGCACGACCATATCCGTGCGCTGGGGCCCGGCACGCTTGTGTATGTCAGCACTACCTGGCACAAAACGGACGCCGGCGGCACGCCGCTGTACAACAACGGTGAACCGATAACCGATGGCGCTCACGCGACGGCCGTTCTGTATACGGAAGGTGCCGACGGGCCGGTGTGGGCAGATGCGCAGCACCGGAATATGACCGATGGCCCGCCCGGGAAGTTCCTTGCGAAATCGGCGTCCGTTGTGTTCCGGATCGGCACGCCCGATCTGATATCGGCCGCCGCACGGCAGCGCCGCGCACTCGAGGATGCGTTGAGCGACGGGAAGGGTGGGTTTGTCGAGCACCAGCATCCGGGCTCGTACAGCTCGGTGCCCGGAGGCAGGCCTTTCGGGAAGCTGATCCATCTCGGCGGTGGCTTCCCGGCCGGGGGGCGGCACAACCGACTGCGGTCGGTGTACGCGTCGGCGGCGAGTTACGCCGGTCGCCCCCGTATCGCCGTCCCGAACTGGGATCGGTTGAACGAAGCCGGCCGTCCGGCCGCGGACACTGGTCTGTCCGAGCTACGTTCCTATCTGGCGACGCAAGAGTTCGGGGCGCCACCGACCTCTCTGGCCACGAACAACCGAACGGTCGAGCAGCAGTTCACCGAGGCCTTCGATCACGTCGGGAAACTGGGTACCGGGGCGAGGGGACTGGTCCAGATATCGCGGCCCGCCGACGGCTCCCGGGGTGAGCCCGTATCAGAATTACTATTGATCTACCCGGATTCGGCGAGTGAGCCGGTGTGGTGGGATACGTTGGCGGAGAAGACGTTCTCCCATAGTGAGGCGCTGACCGACTACGCTCCCGGCGCCGAAGAGATTTCCTTCGTCGCGATCCAGGGCACGGCGCCGGCGAACCCCGCGGCCGGATCGGCGCGCCCGGCGGTCCCCGCCTCCGGTATACCGGCGGTATCGGCGGATAGGTCCGGAACTACGCTCGGCGACGATCCAGGGAGCACGATCGTCGAAATCGACGACAGCCCCGAGGCGGCCGACAGCGGGGCAGCCGGTATCCCGCAGGGCGGGCCCGGCGGCGAGTCCGCGGACCATCGGCAGATCTGGTATCACGGGCACGGTCGGCCGCAACGCGTACGCCCGAAGGAGTGGTCACTGCCCGGCGATTTCCACCCGCCCGAGCCCACGGACCACCCGTGGCTCCCTGAAGGCGCAGTGGCGGACGACGGTGACGGGATCCTGGAATCCGGTGGGCCGGGTGCGGATGATCCGGTGGATACCGACGGAGCCGCCGGCCGGCCGGACCCACCGGATGTGGATAAACCGTTCACGTTGAAGTGATCGACAGCGGCGGGGCCACCGGGCCCCGGCGGGGAAGTGGAGAGGCGATATGCCCGATCAATGGGAAACTCCGGAGCAGGTACGCGGGTACATCGCCCGAGCTTTCGACACAGACCGTGAATTCGCGGTATATCCCACCGAATTCGGCTGGGTGTGCCGGGAGGAGCGCGACGATGACGACCCCGAGGCCGGGATGGGGCAGGGCAACTATGTGGTGAACCGGCAGACCGGAGTGATCACCGCGCACGGCAGCCTGCATCCGATAATGATCGGCGAAATGTACGACGAGGACATCCGGTCCGGCGAACCGGTCCAGGGCTACCAGGTGTACCCGCCGACCTGGGAGATCCACGTCGACCGGGTGCGCGACACACCGGAGATGGTCGAATATCGGGTCCGCGGCCGGTCACTTACCGAACCACCCGAAGAGCCGCCGACGGAGCATCTGCTGACCATCGACAAGCGAACGTATCACTACCACACCGATTCGGCGGAAATCCACGTGACGTGCAGTCATACGGTCACCTGGTCCGAATCGCGATTGCGTCGCGACGGAACCTGGCCGGCCACCGGAATCCTGCGCGCCTGAACGATCCCGGGGTCCGGCTGCCCGGTGCGTGATCGTCGGCAGGCCCGGATCCACCGGAACGGGCGCGAGCACAGCCCGGTGCCGGCGGCCGCGGTGTACCAGCCGGTTTCGTCGGAATATGGCGCCGAATTCGCTCGGGGGCCACCGGGAATTCAGCGATGAGCGGCAGAATCGACACGGCCTACACGACCCTGGTCCGCGTTCCCGAACCGTCGGAGCTGTGCCGCTATGAGTTTGTACCTGCCTCCGGAGCTACGCTGGCTGGGCTGGATAGCGGGTGCGCAATGGCCGGACGGGGACGAGGACCAGGCGTGGGCAGTCGCCACGGTCTGGCAGGAGGGTAGTAACGAGCTGTACACCCTGCTCGCCGAGATCGACAAGGCCAAGCAGGCCACAATGGCGGCGTACCCGGAGGGCGCGGCCCGCGACGAAATGGGTGCGCGGTACGACCTCCTGCGCAGCGGTGACCAGTCGCTGGAACAGCTCGCGAAATCGATGGAGGCCCAATACGGTTCGACCTTCGATATGGGTACCGAGTTGCAGGCCACAAAACTCACGATCATCGTCACGCTGTGCTGGCTGGCGGTCGAGATCGCCTGGGCATGGTTGTTTCCGCCGACGGCGCCGGCTGTGGAGGCGGCGGCGATCGCCTCCACCCGTTCGTACCTCAAGATCATTCAGGATTTCGTGCAGAAGACCATCGCGAACATTGCTACCCGCGCAGGCGCGCCGGTGGCGAAACGGCATTTCTGGAAAGAGCTCGCAAAAGGCAATCTGGTTGCGCCCACAGCGAAGGGCTGGGGTGTATACGGCGCCCGCGCCGCGGAGGGTGCCGTCGTTCCGATGGCGATCAACGGCAGTATCCAAGCGGGCCAGATCGCGGACGGGAAACGACGTTCGTTCAACGGCCAGGAGTTCGGTCTTTCGGCCCTGGGTGGTGCCGCCGGCGCTGTCCCGGCTCGTGAATTCGGACGGTACCTGGGCGAAGCGATCGAGAAGGTCGCCGGCAAATATCTGAACAATTTCGCCGGCCGGACGGCCAACGGTATGTTCATCGGCGCCATGTCCGACGGAGTCGGCGCAGTATTCGGAAACCTGGCCACCGCACTGGCGGCCGGCGGCGATTTCTCCGCGTTCAGCAACGGTCCGGGCTGGGTCGGAAACTTCGCGCAAGGCGGTCTGGTGGGCGGTGCCCGCGGTGCCTCGGCGTTCAACAGCTATGTGCCGAAGTCCAGCGACGGGTTCACCGATATGTCGGCCTTCCGGAAAGACCATTGGTTGCGCGGCAATGCCTGGCGCTTCCCCAAGTACGACGGGCCGGGGTCGTTCGCTGTCCGTCCCGATAGCAAATTCATTATCAGAACAAGCGGAAACACTCCTCCGCAGAACACAACCGATGGTGGTACCGGCGGCGGGAACGGTGGTACTGGAGGCCAGAGCAACGGCGGTGTCCAGAACGACGGTGGTGTCCAGAACAACGGTGGCGCTCAGAACAGCGGCGGTGTCCAGAACAGCGGCGGTGTTGAGAACAGCGGCGGTGTTGAGAACAGCGGCGGTGTTGAGAACAGCGGCGGTGTTGAGAACAGCGGCGGTGTTGAGAACAGCGGCGGTGTCCAGAACAACGGCGGCAGCAGCCAGAGCGGTCCGGCCGTGGTCCCGCAATCGGCGCAGAACTGGGCGAGCACCATGCCGCAGAGTCAGTGGTTCACGCCGGCCGGGGAGACGCCGAATCTCGGGGGCAACAACTTCGGGGGCGAAGCGAACTGGTCACCTGGGCAAGGGGGCGGTCTCGGAGCCACCGCGCCGCAGAACGGGGGCTTCGATCCTACGTTCGGCTACACGACGTGGGACTCGGATACGGGGAGTACCGGCGAACGTCCGCTGTCGTATTCCGATGGTGGCTACGACCCGCCGGTATCGCGGTGGTCGGATTCGGATGCGGGAAGTTTCATCGAGCGTCCGGTGTCGCCGTTGTCGGAATCGGACAGTATTTACGATCGTCCACTGTCGCCGGTATCCGATTCGGAAAGCATCTACGATCGCACGCTGTCGCCGTCCCAGGATCACGGGATCGATCCGGCACACGGCGACATAGCGGGGCAGTCCGGCTTCGGGGGGAGCAACAATGGTTCCACCCCCGTATCGCAACCCGCGCCTACTCCGCAGCAGACCCCAACGACGCAGCAACAGGTACCTCCGCCGGGAACATCGCAACAGCCGGCCGCGCAACAGGTCTCATCGCCTGCCCAGCAACAGCCTGCTGCCCACCAGCATTCGCAACAGCAGCCACCGCCGAACTTCTCCCGCCCGATACCAGGTGGCGGTGTGGCACCGATCGGGGTTGCGATAACGGGTGACGGGTCGATCTCCGCATCGCAACAGACCCCGTCGCCCACGCAACACAACCCGTCTACCCAGCAGCCGACGCCGCAGACTTCACCGGCACCGCCGCAACCGCCCCCGAACTTCTCCAGGACCCTGCCGTCCCAGGAGGCGCCGCCGGTTCCGGAGCGGTCGCCGTTGCGTCCGCCGCCGGTTCCCGAGCGTTCGCCGCTGCGTCAGCCGCCGGTGGTTCAAGGGCCGGTGAATCGGGGGCCGGAGGATCCTGCGTGGTTGACTCCGTCGCGTCCGGCGCCTGCTCCGCCGGTGGGTCAGGGGCCGGTGGTGAATCGGGGGCCGGAGGATCCTGCATGGTTGACTCCGTCGCGCCCGGCGCCCGCTCCGCCGCTCGGTCAGCCGCCCGCACTGCCGCCTCCGCCGCCGCCGGGGACACTGCGGCCGTGGTGGGAAGCCCAGGGGCTGGAGCGTAATTCCCGGGAGCACTACGCGGCTGCTCGGGAGCGGTTCGCCAACGATCCGGATAATCACCATTTCATCGGCGAGGGCAAGGATGTGCGCGGAAAACCGCGACCGCAGCGCTGGCCGATGAAGGTGCCCTATCCGATCGACAAGTTCACGGCACCGGATGTTGCGGGAGACGGCTGGCTGCCCGCGGGTGCCGTACCACCGGAAGCCGACCCGGATGATCAGCCGCCGGACGACGAACCCTCGGATAACCCGGAGCCCACCGTCATCCATCCCGATGCCGTGGTCGACCCCAGCGCGACGGTCGGCCCGGGGGCGCGGGTGGATGCGGGTGCCACCGTGGGCAAGGACGCTTCGATCGGCGAACGAGCCGCCTTGGGCCCGGGTGCGGTGGTGGAACCGGGTGCCTCGATCGGCAACGGGGCCGTCATCGGCCCTGGTGTGGTCGTCCACGAGGGCGCCGTAGTGGGGAAGGGGGCGGTCGTGCACGAAGGGGCGGTGATCTTGCCCGGTGCGGTGGTGCCGGAGGGCGCGGTGGTGGAACCGGGGCAAGTGGTGGGCGGTGGCGCGGGGAACGGTTCCTCGGTCGATGTGCCGTTCACGTTGACATGATCCGGCAAGTTGCCGGAAGTGAGGAGAGAGTCATGGCAGACCGCGTAGAGGTGGACCCGGACAAGCTGGAGGCAGCCGCGAATCTCACCCAGGATCTGGCCGACGAAGTACACGGGGTCGGCAATCGAGTCCGGGAGCGGCTCGCCGGTATCGAGAACGATTCGACCAAGCAGCCGTGGGGCAACGATTCCATGGGCGAGAAGTTCATCAACGGTAAGAACAACGACGGCTACGGGTCCTCGAAACCGAACCTGTTGGACGGGGTGGACGGGATCGGCGACACCTTCGAATCCTTCGCTGCCGGGCAGCGCGACGGCGTGAATCAACTGCGTTCGATGGACGGCCAGTTCTGAGGCCGCCCGGTGGTGGGTATCGCATCGAATTTGCGTGCGCGCCACCGGGTATTAAACATTTTGCGCTGTAATCCCGGGGGTGTGGTCTTCGCGGAGTCGCACCCCATCGCCGGACCGGAAGGACTGAGGTAGCGCCGTGGTGAACGAACGCCTGCAGGAAGATATGGCGACCATGCTGTCCGGCCTGACCCATCAGATGCGCGGTATAGCGGAAGTGCAGAAGAAGCGCTCCCTCCTCACCGCCACGGTCCTCGCCGAGGAGAAGCGGATCGAGGTGACGGTGAACGCCGACGGTCTGCTCATCGACACCAAATTCGCCGACGATATCCTCGACCTGACGATGGACGAGATCGCCGCGGCCATCACCAAGGCCGTGCAGGATGCCGCGGCGCAGGTGCAGAAGAAGGCGCGGGAACTCATGGATCCGCTGCTGGAGCATCGGAATTCGCTGCCGAAGCTTTCCGAGATGATCGAGGGTGCGCCCGATCTGGCCGGCTTGATTCCCCAGCCGCTGGAAACACCGACCGTATCGCCGGATTCGCCGGACTGGCCGGGGAACAAACCGGATGAACCCGACGATTCGGGGCCGACTTCGGTTGTCGCGGACCGAGACTGACAACACCGATCTCGATGGGCCCGGTCGCCGTACCGCGGCAGGCTCCGGTCGACGGTTACGACGGAAAGTGAACGCTCATGGCATTGGACCCGAATACGCTGTCCGATCTCACGACCAAAGCGAACGATGGGCATCTGCAGTTCAGCCCCAAGGACGCGATCACCGCGGCCCGGGCTGCCGCCGATCTGGTCGATGATCTGCGGGGTATGGCCGATGCCATCGGCGAGCACAAGCTGGATATGCTCGATCCGGTGATGTTCGGGGCGCTGGGTTCCGGCAATCAGCTGGCAGGGGTTTACAGCAAGAAAGCCGGCCGTTTGTACGAGATACTGCGTGAGCACGCCACGGTGCTCGACGGTATGAGCAAGCTGTTCATTGCCGCTGGTAAGGCCTACGAGGATGTCGACCAGGCGTCGAAGGACGAGTTGAACGGGATAAAGCCGGGCGAGGGCTCGGCGGACTATAAACCCAAGACAGTGGCCGAGGACATGAAGCCACGTGACTTCATGCTTGTTCTCAACAACTCGAGCCCCGATATTCCGAGCGGTGTGAAGAACTACGCCGGTAACAAGGATCCGGGCGATGCCATCAAGGTCGAGGCTCAGGACGCGGTGTCCTGGCGGGAGATGTACGACCACGGCCAGAACATCGACGCACAGGCCGTGATGAACCGTTCGGCGACCTGGGGTTCACTGGCGAGCGATTTGAGCACGAAGCTGAACGGCTTGGTGGACACCATTTTCCCACTGGCCGATTCGTGGAAGGGCGAGGGCTCGGCGGGGGCGCAGGACGCGGTACGCAACTACCGCAACGGTGTCCAGCCGCTGATCGACTCCATCGAGCAGGTGCGCGACAGCATGGCGTGGACGGCCACATTCCTGGCGTATACGAAACCGGAGATGCCGGGCATACCGTCGGAGCCGGGCGGGTGTCACGAACCCGACCTGGGGGATTTCCGCTGGAATCTCAACGAGTACTACCTCGAGCCGATGAAGGAAACAGTGAAGGTGATGCCCGTCCTGGACGGGCCCGTTACCAAGCCGGAGGGCGGCGGCGACGGCGGCGGAAGCGGTAGTGGCGGGGGCAGCGGCAGTGGCGGTGGAAGTGGAAGTGGCGGGGGCAGCGGTAGTGGTGGCGGAAGTGGAAGCGGCGGGGGCAGCGGTAGTGGTGGCGGAAGCGGAAGCGGCGGGGGCAGCGGTAGTGGCGGCGGAAGCGGAAGCAGCTACCAATCCGGTTTCGACGACGGCTACGACCAAGGCTTCGAAGACGGTCAGAACAGCCAGGAAGGCACCGGTAGCGGCGGTGGTTCGGGCAGCGGGCAGGGCCCCGGAAACGGAGCCGGTCTGGGCAATGGTTCGACCGGAAACAGTTCGCCCATCGACGCCGGCTCGTCCGGCACCGGCGGCGGTTCGGGCAGCGGTGGCGGTCCGATCGGCAGTACGCCCACCGGATCCAAGGGCGGGGGCGGATCTATGCCGACCATGCCCGAAACGGCGTCCTCGGGCGGTACCGGGTCCGGCGGTGGAAGTTCGGGCCAGAAGGGCGGCGGTGGCAGCAACCCCGCCTACACCGGCAAGCAGCAGACCCCGTCGATGCCGGAAATGCCTTCTGCCGAGGACTTGCTGGGCGGCGACTCGCCCGGCGAAGAGGTGTCCAACAAGGGGGACGGGCTCGGCTCGAGCGGCGGCAGCGGTCTCGGCTCGGAAGGTGGAAGCGGCTCGGATTCCACCGGCGGTGGCGGCGGGATGCCGGAGAACCCCACAGCCGCCGATATCCTGAGCAAACTCACCGGTATCCCGGCATCCGAGATGCCGGATGCCCTGAAGAACCGGAAGATCACCGCCTCGGACGGTTCGGGCGAGCCCACTCTCGCGGATGCGCTCTCACAACTCACCGGTGTTCCGGTGGAGGATATGCCCGAGGAGTTGAAGAACACTCCACTCTCGTCGCTGTACGACAAGAATTCGCCCTACGGTTCGGCGGATACGCTGTTCGGTGACGATTCCGGCTCCGGCAGTGGGGACGGAACCGGTGACGGCAACACGGGCAACAGCGGGACCGGACGCGGCGGCGACAGCTCCGGCGGCAGTGGGAGCGGAACCGGTGGCAGTAGCCAGGACCCGTTGGGAATGCTGTCCAACCTACTCACCCAGGGTATTCAGGCGTTCACCCAGCTCGGCAACGGACTCCCGGGAATGGACGAGCTGGCTCGGATGCTGGATCCCAGCCGGATTCAACAGCATCTACAGGGCATGCTGGATCCGGCCCGCGAGCAGCTCGATCACTTGGCCGGTGCCCTCGGCGGGGGTGCCAGCGCCGGCGGCGGGCCCGGTGCCGGCCTGCCGGGCGGCGACGTCACACCGGAACAATCCATGTCGCCCTATCCCGAACAGCAGCAGTCGCAGCTGTTCCCGCGGGCGGCGGTGGCGGGTCCGGGGATGGACCCCGCCGGCGGCCAGCAATCGCCCACGGGCTCTTCGCAGCCGATGGGCGGAGCGCCGATGGGCGGGGCGCCGGGCGCCGGCGCCGCAAATTCCGGCGGGCAGAGCAACGACTACAAGCCGTCGAAATACCTGCAGGGCCGAGAGAATTTGGATGATGTGTGGGACGTCCCTGATCGGGTGAAACCGGTGATCGAACCGTGAGGCGCTGGGAGCTGTCCGATCTGGAGTTCAGGGCAGTGTGTGAGGATCACACCGAGGGTAGGTTGCCCAGACCGCTGGTCTTCACCAGTTCCATTCGATGGGCGGACGAATACGAATGGGAGCTCGCCGAGACCCGCCGGGCGCTACGTGCTCGCTACAGCGGCGAGCTGGACGCGTTCGGTGCCGCACTCGCCAAACCCGACGTATTCGTCAGCTTGCAGGCATTCGGTGGTGATCAGGATTTCGACGACCCCGGGATGCGTACCCGCGTCCATGCCTTCCGGCAGCGGGCCCGCGGTTTCGTGATAACCCAGCGGCCCGGCGAAACGGTGCACCACGCTGCCGGTTTCGATATCGTCGAATGCGATCCGCACGCACTGGCCGAGATCGTTCTCTCCCGTGTTCCGTTTTCCCGGGCAGGGCGATCGCCCGCTACCGCGATCCCCGACACCTCGCGCGACCCCAGATTCGAACCCGGCTATACGACGTCCGGATCGATGATCTCCGATAACGACGAGGACGAGGACGAAGGGGGCAACGATTATGACCATGCCCTGGCGTTTCTACGTACGGGCGCGGTCCGCAGCGGCACCATCCGGGTGTTTCAGGGTCGTTCGAAATATGGGCCACGCGGTCGTATCGAAATGGGAGTGCTGTGGCGCGACCTGCCGGATGACGGCCGGTACACGATCCCGCTGAAGCATCCGTCACCGTCCGCGACGGGAATGGGGACACCGGAGTTGATCGAATGGGTCGACGAGCAGATAGGTTCGGTGGTGGCCCGGCTCGATCGGAATATGGAAACCGAGGAATGACACTCGTGACCGGGGGCGGTCCGCGCCGGCCGGGCGATGCGCCGGATGTCATATCCGGTGAACCGGTGCCCCGGCGCCGCTGGACGTTCACCGATCTGGAGTTCAAGGTCCTCTGCGACGAATTCCGGCGCGGAAAGCTGCCCAAACCGTTCACCTTCACCAGCCGGATCAGATTCGCCGCCGACTACGACGCCGAGCGTGAACGCATACGCCGGGCCTTGCGCACCCGGTCGGATCGCGCGTTCGAGGAGATGGTCGGCGCGATCTCCAGGCCGGAACTCATCGTCGTCGCACGAGGCTGGGATGAGGGCGACGCTCGGATGCCGGAAGCGTGTACCTTCGTACACGCCGTACGGCAGGGAGCACGCGGCTATGTGATAACCCAGCGGCCGGGTGAAACCGTCCAGCACAGCAGGGGTTTCGACGTAGTCGAATGCACGGCACAGGTGCTGGCCGATTCCGTGGCCGGATTGCTGCCGCCCATGGGTCCCGGCACTCAGCCCGGATTCACCGTGGAGAGCGAGACGACCGCGCCTCGCGCGGGTGATCACGCGGCGCAGAGTTCGGCGTTCTTCGGTACTCCCGCGGCCGGTACCGGCTATCTGCGGGTACTCCAGAGTCGATTGCACTTCCGGTTGCCCGGAATCGTGCAGACCTCCGCGGTGTGGCGCGATCTGCCCGGCGACGGCCGGTATCTGATCCAGTCGGACGGGCCTCGCTCCACGGTCACCGGAGTGGGCCGGCGGGAACTTTCCGGGTGGATCGATGGTTGGATCACCCAGATCACGGCCCGTCTGGAAGCCGAATAACCATCGTTCCCCCGTCCGGTGGACCGATACCGCGACTGTGCTGCCGTACCGGTCCGCACGGTATCGTCACCGATATTCATGACCATTTCGACCCAGAGGATGCGCCGTGACCGATTTCGAGACGATTCTGCTGGAGCGTAAAGACAAGGTCGGCCTCATCACCCTGAACCGGCCGAAGGCATTGAACGCGCTCAACGAGCAGGTCCTCGACGATGTGATCGTGGCACTCGACGAACTCGAACGCGATGACGAGATCGGTGCGGTGGTGATCACCGGCTCCGACCGCGCCTTCGCCGCGGGCGCCGATATCAAGGAGATGCAGCCCAAGTCCTATATGGACATGTTCATGGACGACTATTTCGCCCGCTGGGAGCGGCTGGCCCAGTTCCGCAAGCCCACGATCGCCGCGGTCGGCGGATACGCCCTGGGCGGGGGCTGCGAGCTGGCGATGATCTGCGATCTGCTGATCGCCGCCGATACTGCCAAGTTCGGGCAGCCGGAGATCAAACTGGGTGTTATCCCGGGCATCGGCGGTTCGCAGCGGCTGACCCGGGCGATCGGTAAGGCCAAGGCGATGGATCTGGTGCTCACCGGGCGGAATATGGACGCCGAGGAAGCCGAACGTGCCGGACTGGTCTCCCGGATCGTGCCGGCCGCGGAACTGCTCGATACCGCGCTCGAGGTCGGCGCCACCATCGCGTCCATGTCGCTGCCGGTGACCATGATCGCCAAGGAAGCCGTGAACCGCTCCTTCGAGACCACGTTGAGCGAGGGATTGCGGTTCGAGCGACGGGTATTCCACTCGTTGTTCGCCACCGCGGACCAGAAGGAAGGTATGGCGGCGTTCGTCGACAAGCGGTCCGCCGAGTTCACCAACCGCTGAATCGCGGGCGCGGCCCGGGTCCGATCAGGGCTCGGGCGGAGCGTCGAGAATATCGGTCGGCACGAAGTGGCCATGCGCCGGCTGCACGGTTCCGTTCTGCGCGGTGAGCAGGCCGGCCACGGTCGCACCCAAACCGATGGTCACCGCCGCCGCCGCGTACACCTTGCGGCGTCCGACGACCGGCGGTGCCAGCGGCACCACCTGGCCGCCGGCGCGGATATGGGCGGTCCGGGTCCCGGCGACCGGCCGCTGGGCCGCGAACAGCAGCGCTCCGCGCGCCGAAACGTACTCCGGTTCGCGATCGCAGACCAGGGGGAGTCCGAGCAGATCGGCGAGGCGGGCGCGGAGCGCGGGATTACGGGCGCAGCCGCCCAGCAACGCGATCGTTTCCGCCGGGACCTCGGAATGCTCGCTGACCCGCCGGACCAGCATGGCCGCCGTCGCCAGCGGTTCGGTGCACAGTTCGACGAGGTCGCTGCGGGTTATCACCGCTCGCCGTGCGGTGGCGGGGTCCGCGGCGGTGACCACCCGGGCGCTGCTCAGCGCCTCCCGGTACCGGCCGGCCGCGATTTCGTCGGTGCACACACCGAACCGGTCGAGCCATTCGCAGAGCAGGTCGTTGTAGATATCGCCGCCGAGACCGGGCCAGTTGCTCGCGGCGAGCACCGTATCGGTGCGGCAGTCCACCTGGGTGAGGGTGAGGCCGGCGGAACCCAGGTCGAACAGCATCACCGAACCGGACGTGGGAAGTTGCTCGGTGAACCGGAGATACCGCACTTGAGCCAGGGGTTCGTCCACCACGGTGATCCGGCCGGCGCCGAGGGCGTCGCCGATTCGCTCGGCCTGCGTATGGTCCTGGCAGGTCACGGCGGTGCCGGTGATGTACTCGTCGCGCCGGCGGGCCGCGGTATGCATCCGCCGGACCGCGGTGAGTACCGGTTCGACGAGTGGGCTACGGGCCCTGCGGGGGATATGGCAACGATCGATCGGTGGCAGGTGTGGTTGATCGGAATGAGTGAGTACGGCGCGCGCTCCGGAGGAGCCTACAGATACCCCGAGCACCAGCACCATAAACATATGGTGCGCCGCGGTAGCGGTGTTGCCAAGCCGAATCATGGAGAAATTTGCAGGGCCCGATGTGCCGGGGGTCAGGGCTCGCTCCAGCGAGCCGGTTCCTCCCCGGTGTCGAAGTCACCCGCTGTGTGCCGGAACTCGGTGAGCAGTTGCAACAGTGTCCGCAACCCCTCGGGTGGTAGCTCCGGCCTGGCGAAGACTCGCTCGTTGAGATATCCGGTGGCCTCGGAGACAAGAGACCTTCCGGCGCCGGTGATCTCGATCAGCGTGGCACGCCGGTCGTTCGGATGCGGCACCCGTTTCACGAGCCCGGCGGCCTCGAGCCGGTCCACCGAGTTGGTGACGCTGGTCGGATGCACCTGCAGCCGCGCGCTGGCCACCGCCATCGGCAGCGCGCCGGTGGTGCTGAAGTTCAGTAGCTGCAACAGTTCGTAGCGGGAGAAGGTCAGACCGGTGGGTCGCAGAGCTTCGTCCACTCGGGCCATAACGATCTGCTGCGCGCGGACCAGCGACGTCACGGCCGCCATCCCGTCGGCGACCGCACCCCATCCGTGGCCGACCCATTGCCGATGGGCCTCCTGGATCGGGTCGAGCGGTAGCGGCCGGGGGCGAGACATGTGTTCGATCATCGCACGACACCACATGGGACGAGCCGACCGTGCGCGCACAGACGGACCCCTCCGTGGCGATCTCCGGACCGGCCCCACGCCGCGCCGATCGCCGCACATCGACGCATACCGGCGCCGGGGCGGGCGGCGCACCGCGACCGATTGCGATCCTCGCGATCCGAACCCTGGCCCGCCGCGCCGCACCCGGGCGATGATCATCCGGTCACGCGGGCGTGGCTGAGTGGTTGAGGCAACGGTCTGCAAAGCCGTTCACGCGGGTTCGATTCCCGCCGCTCGCTCGATCTGCCACCGGCGCCGGCCTTACGAGGCCGGCACCGGGCAGGGTGCCGCTGCGCTGAGTTCCGGGAAATCGTGCCGGACTACATGATTGCGGTGGGCGAAGGTCCCGAGGGCATGCGGCGGGCGGTGGTCAGGTTCCGGTGCCTGCCGACGAGCAGACTCGCCACTCGCCGTCCTCTTTCACCAGATTCTCCTCCGAGCTGTCGTCCGACTCGTCATCGGAGTCACCGGGCATCGCGAAGGTGAATGTCCCCGTGATCTTCGCCTTGGCCTTGTCGCCGGTGACGACGATATCGTCCACCGATTTGATATCGACCGCGAATGCGAGCTTCTCGGCCTCCGCCTTGTCCGCGTCCGGCATGGCCGCGAACTCGTCGCGGTCGGCCTTACAGGCCAACTGACTGGCAGCCTCGAACCCGTCGTCGGTCAAGGTGCCGTAGAACTCCCTGAGCGTCGACTCGATCTGCTGCTCATCGGAGGACAGGGGGGTCTTGCCCTGCAAGGTCAACACCACCATGGCCGCTACCGCGGCGGCCACGACGAGCACCGCCACCACCGCGCCGATGATCAGCCCTGTCCGGCGCTTACGTGGTTGGGGTCGCATCCCCGGTTGCGGATGGTCCGGTTGTGGTGGGTACCCGGGCTGTGGTGAACCGGCCTGGGGTACCTGACCCGGCTGCGGGCCGTCGGGCGGCTGCTGTCCGTACGGCGGCGGGCCTGCCGGTGGCTGAGTCAATGCTTTTCTCCGTTTCCCGGGATGTCTGTCGAAGACTACGACAAGCCCGGCGCAGTTGGCTGCGTGCAGGACGGGCCGGTCGTTCCCCGGCGGCAGGAGATCGCCGCGACTGTCCCGCACCGGGATCCGGACAGTGCCGCGGCGGTGCCGTTCCGCCTCCCGTGACGGCATCCGGCGGTGACGGAAGGGTCGCGAACGAGAACGGCCCCCCGACCAGAACCCAGCTGGTCGGGGGGCCGTTCTTCGTGGTGCCCTCGGCAGGAATCGAACCTGCGGCCTTCTGCTCCGGAGGCAGACGCTCTATCCCCTGAGCTACGAGGGCGGGGATCCGCCCGGTGGACCGGGAGTCCGGTCGATCGGGCGGACCACAGCGTAACGCATCACCGCCGATGAGGCCAAAACGTGTGGTGACGGGTCAGTTCAGGGGCAGCGGCTCGGCCCCGCGGTCGGTGAGCATTTTGGTCATCAGCCGGGATTCGCCCGCCTGAGCCGGCAGCATCTGGCCGGCCAGTGTCTGGATCTCGGTGGTTTCCGCGTGCTCCGCGCCGTATTCGAGCATCGGGACCCCGCCCTGGTGATGCCGCAGCATCAACTGGAGGAACAGGGTGTCCAGTTCCGGCCCCTGGGCGGCGCGGAGTCGGCGGAGGTCGTCGGTGCTGGCCATACCCGGCATGGTGGCCATTCCCGCCGGGCCGTGATCGTGCCCGTGACCGGCATGCTCGTCCTGCGGCATCCAGGCCATGTATCCGCCGGTGGCGCGGGCCGGTGCGTCCCATATCTGCAACCAGCCCTGCATCCGCCCGATCTGGCTCTGCTGGGTGGTCAGGATGTCGTAGGCCAGCCGCCGGACCTCGGGGTCGGTCGATCCGGTGAGCGCGATACCGGACATCTCCACGGCTTGCGCGTGGTGCGCCGACATATCCTGCGCGAACCCGATATCGACCGGGCCGGCCGGTGTATCGCCGTCGGCGCTGTCCGGTGCCAGCAGCACCCCGGCGCCGAAGCCGGCTACGAGCAGCGCGATCGCGCCGATGATCAGCAACGGGACGCGTTGCGCGCGCAATTGGGCGCGCCACCCCGCCGAGTGCGGGGTGGCCTCCGTGGACTCCGGTGTGGTCTCTTCCGGCATTACTGCCCGGACCCCGGAGCCTGCTGTTCCGGCAGGGTGCCCGGCATACCCGGGATCGCCGGGATACCGCCGGGCAGACCACCACCCGGCAGGCCCCCTCCGGGCAGGCCACCACCTGGCAGGCCGCCGGGCGCGCCGCTCATCTCGCCCTGATCCGGCTGCAGGCCGGCACCGTTCATCGGCACCGCGTCGGGGCCGGGTTCGCTCGGGTCGTAGGGCGGCGGGTTCTCCTTGTCGAAGCCCATGGTGGCGCAGTCGGCGCCGACCTCGGGATAGGCGAAGGAGTTCAGCCGCAGGGCGGTGATGAACTGGCCGATGCGCTCGTCGTCGGCGTTCGGGACGGCCAGCTGATGACCCCAGGACTGCAACGAGACGGGTGCTTCCTGGTCGGGATGCGGCGACAGGAGCATGTACTGCTCACCGTCGACCCAGGCCCTCAGTGTGTCGACGCCGTCGTCGTCGACCTTGGCCGGGTTGTAGCTGATCCAGATCGCACCGTGTTCCAGCGAATGGACCGCGTTCTCCTCGCGGAGCGCGGTGTCGTAGACGGTGCCCATGCAGTCGGCCCAGGAGGCATCGTGCGGGCCGCCGAACGGCGGGGTCTTGTCGTAGGCCACCCGCTGAGTGGCATCGATATGCAGGCCTGCCGGATATTCCTGTTTAACCACGCCCTCGATCTGCGCGGAGGGGTCCTGATTCTGCTCGGTCGGGGCGAACTTCTGACCGAAGGAATCCCGCAGCTGCCGGACGTGTTCCTGGCGTTCCCGCAGGGCGGCCTGCTCCTGGTATTTCGGGAGGATGCTCGCGGTGAGAGCCCCGACCAGTGCGACGAGTAGCACCACCGCGCCGACGGTCAGCCACGGGATTCGCTGGAGAATGGGTGGTTTGTTCCTGTTCTTACCGCCGCCTGCTCGGGCGGGTGCGACTTTGCCCGCCGCCTTGACGGCTTTCGCCGATTTGGCGCTGGTCCTGTTCGGCATACCGGTCCTAGCTCTTTCCCACGTGATGAACAGTGCATGGCTGCGGTGCCCACTCGCGGCGCGCACCTACTCGGACCATAGGATAGAGACCCGTGACTCCAGCCGACCTTGCAGATCTCCTTCACGCGACGGCCGCGAAGGTACTCGCCGAACGCGGTCTGGACCCTTCGGTCCTGCCCGACAAGGTCGATGTGGAGCGTCCGCGCAATCCGGAACACGGTGATTACAGCACCAATGTGGCCATGCGCGTCGCCAAGAAAGCGGGAACGAACCCGCGTGATCTGGCCGGCTGGCTGGCCGCGGCGCTGAGTGGTACCGACGCCGTGGCTTCGGCGGAAGTGGCCGGTCCGGGATTTCTGAACATCCGGCTCGCCGCCTCCGCGCAAGCTGCGATCCTCGACCAGGTGCTGTCGGCCGGTGTGAATTACGGCACCGCCGACGTCCTGGCCGGTACCGCGATCAATCTCGAGTTCGTCTCCGCCAACCCGACCGGTCCGGTGCATCTCGGCGGGACCCGCTGGGCCGCGGTCGGTGACGCGCTCGGCCGGATTCTCGCCGCGCAGGGTGCCGAGGTCACCCGTGAGTACTACTTCAACGATCACGGCGGGCAGATCACCCGGTTCGCCGAATCGCTGGTGGCGGCCGCGACCGGCGCGCCGACCCCGGAGAACGGGTACGCCGGCGCCTATATCGGCGAAATCGCGGACCGGATCGTATCCGCACATCCCGGGGTGCTCGAACTGGACCCCGCCCAGCGGCTGGAACTATTCCGCGCCGAGGGCGTGGAACTGATGTTCGCCCATATCAAGAAAACGCTGCACGAATTCGGCACCGATTTCGATGTGTATTTCAACGAGAGTTCCTTGTTCGCCTCGGGCGCGGTGGAACGCGCGGTCGAAACCCTGAAGAATTCCGGCGATCTGTATTCCAAGGACGGAGCCTGGTGGATCGCCAGTTCGGAATACGGTGACGATCAGGACCGGGTGGTCATCAAAAGCGACGGCCACGCCGCCTATATCGCCGGTGATATCGCCTATCTGCAGGATAAGAAGGCACGCGGTTTCGATCTCTGCATCTATATGCTCGGCGCCGACCATCACGGCTATATCGGCCGGTTGAAGGCCGCCGCCGCGGCGTTCGGCGACGACCCCGACAGTGTCGAGGTACTCATCGGGCAGATGGTGAACCTGCTGCGCGACGGTGTCGCGGTGCGGATGAGCAAACGCGCCGGCACGGTCGTCACCCTGGATGATCTGGTCGAGGCCATCGGCGTGGACGCCGCCCGGTATTCGCTGGTGCGCAGTTCGGTGAACTCGAGTATCGATATCGACCTGGACCTGTGGGCGAAGCAGGACAGCGTCAACCCCGTCTACTACGTGCAGTACGCGCACGCCCGCGCGGCCTCGATCGCCCGCAATGCCGCCGAATTCGAATACGACACGGTGACACCGGATTTCGCGCTGCTGGACTCCGAATTCGAGGGCGCGCTCATCCGGACGCTGGGCGAGTTCCCCCGGGTGGTGGCGAGCGCGGCAACCCTGCGGGAACCGCACCGCATCGCGCGCTATCTGGAGGAATTGGCGGGCGCCTACCACCCGTTCCAGACCAACAAGGCCCTGCGCGTACTGCCGCTCGGTGACGAACCCGTGAGCCCGGTCAACGCCGCCCGGCTCGTGCTGGTCAACGCGACCCGGCAGGTCCTCGCCAACGGGTTGCGCCTGCTCGGCGTCACCGCACCGGAGCGGATGTGACCGCCACCCACTATCGCATCGACCGACTGTTCCGGCAGTGGGTGAGGAAGGGAGACCGATGAGTGTCCATCCGGCCGGGCCCCGGCACGCCGAGATCCCGCACGCGCCGAATCTGCCGGAACGTCCGGCCGATCCGCGACAGCTGATCGACCTGCCCGCCCAGGTATGGCCGCGTAATGCCACCCGCGACGCCGACGATGTGGTCCGGCTCGGCGGCGTTCCGGTCACCGAACTCGCCGCCCAGTTCGGCACCCCGCTGTTCGTCGTGGACGAGGACGATTTCCGTTCCCGCTGCCGGGATATGGTGCGTGCCTTCGGATCGGATTCGCGAGTTCACTACGCCTCCAAGGCTTTTCTGTGCGGTGAGATCGCGCGCTGGATCCGTGACGAGGGACTGTCCCTGGACGTCTGCTCGGGCGGTGAACTCGCCGTGGCGCTGCACGCCGGATTCCCGGCCGAGCGCATCGCCCTGCACGGCAACAACAAATCCGTCCCCGAACTGGAAGCGGCGGTCGCGGCGGGTGTCGGGCATGTGGTGGTCGACTCGCTGATCGAGATCGAACGGCTCGAGGCCGTCGCCGGGGCGGCCGGCGTCGTACAGGATGTGCTGGTCCGCGTCACCGTCGGCGTGGAGGCACATACGCACGAATATATTTCCACCGCGCACGAGGATCAGAAATTCGGATTCTCTATAGCGGGCGGGGATGCCATGGAGGCATTGGCCCGGGTTTTCGAAGCCGATAATCTCCGCCTGGTCGGCCTGCACAGTCATATCGGATCGCAGATTTTCGAAATCGACGGTTTCGAAATCGCGGCGCACCGGATGCTGGGCCTCCTGCGCGAGGCCGTCGACAAATTCGGCGTGGAACGCACCTCGCAGATATCACTGCTCGACCTGGGTGGCGGCCTCGGTATTTCCTATCTGCCCTCCGACGATCCGCCGCCGCTGGATCTGTTCGCCGAGAAACTGCGCGCGCTGGTGGCGCGGGAAGCCGAAATGGCCGGATTGCCGGTACCTCGGATCGCGGTCGAACCGGGCCGGGCGATCGCCGGTCCCGGGACGGTGACCCTGTACGAGGTCGGCACGGTCAAAGACGTATCGCTGGACGGTGGACTGCGCCGCCGATACGTGAGCGTCGACGGTGGGATGAGTGACAATATCCGCCCCGCGCTCTACCAGGCCGACTACCACTGTCAGCTGGTCTCCCGCGGCTCCGAAGCGGGGCCCGTCGTTGCCCGCGTTGTCGGAAAGCATTGTGAGAGCGGCGATATCATCATCCGCGACACCTGGCTTCCGGCCGATGCGGGGCCCGGCGATCTGATCGCCGTGGCAGGCACCGGTGCCTACTGCTATTCCATGTCGAGCCGGTACAACATGCTGACCAGGCCCGCTGTTGTCGCCGTCGGTGACGGCGCGGCACGACTGATACTGCGCCGGGAAACCGTCGCCGATCTGCTCGGTCTGGAGGTCTGAATGGATGCGACGAAAGGTGCGAATGTGCCCGAGGTGACCGCTGTCGTACCGGGCCAGTGGGGTCCCGATCGCCCGATCGGTATCGCGGTACTCGGTATGGGCAATGTGGGCAGTGAGGTCGTACGGATCCTGCGCGATCACGCCGACGATCTGCAGTCCCGGGTCGGCGCGCCGCTGACCCTGCGCGGCGTCGCGGTGCGCAGCCTGGATCGCGACCGCGGCCTGCCCGCCGAACTGCTCACCACCGACGCCGAGGAACTCGTCTCCCGGCCCGATGTCGATCTGGTGGTCGAGGTCATCGGCGGTATCGATCCGGCCCGTGCACTGATTCTCAAGGCGCTCAATGCCGGGAAATCCGTGGTCACCGCGAACAAGGCCCTGCTGGCCGATTACACCGGGGAACTCGCCGCCGCCGCCGAACGCAGCCGCGCCGACCTCTACTTCGAGGCCGCCGTCGCCGGGGCGATCCCGGTGGTGCGGCCACTGATCCAGTCGTTGTCCGGTGATCGGGTCAACCGGGTGGTGGGCATTGTCAACGGCACCACCAATTTCATTCTCTCCGCGATGGACGAAACCGGAGCGGCCTACGACGAAACCCTCGCCGAAGCCACGCGCCTCGGCTACGCCGAAGCCGACCCGACCGCCGATGTCGAGGGTTACGACGCCGCCGCGAAGGCCGCCATTCTGGCCTCGCTGGCGTTCCACACCCGGGTCACGGCTGCCGATGTGTTCCGGCAGGGCATCTCGACGATCACTTCGGAGGATCTGGAAACCGCGGCGGCGGTGAACTGTGCCGTCAAACTGCTCGCCATCTGCGAGCGGGTCCCCGCGGGCCCGGGCGAACCGAGCCCGGCCGAGGGCGGCAAGGAACGGGTCTCGGTGCGGGTCTATCCGGCGCTGATCCCGCGCAAACATCCGCTGGCCGCGGTCAACGGGGCGTTCAACGCGGTGGTCGTGGAGGCCGAGAACGCCGGCCGGCTGATGTTCTACGGGCAGGGGGCCGGCGGCGCACCCACCGCGTCGGCGGTGCTGGGCGATCTGGTGATGGCCGCGCGGAACAAATTCTTCGGCGGCCGGGCCCCGGGCGAATCGGTGTACGCCGCGCTGCCGATCGCGCCGATCGGCGATACACCCACCCGATACCACGTGAATCTGAAGGTCGAGGACCGTCCCGGCGTGCTGGCGCGGGTGGCCGGTGAATTCGCCAATCACGGGGTCAGTATTTCCACCGTCCGGCAGGAGGGGCACGATGACCGGGCACGACTCGTCGTCGTCACCCACCTGGCTACGGAGTCGGCGTTGGCCGAAACCGTGGCCGCTCTCTCGGGTATGGAATCCGTCACATCTGTCACAAGCGTTCTGAGATTGGAAGGCACCGAAGAATGACAACAGCATCGCGGAGCGATTCGGTGCCGGGCGGGCCCGCCGGCGTGGCCCCGCAGGCCGGGGTGCACTCCCGCTGGCCGGGACTGATCGCCGCCTATCGCGACCGGCTTGCCGGCGCGGCCGAGTGGGAGCCGGTGACCCTGTTCGAGGGTGGTACCCCGCTGGTTCCCGCGCCGTATCTGTCCGAACTCACCGGCTGTGAGGTGTACCTGAAGGTCGAGGGCGCCAACCCGACCGGTTCGTTCAAGGACCGCGGTATGACCATGGCCATGACCGACGCCAAATACCGAGGCCAGCAGGCGGTGCTGTGCGCCTCCACCGGGAACACCTCGGCATCGGCCGCCGCCTACGCGACCCGGGCCGGAATGACCTGCGCGGTGCTCATCCCGCAGGGCAAGATCGCCATGGGCAAATTGGCGCAGGCCGTCATGCTGGGCGCCAAGGTGATCCAGGTCGAAGGTAATTTCGACGACTGCCTGGAACTGGCCCGCAAGGTGACCTCGGATTTCCCGGCGATCGGTCTGGTCAACTCGGTGAACCCGGCGCGTATCGAAGGACAGAAAACCGCGTCGTTCGAGATCTGTGACGTCCTCGGCACCGCCCCCGATGTGCACGCGCTGCCGGTGGGTAACGCCGGCAATATCACCGCCTACTGGCGCGGCTACCGCGAATACCACGCCGACGGGGTCACGACCTCGCTGCCGCGCATGCTGGGTGTGCAGGCCGCCGGAGCCGCGCCGCTGGTCAACGGTGCTCCCGTGAAGGAACCGGAAACCATCGCGACCGCGATCCGGATCGGTGCCCCGGCCTCGTGGAACAGTGCGGTCGCGGCCAAGGAGGAGTCCGGTGGCGCCTTCCGCGCGGCCACCGACGACGAGATCCTGGAGGCGTACCGGCTGGTCGCCGCCAAGGAGGGCGTTTTCGTGGAACCCGCATCGGCGGCGAGCGTCGCCGGGGTGCTGGCCGCGCGTGCCGACGGCTGGCTGGAACCGGGACTGCGCGTGGTCTGCACGGTGACCGGTAACGGTCTCAAGGATCCCGATACCGCACTCCTCGGCATGCCGGAAGTGCAGGCCATCCCGGTCGACCCGGTGGCCGTGGCCACCCGACTCGAGCTGGCCTGACCTTGGATACACGCGAGAGCCGGCTGACCGCACCCACCCTGCCCGCCGGGCTCACTGTTTCGGTCCGGGTGCCCGCATCGAGTGCGAACCTCGGTCCCGGTTTCGATTCGCTGGGGATGGCGCTGGGTATCTACGACGAGATCGAGGTACGCAGCACCGATTCCGGGCTCGATATCCGGGTGGAAGGCGAGGGTGCCGACGAGGTGCCCTGGGGACCGCAGCATCTGGTGGTCCGTGCGATCGAGCGCGGTCTGGAATCGGCCGGGGTCTGGGCGGACGGCCTGGACGTGTTGTGCCGGAACACTATTCCGCACTCCCGTGGGCTGGGTTCGTCGGCGGCGGCTGTGGTCGGTGGTATCGCCGCGGGTTGCGCACTGGCCGCGGAATTCGACCCGGCTCTGGCCGTCGACACCGATCGGATGGTGCAGCTCGCCGCCGAATTCGAGGGTCATCCGGACAACGCGGCGGCCAGTGTCCTCGGCGGTATCGTCGTCTCCTGGACCGAAACCGGGCCGGGTCCCGATTCGATCGGTGATATCGCTGCGCCGCAGCGTATCTACCGTGCCGTCCGCCTGGACGGGCATGCCGATCTGCGTCCCGTAGTCCTGATCCCCGAGGAACGGTCTTCCACGATGCAGACCCGGGGTCTGCTACCGGAGTCGGTTCCGCATCGCGACGCGGCCTTCAATGTGAGCCGGGCGGCGCTGGCGGTGGTCGCGCTGACCCAGCGCCCGGACCTGCTGCTCCCCGCCACCGCGGATCGATTGCACCAAACCCAGCGGGCTCCCGCCCTCCCACTGACCACCACCTGGATCGAACGGTTGCGGGCCGCCGGGATCGCGGCTACCGTCTCAGGCGCCGGCCCCACCGTGCTCGCACTCGGGACCAGCGCTTTCCCCGACGAGCTGCGTGCGCGTGCCGCCGCGGACGGCCTGCGGGTACTCGAGCCGGGGCTGGCGGAAGGCGTCCGGATCGCCTGACGGGCGCGTCCGCCTTGCCGAGGTTCGTAGTTGCCCGCTATCCTGGGCAAGTCCGTACATCGCGCGCATCAGACGCCGGTGCTTCATCAGGGCAATCGCTCCAGCAGGCTCCAGGCTCGAGCCCTCATGCCATGGGGGTGCCGCGCAGCCTCTGAACTGGAATGATCTCTTCCACCATTTTCCAGCGGTGGCGAAGCACCCGGTTCCCGGAGGGGCAGGCGATACGGCTACAAATCCGAGTCCGGCAGCGAGATCGGGCTACGGAACGAAACCCTCGACACAGCACACGGCAATCGAGGGAAGGAAAGGATCTCCGTGACAGATACGGACCTGCTCGCGACACCCGGGGTGGCATCCGACTCCGAACCCTCGGGCAACCGCGAAAGTGACTCCGGACAGATTTCGAAGATGAGCGAAAACACCGACATCGGATCGGGGCTGACTGGAATGTTGTTGCCGCAGTTGCGCGCACTGGCAGGGGAACTCGGAATTCGGGGCACCTCCGGTATGCGCAAGGGTGATCTCATCACTGCTATCAAGGAAAATCAGGCCGGCAGACCCGCCGCTGCGGAGCGCAGCACCCGCGCGAAGGCTGCCAAGGAGCGCAAATCCGCGGATCAGCCCGCCGAGGCCGCGCCTGCCGCCCCCGCCGCGAGTAAGCCCGCCGCCGCTTCCGCCGCCCCGGCCGAAGCGCCCGCGGCCGCCCCCGTGCGGACCGAGACCGATCGTGCCGCCGGCACCGACAATGTGCCCGGCGACGCCAAGGGGGCGGACAAGCAGAACGGCGCCAACGTCGCGGCGAGCGCCAACGGCACCGCGAAGGCCGAGGCCAGAGCCGATTCGAAAACCGACTCCAAGGGTGATTCGAAGGGCGAAGGAAAGCCCGATAACAAATCCGGGGACTCCGAGGACACCGGCCGGGATTCCGGTCAGCGTGGCCGCGGCCGGCAGCGTCGCGGTCGTGACCAGCAGGGCAAGAACACCGGCGATGCCGGCGATGCCCGTTCGGACGACACCAAGGCCGACGGTGGCAAGTCCGACAGTGGTAAGTCCGATGCCAAACAGGACACCAAGGACTCCGACCAGGGTGATCGCCGGCGTGACCGGAATCAGCAGGGTCAGCAGAACCAGGGCGATCAGCGCGGCTCCGGCGGCAACCGCGGCGGCGGCGACGATGACGAAGGCGGCCGCGGCCGCCGGGGTCGCCGGTTCCGCGAGCGGCGGCGCGGCCGCGACCGCGAAGGCGGCGGTGGCGATGCCCGCGAGCCCGAGATCCGCGAGGACGACGTCCTGCAGCCGGTCGCCGGCATTCTCGACGTCCTGGACAACTACGCGTTCGTGCGGACCTCCGGTTACCTGGCCGGCCCGAACGACGTGTACGTCTCGATGAACCTGGTGCGCAAGAACGGTCTGCGCCGCGGTGACGCGATCACCGGTGCGGTGCGGGCCCCGCGTGAGGGCGAACAGGCCAATCAGCGGCAGAAGTTCGATCCGCTGGTGCGCCTGGACACCGTCAACGGTGCCGAGGTTGATTCGGCCAAACGGCGGCCCGATTTCAACAAGCTGACCCCGCTGTACCCGAACCAGCGGCTGCGGCTGGAAACCACGCCGAACAAGCTGACCACCCGGGTGATCGACCTGATCATGCCCATCGGTAAGGGTCAGCGCGCGCTGATCGTGTCGCCGCCCAAGGCCGGTAAGACCACGATCATGCAGGACATCGCGAACGCGATCGCGATCAACAACCCCGAGTGCTACCTCATGGTTGTCCTGGTCGACGAACGTCCCGAAGAGGTCACCGATATGCAGCGTTCGGTGAAGGGTGAGGTCATCGCCTCCACCTTCGACCGGCCGCCGTCGGATCACACCTCGGTCGCGGAGCTGGCCATCGAACGGGCCAAGCGCCTCGTCGAAATGGGTAAGGACGTCGTCGTCCTGCTCGACTCGATCACCCGCCTGGGTCGCGCGTACAACAACTCCTCGCCGGCTTCCGGGCGCATCCTGTCCGGTGGTGTCGATTCGACCGCGTTGTATCCGCCGAAACGGTTCCTCGGCGCGGCCCGCAATATCGAGAACGGCGGCTCGCTGACGATCATCGCCACCGCCATGGTGGAAACCGGTTCGACCGGTGACACGGTGATCTTCGAGGAGTTCAAGGGCACCGGTAACGCGGAGCTCAAACTCGATCGCAAGATCGCCGAGCGGCGGGTGTTCCCCGCGGTGGACGTCAACCCGTCCGGTACCCGTAAGGACGAACTGCTGCTCAATGTCGACGAGGCCGCGGTCCTGCACAAGTTGCGCCGCGTCCTGTCCGGCCTGGATTCACATCAGGCGATCGATCTCCTGATCGACCGCCTGAAGAAGAGCAAGAACAACCTGGAATTCCTGATGCAGGTCTCCAAGACCGCGCCGGGAGCCCTGGACGAATGACAGGAGCGGGGGTTCGCCGACGGGCGGACCCCCGTTTTTGTGCTGTCTCGCCCGGGAACAATGTCGAGGGTAGGTGCGTTTCAGCTGGCGACGGTAGGTCTGGCATACTGGATCGCCGTGCGTCTGCGAATCGCGCAGACTCCCGCCTTAGTCGGTTCCGGTTCACGTTCGGCGAAATATCCGAACGACCCGGCGACCAATATCGAGAGGACACCCATGAAGGCAGGAATTCACCCGGCTTACGTCGACACCACGGTGGTCTGCGGCTGCGGTAATACGTTCCAGACCCGCTCCACCAAGGAATCCGGGCATATCACCGTCGAGGTCTGCTCGCAGTGCCACCCGTTCTACACCGGCAAGCAGAAGATCCTGGACACCGGTGGTCGTGTGGCCCGCTTCGAGGCCCGCTACGGCAAGCGTGCCAAGAAAGCCGACAGCAAGTAGCTTTTCCGCCAGCGCCCGGCCCTGCTCCACGCAGGCCGGGCGCTGTGTTTTTGGCGCGCTGGCGCGCGCGGGGTTGGACACGTTCAGTTCGGATCGGGGCCGATCCGCTTGATACTCCATCGGAATCAGTTGCTTGGTAGGAGACCGCAATGGCCGAGAAGACCGCACCGTCGGCGATCGACGATGTGCTGGCCGAATACGCCGGGCTGGAGACCCAGTTGGCGGATCCGGCGCTGCACAATGATCCGGGGGCGGCCCGGCGGGTGGGGAAGCGGTTCGCCGAACTCGCGCCGGTGATGACCACGTACAAGAAACTCGCCGCGACCCGTGACGATCTGGAGGCGGCGCGTGAACTCGCGGCCGATGATCCGGCGTTCGCGGCGGAGGTGCCGGGACTCGAGGAACAACTCGAGGAACTGGAGAACCAGCTCGCCGATCTGCTGGCGCCGCGCGATCCGCACGACGGGGACGACGTGGTCCTGGAAGTGAAATCCGGTGAGGGTGGCGAGGAATCGGCGCTTTTCGCCGCCGACCTCGCCCGGATGTACATCCGGTACGCGGAACGACACGGCTGGAAAGTCGAGGTCCTCGATACGGCGATATCGGACCTGGGCGGATACAAGGAAGCGACATTGTCGATCAAGAGCCGCGATGCCGCGCGCGACGGGGTGTGGTCGCGGTTCAAATTCGAAGGCGGGGTGCACCGGGTCCAACGGGTACCGGTGACCGAATCGCAGGGCCGGGTGCACACGTCGGCAGCCGGTGTCCTCATCTATCCCGAACCCGACGAGGTCGAGGAAGTTCAGATCGACGAGAACGATCTGCGCATCGACGTCTACCGCTCATCCGGTAAAGGCGGCCAAGGCGTGAACACCACCGATTCCGCGGTCCGGATCACCCACCTGCCCACCGGTATCGTCGTGACCTGCCAGAACGAACGCTCGCAGCTGCAGAACAAGGCCCGCGCCATGCAGGTGCTGGCCGCGCGATTGCAGGCGCTCGCCGAGGAACAGGCCGACCAGGAGGCGGCCGAGGGCCGGGCGAGCCAGATCCGCACCGTCGACCGCTCGGAACGGATCCGCACCTACAACTTCCCGGAGAACCGTATCGCCGACCACCGCATCGGCTACAAGGCGCACAACCTGGACTCGGTGCTCAACGGCGAAATGGACGCGCTGCTGGACGCCCTCGCCACCGCGGACCGCGCTGCCCGGATGGAGCGGGAATAACGGGATCGGCAGCTGAGGCACCGGTTTTGCGGCAGAGTCGAGCTATGACCCGTGTACAGCTGCGCCCCGTGCTCGTCGAGGCGATCGGAACTCTTCAGGCAGCCGGTGTGGCGAGCCCGCGAGCCGATGCCGAGCACCTCGCCGCACATGTGCTGGGAGTGGAGCGCGGCCGGTTGCTGCTCACGCCCTTGATCGATCCGGAACAACTCGGCGTCTACCGTGCCCTGGTCGCCCGCCGCGCCGAACGAGTACCGCTCCAGCATCTGACAGGGCAGTCGTCGATGGGTGAGATCGATCTCGAGGTCGGGCCGGGAGTTTTCGTCCCGCGCCCGGAGACCGAGCTGCTGTTCGCGTGGGCGCTCGCCCACCTGGAGGCGGTCCGGCACGATCACACACCGATCGTCGTGGACCTGTGCACAGGTTCGGGAGCGCTGGCGCTGGCGATCGCACACGCCCGGCCTGATGCCGAGGTACACGCGGTGGAGCTGGACCCGGACGCGCTGCGCTGGGCCCGCCGCAATGCCGAACTGCGCGGCGCGGCGGGGGATACGCCGATCACGCTGCACGAGGCCGATGTCACGGACCCCGGGCTGCTCACGGAGCTGAACGGCCGGGTGGACATTGTCGTCAGCAATCCGCCCTACATCCCGGAAGGTGCGGAGTTGTCTCCGGAGGTCGCCGGGCACGACCCGCACCGCGCGCTGTTCGGTGGGACAGACGGTCTGGATGTGATCCGGTCACTGGTACCGCTGATCGGGCGGCTTCTGCGGCCCGGTGGGGGAGCGGCGATCGAGCACGACGACAGCAACGGTGGTGAACTGGCTCGATTGCTGGCGGGCGATGGGCGGTTCGGCGATATCGAGGAGCATCCCGATCTGGCCGGGAAACCGCGGTTTGTGGCGGCCGTGTCGGCGGCGGGGCGGGAGTAGTTTTCGGGGCGGGCCTTCTTCGGTGGCAAGCGGGGCCAGTCCGCGGAGGTGACAAGCGGGGCTCACCGTCGCCGCCAGGCGCGTTTGATGCTCCTACCGCCTGCCGGTCCGCATCCGCCCCTCACCCCGTTTCCCGGCATGCGGTCGGTCGGCGTTGGTGGTTCGGGGCCCGTTTCGTTCTGGAGCGACAGAGCGGGGGAGCGAAGCGGAGGAGCGGCGGAGTGAAGAACGAGACCAAGGGGGCCCCGAACCCCGCGACGCCGGAGGCGGCGCCAAAAAAACAGCAACCTTGACGGACGGTCATCTTGCCTCGCGAACCCGTGTCGGTCCGCTTCCGACCTCCGCCCTGTTTCCCGGCATGCGGTCGGTGGGCGTTGGTGGTTCGGGGCCCGTCTCGTTCTGGAGCGACAGAGCGGGGGAGCGAAGCGGAGGAGCGGCGGAGTGAAGAACGAGACCAAGGGGCCCCGAACCCGCGGCGCCGGAGGCGACGCCAAAAGACACAGCCCATACGATTGGGGCCGTGAGTACCGTCTACGACTGCGCCGATCCTGATTCGCGTACCGCCGGCCTGGCCGCGGCCACCAGTGCTCTGAAATCGGGACGGCTTGTTGTTGTGCCCACCGATACGGTTTACGGGCTCGCCGCGGATGCGTTCGATTCCGCGGCCGTGGCCTCGTTGCTGGCGGCCAAGGGGCGGGGGCGTGATATGCCGGTGCCGGTGCTGGTGGGGTCGTGGAACACCATCGACGGGCTCGTGTTTTCTGTGCGGCCGCAGGCGCGCGATCTGATTCGGGCGTTCTGGCCCGGCGGGTTGAGCATCGTGGTGCAGCAGGCGCCGTCGCTGGCATGGGACCTCGGTGACGCGCGCGGCACCGTGATGCTGCGGATGCCGCTGCATCCGGTCGCGCTGGAGTTGCTGCAGGAGGTGGGGCCGCTGGCGGTGTCCAGTGCCAATGTGTCCGGCCGGCCGGCCGCGGGGAATGTGGCCGAGGCCCGCGAACAGCTCGGTTCTGTGGTCGGTACATACCTCGACGGCGGTCCCGCGCAGCATGCCACCGCCTCGACCATCGTCGATCTGACCGGTGATCAGCCGCGCATCCTGCGCGCGGGTGCGGTGGCCACCGAAGCGGTGGCCGAGGTTCTCGGTACCACCCCGGATACGCTGATCGGATCAGGCGCGCGGTGAGTGAACCGGTCTGTGCGGATGGACGGGCGGTACCTGCGGTGATGCGATATCTTCGGCTTCGCGCGGGCCTCCGCGGTCGATATGCCGTCTCGCCGACGGAACGTGTTCTGGTGCCGGGGAGGTCGGCACGATGAGCGGGTCCGGTGCGGTCGTCCCGCTGCGCGAGCTCCTGCTGGTCCTGTTGATCTCGACCGTGGTGACCTTCCTGGCCACCGGTGGGATCCGGACGCTGGCCATCGGGTTCGGCGCCGTGGCCATTCCGCGCGATCGCGATGTGCATGTGAAGCCGATTCCCCGTATGGGCGGGGTCGGGATGTATATCGGGGTCGTGGCGGCAGTGCTGTTCGCCCATCAGCTCCCCGCGCTGCGCCGCGGGTTCGACTATCGGCCGGATATCGCGGCGGTCCTGGTCGCGGCCACGATCATCGTGGCCGTCGGTATCGTGGACGACCGCTGGGGGCTGGACGCGCTCACCAAATTCGCTGGTCAGGTCACCGCGGCGGGTGTGATGGCGGTGATGGGCCTTGGCTGGTACCTGATCTACGACCCGTTCAGCAACACCACGGTCGTGCTGGACGGTTTGCAGGGCGGGCTGGTGACCGTCGCCGTGGCGGTGACCCTGATCAATGCCATGAACTTCGTGGACGGTCTGGACGGGTTGGCCGCGGGTCTGGGCCTGATCGCCTCGGTCGCCGTGTTCGCGTTCGCGATCGGCCTGCTCACCGAGCAGGGCGGATCCGTGGACAGTTATCCGCCCGCGCTGCTGGCCGCCGCCATGGCCGGTGCCTGCCTGGGATTCTTGCCGCACAACTTCTCACCGGCCCGGATCTTCATGGGGGATTCGGGGTCCATGCTGATCGGCTTGGTGCTGGCGGCCGTGTCCACGAGCGCCTCCGGCCGGATCCCGCTCCAGGGTTACGGCCCGCGCGATATCGTCGGCCTGCTGTCGCCGCTGCTGCTGGTGGGCGCGGTGATGTTCATCCCGGTACTGGACCTGTTGCTGGCGATCGTGCGCCGGGTGCGGGCGGGAGTGAGCTTCTCGACGCCGGACAAGATGCATCTGCATCATCGGTTGCTGCAGATCGGTCATTCGCAGCGCCGCGTCGTTCTGGTGATCTACCTGTGGGTCGGCATTCTCGCCTTCGGCGCGGTCGGCACGTCGGTGATGGACCGGCGCGTGGTGGTGCTGCTGATGGCCGCCGGCTTCCTGTTCGCGCTGGTGGTGACCGCCGTGCCGGGGTTGTGGCGCCGCCAGGCGAGGCGGGACGCGGCGGGGTCCGTTGCGGAGTCCGGGTAGAGTTCGGGCCGTGTCGAGCAGCCCTCTCACCCCCAGCACCTCCAATGATCCCGATGCTCCGCTGCGGGCTGCCCTGCGGTACGGATTGATCGGTCTGGCCGTGCTCACGGTCCTCGCGATCGTGGTGGCGACCCTGGCCGCCGGGGTTCCGGGATTGTGGGGTGCGCTGCTCGGTGCCGCGATCGGGGGCGGTTTCATCCTGACAACGGCGGCGGTGGTGCTGTTCGGCGCCAAGCTGCCGCCGTCCACCGCTCAGCTGGTCATATTGGCCAGTTGGGTCGGGAAACTGCTGGCCGCGCTGATTGTCGTTGCGATTCTCCAGCAATTCGAGTTCTATGACCGGATCGCGTTGTTCCTCACCGTTGTGGGTGCGTTGATCATCGTGCTGGGCGCGGAGACTTACGGCGTATTACGGCAGAAGGTGCCGTATGTAAACGTCCCTGAACACGTTTCCGACAGCGATTCCGATACCGCCTGACCGGCGTCAACGACAATCTGTCGTAGATAACATCGCCCCCGCTACACGTTGTCGTAGTTCTCTTGGTAAAGTCTTGGTAAGCAAGCGACTCGGTGAGGGGGCCTGACCAGGTCTCACAAGCTGCCGCTATGCTACTGCCGTGCCGGGCTCGTCGAGAGTTCGGTTCTGCATGTCGACGATGTCGCCGACACACGTACAGACGCCAGCGCGGATCCCCGCTACAGCTGCTGACGAACTTCGAGCCGACCTCAGTCGACCCACATTGATCGTCAATGTCCGATCGAACCGCGGGAGCGAAAACATCCCGCGGCCCGAACACGGGAGAGAACGCTGAGCGTCACTACTTTGGCCGCGGAGTTTCACGCGCCGTCGCTAACCGACTTCTTCCCTCCGGCGGTGCTGTTCGAGGGGACCCCCTTCGAACTCGATCGGCTTATGCTGGTCCGGCTTTTGATGACCGCCGTGCTGGTCGCCTTTCTTTTCCTGGCTTTCCGCTCGCCGCGAATCGTGCCGAAGAAGCTGCAGAACATCGGTGAGATGGGCATGGTCTTCGTCAAGGAGCAGATCTGCGACGAGATCCTCGGCAAGGAAGCCGGCCGCAAGTTCTTCCCGCTCATCGCGACGATCTTCTTCACGGTCCTGTTCCTGAACTTCTCGGGTGTGATCCCCGGTTTGAACATCTCGTCGAACGCACGTATCGGCATGCCGCTGGTACTGGCAGCGATCGCGTATATCGCGTTCAACTACGTGGGCATCAAGAAGTACGGCTTCTTCACCTATATGCGCAGCAGCGTTGTCGTTCCGAATGTTCCGCCGGCCATGCACGTCCTGCTCATTCCGATCGAGTTCGTCTCGACTTTCATCCTGCGCCCGTTCACGCTGACCGTCCGACTCATGGCCAATATGCTCGCCGGTCACATCATGCTGGTGTTGTTCTTCAGCGCGACCCAGTTCTTCCTCTTCGACGCGGACAACTGGATGAAGGTCTTCTCGCCCTTCTCGCTGCTGGGCGGGCTCGCCTTCACTCTCTTCGAACTGCTGGTCATTTTCCTGCAGGCCTATGTGTTCGCGTTGCTGACCGCCGTGTACATCAGCCTGGCCCAGCACGCCGACGATCACTGACCGACCGGAACAACCGATAAGAACCTGCTGCACCGCGCCGACCGGCGGGTGAGCAACAGAAAGGGAATGGAAGACTCATGAGCCTCTCGTACTTGGCCCAGGAAGCTGCCACCAACGAATCCACGCTGAAGGGCCTCGGCGCTGTCGGCTACGGCCTGGCCGCCATCGGCCCGGGTATCGGCGTCGGTATCGTCGTCGGTAAGGCGATCGAGGGTATTGCCCGGCAGCCCGAGCTCCAGGGCACCATCCGGACCAACATGTTCCTCGGCATCGCGTTCACCGAAGCCCTGGCGCTGATCGGTCTCGTCGCCGGCTTCATCTTCTGATTCCGATGAACGAGTTCATACTGCTCGCGGCGGAAGAGGGAGAGGATGTGAATCCTCTCATTCCCGCGACGTACGACATCGTCTGGTCGGCGGTCTGCGTGGCGATTATCGCCTTCGTGGTCTACAAGTACGCCGTTCCGCGCCTGATGAAGGTGCTGGACGAGCGCGCCGACAAGATCGAGGGTGGCATCGAACGGGCGGAATCGGCGCAGGCCGAAGCCCAGGAGACGCTGCAGCAGTACCAGAAGCAGCTGGCCGACGCCCGCCTGGAAGCCGCGAAGATCCGCGAAGACGCCCGTACCCAGGGCCAGCAGATCCTCGCCCAGATGAAGGCCGACGCCCAGGCCGAGAGCGACCGTATCGTCGCGGCCGGGCATACCCAGCTGGAAGCCCAGCGTCAGCAGATCCTGACCGAGCTGCGCGCCGATGTCGGCCGCACCGCGGTGGACCTGGCCGAGAAGGTCATCGGGCAATCGGTGTCGGACGAGGCCAAGCAGGCCGCGACGATCGAGCGATTCCTCGATGAGATCGACCGGTCGGATGCCGGTATCGGGGTCGGAAGGTAACGACGGAGGCGTGAGAACCATGTACGCAGCAAGCCGTGAGGCCAGCTCCCGGTCCAAGGAGGCTCTTCGGGCCGCGCTGACCGGAAGCAACGGTGTCGCGGCAACGACGGGGTCCGAACTGTTCGCCGTTGTCGACGTACTGGACGATCAGCGTCCGCTGCGTGTGGCGCTCGCGGACGTGTCGGTGCCCGGTTCGGCCCGCGCCGACCTGAGTGAGCGGGTCTTCGGGAGCCGGGTCAGTGCTGCCACGCAGGCGGTGCTGACCACCGCGGTGGCCCAGGATTGGTCCCGCTCCCGCGACCTGGTCGATACCCTGGTACTGCTCGCGCAGCTGGCGTTGCTCGAAGCAGCGTCCGAACAGGGCCGGTTGACCGCGGTCGAGGACGAACTGTTCCGGTTCGGCCGGATCATCAACGACAACCCGCAGCTCGAACAGGCACTTTCCGATCGCGGGGCCTCACCCGCGGCCAAGCGGGAGCTGATCGAGCGGCTGCTGTCCGGAAAAACCGAGCCCATCACCCAGGCCCTGGCCGAACAGGTGGTGACCAGGCAGCGTTCCGGAATCGGTCCGGCCTTCGACGAACTGTCCGATCTGGCCGCGGCCCGGCGGGAGCAGATCGTCGCCCATGTGCGGTCGGCGATCGCGCTGACCGATCCCCAGCGGGAGCGGCTGGCCGGCGCCCTGGCCCGCATCTACGGCAAGGCGGTCACCGTGCATATCGAGGTCGAACCCGAGTTGCTGAGCGGGCTCGTCGTACGCATCGGTGACGATGTGATCGACGGCAGTGCGATCGGCCGACTGGAACGGCTGCGCCGCTCGCTGACCTAGCGGTACGCCTCCGGAAACCCCGGCGCACCGGCCGCACCACACCCCCCGACATTCCAGACCAGAGACCGAGAGCAGGAAGAACATGGCGGAGCTGACGATCTCCTCCGACGAGATCCGTAGCGCGATCGAAAGCTACACCCAGAGCTACACCCCGGAAACCTCCATCGAGGAAGTAGGTGTCGTCACCGATACCAGTGACGGCATCGCTCATGTCAGCGGCCTGCCTTCGGCCATGGCCAATGAGCTGCTCGAATTCCCGGGCGGTGTGCTCGGTGTCGCGCTGAACCTCGAGGACCGTGAAATCGGTGCCGTCGTGCTCGGCGAATACGCCGATCTCGAAGAGGGCCAGCAGGTGCGCCGCACCGGCGATGTGCTCTCGGTGCCGGTCGGCGACAAATTCCTCGGCCGCGTGGTCAACCCGCTCGGCCAGCCGATCGACGGTCTGGGCGAGATCGAGGCCGACGACCGCCGTGTCCTGGAACTGCAGGCGGCCTCCGTGCTGGAGCGTCAGCCGGTCGAGGAGCCGCTGGCCACCGGTATCACCGCGATCGACGCGCTGACCGCCATCGGCCGCGGCCAGCGTCAGCTGATCATCGGCGACCGTAAGACCGGTAAGACCGCGGTCTGCATCGATGCCATCCTGAACCAGAAGGCGAACTGGGACTCGGGCGATCCCGATAAGCAGGTGCGCTGCATCTATGTCGCGATCGGCCAGAAGGGTTCCACCATCGCGGGCGTCAAATCCGCCCTCGAGGAGCACGGCGCCCTGGAGTACACCACCATCGTCGCGGCCCCCGCCTCGGACTCCGCCGGCTTCAAGTGGCTGGCCCCCTACACCGGTTCGGCCCTCGGCCAGCACTGGATGTACCAGGGCAAGCACGTTCTGATCGTGTTCGACGATCTGACCAAGCAGGCCGAGGCCTACCGCGCCATCTCGCTGCTGCTGCGCCGCCCGCCGGGTCGTGAGGCCTACCCGGGTGACGTCTTCTACTTGCACTCGCGGCTGCTGGAACGTTGCGCCAAGCTCTCCGACGAGATGGGCGGCGGTTCGATGACCGGTCTGCCGATCATCGAGACCAAGGCCAACGACATCTCGGCCTTCATCCCGACCAACGTCATCTCCATCACCGACGGTCAGGTCTTCCTGGAGTCCGACCTCTTCAACAAGGGTGTGCGGCCGGCGATCAACGTCGGTACCTCGGTATCTCGTGTCGGTGGTGCCGCGCAGACCAAGGGTATGAAGAAGGTCGCCGGTTCGCTGCGTCTGGAAATGGCCCAGTACCGCGAGCTGGAGGCGTTCTCCGCCTTCGCCTCCGATCTGGACGCCGCTTCGCTCGCACAGCTGGAGCGCGGCGCCCGCTGGGTCGAACTGCTCAAGCAGAACCAGTACTCGCCGGTCGCGGTCGAAGACCAGATCGTCTCGATCTACCTGGTCGACGGTGGCTACTACGACTCGGTGCCGGTCGGCGATGTCCGCCGGTTCACTACCGAACTGCTCGAGGATCTGCACAGCAACGCTGCCGACGCCTTCACCAGCATCGCCGGTGGCAAGGTGCTCCAGGGCGAGGCCGCCGATCAGATCAAGGCTGCCACCGACAAGTTCAAGCAGGGCTTCCTGGCCTCCGACGGCACCCGCGTGGTGAACGAGGCCGGAGCCGGCGAGCTGGCTCACGAAGAGGTCGAGTCGCTGTCGGTCACCCGCAAGCACGTCGAGAAGTAGGCCGGGCGAACGATGCGCTGTTTTCCTGTAATGCCGCGAACGAGGGGAGTGTGAACCGCTGATGGCCAACTTGCGTGAATTGCGCTCCCGCATTCGTGGTGTGAATTCGATCAAGAAGATCACCAAGGCCCAGGAACTGATCGCGACTTCGCGTATCACCAAGGCTCAGGCCCGGGTCGCGGCCGCCAAGCCGTACGCCGAGGAGATCACCAAGGCGGTTGCCGAGCTCGCGAATGCGTCGAAGAATCTGTCGCATCCGCTGCTCACCGAACGTCCGAATCCGCGGCGCGCTGCCGTGCTGGTGATCACCAGCGACAGTGGTCAGTGCGGTGGTTACAACTCGAGCGTGCTCAAGCGCGCCGAGGAACTGATGACCATTTTGCGCGGTGAGGGCAAGGAACCGGTGCTCTACGTCATGGGCAACAAGGGCCTGACGTACTACACCTTCCGCGACCGTCGGCCGGTGGCCTCCTGGACCGGGTTCTCCCAGCAGCCGAATTTCGCGGATGCCGGTGCCGCGTGCAAGCACCTGGTGAACAGTTTCATGGCCGGCTCGGACGGGCGGATCGAAGCACCGGACGGCACCGGGGATATCGCAGGGGTGGATGAGCTCCATATCGTCTACACCCGGTTCGTGAGTATGTTGACGCAGACGCCGGAGGTGCGCCGGATGGCGCCGATCCAGATCGACTTCGTCGACGAGAACTTCGACCTGGGCAAGGACATGCTGTCCGATTCGCCCACGGCCGATGTGCACGCGCAGTACGAATTCGAGCCCGACGCCGATGTGCTGCTGGCGGCGCTGCTGCCCAAGTACGTCAACACGCGGATCTACGCATCGTTGCTCGAGGCAGCGGCATCCGAGCATGCGGCTCGGCGCACCGCAATGAAGGCCGCCACCGATAACGCCAACGAGTTGGCGAGTTCCCTGTCCCGGCAGGCCAACTCGTTGCGGCAGGCCAACATCACGCAGGAAATCAGCGAAATCGTCGGCGGCGTGAACGCCCTGGCGGCCAGCTCGGAACGCGACTGAGACGCAGGAAGAGAAACCAGACACAATGACCGCAGCTGTTACTCGAGAAGAGTCGAGCCGGACCGGCGCCGCCACGGGCCGCGTGGTCCGCGTCATCGGCCCCGTCGTGGACGTCGAATTCCCGCGGGGCTCCATCCCAGAACTGTTCAACGCGCTGAGCGCCGATATCGCCCTGAAGTCGGTTGCCAAAACGCTGACCCTCGAGGTCGCCCAGCACCTCGGTGACAACATCGTGCGCACCATCTCGATGCAGCCCACCGACGGCCTGGTCCGCGGTGCCGAGGTGCGCGACTCCGGTAAGCCGATCTCGGTACCGGTCGGCGATGTCGTCAAGGGCCACGTGTTCAACGCACTCGGCGACTGCCTCGACACCCCCGGCCTCGGCCGGGACGGCGAGCAGTGGGGTATCCACCGCAAGCCGCCGAGCTTCGACCAGCTCGAGGGCAAGACCGAGCTGCTGGAAACCGGCATCAAGGTCATCGACCTGCTGACCCCGTACGTGAAGGGCGGCAAGATCGGCCTGTTCGGTGGCGCCGGTGTCGGCAAGACCGTGCTGATCCAGGAGATGATCACCCGTATCGCCCGGGAGTTCTCCGGTACGTCCGTGTTCGCCGGTGTCGGTGAACGCACCCGTGAGGGCACCGACCTCCACCTGGAGATGGAAGAGATGGGCGTCCTCCAGGACACCGCCCTCGTCTTCGGCCAGATGGACGAGCCGCCGGGCACTCGTATGCGTGTCGCCCTGTCGGCGCTGACCATGGCGGAGTACTTCCGCGATGTGAAGCACCAGGACGTGCTGCTGTTCGTCGACAACATCTTCCGGTTCACCCAGGCCGGTTCCGAGGTTTCGACCCTGCTGGGTCGTATGCCCTCGGCCGTCGGTTACCAGCCGACCCTGGCCGACGAGATGGGTGAACTGCAGGAGCGGATCACCTCGACCCGCGGCCGGTCCATCACCTCGCTGCAGGCCATCTACGTGCCCGCCGACGACTACACCGACCCGGCGCCGGCGACCACCTTCGCCCACCTGGACGCGACCACCGAGCTCTCCCGCCCGATTTCGCAGAAGGGTATCTACCCGGCCGTCGACCCGCTGACCTCGACCTCCCGCATCCTGGAGGCCTCGATCGTCGGCGATCGGCACTTCGCGGTGGCGAACGAGGTCAAGCGGATCCTGCAGAAGTACAAGGAACTGCAGGACATCATCGCCATTCTCGGTATGGACGAGCTCTCCGAGGAGGACAAGGTCCTCGTCGGTCGCGCCCGTCGCCTGGAGAAGTTCCTGGGCCAGAACTTCATCGTGGCGCAGAAGTTCACCGGCGCCGAGGGCTCGGTGGTCCCGCTGGAGCAGACCATCGACGACTTCGACCGGGTCTGCAAGGGTGAGTTCGACCACCTGCCGGAGCAGGCGTTCAACAGCTGTGGTGGTCTCGACGATGTCGAGGCGGCCGCGAAGAAGATCGCCGGGAAGTAGTCACCGATGGCGGATATGTCAGTTGATCTCGTCGCGGTCGAGCGGCGGCTGTGGTCGGGGCGGGCGAGTTTCGTCAGCGCCCAGACCAGCGAGGGCCAGATCGGCATCATGCCCGGTCACGAGCCCTTGCTCGGCCAGTTGGCCGAGGGCGGCACGGTGACCATCGTCGATACCGAGGGCCGGCGGGTTGTCGCCGCGGTGCACGGTGGTTTCTTCTCGGTGACCGCGGATACCGTGCGGATCCTGGCCGAGACCGCCGAGTTCTCCTCGGAGGTCGACGTCGACGCGGCGCGCAAGGTGCTGTCCGACGGTGCGGCTACGCCGGAGGACCAACTCGCCGCACGGGGCCGGGTTCTGGCTGTCGAGCGGGCCGCGTCCTCCTGATCCCCATACGGGAATCCAACAGAATATTTCGGCTCCGGCCGGTGACAGCTGTTCGTCACCGGCCGGAGTCGGTCTTTCCGGGCCCGCGCCTGTCGCGTGGGCGCCGTCACCGCATCCCCTCCGGTTCGATGACCTCGTATTTCCGAGACATCCGCGTGCCATTTGTAAACTGGTTCATGGTTGAATGGCGTCGGGTGCATCGGCCGGTTCGAATCGGCCGATCGCCTCGGATGAACGAAGGGATGTGCGGCATTGCAGACCGGAATGGTGCTTGCGATCATTCTGGTTGTTGTGCTGGTCGCATTGGCTCTCGTTTCCACATATCGCCTGGTCATGCTGCGACGTGGCGGTACCGCGGCAATCCTGCGCGTCCTCCCGGCACGAGGTGGCGAGCGTTGGCGGCACGGAGTCATCCGCTACGACGAAGACCATCTCGTCTTCTACAAGCTCACCAGCCTCAAGCTCGGCGCCGATTCGGTGATCCGGCGCCGCGGAATCGAGATCGGTGACCGTCGCAGCCCCCAGGGTGACGAGTTCGACATCATGAGCGAGGGGATCTCGGTGATCGGCGTCTCCGATCGCGACGGCGCATACGAGCTGGCGCTCGATCGTGCCGCACTCACCGCTTTTCTGTCCTGGGTCGAATCACGGCCTTCCGAGCGTGCCCGCAGGCTCCGCGGTCACTGAAACCCGGCGCCGGGTGTCCGGCGGCGCAAAAGTGCAGACCCGGTAACCCCGTCGTCGAGCCGTCGAGCGTTTATGGTGGGTCGTGTGAGCGTGCATCTGACGCGGATCTACACCCGTACCGGCGACGACGGGACCACCGGTCTCAGCGACTTCTCCCGGGTCGGCAAAACCGACCCGAGGCTGGTCGCCTACGCGGACTGCGACGAGGCGAACGCCGCGCTCGGTGTGGCGATCGCACTCGGTGATCCGGGCGAGGCACTGCGCACGGTTCTGCGCAATATCCAGAACGACCTGTTCGATGCCGGCGCCGACCTGTCCACGCCACTGGTGGAAGACCCGGAGTACCCGCCGTTGCGTATCACCGAGCCGTATATCGAACGCCTGGAAAACTGGTGTGACGAATTCAATTCCGAACTGGCACCGCTACATTCGTTCATCCTGCCCGGCGGTACACCGCTGGCGGCGCTGCTGCACACCGCGCGTACGGTCGTCCGGCGTGCCGAACGTTCGGCGTGGGCCGCGGTACAGGCCCACCCCGACGATACGAGTGTCCTGCCGGCGAAGTACCTCAACCGGCTCTCGGATCTGCTGTTCATCCTCAGCCGGTACACCAACCCTGAGGGCGATGTGCTCTGGCGGCCCGGCGGGGGGCGCGAGAACGGCGCACCGTCCGAGCCCGGAGACGACGGTCGTGACGAAGCCGGCTCTGGTCGAGGCCGGCCGCCGGGAGACTGAGGCGGGTCCGGTTTCGCCCACTGTGGCCGTTGGGTCACCGTCCGGCGTTTCGGCCCGGCGTATTCGCACGACCGGCGCATTGGCGGGCACGTCTGCGCTCTATCCTTGCACTCACTGGTGCGCCGAATACTCGGAGAGGCGGCATGGAACGGTTTTTGGTATCTGGCGGCAACCGGCTGGTCGGTGAGGTCTCGGTCGGCGGCGCCAAGAACAGCGTCCTGAAACTCATGGCCGCGGCCTTACTCACCGAAGGCACCACCACCATCACGAACTGCCCGGACATTCTGGACGTTCCCTTGATGGCGGATGTGCTGCGCGGACTCGGTTGCGATGTCACCATCACCGGCGATGTCGTCACCATCGACACCCCGGCCGAGCCCAAGTACCACGCGGACTTCCCGGCGGTGACACAGTTCCGCGCGTCGGTCTGTGTGCTGGGCCCGCTCATGGCGCGCTGTAAACGTGCGGTGGTCGCGTTGCCCGGCGGGGACGCGATCGGTTCCCGCCCGCTCGATATGCATCAGGCGGGCCTGCGCTTGCTGGGTGCGACGAGCGAGATCGAGCACGGATGTGTGGTGGCCCGCGCCGACGAGCTGCAGGGCGCCCGTATCCGGCTCGACTTCCCTTCGGTCGGAGCAACCGAGAACATCCTTATGGCAGCTGTCCTCGCACAAGGGGAGACCGTGATCGACAATGCCGCGCGCGAGCCGGACATCGTCGACCTGTGCACCATGCTCACCCAGATGGGGGCGCGGATCCGGGGGGCCGGCACATCGGTCCTGACCATCCAGGGAGTGAAGCGGCTCTCGCCGATCACCCACCGGGTGATCGGCGACCGGATCGTCGCGGCAACCTGGGGTATCGCCGCCGCTATGACGATGGGCGATGTGCGGGTGAGCGGGGTCAACCCGCAACACCTGGCCCTCGTCCTGGACAAACTACGTTCCGCCGGCGCGCGTATCTCCTTCGAACAGGACGGTTTCCGGGTCACGCAGCCCGACCGCCCCCGGGCGGTGAACTTCTCGACCCTGCCGTTTCCCGGGTTCCCCACGGATCTGCAGCCGATGGCCATCGGGTTGGCATCGATCGCCGACGGCACATCGATGATCACGGAGAACGTCTTCGAGGCGAGGTTCCGTTTCGTCGAGGAGATGATCCGGCTGGGCGCCGATGCGCGCACCGACGGGCACCACGCCGTTGTTCGTGGCATTCCGCGGTTGTCCAGTGCACCGGTCTGGTCGTCCGATATCCGCGCCGGCGCGGGTTTGGTGCTGGCCGGGCTCGTCGCGGACGGAGTTACCGAAGTGCACGACGTATTCCACATCGACCGCGGATATCCCGACTTCGTCGAAAAGCTGCAGGCGCTCGGCGCCGATGTGAAGCGCGTGGGAACGGAAGCATGAGGATTCTCGGCGGATCCGGTGCGTGCGGACAATAGTAAATGTCGCCGAGAACCCACCGTGACCAGGCGATTTGACATCGAATTGGTTGCCGCGTAACTTTATCCAAGTCAGAGCGACACGGACACCGACCAGGGGCCCGGAGCGAGGCGGAAACGCCGAGCCGGAGGGACCAGGGACAACGAGGTTGTACGAGGAGCGCCTGGCGATCACACTGGTTCGACCGGAACCCCGATTTGCAATCGGGAAATCGGTTGAGCTAAGCTTTGGAAGTTGCCTCACGGATCAACCAGCGAAATGCTGCGAGATTGTGTGTGCGTGTGTTCTTTGAGAACTCAATAGTGTGTTGATGAATGTCAGTGCCAAATATTTTATTTGGTTTCGGTTCTTCATACCCCCGTGTGG
>NZ_JBEYBT010000019.1:0-84923 GCF_040632335.1 Nocardia sp. NPDC019395
CGGGGCCCGTCTCGTTCTGGAGCGACCAGAGCGAAGGAGCGCAGCGACTGAGCGTCGGGAGTGAAGAACGAGACCAAGGGGGCCCCGAACCCGCGGCGCCGGAGGCGACGCCAAAAAACACAGAACCTTCACGAACTGCCCTGCTTCTCACCTTCGCAAACTGTCCCTGTTCGTCACATCCACGACCCGCCCCCGCTCACCGAACCCACCACGACCCGCCGCGCCCCGCGACCTCCACCTCCGACCCCGCCCATCAGGGAATACTCCTACCGATCGGCGGACCGGGCGACCGGCGCCCGGCCAGATGCTGATGGAGGTTTCCATGGCATTGACCCATCCGGCGCATATCTCGGAGCCCGATCGCGAGCAGATCGCGGTGAATCCCGTGTTCACCCGGGAACCCATCGAGGTGCCGCGTAACCGGCTTCCCGCCGGTGAGATCGACAGCGATACCGCTTATCAGATCGTGCACGACGAACTGCTGCTCGACGGCAACGCTCGGCTGAACCTGGCGACCTTCGTCACCACGTGGATGGAGCCTATGGCGCAGACCTTGATGAGCGAATGTTTCGACAAGAACATGATCGACAAGGACGAATATCCCCGTACCGCCGAGTTGGAGGCTCGGTGCGTGCGGATCCTCGCCGATCTCTGGAATGCCGCCGATCCCGATCACGCCGTCGGCTGTTCCACCACCGGTTCCAGTGAGGCGTGCATGCTGGCCGGTCTGGCGTTGAAGCGCCGCTGGCAGAAACGGCGGCGGGACGCCGGGCAGGCGACCGACCGGCCGAATCTGGTGATGGGCAGCAATGTCCAGGTGTGCTGGGAGAAATTCACCGAATACTGGGACGTCGAGGCGCGGCTGGTGCCGATGGCGGGGGAGCGGTTCCATCTGACCGCCGATGAGGCGGCGGCCCATTGCGATGAGAACACCATCGGTGTGGTGGCGGTGCTCGGTTCCACATTCGACGGTAGCTATGAACCGGTCGCCGAGATCTGCGCCGCCCTGGATCAGGTTCGGGACAGCAACGGCTGGGATATCCCGGTGCATGTGGACGGTGCGTCCGGTGCCATGTTCGCACCGTTCTGCGATCCCGGGCTGGAGTGGGATTTCCGGCTCGCGCGGGTGGCTTCGATCAATACTTCGGGCCACAAATACGGATTGGTCTACCCGGGTGTGGGCTGGGTGTTGTGGCGCGATGCCGCGGCGTTACCCGAGGAGTTGGTGTTCCGGGTCAACTATCTCGGCGGCCAGATGCCGACCTTCGCGCTGAACTTCTCGCGGCCGGGCGCTCAGGTGGTGGCGCAGTACTACACCTTCCTGCGGCTCGGTCGCCGCGGTTACGAACGTGTCCAGGGCTACTGCCGGGAGGTCGCCGCCGCGCTCGCCGACCGGATCGCGCAGCTGGGTGCTTTCCGACTGCTGACCGATGGGCGGGAACTGCCGGTTTTCGCGTTCAAGCTCGCGCCGGAGGAGAGCGGTTACTCGGTTTTCGATGTCTCCGCCGCGTTACGCGAAGAGGGTTGGCTGGTTCCCGCCTATACCTTCCCGGCGGACCGGGAAGATCTGGCGGTGCTGCGGATCGTGGTCCGTAACGGTTTCAGCCACGATCTGGCGGATCTGCTCATCGGGGCGTTCGAACGGGCGCTGCCGCGCCTCCGGGCCCAGCAGGCGCCGCAGCGGGGTGTGGAATCCGCTTCGTTCTCCCACGGCGCGGATACCGGTGTTCAGGGTGCGTCGCCGCCGGCGGGTGGAGCCGGGTGAACCTGCGCCCGGTCGGGCCGGGTGGCCGCGGAACTGATCGCCGACTGTTCCGCGCCCACCCGGTATCACCGGAATCTCCACCGGGTGTGGCGGCCGGTGTCGTGCGGCGGTCGGCTCTCGTGAAGCCGGCCGGCCGCTCAGGAGGGCAGTTCTCTCGGCGGCACATCTGAAAACCTGAATGATGTGCCGCTATTCGACGGCTAGAATGCGCTGCCGGTTCCGGGGAGGAAGAACCCGGGCAGCGGCAGGCCGTGGCCGTGGTTCCAGCCGCGGTCGTGGTTCCAGCCGTGGTTGCGGCCCGGGCGGCCGTGGCCGTGCCGGTTGCGGTGGCCCCGGTTCCAGTCGATGCCGTCATCGGACCAGCCGTTCCAGCTGTGGTTGCCGCGGTCGTGGTTCCAGCCGCGCCCGTGGCCGTGGTTATGGCCGAAATGCCCTGGGCGGCTGACATCTTCGACCTCCGAGCTGGGGGCGACTGCCACCGGCTCGGCGAGGGCGGGTGCGGCGGTGATCGCCAGTGGTGCCAGTGCGATGACCGCGGTGGCGGCGATGCGGGTGACGAATCGGTGGGTGCGGGAGGTTCGGTGCATGGTTCGGTCCTCGGTTTCGCCGCGGTGCGGTGAGTAGGTCTGCGGGCAATCGCACTCGGGGAGTGCGGGTTTCGATACCGCTTACCGTACCGTTAAACAACGGCGCATTCAATAGGTGTTCGTTAATGAATGTTTGTACAACACCCGAGCGCCCCCGGCGCACAGTGGATTCGGCAGCTCACCGGCTGTCCGGCGCCGAACCCGCAGCCGACGGCTCGATCCGCAATACGCACCGCGTACGGCTGTAGATGGTCGGCATGCATTCGTTGCAGTGCACGCAGGCCGACTCGGTCTTCGCGTCGGATTCGATGCGCCGCAAAAGATCCGGCTCCCGCAGCAGCGCCCGGCCCATGGCGACGAACTCGAACCCTTCGTCCATGGCCAGCTGCATCGACTCCGAGTCCGTGATCCCGCCCAGCAGTACCAGCGGCATGGACAGTTCGCGGCGGAACTGGCGGGCGCGTTCCAGCAGATAGGCCTTCTCGTAGGGGTATTCGCGCAGGAAGGCCCGTCCGATCAGCCGGAAACCCCAACGCGCCGGCCCCGGCAGTGTTTTCGCGAACTCCCGGCGCGGTGCCGCGCCGTGGAACAGCAGCATCGGATTCAGCAGGGAACTGCCCGCGGTCAGCTCCAGCGCGTCGAGTGTGCCGTCGGCCTCCAGCCAGGAGGCCACCTGCAACGATTCCGGGAGGGTGAATCCGCCGCGGACCCCGTCCTCCATATTGAGTTTCGCGGTGACCGCGATCCGCTCGCCCACCGCATCGCGCACCGCGCGGGCGATCTCGCGGGCCAGCCGGGCCCGGTTCTGCAATGTGCCGCCGTAGCGGTCCTTACGCCGATTCAGTAGCGGGCTCAGGAACGAACTCGCCAGATAGTTGTGCCCGAAATGAATCTCCACCGCGTCGAAACCGGCCTCGATCGCCAGCAGCGCCGCGTCCGCGTGAGCGGTGACGAGCTCACCTATCTCGGTTTCGTCCGGAACCTTCATCGGGCTCATCCCGAGTGGACTGAAGAGTCGGCTCGGTGCCAGCGCGGGTGCGCGATTGGATGCGGAATTGGCCACCGGACCCGCGTGCCCGAGCTGCGCACTGGCCGCCGCTCCCTCGGCGTGCACCGCGTCGGTGAGACGGCGCAGTCCCGGCACGGCTTCGGGCCGCATCCAGATCTGGTGCCGGTCCGTGCGCCCCCCCGGCGCGACGGCGCAGTAGGCGACGGTTGTCATGGCGACCCCACCCGCCGCGACTTCGCGGTGGAATTCGATGAGGTCATCGGTGACCAGCGCGTCGGGGGTGCGGCCCTCGAAGGTCGCGGCCTTGATCACCCGGTTGCGCAGGGTGAGCGGGCCCAGGGTGGTGGGTGCGAATACCTCGTTCATCGAATCTCCCTCGAGATTGGTGCATGCGGTCGGCGGAGGCCGGAGCGGAGGCGGAGGCATCGCATCACGGGGTCTCCTTTGCGGTCAATCCGGCCACGACGAAATCGCGCAGGGACGCCACGGCCTGCTCGGTGATCGGCCGGCCGTCGGCGGCGTCGCCGCCGAATCGCATGATGATCAGGTCGAAGGCGAGCATCCAGCGGCGCCGGCTGTCCGGTTCCGGCAGATGGGGCAGCAGGCCGGACCACGAATCGAGCCGGAACCACTGCTGCTGCCAGAACTCGAGTCCGACCTGCCGGCCGAGGATGCACTGGGCGAGCAGCCGTAGATGTAGCCGGCCCGCGGGGTCGGCCGCCAGTTCGGTGAACGGTTCGAGGATCGCGTCCACGATATCGCCGACCGGGCGGTGTTCGCTGGTGACGGCGGTGAGCCGGTCGGCCCACAGCGCGCCGAGTCGGTCTTCCAGCAGGGCCACCACGAGGGCCTCTTTGGACCCGAAGTGGTAGTGGACGGCTGCCGCATTGGCGTCGGCCGCCGCGCAGATGCCGCGTACCGAGACATCCTCGTAGCGCTCGGTCAGCAGTAGTCGTTCGGCGGCCGTGAGCAGGCGTTCCCGGGTCCCGGCCGAGACTTTCTGGGGCATGGAGGTAGTGAACCACCGCGGCCGGGAAAGTTCAATCATTGATTGAACTACTGATTGAGAACGGTCTGAAGCCGGGGCGCGGAATCAGTCCGGCGGCCGGGTCACCGTCGAGCGTTCCGAGCGGCTGGCCGCGACGAGCCTGCCGCGGCGCAGAACGAACCGATCGGTGGGCGCCGTGGCGATGGCGTCCTCGAGACCGGAGGCCCGGATGGCCAGCAGATCGGCGTATGCGCCCGGCACCGGCCCGGCCGCCGGGAGGCCCATCACTTCGCGGGCACCGGTGCTGACCGCGCGGTAGGCCTCCCGCGGTGTGAGATGCGCGGCGGTGACGAGCAGCATGGCCGTTTCGAACGCGTCGGCGCGCCCGAGCGGGTTGAACGGATCCCGTACATTGTCCGCGCCGCCGGCCACCGGGACGCCGGCATCGAGTAGTGCGCGAACCGCGGTGATACCCCGCGGCGTGGCCACCGGGTGATCGCGGCCCTGCAGGTACAGGTTGGTGATCGGCAACGCGACCACGCCGATACCCGCCGCCGCGACCGCGGCCGTCACGCGCGCGCGGACCTCCGGGCGGGTCATACCCAGGCTGGCGCAGTGGCTCGCGGTCACCGATCGCGTCGGCGGCCTGTCCCGGACGAGGTGGGTGAGCTGTTCGAGCGTGAGCATCTCGGGGTCGAGTTGTTCGTCGGTATGCATATCGACACCGATCCCGCGGTTTTCGGCGATCCGCAGCAGCCGCCGCAGGTTGGCGGTCGGCTCGGGCGTGTTGTGCGGATGGCCGCCGACGAAATCGACCCCCAGGTCGAGTGCGGCGTGGATCGCCGCATCGTCCACCGCGTACGGGGCCAGGACCGCCAGCTGGATATCCATGACCGCCGCGAGTTCGGCCCGCACGCGCACCAGTGCCTGTACGCCGCGCAGCGGGGCGTCACCGGGCAGCAGATTGACATGCGAGCGGATGGCGGTCGTGCCGTTGGAGAGCATGTGCAACGCCACCCGGCGCGCGCGGTCGGCGATACCGTCCACCGTCAGCCGGGGATTGTATTCCTCCCAGGACGCGATGGCAGTGCGCAGATCGCCCAGCGGAGGCCGGATTTCGTCGAACGAGAGCGCCTTGTCGAGATGGGTGTGTGGTTCCGCCGGTGCCTCGAGCAGGAGGTAACCGCTGAGGTCCAGATCGCGCTCACCCACGGGCCCGTCTCCGGCCGCGGCGACCGCCGCCACCCGGTCGCCGGTGATGTGTACATCCACGAGCTGTCCGTCGACGGTCGCGGCGTTGCGCAGTGACGTGACCCGCCCCCCGTCGGCGTGGCGGAAACTACCCGGCGACATCGCGTTTTCGGATCGCACAGTGCACTCCTTTCACCAGGTCGACCACCTGGGTCACCGAGAAATCTCCGGCCGCGCTGAGATAAAGGTAGGCCTCGCTCGGTGTCATACCGGTGCGGGACGCGAGGAACTCGACCGCGGTCCGCGCGCATTCCCGCATCGCGATATCGAGGCTCTCGTCCATCCCCAGCAGGATCCAGTGCTCGTCTGTTTCGGCGAACGGGGCGGCCGGAGGCTGCCCTGGAAGTGATTTCACCACCGAGAGCCGCGCGGTGACACGCAGGGATCCCTCCAGAGCGGTGAGCGCGATCTCGCCGTTGCCCTGCGCGAAATGCGGGTCACCGAGGAAGAATCCGGCGCCCGCGATCTGTACGGGGAGGTAGAGAGCCGAACCGGCCACGATCTCACGGATATCCATGTTCCCGCCGAACGGCCCCGGTGGGATGGTGCTGCGTGCTTCGTCACCGGACGGGGTGACACCGCACAGCCCCATGAAGGGCCGGATATCGATCGTTGCCCGGCCCCTGTCGTACCGGAACTCCGCGCGACCCGGACCGTCGAGAGCGCAGAATCTGCTGAAAACGGCGGGCACACTGCCGTCGGCCTCGCGTGGCAGTTCGTCGGGCAGCGCACCCCGGCGGTGCCGGCTGGAGATGATGCCGTAGGGAACCCGGGGCGTCAGGCCGAGGAAATCCACCCGCAGCCAGTCTCCGGGCTCGGCTCCCCGAACGTGCACAGGGCCGAGCACGATATGGGGACCTTCGGGCGTATCCATCCGATGTAGATCGGATGCGGCCAGGTCGACGGCATCGGGCAGGACGTCTCCGGGGGCGACGCCGAACTGCCCGAAGTAGCCGGCCGGATCGCGCCCCTGGTCCTCCATCAGGCCTTCCTGCGAGACCGTATCGAAGGTGACGGTCTCGCCACTGTCGACGGCCAGGACCGGTGTGGTTCGCGCGGTGGGCAGTGTTCCCCAGCTGACGGTCTCCGGGGTACACCAGAGATAGTGATCGGCGGTCCCGGGATCCTTTCCGGCGGTGAGTATCTCTGTCACAGCCGACCGGCCGGAATCGAGTGGTGTTCGCGCCAGCCGCCGGGTGCGGTGATCTCACTGACGGGGTCGTCCGGCCCGGGGAGGCGACGGCAGACCATGCTCAGCGAACCCCGGCCGTCCTCCAGTTCGATCACCGAGAGTTCCAGTTCGGCCGGCTCCCGCGGCAGCAGATTGTCGCGGAGGTCGGCGTAGGACACTTCGTAGATTTCTCCCGGTACTGCCCAGCCACCTTCGGAAACTCTTGCGAGACCGGGGAATACATCGTCGAACGAGAAGAAGCGATACCTCGGAGCGGTTCGCACGGCGCCGAGGAAACGTGCCGAGGCAAGGGCATCGTGCAACGATCCGCCGCGCATGGCCTGGCCGTTGACGAACATGAGGACGAGACCGTCGGACATGGTGGAGCTCCTTGGCGGCAGAGCGTACGAGGACGCGATATCAGATAAGGGTGGTATTTCCGGGGCCCCGTAGCGCGTGCACCCGGGCAGCGGTGACGGCGCGTTCCGGATCGCCGCTGGAGAGATCGTCGAGGAGTACCCGATGCTGGGAGACGGGTTCGTGGCCCGGCTGCTGAACGTAGTCGTCGGTGGGGTAGAGAAAGGCCTGCCGTCGGAGGAACGATGAGGTGACCGGGGTGAACGCGGCCCGGTTGACGGCCATATGGAATTCGAGATGGGCCATCGAATACTGGGGGCTGGTGACGCCGTATTCGTGCAATGCGGTGCCGAGCGGTTCGAGTAGTGCGTAGAGCGCCACCCAGTCCACGCTGTCCGCCTTGGCAGTGAGCATTCTTGCCGCCACCTGATCGAAGGCGACCCGGAGTTCGTGCAGCTCGGCTCGTACATCGGCATCGAATTGCACGACCACCAACTGACCGCGCCGCACCCGTTCGACCAGGCCTTCACTGGTCAGCCGTTGCAGCGCTTCCCGGATCGGCGTCCGGCTCGCGCCGAGTTCCTCGGCGATCTGCTCTTCGGTCAACCGGATACCGCCGGCGTATTCACCGGTGATGATCTGCTGGCGCAGAAAGCGGTACACCCGTTCCCGGACGCTCAGCTGTTCCTCGGCGGGCCGGGTACCCGCCCCGTTGGGCGTGGTCACCGTGGTTCCGTACTCAGCAGCGCGGCGCGGCAGGCGTTGGTGACGCGCTGCATGAACGTGCCCGACACAACGTTCATCCCGGAGCGCAGCGCGGTGGTCTGCAGCGCGGAGACCCGGTTGTTCAGGTCGAAATAGCAATTTCCCGGCCGGGCGAGTTCCGGGAAGTCGAAAACGAAGGGTTCGTTCTCCGAAGCGTCGGTTTCACCCCAGGTGGTCGTGTTGACGATCAGGGCGGGAGACTCCTCGGCGCAGAGCGCCTTCAGCTCGCCGGGCGCCACGGCCTCGGCGCCGAACCGGGCGGCCCACGCGGACAGGGCCTCGGAATTGCGGGCGCTGCCGATCAGCCGCGTATCCGGCCAGGCGCGGCGGCACCCCAGCGCGACCGAATTCGACGATCCGCCGGCACCGAGTACCAGTACCGCACCCGGGGTCCGGCCGCCCAGAACGGTTTCCATCGCCGCCTGTGCCGCCCACGTGTTGGTGTTGATCCCGGCCGGGCCGTCGGCGCCGCGGACGATGGTGTCGACGACGCCGGTCCGAAGAGCGGATTCGGTTCGGGTCGCCAATTGTGCGGCCACACGCTGTTTCCAGGGGCTGAGCACAAGGGCGAGGTTCCACGACCGGTCCGCGAGCAGGGCGTCCGCATCCGGGAACGGGACGGTATCTGCCGGTTCGACACCCTGGGCGGCGAGTGCGTCGTGCAGCAGTGCGCCGCGCAGCGCGTGCGGTGCCGTGGTGCCGATACCGGCGATCACTGTGAACGATCCGCCACAGGTTTCGGCGGGTCGATCGGGCACCACGCCGGCGCGGATCACTTCGTCCAGGCACTGTGTCACCGCGTTGCGGATGGTGGCGGCGCCGTCGCCGCCGGAGTCGAGCAGAGATATCTGTGATTCGGTCACGACTTCTCCCTAGTATTCGGAGGATGGCAGTCAGAGTGCGGCAGCGCGCGATGCGCGGATAGGAAGCACCTGCCGGCCCGTCGGCGCACCGATGATGTCACCCTTCTCGTAGACGAGCTGCCCACGCAGATAGGTGGCGACGACCGACCCGGTGAGCGGCCACCCGTGGTAGGGCGTGACGGTGTGCTTGGAATGCAGTGCGGCGGAGTCGAGAGTGGTTTCGGCGGTCGGATCGACGAGAACGAAATCGGCGTCGTAGCCCGCCGCGATCTGCCCCTTGCCGGCGATCGACCATCGCTGCGCGGGCCGGTAGGCGCAGAGCCGCACAATATCTTCCACCGTCAGTTTGCCTTGGGCGGCGGCGGTGAGCAGCAGCGGCAGCATCGTCTCGACACCGATGAAACCGCCGTAGGCCTTCCAGACATCCGTTTCGGCCTGTTCGTCCGCGGTATGCGGGGCATGGTCGGTGGCGATGATATCGACATCGCCGCGGGCGATCCCGGCCCAGAGGGCGTCCACATCGGCGGCGGGCCGGATCGGTGGGTTGAGCTTCACGAGGTTGCCGTAGTTGTCGTAGGCGTTGTCGTCGAGGAACAGATGCGCGATAAGGGTTTCGACCGTTACCCGGTGACCCTCGGCGCGCAGATCCATCACCCGCCGCAGTCCCGCCGCCGTCGACAGATGGTGGATATGGAGTTTCGCACCGGCCTCGGTGGCCATGGTGACGATCCGGGTCACGGCCTCGACCTCGACGAAGGCCGGCCGCCCTTCCAGATGCGCCCGCGGGTCCTTGCGGCCGGAGTCCTGCAGCCGGTCGCCGAACATTCGTAGTAGGTGGTCGTTCTCGGCGTGCACCCCGACCACGAGATCGGCCGCCGCGGCCGCCTCGAGTCCGCGGAAGATCGCCGCGTCGTTCGGGCAGCGGTTATCGCCGGTGGTCTGGCCCATGAAGAGTTTGAAGCCCATGGCGCCCAGCCCGGCCATCCCGGCGATCTCGCCGTCGTTGTCGTGGTCGATCATTCCGTAGAGCCCGAAATCGACATAGGCCTTGTTCCGGACCAGTTCCAGCTTCTGCCGGTATCGCTCGGCGGTGGCGACCGGGGGTTTGGTGTTCGGCATATCGACGACCGTCGTCACACCGCCCGCGGCCGCGGCCCGTGTCCCGCTGGCGAAATCCTCCTTCTCGACCATCCCGGGTTCCCGCAGGTGGACATGCATATCGACGAGACCGGGCAACACCATCAAGCCGGTGGCGTCGACCGCCGGGATCCCCTCGGCGGCGAGACCGTCACCGACGGCGAGGATCCGGCCGTCGCGGACGGCGATGTCCTGGCGGCGGCGGCCGTCGTGGGAGACCACGGTCGCGCCGGTGACGACGAAATCCGGGGTGGTGGCAAAGGCGGGCATGATCAGGCCTTTCGGGGAGAGAGTCAGGCGAGGGCGAGGTCGGGGTTCTCGGCGAAGACCTCGCGGATCGGCCCGAGATCGAACAGGTCGTTCACGGTGAGGTCCAATCCGCCCGCCGCGATCGAGGCGATATTCGCGGCGGCCGCCTCGTCGGAGATCGCGACGATCTGCTGCCGGGGATCGCCGTTGCGGATGAGTTCGATGCCCGCGATACAGCAATCGAACGTGGCCGCGCGGTCGAGTTCGAGAGTTCTGCCGTAATCGTCGACGGTGATATCGGTGGCCAGGCGCGGATCGGCGACAACATCCTTCCAGCCGCGGACCTCGGCCTTCAGGAAGGCTTTGACCTTGTCCCGGTGATTATCGAGATTGGCCTGGGTGGTGATATAGGTCTGGCCCACCAGCGGAAAGCCCATATCGGCCAGCAGCGTGGCGCGGATATCGAATCCCTTGTGGCGCAGGTCCACGACCTGGCTGTTTATGAATCCCAGATACCCGTCGATCTCACCGACCGTCATCCCGATCGGATCCCCCTGGACGGGAACGGTGTTGATCCGGGAATCGTCGAGCCCCAGTGCGGCCATGAAGTTACGCCAGACGGGTTCGCTGGAAGAGGCACAGCCGATGGTTTTGCCGTAGAGATCCTGTGGTCCGTCGATCGGTTTCGAACCCATCGACATGATGCATCCGGCGTACCGCTGGTAGACCGCGCCGATGATCTTCAACGGCGCGCCCTTGGCGACCGCCGAGCCGACGATGGGTACCTGGGAGACGCCCGCGAATGTGCGGCTGAGGACATCGGATTCGATGGGCGGCGCGGTCGGGCCGCCGGCGACGAGATCCGCTCCGGTGAAACCCGCGTCGAGATAGTAACCGTTGCGGTCGGCGAGAAAGCTGCCCGCGAACTGGGTGTTCTTGATCCAGGCCAGCCGCTGGGAAGCGACGCCGAATCCGTCGGTGGAGCCGCTGGTGGCGCCACCGGAGACGCACGCGGTCAGGGCGGCCGAACCGGCCAGCGCGACGCCGCCGGCCGCCAGGGTTCGGGTCAGGAATTTACGGCGATCGAACTGTGCAGACATGGGTGCTCCGATGATTGTTGGTGCATGGAGTGCGGGCTCCGGTGTCAGCGCGCAGCGCTCATCCGGGCAGTCACGAGGTCCTCGGCGACTGCGACCACCTGGTAGACGGCGACGCATACGACGGTGAGGACGACCACCGACGCCCAGAGCCGGTCGAACTGGAATTCGTTGGCGGCACGCAGCATCTGCCCGCCGAGACCCTCCCCGGTCGCGAGCCATTCGGCCAGCAGGGCGCCGACGACCGAGGTCGTCACCGCGACTCGGGCCGCGGCGAACCAGGTCGGCACGGCGTGGGGGAGCGAGACTTTGAAGAAGACATCCAGGGTGGAACCGCCGAACGCGGTGATCATGTCGAGATCCGCCCGCGGGGTCGCGCGGATTCCGTGCAGCATGGTGAGCAGCGCCGGTACGACGACGACGGCGGCGCCGATAACAGCGGTGGCGAGGGCTCCCCGGCCGAAGACGAGGACCAGGATCGGCGCGACGGTCACCATCGGGATCGCGTGCGCGGCGGTCACCGTCGGCGTGAACATGGACTCGACGGTTCGCGAGAAATAGAACAGCAGCGAAACCGCCGCTGCCAGCGCGAGCCCCAGCAGGTAGCCGTAGGAGGCGTCGGCCAGGGTGCGGAGCAGATCGGCGATGATCGCGGAGCGGTTGGCCGCGGCCTCCGGGGCCGTGAACAGGTAGGTCACCACATCGCCCGGGGATTTCGCGACGAACGAGCTGACATCGACCACCCGCAGGAACACCGTCCACACGATCACGATGGCCAGTACCGCACCGATCAGGGTCGCGAGGGTCCGCGCCGCACTTCTGGCGGCCGGATTTCCCAGTACAGTCGCGGTGCTCATACCCGGACCTCCGATTCGGTCCCGGCGGCCCACGGGGTGGCGAAGCGCTGGACGGCGGCGACGATGAGGAAGCCTCCGGCGGCCAGCGCACTGCACACCAGCGTGATACCCCAGGTGCGGACGACCTCACTGGACTGTTGCGCGACCACCAGCGCGGCGCCCAGACCGGTTTCCTGACCCATGAATTCGCCGATGATCGTGCCGAGCAGGGCCGCCGGAACGGCGATCTTCAGTGCGGTGACGATATCGGGCAGGGCATAGAGCAACTGGACCTTGCGCAATACGAGATATCTGCCGCCGCCGTAGGCCCGGACCAGATCCTCACTGACCGGGTCGGCGTGCCGGAGCCCGTTGATGGTCCCGACCAGCGTCGTGAAGAAAACGGAGACGGCCGCCATGATCGCCGAGGTCACCTGCCCGTTGAAGCATGCTGCCAGGATGGGCGCGATGGCGATCAGCGGAATACAGGCCGAGGCGATACCGATCTGCAGAACCAGTTTCTCCAGCGCCGGCACCGTGAGCACCAGGGCCGCGCAACCGATCGCGGCCAGATTGCCCCAGAAGAAGCCGGCGGCCGCCGATGCGAGGGTCACCGGGAGATGCAGGCTGTAGAAGTTCGTGCCGTCCGTGATCAGGCCCTGGACGATATCGACCGGGGCCGCGATGGCCGGACCGAGTACTCCGGTCGCTCCGATCACCTGCCAGGCGGCGAGCACGATCAGAGAGCCGGCCGCCCCGAGATACTTCCGGCCTTTCGTACCGCCGCTGCCGAGCATCCGCGAGGGCTCCGCGTGGTCGCCCTTCGCCGCCACTTCCGGGCCCGACTCGCTCATACGCCCACCTCGACAGCGTCCCGGGCCGGTTCTCCGGATCCGAACAGGACACCGGACAGTAAGTCGACGTAATCGTGGAAGGCGCTGGTCCGCATCATTTCCGGGGTACGCGGCCGGGGCAGGTCGATATCGACCACCTTCTGGACGCGGCCCGGCCGGGGGCTCATCACCACCACGGTGTCGGAGAGGAATACCGCCTCGGAGATCCCGTGCGTAACCATCAGTGTTGTCGCCGGGCGTTCGGTCCAGATACGCAGCAGTTCCATATTCAGGTTCTGCCGGGTCATATCGTCGAGTGCGCCGAACGGTTCGTCCAGCAGCAGGACCCGCGGTCGCACCACCAGGGCGCGGGCGATGGCAACGCGTTGCCGCATACCGCCGGACAGTTGTGCGGGCCGCGCGTTCTCGAAACCGGTCAGGCCGACCAGATCGATCAGTTCCTGGATAGCCCGATCGTCCACCGGCTTCTTGGCGACCTCCAGGGGCAGCCGGATATTCGTGCGCACCGAACGCCACGGCAGCAGGGCCGCGTCCTGGAACGCGATCCCGAGGTGATCGTGCCGGCGCATATCGCGTGGCGTCTCGCCATGGACCAGCGCGATACCCTCGGTCTGCGGCTCCAGCCCGGCCAGAATGCGCAGCACAGTGCTCTTCCCGCACCCCGAGGGACCGAGGAGGCTGACGAATTCTCCTTCGCCGGACTGAATGTCCACACCGTCGAGGGCGGTGACCTCCCGGCGCCGGCCGACCTTGAATGTCTTTGTGAGACCACCGATATGGATTCCGGGTGCGGTAGGCGAGACCATACGTTCTCCTCGTGTGAAGCCCTCCGGACTTGTATCCGAGTTTGGATCCAAGCTCGTATCCAGAAGCTACGAGGCCGACGTTTCGTCCCAATGAAGTGTGGACAAGACTGGATTACGTTCCGCTCACCGGGGCGGCACCGGGCCCCGGTTCCGTCAGCGGGGTGGTGGCGCCTGCTGCGCGGCTTCCTGGCGGGCCACGCGGTCGTCGCGGATCTGGATGAGTTCGCGGAACCCGATCCGATCCCAGCCCGGTTTCGGCTGAATACCCCAATCGTCCCGCGCGGTTTTCTGACCCGCCGCTTCCGGCGGCCCGCCGAAGGGCGGTCCGGACAGCGGATACGGATGCTCGCATTCGAGGGTGTCGTCGGAATATCTGACCTTCATCAGTTCACTGCAGATCTCGGTGAACGACAGGGTCGGCCAGCCGTACCAGAGTGCGAGGGCCGGTACCGTGAAAGCGCCCTCGATGACGAGCGCGAACAGGCAGACGAAGATGGCGCGCCGTAGCCATTTGTGCATCCGGGCGTACGGTGCGGTGGTGCCCAGGGGCAGATCGGTTTTCGCCGGATCGTTCGCCGCGGGGGTGGATGTGCTCATATGGAAGTCCTTCGAGCGGAACGGAATCGACTACCGGGTGGGCGCCGGTCAGTCGGAGAAGATCTCGCGGTTGACCGTGTGCAGATAGGGAATCGCGAGGAACGGCGTGATGTAGAAGATGTCGTAGAGCCACCAGCCGATCACCGGCAGTACGACCCCGTCGTAGCGCACATCGGCGTACATGGTCATGTTGAACGTGTAGCCGATCCAGATGACCAGGCCGAACCAGCAGGTGACGATCATCCACTGGTGTCCCCAGCGTTTCATCTGCAGGAACGCGATCGCGGCGGCGATACGCATCGGGAACACGGTCAGCATCAGGGCCACTTCCCAGCCCTTCTCGCCGGGCGCGCCGGCCCCGCCGATCCACAGTTCGTTGTAATGCCAGAAATAGCCGGCGTCGAAGAAGTTGCCCCACGCGGTGAGGATCACCCGGTTGATCAGCGTGTGGTTGGCGATGAGATCCAGCGCCCAGCCGAGGCTGTTCAGCGCGGCGTCGAGGATAACCAGATAGCCGATCAGGGTGACGATGATCGGGCGGACCGACAGGCCCGCGGTCTGCGCCCGGCGCTGTAGCCATACCCCGCGCAGGAAGATCGGGAGACCGACGATACCGAGCACCAGCGTGCCCATCAGCAGAGTTCCGCCGGTGAGCCACCAGTCGGCCTCCCGCTGGGCGCGCCGGGATTCGTCCTGATGTTCGTCGTAGGCGTCCTTGGGCCCGGCGGCAGCGGGAGCGCCGCGCCAGGGCAGGGTGAATGTCGAGAGTTTCACGAGGGCTCCTACCAATCCCGGACCGAGTACATGTACAGCTGGATGAGGAACATCGCCAGCAGAAATCCGTAGGCGAAGATCTGAACGGCGATCAGCGCACGCCGTCGCCTGCGATCCTGTTCGTTCACGGTGGTTGGCCTCCTTCTAGACCGACTGCGCGGCCGGAGTGTCCGCGGCGGCCAGGCCGGCCGCCGCGATCTCGCGCAGACCTTCGTTGATCGCGCCGTTACTGCTCAACGGCGCCAAGATGCACGCCTGGGCCGCCTCCCATTCGCTCGCTCCGGCGGCGATCAGATGCGCGGTGGTCACCAGGACGCGGGTGGAGGGAGGTTCGAAATGGAAGACCTCGTCGGCCTCCCGGATGGTGCGGGCGCACCGGACCAGGCGCCGGGCGATCTCCGGCGTGATACCGGTTTCGGCAACCACCACATCGGTCTCGCGGTCCGCGTCCAGATAGTCCATGGCCAGCGTCAGGAACCGTTGCCGGAAAGACGGTTTCAGCTCCTTGAGTGAACTGCGGTACGCCGGGTTGTAGGAGCAGACGAGCATGAAGGTCGCCGGCGCGGGCACCACTTCGTCGGCGCGATCCAGGAACAGCGCCCGGCGATGATCGGTGAGCGAATGCAGGACGGCCAGTGAATCGTGCCTGGCCTCGACCACCTCGTCGAGATAGCAGATCGCGCCGTTCTTCACGGCGGTGGTGAGCGGGCCGTCCTTCCAGACCACATCGCCACCGGTCACCAGGAACCGGCCGACCAGATCCGCGCTCGTCAGATCGTCATGGCAGCTGATCGTGACCACCGGCCGGTTCAGCCGCTGTCCCATGTACTCGACGAACCGGGTCTTACCGCAGCCCGTCGGCCCGGTGAGCATCACCGGTATCTGCCGCTGAAAAGCCTTGTCGAACAACTGGATATCGTTGCCGGTGGAGTGGTACTCGGTACTCATCCGCACCTCATTCCTGACACGATCGCTAAGCGGCGACCAATTCGCGATGTACATGGGCGAGGACACGGGGTAGTTCCTCGACCCGGCGGATCCGCTGGGAACGGCGGTCTCCGAACACGGTGGGTAGTGGGTCGACCCGCACGGGTCCGATCCCGAGGTAGTAGACGGCCACACCGGCCTCGTCGGCTTCTTCGACGGCATGCGCGACATCGGCCCAGGCGTAGCGCCCCTCGTAACCCTCGTCGGAGATCAGTCCGTCACCGATGATCAGCAGCAGCCGGCGTTCGGCCGGTTGCGCGAGCAAACGGCTGGTCAGGTGTCGCACGGGCGCGCCGAGACGGGTGTAGCCGCCGGTTTCCAGTCCCAGACCACCGGGATCGACGAAACTCGGCTCGTCGAAATCCTTCAGGCAGCGGACCTCCACACGGTGCCGGGTATTACCGGTGAACACGAAGATCCCGTGCCGTTCCCGTGCCGTGGCCATGGCGTGGGAGAGGGCGTCCGCGCAGGCGAGCTCCAGCTGGAAGGCGCGACCCTGATGCACGCCGAGCGACGAACTACCGTCCAGCAGAACGGCGGTGGCGACATCGCGCGATTCCGGCAGCAGCTCCCGGAACACCCGGGGCTGATGCGCGGTGCCCGTCATCAGGTCCACGTAGTAGCCGATATAGCGGTCGATATCCAGGTCGGAACCGTCCTCCAGTCCGCCGGTCATCGCCCGGTGGGTGCGCTCGCGGAACCAGCGCCGCACATCCACCGCGACAGGAGCGGGGCTGTGGGCCGGCCTGGCCTGTCTCCGTTCCAGGACGGCGACATGGCCGGGCAGGAAACTGCCGGTCCACGAATTCCACTCGGGGTAGGGGATACCCGCCCGCCGGTCCGGGCTGATCTCGATATCGTCGTTCTCCGGGCGGCTCGGTGGCGGCAGGTTCGGGTTGCGTACGCCGCCCTCGCCGCCGACCGGTACCGACATGGCGCGGTAGGAATCGGTGCGCTGTGAGGTCCACGGCATCCGCCCGTACATCCGCCGCATCGCCAGCGATACCCGGCCGCGCGCCGGAACGGTCAGCGGAGGTGTGCCGAGGATGGGGTGCGCCACGGGCGGGCGAGACGACCGGGCCGCCGCGACCGCCCGGTCGACGATCGCGAGCCCGTCCAGATCGGGATCGCCGATATCGAAATCGGGTAGCACCCGGCGCAGCTCCGGAATCAGGCCTGGGAATGTCGCGGCGATCCAGCCCATCGCGACATTCCCCTCGACCACGGACAGGCTCGCGAGTTCACGGGGTGAGAGTTCGTGCAGCGCGTACCGCGCGATGCGTTCTTTGGAGGGTGCGCACTGCAGGGCGACACCGCAGGTCACGGTGCGGCGGGTCCATCCCGGCAGCGGTGGATAGGGTACGTGCACGACGGTCTGTGCCGGGTTCAGGCCGAATGCGCGGCGCTCGCCGGTGATGAGGCGGGCCCCGGATCGTCTGCGCGCGGAGAACGCGACGGCGGTGACGGCGCAGCTGCTTTCGAGCGCCGCGGCGGAGGTGGTTTCCCGGATATTCATGACATGCCTGTGCTCGGGCGGCTCAGAAGGTCCCGATATTGCGCATCACCCAGTACCAGAACCCGATCACGGCGCCCATGGCGCCCCAGGCGACGATCAGGCGCACGATGTCTTGCCACATGAGGACCTCCGTTGTGATCTTTTCCCGATGGCTGCGGTGAACGCCGGGGCGCTCACCGGGGTTCCAGGCCGCGCAGAGCGACGGTGACGTAGTTGTCGAGCATGGTGGCCCGCACGGATTTCGAATCGCTGGTCGTGGTGAGCAATGCGTACAGGCCGAGCAGGAAGAACACCGCGCTGTGGAACGGATCGACCTCGTCCGCGGCCTCGCCGGCCTCGCGTGCCCGGGCGATCTCCTCGACCACCAGCACGATCAGTGGATGGTCGGTCCATTCGTCGTCCGGCGGGCGGGTCGGCGCGAAGTGCAGTCCCAGGACGTCTTTGAACAGGACCGCACCGACCCGGCGCTCGACGGAGAGCACGAGTCGCACCGCCTTCCGCAAGGCGGCCGGCAGATCGTGCGGCCCGGCGACGAACCGGGCGAACTCCTTGGCGCAGCGCGCCTCTTCACGCCGCTCCAGTTCCAGCAGCACATGCTCTTTGCTGGGGAAATGGAAGTAGAACGTCCCCCGCGCCACGCCGGCGGTATCGATGATGGCGCCCACGTCCGCTCCAGCGGTGCCGGTGCGTTTGAACTCCGCGACGGCGGCATCGAACACCCGCTTCCGGGTCTCCAAGCGCTGGGCTTCCCGGCCTCGTGGCTGTTGTGTCGGCGCGTTCACGATATCCATTACCGCGCGCTCATTGAAAAATGTCAATAAAAAATTTCAATGACCGATGTCAGCGAAGGAGCTGGAGCTCAGCCCGCGGTGCGGATCTGGGTGAGGAATTCGGCGTTGGTTTCGGTCTGCCCGAGACCGGTCAACAGCAGTTCGAGAGCTTGCCGGGAGTCGCGGCCCGCGAGGGTTTTTCGCAGGGAGCGGGTGGCGGTGCGCTCGTCGGGGGTGAGCAGCAGCTCCTCTTTGCGGGTGCTCGAACGGTCGATATCGATCGCGGGGAACAGGCGCCGGTCGGCGGCGTGGCGGTCGAGTTTCAGTTCGGCGTTTCCGGTGCCCTTGTACTCTTCGAAGATCACGGTGTCGGCGAGTGAACCGGTTTCGACCAGGGCGCTGGCGATGATGGTGAGCGAGCCGCCGTTCTCGATATTGCGAGCGGCGCCGAGGAATTTCTTGGGTGGTGCGAGCGCGGCGGCGTCGACTCCGCCGGAGAGGATCCGGCCGGATCCGGCGGCGGCCAGGTTGTACGCGCGGGCCAGCCGGGTCAGCGAATCGAGTAGGACCACCACATCGCGACCCATTTCGACGAGGCGTTTGGCATGTTCGATGGCCAATTCGGCGAGCACGATATGGTCGCGGGCCGGCTGGTCGAAGGTCGCGGCGGCGACCTCGGCCGGTACCGCGCGGGACAGATCGGTGACCTCTTCCGGGCGTTCCCCGACAAGTACCAGCATCAGCTGGCATTCGGGATGATTCTTGGCGATACCGTGCGCGATGGATTGCAGTACGGAGGTTTTGCCCGCCTTGGGTGGTGCGACCACCATGGCGCGCTGGCCCTTGCCGATCGGCATCACCAGATCGGTGACGCGGGTGGTCAGCTCATGCGGTTCGGTTTCGAGCCGCAAACGGTCCTGCGGGTAGATGGGAATCAGGTCGGCGAAGTTCGGTCGCGATTTCGCGTTGCCGGGCGGCAGGCCGTTGACGCTGTCGACTCGGACGAGTGGCGGCAGTTTTGCGCCCTCACGTTTGGGTCCGACCGTCCCGGTGAGGGTATCGCCGCGCCGGAGCCCGTACTCGCGGATCAGGCGCGGCGGCACATGTGCGTCGCGCGGTCCGGGTAGGTAGCCGTCGACGCGTAGCGAGGCATGGTTGTCGGTGATGTCGAGGATGCCCGCCACCGACGGCCGATCGTCCTCGTCTGCATGGTTCTGTCTGTGAATAGTATTGTCCTGCATAGTGTTTCTCCTGAATGGTGAGTTGCGGAATCGGCTCTGTGCCGTGAATGCCGCATGCTGCGTACGACGCTCGCCGCATGGGCGTAGATGTGAGGCGTTGCTGTGGTGGGAATCCCGTCCGGTTCGGACGTTGCGCCGAGCCGACGGCGTTCGAGTACCGAAGTAACGAATACAGAGTCTTGTGGGAGGGAGTGATCCACCTACGTCCACAAGATGAAGACCGCACCCACGGTAGCGGCACCCCGTGCAACACGCAACAGCGCCGGGTTGTTCCCGCGAGTCCGTGGGTTCCGCTGGGGAGGCCGGTCTCGAACTGGTCCTGGGCTGAACATGTACCGGATGACATCGCTTACCGGGTGTGAGACTGTCGAAGGAAGCCGGGGGACCGGATGACGAGGTGACCGGGCAGGAGGCCGCATATGAAGCCCCCCGTCTCCCGATCCATTATCGAAGCTGTACACAAAGTCACGCAGCAAGCGGCTCTGGCCTTTCGAGGCGCCGCGGGCGGGGTCCACGGAAGCTACGGTCGCATTGCCGACGGCTCGAAGGCCGGAAGAGAATTCCTGCGTATGGCGGACGAGGGGCGTGGAAAAACTCTCCGGCGGGTGTCCGCCGGCGCCCTGGGTGCCGTAGCGCTGACACAAATTGTCGACGATGAACCCAGTCGGGTGGAACGCGTGGTGGAAGACACCCTCTCCGAATTCGACCCGGCCGTGCAACGCTATGCCGGTATGTCCCCTTTCTTAGTGGATCAGCTGGAAACATTGCATGCCGAGGGCTGGACGATAAAATACGGGGATGTCGCCGGAAAATATGGCGAAAGCACGAAGGGTGAAGCCGACCACCAAGCCAAGCAGATCACTATCGATGACGGGTTGAAGGACGATTCGGTGCAGACAACTCGCATTCTGGCGCACGAGGTGGGTCACGTATATCCCGGACGGGTCGTAGCAATTACCGATCCACCCACTCCCGGGGAAAAATTTCCCGCATGGCTCGCGCGGAACATGCGCGAACTTTATGCGGGGGAAGCCGAAAGTGAACTGGTCACAGCCCGGGTACGAAAGGAAATTCTGGACGCCGGCGGCCCGGACATCACTCGTAATGATGAGGGTGGCGGATCCACCAGGGGCGAAGGCCGTTACGGCCGGGTGCTCGACGGGGAACTGTCTTATGACGAAGCCCGTGACGGGCTGACAGATACGATGGAATACGATCCGAACGATATCTATATTTCCCGCCTGGAAAAGGAGTGGGACGAAAAATATGCCGATTCCCACGGGCCGTCGACGGTACGCCCGGGTGAGGATTGGGGGCCGGATGATTATGTCGGCCGTCCTCCGGGGCTTACATCGGACTGAACCCACCGCGCACTAGCCTGGGAGTCGTGCGCAACGTCTCGATCGACGCGCTGGACCATCTACCCGTCGATGTCCTGCCGGTGGGCACGGACTACCCACCGGACTTTCTCCTCGCACGCCACCGCCATCGTCGTGCCCAGCTGCTCTACGGCGCCAGCGGAGTCATGCAGGTGGTCACCGACGACGGGTCGTGGACGGTCCCGACCGATCGCGCCGTCCTCATCCCCCCGGGTGTCGGCCATGAGGTGCTGATGCTCGGCGTGACCACATGGAGTCTGTACATCGAGCCGGACGCCGTGCCCTGGTGGCCCGCGGTGTGCACCGCCGTCGAGGTCGGTCCACTGCTGCGCGAGCTCCTCAGGGCGGCCAACGAGTTGGCGGACGACTACGACGTGGTGGGAAGAGATGGGAGACTTGTCCGGCTCGTTCTCGACGAATTGCAGCGAGTGGCCCCGGCGCCCTTCTCGATCTCCCTGCCGCGTGAGGAGCCGTTCCGTTCGCTCTGCCGAGACTATCTGGCCCGGCCGGACCTCGCGGTGACGAATACCACCTGGGCGCGGGCCGTATCCATGAGCAGCCGGACCTTCGATCGGCGATTCCGTGCGGTCACGGGGACCGGGCCGGCGATGTGGCGATCCCGGGCCCGTCTGCTGGCGAGCTTGCCCCTGCTGCAGGCGCATACCGTGACGGAGGTGGCAGGCGCTCTCGGCTATGCGTCGCCGGCCGCGTTCACGGCCGCGTTCACCCGGGCGTTCGGCGCTTCTCCTTCCCGTTTCACTTGATCCAACCGGTGGCGAACTCTCGAAACTATTCGGCATAAGAGCGATTGATCGCCATCGTCGATTGCGCTGGGATCGAGTGGTGTCCTTCCTCGCTCTCGCCCTCGTCGGTCTCGCCGTCGGGGTCACCACCGTTCTCTTCGGCTTCGGCGGCGGCTTCGTCACCGTGCCGGTCATCGCCGTGGCGGATGCCGCCCTCGGCGGCGACGCGTTGCGGGTGGCGACCGCGACCTCGGCTCTCGTCATGCTGGTCAACGCCGCCGTCGCGACCCTCGCCACGCGCCGGGAGGTGCTCCGGCGTCTCACCGGCCGATGGGCCCTTTTCGTACTGCTCGCCGCGGGTGGTGCCGTCGGAGCCGGTATGGCCCGCTTCGCCCCCGCGGCGATCATCCGCTGGGGTTTCGTGCTCTATATCGGCGCGACGATCATCGACCTACTGGTGCGTCCCGGCTTCTTCGGGCGATCGCACAGCGGGCCGTCTCCCGCCCCGGCCGGCTCGTTGGGGATAGGTAGGTCGCTCGGCCTTCCGATCGGCTCGATCGCCGCATTCCTGGGTGTCGGCGGAAGCGTGATGACTGTACCGCTCATGCGGCGAGCGGGCGCTTCCATGCCGGTCGCGGCGTCACTCTCCAATCCGCTGACCCTCGTGATCATCGCTCCAGCGCTTGCTGTGTCCCTACTGCTGCGTGGCAGCACCCCGGCGGCCGCCGGTCTAGTCGGCTCCGTGGACGTCGTCGCCGCGCTCGCGCTCCTGATCGGATCCATCCCGACGGTGGTGGTCCTGCGGCGTCGCCCGCCACATATCCCGGACGGCGTACACGCGTGGACATACCTCGGCTTACTGGTCGCCGCGGGCGTGACGGTCGGGGTCACGGGGTGACGGGCGATATCGGGACGAAGCGCGGCGGGCCGAGCTGCCCGGTCCTCCGCACTCGACCCCTTCGGCCCGCTGGTGTGGCCTCGAGGGCGCTGCTCAGGACGGATGCCCGATTCCCAGGATCGTGAGCGGGTGATGTCCGGCCGGGACGATCTTCGGGCCGAGGTTCGAAAGACGATCATCGTGGAATCCGGCGACGAGCACCGCGCCGAGTCCCGCCTCGGCAGCTTGTAGATAGATGTTCTGACAGGCGTGGCCGGCCTCCAGCCACACGTAGCGACGACCGCGCGTGCCGAGGGGCGGTTGATCGGCGAAATGCCGGTCGGCCGAATCGATATCGCCGGTGAGAATCAGCAGCGCGGCGGCCTGCCGTAACCATTCGTAGTCGACCAGCGTGGTCCCGGCGACCACGTCCCGATGGTCGCCGACGGTAATCAGGCGCAGCCGGTCGTGGTCGGCGTCGTAGCTGTACACGCCGGCGGCAAGATTATCGATATTGCCCGCGACAACCGACAGGGTCAGCGGATACAGCGCATGCGCCGAGGGACACACGCGATGACCGTCAGCCGTCCGCCCCTGCGCCGCCCACACGATGGACGCGAGAGCATCCAGTCCGAGCGAACGTCCAGCGAAGCTGCGACTGCTTCGCCGCCGCCACAGCAGGCTCCCGAGCGTGCCCTGTTCCCCCGGTCGCCGGATCGGTTCCAGCGGAATTTCGTGATCGACCATCAGTCCACTCGACCACGACAGTCGCCGCCCTCGCCACCTTGCTGAGCATGATCGGCGAGGCGCGTCATCGCCGAAATCCCCGGTTCTATAGCGGACCGAAACTGTCCGGTATCGGATCTACCTTTCCATGTGGCGGCCCAATCACCGCCTCAGCGACAGGAGCAGGAGCACACAATGGAACTCGTATCGACCCGTCTGATCACCGATGACATCCAGCGTATGGTCGATTTCTATCAGCACGTGACGGGTGTCGACGCCGCCTGGGCTACACCGGATTTCGCCGAGATCGTTACACCGTCGGGCACTCTTGCGATCGGAAGCACCCGCACCGTAGCGCTTTTCGCGGAAGGCAGTGCGCGGCCCGCCGACAACCACACCGCGATCATCGAATTCCTGGTCACCGATGTCGATGCCGACTATCGGCGGTTGCGGGGCACGGTCGAAGATTTCGTCAACGAGCCCACGACGATGCCGTGGGGAAACCGGTCACTGCTGTTTCGCGATCCCGACGGCAACCTGATCAACCTCTTCACCCCGGTCACCGCGCAGGCGGTCGCGAAATTCGCCGACCTCGCCGCCCGGGCACAGCGATGAGTTTCGACGGGACATCCGGTCGTTATCGATACGCCCGATATCGATACATCCGATCGATCGTCCCGAGGAGATCGTCATGACCGCTACCTACACCTTCGACGTCTTTTCCAGTCTCGACGGTTATGGCGCCGCCGGCGGCGACTGGACCGGTTACTGGGGTAAACAAGGCCCCGAATTGCTCGACCGCCGACTCGGCCTGTACGCCGAGGCGCAGCGGATGATCTTCGGGGCCAACACGTATCAGCTGTTCGCGCAGATGCTGGCGGAGAGCACCGCGGAGTCCGACGTGCGTGACCCTTGGGTCACCCGGATGCGGAACCTGCCGGCAACGGTGGTGTCGACCACCCTGGAAGGCCCCCTCGACTGGCCGGACGCGACCGTCGCGAGTGGTGACGCCGTCGACGTGGTCGCGCGGCTCAAAGAGGAGTCCGGGGTGCCATTGCGCTCGCACGGCAGCTTATCGATGAACCGGGCGCTGATGGCCGCCGGCCTGGTCGACCGGGTCCAGGTGACGCTCTTCCCGGTGATCACCGGTGCGACCGGGCTGGATCCGATCTTCCAGGGCGCGGCCGATTTCGATCTCCGCCTGATCGAGAGCCGGACGCTGGACGGCGATATCCAAGAGCTCATCTACCGGCCTACCCTGCACGCCTGAATCCGTCTGCCGCCGAGGTGCGGCTCCGGTCTTTGTCGACTGCTTGCCCCAGTCATAATAGGTCGGGATAATGGTCCATATATTGGCCAATAGGCTAGGCTGTAGTGCATGGAGACGATACCCATCAGTGAAGCGAAGGTCCGGATCGCTGAGCTCGTAGACAAAGCGGCCAGGGAGCACGACAGCTATACGATCACTCGGAACGGTCGCGCCGACGCGGTCATCCTGTCGATGGCGGAATACGAGTCGATGAGGGAAACGCTCGATATTCTCGCCGACCGGGAAGCGGTCGCCGATATCTCGGAATCGGAAGCGACAGAGGAGTATTCGACCTCCGAGGAGATCGCGGAGCTGATGGCGCAGCGACGCGGACGGCATACCGCGTGAGTTGGTCGATCCACTACAAACCTGCCGCGCGTCGAGCGCTGACCGAGGTCTTGCCGGAGACGGTGGCTGCCGCGGCGCTCGAACTGATCGAGGGTGATCTGCGCAAAGAGCCATTCCGGGTGGGAAAGCCGCTGGAGGAGCCTTTCGAAGGTCTTCACTCCGCGCGCCGCGGAACCTACCGAATCATCTATCGCATAGTTGCGACACGCGGTGTGATCGAAATCCACTCGATTCGGCACCGGCGAGACGTTTACCGATTCTGAGCCCCGGGGCGTTGAGTCGGCGCGGTCTTGACCGCCGGCTTCAGAATTTGACGACGCGCAGGCCGGGCATATCGTCGTAGTCGCCGTCCTGGGTGACTACCGGGACGTCGTAGGTCAGTGCGGTAGCCGCGATCCAGCTGTCGTTGATCGGCGCTTTTCGGCCGGCGGCGCGCAAGCGGGACACCAGCAGGGCCCAGGTTTCGGCGACCAGTTCATCTACTTCCAACGGTTCGAATCGCTGCGCGAGTTGATAGGTGGAGAGTCTGCGGGCCGCGGATTCCGGGTCGCGCGCGTTGATCACCCCGAGCCGGAGTTCGCCGAGCGTGATCACCGATACTCCCCACTCGTAATCCTCGAATCGGGAGGGGTCGAATCGGCGCTCTTCCATGCCGATGAAAACGGATGTGTCCGCGATCGCTCGCGTAGCGTCTACCACGGCAGGTCATCCGTAGTGCCGGAAAGGGTTTCGCGCAGTTCCTCGGCGAAACCAGTTGTGTCCGGGCCCAGACGCATCAGCTCTTGGACGACCTCGGTGGCCGGCACCCACTGGCGGCGCCGGGGGAGCGGAATGATCTTTGCGACCGGGCGGTTGTCCTTCAGAATTTCGAATTCTTCACCGGCTTCTACGCGGCGCAGCACTTCCGCGGTGTGATTGCGGAGATCCCGGGCAGGTAGAGAACTCATGCTACGAGCGTAGCTTATTGCTACGGGCGTAGTCAGGACGATTTGTCCGTGTTTCGGAAGGCTGGGCGGCGGTACACAGGGTGGCGCGCATGAATTCCCGCGGCGATCCGGTCCCCGGCAGACCGGTGGCCCGCTAAAGTGAGCCGAGCTCAGTTTTGGCGTGCGAGGGAGTGTGTGATGCCCGCGAAGGTGGCCGGTCAGCGGCGGCGTCCTACTCAGGAACGGGCGAAGCTGACCAGGGAACATATCTTGGATACCGCGGCGCGGTTGTTCGGTGAGCGGGGGATCGCGGAGACGTCGACCAATCGGATCGCGGCCGAGGCCGGGCTGAGTATTGGTACGGTTTACCGGTACTTCTCCGATCGCACGGTGATGGTCGAAGAGTTGCTCGGGCGTCTGCTCGAGAATGTCGAGCGGCGCCTCACCCAGCGGGTGTCCGATCTCGCGGGAATGTCGGTGCAGGAACTGGCCGGTGAGCTCCTGACCATGATCACCGAGGAGCTCGTCGCCAACGCGCGGTTGGTACGTGCGCTGGTGGCGGGCGTGCAGTTCTACAGCAGCGGGATTCCGGAATTCGAACCGCGGCTGCGGCTGCTGATCAAGGTGATGCTCATCCAGGTGCTCGGCCCGGGTGACGACCACGAGTACGACCTCATGGCGTTCGTGATCCTCAATACCGGATTCGCCGCGGTTCTGCGTGCCTCGGCACTGGAGGTCGAAGCCGGGGAACGGCAGGAGTCCATCGATATGACCGCCCGCATGATCGGCGCCTGGATGGAGGCCGAGGGCAAGAAGTGAGCGGTGGTCCAGGTTAGTGCTATCCGATCCTCGCCTCGATCGTTCTCCGGTCATAGTTTCTGCTGGTGGGAGAGTATTTCTCGCGGCGTCGGGAGCGGGTGTAAAGAGGAGTAGAAGGTGAGCCCTCGCTCGAATTACCGTTTCCGGGAGTAGCGGAAACAGTCGGTGAGGAGGTCGCCCATGACGACCGAGAGCATTACCCGTCCCGAGTGCGAGATACCGGAAAGGCGGGCGTCGACGTCGCCACGCGAGGTGCGCAGGCTGTCCCGGGAACTGGTCGGCGTGCTCACCAGTTCGGTGCCGCCGTTCACCGAACTTTCGGCCGAGGTCATCGCGGGCGATGTCACCAGTGCGGTCCGGGTCTGCCTGGGGTGGGCGGTCCGCCGCCTGGACGGTGACACGCTGCCCGAGCGTGTCGATCCGCTGTATGTCGCGGCGGCCGGGTGGGCGCGGGCGGGGATCCCGATCGAGACCGTGCTGCACGCCCTGCACGAGGGATTCAAGGCCGGCCTGCACCTGCTGTTCGCTCGGGCGAATCCGGCCGGAAGGGACGAGATCGTGACCGGCGCCGCCACCACACTGGAGTTGCTGGACCTGATCACGGCGGCGATCAGCAAAGCGTATGTCCACGAGGACAAGGCTCTCGCCGCTGAACATCACACCGCCGTACACGTTTTGACCTCGGCGCTGCTGCGCGGCCGCGCCACGGCGAAAGTCGCCCGCCAATGCGGGATCCGGATCGCGGACGAATATTACGTGCTCGCGCTCGCGCTCCCGCCGCATACCGACGAACGCCGCGCGGGCCGCGATCCGCATTTCGTCGCCGTACGGAAGTTGCGGCGCGTGCAGGCCGCGCTCGCCACCGAACTGCGCGGTAACGCCCTGTCGCTGTTGTCCGTCGACGGCGGCACCGTACTGGTGCCGGTGGCACTGTGCACCGAGCCGGAAATCGACGAGATCGTGGCAAGGCTCGCCGAGGCCGGCGAGGTGCCGATCACCGCGACAGTGCTCCGTGCCCGCACCGACGAAGTTTCGGTGGCGGCCGGCCATGCCCACGAATTCCTCGACACCGTCAAAAGAGTGAGCCGGGGCCCGGGGGTGCACCGGTTCGCTGAAGTGGCGCTGCAACATCAGCTGACCAGGCCCGGAATCGGCCGCGACATCTTGGACGCGCGGCTGCGGCCGCTCGAAGCCCATCCCGAGCTGATGCACACGCTGCGGGTATTCATCGGTACCGATTTCAACCGGCAGCGCACCGCGCGGCGGCTGCATATTCATCCGAATACGGTCGACTATCGGATGCGCCGCATCGGGCAGCTGACCGGGATCGATCTATCGCAGGCATCGGGCCTCTGGTACGCGCGCTCGGCCCTGATCGTCAGTTCGAGCTGCCGGCCCGGATGCTGACAGACAGGCCATTCGTTCATTCCTCTGCCGGGTGCCTGCTGGTATGTGCAGAATCTGCTGACGCGCGCTGGTATCCGTGCGCGAGTACGTGGAGGTACGGGTGATGGCGGGACGAGTACCGAAAAGCCGGCTCGCCCGGGGCAGTCGGCTGGGGCGGCTCGCCGCGGGCCAGGCCGTCCGGGGGGTCGGGACCCGGCTGTCGATGATCGGCCGCACCGAAGCCGCTCGGCAGGTCCTCGCCGAAAGGTCCACGCTGCAGGCGGCCCAGCAGCTCGTGGCTGTCCTCGGCGGGATGAAGGGCGCCGCGATGAAGCTGGGGCAGATGCTCTCGGTTCTCGATCTCGACATGGTTCCGGAATCGCATCGCGAGCTGTTCCGGGTGAAATTGGGTGAGCTCCGGGATCGCGCACCGGCCGTTCCGTTCTCGGAGATGCGCACGGTGATCGAAAGTGATATCGGTCCGCTCGCAAGGGTTTTCGTCGATTTCGACGAGACGCCGATCGCGGCCGCCTCGATCGGTCAGGTCTACCGGGCGAAACTGCGGGACGGCCGCATGGTCGCGGTAAAAGTTCAATACCCCGGCGTGGCGGACGCGATCGCGGCCGATATGCGCAATCTGGAGTTCTTCAGCAGGTTGTGGAAATCGGTTCTGCCCAGCGCGGCCGACGCCGAGGTACTGGAAGAGATCGCGCGAAACCTCGACACCGAACTCGACTACCTGCGCGAAGCCCGGACCCAGCACTCGATCGCCGCCCGTTACCGCGGCCACCCGTTCATCACGGTGCCGGATAGTATCGGGGAATACTGCGCGCACCGGGTGCTCGTGACCGAGCTTGTCGAGGGAGAGTCCTTCGACCGGTTACGCGGGCTGCCGGACGCGGATCGTGCCCGGATCGGTGAACTCGTCTACCGCTTCTACGTGAATTCGCTGTTCTTCGACAACGAGTTCTGCGGTGACCCGCACCCCGGCAATATCCTGCTCGCCGCCGACGGCCGGGTGGCCTTCGTCGATTTCGGGCTCTACCAGTACATGGACCCGGCCCATGTCGAACTCGAGCGCACCTGTCTGCGGGCGGCCGGCGAATATCGCGCCGAGGATCTGTACGAATCCTGGGTCGGCCGCGGAATCGTCGATCCCGCAACGGACGTGAGCCCGCGGGAATGTCTCGGATACGTCTGGTCCGCCGCGGGCTGGCATCTGCTCGACGAGGAGATCACCATCACCCCGGCCCTGGCGACGGGCGCGCTGGTACTGGCCGTGGACCCCCGGACCGCCGAGTTCCACGGGATGCGCCGGCAACACCTACCGCCCGAGCATGTTTTCTCACGACGGGCGGACCTGTTCACCTTCGCCGCGCTGGGGCAGTTGGAGGTGACCGGCAACTGGCATCGGATCGCCCGGGAATGGCTCTATCGCGAGCCGCCGAGCACCGAGGTCGGACGTGAAACAGCCCGGTGGAAGGGCGCTCTGCGCTAGCCGGCCCGATGGTGGAATCGGTGGTCGCCGTAGTTTCGTCAGGGATTGCTCTGGGCGCGGCGCGCGAGGATGGAGGCGATGCCCGCCGCGGCTGCCTGGATCGATGACGCGTGGGTTTCCGGGCGGAAGCGAGTGACCGGGCCGGTTACCGAGATGGCAGCCGGCGGCTCATCGCTGCCGTCGAGGATGGGCGCGGCTACGCAGGCGATGCCGAGAGTCGATTCCTCGTGTTCGTAGGTGACGCCCGTTTCCACGGCGTGCGTGAGTTGTGCGCGCAGCAGGCCCGGGGCCACGACGGTACGGGGTGTGCGGCGGACCAGCGGGCCGGCGAGTATCCGGTCGATGGTCGCCGGGGTGGAATGGGCGAGCAGGGATTTGCCGATCGCGGTGCAGTACAGGGGCATTCGGCCGCCGATACGCGAGGGGGAGCGGGCCTGGCGGTGGCCGCCGATCTTGCTGATGTAGACGACTTCGTCGCCGTCGCGGACGCCGAGGTGCACGGTTTCGCTGGTGCGGGTGAACAAGTCCTGGAGAAAGGGGATCGCGACCTCGAGCAGGGTGCGTTCGGTGGCCGCGCGCATCCCGAGTTCGAACAGGCCGCGACCCAGGCGGTAGCCGTCGGGGGAGGAACTGAGCAGGCGGGCCGCCACCAGGTCGCGGCACATCCGGTGCACCGTGGCTTTCGGCAGGCCGGTTCGCCGGGTGAGTTCGGACAGCCCCACGGACTGATCCTCGACGCCGAACGCCTCCAGGATCAGGAGTGCCCGGCCCAGGACTGACCGGTTGTCGAGCTGTCGTTCCGGCATCGTGCTCTTTCCGTGGAATTGGTCCATTCAGTGGACCATCCTAGCGCTGAGCTGCACCGCGTCGATGTGGTGCCGTCTCCGGCGCGCGCCACCGGGAGCGCGGGCCGGATGGGTTTAGGGTGGTGGCAGTATCGCGTGTTCCGCTCGTGCTCGGCTGTCGAGAGGAGTGTCCGTGAACGGCATCATCGTCGCGGTGGTCGGTGCGCTGCTGTGCTTCTACGGCATCCGTTCGGTCCATCTGGGGATCCTGGCGATCGGGTTCGGGATCGGCTGGCTGATCGCCGATCTTTTCAACGCCTCGTTCTGGTGGTTGCTGCTGATCGGCCTGATCGGTGCGCTCTCGTCATGGGTGGTGACCTCGCTGATCTTCCGGTTCGCCTCGTATTTCATCGGTGGTCTCACCGGCGCGATGATCGGCACAAAATTGGCGATGGTGCTCCAGCCCGGCGACAAGAACTGGGCGCTGAGCATGATCGTGGCGCTCGCGGTGTGTGTGGCCGGCGCGTTTCTCGCGGAGAAGTTCCGGGCCCGGGCCCTGCTGTGGCTCACCTCGATCGGCGGTGCCGGGATGATACTCAGCGGTCTCGCGCGGATGAGCGATTCGCTGGAGTTCCTGCGCAGCCCGGAAGCGGGCTGGCAGCAGATCACCTCGACGCTGGCCTGGGTCGCGCTGTCGGTGCTCGGCTGGATCACCCAGCGCTACCTGTTCGCCGAGAAACTCGGGATCCAGCACATGGTCGTCGACCGGGACGAGACGGATCAAGATCAGCGCGACAGCGGCTCGCCCACGAATTGAGCGGCCGCGGTCCAGTGATCCTGCGCCTGTCTTTCCGGCCGGGTGGTCCAGTGAGTGGACCGTTCTCCTGTTCAGCTGGGGTGCGGGGGTGTGCACTGGTAGCACACCCAACGATGAGGAGAACGGAGGTCGTGGTGGCAACCACTGTCGAGGACACCAGCGCGTCCGGTGTCGACGAGTCCATCGTCGCCCGTGCCGCGCACCGGCTGATCACCGCCGCGGAGACCCGCATAACCTGTGCGCCCCTGCGCGAGGGGTTGATCGGCCCCGACGATGTCGCCACCGCGTATCGGATCCAGGAGCGGTTCAATGCGGCCCGGATCAGCCCGGAGGTCACGGTGGTCGGTCGTAAGATCGGCGCCACCTCGCAGGCCGTCCAGCAGCAGCTGGGCGTGGACCAGCCCGATTTCGGGGTGCTGTTCTCCGATATGGCCTATGCCGACGGAGATGTGATCCCGATCGACCGGCTGCTGCAGCCCAAGGCCGAGGCCGAGGTCGCGTTCCTCCTGGGTGCCGACCTCGACGAGGGTCCGCTCGATATCGCCCAGTGCCGGGCGGCCGTGGCCGAGGCGATGGCCGCGCTGGAAATCGTGGACAGCCGGATCACCGACTGGAACATCTCCTTCGCCGATACCGTCGCCGACAATGCCTCGAGCGGGCTGTATGTCCTCGGCAGCGAGCGCCGCACCCTCGACGATTTCGAGCCCATCGACGTCACCATGAGCATGAGCATCGACGGGGAAGAAGTCTCCACCGGTAACGGCGCCGCCTGCCTCGGCGACCCGCTCAACGCCCTCTCCTGGCTCGCGCGGCAGGCCCGCACCTTCGGGGAACCGCTGCGCGCCGGCCAGGTGATCCTCTCCGGTGCGCTCGGCCCGATGCGGCCGCTGCACCCCGGTGCCACCGTCACTGCCGCCATCTCCGGCCTCGGGACGGTTTCGGCTTCCTTCACCACCGCTTCGGAGGTCTCCCAATGAGTGACAACAACACCCGCACCAAGGTCGCGATCATCGGGTCGGGCAATATCGGCACCGATCTGATGATCAAGGTCATGCGGCATTCCCGGTTCCTGGAAATGGGCGCGATGGTCGGTATCGACCCCGATTCCGACGGTCTGGCCCGCGCGGCGCGCCTGAAGGTCCCGACCACCCACGAGGGTGTGGAGGGCCTGATCGCGCTGCCGAATTTCGACGAGATCGAGATCGTCTTCGACGCCACCTCGGCGAAGGCGCACGAGCAGAACGCCGCCCGGCTGGCCCCGCTGGGTAAACGCCTGATCGACCTGACGCCCGCGGCTATCGGCCCGTTCGTGGTGCCGCCGGTGAACCTCGAGGAGCACCTCGAGGCGCAGAACGTGAACATGGTGACCTGCGGCGGTCAGGCGACGATCCCGATCGTCGCCGCGGTCTCGCGGGTTGTGCCGGTGCCCTACGCCGAGATCGTCGCGTCCATCGCCTCGAAATCCGCCGGCCCCGGTACCCGCGCCAATATCGACGAATTCACCGAGACCACCGCGCATGCCATCGAATCCGTCGGCGGCGCGGAACGCGGTAAGGCGGTGATCATCCTGAATCCGGCCGAACCGCCGCTGATCATGCGCGATACGGTCTTCTGCCTGGTGAACGCGCCGGACGAGGATTCGCACGATCAGATCAAGGCCTCGGTCGTGAAAATGGTCGACGATGTGGCGGCCTACGTCCCGGGCTACCGGCTCAAGCAGGAAGTGCAGATCGACCCGATCCCGCAGGACCAGCCGGTGCACACCCTGCTCGCCAAGGACAACGCCCTGTTCCCGACGCATCGCGTATCGGTGTTCCTCGAGGTCGAGGGCGCGGCCCACTATCTGCCCGCCTACGCCGGCAACCTCGACATCATGACCTCGGCCGGACTGCAGGTCGCCGAGCGGATCGCGCAGAACAGCCAGCAGAAAGAGAGTGCACGATGAGTTCGACGGAATCGGTGACCTCGGTTTTCGTCCAGGATGTGACCCTGCGTGACGGTATGCACGCCATCCGGCACCGCATCACCCCGGAGAACGTGGGCAAGATCGTGGCCGCGCTCGACGCCGCCGGTGTCGACGCCATCGAGGTCGCGCACGGTGACGGGATCGCCGGCGGTTCGCTGAACTACGGACCCGGGTCGCACAGCGACTGGACCTGGCTCGAGGCCGCCGCCGCGAATATCAAGAACGCCCGGCTGACCAGCCTGTTGCTGCCCGGTGTCGGCACCGCCGAGGATCTGCGGCGCGCCTGGGGTCTGGGTGTGCGGTCGGTGCGCGTCGCCACGCATTGCACCGAGGCCGATGTCGCCGCCCAGCACATCGCGACCGCCCGGGAGATCGGGATGGACGTCTCGGGCTTCCTGATGATGAGCCATATGGCCGAACCCACCCAGCTCGCCCAGCAGGCGAAACTCATGGAGAGCTACGGCGCGCACTGCGTGTACGTCACCGATTCCGGTGGCCGCCTCACCATGAACGGTGTCCGCGACCGGATCCTGGCCTACCGCGACGTCCTCGACCCGAAGACCGAACTCGGTATCCACGCGCACGAGAATCTTTCGCTGTCCGTGGCGAACTCGGTCGTGGCGGTCGAGAACGGCGTCACCCGGGTCGATGCCTCCCTCGCCGGACACGGTGCGGGCGCGGGCAATACGCCGATCGAGGCCTTCGTGGCGGTCGCCGATGTGCTCGGCTGGAAGCACGGCTGCGATGTGTTCGCCCTCCAGGACGCCGCCGACGATCTGGTCCGGCCGCTCCAGGACCGGCCGGTCCGGGTGGACCGCGAAACCCTCACCCTCGGCTACGCCGGCGTCTACTCCAGCTTCCTGCGGCACGCGGAAGCCGCGAGCGAACGCTACGGGATCGATGTCCGCACGCTGCTCATGGAGGCGGGCCGCCGCCGGCTCGTCGGCGGTCAGGAGGACATGATCGTCGATATCGCGCTCACCATGGTGGCCGAACGGGAAGCCGAACAGCAGCCGGCCTGACGGGTTACTCGCAGAGTCGCTCCCGGAGCGGGTGGTATCGACCATTCGCTCCGGGAGCATTCTGCGTTTTCCAGCACTCATGCGCAGCGGTGGGATAGTGCCGGGCCCGGACCCGGAAATACGTTGTCAAAGAAGCCCGGTGTACCCATCAGGGTTCTGTCAGGAAGCGGAACCACCCGCGGCCAGGCGAAATAGCTTGCTGTGTGGGTATTTTCGACTTGGATTTCTCCGGGGCGGATGCCGGAAGTCTAATCGGCGGAGCGGTGGCCGGAGGTTTCCTCGGCCCGCCGGGCGCCTTCCTCGGGGCGATGGCAGGTTCTTTCCTCGGCGGGACCCTGGTCGACGGCAAGGACAAGGGCGACGCGGTGGAGGAGGCCCTCGTCGCCGGCATCGGCGGAGTGGGCGGTGCCTGGGGCGCGAACCTGGCGGGAAAGCTCCTCAAAGAGGGCGTGGAGAAAGGGCTGGCCAAGGCCGCGGACACCGGGATCGCCGGGGCGGTCAAGCGACACGTGGACCACAAAACGGGGCTGGTCCTGGTGCACGGGCCCAAACGGGAGGGCGGGGTGCTCGCGGCGTTGGGTGGCGGTTTCGGTGCCTATGCGGTCTCCCCGCAGTCCCCGCAGATCGTCTCGATCGAGACCAGCGATATCGGCAACGGCGGATGTCCGGCGGCGATGTCGAACCTGCGGATGCCGGCCGGCCTCACCGGGGCCGGTGCGGTCGGCGAGATGTATCTGAGCCTGCCCGGATATCTCTGCTCGGTATGGAAGAGTTTCGGGACCGGCGAGCGGACCCCGCCCCCCGCACCGGAACTGCCCGAGAACGTCAGCGACACGGAAACATCCGGTGTGCCCGACTACAGCAAGAAAGCGCAGCGTCTCAACACCGTCATGGCCGGTTTCGCCGAGCTCGACGCCGCAGCGGTCACGGTGATCGCGAACGGCGCCGATCGGATCGCCGACGAGGGACATCTGGCGGTCGATTCGCTCATCGAGACCGTCAATACGCGCGCGGGCGCCGCCCCGCCTCCCGGAACCTCCGTGCCGGCGAATGCCCTCGACGTGCTGAACGATGCTTTCGGGCGGGGCCGGGAAATCCTGAGCCAGGCGGTTGCCGCGAACAACCGCACCGCCGGTGATGTCCAGCGGCTCACCGACCGGCTCGACGCCCTGCGGGAGCGGTTCGACGAACATACGGCCCAGCGTCCGCCCGCGCCACCGCATCCCGGAACGTCGACGGCGGCGTCGGCTGGTGCCACCCCCGCCGCCGCGGTGCCGGGCCGCACGCCGTGGACGGACGTCGGCGGTGACATCCGGTGCGCGGTCAGCGGGGGCCGATGAACAGTGTCTGGGTGCTGCGGCCCAGCGGGCCCTTCTCGTCGAAGAGCGCGGATTCGGCCATGCCGATACCGTGCGGCTGGGGGTGGGTGACCGCGTCGAGGCAGACCCATTCACCGGCCGGCTGCCGGTGCAGGGTGACCGTCAGGTCGGTGTTGATGAACAGGTAGCTGTTCCAATCCAGGACGGAACTGACGCCGTTACCGGAATCGGCGGCGGCGAGTGTGCGTTCCAGCGGGCTCGGGGTGGTGCCCGCGACGATCGGGTACTTCAGCCGGATCCAGCACACCGCCGGGCCGGGTTCGGCGAAAGTGCCTGCGACGAAACGGTATTCGATTCCGGTGTGGAAGCCGACGGGCTGGGTGGAGGGGAACGGTTCCGGTTCCGGAGCCTGTTCGGGGCCGGGTCGCGAGCCGGTCGGGAGGAACTGTGCCGGTAGGTCCAGGTCCTGTTCCGCGAGTTTGAACCGCCAGGCGTTCGCGCGCATCACCGGGCCGCGGTCGGTGGACAGCGTGGCCTCGATCAGTTCGACGCTGCGACCCGGCCGCACCAGCCGGGCCTCCGCGGTGAGCGGGGCCAGTGGGACCGGGCCGAGGATCTCGACCGCGACCCGGCCCACCTGGAAGCCGGGCCGGGGTTCACACCGCTCGATCACATGCCCGAGCAGCGCGGACGGCGGGCCGGCGTGCTGGGCGTCGGGCGACCACGGTCCGCGAGTGAGCTCGGTGGAGACGAACCGCTGCGGGTCCGCGGGGTCGGGTAGGTAGAAGGCCTCGTTCACGTCATTGTCCGTTCGTCGCTCGGCGGTCGCCGCTGGTCGTACCGTGTCCCGACGTTACCGAGCGGCTGTGCGGGCATGTCGGCCGATCCCGCGCTCCGCATCGGTGGCGTTGCCGGCCGGCGCGGAAGTGGCGGCGGGGGCGGAGGCGGCTGTTCGGCACTCCGGGGGTGTACGGGGTGGTAGCCGGACGACGGAGTAGTCGCCGGCGGGAGCGAGGTGTAGTTGCCGGACTCCACGGAATCGGTGCGCCGGCTGCCCAGCGATGTCGATCCGGTCCGTAGCGCCCGGATCGCCGAGACGGGCCGCACCGAGAGCGAGCTTGCGCACACGCTTGCATGCAAGCATGTATCTATTCGCTACAGTGAGGGGGTGCAGACGACTCCGGACCGAGGTCAGACACCCGCGAGCGCCGCCGACAGGGCGTATCAACTCACCAAAGAGCTGGTGCTCTCCGGCGAACTCCCGGGCGGCCACCTGTTCAGCGAGACCGAGATCGCCGGCCGGCTCGGGCTGAGCCGGACCCCGGTACGCGAGGCATTCGTCCGGTTACAGGCCGAGGAATTGCTGACGCTGGTACCGAAGCGCGGTGCGATCGTGGCGCCGGTGCCGCCGGGTGAGGCCGAGGATGTGCTGGACGCCCGGGAAGCGGTGGAGAGCGCCGCGGTACGCCGGCTGCTGCGCACCCCGGAGCGGACACCGGCGGCTGTCGAGCAGCTGCGGGCCGCGCTCGAGGTGCAGCGCGAGCGGGCCGCGGAGGCGGATCTGCATGCGTTCGCGGAGGCCGACGAACGGTTCCACCGGACACTGGTCGAGGCCGGGGGCAACGCCCTGCTGATCCGTTTCTACACCGGGCTGGCCGATCGGCAGCGCCGGATGAACGTGGCCGCGCTCGGCCCGGTGCCCGACCACATCCCGGTTGTCCTGCGTGAGCACGGCGAGCTGATCGAGATCATCGAATCCGGGGATGCCGCCGCGTTCAGCACCGCACTGCGCGCGCACCTGGACGGGACGCACCGGCGATGACGAACCGTTCCTGGCAGGCGGCTCTCGCCGCGATCTTCGTCTCGGCGTGGGGCGGTAACCAGTTCACCCCGCTGCTGGTGATGTACCGCGACGCCGGTTATTCGGCGCTGACCGTGAACGCGCTGCTCGGTGCCTACGTGCTCGGTCTCGTCCCCGGCCTGCTGGTGACAGGGGGGCTGTCCGAGCGGTTCGGCCGGCGTCCGGTCGCGATCAGCGGGGTGCTGGCCTCTCTGACCGCGAGCCTGCTGCTGGCGGCCGGGGTGTCCGGAGTGGGCTGGATCGCCGCGGGCCGGCTGATCACCGGATTCGGGGTCGCGGTGGCCATGGCGGTCGGCACGACCTGGGTCACCGAATTGTGTGACCGCTCCGGTGCCGCCCCCGGTACCGGAGCCCGCCGTGCCGCGCTCTGGCTCACCGCGGGTTTCGCGCTGGGCGCGGCTGTGGCCGGTGGCCTCGCGCAGTGGGGGCCGGCGCCCATGGTCACGCCGTATCTCGTGCACGCACTGCTCGCGCTCGCGGTGCTGCCGTTCGTGTTCCGGGTGCCGGAAACCGGAGTGCCGGGTATGCCCGCCCGCGGGCAGTTCGCCGGTTTACGCCACCCGCGTTTCCGCCGGGTGATCATGCCGATGGCGCCGTGGATCTTCGGATCGGCGGGGGTGGCCTACGCGATCATGCCGCAGCTCGTCGGCGACCGGGTCGGGCAGTGGAGTCTGCTGTATTCGACCACCCTGACAGTCGGCACTCTGGTCGCCGGCACCCTGGTGCAACCGCTGGCGAAACGGCTCGACCGCACGACCAGCGCCCGCGCGGTGATCGTCTCGATGACGCTGATGCCGCTGGGGCTGCTGATCAGCACGGTCGCCGCGATCGTCCGCTCACCCGCGCTGGCGCTGGCCGCCGCGCTCGCGCTGGGCTCCGCGTACGGGATCGCGCTGGTCTCGGGCCTGCTGGAATTGCAACGGCTGGCGCCACCGCACGAACTCGCTGCCCTCACCGGTGCCTATTACGCGCTCGCCTACGTCGGGTTCCTGCTGCCCTCTCTGCTGAGCCTGCTCAGCTCGGCAGCGGACTATTCCGTTCTGCTCGGCGCGCTGGTGCTGGTGGCACTGTCGGGTACCGCGGTCATCCTGCGGTATTCCCGGGCGCACCTGCCCGCGGACGAGATCGCGGAGAAGGAATTGGTTCACGTGCAGTGACCGGGCCCGGCCGCCGGGCTCTCATACCGGTCGGGGCTCGGAGATCTGCCGGACCGAGAACCGGTAGTCGGCCTGTCGCAGGAGTTCGTCCGGGTCGTCGGTGGGCGGGTAGATCCACAGTTCGTTGACCTTGCGCTTGCGGTCCTTGGCGACTGCCCCGGTCGCGACCACCCGGCGGTCCCACCCGTTGGTGAACACCGCGCCGTGGGAGCCCAGGTCGAGGCAGGTGACATAGGGGCTTGCGGTGAACGGCACCGCGGGTAGCCCCAGCAGATCGGCGGCGGCATTGTGACCCGCGAATTTGCCCAGTTGCAGGGCGTGCTGGCAGCACTGCATCACCTGGTGTCCCGGTTCGGCCGCCGCGGCCGCGGTATCACCGGCCGCGTACACCTGCCGGACTCCGGTAACCGCCAGGTTCTGGTCGACCGCCAACCGGCCCAGCCGGTCGCGGGTGCCGGGGATCCCGGCGGTGAGTCCATTGGCACGCACTCCCGCCGTCCAGATCGCGGTGCGGGTAGTGACGTGCGTGCCGTCGGACAACTCGACCCGATCCGGTTCCACCGACGCCACGCTCACCCCCAGCCGGTATTCCACGCCCAGGGCTGCCAGGGCGTCGGCGATCTCCGCGCGTGGCCCGGGTCCGAGTTCCGGTCCGATGGTGTCTGCCCGTTCCACCAGAACCACCCGGGCCTTGTCGCCGGGCGCGTGGGCCGCGGCGAGCGCGCCGAGCCGGTCGGCCAGTTCGGTGGCGATCTCCAGGCCCGTGAATCCCGCGCCGATGACGACGGCGGTGAACCGGCCGTCCCCGGGCGGAAGTTCGGCGAGCCGGTTCAGGTGGGCGTCCAAGTCTGTGGCCGTGGGCATTGTGTCCACGTCGAACAGCAGCTCGGCGCCGGGCAGTTCCGGCCGGACCAGTTCGCTTCCGGTGGCGAGAATCAAACGGTCGTAGCCGATTTCGGCGATCCGGTCCGCTCCGTCGATCGTGGTCACGGACCGTCCGGCGGTATCGATTCCGGTCGCCGCGGCCGCGATCCGGCGCACGCCGACGGGTCCGAGGATCCGGTCCAGCGAGACCCGCATCCGTTCCGGTTCGGCCTGGTACAGGCGTGGGCGGATCACCAGATCGTCACCGGGCGAGATCAGGGTGACCGGCAGCTCACGACCTGCCGCACGGGCCAGGCGAACCGCACCGGCCGCGCTCCACACCCCGGCGAAACCGCCGCCCACCACCACTATTCCGGACATACTCGTCTCCTTGCCGGTTCGACGTTTCCAACAGTTCCCGGGGCGTTCGCGCAACCGTGCGAACGATCGGGTATCCGTCTTCGGTTACCGAGGCCCGGGCAGAGCTTCCGAGGGCCGCGCATCAGCCGGCCTTCGTGGCGTTCGCGAGCTCACGCCGAGTGCGTTCCGCCGAGCCCGCCGGGGCCGAGGCGGCCAGATCGGCGATGGTCTGCGCCGCCAGTTCGCGCCGCCAGGCCAGCTCCGCGCGGCGCATGGCCATCGAGATACCGCACGGATGAGCGAAATCCGTGGTCGCGGTGCGACCGCTGTGCCCGCGCTGCCGGATCTCGGTACAGCGGAACGGATCGGTGCCGCCTTCGATCGCGGTCACGACATCGAGCAGTGTGATCTCCTCCGGTGGCCGCGCCAAACCGAACCCGCCTCGCACACCGGGGGCCGAGGTGAGGATCCCGGCGCGGACGAGGGCCTGCAGGCGCTTCTTCAGGTACTCCACGGGGAGGTCGAACCATGCGGCCAGTCGCGCGATCGAGACCGGCCAGTGCTCCTCGGCCCAGGCCAGCGTTACGCAGCAGTGCAGGCTCCACTCGACGCCCTCGCCCATTTTCATAATAGGGATACTAGATGTCCCTATTTATGCGAGCAAGTGGCGATGGCAGGGCATGTGGTCCCCGTAGCCGCCTCGAGGTGTGGCCAGGGGTGTTCTTCGAGGTGGTACCGCGAGTGGGTGGACATCAGGGTTACGGCGAGAGCAATGCCGCGGTCCGGCGGGCGGCACAGCTGAACATCTGACGCAGTACGGGCAGCGAGGTGATGCCCCTCATCCGCCGTCATGTGACGTCGATGGGCCGGTTGGGCCCCGTCGCACCTGACCGGTCACCTGGCGGCAGGTGGTCGGTTTCCTCGTGCGGCCAAAGTAGAACGTGTTATAGTTTTTCAGGTTTGTGAGCCTCGGTGAACGGGCTCCCGAGCCGCGGCGTCCCGCGGGTGCCGAGGACCGGGGGCCGCACCGAAGCGCCGGTCAACTTCGCTGGGCCGCTCGTGCGAGCGGGCCGAAAGGCAAACGAATGAACACTGAACCGCACGTCGACGACACCGACCTGCTCCATCGGGAACCCCTCTCGGTGGATCTGCTGGGCAAGGCTCTCGAGCGTTATGCCGACCGCACCGCGGTACATATCGACGACGCCACTCTCACCTACCGCGACGTGCGGGATCAGATCAGCCGGTTCGCGCAGGCGCTGGCCGCCGCGGGGCTCGGCGTCGGGTCGCCGGTGGCGGTGCTGTCGGCCAACCGGCCGGAGGTTCTGTTCGCCCAGGGCGCCAACAATGTGAACGGCTCCCGGGCGATGGCACTGCACCCGATGGGCTCCCTGGACGACCACGCGTATGTGCTCGAGGACGCCGGCGTGGAAACGCTCATCTTCGACCCGGCCGGTTTCGACGAACGCGCCGCGCAGTTGCGTGACAAGGTGCCCGGCCTGCGGAACTTGTTCTCGTTCGGCCCCTCGGAAGCGGGTACCGACCTCATCGAACTGGCCGCCGGTCTCACCCCCGGCCCGCTGGTTGCGCCCATGGTCGACCCCAACGCCACCATGAGCCTGGCCTACACCGGTGGTACCACCGGTAAGCCCAAGGGCGTCGAGATGAGCTTCCGCGGCAGCGCCACCATGCTGCGCATCCAGATGACCGAATGGGAATGGCCGGACGAGGTCCGCTTCCTGGTGTGCACGCCGCTCAGCCACGCGGGCGCCGCGTTCTGGAATCCGACGGCCCAGCAGGGTGGCTCGATCGTGGTGCTGCCCTACTTCCAGCCCACCAAGGTCCTCGAGGCGATCGAGAAGTACAAGATCACCGCGACCATGCTGGTCCCGACCATGCTGTACGCGCTGCTCGACAGCCCCGACCTGGACAAGTACGACCTGTCCAGCCTGAAGACGGTGTTCTACGGTGCGTCCGCCATCTCGCCGACCCGGCTGGCCGAGGCGATCGAGAAGTTCGGCCCGATCTTCTTCCAGTTCTACGGTCAGGCCGAGAGCCCGATGACCATCTCGGTCCTCCGCCGCGGCGATCACGACCTGAACAAGCCGGAGCGCCTGGCGAGCTGCGGCCGCCCGGTGCCGTGGCTCAACGTCGCGCTGCTCGACGAGAAGGGCAACGAGGTGCCCCAGGGTGAGCCGGGGGAGGTGTGTGTGCGCGGCCCGCTGGTGATGAACGGTTACCTGAACAAGCCCGAACAGACCGCCGAGGCTACGGAATTCGGCTGGCTGCACACCGGCGATATCGCCCGGCAGGACGAAGAGGGCTTCCTTTACATCGTCGACCGCAAGAAGGACATGATCGTCTCCGGCGGGTTCAACGTCTTCCCGCGTGAGGTCGAGGATGTGCTGTCGGCCCATCCGGCGGTGAGCGCGGCCGCGGTGATCGGTGTGCCGGACGAGAAATGGGGCGAAGCGGTCAAGGCGGTGGTCGTGCTTCGGGACGGTCAGACGGTACCGGTCGAGGAGCTGCAGGCGCTGGTCAAGGACCGCAAGGGGGCGGTGTATACCCCGAAGACCGTCGATTTCGCCGAGAGTATCCCGCTCAGCCCACTCGGCAAACCGGATAAGAAAGCCCTGCGTACCCAGTACTGGGGTGAGGGTCGGCAGGTCAACTGAGGGTAGCGGGCAACTACCGCTCGTAGATATCTCGGCGATGCCCGGCGCATACGACCAGAATGATCAGTTTGCCGTCATCGACTTCGTATACGAGCCGGTAGTTGCCCACCCGCAGCCGGAACCCGCTGCGGCCGGTCAGGGCTTTGATATCCACCCCATCGCGACGATACGGGTCATCTCCCAAGAGAGTCAGGGCGACGAGTAGCCGTAAAGCGTCTTCCTGCGGGATTGCCCGGAGCTACCGGGCGAGCCGGCCGCGGCCGCACCGCCTCACCGGTCCGGCGGACCGGTGAGGATCGCGGTGACCGTATCCACGAGTTCGGTGAGCAGTTCGCCGGGGGAGAGCCGGGTTCCGCTGAGCGCCAGCATGCCTTGCAGGCCCTCCGGGTCGCCGAGTGTCTGGAACGTCAGGTTCATGGCCTGAGTGAGACGGAAACGGATGGTGCGCGGGGCGGTGTCCGGCGCGATTCGCTGGAGCAGGTCGTTGAAGGTGCGGGCCTGCGGGGCGAAACCTTCGGTCAACCGGGTGAGAGCGGGGTGGTTACCGCTCATGATGCCGGCGACCAGGCGGATCCAGGGTGTGCCACCGGCGGCCGCCAGTTCGCCGACCGGGCGGACGAACGCGTCGGCGAGCGCGCGGGCATCCGGTGTCCCGGATGCTTCTACCGCGTCGAGCAATTCGGCGCGGCGGGCGTGCAGTTGCGCGCTGCGCCGGCTGATCAGGGCTTCGACCAGAGCGTCCTTCGAGCCGAAGTGGTAGTGGACGGAGGCGACATTCGCACCGGCCTCCGCCATTACCGAGCGCAGTGAGACCGCGTCGATACCGCGTTCGGCGAAAAGCCGTTCCGCGGCGAGGATCAGCCGTTGATCGGTCGGGAGGTCGAGATCCGCCGTAGTGGTGGAATCCACTGTGCCCAGGCTCTTTTCACTCTCGATATCCCGTTCCGGACGCGCGGGTACGGCGGGCCGGGATATCTCCCGGCCCGTCCGCACCCTGCCTCGCGTCATGATCGAAACTCTAGGAGACCGCGCCGGGCGCGCCGTAGAGGGTCACCACACAGGCGCCGCCGAGACCGAGATTGTGCGCCAACCCCAGTCGGGCGCCTTCCACCTGACGGTCGCCCGCGCCGCCGCGCACCTGGGTCACCAATTCGGTGCATTGCGCCAGACCGGTGGCGCCGAGCGGATGCCCCTTGGAGATGAGACCACCCGACGGGTTCACCACCCAGCGGCCGCCGTAGGTGGTGGCACCCGATTCGACCAGCGCGCCGGATTCGCCCTCGCCGCACATGCCCAGCGCCTCGTAGGTGAGCAGTTCGTTGATCGAGAAGCAGTCGTGCAGTTCGAGAACGTCGATATCGCCGATCCCGACGCCGGCGGTTTCGAGGACCCGCTGCCCGGCCGCGCGGGCCATGGGCGCGCCCACCACATCGATCATGGAACCCGATTCGAACGAGGCCCCGGTATCGGTGACCAGTTCCTGGGCGAGGATCGGCACCGCCCGGTCGAGCCCGTGTTCCCGGACATACCGTTCGCTCACCAGCACTGCCGCGCCGGCACCGTCGGACATGGGGGAGCACTGGGAACGGGTCAGCGGATCCGACACCAGCTTGTCACCGAGCACCTGTTCGAGGGTGTACGCATCCTGGAACTGGGCTTTCGGGTTGCGGGTGGAATGTTCGTGGTTCTTCACCGCGACCTGAGCGAGTTGTTCGCGGGTTGTCCCGTAGCGCTTCATATGCTCGGTGGCCGCGGCACTGAAGAACTGAGCGGTCATCGGGGCGCTGCTGAAACCGGCGGCGGCTTTCAGGGCGTCCATATGCCAGTCGACCGTGGTGACCTTCGGGACCGTGCCGTCCCCGGACATCGCCTGTTTGGTCATCTGCTCGAACCCGACCGCGAGCACGATATCGGCCAGTCCGGCCTGAACCCATTCCCGGGCCAGGACCAGCGCCGACGACCCGGTGGCGCAGTTGTTGTTCACGTTCACCATCGGGATACCGGTGAGCCCGATCTCGTAGAGCGCCCGCTGGCCCGCCGTGGACGGCTGGAACACATAGCCCACGGCGGCACGCTGCACCCGGTCGTACGGGACCCCGGCATCGGTGAGCGCCTGGCCCACCGCCTCGGCGACCATTTCGGGATAGGTCCAATCCCGGGATTGGATCTTTTCGAACTTCGTCATCCCTACACCGGCGACGTATACCCGCTCGGTCATGTTCGTTCACTCCTCTTCCGGAAGTTCATGCGGTCCGCGGAGGCCGTAGCGAAGGCGGAGGTATCGCATCATGATCTCTCCTTGTTCCGGCGCAGTGCGATCCGTAATAGTGTTGTCGGCGTTCAGGATTGCGGCGGCTCGGAGCCGACCACCCACAGCGCGTGGAACTGGGCGGCCCCGCCCATGGCGTGCCCGATGGCCCGTCGTGCATCCGGCACCTGGTGCTCGCCCGCGGTGCCGCGCACCTGCATGGCGGCCTCCGCGAAACGCAGCAGACCCGTCGCGCCGGTGGGGTTTCCGGAAAGCACCCCCCCGGACGGGTTGATCGGCAGCGATCCGCCGAACGCCGTACGCCCGGAGTCGACCACCTTCCAGCCCTCGCCCACCTCGGCCAGGCCGACGTTCTCCAGCCAGATCGGCTCGAACCAGCTGTATGGGATGTAGAGCTCGGCGGTATCGATCTCGCGGGCCGGATCGGTGATACCGGCCTGCCGGTACGCTTCGGCGGCGCATTGGCTGCCGGCCTCGGGATTCACCTCGTCGCGCCCGGCGAAATGCCCGGTCTCGGTGCGCCAGGACATGCCGTGGATCCAGGCCGGCGGGCGGCCGGTGTGGTGGGCGTCGGCCTCGCCGGTGATCACCACCGCGCACGAACCGTCCGAGGACGGGCACGATTCGAGGAACCGGATCGGATCCCACAGCATCCGCGATTCCCGCACCTCCTCGACGGTGATATCCGGCCGCTGGATATGCGCGTAAGGGTTGCGGGTGGCATTCAGCCGATGGTTCACCGCGACCTGCCAGCCGATATGCTCGGGCGCTTCCGAACGGCGGATGTACTCCCGGATCACCGGCGCGAAATGCGCGCCCGCGCCCGCACCGAGCTGCGCGCTGAACGGCAGCCCGCGGGAGAGTGCCCAGGTGAAATCGCCTTCGGACTCCTTCGAATACGCGACCACCAGCACCCGCCGCGCCAACCCCGCCTGCACCAGGTGCGCACCGTAGATCGCCGCGTGCCCGCCGACACTGCCACCGGTGAACACCCGGGTCACGGGCAATCCGCGCGCCCCCATGGCATCCGCCAGATACAGCTCCGGGTTCATCACCCCGTCGAACAGGTCGGGCGTTTTCGACAGCACGATGGCATCGATGTCGCCGAATTCCAGTTCGGCGTCGGCCATTGCCTCGTCGACTGCTTCGCGCACCATCGCGCCGATGGTGACCTTGCGTTTCTTGGCCTGTTTGCTCTGTCCGATTCCGACGACCGCGAGATTCACTGGTCTCCCTCCAATAGGCAGATCATGTTCTGCTGGAGCGCGGGCCCGTTGGTGGCATGCGCCAGGGTGCGGTCCGCGCGGCCGGTCAGGATGTGCCGGGCGGCCTCGCCGATCCGGATCAGGCCGGTCGCCGTGGTGGGGCGGGCGACGAGTGGCCCACCGCCGGGATTGATCGTGGCCCCGGATAATTCGAGCGCATCGGCCAGCAGGGGTTCCTGGTAGCTGTATTCGGTGTGCAGTTCGGCGATCTGGACATCGCGGGCGGTGAATCCGGCTTGCTGCGCCGCCTTGGCCGCGGCGAGACCGACAGTGTCGGCGCGGGTCAGGTCGCGGGTTCCCGGATAGTGCGAATCCATCCGGTGGTCTGCGCCGCGCACCCAGGCGGGGCGTTGTGCCAACCGGCGCGCGGTATCGCCCGCCGCCAGCACCAGCACGGCCGCGGCATCGCCGATCGGCCCGCGATCGTGTTCCCGCAGGGGTGACGCCAGATAGGGAGCCGCCAGCAGTTCGTCCACCGTGAGCTCGCCGGACACCTGTGCCGCCGGGTTACCGACCGCCGCCGCGCGGGCCCGGACGACCACCTCGGCCATCTGCTTCTCGTCCAGCGACCCGGCCGCCACCAGCGCCTGCGCCTGGAGTGCGGCGAGCGCGTCCTGGTGCGGCCGCAGCGGCGCCAGGAAGTAGGGGTCGAGCTGGGTGTTGGTCACCTGGTCCAGATCCTGCGCCAGCGACCCGCGCCCGACACCGTAGACAACGGCGATCTCACCCTCGCCGAGTTGCAGCCACGACCATGCCTCGTAGGCGGCCCACGCCGCATCCATCTCGACATGCGATTCCGAGATCGGCGGCCAGGCGCCCACCGCGTCGAGCGATTCGATATAGGCGAAGGTGCGGCCCTCGTGGAAATCGTGGCTGCCGGACGCCCAGAAATCGACCTCGGTCCGATCTATCCCCGCCGCGGCGAGCGCTTCCCGCATCACCGGGAGCAGGATCTCGGCCATATCGTCGCGCCGGTCGGCCGCCGTGCCCGGTGACTGCGCGAACGCCACCACCCCGATATCACGCATCGGAACCTCCCGCGATCGGCCGGTAATAGCGAATGCTGTTCATGGATGTGTCCAGGTCCTCGTCGGCGCACCACACCGGTTCAACCCGCATACCGATATGGACATCGCCCAGTTCGACATCGCGGATCAGGTGCATCAGGGTGGTGTCCGCGCCGTCCACCTGGATATAGGCGACCAGGTACGGCGGTTCGATCATCTGGCCGGGGAACGGGAAGTTCACCACGCAGAAGGTTTTCACCACGCCGGTGCCGCCCAGCTCGAACGGTTCGGACAGTTCGACGAGGCAGCGGGAGCAGAACTCCGGCGCGGGCAGATATACCCGTTCGCAGGTTCCGCAGCGGCGGGCCAGCAGGGTGCGGTGTGCAAGCCCGCGCAGGAAGGCCGAGCGGCCGGTTCCGGCGACGAAGGTGTAATCCACCTTGTGCGGGCTGGTGAACGATTCCACCGGGGTGGGAAGAGAACTCATCACGCCTCCACCGGTTCGAAGCAGACGATATCGCGGATACTGCCCACGCGTTCCGCTCGCCAGCGGGGCCGCACCCGCAGGCCGGCGGTGAGCCGGGCCGGGTCGCCGCCGGTGTCGACGGCGTGGAACAGGGCGCCCTCGGTGCCGTCGATGGCGATCAGGGCCCAGGCGTAGTGCTCGGCGTCGATATCGTCGCCGGGGCGGGTGGGCACCCATGTCCAGTGGGTGACGGTGCCGGTGGGGTCCAGCCGGACCAGTTCGCCCGTGGGGGCGGCGGTCGCCGGGTCGAATTCGAGGGCCGGGCAGAGCACCGCCCCGGATTCGGTGCGCACCCCGTACAGTTCGCCGTCGCGCAGACCGCCCAGGAACGTGCCGATCTTCTCGCCGACTGTCCGGTTGTACGGGAATTCGATGGTGTAGGGCGCGGTGAGACTCGCGTCCGGGGGCTCGGCTGTCATCGTTCTCCTGCCGCTCGGGTACGCGGCCATATGCCGGGCCGCGCCTCGATCGTGACCCGCACGAACGCCCGCTGTCAATCACTTGATTGAATCGTTTGATAGTTCGAGCTTCCGTCGCGGTCCGGTTTCACGCGAACGCATGGGTGAACCCCGGTGCGTTGCCCGCGGCCATGACGTAAGCTCCGAACTAAAGTAGAACCTGTTCCAATTCCTCTCGGTGAGGAGAGATCACCATGGCCATCGTTGAACAGCTGGAGCCGACAACCGACGGACGCCGCCGGCTCGAGCTGCGCAGCCCCGCGACCCGTGAACGTGTCGGCGAAATCGAGGTGAGCACGGCCGACGATGTCGCGGCCGCGCTGACCACCGCCCGCGCCGCGCAGCCGGGCTGGGCCGCCCGGCCGGTCAAGGAACGCGCCGAGATCATCCGCAACGCGGTCTCGGTGCTGCTGGCGCGTCGCGACGAGATCGTCGAAACGGTGATGGAGGAGACCGGTAAACCGCGCGTCGAGGCACTCGCCGTGGAAATGGTGCCGGCCTGCGATTTCCTGAACTACTGGAGCGGTCGGGCCCCGAAGGATCTGGCCGACGAGAACCGCCGCCTGCACGGCTATATGCTGCCGCTGAAAAAGCTGGTCATCAACTATCAGCCGCTCGGCGTCGTCGGCGTCATCACGCCGTGGAACGGGCCGTTCATCCTCTCCCTGAACCCGATCGCCCAGGCGCTGCTGGCCGGTAACTCGGTGGTCCTCAAACCGTCCGAAGTCACCCCGCACTCCGGGGAATGGGCGGTCAAGGTGCTGCACGAGGCCGGGGTCCCCAAGGATGTGCTGCAGGTCGTCCACGGTGACGGGGAGACCGGCGCGGCACTGGTCAACGGCGATATCGACAAGATCTCCTTCACCGGCAGTGTCGGCACCGGTAAGAAGATCGCCGCGGCCTGTGCGAGCCGGCTCATCCCGTGCACGCTCGAACTGGGCGGTAAGGACGCGATGATCGTCTGCGCCGACGCCGACCTGGACCGGGCCTCACTCGGCGCGGTGTACCTGTCGATGTTCAACACCGGGCAGGTCTGCGTCGGTGTCGAGCGCATCTATGTGGTGGACAGTATCGCCGACAAGTTCATCGAAGAGGTCCGCAAGCGCGCGGCCGAGGTCACCTACGGGCCGTCCGGCAAGGACGTCGGCCCGCTGTTCTGGGACCGGCAGCTCGAGATCGTGGAAAAGCACGTCGAGGACGCCAAGGCCAAGGGTGCCACAATCCTGCTCGGCGGTGAATCCGATACGGCCGAGGGCGTGTTCTTCAAACCCACGGTGGTCGTGGATGTCACCCACGATATGGACATCATGCAGCAGGAGACCTTCGGTCCGATCGTCGCCATCATGCGCGTCCGGGACGAGGACGAGGCCGTCCGGATGGCCAACGACTGTCAGTACGGACTCAGCGGCAGCGTGTTCACCAAGGACAAGGCCAAGGTCGTGCGGCTCGCCAAACAGCTGAAGACCGGGTCGGTGGTGCAGAACGACGCGTCGGTGATCTACGGCGTCGCCGAAGCGCCGTTCGGTGGCCGCAAGGACAGCGGGATGGGGCAGGTGAACGGGCGCGACGCGCTGCGCGGCTTCGTCCATCCGCAGCCTGTGCTGCTGGACCGGTGGGGTCTCAAGAAGGAGAACATCTGGTACCCCTACAGCGAGGCCACCGCCGCCACGCTGGAGAAGACCATCGGCACCCTGTTCGGCAACAAACTCCTCCGGCGCCTCGTGCGCTGAACCGGATACCGGCCGCCCGCGATCAGCGGGCGGCCGGTATCGGTCGATCCGGCGTCAGGCCGCCGGGCGGTCGGCCGGTTCGTCGGCGCTGTCCGCGTTCGCCGCGCGACCGGACCGGTACCGCTTGAACACCTCCCACACGATCGGCAGTACCGAGACCGCCACGATCAGCAGGAAGATCAGATCGACGTTATCGCGCACGATCGCGATCTGACCCAGCAGATAACCGAGCATCGTGACCCCGGCGCCCCACAGCACCCCGCCGATGATGTTGTAGGTGAGGAACACCGAATACTTCATCTTCGCCGCACCCGCGACCAGCGGCGCATAGGTGCGCACGATGGGCACGAACCGGGCCAGCACGATGGTGATCGGCCCGTGTTTCTCGAAGAACGCATGCGATTCGTCGATATAGGACTTCTTGAAGATCTTCGCGTCGTCGCTTTTGAACAACGCCGTCCCGCCTCGGGAGCCGATCAGATACCCGACCTGGTCGCCGATGATCGCCGCGATCGGGATCAACACCAGCAGTACCCCGATCGGCGCGAAGGGTTCTATCTCGGCCGATTTCGACGCGGCGATGAGTCCCGCCGTGAACAGCAGCGAATCGCCGGGCAGTAGCGGGAACAGCAGACCCGATTCGATGAACACCACGACGAGCAGGCCCAGCAGCACCCAGGTGCCGAACGAATTGAGCAGATTCACCGGGTCGAGGAAACCCGGCATCAGGGCAAGTTCGGTGGTGACCGCTGTGGCGGCTGAGTAACTCACCCAGCCGAAGATACCGCAGCGAACTATGCCGTCTATTTCCGGATTGCCCGTTTCGGGTAGTTATAGCGGACGGGTAGCCGATCAGGGCCGGTGAGCGCGTTCCTGCAGTGTCGCCTCGATCTCCGCGACCCGCCACGCCGGAATTCCCCAAGGCTGTTCCAGTCCGAGCCGGGTGTCCAGATCCCACAGCACGCATTCCTCGCCGGGCTCGGCGACCAGCGACCACGCCACAACGGTCCGACGCAACTGGCTCGCCATATCGTCGTGTCCCGAGGTAGGCGTCTCCGCGCCTTCCGGGTGATGGTGCAGGAACCGCCCGTAGGCGCATTCACAGAATTCGGCATACCGCCGGGTGCACAGGATGAAACCGTGCCACGCTTCATCGACCGCCCGGGACGGCATGCCTATCACCTGGTCGTCGGCCAGGGCGGGACCGCAGCAGCGGAGCCACTGGCGCAATCCGGTGGCGACGAGTTCACGTGGCTCCCAGGGGCAGGTCTTGAAGACCGTCTGGGGCAGCTGGAGGTCGCGGACCGCGCGTTCCACGGTGGCCGGGTCGACACCACGCCGGCGCCGGGATGGGGCGAAGGTGAACACAACGCCATTATCCGGTTCTTCGCCGGGCCTTCGCTGTTCGGCCGCCGCACTCGCACGCTGGGGTGTCCTGATGCGGTTCCGGCGCTATGTCTCTCTGCGCCCGCGGCCTGGATCGCTTGTAAGTCGCTGTGCGCCAGGTATATCCACCGGTACCGTGGAGAGATGGAATCGGTGGGAGATTTTTTCGCCATAATGGTGTTCGTTCTGCTGGTAGCCGGGGTGATTGTGGTAATCATCCGCGCGATCATCAATGCGGCTACCGGGGGAAATAAGAGGACGCGTAGACGGAGTGGGTACGCAGCCGGCGGTCTCTGGTTCGGCGACGGCGGTTCGGGCGGCGGGGGGTCCGGTGACGGCGGCTCCGGTGGGGGTTGCGGAGGCGGCAGCGGTTGCGGCGGGGGAGGCGGCGGTGGTGGGGGAGGTGGCTGCGGCGGTGGTGGTGGCGGCGGGGGAGGCTGACCCCGACTCTCGAACGCGAGCGGAATCGATTGCCGCGCCAGGCTGTCGACTCGAGATATTACCTGCAACTGACAGTTGCATGTAATATCCGGATCGGCGCGGTCGACATGTTGTGAAGCCGCATAGTGGCGACGGCGGATTGTGCTCCAGTGCTTGTGTATTCGCAAACATGGGAAGGTCTCAGGGTGAACCTCTTATATCAATTTGATATAAGTGGAACCCGTTGCTTTCACAGTATTTCCGGTGATTACGGAATTTGCACCAAGTCCTCCTGTTGAAGGTCCGTTGCTGCAGAATATTTCTGCTCATATGTGAATTTGATTCCGGATAAAGGTAATTGGTGAACGGCCGTAGACCGGTCTCGGGTGCAGTGGCAACCCGTCGAAGTTACTGTGCGTGCCGTGATTACCGCATTGGTAGTACTCGCCATCCTGATTCTCGTTGCCTCCGTAGTCCATCTCGCCAGCAGACCGCCGGAGGATCTCGCTCCCCGTAGAGCGCGGGCGCGAGTCGGATCGGAAAGCTACTCCGACTGAATCCCGCCCGCGGGTGACAGCACGACCACCGCAATCGGACGCCGGGTCTTCTTCTGGTATTCGCTGTACCGACCCCGATTCACCGCGTCCACCAACCCCCAGCGGCGCGTGTATTCCGGATCGCCGGGCAGAGTGGCCCGCGCGACAACCGGAATCGCGCGCCGCCCCACTTGGATCTCACACTCCGGCCGCGCCTTCAGATTCGCCAGCCACCCCGGCGGCCGCGGAGAACCACCGTTCGACGCGGTCACCAGGAAATCGGCCCCGTCCTTCGCGTAGGTCAGCGCCGAGGTCCGGGGCAACCCGGACTTCCGCCCCACGGTCCGCAACAGCAGGGTCGGATTCCCGAACAGCAGTTTGTGCCCCACCAGCCCACCGCTCTTCTCGTACACCCACTGATGCAGCTGCAACGCCCGCACGAACAACCCGGCCACAAGCCCTCCTCCGCTCGGCAACGCCCCCACCCTAACGAGCCCGGGCCGCCGCGGCTCGCCGCGACGAACCACGCCCCGCCGCCTGATTGGCCCCCACCCAGCCGGACCGGGTACCATCCGACACCTGCGGCCCCTGGTCGTGGCGAGGGGCGGTAGCTCAGTCGGTTAGAGCCGTGGACTCATAATCCATTGGTCGTGGGTTCGAGCCCCACCCGCCCCACAAACAGTGCTCGAGCTGAGGAAATGTCGAATTCGACAGCCGGTTTGATCCAATACAGTGCTTCGACAGCAATGTATTTCTAATTGCCCGGAGGTGCTCAAACCACTCGGCTCAGGTTCACCGGGGTTGATAAAACCTGCCGTTCGCATGTGGCCGGCCGAGTCGGCCACAGTCGTAGGAGCCAGCGCTCGATCCCGTCGTGAGGCCAGGGCTCGGTTGTCGGCTCCGCTTCTTCCTCCTCCGCGTCCAGCCAGGCAAGGAAGGCCGCCTCGGCCGCGGCTCGGCCGCGGCAGTGGGCCTCGAGGATGTAGGTGCCGGCAGACACCGGGAGGACACAGTCCGTCCCGAGGCTGGAGGTGCCCGAGACGAGCGCGATGTGCGGACCGGCAACCTCCAGTTCGTGGAGGGACGTCAGATCCCATGGATGGGGCGGGGTGGGAACAGGATGATCCCGGAGTTCCAGATCCGCGTGGACGGCGCCGTCCTCCAGGACGCTGTGGAACAGCGCCAGATCCGGGCCGGCTCCGGTGGTGACGGGGGAGTCGTCGGAGGGGAGCGGGGCCCGGCGCACCGCCGACGCCTCCGGATCGGAGAGTCGGAACAGGTGCCGTTCGACCAGAACGAGACCCGAGGCGGCGGCGCGGGGCCGGGAGGCCGATGGGGTGCGGGCGTCGGTCATCGTGGCGGCGACCTCCTGGGTACGAAGGTCCGGCCGCAATACGGGCTCGGCATTCAGAACCGTTGGCGTAGGGGGAGGTCGGTGGGGGTGCCGCGGTAGATGCCACGGTCGATGAGGCGGGGGACGACCTCGTCGATGAATTCCCGGATGGCTGTCGATCCTGCCGAGAACATCAGGTTGAAACCGCCGACGTTGCCGTCCTCGTGCCAGGTAGCGAAATCGTCGACGAGGTCGTCGTAGGTGCCTACGAATTTGCGGTGGGTCGCGCCGCCCCGGCCGACCGCTTGGGCGACGACGTCGCGCACGGTGATGCCCGGGTGTTCCTGGGCCCAGTTGTAGAGGCCGACGTAGTTGCCGAAGGTGCTCTTGATCGTTTGTTCGACGTCTTCGGGGCGCGGTAGCAGGTGGGTGGGGAACGGGTCGTCGATATCGCCGAGGGGTACTTCGATGCCGAACTGTCCCAGTGCGGCCGGTGCGAGGGGTGCCCAGTCGACGTAGCTGTCGAGTTCCCGGAGTTTCTCCTCGGCCTCTGCGGTGGTGCTGCCGAGGTAGGGGATGAGTCCGGGGATGGCGGGGACGGTGCCGGGGGGCCGGCCTTCGTCGATGAGAGCCTTGTCCAGTGTCTGGCGGTAGGCCGCGGCACTCGCGCGGGTGGACGAGTTGGTGAACACCATTTCGGCGTGTTTGGCGGCGACCTTGATACCGGGCCCCGAGCCACCGGCCTGTGCGATGAGCGGGCGCTGCTGTCGGCTGGGCGCGATATTGAGTGGTCCGGCGACGTTGAACAGGGGGCCCTGGTGGTCGATCGGTTCGGCGTGGAAGCGGGGGCGGCCGTCTGGATCGCGACGCATGGATCGGTTGTCCCACAATGCTCGCAGGACCTGGAGGAACTCGTCGGCGCGGTGATAGCGCGCTTCACGAGAAAGGTGCTCTTGCAGGCTGTAATTCTGGGCGAAGCGATCGATCACCGAGGTGACCGCGTTGTATCCGGCGCGGCCGTCGGAGGCCTGATCGAGCGAGGCCAGCAGGCGGGCCAGGTTGTAGGGGTCGTAGAACGTCGTCGACGCCGTCGCGATCAGGCCGACATGCCGGGTGTGTTGTGAGATCGCGGTGAGGGCGGTGATGGGCTCCGCCGGTCCGCCGTCGAAGGCCGGGGAGCCCTGCATGCCGGGGATATCGCCGACGAACAACGCGGTGAACAGGCCCTCGTCGCCGAATCTGCCGTATTCGAGCAGACGCTCGAACGTGCCGCGTTCGGGAACGCCGTGGGCTTGTTCGTATTTGTAGGCGCCCTGGTGCAGGTTGAGGTCGTTGGCTACCAGGTTCAGGTGCAGATAGCGTCGCTCTGCCATCGGGGGCTCCTGTCGTAGAACTTGCTCCGAGGGTAGGCGCATCCGCGGATCAGCGCGGTGTCATCCCGGATATGAGAGCAGGTCGCTATTGCCATTCCGCGGCGGTTCTGCTCAACCCCGATCCGGCTGAATTATCGCTCCTGAACTGGACTTTCCTTCTGGGGTGGCGTCCGGCGGTGGCCGGGTAGCCCCTGCCCAAGGAAGTTCGGGCTGTAACGGATTCTGCTGATTCTGCGATCCTATACCCTGACAACTCCACGACCCCGGAATGGGCGAGGCTAGAGGATGCCGAACACCGGCAGGATTGGGAAGCTTGATGAAACGTTGCCTGGTGACCGTGTTCGCGTGCGCTGCAGTGATTCTCGGCGTGAGCGGGTGTGGCGACGACTCGGAATCGCACGAGAATCACGAGACGAGCTCCAGCGCACCTGCGACCAGCACTGAGGCGCCGTCTACCGTCGCATCGACCACCCCGGTGCCGCAGAGCCCGGCACCTGCTCCCCCCTCAGCCGTCGAACCCCCGCCCGCCGCGGAACCGCCCGCCGCCGAACCGCCGGCCGAGGAGCCGGCACCGCAGCCCCCCGTGGAGGAGCAGGCGCCCGCGGAGCCCGAACCCGCCGAACCCGAGCCGACGCTCACCTTGCCCGGGTTCGATCCGCACGCCGGCTACTGACTGACGGGAAAGTCGTGATCCGCAGGTTTCTTCGGCGTCGACGTGGAGTGGCCGGCGCCGTGGTGGCGGCCGCACTCACCGTGGCCTCCATGTACGCACCGGCCGCGGCGGCGCCGGTTGAAAAAAGCCGCCCCGAGGGTAAATCGCTCGTGGTGCTCGGTGATTCGTTCACCGCGAACTACCCGAAGTTCTTCTCGGGGACCAAGGAGTGCCTGCACGCGCCCACCTCGTGGCCGAATCAGCTGAGCGAGCGGATGGGACTCGCGGGTACACCGAACTTCGTGGATGCGTCCTGTAGTGGGTCCACGATCGCTTCGGGGGACGGCTGGTGGCTCGTGCACGAGGTGGCCGAGGCGGCCAAGCAGCAGGCGTTCGGGACGAAGACCGATGTCATCGCTATTCAGACCGGGATGAACGATGTCTGGTCCCGGGACAATACGCAGTCGATGATTTCGTCGTTGCAGTCCTGCGTGTTCAACTTCGTCGACGGGTGCGGGCTGGAGGCGGCCGACCAGGGACGGTTCACCGACTACCGCAACGTCACGGGCGAGATCTATGCCGGCGCCATCCGTGAAGTGATCACGTATATGCGCTACTACGCGCCGAACGCACGGATCATGCTGGTCGGGTACCCGGAATTGTTCCCCGCGGGGCAGGAGCACGTGTGCGTGAACACACTCGGTGCCGGGCAGGTCGTGCAACCGAGAGGCCGCGCGGTGACCGAATACCTGGACCGTCTCAATATCGCGCAACGGGACGCCGCGCAGCTGCTGGGACTCGAGTTCGTCGATCTTCGCCCGGTGACGGCGGGCCACGGGCTGTGCTCGGCCGATCCCTGGCTGAACGGCTTCTTCGATCCGGCGGCCGACGTCGCCGGAATCCCGTTCCATCCCTCGGCGAAGGGTGACGAGGTGGCCGCAGAGGCGGTGTACGAGCGGGTCTCCCGGTGAACATAGCGCCGCCGGTCCGGGTCGAGTCCGGATCGGAGTTCCTCGATCCGGCGGTGGTGCGGCCGTCGCTCCCGTCGCTGACGGGAGCGCGCTGGTGGGCGGCGTTCGCCGTGTTCCTGTTGCACGCCCTGGTATTTCTGCCGGTGTATCCGTTCCAGAAGTCGGAGTTGTTTCGGCAGATCCATCAGCTGATGCCGATGCAGCTGGGCGCCGCGGGAGTAACCTTCTTCTTCGTCCTGTCCGGGTTCATCATTTATTGGTCGTTCCGGCCGGGGAGCTCGGTGCCGCGGTTCTATTGGCGCCGGGTGCTGAAGATCTACCCGACCCATTTGGTCGCGGCCGTCGTATTCATCCTGGTGGCGAGCGTCCCTTTGACGCGGGCGGTGGTCTGGGCGCCGAATCTCGCGCTGATCCACACCTGGGTGCCGAAGTGGACTATGGTCGGCGGACTCAATGTGCCGTCCTGGTCGCTGGCCGCGGAGATCCTGTTCTATCTGAGCTTCCCGCTCATGCTGCCGCTGGTGCGCCGGATCAAAGGTCATCAGGTGCTGTGGGTGCTCGGGGGGCTGCTGGTCGCGATCCTGTTGCTGCACACCGCGTACTACCTGTGGGTGCCCGGGCCCAAGGAGATCGCGAATACCTTCGCGCCACGGCTGATGCCGGGTGAGGTATCGCCGTACTTCGAACTGCACGCGGCGCCCATCTGGTTCGAGCAGCCCGATATCCCCGTGGCCCAGTCGTACTGGCTGAGCTACAACTTCCCGCTCTCGCGGCTACCCGAATTCTTCCTCGGTGTGCTCGCGGCCCGCCTGGTACTGGAGGGCCGCTGGCGCAACACCCGGCTGGCGCCGCCGATGATCGCGCTGACGATCGCCTACGCCGCGACCTGGGTGGTGCCGCCGAACTACAAGATGTCGGCGCTGCTGCTCGCGCCGATGACGGCCGTGGTAGCCACACTGGCCGCCCGCGACCTGGCGGGGATTCGGGGGCTCAACGCCTCGCCGCGAATGGTCTGGCTGGGCAATATCTCCTTCGCCTTCTATCTGATCCAATTCCCGGTGATGGCGTTGATCACCCGGTTCCTCATCGGCGGAAAGCAGTTCGGGCTGCTGGGCTGGCTGGGATTCGCCGGACTGAGCTTGGTCGTATCCACGGTGCTGGCGGCGGCCATCTATCACTGGGTCGACGACCCCCTGATGCGCCGATTCTCCGGTCGCCGCACCGCGGCGCGGGAGAAACCGGCTGGGTGAGGGTGCCGATATCCCGGCCGTCGCGGTGCGAGTTTGGCTGGGTAGGCCGATCGGCCCCCGTCGAGTCAGCACGGTTCAGGTACCCGGTATCGCGCGGAGCTCCCGGATCTGGTTGAGCCGCTCGAGTACGCCCTCGATGGCGCTCGGGGCGATGTCGAGATCGGTCAGCGCATCACGGATATCCTGCTCGTCGATCGAATCCACGGCGCGGAGCACGTCGTCGTCGAGTCTTTCTTTCGGATCGAACGTGACGAAGTCCGACCGCGGGAGGAAGTCTGTTTCCATGTTCGGGTCCGGTTTTTCCGGGAACGACAATCCGTGGTCGAACAGGACGAGGTTGCCGTTGCGGTCCGGCCGGTAGTTGCCGCGCTGTCCGTCCGCCGCGCCGATGACGTGGTGGAGCACCGCTGCCCGTTGTCGTTGCAGGTCATCGAATCCCATGGCCCACTTGACGCCACCGAATTCCACGAACTGTTGTATCGACCCTTCCCGGCCACCCCGGGTGACGAGCGCGGTAGGGGGAACCAAACCGAAGCCGAAGAGACGGTCCATCCGGTATGCGGCGACCTCTCGCCGGGCGAGTGTCCCCGGGACGTGTGGCAACCAGTTCCGGAGGCCGAATATCTCCCCCGCGGAGGGTTTGAAGATAACCCACGTCTTCTCGTTCCGCCACGGAAGAAGATCATGGGCGCGCATGACCTGCGTTCTGTTCACGGTGTCCGGCAGCATATCCGTTCTCTGTGGGTCGGGTGTGAGGCGCATATTCTGCAGGCGCCGTTCCGCCCTGTCCGGCGTGTAGCGCGGCGAACCGCGAATCCAGGGCAGCTGCCCGCCTCGATCGTCGAACCGCCGTTGGAGGCCGTGCAGCCCCTGTCGCTCCGCGTCGCCTACGTGCTGGATTCCATCGAGGAGCCCCCTGCCGACTTCGCGTGGTGGTGTGGAGACGGCGCGGCTGATTTCGTGCGTGTCCTGGACGAGGGCATTCTTGACCCGGGCCATGATCTCACGCAGCGGATTGCTCATTGCCGTCGTCTGTCCCCCGTGCCCGCTCTGTGGGCGAGAGGTGACAACTGCGCATCGAGCACAACAGGGCCTTGCCCTTCTGCTCGAACAGCCGGCGGAAAGTCAGTATGGCAACTGTTCCCAGCAGGTGTCCATACCCCCAACTGCGCGGACGCACCCGTGCGGCGTCCGGGCAAACCGCGATGGACACTGTGGCGGCATCGCTCTACGCGGGAACCCGGCTACTCCATCGGCGAGCTCGTCCCCGGTCGCTCAGGGCCTGATGACTGTCAGAGAGAACGGTGCTCGGGCGGTGGCGTGTGCAACGGCCTGGCCGGCGTTGTCGAGGTCGAACTCGGTGACCTCGAATTGATCGAGGTCGAGGAGACCGGAGCGGGCCAGCTCGATCAGGCGGGTGTTCGCGTGCGGCGGATACATCCATTGTCCGCGAACGGTGATGCTGTTGCGCATGAACCACGGGTAGGGAAGCGCGAGGTCATCGCCGCCGAGCATCCCCACGCCGCCCATCAGTACGACCCTGCCGGATTCACGGACAGTCATGGCGGCCGCTCGGACCGGCGCCGTGCCCGCCGCGGGTGGTAGCAGGTCGAGGACCACATCGATCGGGTCGTGCGCGCGCCGCATCCGATCGCGGTCTTCGTCCTCGTCGCCGGTCAGGGATACGGTCCGGAGGCGTGAGCCGAACCGGTGCGCGAGTTGCGCCAGCCTGTCCCGGTTACGGCCTGCCGCGACGACCCGGCCGGCCCCCATTGCCAGGGCGACAGCGACCCCGGCACTGCCGAAGTACCCGGTCGCGCCATTGACCAGCACTGTTTCTCCCGCTTTCAGGTCGGCCGCGAGCAGACCCCCGTACGGCACCAGGCATACGTTCAGCGCGGCCCACCGCGGTGCCTCGGCCGGATCGATCGAGCCCAGCGGGAAGACGTTCTCCGTGGGGACCAGTAGCTGCTCGGCGAAGGAACCTCGGCCGAAATGCTGTTGTAGGCGCAGGCCGCCGTCGCCGCGAGCGCTCAGGCCCTGCAGGGTGATGTCGGGAGTCGGTGCGCCGTCGCGCGAGCGCACGGTCGGGTCGCACAGGACCCAGTCGCCGACGGTCAGCCGGGTCGTGTCCGGCCCGACCGAACGGACCCGGCCCACCGCCCCCGCTCCGGGTGTCGCGGGCAGGGTGAGCAGGTACTGCCGTTCACCGCTGAGGACTTCGGCCATATACGGCAATACACCCGCCGCCACCACGTCGACGACCACTTCTCCGGTCCCGAGCGCCGGGTCCGGCACCTGCCGTACCGAAAGTGGTTCGCCGAATGCCTTCAAAACCGCGGCCTTCATGGTCGCTCCTCCTCGCTCGTTTGCTCGATACGGGATCATCGTGGGCAAACCGCTGGGCCGTATCCAGAACCCGGGACGTCCTAGGATTGGCCGGTCCCACCCAGACGAGAGGTGATCGTCATGTCCGAGCCGGCCGGTAGTGGACTCGGCGACTTCCTGCGGTCCCGGCGGGAAAGGCTCACTCCGGAGGCGGTCGGCTTGCCGGTGCGGAGCCGGCGACGGACTCCCGGTCTCCGCCGTGAGGAGGTCGCCGAACTCGCCGGTATCGGGGTCGACTGGTATATCCGTCTCGAACAAGGACGAGCCGTCACCCCGTCCGCGTCAACCGTCGACGCCCTGGCCGGGGCGCTCCACCTCGACGACACCGAACGAGAGCATCTACGGGCGCTGGCGGGCGGTCCGGCCCGGGCCGATTTCGTTCGTGAACGGGTGCCGAGCGGGCTGCGGCGCCTCGTCGAAAGTCTCGAGCATCCCGCCTATATCACCGGTCGCCGCTGGGATGTTCTGGCCTGGAACGCCGCAGCGGTCGAGCTGTTCACCGACTTCGGCCGAATCGCCGAACCGGACCGCAATATCCTCGTCTACCTGTTGCTCACGCCCGAGGCACGGCTCCTCTTCGGCGACAGCTGGGCCGATCAGGCGCAACATGTCATCGCCAAATTCCGCGCTGCCCACGATCATTGGTCGCCGAATTCGGCTTTCACCGAGCTGTCCGACCGGCTCAGCCGAGACTGCCCGGAATTCGACACCTGGTGGGGGCAGCACCGGGTTCTGCACGGCGGCGCCGGCCACAAAATCCTGCACCATCCCACCGAGGGCGCACTCTGCTTCGACTACGCGACCTTCCGCGCCGACGAGGATCCCGACCTGCGGCTGACGATCTACACACCGGCCGGCACCGGGCAGCGGGCGTTCGGAAGCAGTAGTGGTGGATAGGAACGCTCGAATTCTTGCCTCGGTCGACGACCTTGCGCGGCGCGTGCGATCGGCCGCGACCGAATCCGGCCGGCGGTATCTCCTCGGCGTCGCGGGACCGCCGGGGGCCGGGAAGTCCACGTTTGCCGTCGAACTCTGCTCCGCGCTCAACCGTCCGGGCGAGGAGTCGGCCGGCGTCGCGCCGATGGACGGATTCCATCGGACCACCCGCGACCTGGCTGATGCGGGTGAGCTCGATATCAAGGGGCACCCGCGGTCTTTCGACATCGAGGGGTTCACGGCGAAGCTGCATGAGCTCCGTACCGCGGAACCGGGAGTGCGCGTCGGCTGGCCGATCTACGACCGCGGGATCCACGATCCCGTGCCGGACGGTGTCGTGTTCGATCGGCAGATGATCGTCGTGGTCGAGGGCAACTATCTGCTCCTGGACGAACCGGGGTGGCGGGACGGGCGCCGTTTCCTCGATGAGTGCTGGTACCTGACCGCTGATATCGAGTTGATCGAGCAGCGTCTGTACGAGCGGCATCTGGCGGGCGGGAAGTCATCGGCCGTAGCGCGCTCGAAGATCGCGAACAACGATCTGCCGAACGCCGCGCTCGTCGCCCGGACGGTCCGGTCGGCCGATCTCGTCCTCACGCCCCAGAGGGATCGGTATCTCGTCCGGGGAGTTCGCTGACGCGAGTGCACCACTCTCGCGTACCGAAGAAACGGCAGGAAAAGCTCGCTACTTGCGCGGCCAGGGTCAGCGCGCCCATGAAGTCGTTACCGGTGCCTGCGTAGTAGCAGAAAGCGCCGTGCAGGATGTCACCTGCGCCGAGTGTGTCCACCGCGCGAATATCCGGCACGTCGATCCGGAATCTGCGGTCGCCGGAAATACCGACGATGGGGTCGCTGCCGTTCGTGATCGCGATGTCCTCTACGCCGGCATCGCGCAGGAAATCGAAGACGGAATCGGTGTCCCCGGGGACGGTTCCCGGGGGAGTGAACGCCGCGGAACAGATCGCGGTCCGGACGTGCGGAAGGATGGCGGCGTGGGCGTCCCGGTATCGACCCGCGTCCAGGACGGTCGGGATACCCAGTGCCCGCGCCTTTTCACAGAGCCCCACGCCCAGGGCCGGGTAATGCCCGTCCACCAGCACGGTGTCGATCCCGGCGAGTAGGTCCGTGAGACGGTGGTCGAACTCGACGTCGATTCGAGCGCCGTCCAGTGAGACGATCGTGCGGGTGGCGGCGGATGCCGAGACCACGATGGACGAGACCGGTGGTTGATGGTCGCTGCCGGGCAGGACATCGACGAGATGCACTCCGTGCTCGGACAGGTCGCTGCGCATCAGATCGGTGAGTCGGTGTGTTCCCACCGCGGTGACGAGGGTGGCCGTGCCGCCGAGGGCCGAATGGGCTACGGCGGCATTGGCAGCGGGTCCGCCGGCTCCGATGTACTGGTCGACGGCCTGGGTCTTCGTGTCTTCGGCCGGGTACGTGTCGACACGATAGGCGATATCGACGGTGGAAAGACCGACGAACAACCCACTGTTCATATTCTGCGTACTCCGCCTTCGCTCCGATATGCACGGTGTGGATGACTTCGCGGGCGCCTGCAGTAAAGGCTGGATCAGTCGATATCGAACACGATCACGCCCGCTATCCGGTTGCCCAGCCGCGCGAGGCGCGGAACATCGCTCCCGGCCTGCCGGGGTGAGATGATGCGTGGATTGCGCACTGTGACAGTGCCCCGGCGATAGCGAATCGTGGCCTGTCCCGCGGTGACCACGTTCCTCGCCCAGTCGGTCTCGCCGTGCAGCAAGACCACCGCCGCGACCCTGCCGTTGCTGAAGATGGCGACCGGTGTCTCGTACTGTTTGCCGGACTTCCGGCCGGCATGTTCGACCACGGCAAAACCCGGGAGTGCGGGCGCGATCCGCCGCATCCAGGGGTTCAGGTATCGAATGCCCGCTCGGTCCATCCATTTCGGGAAGTAGTACGGCAGGGAACTATCGGTGTCCGGCATTTCGCAGAGTCTAGAAGCGGGAGAATCGACCGACATCCTTCTGCGGACGGAAATCCATGGCTTGCGGGCCGGCGCCGAGTGCGGATCGCAAGCTTTCGCGTCGGAAGTACCGGCAGGGGTGCCGGCCTTCACATGTCGAGGTCCCGTGCCGGTATCCGGCCGGTGACCAGTAGTAGCAGATCGGCGATCGGTGCGGACACCGGTGTACCCGAACCCGCGGCCCAGTCCGTATCGGAGGCGGTCAATCGGTAGCCGGCCAGACTGCGGCGGGCGTGGAACGGCCACCCCATCTGCCAGACCCGTTCGACCGACCAGCGGGCGGCATCGACCGGCATCTCGCGGCGGATGCCGAGCGGGACCGTGATGTCCTGCCCGTGCACCAGCAGATCCATCAGGCGGTCCACGGCGGTTGTGGCGACCGGTTTGTGCCGGAGGTCGATTATCGTGTGCAGCTCCTCGGCAAGGGCCTGGGGTGATCTGCTGCCGGCGTACTGGATGGCGGTCTCGAAGCTCATCCGGGCCACGCTGCCGCGGGCCAGGGCCAGCTGCCACAGCAGCCATCCGAATGTTGCCTGGGAGGTGAGCAGGATATGGGCGACGACGTCGCGGACCCGCCAGCCCTCGCACAGGGAGGGTTCGTCCCACTGCTCTTCCGGTAGTCCGCGCAGCAGGCCGGCGAGGCTTTTGCGTTCGGCGGCCACGGCCGCCCAGACGAGTTCTTCGGTGCTGCCGGTGTCCATCTCCGAACCTCCTGTGCTCGATTTCTTCCGGTAGCGTAGGAACTCCAGTCGGGTGGAGGTTCCAGTAATTGTGACCTACATCACATATCCGTCGAATGTGGTGAGTATCGGGGAAGCGTCCCGGCGCACCGGTATCCCGGTGCGGACCGTCCGGTTCTACTGCGACGAGGGGATTCTGGCGACGCGGCGCACAACCGGCGGGCATCGGGTGTTCACCCCGGATGACCTGGACCGTCTGCTGCTCATCCGGCGGTTCCGTGCGTTGGGCCTCGGGTTGCCGGCGATCGTCGGCATGCTCGCGGATCCGCGCGCTGTGCCCGCTGCGCTGGCCGCGGAACGGGTCGCGGTGGAGGCCGAGATCGGTGCACTGACCTGGCGGCACGCGGTTCTGGTCGCGATCGAACAGGCCGACGGCAACGATCGTCCACTGGTGCTGACACGGTTGGCCGAGGTTGCCGATCGGGGTGCGGCGCGCACCGCCCTCATCGACTTCTGGCGTCGGATCCTGACCCCCATGCCCGCGGCGATGTTCGACGATTTCGTCGAGATGGACATTCCGCCGATTCCGGCGGAACCGTCGCCGCGTCATGTTCTCGCGTTCGCCGAACTGGTCCAGCTGGCGCGATCGCCCGAGTTGGCGGTGGTGGTATCCCGGCAATTGTGGGGCGCGGATGATCCGGCGATCCGTAGCAAACCGGCGCTGATCGAAGGACTCGCACCTGCCTACACGGCGGTGGCGAACCGGATCGCCGCCGCCGATCCGCCGGACTCGGGTCCGGAACTGGACATGTATATCGCCGCACACGCAGCGGCCCGTGCCGGTCGTGACACCCCTGGCTTCCGGCGCCGGCTGGCGCGTGGTGTCCCGGTGGCCGATCGCACCGCCACCCGCTATTGGACGCTCACGGCGGAAGTCCTCGGCACACCCAGCACCACCGGAGCGATCCAGCATTGGCTGGACACCGCCCTCGCGCGTTCGCTCGAACCGGTATCCGGCCCAGTCCACCGGCCGGGATAACCAGCTTTTCGTCGTCACGCCGGCGGCCTCCGCGCGGAACGGCCGCCGGGCCCGTGTTTACCGGTCTCAGGCCATCGACTCCGTCGCGACTCCCTTACGTCCGCCCTTCACCCAGATGGATGAGCCCGGTTTCGCGGCCTCGCGGCGGAGTTGCCACAGCGTGCCCCGGCAGATCGACTCCTTGACGGCGGCTGCCACCCGTCCGGCGAGGAACATATTCACGGGTGTGTCGTCGCGCCGGGCGGCCTGGATGATCGCGCCGCGACGGCCCAGACTGACGCATGAGCCGACGAACGCCTGGTCGATCGGGTCGGGAAGGCGGCCGGAGATCCGGCTCGACACGGTATCGGCCGCCTGGGCTCCCAACGGGATCGCGGCCTGGCAGCTCATGCGCAGCGGCTGACCCGACGGTGCGGCGGCATCGCCCGCGGCGATCACCCGGTCGTCGTCGACGCTGGTCAGGGTTTCGTCGGTGCGCAGCCGCCCGAGCGCGTCGGTGCTGAGTCCGCTGACCCGGGCCAATTCGGGGACACCGAAGCCGGCCGTCCAGATGGTCACCGGGCTTGCCAGTACCGTGTTGTCGTCGAGTACCACGGCGTCGGAACGTACTTCGGCGACCACCGCGGTTTCCTGTACCTCGACGCCCAGTCGCGCGAGGCGTTTGGCCACCGAACGGCGGCCGGGTGCGCTGAGAGCCGGCCCGAGGACGCCGCCGCAGAGGAGGCGGACCGGGCGGCCGCGTTCGGCCAGTTCGGTGGCCGTTTCGAGTCCGGTGAGACCGGCGCCCACCACCGTGATCGGGGTGCCGGACGGAAGCCCGTCGAGCGTTTCGCGTACGCGGTGCGCATGTTCCAATTCCGCCAGGGGATAGGCGTGTTCGGATACGCCGGGTACCTGTGACGTCGTCGCGGCGGTGCTGCCCACGGCGTAGACGAGATAGTCGTAGGGCAGTTCCGCACCGGATGCCAGTTCGATCGTGCGGCCGGCGGTGTCGATACGCGCGGCCGTGTCGACGACCAGCCGGACACCGTCACCGAGTAGTGAGCTGTATTCGGCGGTCGCGGTACCGGTACCGGCGACGAGTTGGTGCAGCCGGATACGTTCGACGAATTCCGTGCGCGGGTTCACCAGGGTGATATCGATATCCGCGCGGCGGCGCAGGCGGTTGACAGCCAGGGTTCCGGCGTAGCCGCCGCCGAGGACAACTACCTGGGTGCGCTGCTGGTCGGGCATGGCGTCTCCATCCGGTCGGGTTCTACTGTGGAGACGATATGGGGGAGCCGATCGTGACGGGATGTGACGCGTGTCATCGCGCACGGCCCGGAGACAGATGCCGGTCCGCCGCGCTAACCGGCGCCGATACCTGGTTCTGCACGGTGGGCCGTGGTGAAGCGGGGCCGCCCGGGTGACAGCTTCCTCGGGCCGCGGCGGTCATACCAGCCGGTGCTCGACGATCGAAGTGGTGAAATCGGCGCCGTTCAGTTCGAGGTAGAGCTGTCGCTCGGTGACCGAGATCGTGGCGGTATTGCGTCGTTCGAGGGCGGCGGCCGCGGTATCGACGAAACCGCGGTCCAGGCTGTAGAGCGGGATGGTCTCGGCGCGATGGATTCGTTTGCCGGTCAGCGACGCCAGCACTTTGGCGGGGTCGCGGTGGGTGTAGATCGCGGCGCGGCCGGTGAGTTTGCTCCCGCGATGGATACGCTCGGCGTCGGGCGCGCCGACCTCGATCCAGGCGGTGAGGCGTCCGGTGAGATCGCGGACCAGTACCGCGGGTTCGTCGGTCGAGGACACGCCGCCGTCGCTGAACGCGATCCCCTCCTCGTATTCGAGGCAATAGGCAAGCAGTCGGGTGAACAGGAATTCCGCTGTCTCCGACGGGTGCCGGGCCAGGCGCAGATCCAACTCCTCGTACACGCCGCGATCGACGTCGGAGAGTTGGAGAGTAAAGGTGTGCAGAGTCGCGCCGATAGCCATAGCGGGCCAGCCTACGGCGACCGGACTCGGCAGGGATGCGCAGAGGGGAGTGGTCGCCGTACCCGCAGCCGGGGAAGGGGACCACATGCGCCGTTGTGCCGGTAGCCCGGCACAGGTTCTACTCAGCGGGTGAATGTTCAACCACCGCTGCAGCCGGCCGGTCCGGGTCCGATTCTCGATGCCAGAGCCATCTTGAGCGGCGCTGTCGATATGCGCACTTACCCGCACAAGTATCTCGTCGTCTGCTCGCAGCCGAGTCAGGGCGGGGGGTGGTCGGATATGACCATGGTCGACTACCAGGGCACCCTTTCGGCGCTCACCGCGAGCATCGAATGGCTGGACGAGCATTTCGGCTGGGAACCGGTGAACATATTCACCCGGCAGGTGGAACAGTGGTTCATCTACCACGCCCTGCTCCGCCGTCCCGATCCGCGCCGCCAGGCCTGAACATCACCGGGCCCACCAGTCATCGTTTACGAAAGGGAACTGACATGATTGCACCGTCGCCAGGGTTGTCGACCCGGCGCCGGCGGGGCCGTAATTGCCAACCTACCCTTGCTGTTCCGGTCCTGACGGGCTGGGCAAATTACCGCCGCACCAAGTGGTGACGCCTGGGAAATGGCTCGTCCATCTGGCCGGGCGAATAAGCGAGGCTGCGCAGCAGGGGTATGGCGACCTGGCGAAACGTGCGCACACGATTCCTGGGACCATGCGCGCGGGGGATTCCGAGTTCCAGCAAGCTGATCGGCCGGATTTGCCCGATCCTGGCCTGGCGGATAAATCTCGGCAATACGGTATCGGCCCCCGAGTCGCAGGCGACGGCACCTTCGCACCGGGAATGCGTTCCCGGACGGCGCAACCCGTCGATCGGACGCTGGCCGATCTGGCTTCTGATGTCTATATGCCGAACCGTTCCGACCCCATCGACGGATTCGTCCGGCTCGACCGTGCCGAATTGGAAAGAGCCGGTATCCCACCGGAAACGCTGAACGATCAATCGAGCGGACTGACCAGTGCGCTGTATCGGGACGACGCGGGACGATATGTATTGGCGTTCGCGGGCACCTACCGGACCAGCTTTCGCAGTTGGAAAACGAATATTGTCCAGGGCATGGGAAGACCGGCCCGCCAGTATGTTCTGGCCGGCCGCCTGGGCAAACTGGCCCGTGCCGCATTCGGCAACGATCTGGTGATCACCGGTCACTCCCTCGGGGGCGGGCTGGCGACCACAGCGGCGCTCAAATCGGGTGCGCCGGCGGTGACCTTCAACCCCGCCGGGCTGTCGGATCAGACGATCCGTGGTCTCCGTCTCGACCCCGCGGCAGCGCAGGAGTATGCCGCGGCCGGGAATGTTCGCACCTATGTGGTCGCCGGTGACCCGTTGACGGCACTACAGGATGCCCGCCAGATGCATCGTGTGACGATCGGCGGGCTCGCAGTCGGGGCCCTGGGGACTTCGCTGGGTGGCGTGATGGGCAGTGCGATCGGCGGACTGACCGGCGGTGCGGCCGGGAGTGCGACCGGGAAGTTCGTCGGGGCCTCCCTCGGTGCGGCGATCGTCGGCGCTGCCGGGGCGGCCGGTACCACAGGCGGTCTTGCCCAGGTGCGGCCCGCGCTCGGTGCCAGAATTGATCTGCCCGATCCGCTGTCCGCCGAGGGCTCCGGTCGGATGAAGCGCGCGCTCGACCTCCACCAGATGTCCGGCGTGCGCCGCGCGCTCGACCTGACGCAACCGTGGTCGAATCAATCCGGAAATTGAGCTTCCGGGGCAAACCCCGGATCGAAGGGAAGGCCGGCGATGGCAACACCGTTCGACGGAACCGAAAGCGAATCCGCCGCCGTGGCAATTGCGGCCCGGGATGACATACGCCTGGCCGCGGCCCTGGCGTCCGGTACCGAACCGGATGCTGTCGGTGCCGAAGGGATCACCCTGCTGCACTGGGCGGTAGTGAACCGGGCGGATGCCGCGTGCGCCGTGCTGCTGGCTGCCGGCGCCGACCCGCTCCGGCCGGACGGTGACGGTGACACCCCGCTCCACCTGGCGGCCACGGCCGCCGCCCGCGCATGCCTGACAATACTTCTCGATCATCGCGCCGACCCTGATGTGACCAACCCGTACAACGGCCGCACGCCCCTGCTGGAGGCGGTATTTCACCAGCGCCACTCGAATACGCGTGCTCTGCTCGCCGCCGCCGCGAACCCCGATATAGCCGACCGCGCCGGTGAGACGCCATTGCATATCGCCGCCGAACTCGACGAGCACGACATCGTCCTCGACCTGCTGCGGGCCGGCGCCGACCCCACGGCCAGGAATGCACAGGGCGCCACCTTCCAGCGCTACCTGTTCATGACTCCCGCCATGCTGCGCCCCGCCGCCGCCCGCCGAGCGCTCGAAGAGATCACGGCCTGGCTTGCCGGCAACGGTGTCCCTCTGGAGTCGCCCTGACCAGCACCGTCGAGGTCGTCACCGACAGCGCGGTGGATCCGGCCGCAGGGCCGGATCCACCGCCGTTTCGGTGGGGAGCCGCTCAGCCGAGGCTGAAGGGCTGGCCCCAGACGCGCATTTCGGAGATGCCCTGATCGGTGGTCACCTCGACCCGCACGAACGAGCGGGCCTGGGCGTAGCCACCGCAGCCGTTGAGACCGATGGTGGTATCGGTCCAGGTCACCGAGCCGTTGGGGCCGGTGAACTTGTTGGCGAACTGGTGGCCCTCGTTGCCGTAGACGTCCGGCTTCTCGATATCGAGGAGCAGGAACGAGGTGGCCTGGCCGGGACCCAGGGTCAGGTTGCCGCCGGTGCTCAGGTTGGCGGAGGGCTTCTCACCCGCGAAGTCGGAGCTCGCGCCGGCACCACCGTTGGCGCCGCCACCGCTGATATCGACCTGGCAGCCCACGACATAACCGGGGGTGATCTTGGTGCCCTTGTGCTCGCCGTGCACCTCGACCTGCGCGCTGGCCGAGACCCACGCGTTGCGGTGCAGCGGGGTCGAGCCCATGGACGGGTTGATCGTCGCCGATTCGTTGGCGATACGCGCGGTGACCGCGAGCCCGTTGGGCAGGGTGTGGGTGATCTCGCCACCGGGCAGCGGGACGAAGGTATCGGCGTTGGCGGCGCCGGTCGAGAACAGGCCGACGGCGGCGGCGGAGGCCGCGGCGAGGCTCGCGATCCGCACGGCACTCTTTTTCACTACAGACATGACATTTTCCCTCTCGGAAGAGATATTCCGTTCAGCGACGGATTGATCGACCAGTGATGACGTGCGTCAGCCGATGCTGAACGGAGCTCCGTACAGGGTGGTCTTCGAGTAGTGGTCACCGATGATCTCGACCACCGAGTAGGACCGGGCCTGGGCGTATCCGCCGCAGCCCTCGATCTGCATTTCGACATCCTTGTAGTCGACCCAGTACGGGCCGGGCTTGGTGATATCGACGCCCTCGACGTTGACGAACTTCACTTCGCCCGGGCCGAGTTTCACGCTCAGGGAACCGCTGCCTCCGACGGTGGAGGTGCTGAGGCTACCCGCGATACCGGCCTGGAAGGCGTTCTCGGCAATGCTGACCTGGCACCCGACGATATAGCCGGTGCTGACCCGGGATGACCCGTGAGTCGAGGAGTTGTTCGTGCCCGGTTCGTTGGTCGGGCCCTTGTAGGGGCCCGGCTTGCCTTCGGGGGTCGCGGTGACATCCGCGAAGATTTGGCCGGACAGCCATGCCACGCGGCCGGCCCCGTTGGCCGACATCGACGGCGAGATGAGTGCGCTCTCGTTGACGCGGCTCAGTTTCACGCCGGGAGCGACTTTTTCGCCGCCCGGCAGCGGTACGAATGTGTCCGCGCTCGCCGTTCCACCGGCTAGGCCGAGTACCGCCGCCGTCATCGCCGCGGTGGCAGCAATCCCTTTGATATTCATCGTATGTCCCTCATGATCTTGCGGATTGCCGCCGGACGCGGCCGTAGCAGCGGAGCCGGCGGATACGGCAGCCCGAAGTCCCGGAACGGACTGCGCGTGAAACGCAGGGCCTTGTTTCCGGGTGCTGCCCAATCGCAGGTGAATCCGGTGGGTACGGAAAGCCCACCGTTGTGTCGGATCGTCGTTCCTGGGCGATCAGGTGACGAAGTGCTGCGCCATCAATCCCTCATCCCTGTATATCTACTTGCGGCCCGGCCGGGTGTGGCAGCGGGCCCCGCGCCGCGACGGCGACAGGTGCGGGAGGCGGCAGTACTGCCAGGCAGCGGAATGCGCATCCCGTCATCCTTTCGCGGTGTCGGCACAGTCTGTTGCTAGCCTGTTCGGGTTAGGTTAGCCTGCGCTCACTATAAAGGTTTGTTAACGAATTTTGTGAGCTACGACCGTGACGTATCTCATATGCGCCGGAAAGGGACGGATTCGATGCACATTTCATGTAGCACCGCCTCATGACGGCCGGTTCGTCCTATGAATACCACACCCGCGTGTCGATGCGCAGGTGGTTGGGATGGTTACTTGCGGCCGGTTTCCTGATTCTGGCCTGCGTACTCAGCCTGGTCGTGGGTGTGAAGAACATTCCGATCTCGGAAATCATTAGTGCGCTGTGGCAGCCCGGCGGATCTCCGGATGACCTGATCATCAGCGAATACCGACTGCCCCGTACCCTTCTCGGCCTGCTCGCGGGCAGTGCGCTCGGGATCGCGGGATGCCTTATGCAGGGGTTGACGCGCAACCCCCTGGCCGACCCGGGCCTGCTCGGGGTGAATGCCGGTGCGGCGTTCGCCATCGCGGTCGCGGTGGCCTATCTGGGCGCCAGCGGTATCGCGTCCTATGTCTGGTTCGGTTTCGCGGGCGCGGCGGTAGTGTCGGTGGTGGTGTACCGGCTGGGGACCGTCGGTCGCGGTGGCACCGATCCGATCCGTCTCACCCTGGCCGGCGTCGCGGTGACCGCCGTGCTCACCGGTGTCACCAAGGGGCTGATCCTGCTGAACGCGAGCGCCTTCGACGAGATGCGGCAGTGGGACGCGGGAGCGCTGACCGGCCGCGGCTACGACGTTCTCGCCGGTGCGACTCCTTTCATCGTCGCGGGCATAGTTTTCGCGGCCATCGCTGCCCGTTCCTTGAATGCCGTGGCCCTCGGTGACGATATGGCCCGCGCGCTTGGCGTACATGTGACACGGACCCGCGCGTTCACCGCCCTCGCTCTCATCCTGCTGTGCGGTACGGCGACTGCCGCGGTCGGGCCGATCACCTTCGTGGGTCTGGCGGTACCGCATATCGCGCGGTGGATCGTCGGCCCCGACTATCGCTGGATTGTCGCGTACTCGCTGGTCCTGGCGCCCGCGCTGGTGCTGTTCGCCGATGTTCTCGGCCGGGTCGCCATTCCGCCCGACGAACTGTCGGCGGGTGTGGTCACCGCGTTCCTCGGTGCACCGGTGCTCATCTGGCTCGCCCGTCGTGCGGAGATGAGGGAGTCGTGACCACGCTGCGTAAAAGGTCCCGGATCGGAACCCCGGCGACCATCGATTTCGGCCGTACGGTCCGGGTGCTGCGCGTCCGCGGGCTCACCGCCCGGTTCGGTGTGCGCAGTGTCGTGGTGTCGGTCGTCCTGCTCGTGGCGGCCTGTGTCGTGGCGTTGCTGGCGCTCGGTACCGGTGATTTCCCGATACCGGCGGATCGGGTGCTGCGGGCGTTGTTCGGCAACGGGGCCGGGAGCGATGAGCTCGTGGTGCTGGAATGGCGGGCGCCGCGGGTGCTGATGGCGCTGGTACTGGGCGCGGCGCTCGGGATCAGCGGTGCGATCCTGCAGTCGGTGACCCGTAACCCGCTCGGGAGTCCGGATATCGTCGGTTTCAACTCGGGCGCGTATACGGGTGCGCTGCTGGTCATACTGGCCGGCGGCGGGTACTACGCCACGGCGGCGGGCGCGGTCGGCGGCGGGCTCGTCACCGCGCTGGCGATCTTCGCGCTCGCGTTCCGGCAGAACGTCAAGGGATTCCGGCTGATCATCGTGGGTATCGGTATCAGCGCCATGCTGGCCGCGGTGAACACCTGGCTCATCCTGCGCGCCGATCTCGACGCCGCCATGTCGGCCGCCGCCTGGGGGGTCGGCACGCTGGACGGACTGACCTGGGCGGAGATCACCCCGGCGCTGGTCGTTCTCGCCGTTCTCGCGATCGCGGTGGTGCCCGCGGCACATCAGCTACAGATTCTGGAACTGGGCGACGACGCCGCGCAGGCGCTGGGCGTGCGGGTGGGGCGGGCGCGGGTGGTGCTCACGGTCCTGAGCGTCGCGTTCACCGCTGTCGGTACGGCCGTCGCGGGACCTATCGCCTTCGTCGCCCTGGCTGCCCCGCAGCTGGGCAGGCGGTTGGCCCGGACCCCGACCACCGCGCTGCTGCCGGCCGCGGCGATGGGCGCACTGTTGCTGACGGTCTGTGACTGGATCTCGCGCCGGATATTCGCGCCGACCACGCTGCCGGTCGGTGTGGTGACGGCATCGATCGGTGGCGCGTATCTGGCCTATCTGCTGGTAGCCGAGGCTCGACGGAACTGAGGAATCTCGTGGAAGAAAAACTGGAGCGCAGCGAAACTGCGCAGCAGACCGTCGTATCGGAACCCGGCGCGGACGTCCGGCTGCGGGCCGACCGGTTGCGGCTGGGCTACCGGAACCGGGTCATCAGTGACGAACTGACCGTCGATATCCCGGACGGCACCTTCACCGTCATCATCGGCCCGAACGCCTGCGGTAAATCGACCCTGTTGCGAGCACTCTCCCGGTTGCTGGCACCCGAATCCGGTTCGGTACTGCTGGACGGTAAGGCGATCGGTTCCTATCCGGCCAAGGAGGTGGCCCGCCGGATCGGGCTGCTACCGCAGACCTCGACCGCGCCGGAAGGGATCCGGGTGGCCGATCTGGTGGCCCGGGGGCGGTATCCGCACCAGTCGCTGATCCGGCAGTGGTCGCGCCACGACGAGGAGGCCGTGGCCGCGGCGATGGACGCCACCGGGGTATCCGATCTGTCCGGGCGGCTGGTCGACGAACTGTCCGGCGGCCAGCGGCAGCGGGTGTGGATCGCGATGGTGCTCGCCCAGGAGACCCCGATCGTGCTGCTGGACGAGCCGACCACCTTTCTCGATATCGCCCACCAGATCCAGTTACTGGACCTGTGCCGCGAACTGAACCGGGATACCGGGCGGACGGTGGTCGCCGTCCTGCACGACCTGAACCACGCTTTCCGTTATGCCGATCACCTGATCGCCATGCGCGACGGCGCTGTCGTCGCGGCCGGCGCACCGCGTGAGATCGTCACCGCGGAACTGGTGCAGAAGGTGTTCGACCTGGGCTGTCGGGTGATCGACGATCCGGAAACGGGTTCGCCGCTGGTGGTTCCGCTGGGTGCGAACGCGGTCCGGGTGAGCTGAACGCCGGACGGGAGCACTAGGTCTTACTACAATCAAGATGTTTTACTTTAGTAAAGGTTAGGCTAACCTCAACTGTGGTCGTGTGTTGTGCCGCGCGGTTCCACCGAACGGCACAACACACGGAAGTGGTTCACAGCGAAGGGAGTTGCCGTGCCGGCGGCAGTGCAGAACACGTCGATGATCAGCGGTCCAGGACTACCGCTCACCGGCCCCCAGCTGGGAATCTGGAATGCGCAGCAGTTCGATCCGGAATCCGGCCGCTACCTGGTCGGCGAGGTGCTCGAGATCTCCGGCGACGAGCCCATCGACGTAGACCTGCTGGCCGAGGCCATCCGCCTGACTGTCGCCGACGCCGAGAACATGCGGCTGCGGTTCCGCGATACCGATGCGGGCCCTCGGCAATTCGTCAGCAACGAACCCGCGGTCCTGCAACCGGCGATCGATCTGCGAGGCGCGGCGGAGCCGGTCGCCTTCGCGCACGAGGCCGTGGCGCTCGAACGACATCACGCGGCGCAGCGGTGCCGGGGCATGGTGGACCGGCGCCTGTACAACTACACCCTGATCCGGCTCACCGACCGCGAAGTCTGGTGTGTGCAGCTGTACCACCACCTGATCGTCGACGGATACAGCGCGGCGCTGTTGTCGCGCCGCGTCGCCGCGCACTACACCGCGCTACGGCGGGGAAACGAACCGCCGAAGGCGACTTTCGGCAGTATCGCCGATCTGGTGGCCGACGAGCAGGCCTATCGCGAGAGCGAACATTTCACCGACGATCAGCGCTACTGGCGCGAACAGCTCAGCCCCGCACCGACGCTGGACGGTCGGGGAACGGCGGTCGGCGGCGAAGTGGAGCGGACCATCCGGGCCGACGCGATCCTGCCGGTCGCCACCCTCGACCGGCTGCGTTCCGTTACCGAGCGCTACCGGATCACCTGGGCGGACGGGCTCATCGCCTGCTACGCCGCCTATCTGCAGCGGTTGCTCGGCACCTCCGATGTGGTGCTGTCGATGCTGATGATGGGGCGCGTCGGCCGGGTCGCGCTCAGTACCCCCGCGATGGCGGTCAACGTGCTGCCGCTGCGGTTGACCGTGCACGCGCACGAGACCGTCGGCGAGCTGGGCGTGCGGGTCGCGGAGACGCTGAAGGAGATGCGCAAGCACCAGCGCTACAGCGGCGCCGATCTCGCGCGCGACCTGAGTGGATTCGGTGCGGGCGAACTGCTGCACGGTATCGGGATCAACCTGAAGGTTTTCGATTTCGCACTGGATTTCGACGGCGCCAAGGGTGTGCTGCGCAATGTGGCGGGCGGGCCGCCGGAAGATCTCGGCCTGGTGGTGACACCGCTACCCGATAAATCCGTACTGCTGAATTTCGAATGTGACGCGCGGACCAATGATCCGGAGACCGCCTACCGGCGCACCGCGGGGCTGGTCCGGGTCATAGAGGCGTTCACCGAACTGGACAAGGTGCAGGTCGGCTCGCTGGAGTTGATCGAGAGCGCGGAACGGGACCGGCTGCTGGCGCAACGATCCGGTGGCGCGGCCGCGACCGGGATCGAACTGATTCCGGCCGCGCTGGACCGCATGGTCACCGAGAATGCCGCCGATACCGTTCTGGTCGCCGGCGATCAGCGCTACACCGGTGCCGAACTCGGTGACCGGGTGCACCGGCTGGCCCGGTACCTCGGCGACCAGGGGGTGCGCACCGGAGATCTGGTGGGTGTCGCACTGCCGCGGACCGCGGATCTGGTGGTGGCGCTGCTGGCCGTATGGCGTGCGGGCGCGACCTATCTGCCGCTCGATCCGGAGCATCCCGTACCGCGGCTGCGCACGATGATCGACGATGCGGCGCCGGCCCTCGTGCTCACCGACAACACGCTGGTGGCCGAATTGGCTTGCCGCGCGGTCGCGCTCGACGACGAGCAGGTCCGGACCACGCTGCGCGAGCTCCCGGCCGGCCCGCCCGCACCGGGTGGCATCGTGCGCGGCGACCATCCGGCCTACGTGCTGTACACCTCGGGATCCACCGGAACCCCCAAGGGCGTGGTGATCGACCATGCCGCCCTCGCGCAACTGGTCGCCGGACATCGGTCGGGGATCTACGCCGAAACCGTGGAACGGGCCGGCGGTCGCCGGCTGGCGATCGCGCACACCACCTCGTTCGCCTTCGACGCGGCGCTGGACCCCCTGCTGTGGTTGCTCGACGGGCACCGGATCCACCTGTACGACAGTGAGATCCGCCGCGATCCCGCGGCACTGGTGGCAGCCTTCGGCACGGACGGCATCGAGGTCGTCGACGGCACTCCGACGCTGGCCGCCGCGCTGTTCGCGCACGGCCTGGCACAGGTCGCGCCGCGGCTGCTGGTACTCGGTGGTGAGGCCTGCCCGCCGGACCTGTGGCAGCAGGTGCAGACCGCCGGGGTCACCGCGGTCAACCTGTACGGCCCGACCGAGGCCACGGTCGACGCCATCGGCGCACCCATCCGCGGGACCGATCCCCATATCGGCGTCCCGCTGCCCGGTGTGCGGGCCTACCTGCTGGACAACGGGTTACAGGCCGTCGCGGACGGGCAGCCCGGGGAGTTGTACCTGGCGGGCGGCGGTATCGCCCAGGGCTACCTCGGGCGGCCCGGATTCAGTGCGCAGAGCTTCGTCGCCGACCCGTTCGGCCCGCCGGGATCGCGGATGTACCGCACCGGTGATCTGGCGCGCTGGGTGCCCGGGAAGGGGTACTTCTATTCGGGGCGGGCCGACGCCCAGGTCAAGATTCGCGGGCATCGGATCGAAATCGGTGAGGTGGAGGCCGCGTTGAGCGGTCTGCCCGAGATCGCGGCGGCGGCCGCCGATATCCGTGACCTCGCCGGCCGGCCGAGCCTGATCGGGTACGTGGTCGCCACCGAGGACACCGCGGTCGAGGCGACGGACCGGTCCCCGGATCTGGGCACCCGGTTGCGCAACCGGCTGGCCGAACTGGTGCCCGACCCGATGGTGCCCACCCGGATCGTCGTGCTCGGCGAATTGCCGTGGACGGTCAACGGCAAGGTGGACCGTCCCGCGCTACCGGACCCGGTGGAGTCCACCGGAGGTCGTGCGCCGGCGACACCGGCCGAACACGCTGTCGGTGAAGTGGTGGCCGAACTGCTCGGCCGCGACAGCGTCGATATCGACGACGATTTCTTCGGTGCCGGTGGCGACAGCATCACCGCGATCGGCGTCTGCGGCAGGTTGCGGGAGCGCGGTCTCGTACTGGCGCCGCAGGATCTGCTGACCCGCCGCAGTCTCGGTGATCTGGCCGCGGCGGCCGAACCCGTGGCGGCCGCGGCGAGTACCGGACCCGCCCCGCTGCCGCGCGCCGATTCCGTATCGATCGTCCTGCCGCCGCGCAACGTCGACGAACTGGCCGCCGTGCACGGGCCGATCGCCGATGTGCTTCCGCTGTCACCGTTACAGGAAGGCCTGCTGTTCCACGCGCTGCGTGACGGCGCCGCCGATGTCTACACGCTGACAGCCCGCTTCGAACTGTCCGGCCCGGTGGACCCCGGCCGGTTGGCGGCGGCGTTCACGGAAGTGCTGCGCCGGCACCCGAACCTGGGTGCCGCCTTCCACTACGACCAGGTGGATCAGCCGGTTCAGGTGATCCCGCGGACGCCCCGGGTCGCGTGGCGGGTCGAGGATCTGCGTAACCGGCCGGATGCCGCGGCGGGCGCCCTGGAGCTGGAAACCGCGGCGGGGGAGGAACTTTTCGATATCGGCGACCCGCCGCTGCTGCGGGCGCTGCTCATCCGGCTCTCCGATACCGTGCATCGGCTGGTGCTCACCGCCCATCACCTGCTGGCCGACGGCTGGTCGGTGCCGATCGTGCTGCGCGAGATGCTCGCGCTATACCACGGCGAACAGCTGGATGAACCCGGTTATTACGGAACCTATCTCGCCTGGCTCGCCGCCCGCGACAGCGTCGCCGAAACCCGGCGCTGGGGTGCATATCTGGCAGGACTCGAGGCGCCGAGCCTGATCGGTGCGCCCGGTCCGCGGTCGGCCTCGGTGGGATTGCAGGTACCGCTGGCCGAGGCGACCGCGGACGCGCTCGAAGCCTTCGGCCGGGCCCACGGGCTGACGATGAACACCCTGCTGCAGGGCGCGTGGTCGATGGTGCTGGCCGAACAGCTCGGCCGGACCGATGTCGTTTTCGGGGCGGTGGTCTCGGGCCGGCCGGCCGATCTGCCCGGTGTGGGCGGGATGGTCGGGTTGTTCAGCAATACCGTCCCGGTGCGGATGACCCTCGACACCGGAACTCCGGTGGTCGAGCAGTTCGCCGGATTCCAGCGGACGACGCTCGAACTGCAGAACCAGGGGTACCTGGGGCTGGCCACGGTGGAACGGGCGGCGGGGGTCGGACGGCTCTTCGACACCCTTGTCGTCTACGAGAACTTCCCGAAAACCGGTGTGGCGCCCAAGGATTCGCACGATATCGGTGTCGCCGACGTCGCCGTGCACAGCCTCACGCACTACCCGGTGACCGTGACGGCGCTACCCGGCGACCGGTTCCGGCTCATGCTGCACTACGCCCCCGGCGCGGTCGATGAGGCACCCGCGCGGCGGATGGCGGCGCGACTGGGTGCAGTGCTCACCGCGCTGGTGGACGATCCGTCGGTGACCGTGGGCGCGGTACTCGAGAGCACCCGGCACCCGGACAGTCACGGTGCGACGCTGGCCTCGTGGCGATCGGCGGTGGAGATCGATCCGACGGCCCCGGCCCTCACCGCCGAGGGCGAGACGATCAGCTATCGCGAGTTCGGCGAACGCGCCGATCGCCTTGCCCGCTGGCTGGTTTCGCAGCGGATCGGTCCCGAGACGGTGGTCGTCGTCGCGATGCGGCGCTGCGCCGATGCGGTGATCGCGGCGCATGCGATCAGCCGATCCGGTGGTGTCTACCTCCCGGTGGACCCGGGCCAGCCCGCCGAACGTCTCGATACGATCCTCACCACCGCCGCTCCGGCGCTGGTGCTCACCACGAGCGCCGACGGTTTCGCGACCGAGCGAGCACCCGTGGTCGCCACGGACACCCTGGACTTGGCGGGCTTCGCCGCCGGCGCGCTCACCGATGCGGAACGGATCGCGCCGCTGCGGCCGGACAATGCCGCCTATCTGTTGTTCACGTCGGGATCCACCGGTGTGCCCAAGGGCGTCACGGTGACGCACGAGGCCATCATCAACACCTTCGCCTGGCTGCAGGAACAGCACCGGTTCGGCGCGGGCGACACGATGCTGTACCGCACGCCCGCGACCTTCGACGCCTCGCTGCTGGAGATCTACCTGCCGCTGCTGGTGGGCGCCCGGATCGTGCTGGCCCGGCCGAACGGTCACCGCGACCCCTACTACCAGGCGCAATTGATGGCCGACGAGCGGGTGACCGCCGTCCAGATGACCTCCTCCATGCTCACCACCATGGCCGAGGAGAGCGATCTGTCCGGATGTTCCGCGCTACGTTGCGTTTTCACCGGCGGTGAACCGCTGCCGTCCACCACCGCGCAGCGCCTCCGGGAGGCGACCGGTACCAAGGTGAACAACCTGTACGGACCCACCGAGGCCGCGGTCTGCATCACCTACCACGTCACCGACGACACCGATATCGAAACCGTCCCGATCGGCCGCCCGCCCGGCGGCGCGGGAGTGCGGGTGCTCGACGAGCGGCTGCGGCCGGTGTCGTTCGGCACCGTCGGCGAGCTCTACCTGACCGGTGTGCAGCTGGCCCGCGGATACCTGCACGAACCGGCCCGGACGGCGCGGACCTTCGTCGCCGATCCCGCGGGCAGCGGTGAACTCATGTACCGCACCGGTGATCTGGTGCGCTGGGGCGCGAACAGCGAACTGGACTATATCGGCCGCACCGACAGCCAGGTGAAGCTGCGCGGGCAGCGCATCGAACTCGGCGATATCGAATCGGCCGTGCTGCGCCGCCCCGAGATCGCGCAGGCCGCCGTGATCCTGCGCGAGGATATTCCGGGAGATCAACGGCTGGTCGCCTATCTGCGGGCACGTTCGGGCGCCACGGTGGACACCGACGCGGTCCGGACGGCGCTGCGCGAAACGCTGCCCTCCTACATGATTCCCGCGGCCTTCGTGGAGCTGGACGAGATCCCGATGACCGTCAGCGACAAACTGGATCGCAAGGCGCTGCCCGTCCCGGAGTACCCGGTGGACGTGGCGGCGGACCCGGCGCCGGCCGCGGTGGCCGAGCCCGGAACCGCTGGGGCGCCGGCGGTAGGCGGTCCGGTGGCCGAGGCGATGGCCGCGGTGCTCGGTGTGGCGGCGATCGGGCCGGACGACGATTTCTTCGCCGCGGGCGGGCATTCGCTCACCGCGGTGCGGCTGGTCGGGCGGTTGCGCCGTGCCGGATACGAGGTCGTGGTCGACGATGTCTTCGACGCGCCGACCGTTCGCGCGCTCACGGCGCGAATCGACGGTATCGACCTGCCCGCCGAAACCCGTTCTCCCGATGAGATTTCCGAATCGGGGGAGACGGTGCCGGAGGAGATCGCCATGCTGGGCCGGCGCCTCGACCATGTGCTGCGGTTGCGCGACCGCGGTTCGGCCGAACCGCTGTTCTGTGTGCATCCGGTGGGCGGTACCGCGTGGCAGTTCGCCCCGCTGGCCCGGCGGCTGCGCGCCGACCGGCCGTTGATCGGCCTGCAGCTGCCCGCCCTGCGCGGTGCGGATTCCGGTGCCGCGACCATCGGCGAACTGGCCGCCCGGTACGTGGCCACTGTGCGCGAAATCCAGCCCGAGGGCCCGTATCACCTGCTGGGTTATTCGCTCGGCGGCAATATCGTGCACGCCATGGCGGCCGCGCTCACGGCCGCCGGTGCGGAAGTCGCGTTTGTCGGGCTGGTCGATTCCCATCCGCTGGCCAACCTCGCCGAACAGGCGACCCAGGCACTCGCCGACCCGGCCCGGCTGGACGGGTTGCTGCCGGAACTTCCCGAGGACGCGCCAGATCTGGCCGCGCTCATCCGGGGCGCCGCGGGTGAACTGCTGCGCATGGTCACCAATTCCGATACGCCGCGATACTCCGGCCCGATGGCGCTCTACGCCGCCGACCCGGGCGAGGAGGACGACGCGCCACGGGTCGCCGCCCAGCTCGCCGGCTGGCGCGGCGCCGGAGCGCGGATCACTCCGCGCCGGTTGCCCTACAGCCACTTCGGGATCGTCGCCGAGGACGGGTGGGCCGAGGTCGCCGCGCTGCTCGATACCGTTCCGGCACTGCGGACGTGACCCGTGCGGACCGGCTCCGAGACTCTGCCGCGGCACCATCCGGTGCCCCGGTGGTTCGAGAAAGAAAGTGATACACCTATGTCGCTGTTATCCCACAGCCGCTTCGCGGCCTGGCTACGTGCCGTAGTCGGTCTGTTCGTCGCGGTCGTCGCGGTCGCGGGCTGTAGCTCCTCGGCCGAGCCCACCGCCGAATCCGGGACCCGGCCGATCCAGACCCAGAAGGGCACCGTGGAGGTACCCGCGAACCCGCAGCGGGTCGTGGTGCTCAACGGTGCGCTCGGCGGCTATCTCTATGACCTGGGCGTTCCGGTGGCCGCGGCGGACACCCGGGTTCTGGGAGTCACCGACCGCAGCGGGAAATTCCCCCCGACCTGGTCGGAGGACGCGACGAAACAGGGCACTCAGGTGGTGCCGATCGGGCAGAGCGTGAACGTGGAGTTCGTCGCCTCGATGCAGCCCGATCTGATCATCGGTGGCGGCCAGGGTTTCCCCGCCAAACAGTCGGTCGACGCCTACGACCAGCTCAGCGCCATCGCGCCCACCGTGCTGATCCCCGGTGACGTCACCGGCTGGCAGGATCAGCTGAAGCTGCTCGCCGATGTGGTCGGCAAGGGTGACAAGGCCGGTGAACTGATCACCGCGTACGAGGATCGCCTCCAGCAGGTGAAGGACCAGATCAAGGCTCCCGAACAGCAGATCGGGTTCTTCCAGTCCGCCGCCGACAATCAGCCGAAGATGATCCTGCCGAACGCCGCCCTGCCGACGCTGCTCGCCGAGCTGGGTTTCAAGGCCGACGACAAGGTGGTGGCCAAGGCCGGTAACCCGGATATCAACGCCTCCGCGGACTGGTTCAATTTCAGCCCGGAACTGCTGACCAAGGTCGTTGACCAGCCCGTGGTGATGGTGGTTCCGCTCAGCGGTGCCAAGAGCGCGGCCGATCTCGCCAAGGATCCGATGTTCGCCCAGCTGCCCGCGTTCAAGGCCAAGAAGGTCTATGAACTGCCGGCCACCAGCTACCGCCCGGACTACCGCGGCGTGATGAGCACCCTCGACGTGATCTCGGAGCAGTTCAAGTGATGAGCACCGCCGGCCTCCTCATCGATATCTCCCCGTTGCGGGAGAGCCGGCGGTTCCGCTGTGCCTTCGGCGCGCGATTGGTCTCCGTACTCGGTATCGGGCTGCTCATGGTGGCCCTGCCGGTGCAGGTGTACGACATCACCGGGTCGAGCCTGCACGTGGCCGGAGTATCGACCACGATGGCGGTCGCGCTGTTCGTCGGAAGCCTGGCGGGTGGGGTGATCGCCGACCGGTTCGACCGGCGCACGGTGATGCAGTGGTCGCGCACCGCGGCCGGGCTGGCGTTCCTGGCCCTGGGCCTCAACGCGCTGCTGTCCAGCCCGATCCTTCCGGTGATCTACGCCGCCGGCGTCGTGGACGGGCTGTCGGGCGGGATCAGCGGGTCGGCGATGATGGCGCTGGTGCCGATGCTGGTCGAGCGCTCGAAGATGCCCGCGGCGGGAGCACTGATAACCCTGACCTCGGATCTGGGCACCATGATCACCCCGGCCATCGCCGGTGTGCTGATCGCCCAGATCGGGGTCTCTTTCGCGTTCTTCGCCGCCGCGGCGGCGACCGTGGCGACGGTGGGACTGATCCGGGCCATCGGGTCCGCTCCGCCGCCGGCCCGCGATTTGCGCAACCCGCTGGTGGAATTGGGGCAGGGGATCGGATTCGCGGTGCGCCACCGCATCATCCGCGCGGTGCTGGTGAGCGGTCTGCTCGCCATGCTGGTCAGCGGACCGCTGGTGCTGCTGCCGGCCTTCGCGGACCAGGCCCTGCACGCCGGTCCGGCGACGCTGGGCCTGCTCTATGCCGCACCGGGTGTCGGCGCCGTCCTCGGATCGCTGACCAGTGGCTGGATCGGCCGCACTCCGCGCAACGGCCTGGCGCTGCTGGGCTCGCTGGCGCTCATGCCGCTGGGCCTGATCATGGCCGGTGTGTGGCCGCAGATCGCGTGGAGTTTCCTCGGGCTCGCGGCCTTCGGTGTCGCCCGGGCGGTGAACAACATCCTGCGCTACGCGGTCCTGCAGCAGCATTCGCCGGAGGATATGCGCGGGCGGTTGTCGAGTCTGCAACTGGTGCAGTCGGTGACCGGTACGGCGATCGGTTCCATGGCGGCCGGTGTGATCGGCGGGCTCGTGGAACCTGGTGCCGCCCTGGTGGTCTACGGCGGTGCCGTGCTGGTGCTGCTGGTGCCGGCCCTGCTGTTCATGGCACCGCTGGCCCGGCTCACCGGGGGCGGCAAACCCACCGGGCCACCGGTGAAACCGCCGGTCCAGGCCACCGGAATCGCGGACAAGGGAAAGGACGGGGTGTGATGGATCGCGGCGCGTACCGTGAGCGGATCGCCGAGGTGATGGCCGGTTCACACGGGGCCAAGGTCGGATATCCGATCGAGTTGCGGAAACTGGAGGTGATCCGCTCCGAACAGGTGGGGTCGGGTCTGCTCCGGATCACCTTCGGCGGCCCGGAACTCGACGGGTTCCACAGCTATGTGCCCGACGAACACGTCCGGGTGGTCTTCCCGGATACCGACGGCACCCTGCGGCTACCGGTGAAGGACGGACTCTCGCTGGAATGGCCCGCACCGCGGCCCATCTCGCGGGAGTACACGGTGCGTCGCTACGACGCCGCCGCGGGCGAACTCGATATCGAATTCGCCCTGCATCCCGGCGGACTCGCCTCGGACTGGGCGCTGGCCGTCGCACCGGGAGACCAGATCCATATCGCCGGTCCGCCCGGCGGCGTGGTGGTGCCCACCAGCTACGACAACTACCTGTTCGCGGGGGATATCACCGCCTTGCCCGCGATCGCCCGATGGCTGGAATGGCTCCCGCGCGAAACCACAGGCTGGGCGTTCGTCGAGGTCACCGACGCGACCCAGGAGATCGAACTGGACGCGCCCGCCGGGATCGAGGTCCGGTGGCTGCACCGGGGCGACGCCGCGCCGGGTACCGGGGATCTGCTGGAGAAGGCTGTCCGCACGGTCACCCTGCCCGACGGGCAGAACGTGTACGCGTGGGTGGCCGGTGAGGCCGGGCAGTTGCGCCCGATCCGTAAATGGATCCGGAGCGAACTCGGTGTCGGGTCCAAGGACTGCCTGATCGCGGGCTATTGGAAACACGGCATCGCGAATTTCGACGGCGAAGAATAACGAGAGGACAGACCATGACGAACGACGCAGCGGCCGTGGCCGACCGTGACCGCTTCATCCAGGACGTCGCCGAGGTGATGGGCGTTCCGGTCGAAGAATTGTCCACCGATACCAATCTGCTCGACGCGGGGCTCGATTCGGTGCGCATCATGCAGTTGGTGGAGAAATGGCGGTCGGAAGGTCATGAGACCGTCGATCCGATGCTGCTGGCCGGGGACCCCGTTCTGGAGTCCTGGCTGGAGGTGCTGTGCCCGTGACCGGGCGCCGCGAACCGCGCCGGACGCGCGGTGGGGGGGCCCCGCGGGGGGGAGGGGGGGGGGGCCCCCGCCCGGCCGCCGCGCCGATACCGGCGGGGCGGGGTTAAGACCCCCGGGGAGGGGGAATAAGC
>NZ_JBEYBT010000020.1:0-84747 GCF_040632335.1 Nocardia sp. NPDC019395
CCGCTCGTCTCCGACCTCCCCGGTTGGGGGGCCGCCCGGCCGGGGGGGTTCTAGCGGTGGCCGCCCCCTACCCCTTATTCCCCGCCGTGGTTCTCCCCCCCCCCCCGGCGCCCCCCCCCCGCTGACCGGTACCTGACTTTCTCGAAGGAGGCTCGCCACCGATGGCGAACTACACTGCCGCTGACGTGAAGCGGCTGCGGGAGCTCACCGGCTCCGGAATGATGGACTGCAAGAACGCGCTGGTCGAAACCGAAGGCGATTTCGACAAGGCCGTGGAACTGCTGCGCATCAAGGGCGCCAAGGATGTCGGCAAGCGGGCCGAGCGCACCACCGCCGAAGGCCTGGTCATCGCCAAGGACGGCGTGATGGTCGAGATCAACTCCGAAACCGACTTCGTCGCCAAGAACGCCGAATTCCAGGAGCTGGCGGACCAGATCGTCACCGCCGCCGCGGCCGCCAAACCGGCCGATGTGGCGGCGCTCGAGGCCGTCGATCTCGGTGGCAAGACCGTCGGCGAGGCGCTGCAGGCACTGGCCGCCAAGATCGGCGAGAAGCTGGAACTGCGTCGCGTGGTGTCCCTGGACGGACCGGTCGCCACCTACCTGCACAAGCGGGCGTCGGATCTGCCGCCGGCCGTCGGCGTGCTGGTCGAGTACTCCGGTTCCGGCGATGCGGCTGCCGAGGCCGCCCGTGGCGCCGCGATGCAGGTCGCCGCGCTCAAGGCAAAATACGTCACCCGCGACGAGGTCCCCGCCGATCTCGTCGAGAACGAGCGCCGGATCGCGGAGCAGACCGCCCGCGAAGAAGGTAAGCCGGAAGCCGCGCTGCCGAAGATCACCGAGGGGCGCGTCAACGGTTTCTTCAAGGATGTCGTACTGCTGGAACAGCCGTCGGTCACCGATAACAAGAAGACCGTGAAGGCTCTGCTGGACGAAGCCGGTGTCACCGTCACCAAGTTCGCCCGGTTCGAGGTCGGACAGGCCTGACCGTTTCGCGTAAACCCCCGTCGTATGCACTGCGACGGGGGTTTCGTGCTGAGCAGGGGGCGGTTTCCCAGCATCGGCCGCCCCCTCGTACCGGCGCCGAGCGGAGTAGGGCAGGATAGAGGCCGCCTTGTGTTGGCCCCTGCCACGTCGCCGCGCGCCGCGCCCGGGCCAGTCGGAAGCGGGCGGTACCGGTTCCCCGGCGGCCGCCGCAACCACGATTACGACTCACGTAGCACCGCCGATCGCCGAAGGAGACGCCGACCCATGACGCACCCCCGGACCGACCGCCCAGGATATGGCCGGGTACTGCTGAAACTGGGTGGTGAGATGTTCGGTGGCGGCACAGTGGGTCTGGATCCCGATATGGTGCAGACAGTCGCGGAGCAGATCGCCGAGGTCGTGTCGACCGGCGTGCAGGTCGCCGTGGTGATCGGTGGCGGCAACTTCTTCCGTGGCGCGGAGCTGGAGGAGCGCGGTCTCGAACGTGCCAGGTCCGACTACATGGGAATGCTCGGTACGGTCATGAACAGCCTCGCGCTGCAGGATTTCCTGCAGAAGCAGGGCGTCGACACCCGGGTGCAGACCGCCATCACGATGGGGCAGGTCGCCGAACCCTATCTTCCGTTGCGCGCCAAGCGACATCTGGAGAAGGGCCGCGTGGTGATCTTCGGCGCGGGTATGGGCATGCCGTACTTCTCGACCGACACCACCGCCGCGCAGCGTGCCCTGGAGATCGGTGCCGAGGTGGTACTGATGGCCAAGGCTGTCGACGGCGTGTTCGACGCGGACCCGCGGCTGCACCCGGACGCCACCATGTTCCAGGAGATCACGCACAAGGAAGCGATCGAACGCGATCTGAAGGTCGCCGATTCGACGGCGTTCAGTTTGTGCATGGACAACCAGATGCCGATGCTGGTGTTCAATTTGTTGACCAAGGGCAATATCGCCCGGGCGGTGGCCGGTGAGAAGATCGGCACATTGGTTCGATCCTGATACCGCGGGCCCGCGGGTCATGACGATGACGACGCAGTGGAGGAACGGTCGTGATTGAAGAAGCGCTCTTCGACGCCGAGGAGAAGATGGAGAAAGCCGTCTCGGTGGCGAAGGACGACCTCGGCGGCATCCGAACCGGGCGCGCGAACCCGGGGATGTTCGCCCGGGTCGTGGTGGACTATTACGGGTCGCCGACCCCGATCACCCAGATGTCGAGTATTTCGGTCCCGGAGCCGCGGATGGTGGTGGTCAAACCGTACGAGCAGGCACAGCTGGGCCCGATCGAGACCGCGATCCGCAACTCCGACCTGGGGGTGAATCCGACCAACAACGGCGACATCCTACGGATCTCCATCCCGCAACTCACCGAGGAACGGCGTCGCGAACTGGTCAAACAGGCCAAGCAGAAGGGCGAGGACGCCAAGGTCTCGATCCGCAATGTGCGCCGTAAGGCCATGGAGGAGCTGGGCCGGATCCAGAAGGACGGCGAGGCCGGCGAGGACGAGGTCGGACGGGCCGAGAAGGAGCTCGACAAGACCACGGCCAGATATGTCGGGCAGATCGACGAACTGGTGAAACACAAGGAATCCGAACTGCTCGAGGTCTGACCGGCGATCTCGGATGTACCCGCCCGCGCGGCGGTGGTGTACTTTGCGCAGGCGCGTCGGGTGACGTGGATCGCGCATAGGGTCCGGGACGGTACGAGCGGTAGGTGCTGTCCGGATCACGGTGTCACAGCGACACCGGCTCGGCGTCCAGCGGACCACGGGGTCCCTGGTTTGACGCACAATGAGAACAGCGGAGCGGAGCTACGCCCGCTTCGGGTGGGAACGAACGGAACGACGACGAGTTGAGCGACGGGACAATCGTGGCCGAGAAAGCCGCCGCGACCGGTGCGGCCCGACCGCAGCCGCCGGCCGAGGGCAGATCCGAATCGACACCGGCAGGGGCCGGTGCGCCGCCGGACGCCGCATCGGCCGGGGCGTCCGCGGGCGCTGTGCCCGCCGGGCCGGGTGCGGATGCCGCGTCCGCCGGGGCTTCCACGGAGGCTGCGCCGGCCGGGTCGTCGGCGGTGTCCGGACCCGGCGGTACGGCGGGGAGCGCTGAGCCGGCCGGAAACCCGGGAGGCGCGGTACCCACCGGAGCGCCCGCGGAGGCCGCGCCGCGGCGGTCCCGTGCGGGGCGGAATCTCCCCGCGGCATTGGCCGTCGGCCTGACCCTCGGGGTGTCGCTCATCGCGATCCTGCTGTTCGTACCGAAGGTTTTCATCGGTGTGGCCGGCGTCGCGGTCGGCATCGCCACCTGGGAGGTGGCCAAACGGCTCCGTGAGGCCGATGTGCTGGTACCCCGGACGCCGCTGATCGTCGGCGGTCAGGCGGTCTTCTGGCTGGGCTGGCCGTTCGGCGCGGGTGGGGTGACCGGCGCGTTCGCGGCGACGGCGCTGGCCTGCATGGTGTGGCGGCTGTTCGACCACGGCCTGCACACCGCCCCGCGCAACTTCCTGCGCGATACCGCGATCACGGTGTTCACCCTGGCCTGGATTCCGCTGCTGGCCTCGTTCGCGGTACTGCTCCTGCTGGAGGATCCGGACGGCAACCTGCGGGTGCTGACCTTCATGATCCTGGTCGTATGTTCCGATGTGGGCGGCTATGTGGCGGGCGTGCTGTTCGGCCGCCACCCCATGGTGCCGTCGATCAGCCCGAAGAAATCCTGGGAGGGCTTCTGCGGATCGCTGGTGTTCGCGATCATCGGCGGCCTGCTCACCGTCACGCTGCTGCTGGAAGCCAACTCGATGATCGGCGTTGTGCTCGGTGTGGGCCTGGTGGTGATCGCGACCCTGGGCGATCTGATCGAATCGCAGATCAAACGGGAATTGGGCATCAAGGATATGGGCACGATGCTGCCCGGGCACGGCGGCATCATGGACCGGCTCGATTCCATGTTGCCGTCGGCCTTCGTGTCCTGGCTGGTTCTCAGCACCCTCGTCTGAGACCCCGCCGGCCGATCACTCCTTGTGCACCGCGCGGCGCAACTGAACGATCCGGACACCTCCCACCAGTGCCATCACCAGGGCGCCCGCGATCACGGACAGCAGGATCGTCACGCCCAGCGGCAGCGAGAAGCTCCAGAAGAGCATCTCGACGTCCGCGTCCTGCGAGTTCTGGATGATGAATATGAGCAGGACGATGCCGAGGATCGCCGCGATGATCAACGCGATCCAGGTATTGCCGACTCGGGATTTGCCCACGTCCTTGCCGCGGCTTCCCCGCGCGGCTGCTTTCCGTCCGGGAGCAGCGGGTGCCGGTTTGCCACCGGTGGGCTCGGCGGGCCGCCCGGTCGGTGGCACGGAGCCCGGCACCGCACCGGTCTCGGGGGTTCGATCATCTGAGGTCGCCATATGTCGATGATTGCCGACAGCTATCGCCGGTGCACGGATTTCCGGTCCGCTCGTCGATCGCGTCGCCTCGACAGCGCCCGGTAGGACGGCTTGTCGCTGGTCACATCGAGCGAGATGCCACACTGGTAGGACTATGACCGCCCCCTTGCCCTTGGTTTTCGACGCACCCCGCCGCGGGATGCCGCCCCGCCACCTCGCCGATCTCGATGCCGAGGGGCGTCGCGCGGCCATGACGGAACTGGGTCTGCCCAAGTTCCGGGCCGACCAGATCGCCCGCCAGTACTACGGCCGGCTTCAGGCCGATCCCGCCGAGATGACCGATCTGCCCGCAGCCGTGCGCGACACAGTCGCCGAATCGCTTTTCCCGCCCCTGCTGACCCCTGTCCGGCATATCACCTGCGATGCCGGGGAGACCCGCAAGACGCTGTGGCGCGCCGGCGACGGAACGCTGCTGGAGAGCGTCCTTATGCGGTACCCCGATCGCGCCACCCTGTGCATTTCCAGCCAGGCCGGCTGCGGTATGGCCTGCCCGTTCTGTGCCACCGGCCAGGGCGGACTGAACCGCAACCTGTCCACCGCCGAGATCGTCGACCAGGTTCGTGCCGCCGCCGCCGATCTGCGCGACGGCGCGGTACCGGGCGGGGCCGGCCGGCTGTCGAATATCGTCTTCATGGGTATGGGGGAGCCGCTGGCCAACTACAAACGAGTGGTGAACGCGGTCCGCCGCATCACCTCGCCCGCGCCGGACGGCCTCGGGATCTCGCAACGCAATGTGGTGGTATCGACGGTGGGTCTCGCCCCGGCCATCCGCAAACTCGCCGACGAGGATCTCTCGGTGACACTGGCCGTATCTCTGCACACCCCCGACGACGAACTCCGCGACACCCTGGTCCCGGTGAACAACCGCTGGCCGGTATCCGAGGTCCTCGACGCGGCCCGCTATTACGCCGATAAATCCGGTCGCCGCGTATCCATCGAATACGCGCTGATCCGCGATATCAACGATCAGCCGTGGCGAGCGGACATGCTCGGCGCGAAACTGCACAAAGCGCTCGGCGCGCGCGTACACGTGAACGTGATCCCGCTGAATCCGACCCCGGGCAGCAAATGGGATGCCAGCCCGAAACCTGTCGAACGCGAGTTCGTGCGCCGAGTCGAAGCACAGGGCGTGCCGTGCACTGTCCGCGATACCCGGGGCCAGGAGATCGCCGCGGCGTGCGGACAGCTCGCGGCCGAGGGCTGAGCGGATCGGAGCGAGGTATGGCCGACCGGGTGGTCGCTGTGGTCGGTGCGGGGATTCTGGGTCTGGCGGTGGCCCGGGAGATCGGCCGCCGGCGTCCCGGGGACCGGGTTGTGGTGCTGGAGAAGGAAGACCGCGTGGCGGTGCACCAGACCGGGCACAACTCCGGAGTGGTGCACGCCGGGATCTATTACCAACCGGGCAGCTTGAAAGCGGTGCTGTGCGCGCGGGGGCGGTCGATGTTGCGCGACTACTGCGCCGAGCGGGAACTGCCGTACGAGGAATGCGGCAAGCTCGTCATCGCGGTGGATACCGGGGAAGTGGCGCGTCTGGACGCCCTCGAGGCACGGGCGGGAGATAACGCGGTACCGGGGCTGCGGCGGGTGGATTCCGCGGGAATTCGCGATATCGAACCCTTCGCCGAAGGAGTGGCGGCGCTGTACTCGCCGCGTACCGCGATCACCGATTTCCGCCGCGTCGCCGAGGCCTTCGCGGCGGACGTGGTCGCGGCAGGCGGTGAGGTCCGGACATCGTGCCCGGTCGACCGGATCACCCGCACCGCCTCGGGCGTCGAGATCGGTACCGGTGCGGAGGTTCTGCGCGCGGACAGGGTCGTTCTCTGTGCCGGCTTGCACGCCGATACCGTCGCGGGGATGGCGGGAGCCGAACCCGGTCCGCGCATAGTCCCTTTCCGTGGCGAGTACATGAATGTGGTGCCGGCGAAAAGGGATCTGGTGCGCGGGCTCGTGTACCCCGTCCCGGACCCCCGGTACCCGTTCCTGGGTGTGCATTTCACGCGGCGGGTGTCCGGGACCGTCGAGGTGGGGCCGAACGCGGTCCTGGCGTTCGCGCGGGAGGGCTACCGGCGAACCCGTTTCGTACCACGGGATATGGCGAAAACCCTGGGCTGGCCGGGCTTTCGGCGGATGGCGCGAGAACATTGGCGTACGGGGCTGGAGGAGATGTACGGCTCGGTCTCGATCAGCGCGTATATGCGCAAGGCGCAGCGATATATTCCGGAGATCGGCGCGGCGGATGTGGTGCGCGCGGGCGCGGGTGTCCGGGCGCAGGCGCTCGACGCCGACGGCACCCTGGTCGACGATTTCCGGATCGACCGGCTCGGGCCGGTCACCGCTGTGCGCAACGCGCCGTCGCCCGCCGCGACCTCGTCGCTCGCGATTGCCGAATACATTGCCGATGTGCTCGACGGGAAAGACGTGACCACGCCCTGAGCGGGCTGTCGCGCTTCCTCGCGCTCGCACCGTTCAGATAGTGCTCGGGTGCGAACCGGTCAGGGGAAGAGATTGATCGGGTTGATGATATCGGCGGCGAGGGTGAGCAGCATGTACGCGCCGCCGATGACCACCGCGACGTAGGTCAGCGGGAGTAGTTTCAGGTAGTCCACCGGAGCCCCGGGGGCGAGACCCTTCCAGCCGCGGAAGGTGTTGCGGATCTTCTCGTACAGGACGACGGCGATATGGCCGCCGTCGAGCGGTAGCAGCGGCAGGATATTGAACGCCCCGAGGAAGAAATTCAAACTCGCCAGGACGAGGATGAACATATTCCAGTAGCCGCGTTCGGCGGTTTCGCCGCCGATCTTGCTGGCGCCGTACACGCTGACCGGCGTTTCCGGATCGCGTTCACCGCCGGTCACCGCGTCCCACAGTGCGACTACCTTCGCCGGCATCTGCGCCAGCGATTCGACGGTGCGCACGAACATATCCCCGGTGAACGCCGCCGAGGCGGGTATCGCGGCGAGGACGCCGTACTGGACCGGTTCGTAGAACTCCTGACCGACACCGACCACGCTGACTTCGCGGCCCGGTCCGCCTTCGCTGGGATAGCGCATCGTCTTCTCCGGGACCACCTCGACATCCATCGTCTGCCCGTCGCGTTCGATGGTGTAGGCGAAGGGACCGTCCTGCTGCTGAGTCAGCAGCTGGAAATCCTTCCAGGTATCCACGGACTCACCGTCGACCGCGGTCACCACATCGCCGCGTTGCAGACCTGCGCGCTGCGCGGGACCCTCCCCGGTGCAGGTGCCGACTGTGCCGTCGGGGTTCTGGGGTGCGACGCAGCTCATCTCGCCGAGGGTGGTCTCCGGCGGCTGGTTCAGGTTGGGCAGGCCCCAGCCGACGGCCAGCACCACGATAAGGATGAAACCGAGCAGGAAATTCATCCCGATCCCGCCCGACATCACCACCAGGCGTTTCCAGGTCGCCTGGCGGTACATGGCACGGTCGACTTCCTCGGGTTCGAGTTCATCGAGTGCGGTCATACCCGCGATATCGCAGAAACCACCGAGCGGAATCCATTTGACCCCGTATTCGGTTTCCCCGCGCCGGAACGAGAAGATCTTCGGGCCGAAGCCGATGAAGTACCGGCGCACCTTCATCCCGGTGGCCTGCGCGGTCCACATATGCCCGCATTCGTGCAGTGCGATCGAAATCGTGATGCCGAGGGCGAACAGCACGAACCCCAACACGAACAGCATGTGGTCTACAGCCCTCCTGCGATGCGCAGATCATTACTCCCGGCCCGCACGGAGACCGGAGCGGCCGCGAGCACGTGTCCACAGTAACCGCCCGGGTGCCGGGCCTCGACCATCTGGGACATGGATTACCGGCGGATCATGGTGCGAGCGTGGTCACGGGCCCATTCGTCGGCCGCGAGCACTTCGGCGAGTTCGCCGGGTTCGGCGCGCCACTGCCCGGCGTCGCGGACCGCTCGCGCCACGGTGCGCACGATCTCCGGGAAGCGGATCCGGCCGTCGAGGAATGCCTGGACCGCGACCTCGTTGGCCGCGTTGTACACGGCGGTCACGCAACCGCCGGCGGTACCGGCCTCCCGGGCGAGTTCCACCGCCGGGAACACCGCGTCGTCGACGGGTTCGAAGGTCCAGGTGGCCGCGGTGCCGAAATCGCACGGTACGGCCGCGCCGGGTACCCGCTCCGGCCAGCCCAGCGCCAGTGCGATGGGCAGTTTCATATCGGGCGGACTGGCCTGTGCCAGAGTCGAGCCGTCGGTGAAGGTGACCATGGAGTGCACGATCGACTGCGGGTGCACGGTCACGTCGATCCGGTCGTAGGGGATCCCGAACAGCAGATGGGTCTCGATCAGTTCCAGGCCCTTGTTCACCAGGGACGCGGAGTTCAACGTGTTCATCGGCCCCATGGACCAGGTGGGATGGGTTTTCGCCTCGGCCGGGTTCACCCCGTCCAGCATCTCGGTGGTCCAGCCCCGGAAGGGCCCACCGGAGGCGGTGAGGATCAGTTTGCCGACCTCTTCGGCGCGGCCGCCGCGCAGGCATTGCGCCAGTGCCGAATGCTCCGAATCGACCGGCACGATCTGGCCGGGCCGGGCCGCACGGGTGACCAGCGATCCACCCGCCACCAGCGATTCCTTGTTAGCCAGTGCCAGCGTGGCGCCCGATTCCAGCGTCGCCAGCGTGGGCTCCAGCCCGAGCGAGCCGACGAGCGCGTTGAGCACCACATCCGCCTCGGTGCTGCGCACCAGTTCGGTCGCAGCGCCCGCGCCCGCGAACGGAACCCCGAGCTCGGCCGCGGCGGCGGGATCCGCGACCGCGACATTGGTCGTCCCGGTCGCGGCCATCTGCGCCGCCAGCAGGTCGGTGTTCCCACCGCCCGCGGCCAGCCCGACGATCTCGAATCTGTCCGGGTTGGCGGCGATCACCTCGAGCGCCTGGGTGCCGATGGACCCGGTGCTGCCGAGCAGGAGGACTCTGCGGAGATCTGACACCCGCCCATTGTCACCGACCGTGCCCCTACTGGCTACGACGGGCGGTCGTATGCCACGATATCGGGCAGTATCCGTTCTCTCGAGGAGGAGCGATCGTGGCCGCCACGGACGTCGAACCCGCCACTGACCAGCACGTCACCAAGGTGGACCCCGCAGAGGTTCCGTCCGCGGCCTGGGGCTGGAGCGGTGAATCGCGCAAAACCTTCCGGGTGGCCGCGGTGGTCGTGATCATCGCGCTGCTCGGCATGCTGATCGGCAACCATTCCGGTGATGTCGAGAACCTCTACCTGATCGGATTCGCGGCAGCGCTCGCCGGAATTCTCATCTACGACGTGATCTATCGCCGCAAACCACGCTGACCTGTGTGTTCACCGATAGCGCCTACCGTGCCGGACGTTACCCGGGTTACCCGCGGGTGACATTCGGGTGCTGGTCGCCGGTGTAGTCCATGTCTCGGCGGCACCCCGCCGCGGCACGACTAGACTCGGCACCGACCGGCCGGACCAGTACGAAAGTAGGCAGCCGAAAGTGACCAGCACAGTCGGATTGGGGATGCCGACCGCACCCGTCGAGGTACTCGCGCCGCGGCGCAAGACCCGTCAATTGATGGTGGGTGGTGTCGGTGTGGGCAGTGACCACCCGATCTCGGTGCAGTCGATGACGACGACCAAAACGCACGATGTGAACGCGACGTTGCAGCAGATCGCGGAGCTCACCGCATCGGGCTGCGATATCGTGCGGGTGGCCTGCCCTCGGCAGGAAGATGCCGACGCGCTACCCACGATCGCGAAGAAATCCCAGATCCCGGTGATCGCCGATATCCATTTCCAGCCGCGCTATATTTTCGCCGCGATCGACGCGGGTTGTGCGGCGGTGCGGGTGAACCCGGGCAATATCAAGGAATTCGACGGCCGGGTGGCGGAGGTCGCGAAGGCGGCCGGTGCCGCGGGTATCCCGATCCGGATCGGTGTGAACGCCGGTTCCCTCGATAAGCGGATGATGGCCAAGTACGGCAAGGCCACCCCGGAGGCGCTGGTGGAATCGGCGCTGTGGGAGGCGAGCCTGTTCGAGGAACACGGGTTCGGCGATATCAAGATCTCGGTCAAGCACAACGACCCGGTGGTGATGGTCGAGGCGTATCGGCAGCTCGCCGCGCAGTCCGACTATCCGCTGCACCTGGGTGTCACCGAGGCCGGTCCGGCGTTCCAGGGCACCGTGAAATCCGCGGTCGCGTTCGGTGCCCTGCTGAGCGAGGGGATCGGCGACACCATCCGGGTTTCGCTGTCGGCGCCACCGGCCGAGGAGGTCAAGGTGGGCGGGCAGATCCTGCAGTCGCTGAATCTGCGTCCCCGGAAACTCGAGATCGTGTCCTGTCCGTCCTGCGGGCGCGCGCAGGTCGACGTGTACACCCTGGCCAACGAGGTCACCGCGGGCCTGGACGGTTTGGAGGTACCGTTGCGTGTCGCCGTGATGGGATGCGTGGTGAATGGCCCGGGTGAGGCCCGCGAGGCCGATCTCGGTGTTGCTTCGGGGAACGGGAAAGGTCAGATCTTCGTGAAGGGTGAGGTCGTCAAGACGGTGCCCGAAGCGCAGATCGTGGAGACCCTCATCGAGGAAGCCATGCGGATCGCCGAGGAGATGGGTGAGGACGCCGGGACCGGAGAACCGGTCGTCAGCGTGGGCTGACCGAGCCGGGACAACTGCTCGCGGCCGCCGCGGGCAGTTGTCCGCTGTCGCGGCTCGCCCGCGGCAACGCACGCTTTCGGGATATCCGTATCGCTCGGCCCCGGTTCATGGCAGGCTGTACTAGGTGCGGAGTCTGCTGGAGCCGACCCGGCGTGCGAAATACGTCCCCGCGCGCCAGCTCGCGAAGCGGGACCTGGGACAGGTGCTCAGGGTGCTCGACGACGATCCGGTGGCTGCCTGTATGGTCGCCGCCCGGCTACAGGATTACGGTCTGGACAACCGGTGCGGTCAAGGTGAGCTGTGGAGTCACGGCGGCCCGGCCGAATCGCTGTGTTTCTCCGGAGTGAACCTGATTCCGCTGCGCGGTGATCGTGAGGCGATACGGGCCTTCGCCGACCGTGCCATTCGCTGGCCGCGGATGTGCTCCTCGGTGGTGGGGCGCCGCGAGCTCGCGCTCCCACTATGGGAAATGCTCGCCGACCACTGGGGCCCGGAGCGTGAGCTGCGCGGGAGTCAGCCGCTGCTGGCGCTCACCGGCACCGCAATTATCGCGGCCGATCAGGAGGTCCGTCAGGTCCGGCTCGACGAGCTGGACCGTTACCTTGCCGCCGCTATCGCCATGTTCATCGAAGAGGTCGGGGTGGATCCACGGGCCGGCGACGGCGGCCGTGGCTATCGTCGCCGGGTCGCGGGGCTGATCGAGTCCGGCCGGGCCTGGGCCCGGTTCGTCGACGGCGAGGTCGTGTACAAGGCGGAGGTCGGGGCGATGTCCCGGCGCACCGGGCAGATCCAGGGCGTCTGGGTACATCCGGATCATCGCGGGCAGGGCCTGGGAACCGCCGGCACGGCGGCCGTGGCGAATGCGGTGGTCGCCACCGGACGGACCGCGAGCCTGTACGTCAACGATTACAACGAGATCGCGCGGCGGGCCTACCGCGCGGTCGGGTTCCGGCAGGTCGCTACCTTCGCGACGGTACTGCTCGACTGAGTCGGGGCAGGATCCGGTGCGCCGCAGGTGATCACCGGCATCGGGTCGCTACCATCAGCCTCGATGACGTTCCGTCCGGTACTCGTAATCGCGGTCGCGGTGCTCGCATTCGCCACGACCGCGTGTATCGCTGGTTCGCAGGGCCCGATCACCGCCGCCGACGCTTTTCTGCGGGATTTCGCCGCCCGGGATCTCACGGCCGCCGCCGATCATACGACCCGTCCGGAAAACGCCCTTCCCGCACTCACTTCCGTATGGGAAGAGCTGGGTGCCGAGGAACTGAGCGCGCGATCCGGCGCCGCGCGGATCTCCGGGGATACCGCCACCGTCGACTACACCTACGAATGGCGGCTGGCGGGCGCGCGCAATTGGTCCTATACCGGACAATTGCCACTCGTCCGCAGCGGTGGCGCCTGGGTCGTCCGCTGGAGCGCGGCCGCCGTCCATCCCCGGCTCGGTGATACCCAGACGATGGCGTTATCGGTGCGCCCGGCCCCGGGTGCCCGGGTGAACGAGCAGTCCGGTAGCGATGTGCTGGTTCCGGGCACGGTATCTCGGGTGACCTTCGATGCCGCCGGGAGCGGGGATCCGGAGCGGGTGGCGACCGAGGTCTCCCGGGCGGTGAGCGGAATCGACGAACGTCTGACTCCGCAGCGGATCCTCGAGTCCGCGCGCGGGGCCGAGGGGCCGTACACGGTGATCGTGCTGAACGAAACGGAGTTCGGCCGGGCCGGACCGCGGCTGATCGGGCTGCCCGGTGTGCGGGTGACGCAGGAATGGGATCTGACACCGGTCGACCGGTCGTTCGCGCCCGATCTGATGACCCAGGTGCGGCAGGCGGTGATCGGCGAGGTGGACGGCCGGGCGGGCTGGCGGGTGGTGACCCGCAACGCGGGCGGTGCGGAGACCGGAGTGCTGCACGAGGTGGCGGCCCGGCCCGCGCCGTCGTTCACACTGAGTGTGGATCGACAGATCCAGAACGCGGCCCAGCGCGCGGTCGACGGGCGCCGGGAGCAAACCATGATGGTGGTGATCGAACCGTCCACCGGTGGAATTCTCGCGGTCGCGCAGAACCCGGCCGCCGATCGCGACGGGCCGGTCGCCACCATCGGGCAGTATCCGCCGGGGTCGGTGTTCAAAACGGTGACCGCCGCCGCCGCGATATCGGCGGGCGTAGCCACGCCGGACACCGTCGTGGCCTGCCCGAGTGCGATCACCATCGGGGAGCGGATGATCCCGAATTACAACGATTTCACCATCGGGAACGTCCCCATGTCGACCGCTTATGCGCGGTCCTGCAATACTTCGTTCGCCAAGTTGTCCAGTGAATTGCCGGCCGAGGCGCTTTCGGAGACGGCGGCCGAATTCGGGATCGGTCCCGATTACTCGGTGGTCGGATTACCCACCTATTCGGGTTCGGTACCCGTTTCCGAGGACCGTATACAGCGGACCGAGGACGGAATCGGGCAGGGCCGGGTTGTGGTGAGCCCGTTCGGTATGGCATTGACGGCCGCGGCGATCGCCCACGGCAGTGCGCCGACGCCGTATCTGATCGCCGGCCGGGAAACAGTGGTGGACGGACAGCGCCCGGTGCCGGCTGCGGAAGTCGTGCGTGGACTCCGGGCGATGATGCGCGAGGTGGTGCTGACCGGAACCGCCAACCGCATCGCCGACCAGGGCGAGGTGTTCGGCAAGACCGGCGAGGCGGAGGTGGCCGGGGGCTCCCATTCTTGGTTCGTCGGCTACCGCGGTGACCTCGCATTCGCAACGTTGCTGGTCAAAGGTGGTAGCTCGGATAATGCCGTCGCGGTGACCCGCGATATGCTGGCCGCTCTGCCGGAGGGCTATTGACGTGCCGCTCGAACCGCGGTCACGGTCCGACAGCCGCGGTGCCGGGTCCGGTCTCCGCGCGGTGACCGGTATCGGTACTCACCGGATCGCTGACGCGGGCGGGGGCGACCACCGAGATGGTGCGGTCGGAGACCGGGGCCGACGTGGCGGTATCCGTGCCGAGGATTTCGACGACTCCGGTGCCGCCGAGAATCAATCCGGCGGTGATGAGAGCAACGGTGGAACGCTTCATTTTCCGGCTCCCTCCGATTCAGAGGTTCGACAGATAGCGAGCTCGGTTGGCACCTGCGCGACCGGGCTCTGCTGAAGAGTTATCTGATGATTTGCTGTTCAGGCCAACCTAAGCCGGAATTGCGTATCGAGACAAGATGGAAAGCAACGGAAAATCGGCGATGCGCAAATCGTGACCCGCGCCCTCGAAATTCGTGACGACTTCGTTATGCCCAGTTCAGATCTTATGCAGGCTCGCTGCCAGGTGATCCTGTAAGGGCAGGCCCACGGCGCCCATCTGCAGTGTGTAGTCGATGACCCCACCGTGCATATGGATGGTCCGGCTGAGCGCTGTCACCGATTTGGCGGTGCTGCTCAGACCGACCGAGGTGGATTCCAGTTCCAGCCGGATCTCCTCGTCGGCGAGGGTGAGCTTCCCTTCGCAGATCTCGGTGATACCGGTGGGATGCGACAGGATCAGCTCCACCCGGTCGGGGCCGGGACAGCGCAGATAGCCGGTCTCCACGTGCAGCGGGCGGTTGTCGTCCGCGTGCCGGGTGCGCTGCCGGTAGGTCAGGAACGGGCGGCCGATATGGCCGAAGGTGATCTCCTCCAGATAGCCGAACGGCTCGATGGTGGGATAGTCACCCTGTCCGGAGCCGCGCCAAGTTCCCAGTAGTCCTGCCAGGGACGCGATAGCGGGGTGCGGGGCAGCGGGTGTCTGCGGTTCGGCCACGGCCCACAAGCGTAGACCCTCCACGGTGGCCGGTGACACCTATCCCGTCATCCGCGCGCGCCACCGCGGCCGTGCCTACCTGTTCTTGCGGCGGCCGAACGGCCAGAACGAACGAGTGCGGCGCCGCGGCAGTGCCGCGTACACCATCGTCATCTCGGCGAATACGCCCGCATCGCGTTCGCGGTCGGCGCCGAAATCGTCCCGGCCGAGGATCTGGGTGATCGAGCCCGGGGCGATCGTCGCCAGCGCGTCCAGGAGCGAGGCATTGAGAGCACCCAGCGAGATCCGGGTGATATCGGCGTCCTCCGAGCCCGGGCCGCCGTGGCCGAGCAGCATATGGCCGATGGCGTGCAGCACGATATGGTCGGCGTTGCGGCCGGATGCCGCGGCGTCGTAGACAACGATGTCGTCGTTCTTGCGTGCGATCCACAGACCGTTGCCGTTGCATCCCAGATCGGCCAGGGCCGACCGGTGCGCAGGCTGTAGTGATATCGGCCGCTTCCGGTACGCGGCCACCTCGGCGAGGTAGGTGTTGAGATCCCACGGGCTGGGTAGGGGCACCGACCCAGCCGCATCGCCGAATCTGGCGTCCATGCTTGTCATCGGCGAATACGTTACCGATCGCGGGGGCGCTCGTCACTTCAGCGAATTCCGGTCCGCTCCCGGTCGGCCCGCGTTGCGCCCCACCGGGACTGCGGCTAGATATCGGCCCCGGGCCCCAGCGGTCCGACATTGTGCGGTTTGTTCCACAACGCGGTGAGCGCCCACAGGACGACACCCACGGCGAGCAGGACACCGGCGATCGCGTACTGCTGGGGATTGCGGTCGGTGAACGGCGTGGCCAGGTACGCACAGCACACCGCGCCGAGTACGGGCAGCGGTGTCGGGGTGCGGAAATGGTGATGGCCCACCCGGTCGCGACGCAACACCAGTACCGCGATGTTGACAATGGTGAACACCACGAGCAGCAGTAGCGCGGTCGTACCACCGAGCTCGGGTACCTCGCCCACGAGCAACAGCAGCCCGAAGGCCAGCAGAGTGGTGAAGATGATCGCGATATACGGCGTGCGCCGGGTCGGATGCACTCGGCCCAATGAGCGTGGGACGACCTTGTGCTTGGCCATTCCGTAGAGGAGCCGGCTCGCCATGAGCATATTGATCAGCGCCGAATTGGCGACCGCGAACATGGTGATGAAGGCGAAGATCTGGGTCGGGAAACCGGGTGCGCCGATCTCCACGACCTGCAGCAGTGGGGTATCGCCTTCGGACAGTTTCTCCGTGGGCACCAGCGCCACCGCGGTGATCGATACCAGCACGTAGATGGCCCCGGTGATCAACAGCCCGGTGAGCAGGATCTTCGGGAAGATCCGGCTGGGTTCCTTGGTCTCCTCGGCCATGTTCACCGAATCCTCGAAACCGACCATCGCGTAGAAGGCGAGCGTTGTCGCGGCGATCACCCCGCCGAAGGCGGAACGGTCTCCGGTATCGAATTCGACGATCCGGCCGAAATCACCGTTACCGAAACCGAGTGCCCACAGGCCGATACAGATCACGATCAGCAGACCGGACAGTTCGACACAGGTGAGCAGGACGTTGACCTTCACACTCTCGCCGACACCGCGCAGGTTGATCGCCGCGACCAAGGTCATGAAGGCCAACGCGATGAGGGTGAGCACAAGAGGTTTCGCGCCGTCGAATTCGAAGGCTTCGGCGAAGTTCGACGCGAATGCTTTGGCCGCGGTGGCGGCGGAGGTGATACCGGAACTCATCACCGCGAACGTGACCATGAAGGTCAGGAAATGAATGCCGAAGGCTTTGTGCGTATAGAGGGCCGCACCCGCAGCCTGCGGATATTTGGTGACCAGTTCCAGATAGCTGAGACCGGTGATCATGGCGACCCCGAAGGCGACCAGGAACGGCACCCACACCGCCCCGCCGACCTCACCGGCGACCCGCCCCGTGAGGGCGTAGATACCGGTGCCGAGAATATCGCCGACAATGAACAGCAGGAGTAACCAGGGGCCGATGACCCGTTTGAGTTCGGGCTGCTGCTCCGGATCGGTCCGGGCGGTGACGTCTGCCAAGGTCCCCTCATCTCTCCGCGACGGACGGTAAGAACGGTGATCGGACAGTTTCGCTCTGTATATACCCGCTATCCCGCCGGGGAATTCATGCCCCGGGTTGTTCGCGCGTGTTCCGGTGTCAGCTCATGGATTCGGCCGCGTCGGCGATAACCGTCGCGGAATCGCGGGGGCTGAGCGCCATCGCGCGCAACTGGTCGAACATCACGCCGAACCGCCGGATCTCGGAATGCCCTTCGATCAGCGCATCGCCGGAAATACCCTCGACATAGACCAATTCGGGGTCGGTGGGGTCCGGGAAATCGAGAAGGGTGAAGGATCCGGCCATACCGGGGTGCGCACCCGCGTCGAAGGGCAGGATCTGCAATATCACGTTCTTGCGCTTGGTCGCCTCGCCCAGGCGTCGTAACTGGCCACTCATGACTTCGGGGCCGCCGACCACACGGCGGATGGCCGCCTCGTCCAGGACGACCCATAGTTCGAGTGGTTCGTCCTTGGCCAGTACAGCGGCCCGGTCCATCCGGGCCCGCGCCCGGCGTTCCAGGTCGGAGGCTTCCAGCTTCGGCATACAGGTATCGATCACCGCCGTGGCGTACTGCTCGGTCTGCAGCAGGCCGGGGATGAACGAAGTCTGATAGTGCCGGGCCGACAGTGCCACGGATTCGAAATTGATATAGGCGGCGTAGACCTCGGACAGGCTGGCTTCGTAGGGCCGTGACATCCCGGGTTTCTGCGCGTCCGAGAGCAGTTCCAGGGCCTCCTGGCGCCGCACCGGCTCGACACCGTAGAGGTCCAGCATCGTCATCAGGGTGCGGCGCTGCGGGCGGGCCTGGGCGGTCTCGATGCGGTACAGGGTGGTCACGTTGATCCCGGTACGGGCGCTGACCTCTTCCTTGCTCAGTTCGGCGTCTTCACGCATCTCCAGCAGCAACACCGAGAGCCGGCGCAAACCCGCCGTGAGGACGGTGCGTTTGCCTGCCATGTCATCCCTTTCGCCCAGCTCAGTGTGCGGCGTGCGGCCCCGCGGGTTCCCGGCCGGCCACGCGCCCTGTGGTGCCACAATAACGAGCGGCGCAGATCGATGTGATAGGCAGTGCATGCGATGCGTGCGAGCCCGGCCGGGAGGCTGTTCTCACAGCGAGATCTCCCGGCGCAGCACTTTACCGGTCGCATTACGCGGCAACGGTTCGGCGGTGAGAGTCCAGCGTTCGGGAACCTTGTAATAAGCGAGCCGGCGCGCGGTGAAGTCCCGGAGTTCGTCGGCGGTGACCACCGCCGGGTCCCGGACGACCACCACGGCGGCGACGCGCTGGCCGAGTTCGTCGTCGGGGATCCCGAGCACCGCCGTTTCCCGTACCGCGGGGTGCTCGTCGAGGACGTTCTCTATTTCGGTCGGATAGACGTTCTCCCCACCGCGCAGGATGAGATCGCTACGGCGGCCTGCCATTCGCAGCCGCCCATCCCGCAGGATGCCGAAATCGCCGGTGCGCAACCAGCGTTCGCCGTCGATTGCAGCGGCAGTGGCTGCCTCGTCCCGCCAGTAGCCGAGCATGACGTAGGGACTGCGGATCCAGATCTCGCCTTCCGTACCGTCGGGAACCGGAGTACCCGCGGGGTCACGAATCTCGACCGCGACTCCCAGTATCGGGCGCCCGACGGTTTCCGGATCGGCCGCGAGTTCGGCGGGCGTGGCGACGGTCGCGGCGGTACCGCTTTCGGTGAGGCCGTAACTGGTGGTCAGCGCGATCCCGGTATCGGGCATCCGGTCGCGCAGGCGCTGCTGGAAGGCGGGGGAGGAGGGCGCGGCATTGAGCGACAGCGAGGCGAGAGCGGACAGGTCGTAGCCGGACGGATCGTGTTCCAGCAGCCGGGCCGCGAGTGTCGGTACCGCGCCCCAGTTGGTGACCCGTTCGCGCGCCATCAGGTCCAGTACTCTCTCCGCGTCGAAGGCGCCGGTGTGCACGATGACGGCGGCGCCGGTGGCGAGCCGGGGAATCGCGAGATTGTGCAGGCTGGCGATATGGAACAGGGGTGAGGTCAACAGGAACCGCTTCTCGCTGGGTTCGCGGTGGCCGGCCGGCCCGGCGGTCAGGGCGTCGGTGTAGCGGTGGTAGTCGGTGACGGCGATCAGGTTCCGGTGCGTATGCACGACACCTTTGGGCCGGCCGGTGGTGCCGCTCGTATACAGGACCACGGCCGGGTCGTCCTCGCCGACCGGTACCACCGGGGCCTTACCGCGGTAGCCGGAGATGAGCCGGGGCAGGTCCTCGGTCATGCTGATCACCGGTACGCCGGTATCGGTGATCAGCGGGGCGCGCCGCTCGTCGGCGACCACCACCGCCGGGGTGGTGTGCCCGATGCCGTAGGTCACCTCCGGCTCCGCCCACCACGCGTTGTAGGCGACCGCGACCGCGCCCAGGCATTGCGCCGCCCAGAAGGTGATCACCCATTCGGGAGTGTTCGCGGCCAGGATGCCCACTCGGTCGCCCGGGCCGACTCCGTATTTGCCGGCCAGTGCCAGCGCCAATGCCTCCGCCGCGTCCGCGTGCTCGGTGAACGAGATCCGGCGTTCGGCGGTGACCAGGTAGTCGCGTTCCCCCCAGGCCCGCGAGGCATCGAGCAGTTCGCGCAGCGAGTGCCGCCGGTGGCGCACCACCGGGATCCGGGCGCCCAGCACCTCCTCGGCCGCCATTTCGAACGACCCGCCCGGCCCGGTGAGTTCGGCGGCGAGGCGCGCGGCGGCGGCTCGGGGGTCGGCGGTATTGCTCATGGGGGTCCACATCCTGTCGACAGCTCTTCCGGAAATCCATACCTCATCGCCGGTGGCCGGCTCTGTTCGCCCGTCCCGATCGGTCGTGTCATCCGGTTCCGGCATGACGGCGCAAGGGGTATGAACGGCTCGGTACCGGCGATACCGGCCGACCCGGCAAACCGGAGGCAACCCTCATCGGCGGTTTCGGCCTGTCTCCGCCGCCCGCGGCGTAGGCGGGCGTCGGAGCGGAACGGAAAGCGTCCGCGGTGTGTTCGGGGCTTCGCGGTGGCGGGCCGGCGCCGCGACAGTGGGCTGGACGCGAACACCATAGGCGCAGGTACGGTCCCGGGGTGTGGCGCGGATATATCTCGGCACGGTTGCGATGTGGTCGCGTAACGCGTTGTCGGACCTGGTCCGGCCGTGTGGCGGGTATCGTTCGGCGCGGCGGGGATTCGGACCGCCGACGGGAACGGGCAAGGCGGGTACGCGTTTTCGGCGGGACCGCGGCGCGGTTCCGGGAGAAGGGTCGTTAGGCTTGCGCATGACGCTGTTCGCAACATTGCGTACCGAAGTATTGTGTTCTTGCATCTGTAAGAGCATGATCCAGCTAACCTTGTTGTGAACAACGATCCGATGTCCGGGATAACCGAATCGAGAGCCGATCATGTTGGTACGGAGTGTGATGGTGTCGGACGAGTCCGCGGGGTGCAGATGAGTGCGCCCACACTCGGGGCCCTGCCGACAGCGCCACAATTGCTGTGCGCTTTTCAGGGGCGGCGAATTCAGGAACGGGTGCTCCTACGGTTCGCGTACGCGCTCGTCGAACTCCACAAGCGCCGGGCGCATCTGCTGGACCTGGTCGAGATAGCCGAAATCGACGGTCGCCGAGGCGAACTCGTGAACGATATCAACGGCTGGATCATTCGGAAGATGCCGCAGCACCGCAACGGAGCCTCGCTGCACACCGAAAGCCTGGGCGCGGTGATCGACCGGATGGCGCACAGCTGGGTCGCGGCGAACCAGGCCATCGAGGCCGACGGCGTGCGCAGTGATCGCACTCATCGGCACTGGTATCACCTGGCCGAACTGGTGGACGGGTACACGGATTTGATCGCCGAGGTGGCCGGCGGCCGGCGTCGGCTACCGGTGCAGTAGCAGGGAGCCGCGGACGGTGGGTCGTTCAGCCCACTGAATGCGAACCCGCTCCCGGCGGGCTACCGGGCCACAACGAAATGTCGAATGGCCTAGACCCAACGGTGAGTCGGTGGCGAACCCTCGGTTAACGATCAGTGGTGCAGGTCAATTGGAGGTATTACTGCCATGACGCAGCTGAACAGCGTCGCCACAGTATCGGCGCGGGAAGACCTCCGGACGGAGGTACGGGCGCCGGCCGCTGTGGCTCTGTCGAAGGTCACTCGGGTACGCGCCGAAATCGATACGATGCTCGACGAGCTACGCCCCGGCGACCGGGTCCCCGCCGAACGTGAACTCGCGGGACGGTTCGGGGTCGCCCGGGAAACGGTCCGGCACGCCCTGCGCGACCTCGCGGTGGAGGGCCGCATCCGCCGGCAGGGCCGCGGAACGGTACTGGCCCGGCCGAAGGTCGTTCGCCCGCTCGCGCCCGGGGGCGCCGGTGAGGACACCGCCGGGGTGGTCCGCCGGCTCCTGTCCTGGGAGGACGGGGTCGCCGACGCCGAGGTCGCGGGCGACCTCGAATTGCCGCCGCAGACCCCGATCATGACCTTGGAACGGCTGCTCTTCGCCGATGGTGATCCGATCGCGCTGGAACGTATCGATTTATCGCTGGACCGTTTCGGTTGGCTGCGCGCGGGTTTCGATCCGCTCGGCTCGCTCACCGCGACGATCGGCGAATCCGGTGTGGAGTACGCGGGAGCTACCGAACGGATCGAAACCGTGCTCGCCGCGCCGCGGGAGGCCGGACTGCTCAGATGCCGCCCCGCTGTTCCGTTGTTCCGGGTGGTACGCCGCGGTATGGATACGGCCGGCCGGCCGATCGAACGAGTCGCCGCGCTCTACCGCGGTGACCGGGTCGCCTTCGAGGTCCGTACCGGCGGCCGGGGACGCTGAGCGGCCCGTCCCGCATGGCCCGGGTCCGCGCGGGGAAGTGTTCCCGGCGAACCGCCGGCCTGGGCCGACTAGTCTGAAACCATGTCCGTGCGTACCCGCCAGCCGCTGCTCCCCGGAACCCCCACCCCGATCCGTGAGGTTCCTCGTGCCATCGAACGCCCGGAGTACGTGTGGAAGAAAACAGCCCGGGAAGGGTCCGAGCCCTGGGTACAGACCCCCGAGACCATCGAGAAGATGCGGATCGCCGGGAAGATCGCGGCCCAGGCACTGGCCGAGGCCGGTAAGGCGGTGGCGCCCGGCGTCACCACCGACGAACTGGACCGGATCGCGCACGAGTACATGTGCGACCACGGAGCCTACCCTTCGACTCTCGGCTACAAGGGCTTCCCCAAATCGTGCTGCACCTCGCTCAATGAGGTGATCTGCCACGGGATTCCCGACAGCACCGTGATCGCCGACGGTGACATCGTCAATATCGACGTCACCGCCTTTATCCACGGTGTGCACGGCGATACCAACGCCACCTTCCTCGCCGGCGATGTCGACGAAGAGGTGAAATTGCTGGTGGAACGTACCGAGGAGGCCACCATGCGGGCCATCAAGGCGGTACGTCCCGGCCGCGCGCTCAATGTCATCGGCCGGGTGATCGAGTCCTACGCCAACCGCTTCGGCTACGGCGTGGTACGCGATTTCACCGGTCACGGGGTCGGGCCCACCTTCCACAGTGGTCTGGTGATCCTGCATTACGATCAGCCCGCGGTCGATGCCGTGATCGAACCGGGGATGACCTTCACCATCGAACCGATGATCAACCTGGGCGGGATCGATTACGAGATCTGGGACGACGGCTGGACCGTGGTCACCAAGGACCGGAAGTGGACGGCGCAGTTCGAGCACACCCTGGTCGTCACCGATAGCGGGACCGAAATCCTCACGCTGCCGTGAGCGGGCCCGGCGGGGCGCTGCTGGTCGCCGGCACCACCTCCGACGCGGGTAAGAGTGTGCTGGTGGCCGGGATCTGCCGGATGCTGGCCCGGCGTGGGGTCCGGGTGGCGCCGTTCAAGGCGCAGAATATGTCCAATAATTCGGTCGTCACCCTGGACGGTGGGGAGATCGGCCGGGCTCAGGCGTTGCAGGCGCAGGCCTGCGGCCTCGAACCGAGTATCCGGTTCAACCCGATCCTGCTGAAGCCCGGTAGCGACCGGCGTTCGCAACTCGTGGTGCGCGGCCGGGTCACCGATACGGTGGGCGCCGCCGACTATATGACCCACCGCGCCCGGCTGCGCGAGGTGGTGGCGGCCGACCTCGCGGCGTTGCGCGCCGAATTCGACGTGGTGATCTGCGAGGGCGCGGGGTCGCCCGCCGAGATCAACCTGCGGGCGACCGATCTGGCCAATATGGGTCTGGCGCGGGCGGCCGATCTGCCGGTGCTGGTGATCGGTGATATCGACCGCGGCGGGGTGCTGGCGCACCTCTTCGGCACCCTGGCCGTCCTGGAACCCGAAGATCAGCGGCTGATCGCCGGATTCGTGATCAACAAGTTCCGCGGTGATATCGGGCTGTTGCGTCCCGGCCTGGATCAGCTGGCGGCCCTGACCGGGCGCCCGACCTTCGGTGTGCTCCCGTTCCGGGACGATCTCTGGCTCGATGCCGAGGATTCGCTCGGTACCGTCGCCGGAGCCGCGGTCGGCCGCCCCGCCCCGCCGGTGGGCAGCGAATGGCTCACCGTGGCCGCGGTCCGGTTGCCCCGGATCTCCAACTCGACGGATGTGGAAGCACTCGCCTGCGAACCCGGTGTCGCGGTGCGCTGGGTGAGTGACCCGTCGCAGCTGGTGGACGCCGACCTGGTGGTCGTGCCCGGCAGCAAGGCCACCGTCGACGATCTGAACTGGTTGCGGCGCACCGGTATCGCGGAAGCGCTGAGCCGCCGGGCGGCCGTGGGCCGGCCGGTACTGGGGATCTGTGGCGGCTACCAGATGCTCGGGCGCCGGATCGTGGATCCGGTGGAATCCCGGGCGGGAGAGATCGACGGACTGGGTCTGCTGGATATGGATGTCGAGTTCGCCACGCGGAAAATTCTGTGCCGGACGGCGGCGGTGGGCGCGCCGGCGCGACCGGGCGTGGAGTTCGCGGGCACGGCGGGGATCGGTGCGACCGGCTATGAGATCCATCACGGCCGGGTCCGGCGAACCGCCGAGACGCCGTGGCTGCACATCACCGGACGGGCCGCGCCCGGGGCCGGGGTCGATATCGCCGGCGGACCGGGCGATACACCCTGCGGGACGGACGGTCCGGGCGAGGAACCGGCCGAGTCGGTCGCCGAAGGAAGTGTCCGTGGTGCTGTGTGGGGCACTCATCTGCACGGCCTCCTCGAAGCCGACGAATTCCGGCGAGCCTGGCTCGGTCAGGTCGCCCGGGCCGCCGGACGTACCGGTTTCACCGTCGCTCCCGGCACCCGGGTGGCGGCCGTCCGTGCAGCCCAGCTCGATCTGCTGGCCGATCTCGTTGCCGAGAATCTCGAATTCTCCCGGCTGGAGCGACTCCTGGCCGAGGGCGTTCCGGCCGGCTTGCCGACCGTCCGCTCGACCTTGGGGGCGTTGTCCGGGATCGGCTGAACCATCCCGGCAGCGATCGCCCGAGACCGCCGCGAGACCGGGCGACCGCTGCGCTGTTCCCGGGCAGTGACCCAAAGGTTCCGGTCCGCGGTGTAGCGTCAACCGGCATGGAATCTCGGCGCATCGAGGTCGGCGAGCAAGGCTGGTCGGTGCGGGTGGACGGTCCGGTGACCCAGCACTGTGTTCTGCTGCTGCCCGATTCCGGCGATCCGCCGGATGTCTACGACCGTGTGTGCGCGCGGCTGCACAGTTCCGATCTGCGGACCATCGTGTTCGAGAAGACCGAGGGTCTCGATCTCACGGCGGTGTACGCGGCGCTGGATGATCTCGGTGTGCCCTGGGCAAATGTCGCCGGGCGCGGTGCCGGTGCCAGTGTGGCGTGGCAGGTGTGCGCGAAGGGGTTCGGGCGGTTCGTCAGCCTGATCGTCGCTGATCGTGGGCATCCCGCGGTTCCGGACGGGACCGGTGCGGTACTGGATTCGGGATGCCCCGCGGTGGAACTGCCGACCACCGTCCTGGTGACCAAGAGCATGCCCCGGTCCGTCGCCGATACCTCCGGTCGTCATGTGTACGGCGAGTTCCGGGTGGTGGACCTCGACGTCGGGAATGTGGCCGCGGAAGCGGACCAGGAGTTCGCCACCGAGATCGTGCTCCGAACCAGTATGTGGTGAGCTCAGCGCGTCGTCGGCTGGTAATCCGCCAGCCAGTCCAGCCAGCTGTCCAGTTCCTGGAATGCTTCTGTGCGTGGCGCCTCGGCCGATAGGAACACATCGTGGCGGGCGCCGTCGATCGGGACGATGGTGGTGCGGTCGCCGAGGCAGCCCGACCAGCGCTGGATCTGCGCGACATCGAGCACCGCGTCGGCCACATCGACCGCTGGGCCGTACTCGCGGGCGAATTTGGTGAGTTTCGAGCGCAACAGCAGCGCGGGTACGCCGATGTCCAGGCCGCGGTGCAGCCGCGCCTGCCCCATCCGGATCGCCCGCAACCAGCCGGCCCGCACCGGGAAACCGTCCCGGGGTTTCCAGTCCAGGTCGTAGTCCCACTCCCCGGACAGGCTGCTGTGCAGGCTGTCACCGTAGGCGCTGGATTTGCTCAGGGGCAGGGTCGACATGGCCCGGATCCTGCCGACGGTGTTGATGAGCTGGGTCCCGACGGTGCGGAAAAAGGCCGGTCCCTGGAGATCGAACCACGGGCTGTTCAGGACCAGACCGGACACACCGGCCGTCGCACCGCCGCCGCTGCGCTCGAGCCGGTCGAGCCATAACGGCGCCACCAGTCCGCCGGTCGAATGACCCATCACGAGCACCGGTGCGCCGGTTTCGGCGGCGATGATCCGCAGTGATTCGTTCAGCTCCCGGTCGTATAGGGCCAGATCGCCGATGAAATGCGGAGTCTGTCCCGGCCGCAGCGACCGGCCGCATTTGCGGAGGTCCAGTGCGTAGAACCGGTGCCCGCGAGCGGTCAGATGTTCGGCGACGTGCCGTTGGAAGAAATAGTCGGTGAAACCGTGCAGATAGAGAACCGCGCCGGCCGTGGCGGTGACGGTGGGATCGGGCAGATGCCGGACGAGGGTGGCGACGATATCGGCCTCGCCGTCGGGGTCGCTGCCCAGTTCCAGAGTGCGATATTCGTAGCCGTCGCCGAGCACGTCGGGCTGCCAGGTACCGGTCCCGCCCAGTGCGCTGGTACCGGCCGGGAATTCGTTCGTCACGGCCTCCAATCTAGGTGATATCGGGTGCCGAGGGGCGGCTCCGGTGGCGCCGAGGGGGAGGAATCTACGTCACAATCGCCGCCCTGGCTGCGGATTCCGGGCGTGCCGAGGTGCACAATTGGCAGTAGTGAACGACGGGTAACCTACATTCGGCCGAGCCCGAGGGGCTCATCGCCACCCGTACACAACTGGATATGCACCCGTGCCCCAGCGGACCACATCCCGGTCGGAATGTGTGCCCCGCGCACCAGGACAAGGAAGTCGAACACCCGTGCCGAACGCTGCCCAGACTGAAAAGACCGATGTAGTCCTCATCGGTGCCGGCATCATGAGCGCCACCCTCGGCGCGCTACTGCGCCAGCTGCAGCCGGACTGGTCGATCTCGGTGTTCGAACGGCTGGACGCCGCGGCGGCCGAGAGCAGCGATCCGTGGAACAACGCCGGTACCGGCCATTCGGCGCTGTGTGAACTCAACTACAGCCCGCAGAAGCCGGACGGGTCGGTCGATATCGGCAAGGCCGTCGATATCAACGAGCGTTTCCAGGTGTCGCGCCAGTTCTGGGCCTACGGTGTCGAGAACGGGATCATCGGCGACCCGTCCCGCTTCATCAATCCCATCCCGCACGTGAGCTTCGTCCACGGCGCCGACGATGTGGAGTACCTGCGCAAACGCTATGAGGCGCTGGCCCGCCACCCGCTGTTCGCCGGGATGCAGTACATCGACGACCCCGACGAGTTCGCCCGGCGGCTGCCGCTGATGGCCCGGGGCCGCGATTTCTCCGACCCCATCGCCCTCAACTGGACCGACGGCGGCACCGATATCGATTTCGGTTCGCTCACCAAAGAACTGCTCGCCTATATCGGTGCCTCCGGGGGCGAGATCGGGTTCGGCAACGAGGTCCGCAACCTGAGCAAACAGCGTGACGGCAGCTGGCGGGTCACGGTGCGCAATACCCGGACCGGGCGTACCCGGACCCTGATCAGCAAGTTCGTATTCGTCGGTGCCGGCGGTGGCGCCCTGCCGCTGCTGCAGAAATCCGGGATCAAGGAGATCCGCGGTTTCGCCGGGTTCCCGGTCTCGGGACAGTTCCTGCGCTGTACGAACCCCGAGCTGGTCGGTAAGCACGAGGCCAAGGTGTACGGCAAGGCAGCTGTCGGCGCGCCGCCGATGTCGGTGCCGCATCTGGACACCCGGGTCATCAGGGGCAAGCCGGGGCTGCTGTTCGGGCCCTACGCCGGCTGGACCCCGAAGTTCCTCAAGGACGGCAGCAACGCCGACCTGTTCAAATCGATCAAGCCCGGCAACCTGGCCCCGATGCTCGGCGTCGGCGTCACCGAACTGGGTCTCGTCAAATACCTGGTAACCGAGCTGATGAAATCGCAGACCGGCCGGGTGTACACGATGGAGGAGTTCATCCCGCGGGCCGAGAGCACCGACTGGGAGCTCATCACGGCCGGGCAGCGGGTGCAGGTGATCCGGCGCAAGGGTGCCGGGGGGGTGCTGGAACTGGGTACGGCCGTTATCGCCGCGGAGGACGGGTCGATCGCCGGTCTGCTGGGTGCGTCGCCGGGCGCCTCCACCTGTGTGACCGCGATGCTCGATGTGCTCGAACGGTGTTTCCCGACCGAGTACGCGGCCTGGACACCCAAGTTGAAGGAAATGGTCCCCTCGCTGGGGGTGAAACTGTCGGAGAACCAGGGGCTGTTCGCCGAGGTCTGGGACTGGACCGGAAAAGCCTTGCAGCTCACCGGTTCCGACGCGCGCGCCGCGGTGCCCACCGGCGCCTGACCGAGAGCAGTGCGGCCCACGGGGACTCGGTCCCCGTGGGCCGCTCCCGGCTGCCCATACCACCTGCGACCAGCTACGGGCATTCGCGTGCATCTCGCGCCGAGGTGTGATAGCAAGGCGCGATGATGTCTACGGTTGCACTCCGACGGTCATGGGCGCAGGATCTCGACACCCCGACCCTGTACGAGCTGCTGAAGCTGCGTGTCGAAGTGTTCGTTGTCGAGCAGAAATGCGCGTACCCGGAGCTCGACGGCCAGGATCTGCTGCCGGAGACCCGGCACCTGTGGCTCGATGACGAGGGTGAGGTCATTGCCACGCTGCGGCTGCTCGAGGAGCACGAGGACGGGGTGAAATCGTTCCGCATCGGACGTCTGTGCACGGCCGTCGAGGCCCGCGGGCACGGGTACACCACCCGGCTGCTGCAGGCGGCGCTCGCCGAGACCGGCTCGCATACGGTCCGGTTGAACGCGCAGACCTACCTGATCGACCTGTACACCAAGCACGGGTTCGAGGTCGCCGGAGACGAGTTCATCGAGGACGGTGTCGCGCACGTACCCATGCGCCGCGGATAGCGGTTCCTCCGGTGGGCGGGTAGGGGCAGCCGGGACGGTGAGCGCCACGTCTTAGAGTGGGGCCGTGTCCTATACCGAAATCGCCAGGCCTCGCACCCTCGCCCCCTCCGGAGGGGACGGTGAGGCCGGCTTCCCGTTCTCCGCGGTGATCGGTCAGGAACAACTGCAGCTCGCGTTGATCCTGTGCGCCGTCCACCCGGGTATCGGTGGTGTACTGGTGCGCGGCGAGAAAGGCACCGCGAAATCGACCGTGGTGCGCGCGCTGGCGCGGCTGCTCCCGCCGGTGACGGACGAATCGGGTGCCCGGCCGGCCCGGCTGGTGGAGCTTCCGGTCGGTGCCACCGAGGACCGGGTGATCGGCTCGCTCGATCTGGAACGGGTCCTGCGCGACGGCGAACAGGCATTCCGGCCCGGTCTGCTCGCCGCCGCCCATCACGGCGTGCTGTATGTGGACGAGGTCAATCTGCTGCACGACCATCTGGTCGATGTGCTACTGGACGCCGCGGCGATGGGCCGGGTCCATATCGAACGCGACGGTGTCTCGCATTCCCATCCGGCGCGCTTCGTCCTGGTCGGGACCATGAACCCGGAAGAGGGGGAGCTGCGACCCCAGTTGCTCGACCGCTTCGGTCTGACCGTGGATGTGGCCGCCTCCCGCGATGTGGATGTGCGGATGGCCGTGGTGCGGCGCCGCCTGGACTACGAGGCCGGCCCCGCGGATTTCGCGGCCGCCTACGCCTCGGCCGACGCCGAGATCGCCGACCGGATCCTCATCGCCAGGGACCGGCTGCCCGGGACCGCACTCGACGATGTGGAGCTGCGCCGGATCGCGGCCCTCTGCGCGTCCTTCGATGTGGACGGTATGCGCGCGGATCTGGTGGTCGCCCGGACGGCCACCGCCCATGCCGCCTGGTGCGGGCGGGACGCGGTGACCGCCGACGATGTGCGGATCGCGGCCGAGCTGGCACTGCCGCATCGCCGCCGCCGGGACCCCTTCGACGAACCGGGGATCACGCCCGAACAGCTGGACGAAGCGATGCGCGACGCTGCCGAGCAGGCCGGGGACGGCGGCGCCGAGCAGACCGCCGATCACGACGATTCCCCGGCGGACGAACAGCACGGCGGACCGGATACCGGCGACGGAACCCAGCCGCCGGACGACGACCCCGACGGTCCCGGTGGCGGAGCGGGGCGACCGGAGGACGAATCCGGCGAGCGCACCGGGAACTCCGGCGGTCCATCAGGGACCGGGCAGACCTCCGCGCCGGCCGCGGCGCCGGTGCGTCCGCCGCGCTGGGAGGTCGCGGGCCTGGGTGAAGGTGCCCCCGGCCGCCGCTCCCGCGCCCGGACCAGGCAGGGCCGCGTGGTCAACGCGACCGCCGACCTCACCGGTGGCCTCCACCTGCTCGGCACCCTGCAGGCCGCGGTACCGCGGCAGTGGGCCCGCGGCCGCCGCACCGGACCGCTGCGGCTGGCCGCACCGGACCTGCGGGGCGCGTACCGGGAAGGGCGCGAAGGCAATCTGGTGGTGTTCGTGGTCGATACGTCCGGTTCCATGGCCGCCCGCGATCGGCTGGCGGCGGTGACGGGCGCTGTGGTCACCCTGTTGCGTGATGCCTACCAGCGGCGGGACAAGGTCGCGGTGATCTCTGTACGCGGCAGCGAGGCCGAACTGGTGCTGCCGCCGACCTCGTCGACCGATATCGCGGTCCGCCGGCTCAGTGGGCTGCGCACCGGCGGCAAGACCCCGCTCGCCGCGGGGCTGGAGAAAGCCCGCGAGGTGGTGCGCCGCGAGCGGGTACGCGATCCCCGGCGCCGTCCGATGCTGGTGTTGCTCACCGACGGGCGCGCCACCGGCGGTACCGACCCTGTCGCGCGGGCCCGGGCTGGCGCGGACAGGCTGGCCCGTGACGGTGTCACCTCGATCGTCGTCGACTGCGAACGCGGCATGATCCGTCTCGGCCTGGCGGCCGAGCTCGCCGCGGTACTGCGCGGCACGGTTGTCCGGCTCACCGAGTTGACCGGTTCGGCGGTGGCCGATGCGGTCCGCACCGGCTCTTCCGGGGCGAAAACCCGGGCGGCGTGACCCGTCGCCGTCGATCGTCTGCGAAACCCGATGAAACCGAGGAGATTCCATGCCCAAAGGGGTGCCGGAGACCGTGCCCGACGACGGGCTCACCACACGTCAGCGGCGCAATCAGCCGGTTCTCGCCGTCCACACGGGTCCGGGTAAGGGCAAATCCACGGCGGCGTTCGGGATGGCGTTGCGGGCCTGGAACCAGGGTTTCGATCTCGCGGTCTTCCAGTTCGTGAAGAGCGCGAAATGGAAGGTCGGCGAGGAAGCGGTCTTTCGCGAGCTGGGCCGGTTGCACGAGGAAACCGGTTCGGGCGCACCGGTTCAGTGGCACAAAATGGGAGAAGGCTGGTCCTGGAGCCGCAAAGCCGGCACCGAAACCGATCACGCCGCCGCCGCGCTGGCCGGGTGGCGGGAGATCGCCCGCCGGTTACAGGCCGAGGAGCACCGGTTCTATGTGCTCGACGAATTCACCTATCCGCTGAAGTGGGGCTGGGTCGAGGTGGACGAGGTGGTCGAAACCCTGCGGCAGCGGCCCGGGAATCAGCATGTCGTGATCACCGGGCGGGACGCCCCGGCGGCGTTGATCGAATCCGCCGACCTGGTCACCGAGATGACCAAGGTGCGCCACCCGATGGACGCCGGACGCAAGGGCCAGCGAGGTATCGAATGGTGAGGCAGGTCGGCAGCCGTCCGGTGCCGGTGCGGCCGTCCGGCGCGGGCGCACCGCGATGAACTCCGGTGCCGCCGGGGTCGTGCTGGCCGCACCGGCCTCGGGCAGCGGTAAGACAACCGTGGCGACCGGGCTGATCGGCGCCCTGAGCCGAGCCGGGCACGAGGTCGCACCCTTCAAGGTAGGACCGGACTATATCGATCCGGGCTATCACGGTTTGGCTGCCGGCCGGCCCGGCCGCAATCTCGACCCGGTATTGGTCGGCCGGGACCGGATCGCGCCCCTGTACCGTCACGGCTCCCGTGACTGTGACCTCGCGGTCGTCGAAGGGGTGATGGGCCTGTTCGACGGACGGATCGATGACCGATCCACCGATCCGGTCGCCGAGGGATCCACCGCCCAGGTCGCGAGCCTGCTCGGTCTGCCCGTGATCCTGGTCGTCGACACGCGTGGGCACAGCCAGAGTCTGGCCGCGCTGCTGCACGGGTTCGCCACGTTCGATGCCGGAATCCGGCTGGGCGGTGTCATCCTGAACCGCGTCGGTAGCGAGCGTCACGAACAGGTGCTGCGCGCCGCCTGTGACCGGGTCGGGCTTCCCGTCCTGGGCGCCCTGCCGCGGCTGGCCGAACTCGAGGTTCCGTCCCGGCACCTCGGCCTGATTCCGGCGGTGGAACACGGTAGTGCGGCGATGCGTGCGGTCGATGCCATGACCGACCTGGTCGCCCGCCATATCGACCTCCCCGCCGTCGCCGCCCTGGCCGCGGCGCCGGGGCCGGGCATCGTATGGGACGCGGCCGGGGAGACGGTGGCGGACGAACCCGTCCCGAGTGCTCCGAATCCGGTGATCGCGATAGCTGGTGGACCCGCTTTCACCTTCGGTTACGCCGAGCACCGGGAACTGCTGACCGCGGCCGGCGCCGAGGTCGTGGTATTCGATCCAGTGCACGATCCGCTGCCCACCGGTACTGCCGGGCTGGTGCTGCCGGGTGGATTCCCCGAGGAGCACGCGGAAGCTCTGGCCGCGAACACTGTGCTGCGGTCCGCGGTGGCCGCGCAAGCGCGTCAGGGCCTGCCGGTGCACGCCGAATGTGCCGGTCTCCTGTATCTCACCGAGTCGCTGGACGGCCATCCGATGGCCGGTGTGCTCGACGCCGTAGCCGAGTTCGGTCCGCGACTGACTCTGGGCTACCGGGAAGCGGTCGCGCTCGCCGATTCCCCGCTGTGGCGAGCTGGAGAACGGGTGTTCGGCCACGAATTCCACCGGACCCGCCTCGTCACCACCGGCAGCCGCCCGCCGGCGTGGGGGTGGCGTACGAGCCAGGGGCAGACTCGTGAAGGAGCGCTCGTGCACCAGGTGCACGCCTCCTACCTGCACACCCATCCAGCGGGGAACCCGGCCGCGGTACAGCGTTTCGTTATCGCTGCCCGGCTGCACCGCCGGGCGGGTACCGCCGCGCCCGTCCCGTGACCTCTCCGGACTCCGTCCAGCCCCTGCCGGCCGGTCTCGCTGTCGGGCTCGGTCTGCGCCCTGATCTGCTGCCGGACCATATCCTGGCGGCGCTGGCCGAGGCGCTACCAGGCGCGCGGATCACCTGCTTGGCGACCATCGACCGGCGTGCCGAAGAGCCGGGATTGCGCCGAGCCGCCGCGATTCTGGAGGTACCGCTACACAGTTTTACCGCCGGTCAACTCGCCAGGGTACGGGTGCCGAACCCGTCCGACCGGGTGGCAGCGGCGCTCGGGATACCGGGCGTGGCCGAGGCCGCGGCGCTACTGGCCGGGACCGGTGCCCTGATCGTGCCGCGGCGAGTGATATCCGGCGTGGTGATCGCGGCTACCGCAGTGGCCTGAGCGGGACATTCGTTGTGGCGAACCGGAAGACGACCGGGACAGGCAATCTGCTGGGGGCAGCCGGTGGTGCTCAGAGCACGGCGTCGGCGAAGCGGTCGATCTGATCGGGGTCGGTGCCATAGCAGTACAGGATGACCTCGTCGGCCCCGAGGTCGTCGAATTGTTCGATGCTGGAACGGATCTGGTCGGGGGTGCTGAGCAGGCCGGCGGCCATGTAGTCGGCGCGTCCGCTGAACTCGTAGTAGTCGAGGATGGCGGTGTGGGCCTGGTCGATCAGGGTCTGGGGGCCGAGAACGGCGTTGAGCTGGGCGACGATGCGCGGTGCGCCGGAGCGGCCATGGTCGGTCCAGGAGCGTCGGGCGAGGTCGAAGAGAGTGTCGGCCCAGGAGGGGGCGGCGGCAGCGAGGAAACCGCCGCCCCAGCGACCGACGCGGTCGATGGCGGTGGGCTGGAAACCCCCGAAGAGCAGTTCAGGACCCTCGGGTCGGGTGGCGGCGGGGCCGATGGGGCCGCATGTCCCGCTGAACGGCTCGCCGGACCACAGGCGGCGCATGACCGCGAGCTGTTCGTCGAGGCGGCGGCCGCGGGTGCGGATATCGGTGCCGGTGGCCTCGTGGTCGTCGTCGCGGCCCCCGACGCCGAGGCCGAGCGCGAAGCGCCCGCCGTACATGCGGTCCAGGGTGGCGGCCTGCTTGGCCAGTAGCGCCGGTTCACGCAGAGGTGCGATCAGCACTTCGGTCTGCAGGCGGATGCGGTCGGTCACCCCGGCGAGCATCGCCAGGGTGACCAGCGGTTCCGGGTTGTCATAGACCAGGCGGTCCAGCAGGCCGAGTGTCGAGAACCCGGCGGAGTCGGCGCGGCGGGCCCATTCGGGCAGCGTGACGGGATCGGCAATGGGAAGACCGAGACCGATGTGCATGGAATCCTCCTGTGGGATGGGCGTGTGTGTCCTCAGGCCGCCCGACTCCCATTGCTCCTCGAACGCTGGAGTCTCAGGGCGCCACCGACAGCAGATCCGCGAATCCGGTGGGATCGTGGCGGCCGATGCTGGCGTGCTCGAACAGTCCCCACCCTTCGGCGTCGCCGCAGCGGGCGTGGGCGATATGGTCGGTCACACCCCAGGGCATGCGCCCGGCGATCGCCGGGTCGGTGAGATCGTACCGGCTCGCCGACGACCAGTCGCGACCTTTCCACTGGCCGTGCAGCCAGTCCGGGTCGCCGCCGTAGCCGCAGCCGATATGCAGCGGTATTCCGGTGACGGTGCGGATATCGATGGTCAGCGGTTGCCCGTCGGACGTGCGCAGTTCCAGGCTCGCCGCCTCCGGATGGCGGGTTCCGGACCGGTAGTCGATGGTGATCCGCGGCCAGCCCAGCTGTTCGACCGAACCGTCCGGGAACACCCGGACCGCGTCGTTGAGGGTGCGGTAGCCGTCCGGGTTCTCCTGGATGATCACCACCACCGCGAAATCGTCGAACCGCAGCGGTACATACAGCCACCAGAATCCGCCCGCACCCTCGGCCGCGGCCCGGCCCGGCGGTTCGGCCTCGCCGACCGGGCGGATACCCCACGACCGGTCCCGCGTACCCATCCACGAGTCCGGATCGACCGCGATATCCTCGCCGCCGACCGAGATCGTGCCCGACCAGGAGCCGACCTGCGCGAAACGCGAGGCGTCCAGCGTCGGCCGGTTCCCGGCGAGCATGACGTGCGGTTGCTCCTGCACCGCCGGGAACGAACCCGTCCAGGTGAGGTCCAGGCCGAGTTCGTCGTGGTCGCAGACCACCCGGATCCGGCGCAGCGGTTCCACCACTTCGATCCGGTATCCGCCCACCGTCATATCGAGGCTGCGATCGGTCAGCGCGTCGGAGAAGCGCACGGCGGTGATCTCGTCACCGCGCCGCAGGGCCGCATAGGCGTCGGTGACACCGAGATTCGGGTACAGGCCGAACCCGGTGACCAGCATGATCGCGCCGTCGCGGTTGTGCGCGTTGAGATAGCTGCGGTCGTAGAAATTACGGTCGCTGGTGGCCGCCCGGTTGATCGGCAGCGGGGTCTGGTGGATCGGGTATTCGTCCAGCGGTCCCGGCGCCGAAGCCGGTGTGTGCGCGGTGGTCTCGCTCATATCAGTCCCATCCGTAGGTGCCGTCGAGCATGGCTTCCAGGGTGGCCCGGTGCATGATGTAGTCGTCGAGTTCGGCCGGGGCGGTGTCCTCACCCATATGGATCATGCGGCGTTTGATCCGGGCCATCACGATCGCGTGCCGGAGCGCCGCATAGGTCAGGTGGAAATCCAGGTTTCGCACGGTATGCCCGCTGAACTGCTCGTACTGCGCGACCACCGCGTCGCGGCGCAGGAAATCGGGCAGCCCGGGCATATCGAAGCCGGTGGCGATGTCCTGGAAGAAGCGGTGCAGGAAGATCATCCAGGCCAGGTCCAGTTCGCGCGGGCCCAGCGCGGCCATCTCCCAGTCCAGGACCGCGATGGGCATGCAGCCCTCGTAGATGATATTCCCGGGCCGCGCATCGCCCCAGCTCAGGACATCCGGGCCGGGGTCGTCGGGGAAATTGCGTTCGAGCCAGTCGAAAGCCCGCTCGATCAACGGGATCTCGAAGCCGTCGTCCACCAGCGCCCACTGGTACCAGTCCCGCTGGGCGGCGAGATGACGGCGCAGTGCGGATCTGGGTCCGTCCAGTTCCGGAAAGCGGCGTCCGGGTTCGGTGATCGCGTGGATCCGGGCGAGAATATCGACGGTGTTGCGGGACAGTTCGGTCCGTTCGGCGACCGTCGCGTCGTACAACCAGCCCGCGAACACGTACGGCGGGTTGTCGCCGGGGATCCGCCCCTCCACGCGGTCCATCACGAAGAACGGCGCACCGCATACGTCGCTGTCGGTTTCCAGCCAGCGCAGCCGCGGTACCGGTACATCGGTATGGTCGGCGATCTCGGTGAGGATCCGGTACTGCAACGGCAGGTCGTAATCCCGGAATACCGGGAAAGCGCCCGCCTCCGGCACCATTCGCGCGACGTATGAACCCTGCCGCGGCGCACCGGCGGTCTTCCACTGCGCGTCGAACAGCACCGACGCGCTGGACAACCCACCGGACTGCGGCCGGCTCAGCGAGGTGATCACCGGTGGTTCGTCGGCCCCCACCCGCGCCTGCAACCAGCCGGTGAGCTGTCCGGAGAGGGTGTCGAGATCGCGTTCGCTCGTGGTGAGCCGCATATGTTCGGTGGGGTCTATCTCGTCGGGCATCATCGTCCTCCTGACGCCATCGGCCACGGTGCGCACGCGGGCTCGCCGCAGCCCTCGAGCGCTGGTGGCAACGGGTGTGCCGGGCCGCCTGCGTGCCGCAGACTGTAACGTGTTTCACCTCGAGGTGGAGACGATTCGGCCGATCTCCGCGCTGCCGGATCACGGGTATAGCCGCGCGCCCCGGACACGCCGACCATAATCCCCAGCATGCCGGGGTATCAGGTACCGGCGGGATCCGTGCAGGAGGTAGTGAATGGTGCAGTCGACCCGAGGCCGGTATCCGGTACTGCCGGGCCCGGCGGCCGGACGCACCGGTGGGCGGTCCCGGTGCCGATAGGGAAGAGCCTGCGGGAAGGTGCCGCGTATACCGTTGCGGCCGTGCTGTTCGTGGTGCTCGGCGCGGCGATACGCCCGCTGTTCACCGACGATCCGGCACCCCCGGAAATACTGTCGGCTGTCGAATTGGGGTTCGTTCAGGATATGGCGACCCACCACAATCAGGCATTGATCATGGTGCAGCGGCTCGACCCCGGTGCCCCGCCGGTCGTCCGGCAGCTTGCCCAGCAGATCGACGACACCCAGCGGGCCGAGATCGGTACGCTGCTGGGCTGGTTACGGCTGGTCGGCGCCCCACCGGCCAACCCGGACCCGATGGGCTGGATGCCCGAACGATCCCGCGGCGGCCACGCCGCCCACGATTCCCATCCCGAGACTTCCGCGACGATGCCCGGAATGGCCACCCAGGAACAACTCGATGCCCTGTCCGCGGCCCGCGGCCGAGACGCCGCAGTGCTCTTCCTGAAACTCATGGACAGTCACCACCAAGGGGGGATCGCGATGGCCCGGGTGGCCGACGCGATGCTCACCGGGGGCGTCGTGAAACAGGTCGCGCGCGAGATGATCAGCGCGCAAACCCAGGAGTCGGGTCTGATGGCTCTGCTGGCAGCGCAACTGGAAGCGGCCCCGCCCGGCTGAGCGGAATGAACCCGCGGCACGATCGGTTGCTGGTGATCATGAGCGCGATCTTGCTGTCCGACACCCTGAAGAAGTACATCGACGAGAACCGGTTGTTCGCCACCGTGGCCACTATCGGCCGGGACGGGCATCCGCACCTGACGGTCACCTGGCTCGACCGTGACGGCGAGGAACTGCTGTACTCGACCACCACCGACCGGGTTCAGGGCAAAAACCTCGCCCGCGACCCGCGGATCTCGGTCCTGATCACACCGCCGGACAATCCGTACGTCTACGCCGAGGTCAAAGGTACCGCCACACTGGTCCCCGACCCGGAATTGCTCATCGGGAATCAGATTTCACGCAAGTACACCGGCAAGGACTACGCCGATTTCAATCCGGACGCCGCGAACGACGGTCCCCGCGTGGCGGTCCGGATCACCCCGACCAAGATCACCGGGCGGATGTGAAACCGGCGCGGGAAACCGAAGTACCCGTACGGAAATCGTTGGAGGACAGCCTCTGAACTGTCCCCATCGGCCGACGGTGGGGTAGCACGCGTGGGCGCCCTGTCCGTCGGCCCCGCCGCGGTCGAATATGCGGGTGCTGAAAGCGACTGCTGGGCAGCGTGATCCGGCACCCACTCACCGGGCGGGTATTCCGTGGTCGCGGGTCAGGCGGCCTGGGCTTCGTCCTGGGCGTGCTGGGCTCGGGCTACCTCGGCGGCAGTGTAGCGCAAAGTAAGCGCGATCAGGCCGACGAGCAGCGCGCCGCACGCGGCCACGAACATGGCCAGGGTGTACCCGTCGCCGAGGGCGGTGATCTCGGCCGGGGTCATCTGGGCGGGTTTGCCGTTGGTGCCGCCCTCGGACAGGGTCCGGGAGGCGGCCAGCGGGGTGAGGACGCCGATGGCGATGGGGGTGCCGAGGTTCAGGAACATCTGGCCGATCGCCGACAGCGGGCCGATCTCGTCCGGCGGGACCCCGACCAGAACGCACAGCGGTATCAGCACCATGGCGATTCCGATACCGAAACCGATCACCAGGAACAGCGGCAGCAGGGTGGTCCAGTAGCCGACGCCACCGTCCAGTGTCGAGCCGTAACCCAGCCCGGCCACCAGCACCACGGCCGCGCCCACCAGCAGCCAGCGGGGCGCGATATGCAGCGCCAACCGGGTGGCGAGCGCGCTGCCGACGCCGACGCCGACGGTGAACGGGATGAACGATATACCGGCCACCAGCGGGCTGTAGCCCACCACGTTCTGCACGAACAAGCCCGCGAAATAGGTGGTGGCGCCCAGTATGCCGCTGGCGAGCAGGATCACCACGAAGGTGGCGACACGGTCGCGGCTGTCGAACAGGGTCCACGGCAGCAGCGGGTTGTCCACCGAACGCTCCGCGAAGACGAAAACCGGAAGCAGTACCGCGCCCGCGATCAGGGTGCCGTAGACCAGCGGATCACTCCAGCCGAGTTCCGGTCCCTCCGTGGCGCCCCAGACGATCAGGGCGCACGCCAGGGTGCCGAGGAACGCGCCGCGGACATCCAGGGTGAGACGGTGATGGTCGGTATCGCGGAGCGCGAACAGCGCGCCGATCACGATGAGCGCGCCGATCGGCACATTGATCAGGAAGATCCACCGCCAGCTCGCTTCCGTGAGCGCGCCGCCGATCACCAGCCCGCCGACCGAGCCCAGCGCGACCATCGACCCGAAGATGGCGAAGGCCTGGTTACGGACCTTCCCCGGGGCGAATGTGCTCGCGACCAGCGCGAATGCGGTGGGGGCGGCGAGTGCGGCGCCGGTGCCCTGGAAGGCGCGCGCGGCGACCAGCATCTGCTCGCTCTGCGCCAGGCCGCACAGCATCGAAGCCAGCGTGAACAAGCCGACACCGAGTACGAACATGCGCCGGCGGCCGAAAGAATCGCCGATCCGGCCGCCGAGCAGCATCAGGCCCGCGAAGGGCAGACCATAAGCGGTGATGGTCCAGGCGCTACCCGAACTGGACAGGCCCATTTCCTCCTGCAGCCGGGGCAGGGCGAGGATCACCACGGTGCCGTCCAGCACCACCATCAACTGCAAACCGCTCAGCACGAGAATGGCGAGGCCGAAGGCTCGCTTCGTCACGGGATACTGCACAGCTGGGGGGTTATCGAGCACAGTGGGTCACTGTAACCGACCGGTAGTACCGGCGACCGGGGCGGCGGTGAACCCGGCCGTGGGCCCGATCACAACGATCGCGGGGGGCCGGATGCCCTCTTCGCGGACGCGTTCGGCGACGTCGGCGAGCGTCGCCCGCAGGATCCGCTGGCCACGCAACGTGCCCTCCTGGATCACCGTCGCCGGGGTATCGGCCGGGCGGCCCCCCTCGCGCAACACGGCCGCGAACTGCGCTATCCGCTCCACCGCCATCATGAGGACGAGAGTGCCGCGCAGGCGCGCCAGGGCGGGCCAATCGACCAGCGAATCCGGATGGTCCGGCGGGATATGCCCGCTGACCACCACGAACTCATGTGTCACGCCCCGGTGGGTGACCGGGATACCGGCGGCCGCCGGTACCGAGATCGGACTCGTGACGCCCGGGACCACGGTCACCGGAACACCGGCGTCCACACAGGCCTCGAGTTCCTCGTACCCGCGTCCGAACACATAGGGGTCGCCGCCCTTGAGCCGGACCACGAACTTGCCCGCCCGCGCACCGTCGACGAGCGTCGCGTTGATCGCGTCCTGCGCCATCGCGCGCCCGTACGGAATCTTGGCCGCGTCCACGACCTCCACATCCGGACCGAGTTCCGCCAGGAGTTCCGGCGGGGCAAGCCTGTCGGCAACCACCAGGTCGGCGCGGGCCAGCAGTCGCCGGCCCCGCACGGTGATCAGATCCGGGTCGCCCGGGCCACCGCCGACCAGCGCGACCCCCGGCGCCATCGGGGTCGCGTCGTCGGTCACGACACCCGACTGCAGTGCCTCCAGCACGGCGGTGCGCACGGCAGCGGAACGGCGATGCCGTCCGCCCGCGAGCACGCCCAGCGTCATACCGTCGTAGCGGGCGGTCGCCGGAGTGACCGCGGTACCCGATTGCGCGTGATCGGCGCGAACACAGAAGATCCGGCGCCGCGTCGCCTCGGCGACGACGGCGGCATTGGTCTCCGGTTCGTCGGTGCAGGCGATCGCGTACCAGGCGCCGTCGAGGTCGCCGTCGGTGTAATCGCGCAGTGTGAGCGATATCTGCCCACCGGTGGCCATACCCTCGACGGCGGGTGTGGCCTCTCTGGTGATCACTTCCACGGCGGCGCCGGAGGCGATGAGCAGCCCCAGTCGCCGCTGTGCCACGGTGCCGCCTCCGATGACGACGGCTCGCCGTCCGTTCAGATCGAGTCCGACCAGGTAGTTCGAATCCCCGGCGGACAGGTTGTCGGTATCGGCTGACGTGTTCGGCACAAGGTGCGAGCCTACGTCCCGGGGCCCGGATCGCCGCAGCCACCCGCGACCTCGCCCGTTGTCCGGGGCCGATCCGCTGTGCCGCCGCATCCGCTCCGGCAGTACGTGGATGGACGTCGCCCGGCCGCGTCGATCAGGTGAGGACGACGAGTTCGGTCTCAGAGGCGACTTCGGTGCGCAGCCCCGCCTTCCGGGCGATCCGGGCGAGAGCGCGCACATCGGTGGGTTCGGCCCGGGTCATTACCAGTGCCCGGGCCAGCAGACCCTTGTGGTGCTTGTTGAAGTGGCTGACCACCGTGCGGGACCCGTCGTCGTGTTCGGTGAGCACCGTCGCCGTAACAGCGCCCGGGACCCGGCCGAGCTGCTGGTAGGTGCCCGATCGCAGATCCACCACCAGTTCACCGGCGGTCGCCTCGCTCAACGCCGGTCCCAGACTGTCCCGCCAGACCGCGGCCAGCGTCGGGCGGCCGGGCAATTTCGATCCGCCCGACAGCCGGTAGGTCGGGATCGGATCGCCCGCCCGGACCACGCCGAACAGCGCCGAACCGATTGCGAGCCGCGCCTCGGCCTTGGCGCGCTGCGCCCGGGTGAACGCCGCGGCGCCCAGTGCGTCGTAGAGGACGCCGGTGTAGCGCTCCAGGGCGGGAAGGGTGGGCGAGCTGCGCAAGGCGGCATTGCGCGCCAGCTCGGGTTCGGCGTTCTTACCGAGGCCGAGCGCTACGCGGGCCGCGTCCGGATCGCCGGCCAGTTTCACCAGCTCGTCGACCAGCTCGTCACGGATCCCCGTGAGCGATTCGAAAGCCAGCGCATCCAGGTCGAGCGGGCCGCCGTGACCGCCGTCGGATTTGGTTTCGGAAGGGGGCAACAGCACCAGCACGAGCGGTTACGGTACCGGTCGCCCGCGTATGCCGTGGAATCACCGGTGGGCGGGCGCCTTCTCCCCGGCACACCGGAAATCAGGTGGGCGTGGGTTCCGGGCCGGCGGGGGCTCCGGGGAACCGGGTACACACCGGCCCGGAACCCGGCTCCGCCGACCGTTCAGCGCACGGCTTCGAGGAACTCCCGGGTGCGTTCGTGAACGGGTGCGTTGAAGATCTGATCCGGCGGGCCCTCCTCGAGGATCCGGCCGTGATCGAACATCAGGACCCGATCGGAGACATCGCGGGCGAAACCCATCTCGTGCGTGACGATGAGCATGGTGATATCGGTGGTCTCCGCGAGTTCACGCAGGACGTCGAGCACGCCGCCGACCAGTTCCGGGTCGAGCGCGGAGGTGACCTCGTCGAGCAGCATGATCTTGGGGTCCATGGCACAGCAGCGCGCGATCGCCACCCGCTGCTGCTGGCCGCCCGACAACTGCGACGGATGCGCCTTCGCCTTGTCCGACAGTCCGACCATCTCGAGCAGATCCAGCGCGCGCCGGTTCGCTTCGCCGCGGGATCTGCCCAGGACGTGGATGGGCGCCTCGGTGATGTTCTCCAGAACGTTCATATTGGGGAACAGATTGAACTGCTGGAACACCATCCCGACCTGCTTACGCACCTCCCGGAGGTGTTTCTCCCGGGCTGGTACGAGTTTGCCGCCGCGTTGCTCATGAGTGAGGGGCCCACCGTCGACCCGGATCATCCCCTCGCTGACGCTTTCCAGGGTCATCAGCAGGCGCAGGATGGTGGTCTTCCCGGAACCGGACGGGCCGATCAGGGTCACCTTCTCGCCGCGCCGGACGGTGAAATCGAGTTGGTCGAGCACCGTCAGGCCGCCGAAGCGTTTGACGACACCGTCGAATTCGATCATCGGCCGTCCGGTCTCGCCGCCGGCTCCGGTCGCGGCGGCCGCGCCGGGCTGCGCGCCGGGTTCCGGGTCAGTAGTAGGCAAGTCGCTTCTCCAGTCTTCTGATCAGCACCGAGGTCGGATAGCTGGCCACCAGGAAGAACACACCGGCGAGGGTCATCGCCTCGAGATATGCGTAGTGGCGTGCGCCGAATTGCTGTGCGGCGGTCACGAGTTCGACCACGGTGATGGCGAACAGGAACGGGGTGTCCTTGAACATCGACACCGCGTTGGTGCCGAGGGCGGGCACACTGGCCCGGATCGCCTGCGGCAGGATCACCGCCCGCCAGGTGCGCACCGGGGGCAGCGACAGCGCCCGCGCGGCCTCCCACTGGCCCGGCGGCACCGATTCGATTCCGGCCCGGTACACCTCGGCGAGATAGCCGGCGTAGTGGATACCGAGTACCACGATCCCGATCTGCAGGGCCGAGAACTGCGGGAGCAGCGCGTAGGCGAAGAGCAGTTGCACCACCAGTGGGGTGAACCGGATGAATTCGCTCACCGCGTGCACCGGTACGGAGATCCAGCGGGGGAACGAACGCCGGATGATCGCGACGACGAGCCCGAGCACCGCGGCGATCACGAAACCGATCACCGTCGCCAGCAGTGTGATCTCGAAACCGTCCCACAACACCGGTAGCGCCTCGCCGGCCCGCTCCCAACTCCATTCCACGCTCATAGCGCCTCCCTCGCGACGGGTAGCTGCGGTCCGCGCAGGGCGGAGTGGAGGCGGATCATGGTGCCACCTTCTGCCCGCCCGCTACCGTGCCCAGTGATCTGTCGGGGGCCAGGCGCAGTACTTCGCGCATGGAGGGGCCGCGCCCCAGTTTGTGCTTGGCTCGTGCTTCCAGCAGATTCATCCCCAGCGAGAGCAGATACGCGATCACGAAATAGATCAGCAGGCCGATACCGAAGGCGAACAGCGTATCGCCCGTGCTCTGCCGCAGTTTTCCGATTTCGAATGTCAGATCCTGCAGAGTGATGTAGGAGGCCACCGCGGTGCCCTTCAGCAGATGCACCAGCAGGTTGGCCAACGGTGGCAGCATCAGCGCCCAGGCCTGCGGGAACAGCACCCGGCGCAGCCGCTGCCAGGGACTGAATCCCAGTGCCACCGCCGCCTCGGCCTGCGCTTTCGGCACCGAGTTGAGCGCTCCGCGAACCACTTCCGCACCGTAGGCGCCGTAATTCAGGCCGAGGGCCAGAATTCCGCAGAACACGGGATCGAGCTGGTAGCCCAGCAGCGGCAATACATAGAACAGCCAGAAGATCTGGACCAGCAGCGAGGTCCCCCGGAAGAACTCGATCAGCACCCGGGCGGGCCCGCGCACCACCAGGCTGTGTGCCCGGGCCGTCGTTCCCAGCGCCAGCGCGAGGACGAAGGCCAATAGTGCACCGCCGGCGGTGAGTTCGAGGGTGATCACGATGCCTGCGCGGATACCGGGCAGTGCGTCGGTCAGGGCGTCGAGATCGTTCACCGGACGCGTCCCCCTCCCGGCCCCGGCAGGCCGGGAAGGTTCGGCGCCGCTGTCGAATTATGGGCCGGCACGATCAGATATCGCCCGCGCACAGCTTGGCGGTGGTCAGCTCCGGATCGGGCAGTTCCGCCTCGGTGAAACCGAAATCACCGACGATCGAGAGGTACTTGTCCTTATCCGAGGTGATCTTGCGCAGCTCCGCGTTGTAGGCGTCGAGCAGATCCTTGTCATCGGTACGGAAAACCGTACCGCCCGCGCCGATCTGTGGTTTCCCGTCGATCTCGGCCACGAAGGACTTGGTGACCTCCACCGGTGCGTCGGGGTTGTGGTCGGCCAGCCAGTTCAGTGAGATCGCGGTGAGGGCGAAAACATCGGAGCGGCCCGAGGTCACGGCGTCCATACCGTCCTGGGGAGTGCCGACCTGGGTGGCCTCGATACCCAGCGACGAAGCGTAATCGGATTCGATGGCGCCGGTCATCGACGCCATCTTCGCGCCTTTGTCCTTGATCGACTGCATATCGGTGAGCCCGAGCGGATTCCCCTTCTTCACCATCAGCGCGGTGGTGTACATGAACTCGGGTTCGCTGAAGGCGGCCTGTTCGCACCGGGCCGGCAGGATCGACATCCCCGCGCTCACCGCGTCGAAGCGCTGCGCCTGCAGGCCGGGGATCAGGGCGCCGAAATCGGTCTGCACGCCGTCGACCGTCTCGATCCCGAGATTGCGGAAGATCTCCCGGTGCAGGGCGACCGTCGCGCCGGTGAGCTGACCGTTCTCCTCGAACGAGTAGGGCGCCTCGCCGGCGAATCCGACGGTGACCGCACCCTTGTCCTTCAGGGACTGCAGCAGTTCCCCGCTCGCCGCCGTATCGGTCTTGGTGCACCCGGCCAGCGTCCCCGCTGTCAGCACCGCTCCGGCGAGGAGTGCGATTGCGCGCGCCCTTGAGTTCTTGGTTCCCATCACGGCCGACCTTTCCACGGGGCGCTGACACAGCTCGTCCCGTGTCGATATCGGCGCTGGATGCACACAGGTCAGCGACCATTTTCAGTTTGCTCAGGAAATGCTCAGGAAATCCCGGTGGGCAAAACTTTAGTAGCGCCCGGTGCTGACTCTCGGCGCCGCAATGAATCCGCAAAGAGAAGTTCATGTATGTATATGGAATAGTTATCTAACAGTGTCCATAAAGTTATGCAGATCGTGCGAGTGAAATTGCCCCGAAACCGGTCCCGACCGGCGGCGACCCGCCCCCCGAGCCCGGCGGGGAATAGGGTGTCGGCCGCGATCGGGCAGGGGCTACGCTGAGCAACCGTGATCACCCGCCTCTCCCGCCTCTTCCTCCGTACGTTGCGCGACGACCCCGCCGACGCCGAGGTGCCCAGCCACAAACTGCTGGTGCGCGCCGGCTATGTGCGCCGGGTCGCGCCGGGTGTGTACTCGTGGCTGCCGCTGGGCCTGCGGGTACTGCACAAGGTGGAGGAGGTGGTGCGCGAGGAGATGAACGCCATCGGCGCGCAGGAGATCTCGCTACCGGCACTGCTGCCCCGCGACCCCTATGAGACCACCAACCGCTGGACCGAGTACGGCGACAGTCTCTTCCGCCTGCAGGACCGCAAGGGCGCCGATATGGCGCTCGGCCCCACCCATGAGGAGTTGTTCGCGCTCACCGTGAAGGGTGAGTACAACTCGTACAAGGATCTGCCGGTCACCCTCTACCAGATCCAGGCCAAGTACCGCGACGAGGAACGCCCCCGCGCCGGTATCCTGCGCGGCCGCGAATTCATCATGAAGGACTCCTACTCCTTCGACCTCGACGAGGCCGGCCTGAAAGCGAGCTACACCGCGCACCGCGAGGCCTACCAGCGAATTTTCGACCGGTTCGGCGTGAAGTATGTGATCGTGGCCGCCACCTCCGGTGCGATGGGCGGTAGCGCCTCGGAAGAGTTCCTGGCCGACAGCCCGGTCGGTGAGGACACCTACGTCGTCTGCCGGGAATCCGGCTACGCGGCGAATGTGGAGGCTGTGATCACCCCGGCCCCCGAACCGCTGCCCCTCGACGGGCAGCCCGAGGCGGTCGTGCACGACACGCCGGATACGCCCACCATCGCGACGCTCGTCGACTGGGCCAACTCCGCCGGGATCGCGGACCTGCTCGGCCGTCCGGTCACGGCCGCGGACACGCTGAAGAATGTCATGGTGAAACTGCGGCATCCCGACGGGAAGACCGAGATCGTCGGTATCGGCGTGCCGGGAGACCGGGAAGTCGACGATAAACGGCTCGGCGCCTCGGTGGAGCCCGCCGAGGTCGAACTGCTCACCGAGGCCGATTTCGCCGAGAACCCCTTCCTGATCAAGGGCTATATCGGCCCGAAGGGACTGCAGGCCAACGGTGTCCGCTACCTGGTCGATCCCCGGGTGGGCACCGGGACCTCCTGGATCACCGGTGCCGATGCGCCCGGCAAACATTTTGTCGGCCTCGTCGCCGGTCGCGATTTCACCCCGGACGGCACCATCGAGGCCGCGCAGGTCCGCGACGGAGATCTCTCACCCGACGGCCGCGGCCCGCTGGTCTCGGCGCGCGGTATCGAGATCGGCCATATCTTCCAGCTCGGCTACAAGTACACCGATGCCTTCGAGGTCGATGTTCTCGGGGAGAACGGTAAACCGGTGCGGCTCGTCATGGGCTCGTACGGGGTCGGTGTCTCTCGTATGGTCGCGGTCATCGCCGAGCAGCAGCACGACGACAAAGGCCTGCGCTGGCCGTCCGAGGTGGCGCCCTACGACGTGCACGTCGTAATCGCCAACAAGGACGACGCCGCGCGGGCGGGCGCCGAACAGGTTGTATCCGAATTGGACGCCCAGGGCCTCGATGTGCTCTTCGACGACCGGACCGCCTCGCCGGGCGTGAAGTTCAAGGACGCCGAACTCCTCGGTATGCCATATGTACTGGTGATCGGCCGTGGCTGGGCCGAGGGCAAGGTCGAGCTGCGTGACCGGTTCAGCGGCGAGACCCTGGAAATCCCGGCCGATTCGGCTGTCTCGACGGTGATCTCCCGAATCCGGGGCTGACAGCCCGTACTTCGGCCCGTGCGAGGTCTCCCCGGGTCGGGTAGTGTTCGGACCCGACCAAGGGGGGCGACGATCAGCACACCATACCTACCGCCCGGACAGCCGAATTACGGGGGCGGCCCGCAATATCCACCTTTCGAGGCGTCACAACCTGCCTCGATGCCATCCGGGTATCCGGCGCACTTTCCGACGGCCCCGCCGATGGCGGGTGGCCCGGCGTTCGCCGGGCCGGTGTCCGACCGGCGTCCGGGCGGGGGTACGGGGAAAGCCGCGGGCTGTCTGGGCATTGTTCTCGCCGTCATCCTCATGCTGGCTGTGCTCGCCACTGTGTTCGGTGTGGCTCCGGTCGGGGCGGCCACGCTCGACGGATTGCTTCACGTACTCCCGATAGGTCTACTCACCGGCGCTCTCTGGTTGCTGTCTACCGTCCAGACGCTTCTCGCTGTGTTGTGTCTGGTGGCGGGTATCCTGCTGATCGGGCGCAAGGCTGTGGGCCGGATCATGCTGACCGTTGCGTCCGCGACCGTCGCGATCGGGAGCTTTGCCGAGATCGTATCCGGTCTATCGATCGGATATTTCGTCTCAGCTGTGATCGGATTGCTGGTTCTGGTGTCGGCGGTGCTGGTTTTCACGCTCTGCCTGTTGCCTGCCACGAGCCGGTGGCTGGCGGTTTCGCCGCCGCTGGGGTCGTACTCCGGTTATCCACACCCTTTTCCGGCTGCTCCGCCCTACGCTGCGCCGGGCTCGCCGGGCCCCTATCCGCCGGGACCGCCGCACTGACTGCTCCGACTGTTCGCGGGCTCCTCGGGTTGCCGGTGAGCCACGCGCTCAGTGCCCCGTTGCTCGTTGCGTCAATTGTTCGGCAGCGGCGCGGACAGCCACGGCGGCGTCCCGCTGCTCGGTGATGGAATAGCTGACGATCGCGCCCTCGTGCAGGCTCAGGAGCTGGACCGCGACGGTGGCGTGGTCGGCGGCTCCGGCCTCGGTGAGCAACCGATCGAACAGGTCGTACAGCCATTTCTTCTCGGCGACGATCACCTGTCTGCCCGGGTGATCGGGTTCGGGGAGTTCGGCGAAGGCATTGATGAAACTGCAGCCTCTGCTGTTGTCCGGAAGCCACTCGGGGAGTACGTCGAACGGGGTCAGTACCCGGTCGATCGGATCGCTGCGTTCGGCGAGGCGGGTTTCGATGAGTGTGCGCCAGCGCCGGTCGCGCTGTTCGAGATAGGTGACCAGGAGCCCGTCTTTCGAGCCGAAGCGATCGTAGAGGGTCCGTTTGGTCACGCCCGATTCCGCGGCGATCGTATCGACGCCGACCGCGTGGATACCACGGGTGTAGAAGAGTTCGGCCGCGGTATCGAGGATGCGCTGTGCGGCCGGCGTCAGTGGGGCTTCCGCGTCGTGCGCGGTGGTGGACATACACATCTCCCTTGCATTCACAGATCTGTGTACCTATCGTATACCCATCGGGACTTTACAGATCTGTGTAGTGGAGGTTGTCATGCAAGGAGGAGTGCCCGGATTGGTCCGTTTCCTTCGTGAGTTCGCGATCGGCGTGCACATCGCGAACGGTATCCGGCACGGTGTACCCGATGCCGGAGTCCGGCCGCGGCGGCGAAAGGCTGCGGCACGAGCCGATATCCAGCGCCCGGCCGAAAGATATGGCGAAGAAATGCCTGCACGGTGCGTTCAGCGCTGGAACCCGGCTCCTTCGGGTGGCGTCCGCGCATGATCGGTTCGGAGCCGAACCGATCCAGGAGACGGAACTGAATGCCGCAAGCCATGCCTTTTGCCGGCCGCAGGGCACTCGATTCCCTCGAGCTGGACGGTGACGCGCAGCGATCAGCTACCCGTTGCAGGTGTTGCTGGGGGGCGGTGCCGTTGTGTAAGGCTGCTTGCGCGTTTATCGCAGCGCTTTTGGTGCGGTGTGCTACTTGTGCGGCACGCCCGTGACAAGTCCGCCGTCGACCACGAACTCGCTGCCGGTGGCGTAGGAGGATTCGTCGCTGGCGAGGAACAGGATGAAGGTGGCGACCTCGGCGGATTCGGCGGGGCGGCCCATCGGGATCGTCACCAGATCGTCGGGGATGCCCTCGGTCATCGGGGTGCGGATCAGGCCGGGGTGCACGGAGTTGACCCGGATGCCGTGCGGCGCCAGCTCGAGCGCCGCCGATTTCGCCAGGCCGCGCACACCCCATTTGGAAGCCACGTAGCCGTGGGCGAACGGGGCGCCGCGCAGTCCTTCGATGGAGGAGACGTTGATGATCGAACCGCCGCCTGCGGCGATCATCGGCTCGACCGCGGCGCGCATACCGAGGAAGGTGCCGACCAGATTGACGTCGAGGACCGCCCGGAACTTCTCCAGCGAGAGCTTCTGTAGCGGGGCGCCGTTGACGATGCCGGCATTGTTGACCAGCACATCGAGTTTGCCGAATTCGGCGGTGGCGGTGGCGACGGCGGTATCCCACTGCTCCGGTTCGGTGACGTCGAGCGGGACGTAGCGTGCGGCGGCGCCGATCTCCGCGGCGAGCGCCTTGCCCTCGTCGTGGAGTACATCGCCGATCACAACCTGTGCGCCCTCGGCCACCAGCAGCTTCGCATGGGCCGCACCCATACCCCGTGCGCCGCCACTGATCAGGGCGACTTTGCCGTCTACACGTCCCATGGCGGTGACGCTACCATGAAACTGGAACACGTTCTAGACAGTGTTCCGGAACAGTGTTCGGAGCTGGAAGACCGCGGTGGAGCTGTGATTTCACCGCATGAATCCCCGTATCTAGGAGAAGTAATGGCCCTTCGCGTCGTCCTCGTCGGCACCGGTAACGCCGGCCGGATCGCCCTGACCCAGCTCATCACCGATCCACGGTTCGAACTCGTCGGTGTGGGCGTCTCCACCCCGGAGAAGGTCGGTGTGGACGCGGGGGAGCTCGCCGGGCTGGATGTCACCACCGGGATCACGGCGGTCGCGGATATCGAGCAGTTGCTGGCCACCGGGCCCGATTGTGCCGTGTACTGCGCGATGGGTGATGTCCGGTTGGTGGAGGCGATGGGCGACGTCCAGCGGTTCCTGGCGGCCGGGGTGAATGTGGTCGGGACCTCGCCCGGCCTGCTGATGTACCCGTGGGGGACGCTGCCGCCGAAATTCTTCGCCGAGGTGGAGGCGGCGGCCGCGGCAGGCCGGGCCAGTCTGTTCGTCAACGGAGTGGATCCGGGATTCGTCAACGACCTGGTCCCCTTCGCCTTGGCCTCCACCTGCCAGCGGGTCGAACAGGTGCGCTGTCTGGAAATCGCCGACTACGCGACCTACGACGGATCCACGGTAATGTTCGACGTGATGGGGTTCGGCAAACCCCTCGACGAAACCCCGATGCTGCTGCAACCGGGTGTGCTCGGTATCGCCTGGGGGCCGGGGATGCGCGCGCTGGCGGCGGGGCTCGGCGTGCAGATGGACGAGATCACCGAGAGCTACGAACGCGAACCCGCGCCGGAGAGCTTCGAGGTCGCCGTGGGCGAGGTCCCCAAGGGCAGCCAGGCGGCGCTGCGGTTCGAGATCACCGGCCACGTGGCCGGACATCCGGCCATCGTCGTCGAACACATCACCCGGTTGCGCGACGATCTGCGGCCGGACTGGGCACGCCCCGCGCAGGCCGGGGGGTCCTATCGGGTGGAGGTCACCGGTGAACCCTCGTACGCCGTCGATATCAGCCCGTCGAGCCGCCGCGGCGACCACAACTACGCCGCGATCCTGGCCGGCGTCGGCCGGGTGGTCAACGCCATACCTGCCGTCGTGGCCGCCGAACCGGGTATCCGAACAACCGGTGACCTGCCGATGTACACCGGCCCCGGTCTGACGGTCCCGGCCTGACCGAGTGCGATCGCCCGCGGATTCGGCGGCGATCCACCGACACGCCTAAGCTCGGGAACCGGAGCGGGCGAGCCGGTGGCTCGTCGCCTACACCAGGGAAGGTTGCGCTGAATGTATGAGCCCGACCGGTCCGGCCCGCGTGAGCCGAACCTGTCCGAACTGCGGGAGCGCGCCGCGCACGGCGATTCCGACGCTGTCGCACAGCTGCTCGATATCGGGGACGAACGGACCGATGCCGTCGATCTGAGCGAATACGACCTCGGCACGGAAACCGCCGGCAACACCGACACCGAGCGGTAGTTCGCCGCTGGGCCCCTGATCTCATGAAGGTTCGGATATGAACGAAATGGGGGGTCACGATCAGCGCTCCGTACCCATCGCCGGAAAAGTGAGATTTCGGCATTCGCCTGCCGATATCCGCCACCTAGGGCGCCCACGCGGCTGCGGTGCCACCGCGTAATCCCACGTGGTACCCGGCGTATCTGCCGATGGCAGGGGCTCCGCAATCCAACGGGCTTCCACCCGATGGGCGGCTGGGCGGGCTACCCGCAGGCCGGTCAGTTCTGACCGGTCTCCGGCGCGGACCGGATGGTTGATCCCGGGCCCGTCGTGGCCGATAGGGGTTCGGCCCGGGCCGCCCACTTGTAGGGTGGGTCGGTATGGGAAGCGCTCCGGTCTCCGCGCCGGAGCGCACGTCTATCCCCGATACCCACGGCACCGGGATATCCGCTGTCCGGCCGGGGTCCGGCCGGCTGTCCGGGGTGCTCCGCCGCTGGCGGCGGGTTCCCGGCCGCAAGGTGCTGGCCGTCGCGGCAGGCCTGATCCTGCTACAGCTGGTGGTGCGCGGCTGGGTCCTGGCGAACGGCTACTTCTACTGGGACGATCTCATCCTGGCCGGGCGCGACGGCAGCCATCCGCTGCTGTCCGGCGCCTTGCTGTTCCCTGATCACGACGGACACGTCATGCCCTTGGCATTCGCGGTCTCGTGGCTGGTCAACGCGGTCGCGCCGCTCGAATGGGGTGCTACGGCGGCGGTGATCCTGCTCTTGCAGGCGGTCGCGGCGGTCGCGGTGCTGCGGTTACTGCTCGTCCTGCTCGGGCCCCGGCGGGCGCTGCTGGTGCCGCTGGCCTGCTACCTGTTCTGCCCGCTGACGCTGCCCGCGTTCGCCTGGTGGTCGGCGGCGCTGAACGCGCTGCCGCTGCAGATCGTGCTCGCCTGGGTCGCCGCGGACGCGGTACTGCTCGACCGCACCGGGCGGCGCCGGTATGCGATATCCGGCGTCGTGCTGGTGGCCGTGGGCCTGTTGTTCTTCGAGAAGGCCGCCGTCGTTCCGTTCGTCGCGTTCGCCGTGGTGGTGCTGCGGCGGCACGTCGACGGCCGCGGGTTCGCGCTGCGGGCGGTACTGCGGCGTGGCGCGGTGCTGTGGGCCGGTGCGGGTGCGGTGCTGAGTTGCTGGGCGCTGGTCTACTACGCGGTGGCGGGGATTTCGGGCAGCCACGGCGACAGCGGAGATCTGGCGCATATGTTGCCGGGCGCGGCCTGGGCCGGGGTGGTCACCGCGTTGCTCGGTGGGCCGTGGGGCTGGGAACGGTGGGTGCCGTCGACACCGTGGGCCGTCGCACCCGGCTGGGCGGCCTGGGTGGCGTGGGGTCTGCTGGCGGCGGTGGTGGTCGCGACGATCAGGGCCCGGCCGGTGGTCTGGCCGGTGTGGGCCGCGGTGGTGGTGTACCTGCCGGTGGTGCAGATACCGGTCGTGCTGATGCGCGCCGGGCCCAACACTGTCGACGAACTCACGATGTCGCTGCGCTATCTGGCCGACGCCGCGGTCGTGCTCACCATCGCGGGTGCGCTCCTGCTGCGCGCCTTCCTCCGGCGTCGCCCCGAGGGCAACCGTGAGCGTCGTAGCGCCCGCTGGGGCCTTTTCCCGGCGGCGCTCCTGGTCGTGCTGTTCACGGCGAGCAGTTTGTGGTCGACGTACACGTTCACCCGGAGCTGGTCGGAAGGGCCGACGAAAACCTATGTGACAAACGTGAAATCGGAATTCGCCCGGTGGGACGGGACACCGCTGCTGGGACAGGAGGTGCCCTGGAGCGTGCTGAACCCGACCGCCTATCCGCAGAACGAGGCGAGCCGGGTGCTGTCGTCGGTCGCCCCGCCGGGTGCCTTCGCCGATTCCACGGAGCGCTTGCGCATGATCACCGACGAGGGCGAGTTCGCGGATGCCCGGGTGTGGTGGAACCGTGTAGTGCTGCCCGGCCCGGAGCCCGGTTGCGGTTATCGGATCGAGGGCCCCGTACCTGTGCGGGTCGCGCTGGACGGTCCGATGATCGCTCACGAATGGACTGCGCAACTCAACTACTTCGCCGATCGGGACGCACAGATCACGGTGGGTTTCGAGAGCGGCGCGAAGGTCGCGGTACCGGTGCGGGCCGGGATGCACACGGTGTTCGTACGGATCGTCGGCAGTGGTTCGGCGCTACTGGTCGGGAACCGCACGCCCGGGGCGCAGCTGTGCCTCGGTACCGGGCCGGTCGGCGTGGCGTCCTACGACCGATAGGCGCAGGGTGCGCCTTGTCTTCCCAGCCGCGGCAATAACGCGCGGGGTGCGGCGGAAGGATGGCGTGTCACGGTGTCGAGTGGGTGTCCGGACGCGTGCCGCGGGCCGGCCGTCGCCACCCGGCCGGGCTGCGACCGTCATACCGTCACACCTGACCAGCAGCTACATGGTGGAGGCATGCCGATGACCGAGGATGGTGGTTCTGTTGCCGACGGTGCGACCGTGGACTCGGTCACCGGGCAATTGGCCACCCGGCTCGGCATAGTGGGCGAGACAGCGGGCCAGGTGATGCGCCGCGATGTGCGGGGAGTGGCCGGCGGTGCGCAATCGATCGCACTGTTGACCCAGGCCGATATCGAAGGGGCCCGGCGAATCCAGGCACCGGAGGTACCGCGCACTGTCGGCGGAGCCGAAACCGTTGCGGCGGCACACGATACCCCACGCGCCGGCCTGTCCACTCCGCCGGGACCCGAGCCGGCCGCGGCAGCGGGACCGGAGCGTAACGGGAGCCCGGCACCGGAACCTGCGGTGCCGCCCGGGCCGGGTCGGACCGGCGATGTGGGGCCGGAGCCGGCCGCGCCGGCGGACGCCGAGCGCGCGGCAGGGACCGGGCACCCCGGCGGCGAGCGGCCCGAGACGGGCGGAGCCCCGGCAACCGCCGAACGGGAGGAAACCCCGAACCGTCCGGCTTCCGATCTTCCCGCGGCGCCGGCCGCCCCGCGCGAACCGCAGTCCTCGCCCGGCGGCGCACCCGATCCGGCCACCGGAGCTTCGTCGCCGGACCCCGGAGCGGAATCGTCCGGGCCGGGCGGCCAGACTCCGTGGTCGCAGGCCGATGGTTCCGACCCGGGGCGAGGTCAGCAGCCCGGCAGTACGCCGTGGAACAGCGGCGGCGGCTCCTCGATGCCCTATATGCCGGGGATGCCCGGGGGGCTCGGGGGTTCGCTGACACCGCAGGAAAGGCCACCGCGCGGTAGCGCCCCGTGGTCCCGGGGGCGCACCGCGGGCGGCGGCGAAACCGTCTTCCCCCGGCCGCGACCGGACGATCAGGCGTCCACCGGCCGTCCCGGATGACCGGAACCGGGCCGGCGCTCGTCCCGGCTCAGGGCTGACCGGGAAACGCGGTGGTGGCCGGCTCGATGCCGCGTATCCCCTGCCAGACCGCCCGGCGTCCGGCGCATTCGGTGAGCGCGTCGATCGCGGTACGGCGGGTGGTTTCGGTCTCGGCGCGCTCGACCACCGCGCGCCACGCCACCGCGGTATCCGTTTCGACCACGATCGCCAGTTGCGCCGCGGTATCCGGATCGGATACCGGTATCGGCACTGTATAGGCGGGATCGGGTGGGGGCGCGGTTCCGCCCTTGCCGGTCAGGGCGTCAACGGTCGCATCCCGCCGCGCTCGGTGTTCGGCGGTGTACTGTCCGACGGTCCGGCTCTGGCCGGCGCCCGCGTGGGCGGCGATGAGGCCGTAGGCGTAGACGGCGGCGTATTCGGCCGCGAGGGCGTCGTGCAACGCCTGCTGTTCTGTTCCACTCATGCTGCCGCCTCCGGGCCTGACTCACTCATGCTGTGTCCATTGGGCATGAGTGCGGGCCCTTCGTGGTTTCGCTTCGCTGCCGCCTCCGGGCCTGACTCACTCATGCCAGCAGCACCCCCGCCTGTACCGCGCACGCGGCGCTGATCGAGGCGAGCAGGCCCGCGCGATACCCGGACTGGCCGACTGCCAGATCGGCCGCCGCGCGCTGTGACGAGGTGAGCTGGGCACGCAGGCCGTCGATACTCGGTGGTTCGGCGGGTGCCGGTGTGGTCGTAGGGGCCGGGGTTTGCACGGCCGGTGTCGTCCCGTCGCCGTACACACCGATCGCCCGATCGATCTCCGCGCGCAGTGCGTCGGCGTGGGCCGTGCGTTCGGCGGCCACGGTGGTCAGCGCGGTGGTGCGCGCGGGGTCGATCGTGATCGCGGCGCGGGCGGCGGCCGCGTCGGTACGGGCGGAGAACTCCTGGGCGGCGAGCACGTCGGGTTCGGTGATGGGGTCCTCGGCGCACGAGATCAGGGTGGGCAGGGCGAGCAGCCCCACCGCGCCGCCGCCCGCGACCCGAAGTGCCGCACGGCGATTCAGGCCTAGGGGTGTGCGGTCGTCCCCCGTGCCGGCGGGTCCGCGGGGACACCCCGGGCCGGGCCGGTCGGTAACACTCTGGGTCACCGGGACATCGTGCCAGATTCGCGATAACGCCCCGGGCCTGGCATCCTCCGGTGGAACTTACCGCGGACCGCTGGACCTCTACCTTCTCGGCGCGCGTTACGCTGGATCACCGGCACAGAAACTTCCGTCCGCGTAAAAACTGAACCAGGAGCTGCCCATATGCCGATGCCGACCGAGGAAAGGGTGAGCCGGCTCGTCGCCGGACTCGTCGCCGGTCGAGGATTCGATCTCGAGGGTGTCGAGGTGTCCACCGCGGCGGGGCAGACCCGGGTGCGAGTGATCGTGGACAGTGACGACACCGCGGACCTCGACAGTATCGCCGAACTCAGCTCACGGGTGTCGGAATGCCTGGACGAAGCGGACGACGAGTTCGGTACCTTCCGGTACCTGCTCGAGGTGACCACTCCCGGAGTCGACCGTCCACTCACCGCCGACCGGCACTGGCGCCGGGCGCGGGGGCGGAAGGTCCGGGTTGTGCTGCGGCCGGGTATCGCGGCACCCGAACCCGGGCTGCCGGGCTCGTTCGAGGCCCGGGTCGGCGCGCTCGACGGTGACAATATTGCGCTGGTGCTCGGGGGTAAGCGCGCACCGCGCCTGGTCACTGTCGGATTGGGGGATATCGAACGCGCTGTGGTGGAAGTGGAATTCGCTCCGCCGAGCGCGCGTGAACTCGAACTCACCGGGGGAGTCGCCTCCGGCCGCCCACCCGCGGGAGCGGACGCCGCGGAACCAACCGGAACCACCGTCGCCGCGTCCGATTCGACCGAAGGGACCATGGAATGAATATCGAAATCGAAGCCCTGCGCGCCATCGTCGCGGATAAGGGGATCTCGATCGAGACCGTGATCTCCGCGATCGAAACGGCTCTGCTCACCGCCTACAAGCACACCGAGGGGCATCAGCCCAACGCCCGGGTCGAAATCGACCAGCGGACCGGCCTCGTGCGGGTGCTGGCCACCGAACTCGACGCCGACGGCCAGGTGATCTCCGAATGGGACGACACCCCCGAAGGGTTCGGCCGGATCGCCGCCACGACCGCCCGTCAGGTGGTGCTACAGCGGCTGCGCGATGCGGAGAACGAGAAATCGTTCGGCGAATTCTCGACGCACGAGGGCGATATCGTGGGCGGGGTGGTGCAGCGCGACGCGCGTGCCAACGCCCGCGGCACCGTGGTGGTGCGGATCGGCAGCGAACTGCACGGCGCCGAAGGGCTGATCCCGTCGGCGGAACAGGTGCCCGGGGAGAACTACGAACACGGCGACCGGATCAAGTGCTATGTGGTCGGTGTGTCACGCGGTCCGCGGGGGCCGCAGATCACCCTTTCCCGCACCCATCCCAATCTGGTCCGGCGCCTGTTCGCGCTGGAGGTACCGGAGATAGCGGACGGGTCGGTGGAGATCGTCGCGGTGGCCCGGGAGGCCGGGCACCGGTCCAAGATCGCGGTGCGCTCCACGGTGTCCGGGGTCAACGCCAAGGGTGCCTGTATCGGCCCGATGGGGCAGCGGGTGCGCAATGTGATGAGCGAACTGGCGGGGGAGAAGATCGACATCATCGACTACGCGGAGGATCCGGCGACCTTCGTGGGTAACGCGCTGTCACCGTCGAAGGTGGTCTCGGTCACGGTCGTGGACCCCGACGCGCGCGCGGCGCGGGTGATCGTGCCCGATTTCCAGCTGTCGCTGGCCATCGGCAAGGAGGGCCAGAACGCCCGGCTCGCCGCCCGCCTCACCGGCTGGCGTATCGATATCCGAAGCGATGCCGCCCCGGATACCGGTGGTTCGGTGCGTACGGAGGTCCAGCGCCGTTGACTTCTGTTCCGCGCGCACCGCGCCCCGCGCACTCCTATCCCTCCGACCAGCGAACACGCCGCGCCGACCCGCCCGTGGAGCCGCCGGTGGGGGCGGGGTTGGGAGGCTTCGACCGGTCAGCGGTAGAGTGGTGTCAGGTTCGGTCCGAGTCTTCGGTTTCCGCCCACGAGCGTGGAGAGTCCGCGGCGCCCCGGCGCCCGGTTTATCCGGTACGTACGTGCGTCGGATGCCGGAAACGCGAACCGGCCGCCGAACTGCTGCGGATCGTGGCGCGTGGCCCCGGCACCGGTAACGGTGCGGAGGCTGTCGTGATCGTCCCCGACCCACAGCGCAGACTTCCCGGACGGGGTGCCTGGCTGCACCCCCTTTCGTCTTGTCTGAGCGCAGCGGTCCGGCGCCGAGCGATCGGCAGAGCACTACGAGTGTCCGGAAATCTGGATATCTCAGCCCTGGAGCACCACCTCGAGAACAGGCACGAGCACTCATGAGCACACCGTGAAGTACCAACGATGAACGTCCATCGGAGTTAACCCGAGGTCGTGCGGGTCCCCGCCAGCAGGCGGGAGGCACTGCTCGACCTCTCAGTGAGGAGAGCAGTGGCAGGCAAGGCCCGCGTGCACGAGTTGGCAAAAGAACTCGGTGTCACGAGTAAAGAACTACTCGCGAAGCTCAAGGAGCAGGGCGAGTTCGTGAAGTCGGCATCGTCGACGGTGGAGGCACCCGTCGCGCGCCGGCTCCGCGAATCGTTCGCCGCGAAATCCGCGCCGGTGAAATCCGACCGGTCGAACGGCGCCAAACCCGCGGCCCGTCCCGGTCCGGCGACCGGAGCGAAACCCGCGGCTCCGGGTCCGCGGCCCGGCCCGCGGACCCCCGCCCCGGCGACGAAACCGGGTCCCGCCGTACCCGCCCCGGCTGCCGAGAGCACCCCGGCACCGGCGCCCGAATCCGGCCCGAAACCCGCCGCGGCTCCGCGGCCCGGTCCCGCCGTGAAGCCGGGTCCGGCGCCCGCCCGGGAAGCGGCGCAGGCGCCCGCGGCCACACCGCCTGCCGCCCGTCCGGGCCAGCAGCGTCCGGCGCCCGGGCAGAGCCCGGCCCGTCCGGGCCCCAAACCCGGTCCCAAACCTCCCCGGGTCGGCAACAACCCGTTCTCCTCGGCTCCCGAACGTGAGCGTCCGACGCCGCGTCCGCAGCCGGGTCCGCGCCCCACACCGGGTCAGGGCGGTCCTCGCCCGGGCCCGGCGCAGGGTGGCCCGCGTCCCGGCCAGGGCGGTCCCCGTCCCGGCGGGAACGCACCGCGTCCCGGCCCCGGTGGTCAGCGTCCGGCGGCAGCGCAGGGTGGTCCCCGCCCCGGCGGCGGTCCGCGGCCGAGCCCGGCATCGATGCCGCCCCGTCCGACACCCGGCGCCATGCCCCAGCGTTCGGCCCGGCCCGGCCCGGCGGCCGGTGGTCGTCCCGGCCGTCCCGGTGCCGGTGGCGGTGGACGCCCCGGTGGTGGCGGCGGCGGTTACCGCGGTGGCGGTGGCGCACCCGCAGGTACCGGCGCACCTGCGGGTGGTGGCGGTTTCCGCGGTCGTCCCGGTGGCGGTGGACGCCCGGGTGGTCCCGGTGGCCGCGGTGGCGCGGCCGGTGCCTTCGGCCGTCCCGGTGGCGCGCCTCGGCGTGGTCGTAAGTCGAAGCGGCAGAAGCGCCAGGAATACGATTCGATGCAGGCCCCGTCGGTCGGCGGCGTGCGGCTGCCCCGCGGCAACGGTGAGGTGATCCGCCTCGCTCGCGGTGCGTCGCTCTCCGATTTCGCGGAGAAGATCGACGCGAACCCGGCGGCCTTGGTACAGGCGTTGTTCAACCTGGGTGAAATGGTCACCGCGACCCAGTCGGTCAACGACGAGACCCTGGAGCTGCTCGGCGGCGAGATGAACTACGTCGTGCACGTGGTGAGCCCCGAGGACGAGGACCGCGAGCTGCTGGAATCGTTCGACCTCACCTACGGCGAGGACGAAGGCGGCGAAGAAGACCTCGAACAGCGGCCGCCGGTGGTCACCGTTATGGGCCACGTCGACCACGGTAAGACCCGGCTGCTGGACACGATCCGTAAGGCCAACGTCCGCGAGGGCGAGGCCGGCGGGATCACCCAGCACATCGGTGCCTACCAGGTGATGACCCACCTCGGCGACGACGACCGGTTGATCACCTTCATCGACACCCCGGGTCACGAGGCGTTCACCGCCATGCGTGCCCGTGGTGCGAAGGCCACCGATATCGCGATCCTGGTGGTCGCCGCCGACGACGGTGTCATGCCGCAGACGGTGGAGGCGATCAATCACGCCCAGGCGGCCGATGTGCCGATCGTGGTGGCGGTGAACAAGATCGACAAGGAAGGCGCGAACCCGGAGAAGATCCGGCAGCAGCTGACCGAGTACAACCTGGTGGCCGAGGAGTACGGCGGCGAGACCATGTTCGTCGATATCTCCGCCAGGGAGAACATCAATATCGAGGCCCTGCTCGAAGCGGTGCTGCTCACCGCGGACGCCGCCCTGGACCTGCGGGCCAATCCGGAACAGGACGCCCAGGGTGTGGCCATCGAGGCGCATCTGGACCGCGGCCGCGGTCCGGTCGCCACGGTGCTCATCCAGCGCGGCACGCTGCGGGTCGGCGATTCGATCGTGGCGGGCGACGCCTACGGTCGCGTCCGGCGCATGGTCGACGAGCACGGCGCCGATGTCGAGGCGGCACTGCCGTCGCGGCCGGTGCAGGTCATCGGCTTCACGTCGGTACCGGGCGCCGGTGACAACCTCCTGGTCGTCGACGAGGACCGGATCGCCCGGCAGATCGCCGACCGGCGTAATGCGCGTAAGCGCAACGCGCTGGCCGCACGCAGCCGTAAGCGGATCAGCCTCGAGGATCTGGATGCCGCGCTGAAGGAAACCAGCGAGCTGAACCTCATCCTCAAGGGCGATAACTCCGGCACCGTCGAGGCGCTGGAAGAGGCACTGCTCGGGATCGAGATCGACGACGAGGTGCGCCTGCGGGTCATCGACCGTGGTGTCGGTGGTGTCACCGAGACCAACGTCAACCTGGCGTCGGCGTCGAACGCGATCATCATCGGGTTCAACGTCCGGGCCGAGGGCAAGGCCACCGAACTGGCCAACCGCGAAGGCGTGGACATCCGGTACTACTCGGTGATCTACCAGGCCATCGACGAGATCGAGAGCGCGCTCAAGGGCATGCTCAAGCCGATCTACGAAGAGGTCGAGCTGGGCCGCGCCGAGATCCGGGCGATCTTCCGTTCGTCGAAGATCGGTCTCATCGCCGGTTGCATGGTGTCCTCGGGTGTGGTCAAGCGCAATGCCAAGGCCCGTCTGCTCCGCGACAACAGGGTGGTCGCCGAATCCACGACGATCAACTCGTTGCGCCGGGAGAAGGACGACGCCATGGAGGTCCGTGAGGGCTTCGAATGCGGTATGACGCTGACCTACTCCGATATCAAGGAAGGCGACATCATCGAGGCCTACGAGTTGCGCGAGAAGCCGCGCGACTGATGATGTGACACGGGCCGGACCGGGCGTCCGGCCCGATCATCGCTATCGGCACGACAGACCCGGGGCTCGCCGCTCGCCGGCGGGGCCCGGGGTCGCGTCGGCGCCATAACTGGGAGGTTGCGTGTACCTGGGTGCACTCGAGTTCGACATCCTGCTGGGTGATGTGCACTCTCTGAAAGAGAAGCGTTCGGTGATCCGGCCGGTACTGGCCGAACTCCAGCGTTTCGGGGTGAGTACCGCCGAGGCCGGGGAACACGACCGCTACCGGCGCACTCTGCTCGGGGTCGCGATGGTGTCGGCCGGAATGGACCACCTCACGACGGTGCTCGATCGATGCGAGCGTCACGTCGCGGCCCGTCCGGAGTTAGAGTTGCTGGCAGTACGCCGCCGTGTCTTCGGACCAGAGGACTGACCGGCCGCGCATGTGATATCAGCGGTGGCCTCGAGCGCGCGGCGTCGTCCGCGCGGACCGTCCCACCGTCGCTGAACAGGGAAAGGAGCGGCCATGGTGGATCAAGCCAGGGCACGCCGGCTCGCCAAACGGATCTCCGCGATCGTGGCCACCGCGATCGAATACGAGATCAAGGACCCGCGGCTGGGTTTCGTCACCGTGACCGATGCGAAGGTCACCGGTGACTTACGTGAGGCGACCGTCTACTACACGGTCATGGGTGAAACCGTCGAGGCCGAACCCGATTACGCCGCCGCGGCCGCCGGGCTGGAAAAAGCCAAGGGTGTGCTTCGGTCGAAGGTGGGCGCCGGGACCGGGGTGAAGTTCACGCCGACACTGTCCTTCGTGCTCGATACCGTCCCCGACGCCGCCCGCCAGATGGAGGATCTGCTGGCCCGGGCCCGGGCAGCCGACGATGCCGTCGCCCGGGTGGCGGCGGACGCCACCCCCGCGGGTGAGCCGGACCCGTATAAAACACCCCGCGACGACGACTGAGCCGCGGCCGAATGACCACAACCGGTACCGCGGTGGATTACTCCGCGACCGTTCGAGCCCTGGACGCCGCGCGCTCGGTGACCATCCTCTGCCATATCCAGCCGGATGCCGACACCCTCGGTAGCGGGCTGGCGCTGGCCCAGGTTCTGGACCGGCGTGGTGTTCCGGTGCGGGTCTCGTTCGCCGAACCCGCCGAACTGTCGACGGGTCTGCGTACTCTGCCCGGATCGCGGTTCCTGGTCCCGCCGGCGGAGGTACCCACCGCGGTTGATGTGCTGGTCACGGTGGACTGCGGAAGTGCGGGCCGGCTGGGTCTGCTGGCCGACCGGCTGGCGGGCGCGACGACCACGGTGGTGATCGACCATCATCGGTCCAACACCCGGTTCGGATCGATCAACCTGATCGATCCGGACGCGGTATCCACCGCCAGTGTGCTCACCGCGCTGCTGGACAGCTGGGGGGAGCCGATCGATGCCGAGATCGCGCACTGCCTGTTCGCCGGACTGGCCACCGACAGCGGATCGTTCCGCTGGGTGACCCCCGGCACGCACGCGCTGGCCGAACGTTTGCTGGCTACCGGGATCGACGGTGGCGCCATCACCCGCACGCTGATGGACACCCACCCTTTCGCCTGGTTGCGGATGCTCTCGACAGTGCTCGCCTCGGCTCGGCTGGAGCCCGCGGCGCACGGCGGCACCGGTCTGGTTGCCGCGTTCGTCCTGGCCACCGATCTGGCCGGGGTGCGTCAGGAGGAGGCCGAAAGCGTCGTCGATATCGTGCGGGCCACGGCGGAGGCCGGTATCGCGGCGGTGTTCAAGGAAGCGCGGCCGATGGACGCGCGGCGGCGCTGGACCGTATCGCTGCGATCGAAGGACAGTGGCCCAGGCACCGACGACGGCGCCGATGTCGCGGCCGTCGCCACCGGGCTCGGGGGCGGTGGACATCGCTACGCGGCCGGGTACACGACCTACGGTGATCCCGAGGAGATCCTCGCTCAGTTGCGCACGGCACTGGGCTGAACATGTCGGACGGTTCCGCTACCGTGCCTCGGGGTTGCCCGCGTGACAATCATGCCGCGGTCGGCCGGGCCCGCCGGATCCCGGTGCGGTGAACGAGTGCGGACGGGGAGTGGTATGCAAGCGGAGGTGACCGCATCGCCGGCCGAGGTGGTGACGGCCGGCCCCCGGCGGATCCTGGGTTTGGCCCTGCCGACCCTGGGCGTGCTGGTAGCCGAACCGATCTACCTGCTGTTCGACCTCGCGGTGGTGGGCCGGCTCGGTGCACTGGCCCTGGCCGGCCTGGCGGTGGGTGGTCTGATCCTCGCGCAGGTCAGTTCCCAGCTGACCTTCCTGGCCTACGGCACCACCGCGCGCTCGGCCCGGCGGCACGGTGCGGGAGACGAAGCGGGCGCGGTTGAAGAGGGCGTCCAAGCGAGTTGGCTGGCCGGCGGTATCGGTCTGCTGATCCTGGTCGTGGTGCAGATCGCGGCGGTGCCGATAGCCGGTGCCATCGCCGGTGACGCCGAAATCGCGGGCGAGGCGCTGGCGTGGCTGCGGATCGCGGTGTTCGGGGTGCCGCTGATCCTGTTGTCCATGGCCGGGAACGGCTGGATGCGCGGTGTCCAGCAGACCCGGCGGCCGCTCACCTATGTGGTGACCGGATTGGCTCTGTCGGCGGTCCTGTGCCCGCTACTGGTGCACGGTATGGCTGGGCTGCCGCGGCTGGGCCTGCCCGGGTCGGCGGTGGCGAATGTGCTCGGACAGCTGGTGACCGCGGGCCTTTTCCTGGGCGCCCTCGCCGGTGCCCGGGTACCGCTCGGGCCGCGCCCATCGGTGATGAAGGCACAGTTGGTGCTCGGTCGTGACCTGATCGCGCGCAGTCTGGCCTTCCAGGCGTGCTTCGTCTCGGCCGCCGCGGTCGCGTCCCGGTTCGGAGCGCCCTCGGTGGCGGCCCATCAGCTGGTGCTGCAGTTGTGGAACTTCCTCGCGCTCACCCTCGACTCGCTGGCGATCGCGGCCCAGACATTGGTCGGCTCGGCGCTGGGCGCGCGCAATGCCGCGGGTGCGCGGTCGGTGGCCCGCCGCGTCACCGCGTGGTCGACAGTGTTCGCCGTGGGGTTGGCCGCGGTATTCGCGGCGGCCGCCGCGGTGCTTCCGCCGCTGTTCACGTCCGATACGGCGGTCCTGGAGCGGACTGGCGTGGTGTGGTGGTTCTTCGTGGCGATGATCCCGGTGGCCGGTGTGGTGTTCGCGCTGGACGGCGTTCTGCTGGGTGCCGGTGATGCCGCCTATCTGCGCACCACCACGTTGGGCGCGGCACTGTTCGGTTTTCTGCCCGCGATCTGGCTGTCGCTGGTCTTCGACTGGGGGATCGGCGGAATCTGGTGCGGTCTGATCGCGTTCATGCTGTTGCGGCTGGTGGCGGTGAGCGTCCGATGGCTGTCCGGCCGGTGGGTCCGGGTCGGGGCCGATATCCCGGCGTGACTCCGGCGCGGTAACCGGGACGTGTGCTCCGGGCGCTCGGCGATATGCGAAGGTAGGTGTGGTGATACCCAAGTTGATGGCAGTGAGCGATATCCATGTCGGTCACCAGGGCAACAAACCGGTCGTCGAGGAGATCCATCCCGATTCCCCGGAGGACTGGCTGATCGTCGCCGGCGATGTCGCCGAACGCAGCGACGATATCCGCTGGGCGCTGAAACTGCTGCGCGAGCGGTTCGCGAAAGTGATCTGGGTGCCCGGTAACCACGAACTGTGGACCACCGCCAAGGACCCGCTGCAGATGCACGGTGCCGCGCGCTACGACTACCTGGTGGCCATGTGCCGGGATCTGGATGTGCTCACCCCCGAGGATCCTTTCCCGGTGTGGACCGGTTCGGGCGCCGAGGCCTACGGCGGCGCGGTGACCGTCGCCCCGCTGTTCCTGCTGTACGACTACAGCTTTTTGCCCGCCGGTGCGCGCACCAAAGCCGAGGGGCTGGCCATCGCGCGGGAGCGCAATGTGGTGGCCACCGACGAATTCCTGCTCACCCCGGACCCGTATCTCACGCGTGACGCATGGTGCGAGGCGAGGTTGCGGACCACCCGCCGCAAACTCGACAACCTGCCCGCCGGGACACCGCTGGTCCTGATCAATCATTTCCCGCTGGTCCGCGAACCCACCGATATGCTCTGGTATCCAGAATTCGCCCTGTGGTGCGGTACCGAACACACCGCGGACTGGCATACCCGGTACAACGTGCTCTGCGCCGTCTACGGGCACCTGCATATTCCGCGCACCACCTACTACGACGGGGTCCGGTTCGAGGAGGTCTCGCTCGGTTATCCGAGGGAATGGCAGAAGCGCGGTAAACCCGACAAGCTGCTGCGTCAGATCCTGCCCGACCCGCAGTATCAGCCCGGCGACCTGAACGAATGGGGCGGCCATTTCCAGGTGACTCCGGAAATGGCAGCGGCGGCCGCCGAGATGCGGGCCAAGGCCGAGCGCCGCCGCGGGCTCGCCTGAGGCCGCGTCCCCGGGGACCCAGTAGGCTCACCGACGATGATCGAGACAATCCTGCCCGCCGATATCGCCTCCGCCGAGTTGCTCGACTATCCGGAGGACCTGAAAGCGCATCCCGCCGAGGAGCACCTGATCGCGAAATCGGTGGAGAAGCGGCGGCGCGATTTCATCGGTGCCCGGCACTGTGCCCGCCTGGCGCTGGCCCAGCTGGGGGAGCCGTCCGCCGCGATCGGCAAGGGCGAGCGCGGCGCGCCGATATGGCCGCGCGGCATCGTCGGAAGTCTCACCCACTGCGATGGTTTCCGCGGCGCGGCCCTGGCCCACAAAATGCGGTACCGGTCGATCGGGATCGACGCCGAACCACACGACACCCTGCCCGACGGGGTGCTGGACTCGGTGAGTCTGCCCGCGGAACGGGAGTGGTTACGGATCACCGATTCGCCGCTGCATCTGGACCGGCTGCTGTTCTGTGCGAAGGAGGCCACCTACAAGGCGTGGTTCCCGCTCACCACCCGTTGGCTGGGGTTCGAGGACGCGCATATCACCTTCACGGTCGAGGAGGCCGGCACGGACACGGGGGCGGGCACATTCCGGTCGGAACTGCTGGTTCCGGGGCAGACCGGTGACGGCGGCCTGCCACTGACCTCGTTCGACGGCCGCTGGATGATCACCGATGGATTCATCCTGACCGCGATCGCGCACAGCTGATGGCCGATATCCTGGGCGGTCTGCTGATCGTCGACAAACCCGGCGGCCCGACCAGCCACGATATCGTGGCCCGGACGCGGAAGCTGCTGCACACGAAGAAGGTCGGGCATGCCGGCACGCTCGACCCGATGGCCACCGGCGTCCTGGTGCTGGGTGTGGAACGCGCCACCAAACTGCTCGGGTTGCTCACCCTCACCACCAAGGCCTATACCGCGACGATCCGGCTGGGCCGGGCCACGACCACCGACGATGCCGAGGGCGAAATCCTCAGCACCGCTCCGGCCGGGCAGGTCACCGACGCCGAGATCGCCCGGGTGATCGATACGCTGACCGGCGAGATCGAACAGGTGCCCGCGACAGTGAGCGCCATCAAAGTCGACGGCGAACGGGCCTATGCCCGGCACCGCGCCGGCGAAGCCGTGCAGCTCGCCGCCCGCCCGGTGACCGTCTCCCGCTTCGAAGTTCTGGCTCGCCGCGACCTCCCGGAGCAGGATGTGGTCGATCTGGACGTGGTCGTCGAATGCTCGTCGGGAACCTATATCCGTGCGCTGGCCCGCGATCTGGGCGCCGTACTCGGCGTGGGTGGCCATCTGACCGCGCTGCGCCGCACCCGAGTCGGGCCGTTCACCCTGGAGCACGCCCGCACGCTCGAACAGCTCGCCGAGGATCCGGTGCCGAGCCTCGATATCGACGCGGCGGTGCGTATCTCGTTCCCGCATCGTGCGATCGACGCCGCAGAGGTCGAAAAGCTGCGGGACGGTCGATGGCTGGATCCGGTGGGATCCGCCGGCGTCTATGCCGCCCTCGCCGAGGACGGGCGGGCGATAGCGCTACTGGAGGAGAAAGGGCGGCGGGCGTCGCCTGTGTTCGTGGTGCGGCCCCGCGGTTTGATCGACTGAGCCTCGTGCCCACTGTGCGCCTGTTCGGCCCAGCGGAAGCGCGCACGGAGGCCATCGGGTGGTCGTGCGAGATCCCGCCGGGCAAGACACCGCCGCGCTGGTCGAACCGGTTGCTTCGGACAGGGCCGGGCGCGTCGTGCCGGCTCAGCCCGGGAGCGGTTCTTCCGCGTACTGATCGCGCAGACGCTGGACCGCATCATCCATATGATCGCGCAGCAGGCCGTAGGCCCGGTCGGGCGCGGCCGCGCCGATAGCCTCGCGTAGCGCCACATGTTCCTGGGCCTGTACCCGCAGGTCGGGGTAGGTGGTCTGTAATTTGCCCAGGCACATGCGGGTTTCGATCAGCAGCGTCCGGGCCGCGCGCATCAGCCGTGGACTACCGGCCGCCGCCACCAGCGCCTCGTGGAACTGCTGGTCGGCGTCGGATACGCCGGTGGCGTCTCCGGCGGCGGCCCGTTCGAGCATCGCGGTGACGCTCGGCGCCAGCGCTTCGTACGCGATATCCCGGCGGCCGTCGAGAACCAGGGCCAGGGCGCCGCCCTCGAGGGCGGTGCGCGACCGGTAGATATCGACGACATCGGCGAGGGTGAGCTCGATGACGAAGATGCCGCGGTTGCGGATACTGTGCAGCAGCCCTTCCGACACCAGCCGCTGCATGGCCTCCCGGACCGGGCCGCGGGAGACCCCGAACTGAGCGGCGAGATCCGCCTCGCCCAGCTGCTCGCCCGGTTCCAGCCCACCGTGCACGATCGCCGCCCGGAGTCCGTCGGCGATCATTTCGGCGGTGGAGCGCTGATTGACGGGTTCGAAATCAACCACCGACATATGCGGGCCTTTCCGCGAACAACGCACCGAGTGACGGTGAGGTTCGGACCGCGCCGGCGAGCCGCAGTCCTTCCCAGATGGTGACCTGGTTGGCGGTGAGCACGGGTTTGCCCAGTGCGGCCTCCAACCGCGGCAGCACCTCGAGGGTGCGCATGGCGGTATCGGGGATGAGCAGCGCGTCCGCCCCGGAATGGTCGTTGGCCGAGGCCAGCGCCAGCACCTGCTCGGCGTCGAGGGTGCCGACCTCGGCCGCGGTTTCGATATCCGCGCTGGCGAACGCGACCACGGTGATACCGGCATCGGCCAGGAAATCGGCGAACAGCCGTGCCACGTCCTCGGGGTAGCTCGCCGCGACCGCCACCCGCCGCACGCCCAGTGCCCGCGCGGCTGCCACGAACGCGAAACTGGTGCTGGAGGCCGGTACTCCCGCCGCCTCGGCCAATCCGCGGACCTGCTCGCGTGCCCCGTCCGGACCGTAGACGAAGCTGCCGGATGTACATGCCCATACGACGGCGTCGGGCCGGTGCGCGGCGAGTTGTTCGGCGCCGTGGCGGAGTTTGTCCGGGCTGCCGAGATCCAGCAGTTCGGGGACAGCGTGCAGATCGGTGCCGTAGATATGGGCCACCGGCAGCCGGGCGTCCAGCAGGGCCTCCGCCCGCGGGTAATCGTCCTCGGCGGCGTGGTCGGGGTAGATGAATCCGATGGTCGGTACCGGCATGGGCTCTCCGTTTCCGGGCTGAGTTCTGTACGGGGACATCATTTTTCAGAAGACCTCCAGAAGCCAGCGGCCGGGACCCATCATGGGCAGTTTCATACGCCCGAGGCAGGCCCACATGGTGAGCTGGTTGGCGGTCAGAATCGGTTTGCCCAGCATCTTTTCCAGCGGTTCGATGATGTCGTAGGTGGGCAGGTTGGTACAGCTGACGAAGATCGCCTCGGCGTCGGGGGAGTCGGCTCCCAGGACGAGTTCGGCGATGGTGCGGTAGTTGACCTTCCAGATCCCGCCGCCGAGACCCAGATGCTCGGACCGGACCACGGTGCAGCCCGCTTCGTCCAGGAAATCGCGCAATTTGCCGGTGAGCAGCTCATCGTAGGGAGTCATCACGGAGATGCGCTCGATGTTCAGATGCCGGACGGCCTCGAGCAGAGCGCCGGAGGTGGTGACCGCGTTGGCGGCGCCGGCCCGGCAGATGGTGTCGCACAGGGATCGTTCGTACTCGATGCCTTTGATGAAACTGCCGGAATTGCACAGGTACGCGACGACCTCGGGTTCCACGTGCAGGACATTGCGGGTCGCCGCGGTGAGGTGGACGGCGTCGGAGACCAGCTCGGCCATGGCCAGTGAGACCGGCACCGGTTCGTAGGGGGTGCGCGCCAGGTGCAGACTCACCTCGAGTGGCACCCAGCGCCAGAGCTCGCGCTCCAGAGCCAGGTCGAACGGTGCGATGACACCGATGCCCCGTTGGGCTACCGGACCCTCCATATCGGGAAAATCGAACTCCACCGTGGCCCCTCTCGCGCTCAGCCGGGAAGACCTCCGAGAACGATCGGATTGTTGACAATCATACGATGTGATCATACTGTGTCAATATGAAATCGGGCCCTATTGTCACCGTGCTGCACAGTGGCCAGCTGCCCGATCCGGCGCTCATGTCGCCGGTCAGTGCGCGGGCGACGGTGCGGTATACGGATTCCGCCGGTCTGGCGGCCGCGCTCCCGGGCACGGATGTGCTGTTCGTCTACGATTTTCAGTCCGATGCCGTCCCCGGCGCCTGGCACGCGGCGGACGTCCTGCGCTGGGTGCATATCGGCGCCACCGGCGTGGATTCGGTGATGTTCCCCGAACTGCGAGCCAGCGATGTGGTGCTCACCAACACCCGCGGTGTCTTCGATACCGCCATCGCGGAATACGTCCTCGGTCAGATCCTCGATTTCGCCAAGGATTTCACCGGCTCCACGCGGCTGCAACAGCAGCGGATCTGGCGGCATCGCGAATCCGAGCGGATCGCCGGTTCTACCGCGCTCGTCGTCGGCACCGGATCGATCGGCCGCGCCGTCGCCGGCCTGCTGCGCGCCGTGGGCATGGAGGTGCGGGCGATCGGTCGTCGCGCCAGCAGCGGCGACCCCGATTTCGGCACCGTCGCCACCGATCTGCACGGCGAACTCCCCGGCGCGGACTACGTGGTGGCGATCGCCCCGCTCACCGACCGGACCCGGCATATGTTCGACGCCAGGGCATTCGCGGCGATGAAGCCGCACGCCCGGTTCGTCAATGTCGGCCGCGGCGAACTCGTGGTCACCGACGACCTCGTCACCGCGCTGGAGTCGGGATCGATCGCGGGCGCCGCGCTCGACGTCGTGGATCCGGAACCGCTACCGCCCGGGCATCCGCTGTGGCAGCTGCCGAATGCTCACATCACACCGCACAATTCGGGTGACTTCGCCGGCTGGCGGGCAGATATCGTCACCACATTCACAACCAATTTCGACCACTGGCTGGCCGGTCGGCCGCTGGACAACGTCGTCGACAAGACGCTGGGGTATGTGCCCCGCTGAAGGAGGGCCGCAGATGAACCAGCCAGAGACCCCGCAGACCACCGACCCGGCAGCGATGACCGCCGTCGAGCTCGTCTCCGCCTATGCCGCCGGGACGCTGTCCCCGGTCGAGGCGACCGAGGCGGTGCTCGAGGCCATCACCGCGCGTGACGGCGACGTCAACGCCTACTGCCTGGTGGACCCCGACCGGGCGCTGGTGCAGGCGAAGGACTCCGAGGCGCGCTGGCAGTCGGGCCATGTCCGCGGCCTGCTCGACGGTGTGCCCATCTCGATCAAGGACATATTCCTCACCGAGGACTGGCCCACCCGGCGCGGTTCGCTCAGCGTCGACCCGGACGGACCCTGGCCGGTGGACAGCCCCGTCGCCGCCCGGGTCCGGGAGGACGGGATGGTGATGGTCGGGAAGACCACCACGCCCGAAATCGCCTGGAAGGCGGTCACCGACAGCCCGCTCACCGGTATCACGCGCAATCCGGTCGACCCCACGCGAACGGCCGGTGGCTCCTCCGGCGGCAGCGCGGCGGCGGTGGCGGCGGGAATGGGCCCGGTTTCGGTCGGTACCGACGGCGGCGGCAGCATCCGGATTCCCGCGTCCTTCTGCGGCATCGTGGGATTCAAGCCCACGCACGGCCGGATTCCGCTGTATCCCGCCAGTCCGTTCGGGCCGCTGGCGCATGCCGGGCCGATGACGCGGACCGTCGAGGACGCGGCGCTGCTGATGGATATCCTCTCCCTGCCCGATCCCCGCGACCCCACCTCGCTCGCACCCACTCCGACCACCTTCCGGGGTGAGATGCAGCGCGAGGTCCGTGGCATCACCGCGGCCTATTCGCCGACTCTCGGATTCGTACAGCCCGATCCCGAGGTCGAAGCGCTGGTAGCCGCGGCGGTGGAAGCCCTGGACGCCGCGGGTCTGCGGATCTCCGCCGCCGATCCGGGATTCACCGACCCGCGCGAGGCGTTCGACGTCCTGTGGGCGGCCGGTGCGGCCGCCATGCTCGCGGCGTTCCCGTCCGGATCCCGGGAGAAGGCCGATCCGGGCCTGCGCCGGGTCTGGGAGTACGGCGAAACGGTGAGTGCGACCGAATACCTCGACGCCCGTGCCGTCGCCGCCCAGGTCGGTATCACCATGGGCACCTTCCACACCGCGTACGACCTGCTCATCACTCCGACGGTCCCGATTCCGGCCTTCGCGGCCGGATACGACGTCCCGCCCGGTAGCGGGATGAGCGGCTGGCCGGAGTGGACGCCCTATACCTACCCGTTCAACCTCACCCAGCAGCCGGCGTTGAGCATTCCGGCCGGATACACCAGCGAGGGTTTGCCGGTGGGTCTGCAGATCATCGGTCCGCGTCATTCCGACGATCTCGTGCTGGCGGTGGGCCGCTTCGCGGAGGCGGTACTGGCCGCCCGCTGATCTCGCCCAGCGGCCGGTGGCCGGTCAGGCGGTGGCCGCTTCGGGTGGGTCGCCGAACAGGACGCCGATCCCGACCGCGATCAGGGCCGCCCCCACTGCGGCGTCGATCCGCCGCCATAGGCGGGAATCGGCGAACTTCCGGTGCAGGGCGGCGACTGTGGTGGTGAGCGTCAGGTACCAGGCCGCGACGACGACGGCGGCAATAAGCGGGTACGCGATCGCGTCGGTGACGGCGACACTTTCGTGCGGAAGGAACTGGGGGATCAGCGCGACGAACAGCACAGCCGCCTTGGCGTTCAGGATGTTCGACAGGAAACCGCGCATCGCATCGTCGAACGGGGTACCCGGGCGTGCCTGAGTATCGGCGCCGGGTGCGCCACCGGGCCTCCGCGCGGCACGGAGTGCACCGATCCCGAGATAGATCAGATACAGCGCGCCCGCGATCTTCACCACAATGAAGGCCTGCGCGGAGGCGGCCAGCAGTGCGGCGATCCCGGTCACCGAGGCCAGTACCCAGACGGATACGCCGATCGCCACACCCAGCGTGGCCGCCGCCCCGGCCGCCCAGCCGGTCAGTGCGCGGTTGACGATCACGGCCATATCCGGCCCCGGGGAGACGGCGAGGAACAGCATCACCGCCGCGAACGCGGCGTATTGCCCCAGGGCGGACATCAGCGACCTCTCACCGGACGACGAACCACACGGGCGAGTCTCGCCACCGTCCGGCGGCGGGTACCAACCGGGAACCAGTGTGACCGACAGCGTCGCGGAAGGTAGAGGTGCCCGGTACAGCCCGGAGAAGCCTCGGCCCCCGTCCGGGGACAGTCGATTCTCGACGTGGCCCCGGCTCGCGTCGGGAGGTCAGGCCCGGGCGAAGGCGAGGGTTTCGCCGGCGACTCCGTTCAGCCACAGGCTGTTGCAGGCGGCAGCCAGCTCGTCGAGATCGCCCTCGATGGTGGCGAAGACGTTGCCGGGGACCCAGCCGAGATCGCCGTTTATGAGCAGATTGTTGCGGCCGTAGAACAACGCGAGATCGGTGGCGCCCTGGTCGTGGTGCGCGGCCGAACCCGGTTCGTAGCCGTAGGCGGGATTGCCGATCTCCCAGGGCTCGAAATCGAACAGGCAGACATCCCCGGGAATCGGTGTGACGGTGGGATTCTCGCGATGCGGTGCCCCGCTGATCCGGGGTACCAGCGTATAGAGCTCGTTGCGGGCGTATTTGGCGTGGAACGCGTCGCCCTCCTGGGGGAGGGCATCCCATACCGCGGCGCAGGTACGCGGGGCCTGGTCGTCGAGCAGGCGGGCCCGGCAGGTGATCCCTGCTTTGGTGAGGGTGATCGTCATATAGCGCGCCATATATCCGTCCTGATGGTGGTGCGGGGAAACCGGCCGCGGCGCCGGTGTCTGTGGTGCCGCGGGCCGGTCTGTCCGGGGAGTGGGTCAGCGGCCCAGTTCGGCGAGTACCTCGGACCAGATGTCGAGGGCGTCGGTGATCTGGCTTTCGGAGACGATGAGCGGCGGGATCATCCGCACCACGTTCATATGCGCACCGCAGGTCAGCAACAGCAGGCCCTTGGCCGCCGCGAGCTGCTGGGCGGCGGTGGCGGTTTCGCGATCGGGTTCCCCGTCGGCGGTGGTGAATTCGGAGCCGACGAGCAGACCCAGGCCCCGGGTATCGCCGACGGCCTTGGATTCGGCCGACCGCACCCCGGCCAGGAGCTGTTCCCCGCGGATCCGCGCGTTCTCGACCAGATTCTCCGATTCGATCACGTCGATCGTGGCCAGCGCGGCGGCGCAGGCCACGGCGTTGCCGCCGTAGGTGCCGCCCTGCGATCCGGGCCAGGCCGCGCTCATGAGTTTCGCGGAGGCGGCGATTCCGGAGATCGGGAACCCGCTGGCCAGGCCCTTCGCCATGGTGATCACATCCGGCTGGACCCCGAAGTGCTGGTGTCCGAAGAATTTTCCGGTCCGGCCGAAACCGGTCTGGATCTCGTCGAAGATCAGCAGGATGCCGTGCCGGTCGGCGCGTTCGCGCAGGCCTTCGAAAAATGCCCGGTTACCGGGGACGTACCCGCCCTCGCCGAGAACGGGTTCCACGATGAAGGCCGCGGTTTCGGCGGGGGAGGTGAGCGTCGCGAAAATGAAGTCGAGTTCGCGCAGTGCGAAGGCGGTGGCCTCGGCTTCGCTCCAGCCGTAGCGGTAGGCGGTGGGGAAGGGGGCGACATGGACGCCGGACATCAGCGGGCTGAACCCGGCGGAGAACCGGGTGCCGGAGGTGGTCATGCTCGCGGTGGCCACGGTGCGGCCGTGGAAGCCGCCGTGGAAGACGATCACATTCGGCCGCCCGGTGGCCTGGCGGGCCAGCCGCAGCGCCGCTTCGACCGCCTCACTGCCCGAGTTGGCGTAGAACACCGAATCGAGCCCTTCGGGCAGTACGGTGCCGAGACGTTCGGTCAGTTCCAGCATGGGCCGGTGCATCACCGTCGTGTACTGGCCGTGGATCAGCTTCCCCACCTGGGCCTGCGCCGCCGCCACCACCTTCGGATGGCAGTGGCCGGTGCTCGTGACCCCGATACCGGCGGTGAAATCGAGGTATCGGCGACCGTCGACGTCGTAGAGGTAGCAGCCGGCGCCGTGGTCCACGGTGACCGGGGTGGCCTGCTTCAGGATCGGGGACAGTTCGGCCATGGTGGCGCCTCCCGGGACGGTCGGTGCGGCAATGCGACCGACGAGTATGCGAGTTCGCGAGCGGGTATCCAGATTGTCGGATTGTCGACAATTATGGATAGCACGATGGGCCCGCACAAGCAATGCCCGGAATCGCGTACCCGGGCGTGTCGGGACCATCCGGCGATCAGAAGCGCAACCAGATCGCCTCCGCGGCGATACTGCCCAGATCCGTGAGACTTTCGTCGCGCCCGATCCGCACCGCGATGGTTCCGGCGAAATCCCGCCGCTCCACCACCACGATCAAGGTGTCCAAGGCGATCCCGACCGAATCGAAATACCGCAGCATCTCCGGGTCGGAATCGGAGATCCGGGCCACCCGGCCCGATTCGCCCGCTTCGAAATCGATCAGCCGGCGAGCGGGCGGTGTCGGCACCGCGCCGTCCACCGACGGAATCGGATCGCCGTGCGGATCCCGGTCCGGGAAACCGAGCTTGGCGTCGATCCGGGCCATCAGCAGATCCGATACTGCGTGCTCGAGGATCTCGGCCTCGTCGTGCACCTCGTCCCAGCCGTAACCGAGCTCGCTCACCAGGAAAGTCTCGATCAACCGGTGCCGGCGCACCATGGCGATCGCGGCGCGGCGGCCCTCCTCGGTCAGCGTGATCGAACCGTACCGGGCATGTTCGACCAGCCCTTGGTCCGACAGTTTCCGTACCGCCTCCGACACCGTCGACGCGGAGACCCCGATCCGCTCGGCGAGCAATTTCGTGCTCACCCTGTCCGGCGACCACTCTTGCGTCGTCCAGATGACTTTCAGATAGTCCTGGGCCACCGAGGACAGCCCCGGAGCGACCGATTCCCCGGCGTCGGCGAGTTCCCGTCGGGTGGCGATATCTCGTTTTCCGGTCACAACCACGAGCTTAAGCATTTCCGCGGCGATCCACATAAGAGGCGCTACCGGGCGCAGCCATCCGCGGCCCGCGCCCGGCCGGCGCGAAGGCGGCGGTACGCATACCCCGCCACCTCAGGGAAACCCTGTGTTCGCGCACCTGTAGCCGAGCCTGCGACCGGTCCCACCCGAATACGATCCGGCCGCCTGTTTGCGTAGGCTTGGCGTCTGTGCAGAGGTGGCGAAGTCTCGACGACGTACCCGCGGACTGGGGGCGGTGCGTTCTCACGATCGGCGTATTCGACGGTGTTCATCGCGGTCACGCGCAACTGATCAGCCGGGCGGTGAAGTCCGCTGCCGCGCGTGATGTCCCGGCCGTCCTGATGACCTTCGATCCGCATCCGATGGAGGTGATCCGGCCCGGTTCGCATCCCGCGCAACTCACGACGCTCACCCGGCGCGCCGAGCTCGCCGAGGAACTCGGCGTCGACGTCTTCTGCGTGATGCCGTTCACCCATGAATTCATGAAACTCACTCCCGGCGAATACGTGCACGATCTGCTCGTGGAGCGGCTGCATGTGACCGAGGTCGTGGTCGGCGACAATTTCACCTTCGGTAAGAAAGCCGCGGGCACGGTCGCCACGATGCGCGAGCTGGGTGACCGGTTCGGCTTCGCGGTCGACGGCGTCACCCTGCTGGGGGAACACGCCGTCACGTTCTCCTCCACCTATATCCGCGCGTGTGTGGACGCCGGTGATATGGCCGCCGCCGCCGATGCGCTGGGCCGGCCGCACCGGGTCGAAGGGGTGGTGGTGCGCGGTGACGGCCGCGGCCGCGAACTGGGCTTTCCCACCGCCAATGTCGCCCCGCCCATGCATGCCGCGATTCCGGCGGACGGGGTGTACGCGGGCTGGTTCACCGTGCTGGGCCCCGGGCCCACCATCGGCACGGTGACACCGGGTGAGCGCGCCATGGCGGCGATCTCGGTGGGCACCAACCCCACATTCTCCGGCCGGGCCCGCACCGTCGAGGCGTATGTCCTGGATAGCGAGGCCGATCTCTACGGTCAGCATGTGGCCGTAGATTTCGTGGACCATCTGCGCGGTATGCGGAAATTCGAATCGATCGACGAATTGGTCGGCGCGATGGGCCGTGATGTCGACGCCGCCCGCAAGATCCTCGGCGCCGCGAGCTAGCTCACCACCCGGCCGGCCCCCGGTGGTGACGGCTCCGGTAGGGTGACTCGTCGGGTCTGCTGCGGTCCGCGGCGGCGCCCACCCCGGGAAGCGACCTGCCGGAGAATCACCTGCCTGTGCATCGGCGGATTTCTCCGGCGACCGAACCGGGCACCATACGCGCGGAACTGAGAAACAGGAGTGGATGCCCCATGGCGTTGACCACCGAGCAGAAGAAGACCATTCTCGCGGAGTACGGTCTGCACGAAACCGATACCGGTTCTCCGGAGGCGCAGATCGCGCTGCTGACCAAGCGGATCTCCGATATCACCGAGCACCTCAAGGTGCACAAGCACGATCACCACACCCGGCACGGGCTGATGGCATTGATCGGCCGCCGCAAGCGGCTGTCGAAGTACCTCGCGAACAATGACATCAACCGCTACCGCAGCCTGATCGAACGCCTGGGCCTGCGGCGCTGACAGATCGTGAACACGCCCGGTTCCAAGAGCCGGGCGATACGTATGCCGACGGGACGCATACAATCGCCCCGTCGGCATTTTCGTGTACAGGGACCCCTGGACACGAGACGACAGAACCAGCCGTGCGCACCCGTGTTCGTGGCGTCGGTCTTCGGTAGTGGCTTTTCGGCCCGGACGAGATACGCCGGAGAGCTTCGATCGATGACCGCCTCCGCGTCGCCGTATCCAAGGGGATCCGGCCGGGTGTACGCGCCGCAGCTCGAGATACGGCGGCCGCTGACCTTCACGGTCACCGCGGTAACGCCGCCGCGCCGCGTCCAGACCTGGTACGGCTGACACAGCCGGATCGCGCCACACGGGCGCCGAGATCCGGCGAGACGAGAGGTTGAGAACAGAGATATGCCAGAAACCACCGAACGTACGAAGAGCTCGGCCATCGAGGTCGAACCGGGTGTGTTCGAATCGGTCGCGCTGATCGACAACGGCGCGCTCGGCACCCGCACCATTCGCTTCGAAACGGGCCGGCTCGCCAAACAGGCCGCCGGATCGGTCGTCGCCTACCTGGACGACGAGACCATGCTGCTGTCGGCGACCACCGCCGGTAAGCACCCCAAGGAACAGTTCGATTTCTTCCCGCTGACCGTCGATGTCGAAGAGCGGATGTACGCGGCGGGCCGGATTCCCGGTTCGTTCTTCCGGCGCGAGGGCCGCCCCTCCACCGACGCGATCCTCACCTGCCGCCTGATCGACCGGCCGCTGCGCCCCTCCTTCGTGGACGGGCTGCGCAACGAGATCCAGGTCGTGGTGACGGTCATGAGCCTCGATCCGAAGGATCTCTACGATGTGGTCGCGATCAACGCGGCCTCGGCTTCCACCCAGTTCGCGGGCCTGCCGTTCTCCGGCCCGGTCGGCGGTGTGCGGGTCGCACTGATCGACGACTCCGCGGCCGGAACCGCCGAGGGTGGCCAGTGGGTCGCCTTCCCGACCAACGAACAGCTGGAAAAGGCCGTGTTCGATATGGTCGTGGCCGGCCGGGTCACCGATACCGGTGATGTCGCGATCATGATGGTCGAGGCCGAAGCCACCGAGAACGTGATCGAACTGATCGACGGCGGGGCGCAGGCGCCGACCGAGGCGATCGTCGCCGAAGGGCTCGAGGCCGCCAAACCGTTCATCGCCCGCCTCTGCCGGGCCCAGCAGGACCTGGCCGAGCTCGCGGCCAAGCCCACCGAGGATTTCCCCCTCTTCCCGCCGTACGCCGACGACGCGTACGCCGCGGTCGAAGCAGCCGCCAAGGCACCCCTGTCCGAGGCGCTGAGCATCGCCGGTAAGCAGGAGCGCGACGAGAAGACCGACGAGGTCAAGCTGGACGTGCTGTCCCGGCTCGGCGAATCGTTCGAGGGCCGCGAGAAGGAACTCGGTGCCGCTTTCCGTGCGGTCACCAAGAAACTGGTCCGGCAGCGCATCCTCACCGACGGTTTCCGTATCGACGGCCGCGGGCTGGCCGATATCCGGGCGCTGTCCGCCGAGGTCGCCGTGGTGCCGCGGGCGCACGGTTCGGCGCTGTTCGAGCGGGGCGAAACCCAGATCATGGGCGTCACCACCCTCGATATGGTCAAAATGGCGCAGCAGGTCGATTCGCTCGGCCCGGAAACCTCCAAGCGCTATATGCACCACTACAACTTCCCGCCGTACTCCACCGGTGAGACCGGTCGGGTCGGATCGCCGAAGCGGCGCGAGATCGGGCACGGTGCGCTGGCCGAGCGTGCGCTGATGCCGGTACTGCCGAGCCAGGACGAGTTCCCCTACGCCATCCGGCAGGTTTCGGAGGCCCTGGGCTCCAACGGGTCCACCTCGATGGGTTCGGTCTGCGCGTCGACCCTGTCGCTGCTCAACGCCGGTGTTCCGCTGAAGGCGCCGGTCGCGGGTATCGCGATGGGTCTGGTATCGGACACCGTCACCAACGACGCCGGTGCCGCCGAGGTCCGCTATGTGGCGCTGACCGATATCCTCGGCGCCGAGGACGCGTTCGGTGATATGGACTTCAAGGTCGCCGGAACCCGGGATTTCGTCACCGCCCTGCAGCTGGACACCAAACTCGACGGGATTCCGTCGCAGGTCCTCGCCGGTGCGCTGGGGCAGGCCCACGATGCTCGCACCACGATCCTGGATGTGATGGCCGAGGCCATCGCCACCCCGGACGAGATGAGCCCGTACGCGCCGCGGGTCACCGCGATCAAGATCCCGGTCGACAAGATCGGCGAGGTGATCGGGCCCAAGGGCAAGATGATCAACCAGATCACCGACGATACGGGCGCCAATATCTCCATCGAGGACGACGGCACCGTGTTCGTCGGCGCCACCGACGGTCCCTCGGCGCAGGCCGCGATCGACGCCATCAACGCCATCGCGAACCCGCAGCTGCCCAAGGTCGGCGAGCGGTTCCTCGGCACCGTGGTCAAGACCACCGCGTTCGGCGCGTTCGTTTCGCTGCTGCCCGGCCGCGACGGCCTGGTGCATATCTCCAAACTCGGCAACGGCAAGCGCGTCGCCAAGGTGGAGGACGTGGTGAACGTCGGCGACAAGCTGCGCGTGGAGATCGCCGATATCGACAATCGCGGCAAGATCTCGCTGGTCCCCGTCGACGAGAATGCCGACGAGGCGCCCGCGGAGGCGCCCGCCGATGCGGATACCGCGGCGACCGAGTAGTACTGGTCGTGTGACGGAGCAGAAGACAGCGGCCCCCCTGCGCCCGAGTGGGCAGGGGGGTTCGTCATCGACGTGGCGGATCGGCGAAACCGTCGATATCGACAACGGAGTACGGCGTACCGTCCTGCCGGGTGGCCTGCGGGTGGTGACCGAACAGGTACCCGGCGTGCGTTCGGCTTCCGTAGGGGTCTGGGTGGGGGTCGGCTCCCGCGACGAGGGCCCGACCGTCGCCGGCGCGGCGCATTTCCTGGAGCATCTGCTCTTCAAGGCCACCCCGACCCGCTCGGCCCTCGATATCGCCGAAGCCATGGACGCGGTGGGCGGCGAACTCAACGCGTTCACCGCCAAGGAGCAGACCTGCTACTACGCCCATGTGGTGGACGAGGATCTGCCCCTGGCGGTGGATCTGGTCACCGATGTGGTGCTCAACGGGCTGTGCCGGGCCGTGGACGTGGATGTGGAACGGCAGGTGGTCCTGGAAGAGATCGCCATGCGCGACGACGACCCGGAGGATCTGGTCGGCGACGCCTTTCTCACCGCGCTGTTCGGTGATCACCCGATCGGGCGGCCGATCATCGGGTCGATCGAATCCATCGAGGGTATGCGGGCGAGTCAGCTGCGGTCCTTCCACCAGCGCCGGTACACACCGGACCGGATGGTGGTCGCGGTGGCCGGCAATATCGATCACGAGCACACCGTGGAGTTGGTGCACCGGGCGGTCGCCGGCCGGCTCGATCCGTCGTCCGGTCCGGCTCCGCGCCGCGAGGGGCGTTTCCGGACTCGTTCGGAGCCCGGGCTGACCTGGAGCCATCGCGATAGTGAACAGGCACATCTGGTTTTCGGTGTCCGTGCCTACGGCCGGCACGAGGGGCCGCGGCGGTGGCCGCTGTCGGTACTGAACACGGTGATCGGCGGCGGTCTGAGTTCCCGGCTGTTCCAGCGGATCCGGGAGGAACGGGGCCTGGCGTACTCGGTGTATTCCAGCGTGGACACCTTCGCCGACACCGGAGCGTTCTCGGTGTACCTCGGATGCCAGCCCGAGAACCTGAACGAGGTGACGGCGCTGGCCCGCGGGGTACTCGAGGAGGTCGCGGCCGACGGCATCACCGATGCCGAATGTGCCCGCGCGAAGGGCTCGTTGCGTGGCGGGCTGGTGCTCGGGCTGGAGGATTCGGCGTCGCGGATGAACCGGATCGGCCGGAGCGAACTCAGCTACGGCAATCACCGCAGCGTCTCCGAAACCCTGGCCCGCATCGATGCGGTCACCACCGACGAGGTCGGTGAGATCGCCCGCGCGCTGCTCGCGCGCCCGTTCGCGGCCGCGGTCGCCGGTCCGTACCGGCGCAAGCGGGATCTGCCCGCGGCGGTCACCCGGCTCGTCGGCTGAGGCCGGACAGGTCATCGGCGTCGGCTCGTATCCGTTCGAGCTCGTCGCCGTGACCGCGCCCGGGTGGTCCGCCTATACCTGCCGGGCGTGATTGGCCGCGTCGACTATCGAACCCAGGAGCCCGGGTAATGCCGCGTCGACGGCCTCGGCGCGCAGTCGCTGGCAGGTGTGACCGTCGATGATCAGCCGTTCGGTGACACCGGCTTCGCGCAAGATCTTGAAATGATGCGTCGCGGTCGATTTGTTGATGGCCTCGTAGAGGGTCGCGCAGCGCATCGCGGTGCCCGCATTGCTTAGCCTGCGCACCATTTCCAGGCGGACCGGGTCCTGGAGTGCGCCGAGTACGGCGGAGAGCGAGGCCACGGGGTGTGCCTCGGTAGTGGTATCCGTCATGGTCTGCCTCGGTGGGGTTTGATGATCGTCGTACCGTACGTTACTGTCGATCAAGTTCGATAATCTTCAAACTTACCTGATGGGGTCTCGATGGCAGCGATAACGGTAGCCACTGCGCCGGATCGAGTAACGCAAACCTGGGCATACACGCTGGTGCTGGCCGCTACCGGTGTCGCACTCGGAGTATCGGGTGTACCCGCCCCGCTGTACGGCCTGTACGAGCAGGAATGGCATCTATCGCCACTGACCACCACGATCGTGTTCGCGGTCTACGCGATCGCCGCGCTGGCCGCCGTGCTGGTATCCGGCCGCATCTCCGATGTAGTCGGGCGTAAACCGGTGCTGCTGGGTGCCTTCGCGACCATGATCGCGGGACTGGTGGTTTTCGTCCTCGCCGATACCGTGGCCATGCTGGTACTGGCGCGGGCACTGCACGGACTGGCGGTCGGGGCGACTGTTGTGGCAGGAGCTGCCGCCCTGCTGGATCTGCGGCCGCACCACGGTGCCCGGTCCGGCCAACTCACCGGCGTCGCCTTCAACGCAGGTATGGCGGTGGCGATCATGGGTTCGGCGTTGCTCGCGCAGTACGCCCCCAATCCGTTGCGCACCCCGTACGTTGTCATCAGTGTGATCTGCCTGGTCGTGGCCGCCGGCGTCCTCGCCCTGCGCGAACCACACGCCGCCCGGGTAGCCGGCCGGATCCGGATCGCGCGCCCGGCCGTACCGAACGAGATCCGCGGTGATTTCTGGTTCTCCGCGCTCGGAGTGATGGCGGCCTGGTCGGTCCTCGGAGTCCTGCTGTCGCTGTACCCGTCGCTGGCCGCGGAACGGACCGGTATCCACAACCTGGTCTTCGGTGGCGTGGTCGTCGCCTCGACGGCGTCGGCGGCGGCACTGGTGCAACTGTTCGCGACCCGGATACCCGCTCGGCGGGCAGCGGTTATCGGCGATATCGGCATGGCGATCACCCTGCTGCTGACCATCCCTGTCCTGAACACACACCAGTGGGTTGCCGTGGTCGGTATCGGACTGGTTCTCGGTGCCACCTTCGGACTCGGGTTCGGCGGATCGCTGCGCCACCTCTCCAATGTGGTTCCGGAGCGCAAGCGCGGCGAGACCATGTCCGCCTACTACCTGCTGGCCTACACATCCATGGCGTTGCCCACGGTGCTCGCCGGCTGGGCCGCGACCGTCTGGGGCCTGAACACGGTGTTTCCGTGGTTCATCGGCGCGGTGGCCCTCGCCTGCCTCGTCGCGGCGGGTCTCGGGATGCGGCGCGGCCGCAGTGCGGTAGCGGTGTGAGCGGGTCCGGGTGGGGGGCACCCGGACCCGGACGCTTCACTCCGGCCAACCGCCGTACGGCACCGTGATCAACTCCAGGTAGTGACCGCTGGGATCCTGGAAGTACACCCCGCGGCCGCCGTCGTTGTGGTTGATCTCGCCCGGGGCGTTCTGATGCGGATCTGCCCAATGCTCGAGGCCGTAACGCCGGATCTTGGCGTACGCGGCGTCGAATTCCGGCTCCGAGACCAGGAAGGCGTAATGCTGGGCCTGGATCTCGGTGATATGGCCGGGGACGTTCGCGAAATCGAACGTCACCCCGTTGGCAGTGGGCAGCGCGATGAACGGTCCCCACTCGCGGCCCGGTTCCAGGCCCAGGATATCGGCCCAGAACTCGGCCGACACCCGATTGTCACGACAGCCGACAATGGTGTGGTTGAACTGAATGGACAAAGGAAAATCTCCTCGGATCGTGATGATCCCGACCCCGGGCTCGGTACAAGGCGGCCAACGGGAGCACCATCACGGCAATTCAGGATAGTCCGATCCGGATCATGAGCAAGATTCCGCCGCGGCCTACCGTGGTGCCATGAGAATTCGTGGGGCAGTCCTGGAACGTATCGGCGCGGCGCAACCGTACGCCGATTCCGCGCCGATAACCGTCAGCGAACTCGACCTCGCCGATCCCGGCCCCGGCGAGATACTGGTGCGAATCGAAGCCGCCGGAATCTGTCACTCCGACCTCTCGGTGGTCGACGGCAACCGGGTCCGTCCGGTACCCATGCTGCTCGGCCACGAAGCCGCGGGAAAGGTCGTGGCGGCCGGCCCGGACGCCGGCCTGTCCATCGGACAGCGAGTGGTGATGACCTTCCTGCCCCGCTGCGGCGAATGCGCCGGCTGTGCCTCCGACGGACGGACACCGTGCATCCCGGGCAGCGCCGCGAACAACGCCGGCGAACTGCTGGCCGGCGGGCGGCGGCTGCACCGTGACGGCACCGAGGTGCAGCACCATCTCGGCGTCTCGGGATTCGCCACGTACGCGGTCGTGGACCGCCGGTCGGTGGTACCGGTCGACGACGATGTGCCGCCGGATATCGCGGCGGTCCTGGGCTGTGCGGTGCTCACCGGCGGTGGAGCGTTGCTGAACTCGGCGAAACCGGCCGCCACGGACCGGGTGATGGTGGTCGGACTCGGCGGGGTCGGGATGGCGGCGGTGCTGGTGGCGGTATCCCTCGGGGTACGCGAGGTGATCGCGGTCGATACGGTGCCGGAAAAACTCGACCTGGCCCGCGACCTCGGTGCGACCGGCGCGTACACGCCTGCCGACCTTGCCGAGCAGGAGATCCGGGCCGAAGTGGTCGTCGAAGCGGCGGGGTCGGCGCGGGCCTTCGAAAGCGCGGTGGCGGCGACGGCGCCGGGCGGGACCACTGTGACGGTGGGCCTGCCGTCGCCGGACGCTCGCGCCAGTATCTCCCCGCTGGGCCTGGTGGCTCAGGGGCGGTCGATCGTCGGCAGCTACCTGGGATCGGCGGTTCCGTCGCGCGATATCCCGGAATATGTCCGGATGTGGCGGGAGGGGCGGTTGCCGGTGGAGAAACTGATCTCGGCGCGGATCGGGCTGGACGAGATCAACCGGGCGATGGATGAGCTGGCGGCGGGGCATGCGTTACGGCAGGTGATCGTCTTCTGAGTGGTTGATCGCTCGAGGGTGCGGGTGGGTGGACTTGCGGAGATTGTGAGTTGGGCCGGAACGTGGAGGTGGGAAGCTGATCAGTTGGTGAAGGTTCTGTGTTTTTTGGCGCCGCCTGCGGCGTCGCGGGTTCGGGGCCCCCTTGGTCTCGTTCTTCACTCCCGGCGCTCAGTCGCTGCGC
>NZ_JBEYBT010000021.1:0-74094 GCF_040632335.1 Nocardia sp. NPDC019395
CGCGGGGGGGTCGCCCCCAACCACCCCCCCCCCCCGTTCCCCCGTCTTGGTTGGTTGTTTTTGGGGGGTGGGGGGCCCGTTGGTTTTGGGCCCCCCCCGCCCCCCCGGCGCCCCCCCGCGCCGAGTCGTCAGCCGAGTCGTCGAGGGCCCCGCGAAAGGGCCGAGCGGCAGTGCCTCGCGCGGCGAGCCCTCGAGCTGTCCGGCCCCACGACCCAATGCCTTGCCTCTGGAAATCAGCCGCCCGGCAGAACGAGAACCAGCCGCACGCCACCGAGGGTGCCGTCGTCGAAGTACGCCCGCCCGCCGTGTAGCTGAGCCTGTTGCGCGACCAGCGCCAGACCCAGTCCCGACCCACCTTTGTGGGCGCCGCTACCGCGGGCGAACCGGGCGAATACCGATTCCCGCTCGTCGAGTGGCAGGCCGCGGCCGTTGTCGTCGACCGAGATGACGATCGTTTTGTCGGGATGGCGGTGTGCCGAGAGCAATGCCTCCGTAGCCTCGCCGTGCTTCACCGAGTTCTTCAGAGCGTTGTCCACCGCCAGCCGCAGACCCGCGGGCAGGCCCCGGGTGACCAGTTCCGCGTCCGTATCTATGCGGACCGTGAGGCCGGGGTAGTGGCGCATGGCGTCGTGAGCGGCCTGATCGCAGAGTTCGGCGATATCGGTGTCGATGTGGTCGCGTTCGGAGGTCAGATCGCCCGACGCCAGCCGTTCCAGCGCGGCGAGCGTTGTTTCCACCCGCTCCTGACTGCGCTGTAGGTCGCCGAGGATTTCGGTGCGTTGTTCCTCGTTCAGGTCGAGGGTCGCCAGAACTTCGAGGTCGGTCCGCATGGCGGTGAGCGGTGTGCGCAGTTCGTGCGCCGAGACTGCGGCGAAATCCCGCGCCGTCTCGAGCGCGGCCGCCGTATCGGACTGTGCCTGGTCGACCCGGCGCAACATGGTGTTGACCGCGTCCGCCAGTTGTTCGGCCTCCAGGACCCCGGAGCTGTCGACCGGTTCGGGGGCGGCGTCGCGATATCCGGTGCGGGCCCCGACCTGACGGGTCAGTACGGCGATGGGCCGGACCGCCCGGCCGCCGAACAACCAGCCCAGTGCCGCCGACGCGGCGATCGCCGCCAATCCGCCGAACAGTACCCACCGCTGTTGTTCGGCCGTTGCCTTCGCGGCCTCGGTAGCCGGGATACCCAGCGATACCGTCCGGTCCGCGGGCTGGTTCTCGGTGGTGGTCAGTACCCGATACGGTGTGCCGCCCACAGCTACCGTTCGTGAACCGGGATCCAGTTCCGGTAATTCGGTGCCGCTGGATGCCGTGACCCGGCCGTCGTCGCGAACCGTCAGGGCCATCTCGCTGTCTGGGCCCACCAGGTTCACGACCCCGACGGCGATCACCGGGTCGATGACGACCAGCCGGGAGGCGATCCGTAGCTGTTGATCGGCCTGTTGTACGTTGTTGCGCTCGATGGCCGGTACCGCGATAGCGCTCACCAGCATGACGATCAGCACCGACCCGGCGGCCGCCGCCCCGGCGACCCGGGTGCGCAGCGAATACGACCTGCGCCGCCGGTGGGGAGCGTCGTCGCTCACTTCGTATCCCGCAGCACGAACCCGACGCCGCGGATCGTGTGCAGCAGCCTGGGCGTGCCGTCGGATTCCAGCTTGCGGCGCAGATAGCCGACAAAAACATCCACGACGTTCGTATCGGCGGCGAAATCGTAGCCCCACACCAGTTCCAGCAGCCGCTCGCGGCTCAGCACCACCCCCGCGTTGCGCGCCAGCGTGGAGAGCAGTTCGAACTCTCGTTTGGTCAGCTCGATCTCCTGACCGTTCAGCAGGGCCCGATACCCGGCCGTATCGACCTGGAGTGGACCGACCGAGATGGTGTCGGGCGCGCCCGCCGGCGCCGTATCGGTCCGCCGGCGCAGCAGGGCCTTGATCCGGGCCACCAGCTCCGCGAGTACGAAGGGTTTGATCAGGTAATCGTCCGCCCCCGACTCCAGCCCCGCGATCCGGTCACCCACCGAACTCCGCGCACTCAGCACACAGATCGGCACCTCGTTGCCCATCGCCCGCAGCGCCGTGACCACCCCCGCCCCGTCGAGCACGGGCATATTCATATCCAGCACGATCGCATCGGGCGCTTGTTCCGACACCGCCCGCAGCGCCGCCGCCCCGTCCCGAGCGATACTCACCAGGAACCCGGACAGCCGAAGCCCCCTTTCGACGGACGCGAGCACGTCCTCGTCGTCGTCGACAACCAGAACCGCCGGCTTGCTCCGTTCCGCCACATCGCCATTATTCATGGCAGACACCTCCCCAGGCGATCACCCGAGCCCGGCCATGGATTCGGCCGACATGCCCCTGAAGCTTTCAGCCCCACACCCGACCGAACGTCCAACGGTGGCGCCGGGTCCCACAAAGCCCCTCCCAGAGCCTCGCTGAACCCGGCACCCCCTTGGGCAGGTTCGGCCCGACGTGGGCCGAACCTGCCATGGTTCGCTGTCCTCGCCGTCGCCCCCGGGCGCGTTTGATTCCCCTACCGCCAGTCCGTCCGCATCCGATCCTCACCCCCCGTTTCCCGCATGCGACCGGTCAGCGTTGGTGGTTCGGGGCCCGTCTCGTTCTGGAGCGACCAGAGCGAAGGAGCGCAGCGACTGAGCGCCGGGAGTGAAGAACGAGACCAAGGGGGCCCCGAACCCGCGACGCCGGAGGCGGCGCCAAAAAACACAGCACCTTCACCCACCGGCCTGCTTCCCACCTCCACGAACTGCCCCGCTTCCCACCCCCGCACCGAAACTCAGTAGCTGTGACAGCTATCCGCCACACCTTGCAGCGTCGCCTGCAACTGCTGCGCCTGCGGATCGTTCTGCGCCTGCTGCGCCGCCTGCGGGTTCTGGTCCAGGTAGGCCTGCAGTTCCGCACGCCGCTGTTCGACCGGCTGATCGAACTTCGACTGCAGTTGCGCCTTCATATCCGGGTTGTTGTCCAGCATCGCCGCCAGGTCCGGGGCCTGCTCGTGCAGTGCGGCGTCGACCTGGGCGAAAGAGCAATCACTGGTCAGCAGCGGTTCCGCCATTTCCAGCGGTCCCGCCGAGGCGACAGCGGGGCTGAGGAAGGCGGTCGCGGCCGCTGCCGCACCGACGGTCAGTGTCGCGAAGCCGAGCTTGCCGAACCGTCGGTTCGTGGGGTGTGCCATGGGGATTACTGCCTCCTACCGTGTCGAGTCGAGCCGGAAGGCTCGTGGACTCCTCAGACCGTATTGGGCAGGGTTGGCCCGGCTCTGTGGTTTTCTTAAGAGGAGTTTGTGCTTTGTGGCGGTTCGATGATCCGGACCAGTTCGTCGAGGACCGTGAGATCTTCGATGGTGGAGGGTATTTCGTAGGTTTCGCCTGCCGTCATCTGCCGGAGCGTCTTGCGCAGAATCTTGCCGGATCGAGTTTTCGGCAGGGCGGGTACCACGACCGCGTCGTACAGTCCCGCCACGGGCCCGATATATGTCCGCACCCGTTCGCTGAGTTCGTCGCGCAGAGTTTCGATATCGATCCGGGAATCGGATTTCAGTACGACATAAGCGATCGGCCGCTGTCCTTTGAGTTCGTCCGGGAGTCCGATCACCGCACATTCCGCTACCGCCTCGTGCCCGGCGACGGCCGCTTCGATACTGCCCGCGGAAAGGCGATGCCCGGCCATATTGATCACGTCGTCGCTCCGGCCGAGAACGAAGAGGTAACCGTCCTCGTCGAAATAGCCGGAGTCGCCGGTGAGAAAGTGACCGGGGTAGGCGGATAGATAGGAGCGCTGGAAGCGCTCGTCGTCATGCCACAGACCGGCGAGTGCACCGGGGGGCAAGGGGAGACCGATGACGATATTGCCTTCGATATTCGCCGCGACCGGGTTGCCCGAGGAATCCAGCACCCGCAGGCGGTAACCGGGAACCGGCACCGAGGCCGAGCCCGGTTTGATCGGTAGTTGTTGCAACCCGAGCGGGTTGGCGCAGATCGGCCAGCCGGTTTCGGTCTGCCACCAGTGGTCGACGACGGGGCAGTCGTCCCGCCCGGCCAGCAGGGTGTGTGCCGCCCACTCATAGGTCGCGGGGTCGAGTCGTTCACCCGCGCAGAACAGAGAGCGCAGCGAGGAGAGGTCCTGGTCGTGGGCGAGTTCGGCGGCCGGGTCGGCGCGGCGGATGGCCCGGAGCGCGGTGGGGGCCGTGAAGAGGGTGTGCACCCGGTGCCGCGCCACCATCCGCCAGTACACGCCGGCATCGGGGGTGCCGACCGGTTTGCCCTCGTAGAGCAGCGTTGTCGCGCCGACCAGCAGCGGCGCGTAGACGATATACGAATGGCCGACCACCCAGCCCACATCGGATGCGGTCCACATCACCTGTCCGGGGCCGACGTCGTAGATATTGCGCATGGACCAGGTCAAGGCGACGGCATGGCCGCCGTTGTCCCGCACCACGCCCTTCGGTTTCCCGGTTGTACCCGAGGTGTAGAGCACGTACAGCGGGTCGGTCGCGGCCACCGAGACCGGGTCCGCGGGTTCGGCGTGACGTACCGCGACGTCCCAGTCGATCCAGCGAGCGGAGGCCGTATCGGCGGCAGCGGCGCCGAAATCGTGCTCGGGAAATCCGGAACGCTGTTTCACCAGTATGGTGCGCGGTGCCGCGGTTTCGGCCAGGTCGAGGGCCCGGCGGACGATAGGGGGGTAATCGATTGTGCGGTTCGGTTCCAGCCCACCGGAGGCCGTCACGATCAACACCGGTTCGGCGTCGTCGATCCGGGCCGCCAGTTCCGGAGCCGCGAAACCACCGAACACCACCGAGTGCACGGCCCCGATCCGGGCGCAGGCCAGCATCGCCACCACGGCCTCGGGAATCATCGGCAGGTAGATAACGACCCGGTCGCCGACGGTCACGCCCAGTTCACGCATGGCGCCGGCGAACAGGGCGACCCGGTCGAGGAGTTCGGCGTAGCTGTAAACGCTGCTTTCGCCGGTCATCGCCGATTCGTAGATCAGGGCGGATTGCTCGCCCAGTCCAGCGGCCACATGCCGGTCGAGTGCGTTGTAACAGGTGTTCAGGCGAGCGCCGGGAAACCACCGAGAGACGGGTCGTGCGGTATCGATGGCCTGGTCGGGCGGTGTATCCCAATCGATCTCGGCGGCAGCCCGGGTCCAGAACTCGGCGGGATCGACCAGGCTGGTCTGATAGACCGGTCGATACTCGTTCCTCGTGTTCACCCGTGCTCCCTAGCGTCGCAGCAATCCTCGCCTCGATAGATCAGCACGATTGTGGCAGACTTCACGCGACCCCCCGTCGGGTGTCGCGACCATGGCTTATGTCTGTAAAAGGCTGGTCAATGTGCGTAAACCCGGGCTGAGTACACCAAGAAGTTATTGATCCGTTAGAATCTGATGACACGAATTCGGTCCGTCGTAGACGCAATTTCTCGGCCAGCCGCGACCCACGGGCAGCTCCACCCGTCGAGCCACTATGCGAGTGTGGAGTTCTGCTGTGGTGCATGGCTGGGGCCAGGTTGGAAAGTGAGTGGGAATGCGTGACGCCGCTAGGTCCGGCACGAAGCGCTGGGCGCTGAGTAACTGGGACCTTCGCTGGAAGGTTACGGCCGTACTGGCTGTGCCATTGGCGGTCGCGGTCGGACTCGGTGTATCCAGGATATCGGCGGAATGGGGTGAGGCGAACCGCCTGGGCTCCGCCGCCGAGAACGTCAGTCTCGTGCCGGCGGTGCTCGATCTCAGTTCCGCCACGTCGACGGTCGCGGGCTCGCAGGCCATCGCGATCGCACCGAACCGGTCCATGGTCACCGACGACAATCTGAAAACCCTCGATCAGACAATTTCGGCGGCCGAGAGCGCGCTGGCCGATCTCGACGATCTGCCCGGCGCGCACCAGGCATTGTCGGAGATGATCGACCAGGCGAAACAGGTGCGGACCGGCGGTCTGGCGCCGTCCGCTTCGCCGGACGAAGCCGTCGCGGTACTCGAGAAGGCCCGTAACGCGGGCGTGCGCACGGTCGAGGAGATCGTCGGCGAAATCGGCGACCCGTCGATCGACCCGGACAAACTCCGCCTCGTCGACGCACTCAACCTGCGCTCCACCATGGTCGGTGAGATCACCGCGGCCGCCGAACTGCTGCGCAACCAAGAGGCCGGCGAGAAGTCGTATCAGGCAGCGACGAATACCGAACTCGCACTGCTGAACATTCTGAGCCAGCGCTACAACGCCGAAGACACCGATATCGAGATCCTTCGCACAGGTGTCCAGAACCGTCAGGCCATGCTCGAATCGCCGGAGGCGCAGGCGGGCCGGCTGCCGCTGGGCGAAGCCCGTGCGTCGCTGCTGGACAGCACCGGGACCACCGACAAACTGATCGGCGAGGCCACCACTTCGATCGACAACGGTGTGCAGAGGATGGCCGATAAGGCTCTGCGCGATGCCGTCGTCTACTCGATCGTCGTACTGCTGACCATCCTGGCCGCGCTGCTGCTCGCCGTCTTCGTGGCCCGCTCGATGATCGTGCCGCTGCACCGGCTGCGCTTGGCGGCGCTGCGCGTGGCCGAAAGCGACCTGCCCGACGAGGTGGCCCAGCTCCGTACAGGTGCCGCGCCGGAAGAAGTCCCGCTCGAGCCGATGCCCATCCGGTCCGAGGAGGAGATCGGCCAGCTGGCCCGCGCGATCGACGATATCCACGGTCAGGCGCTACGTCTGGCCAGTGATCAGGCGCAGATGCGGTCCCAGGTCAACGATATGTTCGAGACCCTGGCCCGGCGCAGTAAATCGCTGGTCGACCATCAGCTCAGCCTGATCGAGGCGATGGAGTACGACGAGAAGGATCCGCGCCTGCTGGAGAACCTCTTCCGGCTGGACCATCTCGCGGCCCGTATGCGCCGAAACGGCGACAACCTGCTGATTCTCGCCGGTACCAAACAGCGCCGCGCGAAATCGGCGCCGGTCGAGATCGCCGATGTGCTGCGGGCCGCGATCTCCGAGGTCGAGGACTACGAACGCGTCAAGCTGGGTGCCACCCCGCGTGGTGCACTGATCGAACCGGCCGCCTCCGATATGGCGCATCTGTTCGCCGAGCTGCTGGATAACGCCCTGCGGGCCTCGCCGCCGGAAACCGATGTGAAGTTCACCTTCGCGCAGGCGCACGACCAGGGGCTGCTGATCGAGGTCGCCGACCGCGGTATCGGTATGCCGCCGAGTGAGATGGCCGAGATCAACCGTCGGCTCGAGAACACCGCCGAGCCCGGCCCGGACACCGCCCGCCATATGGGTCTGTTCGTTGTCGGCCGGCTGGCCGAACGGCACGGTCTCAATGTCCGGCTGCGGCCGACGTTCGATACCGCGCGCGACCCGGGTGTCACGGTGACCGTGCATGTTCCGATGAGCCTGATCGTCGCCGGGGAGACTCAGATCCTGCCGTTGGCGACAGGTTCGGTCCCGCAGGCGCCGGCTCCCGGCGATGCCGCGAAGAAGGGGAAGCCCGAGGAGTCGGCGGACGAGGCCGCGGCGTCCGCGCTGCGCAATGCCGGGACGTCGGCCATGCAGACCCGCGGTATCAGCCGTACCGCCGACGGCAACGTGATGGTCACCGTCGATCCGGGGATGAGCGGTCCGCTGCCGGCCGTCGAACGTCCCAAACCGCCGGAGCGGCCGTCCGGCCCGCCGCCCGCGGGGCCGGGTGGGCTGCCACAACGGCAGCCCGGTACCGCGATGCCCGGTGGTATGCGCGACGGTGAACAAGGCACCACCAGCCTCCGGCAGGCGAGTGCGGGCAGTGCGCCGCAACGCGGCAAACTGGCCGCGGCCAACCTGCCCAAACGTAACCTCGGTCCCGGTGGCGGCGGTGCCACCCCGACCCTCCCGCCACGCACCCCGGGCGGCGACTCGTCCGCGGGAAGCCCGCCCGCCCGGCCCACCGAAACGGGCTCGACCGGTCTGCCACAGCGGCAGCCGGGTGCCGGTGGTGCGTCGCAGCCGGGGCCGGGTGGATTACCGCAGCGCAGGCCCGGCTCCAACGGAGCACCCGGGGGTTCCCGGGACGCGAGCGGGTCGCAACCGGAAACCGAGCGGCCTACCGAAACCGCGTCGGAGACCTCCGCACCCCCGCGGCCATCCGGGCCTGTGCCGCCCCGCCGCCCGGCCCAGCCGGGGCCGAACGGTCTCCCGCAGCGGGAGCCCGGGGCCGGCAGTGCCCGCGAATCCGGTATCCCGGGTCTGCCGCAGCGTCGTCCCACCGCCGGTGAATCGGGTGGGCGTGAGCAGGAACCGCCACAACCGGCCGATACCACATCCGGTGGCCTGCCCCGGCGGGAACCGACGCGTAACGGTATGCCGGGCCGGGACCATCCCTCCGGTGATCTTCCGGCGCAGCGTGGTCCGGCCGACAGTCCACCGTCGCGGGAATCCTCCGGAGAACTTCCCACCCAGCGCGGCCCGGTCGCGGGCGGCGGTGTGCCGCCCCGGCACGAGGCACCGGAGGGCGGGCTTCCGCAGCGGGGCGCGCGCGGTAATGGTCTCCCGCAGCGGGCTCCCGCCGAGAACGGGTTGCCGCAGCGGTCTCCGGCCGAGAACGGGTTGCCGCAGCGCAGGCCGGTCGAAGATGGTTTGCCGCAGCGCCGGCCGGCCGCGGACGGCCTACCCCAGCGCGGTCCGGGCGAGAACGGGTTGCCACGGCGCGGCGCGGCCGATAACGGTCTGCCGCAGCGGGACAGCGCCGCTCCGCCGCGCCGGTCCCGTCCCGAGGAATCGGGTGGATTGCCGCAGCGGCAGCCGGGCGGATACACCCCCGAGCGGTTCGACAACCCGCCGGGTGTCGCATTGCCCCGGGAAACGGAACGTGCCGAGGATTCCGCCGCGCCGACCCGCGAACCGGGGCGGCACAGCTACAAGTCCAATCCCGCGAAGGCGGCTTCCTTCTTCCAGACCCGGCTGCAGCCGGCGGAGGAGAACGACAGCGTGATGGGCGGTACGCCTATTTTCGCGGAGATGATGTCGGCATGGCTGTCGGATTCGGATACCGATCGCTCCCAGGCCGTCGCGTCCTTCGATTCACCGGGTGACGAGGGCTGGACGGCGGCCCGGAAGGCCAGCGAAGCCGAGCCCGAGACCCGTACGGCGGCCGGTCTGCCACAGCGTAATCCGGGCGGCCGGCTGGTTCCGGGCGCTGTCAACGGCGCCCAGGAACGTACGCCGAGTCGCAATCCCGAGACGATCCGGTCTAGTTTGAGTCGGCACCAGCAAGGTGTTCGGGATGGCCGCGCAATGAGAGCAATGAACCTAACCGGAGACAAAGGAGACCGATGAACCCCGAACTAGGTGGTACGAACCGTCAGTTGGATTGGCTGGTTTCGAACTTCGCAGGCGAGGTTCCTGGCGTAGCCCATGCCGTCCTGGTCTCGGCCGACGGCCTGCTGATGGCGGCGAGTGCCCAGCTACCGGTCGATCGGGCCGAACAGCTCTCGGCTGTGACAGCCGGTCTGGCCAGTCTCTCGGTGGGTGTGTCCAACCTGTTCGAGGGCGGGACCGTTCTGCAGTCCGTCGTCGAAATGGAGCACGGTTACCTGCTGCTGATGGCGGTGGGCGACGGGTCATACCTCGCAGTCCTGACCAATACGTCCTGTGATATCGGACAGGTCGGATACGAGATGGCTTTGTTGGTGGAACGCGTGGGCCAGACAGTTCAGGCCACTCCGCGCGTCACGATGGGTTCCTGATGGTGGGATGGACATAGAAGATCACCGCGTGGGAGGCTCCGAGCCCAGTCTCGTGCGTCCGTACTCGCTGACCGCAGGTCGTACCAGACCCAAGGTGGAGTTGGCGCTCGAGGCTCTCGTCGCGTCCCATCCCATATCGCTCGAACACCAGTACGAACTGAGCAATATCGAGAATTCGATAGTCGAGTTGTGCAGGGAGTCGCCGTCGGTCGCCGAACTAGCGGCGCGACTGGGTATACCGATCGGGGTGGCGCGAGTACTTGTAGCGGACCTGATCGAAGCCGGGCATGTCCGCGTTTCGGCGACTTTGAAAGACGATTCCAGCGACGATGAACGTCGCGAGCTGATCGAAAGGGTTCTCAGTGGACTCCGGCGTATATGATTCGACGGCGCAGGTCGATACCCGTGGCAGCAAACCGACTTCGGCGAAGATCGTGGTTGCGGGCGGGTTCGGCGTGGGCAAAACGACGCTGGTGGGGGCAGTTTCGGAAATCGTCCCGTTGAGAACCGAGGCTCTGGTGACCAATGCCAGTGCCGGGATCGATAGTCTCGCGGGTATCGAGAGTAAATCCACCACCACGGTGGCGATGGACTTCGGCCGGATCAGCCTGGCCGATGATCTGGTGCTGTATCTGTTCGGTACTCCGGGCCAGTATCGGTTCTGGTTCATGTGGGACGACCTGATCCGCGGCGCCATCGGGGCGGTTGTGCTGATCGATACGCGGCGGCTGGAGGACAGCTTCGCCGCGGTCGATTACTTCGAGGCCCGTAACCTGCCGTTCCTCGTCGCGCTCAACCAGTTCGACGACGCCCCGCAGTATCCGATCGAGGATATTCGCCAGGCGCTGGCCGTTCCCGCCGATGTGCCGATCATGCCGATCGACGCCCGGCGCCGGGAACCGGCCAAGGAGGCACTGGTCCGGCTCACCGAGTACGCGTTGCAGAAGGTCACCCGCGGCTACTGATCCGTGCCCGTCATACTGATCTGCGTGCCGGTGTGGACAGTGGTGCCGGGCGTCGGCCCGGTGCGGTTCGGATGACAGGCGTACCCCGGCGGGTCGGCGCCCGGGAACTGCTGGACGCGTTGCTCGACCCGGGTACGTTCGTGAGCTGGGACGCCACACCCGTTCCGGTGGCGCGGACCGGTTCGTACCGGTCCGCGCTGACCGCGGCGGCCGCCGCGGCAGGCACCGACGAAGCGGTCCTGACCGGTGAGGGTCTGCTCCGGGGGCGGCGAATCGCTGTTATCGCGTGCGAATTCTCGTTCCTGGCCGGTTCGATCGGGGTCGCCGCGGCCGAGCGGATAGTCACCGCGGTGGAGCGGGCTACCGCGGCGGGGCTGCCGCTGATCGCGTCGCCGACCTCGGGCGGTACCAGGATGCAGGAGGGCACGCTCGCCTTCGTGCAGATGGTGAAGATCGCGGGTGCGGTCGCCGCCCATAAATCGGCCGGTCATCCTTACCTGGTATATCTGCGTAATCCGACCATGGGTGGTGTTTTCGCCTCCTGGGGGTCGCTCGGGCATATCACCTTCGCCGAGCCGGGGGCGCTCATCGGTTTCCTCGGGCCACGGGTCTACGAGGCGTTGTACGGGCGGCCGTTCCCGGCCGGGGTGCAGACCGCGGAGAATCTGTATCGCACCGGAGTGATCGACGGGGTGGTCGAGATCCGGGTGTTCGGGCGGATCGCCCACCGCGCGCTGAGCGTATTCAGTGGGGTGCCGGACGAGTCGAAGATGACGGTTACCGCTGTTCCTGCGGTAACCGGCCCACATGCCGACCCGGCCGAGGCGTGGGATTCGGTGCGCCGGTCCCGGCGTCCGGACCGGCCGGGTATGCGTGAACTGCTGCGGCAGGCCACTCAGCGGGTGCCGCTCAGTGGTACGGGCCAGGGGGAAAGCGACCGGACGACCGTGCTCGCCCTGGCTCGCTTCCGGGGCCGTCCGTGCGTGGTCTTCGGACACGATCGTGCGAATCAGGGACCTGAGCACACCATGGGCCCGGCCGCTTTGCGCGAAGCGCGGCGCAGTATGCAATTGGCCGGCGAGCTGCGGTTACCTCTGGTCCTGGTTATCGATACGCTCGGGGCCGCCTTGTCGAAGGAAGCCGAGGAGCGTGGCCTGGCACCCGAGATCGCGCGCTGTATCGCCGATCTGGTGACCCTGCGGACACCGACGCTCTCGGTGCTGCTGGGGCAGGGGACCGGTGGCGGTGCGCTGGCACTGCTCCCCGCGGATCGGGTGCTGGCGGCCACCCACGGCTGGCTCGCGCCGCTGCCGCCGGAGGGGGCCAGCGCGATTGTCCACCGCGATACCGAGCATGCCGCGGAATCGGCCGCGCGACAGCGGATTCGGTCGGCGGATCTGCTCGCGGACGGGATCGTGGACCGTATCGTGCCGGAACGCCCCGACGCCGCCGACGAACCGGTCGAGTTCTCGCGCCGCATGGTCACCGCCATCGCCGAGGAGCTCACCGCACTGTGTGCGCGGTCTCCGGAGGATCTACGCGAGATCCGGCACGACCGATACCGTCGCCTCGGGCTTCCGGGCTGAGTACCCGGCCATCGGTACGCCGAATTTCTACAAGGGTATTTGTGCCGGTAGCCGCGGGTGTCGCGAAGCCCCGCGGCTACCGGCGCGTCGGCTCAGTTCTCCGATTCCGGGTCCGCTTTGGACCAGGCCAGGATCATGGCGGGCGAGCAACCGCCGGCCAGGAGTGTCGCCAGGACCATGACCCCGCCCGCGTAGGCAGTCCGGAAGGCGTCGGCCTCCGGGAAGATCGCGCCGCTCCACACCAGATACATCATGGGGAACACACAGAGTGTCTGGGTGACGGTGAGGCCGATCGAGCGGGCGGTCTCGCGCTGGGCGATCTCCAATTCGTCCAGGGTTTCGGCGGGGGCGTTGTCCTGGGCCTGGGAGACGATACGCAGCATCGTCCAGGTCGGCAGGAAGATCAGAGCGCTGAGCCCGGCGAACAACGCGGCCCATTCGAGTCCGAAGGCGCACAGCACGCCGGTGACGAACAGGACGGTGAGCGCGGCCGCGACGGTGATCACCAGTGCGCGCCGGCGTCTCCGGGTGCGCCAGCCGGGCAGCATTCCGGCGAGCTGCTTCTCCCGGGCCAGCCAGCGCCGGACGCGATAGGCCTGATAGCGATCGAGCAGGGTGGACGGTCCGGTGGCTGCGGTCATGGCAGCTGTCCTTTCTCGCGTGGGTAGACCTCGGCCGACAGTGGCGTGAATTCGGTGCGGGAGAACACGGCCTCCACCGGCAGTGCGAACACCTCGCATATCCGCAGAGCGAGGTCCAGGCTCGGATAGTGGTTGCCGCGTTCGAGCGCGCCGATCGTCTGCGGATTGACGTTCACCGCTTCCGCCAACGCGGCTCGCGACATTCGATGTTCCGCGCGCAGTACCGCGATGCGGTTGAAGATCGGTAAGGTTTCCCCTCGTCTTACTGGGCTCACGCAACTAATTGTTGTAAAAACCCAACGATCTGTCAAGTCTGTTCGGACACGGGGCGACTGCTCGTTGACCTCCCGTCGAACCGCTCCTACCGTCGATGCGGTGACCACTAGACGCGAGATCGGTGTAGTCCCTCCCATCGTGTTGAATGACGGGAGCCTGATCCCGCAGCTCGGTTTCGGGGTGTTCCAGGTTCCGCCGGACGAGGTGTTCGATACCGTCACCGCCGCGCTGCGTGCCGGGTACCGCAGTATCGATACCGCTGCGGTGTACGAGAACGAAGAGGGCACCGGCCGCGCCATCCGGCAATTCGGGCTGCCCCGTGACGAGGTCTTCGTCACGACGAAACTGTGGAACGCCGACCAGGGCTACGACTCCACCCTGCGAGCCTGCGAAGCGAGCCTGGACCGGATGGGGCTGGATTACCTCGATCTGTACCTGATCCACTGGCCCGTACCCGCCGCGGACAAATTCGTCGACACCTTCCGCGCCCTCCAGCGGTTGAAGGCCGACGGCCGGGTGCGGTCCATCGGAGTCTCGAACTTCCGCATCACCGACCTGGACCGGGTCATCGCCGAAACCGGGGAGACACCCTCGGTGAACCAGATCGAGTTGCACCCCAAGCTCGTTCAGCGGGAGCTGCGCGAATATCACGCCGAACACGCCATCGCCACCGAGGCGTGGAGTCCGCTGGGGAAGGGCTCCGTCCTCGATGACCCCGTGATCACCCGGATCGCGGGGGAGGTGGATCGCACCCCGGCCCAGGTGATCATCCGGTGGCATCTGCAGCTGGGCAATATCGTCATCCCGAAGTCGGTGACCCCGGAGCGGATCGTGCAGAACTTCGACGTCTTCGGGTTCGAACTCGCCGCCGAACAGATGCGGGCGATCTCCGCATTGGACGCCGGGATCAGGACCGGACCGGATCCGGATACCTTCTCGGCCGGTCTCGACACCTGAGTCGGCGGGCCGCACCGTCCCCGCGGTCCGGCGGCAATGAGCCACGTCGCGTTTCCGTGGGCCCGCCCCCGTGCTGTGGCAGAGTGGGCAGTAGCGCATCGTTATTGGCTGTCGGTTCTGTATTCGTTTCAGCGGGGAAGGACACACATGCTCGGGGTCAGCCGCGACGGCGACGTCACCACTATCGAACTACAGCGCGAAGAGCGGCGTAACGCGCTGAACCTGGATCTGGTCATCGCGCTTCGCGAGGCCTTCTCACACGCGCGGCTCGACGCCCGGGCCATCGTGATCACGGGCCGCGGACCGGTGTTCAGCGCGGGCGCCGATCTGGACGGCGTGTACTCCACCGAATTCCTCGATGCCCTGCTGGAGATGCTGCACGAAGTCGAGGCCATGCCGGTGCCGGTGATCGCGGCCTTGAACGGGCCCGCGCTGGGTGCCGGTGTGCAGTTGGCCATGGCCGCGGATCTGCGGGTGATGGCGCCCGATTCCTATCTGGCGATCCCCGCGGCGAAACTCGGTATCTCCGTGGATCGCTGGACCACCCGCCGGCTGGTCTCGCTGCTCGGTGGCGGTCCGGCCCGGACCGTTCTGCTCGGTGCCGAACCGATATCGGCCGCGGACGCGTACACCTTCGGCTTCGCCAACCGCCTCGGTACGGCGGCCGACGCGCAGAGTTGGGCGAAATCGGTCGCCGAACTCGCGCCACTGTCATTGCGTCATCTGAAGTTGGAGCTCAATGACGACGGCACCCGTGAGCCGGCGCCCCATGAGCAGCACGCAGCCTTGGAGGCAGCATGGAAGAGCGAGGACGCCGAGGAAGGCAGGCAGGCCCGCAAGGAGAAGCGCACCGCGAAGTTCGTGGGGCGGTGATGCGACCCCGGGTACTCTCCGCCGCGGTCGCCGGGCTCGCGGGAATGACCGCACTGGGCTGGGTGCTACGCGCGCTGGACGGACTGCCCGCGGCGCTCGGCGCATCCGTTTCGGCGATCGCGCCCACCGCGGCCGGGGCACGCACCTACCGCAATCGGCAGTTCCACAACACCGAACCCGCTTCGCCGATCGTCGTCGCGGACAACCCCGCCGGGTTGCTGTCGATGGTGACCGCCATGCGGGCGGGACGGCCGAAGGGCGCTGTGCCGCTGGCCGAACCGGAACAGCCGCCGGTGGCCGCGGATCTCGCCGTCACCTGGTACGGGCATGCCAGTGCGTTGATCGAGATCGACGGATTCCGGGTGCTCACCGATCCGGTGTGGAGCGAGCGGGTTTCGCCCTCGCGGCTGGTCGGGCCGAGCCGGATCCATCCGGTGCCGGTGGCGTTGGCGGATCTGCCGCCGGTGGACGCGGTGGTGATCTCTCACGACCATTACGACCATCTCGATGCCGATACCGTCGCGACTCTGGTGGCCACCCAGCAGGCCGTTTTCGTGGTGCCGCTCGGGGTCGGGGCGCATCTGCGGCATTGGGGGGTGCCCGAGGCCAGGATAGTCGAATTGGACTGGGGTGGTTCGTATTCGCTGTCGTCTGTGGACGCCGCGAGTGGTGAACTGACGATCTCCTGCGCCGAGGCGCGCCATTTCTCCGGTCGCGGACTGGTCCGCAACACCACGCTGTGGGCGGGCTGGGCGCTGGCCGGTCCGGCACATCGCGTGTATTTCGGCGGTGATACCGGGTTCACCAAGGCCTTCGCGGAGACGGGCGCGCAATACGGCCCCTTCGATCTGACCCTGCTGCCCATCGGGGCCTACAACCAGCACTGGGCCGATATCCATATGAACCCCGAGGAGGCGGTGCGCGCGCACGCCGACCTCTGCGGCGGCGATCCGGCCCACGGTGTGCTGCTCCCGATCCACTGGGCGACCTTCAATCTGGCGCCGCATCCCTGGGACGAGCCGGTGCGGCGGCTGGTGGCCGCGGCCACCGCCGCCGGTACCGAGATCGTGGTGCCGGTCCCCGGGCAACGGCTCGATATCGGTGATCTCCCGCCGGGGCGTTCCTGGTGGGAGGATATGGGGTGAACACTTCCGCACGGCGACAGGAAGGGATCCGGCAATGAGCTTGATGGACAACCTGAAGAACCTGGTCGGCAAGGGCCAGGAAGTTGCGGCAAAGAACTCCGACAAGATCAATCAAGGGGTCGACAAGGCCGGGGATTTTCTCGACCAGAAGACCAAGGGCAAATACTCGGACAAGATCCAGAAGGGTAAGGAAGCCGCCCGCAAGGTGGTCCCACCCGATCAGCAGGGCGGTCCGGGACAGCCCGGCGAGCCGGGGACGGGCCCGCGGCCGTGAGCCGCGGCCGGATACCGGACGGGGTCGACCGCTCGCAGCGGTGAGCCGGCGTGGCCCGGGCATTCGGCGGTGAACCCGGTCAGCCGGATATCGAGGTGCGGCTGAGCAACCTCGACAAGGTGCTCTATCCGGCGACCGGCACCACAAAAGGCGAGGTGATCGAGTACTACGCCGAGATCGCCCCGGCCATGCTGCCGCATATCGCGGGCCGTCCGGTCACCCGGAAACGCTGGCCCAACGGGGTGGCCGAATCCGCTTTTTTCGAGAAGAACCTCGGCGCGGGTACCCCGTCGTGGGTGCCGCGCCGCGCCCAGAAACATTCCGATCGCACCGCGTATTACCCGGTGATCTCCTCGCAGGCCGGGTTGGTCTGGCTGGGGCAGCAGGCCGCTCTGGAGATCCATGTACCGCAGTGGCGCTTCGACGGGGACGCCCGGGGCCCGGCGACACGGCTGGTATTCGATCTGGACCCCGGCCCGGGTGCGGGCCTGGCCGAATGCGCCCGGGTGGCGCTCGGAGTGCGGGATATGGTCGCCGAGATCGGTATGCGCGCGTATCCGTTGACCAGCGGAAGCAAGGGCATCCATCTCTATGTCCCGCTGGACCGGGCGCTGAGCCCGGGCGGCGCGTCCACGGTGGCCAAACAGGTGGCCACGAATCTGGAGAAAATGCTTCCCGACCTGGTCACCGCCACGATGGCCAAGAAGGTCCGGGCCGGGAAGGTATTCCTGGACTGGAGTCAGAACAACCCGTCGAAAACAACTATCGCGCCCTATTCGCTGCGTGGCCGCGACGAGCCGAACGCCGCCGCGCCGCGTAGCTGGGCGGAGATCGAGGACGCGCGCGAACTACGGCAACTGCGGTTCGACGAGGTTCTGCGGCGGTACCGGTCCGAGGGGGATCTGCTGGCCGAACTGGATCCCGCGCTCGACGACGCGCTGACGAAGTACCGGTCCATGCGCGATCCGGGCCGCACCCCGGAACCGGTCCCCGCGCGATCCCCCCGCCCGGGGCCCGGAAACCGCTACGTTGTCCACGAACACCACGCCCGCCGGTTGCATTGGGATGTGCGGCTGGAACGCGACGGGGTCCTGGTGTCCTGGGCGGTACCCAAAGGCCCGCCGGACAGTCCGCGGCAGAATCGCCTGGCCGTGCATACGGAGGACCATCCGCTGGAATACCTGGATTTCCGGGGGACGATCCCGGCCGGCGAGTACGGGGCCGGTGAGATGTCGGTCTGGGACACCGGCACCTACCGCACCGAGAAATGGCGCGACGACGAGGTGATCGTCGTACTGCGCGGCGATCGCCTGGCGGGCCGGTACGCGTTCATCCGCACCGAAGGCGACCAGTGGCTGATGCATCTGATGAAGGATCAGCCTTCGACCGCCGACCTGCCGCGCGGCCTCAGCCCGATGCTGGCCACCAGCGGGGAGGTGGCCGGACTGCCGGAATCGGAATGGGCGTTCGAACGGAAATGGGACGGGTTCCGGCTGATCGTGGAAATCGATGCCGGTGAACTGCGGTTGCGCAGCCGGGCGGGGAACGATGTCACCACGCGCTATCCGCAGCTGGCGGTACTGGCCGAGGAATTATCGGATCACCAGGCGGTACTCGACGGGGAGATCATCGTCCGGGGTCCGGAGGGCGAAGTGAATATCGCGCTGCTGAACGCGAATCCGCGGCGGGCCGAGTTCCTCGCCTTCGATCTGCTGTACCTCGACGGCACTTCGCTGCTGCGCAAACGCTACCGGGACCGCCGCCAGGTGCTGGAGGCACTCGCCGCGACGACCGGCGAACTGCGGGTGCCGCCGCGCTACGAGGGCAGCGGCGCGGAGGCCTTGCGGCACAGCCGGGACGAGGGAGCCGAGGGGGTGGTCGCCAAACGGCTGGATTCGGTCTATCTGCCCGGCACCCGCGGACATTCCTGGGTGAAACAGCGGAACTGGCGCACCCAGGAGGTGGTGATCGGTGGAATGCGACGTAGTAAGGCGCGGCCGTTCGCCTCACTGCTGGTCGGGATCCCGGCCGAGGACGGCCTGGTGTACGCGGGCCGGGTCGGCACCGGATTCGGCGAGGCACGAATGAACGACCTGGCCACCCGCCTGCGCCGGCTGGAGCGCAAAACGACTCCGTTCACCAACGAGATGTCGCCCGATGAGATCCGGGACGCGATCTGGGTGACACCGAAGATCAAAGGCACTGTGCGTTATATGGATTGGACCGACGGCGGCCGATTCTGGCATCCGGCGTGGCTGGGCGAAGTGTGACAACCGTCCGCACAGCCGTCACTGCTCGGTCGACGACCTCGCTGGGTATTGTTATCGCCGTAGCGAGTTCGAGCGAGGAGCGCACCATGGATTTCAAAGGGCTGGCGAACAAAGCGCTGGGGTTGGCGCGTAAGAACGCCGACAAGGTGGACCCGCTGATCGAGAAGGTCGGCGACGCGGTGGACAAGAAGACGGGCGGTAAGTACGCCGGACAGGTCGACAAGGCGCAGGATGCGGCTCGTAAGGCGGTGCGTGACCAGAAGAAGTAAAGGGTCAGAGCAGTAGCTCCACGGCGAGCGCCCCGGCGCATACGACGACCACCACGGCGAGGGCGACGGCGTCGTTGCGGCCGGGTGTGGCCGGTCGCGCGGTGAGCCGGCCGGTACCGCCGCGGGCGGTGATGGCCTCACCCAGTTCACCGGCCCGGCGGGTCGATACCGCCATCGCGGCGGTGAGGATATCGATCAGCGGGTCGGTGGTGCGGTGCAGCAGATCGGGTTTGGGGCGTAACCGGCGTGCCGCGCGCAGAATCCGGATCTCCTCCAGCAGAAGTGGCAGCCCGCGCAGCGCGAGTGCCACTACCACCGCCAGTTCGTCGACTGGTACCCGCAGTTTGCGCAGTGGGCGGCCGAGAGTTGCCAGGGCCGGCGCGATATCGCTCATCGGTGTGGTCCAGGCGATCATCATCGACGCCGCCAGCACGATCAGACCGAACACCACGATCTGCGCGTAGCGCAGTAGCGCGGCGCCGCCCACCGGCGCGCTGAACAACGCGCCGACTCCGATCAGCAGCCAGATCATCCAGGGCAGCCGGGGCAGTACGCCCAGCGGTAGCCGCGCCACGACCCCGGTCGCGATCAGGAACACGATCATGATGCCGAGGATGGGCCAGGTCGGCAGGATCATCAACAGCAGGCTTATCAGGAAGACGCCGATCATCTTGGTTCCGGCCCACAGCCGGTGCACCGGGCTGGATACCGGAACCCGGCGCAGCAGTACCGTGCTCATCGGGCGCCTCCGTGGTCGATTCCGTGGGCGTCGCCGCGCAGACGCCATGCGGTGCCGGGGGCCGGTTGGTGGACCGGTCCGGGCGGGCGGATCGGCGGTATCGGCGCGGTATCGTCCTCCCGTTCCGGAACCGGTACCTGCGCGGTCTCGGTTTCCGGGATCCGTCCGGCCCGCAGATGGACCGTGCGGTCGCAGATGGCCGAGACATCCTCGACATCGTGCGAGATGACGATCAAGGTGAGACCGGAATCGCGGAGCCGGGCCAGCAGGTCGACGATATCCGCGCGGCCTTCCGGGTCCAGTCCCGCCAGCGGTTCGTCCAGCACCACCACCTGCGGATGGGCGGCGACGATGGCGGCCAGTACGACTCGTTTCGCCTGACCGCCGCTGAGTTCCTCGATGGAACGTGTGGTCATGGATCGGTCCAGGCCGACGGCGTCGAGGGCCTTGCCGACAGTGCCCGATCCGGTGCCCTCCCCGCCCCAGTCGGTGATCTCCTCACCGACGGTGTGCCGCTGGAGCTGTAGGCGGGAATGTTGGAAGGCCAGTTCGACGCGGCCGATCTGTTTGCTGACCGGTTTTCCGGCGAGTTCGCAACGGCCGATACTGGGCGCGATGAGCCCGGCCATGATCCAGGCCAGGGTCGATTTCCCGGACCCGTTCCCGCCGACCACCAGGAGTGCCTCCCCACGGCGCACCGACAGGTCGACCCCGTGCAGGGCGGGCGCCTCCCAGGGTGTGCCGCGGTTGTAGGTGTGCCGGACGCCACGCAGCTCCAGGATCGGATCGCCCATGGGGCGGCGGCGTTGCGTCCGGGCCGGTTTCGGCCAGGCGGGCAGGTGGCCGACCATCCGGCCGTCTGCCAGGTGCACCACCCGGTCGGCGGCGGCCGCGTCGGCTTCGTGATGGGTGACCAGCACCACCGCCATCCGATGGTGTTTCGGGAGTCCGGCGAGCAACGTCACCAGCTCGCGGCGGCCGTCCGGGTCGATCATGGAGGTCGCCTCGTCGGCGATGAGCAGCGCGGGCCGCCGGGCGAGGGCAGCCGCGACTGCGAGCCGTTGCTGCTGACCACCGGACAGGGTCGCGGTTTCCCGGCCGCCCATCCCGTCCAATCCGACCTCGTGGAGCAGGTCGTCGATCTGTACCTCGGCGGCGAGCTCGGTCGGCAGACCCCAGACGACATCGTCGGCGACCAGGACGCCCAGGGTCTGGCTTTCCGGTCGCTGGAGAACGAGGGCGGTGCCACCGAGATGGCCCAGACCCGCGGAGCCGGGGCGATCCACCGTGCCCGTACTCGGTGGCAGCCCGGCCAGCAGCCGGGTGAGGGTGGATTTGCCGGACCCGTTGTGCCCGACCACCGCGACGAATTCGCCGACCTCGACGCGCAGGTCGATATCGGCCAGGGCGGGATCGGGGACGCCCGGGTAGCTGTATCCCGCCGCTCGCATCGTCACGGGCAGTGGCGCGATCGGGCGGTTGTCGGCCGGTGCGTCGAGCCGGTCGGTGCCGGGGAGCCAGGTCAGCCGGTCCAGGACGGAACCCAGTACGAACCAGGAGACCATGGCGGTGACCACGGTTCCGGCCGCGACGGTCCCGCCGATGTAGATCCACCACCAGTCGAGGACGGTCTCGGCCAGGTCCAGGACACCGCGGCCCAGGGGCTCCAGCTGGGATTGCCGGGAGGTGAGGTCGGCCAGGCCGGTCGCGCTGTTGCGGATATTGTCGAAGACCAGATCGCGGGTGGCGGAGAAGAACAGCAGGAATCCGATCGCGAACGCGCCCCAGGCGATACCCGCGACGATCGACAGCCCGGTGACTGTGATCAGGCCGCCGTGGCGGCGTTTGACCGTCCCGACGATTCCGCCGATCGTCGCGGTGGCGACCATGGCGATGGCGGCGTTGAGACCGCCGGCGACGAAGGTCACCAGGGCCGCCGATACCGAGGCGATGAACAGGGCGCGGAAGCGGTATCGATGGGCCAGCAGGCCCATCGGGACGGCCGCGACGAGTTGGAGCGCTGCCGCGAACGGCACCACGGAGCCGACGGTGACGAGCCCGACGGTGGCGCCGCCGAGAACGGCGCCGGTGGCGAGTTCGATCGGCCGCAATGCCGCGCCTCGCGGTTCGCCGGCGGGCCGGTCCGGTTCGCCGGGCCGGGTGGTAGCGGGCTGGTCACTCACGATCTCAAGTCTGCCAGCCCGGCGGCGGTGTGCGAATCGAAGGTGTTGCAAGCATGCGCATTGACGCATATGTTGTCTGCGTGGGACATGATCATACGCATCGCGTATCACCCGAGAGCGCGTCCGGGAAGTACATCGGTCGCCTCGCGCTCGCGCTCGCCATCGGCGCCGGATTCATGCTCATCGAACTGGTGGTCGCGCTGGCCACCGGCTCGCTGGCGCTACTGTCCGATGCCGCGCATATGCTCACCGATGTCGTGGGCATCGGCCTGGCGCTCTCGGCGATCATGCTGGCCCGCAACACCCGGCCCAGCTACACGCGCACCTTCGGCTACTACCGGGCCGAAGTGATCGCGGCGCTGGCCAACGCGGTCCTGCTGTTCGGGGTCGCCGGTTATGTACTCGTCGAGGCGGTGCGCCGCTTCGGTGAACCGCCCGAGGTGCCCGGCGGACCGGTACTCATCGCCGGTGCGATCGGTCTCGTCGCCAATATCGCGGCCTTCCTGCTGTTGCGCCGAGGTGCCGCGGAGAGCCTGAACGTGCGCGGCGCCTACCTGGAGGTTCTCGCCGATATGGTGGGGTCGTTCGGGGTGCTGGCCTCGGCGGCGATAACCCTGACGACCGGGTGGTTCTACGCCGATATGGTCGTCGGCGTCGCGATCGGTGTGTGGGTACTGCCCCGGACCTATCTGCTGGCCCGGCGCTCGCTGCGGATCCTGTTCCAGCACAGTCCGGAAGAGCTCGACGTCGAGAAAGTTGCGGCCGAACTGGCCGCGGTTCCCGGGGTCTGCGATGTGCACGATCTGCACGTCTGGACACTTACCTCCGGAATGGAGGTCGCGTCGGCGCATATCACCACCTCCGGCGCGGACGCGGGCGACGAAATCCTGCGGGCCGCCCAGGAACTACTCGCGCAGCGTTACCACATCCAGCACGCGACCCTGCAGATCGAGACCACCGATACCGCCCGCCGCTGCGCCGAGCTGTCCTGGTAGCCGCCGCCCGGCCGATCGAGATATCCGGCCATAATGTCGGCATGGTGCAGCGTCCATCGGTCCGGGACTGGGATTTTCCGCGTGGTATCGCCAGCGTCGCGCTGATGGCGGGGTACGGGACCGAGCACGGGATTCCCGCCGCGGCCCTGCTGCGCGGCACCGATCTCACCGAGGCCCGCCTGCACGACCCCGACGCCCAGATCGATGCGCATATAGAACTCGCGGTGGTACGCAACCTGGTGCGGCAACTGGATCGCCCCGGGATGGGTATCGAGGTGGGCCGCCGCTATCGGATCACCACATTCGGGATCTTCGGTTTCGCCTGTATCAGCAGTCCCACGCTGGCCGAAGCGATCGACTTCGCCCTGCGCTATATGGAACTGAGTTTCACCTTCTGTCTGCCGGTGACACAGTGGGAGAACGGCGAGTTCGTCGGCCGCATCGACGACGGATCCGTTCCGGCCGATGTGCGGCAGTTCCTGGTGGAACGCGATGTGATCGCCATGCATCAGGTGATGAGCGATCTTCTGGGCCGGCCCGTGGAACTGGTGCGGGCGGAATTCCGCTTCCCCGAACCGCCGTACGCCGACCGGATCGCGGCCGTCACGGCAGCCCAGCCGAGGTTCGGCCGGCCGGAGAATCTCGTCGCCCTCGACCCGGCCATCCTGGACCAGCCGCTCCCGCAGGCCAATGAGCACACGCTGGCGATCTGCCTGGCGCAATGCCGTGATCTGGTGCACCGGCGCCGCGCCCGGACCGGTATCGCCGCCGAGGTCCGGGCCCGGCTGGTGCCCAGAGGCGGGCTGGACGGTTTCACCGCACCGCCGGGTATCGATACCGTCGCCGCCGACCTGAACATGAGCACCCGGACACTGCGCCGGCATCTCGACGCCGCCGGCACCAGCTACCGCGCACTGCTGGACGAGGTACGCCAGGCGCTGGCCGAGGAGATGCTGACCACGACACCGCTGTCGGTGAGCGATGTGGCCATCCGGCTGGGCTACGCGGAGGCCTCCACCTTCATCTACGCCTTCAAACGCTGGACCAGCGCGACCCCCGCCGCCTATCGCCGCGCTCGCGCCGGGCGGTATTGACCGGTCAGTACGGGTTCGCGATCCAGCCGCCCATCGGGACACTGCGGAAATGCGTGATCAGCCGATGGTCGTCGTCGATGACATGCAGGGCGACCGAGGGATCCGGCCCGTAGTCCATCACTCGCTCGGGCGGCTCCAACTCCCATTCGCCACCCAGTACCGAGGCGGTGCTGGGACCGATGAGCAGCGGCCGTCCGGCGAAAGTACTCGCTCCGGCGGTATGTGCGTGACCGGTCAGGGTCCCGATGACGCGCGGATCACCGGCGATCACCTCGGCCAGCCGCTCCGGCTCCGCCAGCGCGATCGTGTCCACGATCGGGCTGTGCAGAAAGACCGGCGGGTGGTGCAAGGCCAGCAGGACGGCGTCGTCGGCGGGGGTCGCGGCGAGCATCTCGCGCAACCAGTCGTAGGTCTCGTCGGCCAGCCGGCCACCGGACTGGCCCGGCACGCTGGAATCCAGCAGGATCAGCGTCAGATCGCCGATCCGGTGCGCCTGGTTCACCGGATCGTCCGACGGCGGGGCGGCCAGCAGCACCTCACGGAAGGCGATGCGTTCGTCGTGGTTCCCGGGAATCGCGAATACCGGCAGATCGGCCTGCAGGGACATCCGGGCCTCGGCATACTGCTCGGGTTTACCGGAATCGGTGATATCGCCGGTCACCACGATCACGTCGGGGCGCCGGCGCAGCTCCGCCAGATAGGCCATGACCCGCTGCGCGCGCTCGGTGTTGCGAGTACCGAGATCGAAATGCGTATCGCTGACCTGAGCCACCAGGATCACCCTGTCAGCTTAGGGGAGATATCCAGCGGAAACACCGGCGGTATGAGGTAGCACACCATGGGCGTCGGTGTGCATGACTCCGGGCAGGCGAGCTGAGGACGGGGCCGACGGCCGGTGAGGTCAGGCGGGCAGGGTTTCCGGTGGGTGGGGGAGTGGGGTCCAGAAGGTGTCGCCCGGCGGGGCTTCCAGGTCGAGCCGGCCGTCGGGGCGCCAGTCGGCGGTGAGGCGCAGTCGCCAGGAGTGCAGGTGGGTGCGGGGCCGGGTGCCGGTGCGGTCGAACAATGGGTCGCCGACGATGGGGTGGCCGATCCAGGCGAGGTGCACCCGTAGCTGGTGCCGGCGTCCGCTGACCGGGTGCAGCGCGATGACCGTGTGCTCGGGGTGGCGGGCAACAACGGTGAACTCGGTACGGGACGGGTAGTTCTTCGTGTCCAGTAGATCGGTTTCTGCGACGAACCAGCGGTCACCGGTGTGCTGGATGGTTTCCCGGGGAGCCGCGACCCGCACCCGGTTCTTCCGGCCGACACTCAGCGGGAGGTCGATGACCCCGCTGCCGGGCAGTGGTTCCGTTCCGGCGGCGACGATCGCCAGATACGTCTTGCGGACGGTTTGTTTGTTGAACTGGCGGGTGAGCTGTCCGTGTGCCGGAAGTTGTTTAGCCAGTAACACCAGGCCCGACGTGACCTTGTCGATGCGGTGCACCGGATACAGTTTCTCGCCCGTGTCCTCGGCCGCGGCGACGATATCGGTGTCGTGCCGCTCCCCGGTCACCGAGATACCGGCGGGTTTGTTCAGAGCCAGGATCGCCTCGTCCTCGGTGATCCGGCAGCGGGCGCGCAGCTCGGGCCAGTCGATATCCACCGGTCGAGCGTAGGAGTGCCGGTCGCGCCGGAATCGGTCAGGTACCGGAGGACGGCGGGCAGTCCGCGGATATCGCGAAACTCCCGGGTTCGCGGATGGCTGCACAACTCGACCTTCGTAGAGGCAGAATGAGCCTGCCTTCACCTTCGCTCGGACAATGTGCGGGCGGGGAAGGGCTTCGCCCGGCGGTGCCCGTCGGGCAACAGAACGGCCGTGAGTCACCGATAGCGCAGCACAGCGGCGGGGCGTGGATTGTCGTCCCGGCCGCGTTCGATCACCGAAATCGCCCGTCGAGCGGTTTTTAGTGCACTGCCGCTCCACCGGCGCAGAGAGTTTGCCGGACGACTTCCCTGGGAGCAAAGGTGGCCTCTTCGATTCCGCTGAACGCCGGCCGGGCCGTGACCGGCGACCACACCATGACCGGCGGGCGCACCCTGATGCTGGTTCTGGCGACGGTGGGGTTCGTCATCAACTTCTGGGCGTGGGCCCTGCTCAGCCCGCTGGCGCCGCGGTTGCGTGAGCATCTCGGGCTGAATTCCTTCGAGGAATCGCTGGTGGTCGCGGTGCCCGTGATCGTGGGGTCGCTCGGGCGCATTCCGGTGGGTGCGCTGGCCGACCGATACGGCGGGCGAGTGATGTTCCCGGTGGTCTCGTTGATCACCGTGGTGCCCGTGCTCTTTCTGGGGCTGGCCGGCGATACGGGGCTGGTGGCGCTGCTGATCGGCGGGTTCTTCCTCGGCGTCGGTGGCACGGTGTTCGCGGTCGGGGTGCCGTTCGTCAGCCGCTGGTTCCCGCCGGAGCAGCAGGGGCTGGCGATCGGGGTGTACGGGATGGGCATGGGCGGTACCGCCATCAGCGCGCTGACAACGGTGCAACTGGTGGATATGGGCAGTACCGCGACCCCGTTCCTGCTGTGCGCGGTTGCCCTGGCGGTGTACGCGGTGGTCTCCTGGTTCCTGTTGCGCGACGCTCCCGGCCGGACCGCGCCCGCCGAGTCCATGACGACCCGGTTGAAGCAGACCGTGCGACTGCCCGCCACCTGGGAGGCTTCGGCACTGTACGCGGTCGCTTTCGGCGGGTTCGTCGCGTTCTCGGTGTATCTGCCGTCGTATCTGCGCACCGCCTACGACCTCTCGCAGGCGGACGCGGCCAACCGGATGGCCGGGTTCGTACTGCTCGCGGTGATCATGCGGCCGGTCGGTGGCTGGCTGGTCGACCGATTCAACGGGCCGGTCGTTCTCGCGGTCACACTGGGTTTCGTCGTCGCCGCGGCCGTGGTCCAGTCCGCTACCCCCGACTTGATGCCGGTCGGCACTATCGCGTTCCTCGTACTCGCCGCGGCGCTCGGTGCGGGCAGCGGTGCCACGTTCGGTCTGGTCGCGTTGATCGCGCCGCCGGGCAAGGTCGGTGCGATCACCGGGTTCGTGGGTGCGGCCGGTGGGCTGGGCGGTTTCGTGCCCCCGCTGGTGATGGGAGCCATCTACGAATCGACCTCCGACTACGGGCCGGGTCTGCTGGCGCTGGCCGCTGTCGCGCTTGCCGCGCTCGTGTTCACCCTGACGGTCGTGCGCCGCGAAGTGGCACGTCAGGGCGGGAGGTTCGATGATGCATAAGCGAAGTGGCTCCGGTCGCGCGCGGCTCGACGACGAGCTCACCGGCGCGCTGGTGGGTACCCGGCGGTTCTTCACCCGGGCCGAGGTTTCCGCGGATCGGCGGTCGATGTACGAAACAGGTGGTCGCCAGGCCGACGAGTTCTACCGGGACCGCTGGAGTCACGACAAGGTGGTGCGGTCCACGCACGGGGTCAACTGCACCGGATCGTGTTCCTGGAAGATCTACGTCAAGGACGGGATCATCACCTGGGAAACCCAGCAGACCGACTATCCGTCGGTGGGACCCGACAAACCGGAATACGAACCGCGCGGCTGCCCCCGCGGCGCCGCGTTCTCCTGGTACACCTATTCGCCGACGCGCGTGCGCTACCCCTATGTCCGGGGTGTTCTGCTGGAGATGTACCGGGCGGCGAAGAACGCCATCGGCGACCCGGTTCGCGCCTGGGCCTCGATCGTCGAGGATCCCGAGGCGGCGGCGCGGTACAAATCGGCGCGCGGTAAGGGCGGGCTGGTCCGCGCGACCTGGGACGAGGCGACCGAGATGATCGCGGCCGCCCATGTGCACACCATCGAACGGTACGGCCCCGACCGGATCGCCGGGTTCTCGCCGATTCCGGCGATGTCCATGGTGTCGCATGCCTCGGGCGCCCGGTTCGTCTCGCTGATCGGCGGGGCGATGCTGTCGTTCTACGACTGGTACGCCGACCTCCCGGTCGCGTCCCCGCAGGTGTTCGGCGATCAGACCGATGTGCCGGAATCGGGGGACTGGTGGGACGCCGGCTATCTGATCATGTGGGGGTCGAATCTCCCGGTGACCCGCACCCCGGACGCGCACTGGATGGCCGAGGCCCGCTACCGCGGTCAGAAGGTCGTCGCGGTATCCCCGGATTACGCCGACAATGTGAAATTCGCCGACGAATGGCTGGCCCCGCATCCAGGTACCGATGGGGCGCTGGCCATGGCGATGGGGCATGTGGTGCTGCGGGAATTCTTCGTCGAGCGGGAAGTCCCGTATTTCACCAGCTATATCCGGCAGTTCACGGATCTGCCGTTCCTGGTCCGGCTGGACGAGACCGACGGCGGGTATCTACCGGGAAAGTTCCTGACGGCCGCGGATCTCGACGAGTACATCGGCACCGAGAACGCGGCGTTCAAAACGGTGGTGCTCGATGCCGAGGGCATGCCGGTGGTGCCCAACGGCTCGCTCGGCTACCGGTTCGGCGAAACCGGTAACGGTCGCTGGAATCTCGATCTCGAAGGAGCGCTACCGCGGCTCACGATGCTGGGCGGGGACGCGGCGACAGTACTGCTGCCGCGGTTCGACACCACCGGTGGCGGCGGTGCGACCGTGCAACGCGGTGTGCCCGTGCGCCGGGTGAACGGACACCTGGTGACCACCGTTTTCGATCTGCTGCTGGCGCAGTACGGGGTGCATCGCGAGGGTATGCCGGGACTGTGGCCGGTCGATTACGACGATCCCGCGCAGCCCTACACCCCGGCCTGGCAGGAATCGATCACCGGTGTCCCGGCGGCGGCTGTGCTGCGGATCGCGCGGGAATTCGCGGCCAATGCCGAGGAGAGTCACGGCCGCTCGATGATCGTCATGGGCGCCGGGACCAACCACTGGTTCCATTCCGACACGATCTACCGGGCCTTCCTCACCCTGACCACGATCACCGGATGCCAAGGGGTCAACGGTGGTGGCTGGGCGCACTATGTGGGTCAGGAGAAATGCCGGCCGGTCACCGGGTGGACGCAGCTGGCGTCGGCGCTGGACTGGTCGCGGCCGCCGCGGCAGATGATCCAGACCGCGTTCTGGTACCTGCATTCCGATCAGTTCCGCTATGACTGGTTCGGTGCGGACACCCTGTCGGCCGCGCGCGGCGGCGGCCGGCTGGCCGGGATGACCACCGCCGATGTGATCGCGCAGGCGTCCCGTCTGGGCTGGATGCCGTCGTATCCGACCTTCGATCGCAACCCCCTGGATCTGGTCGACGCCGCCGAAAACGACGGCGGATCGCTGGCCGGATACGTGGTTTCGGAACTGCGGTCCGGACGGATGCGTTTCGCCTGCGAGGACCCCGACGCACCGGAGAACTATCCGCGGATCCTCAGTGTGTGGCGGGCCAATCTCCTGGGTTCTTCGGCCAAGGGCAACGAGTATTTCCTCGAGCATCTGCTGGGTACGCAGTCCTCGCTGCGGGCCTCGCCGACCCCGGCCGGCGCCCGGCCACGCGATGTGGTGTGGCGGCCGGAGGCGCCGCGCGGCAAACTCGATCTGCTGCTGACCCTGGACTTTCGGATGACCAGCACCACGCTGTTCTCCGATGTCGTACTGCCCGCCGCCACCTGGTACGAGAAACACGATCTGAACACCACCGATATGCACCCGTTCGTGCATTCGTTCAACCCGGCGATCGCGCCGCCTTGGCAGACCCGCACCGACTGGGATGCCTTTCAGACGATCGCCGAGAAGTTCAGCGAGCTGGCGGGTCCGCGGCTGGGGGTCCGCAAGGATGTGGTCGCGGTACCGCTGTTGCACGACACCCCGGACGAGCTCGCCACCCCGCACGGGCGGGTGGCGGATTGGAAGCACGGGGAAGCCGAACCGGTACCGGGGATCACCATGCCGAAACTCGTGGTGGTGGAACGCGATTACGGCGCGATCGGCGCGAAGATGCGTGCACTGGGCCCGCTGGCGGAAAAGCTCGGGGCCACGACCAAAGGCGTAACCTTCGATCTCGCGCCCGAGGTCGACTATCTGCGGCACAAGAACGGCATGATCCGCGGCGGCCCGGCCGACGGCAGACCGTCGCTACAGCGCGGAATACAGGCCGCGGAAGCGATACTCGCGCTGTCGGGTACCACCAACGGCCGCCTGGCGACCGAGGGCTTCCGCGCCCTGGAACAGCGCACCGGCGTGCGGCTGGCGGATCTGGCCGCCGAAAACGAGGGCAAACGCATCACCTTCGCCGATACGCAGGCCGCGCCGGTTCCGGTGATCACCTCCCCGGAATGGTCCGGCTCGGAGACCGGCGGCCGCCGGTACTCGCCGTTCACCATCAATATCGAACGCCGCAAACCCTGGCATACCCTCACCGGCCGCCAGCATTTCTATCTCGACCACGACTGGATGGCCGAACTAGGTGAGTGGCTCCCGGTCTACCGGCCACCGCTGAATATGTCCGCCCTGTTCGGCGAACCCGGGCTGGGGTCGACGGGCGAACTCGGGGTCACCGTCCGCTATCTCACCCCGCACAGCAAGTGGTCGATCCATTCCGAATACCAGGACAACCTGTTCATGCTGAGCCTGTCGCGGGGTGGTCCGACGATCTGGATGGCGCCGCGGGACGCCGCGAAGATCGGGGTCGCCGATAACGAATGGGTCGAGGCGGTCAACCGTAACGGGGTGGTGGTGGCGCGGGCCGTGGTCTCGCACCGCATGCCGGAAGGCACGGTGTACATGTATCACGCCCAGGACCGGCTGATCGACGTTCCGATCAGCGAAACCTCCGGGCAGCGCGGCGGTATCCACAATTCGCTGACCCGCCTGCTCATCAAACCCAGCCACCTCATCGGCGGCTACGCGCAGCTCAGCTTCGCGTTCAACTATCTCGGACCCACCGGAAATCAACGCGACGAGGTGACGGTGATCCGTCGCCGCGGTCAGGAGGTGAGTTACTGATGCGGGTCATGGCGCAGATGGCAATGGTGATGAACCTGGACAAATGTATCGGCTGCCATACCTGTTCGGTGACGTGCAAACAGGCGTGGACGAACCGGTCCGGTGTCGAATACGTCTGGTTCAACAATGTGGAAACCCGTCCCGGACAAGGATATCCGCGAACCTACGAAGATCAGGACAAATGGCGGGGCGGCTGGGAGCTGAACCGCAAGGGCAACCTGAAGCTCAAGGGCGGTGGGCGGTTCCGGAAATTGTTCACTATTTTCAGCAACCCGATAATGCCCGAGCTGAGCGACTACTACGAGCCGTGGACCTACGACTACGAGAACCTCACCACCGCTCCCGCCCAGCAGCACACCCCGGTCGCCCGGCCGAAATCGCTGATCACCGGAAAAGATACGAAAATCGAATGGTCCGCGAACTGGGACGACGACCTCGGCGGCGCCACCGATTACGGCGACCGTGACCCGCTGCTGAGCAAACTCGCCGAGAAGGTCCGTTTCGAATTCGAGCAGACCTTCATGTTCTATCTGCCCCGGATCTGCGAGCACTGCCTGAACCCGTCCTGCGCGGCCTCGTGCCCGTCCGGTGCCATCTACAAACGCAGTGAGGACGGGATCGTCCTGGTCGACCAGGACCGCTGCCGGGGCTGGCGTATGTGTGTTTCCGGCTGCCCGTACAAGAAGGTGTATTTCAACCACCGCACCGGAAAAGCGGAGAAATGCACCTTCTGTTTTCCGCGGGTGGAGGTCGGCCTGCCGACCGTCTGCGCGGAGACCTGCGTGGGCCGGTTGCGCTATATCGGCCTGGTGCTCTACGACGCGGACAAGGTCCTCGAAGCCGCGGCCACCCCCGACGAACACGACCTCTACCAGGCGCAGCGCGATGTTTTCCTGGACCCGGCCGATCCCGAGGTGCGGCGCGAAGCCGAACGTGCCGGCATCCCGTGGGATTGGGTCGAGGCCGCCGACCGTTCACCGATCTACGCGCTCATCAACACCTACCAGGTCGCGCTGCCGCTGCATCCGGAATACCGCACCCTGCCGATGGTCTGGTACATCCCGCCGCTGTCGCCGGTGGTCGATATCGTCCGCGATACCGGTCACGATGCCGAGGACTACGGCAATCTGTTCGCCGCCATCGAGGCCCTGCGCATCCCGGTGGACTATCTCGCCCAATTGTTCACCGCCGGAGATCCCGCACCGGTTACCGAGGTATTGCGCCGCATCGCCGCCATGCGCAGCTATATGCGCGATATCAATTTCGGCCGTGAGCCCCAGGAGCGGGTCGCCGAAGCTGTCGGTATGACCGGTGAACAGCTCTACGATATGTTCCGCCTGCTCGCCCTGGCCAAATACGATGAGCGCTACGTTATTCCACCCGCGCACGCCGAACAGGCACACGGTCTGGAAGAGCTCGCCACCGAATGCAGCCTGGATTACGAAGGCGGCCCGGGAATGACAGGTTCGGGGCCGTTCGGGGAGAGCTCGGGCGGGGTGTCGCCTATCGCCGTGGAGAACTTCCGGATGCTGCGCAATCGGCAGACCGCGGACACCGCCGCCTCGGTCGGCGGGCAGGGTCGTGCGAACCTGCTCAATTGGGACGGGAAAGCCCCCGACGGTCTCTTTCCACCGGCCGGGGAAAGTAGCGCGAGTTCCGGCGCCGATTCGGAGCCGCAGCGATGAAATCCGCGACGAAACTCGATCCCGCCACCCGTGCCGCCGCGTGGCAGGCGCAATCACTGCTGCTCGGCTACCCGGACGAAACCCTGCGCCGCAATCTGGAACTTCTCGGCGCGGTAGCGGCGACCCTGCCATTGCCGGTCGGGGATCCACTCGCCCGGTTCCTCGCCCACGTTCAGGCGTGCTCGCCGTTCGAACTCGCCGCCGACTATGTCGCGACCTTCGACCACCGCAAACGCTTCAGCCCCTACCTCACCTATTTCGCGTACGGCGACACCCGCAAACGCGGTGTCGCACTCCTGCGTTTCAAACAGGCGTATCAGGCGGCCGGTATGCGGTTGAGCGAGGACGAACTACCCGACCACCTTTCCGTAGTCCTCGAATTCGCCGCATCCGGTCACGCCGAGACCGGCTTGCGATTACTCACCGAGCACCGCGCCGGCCTGGAGCTGATGCGCCGCGGCCTGCACGACACCGGTTCGCCCTGGGCCGACATACTCGACTCCGTCGTCGCGACCCTCCCCACCCTGGCCGGCCGCGAAGAGGACGCCATCGCCCGCCTCATCGCGGAAGGCCCCCCGGAAGAAGCCGTCGGCCTAGCACCCTTCACCCCACCCCAATACCTCCCCGCCCCCGCAGCTCATCCCCCCACCCCCGCAGTCCATCTCCCCACCCCCACATTCCCCACACGGTCCACCTTTGCGGTCGGGGCCCGCCCCGGCTCTGCAGCGACAGAGCGAAGGAGCGCAGCGACTGAGCGCCGGAGTGAAGAGCCGGGGTTAATAGGGCCCCGACCCCGCGACGCCGGAGGCGGCGCCATAGATAGAGAGGTGCGTCGATGAATTCCACATTTCACGCCGCCGCAGGCCAAGAACTCACCGCGGTCGACATTCTGCTGTGGGTGGCCCTGCCCTACGCCGCGATCGCGATCTTCCTGGTCGGCCACTACTGGCGCTACCGCTACGACAAGTTCGGCTGGACCACCCGCTCCTCCCAGCTCTACGAGAACCGCCTGCTCCGCCTGGGCAGCCCCCTTTTCCACTACGGAATCCTCTTGGTGATCCTGGGCCATATCGTCGGCCTGCTCATCCCCGAGGGCTGGACCGAATCGATCGGTGTCAGCGAACCCGTCTACCACGCGCTGTCCGTCGGTCTGGGCGTGCTCGCCGGTATCGCGACCCTGATCGGCGCCGCGATCCTGATCTACCGCCGCCGCACCACAGGTCCGGTGTTCTCCGCGACCACCCGTAACGACAAGATCATGTACATCCTGTTGATCGGCACACTGCTCCTCGGATTCGGTACCACGGTGATCAGCAACGCCACCGGCAATCCGCACGACTACCGCCAGACCGTATCCCCGTGGTTCCGCTCGATCCTCTCCTTCCGCCCCGACACCGACCTGATCCTGGCCGCCCCGATCGGTTTCCAACTCCACGTGATCGCCGCCTGGCTCCTGTTCGCCTTCTGGCCCTTCACCCGCCTGGTGCACGTGTTCTCCATGCCGATCGGTTACCTGACCAGGCCGTACATCGTCTACCGCAGTCGCGATGTGGAACTGGGGTCGCGCCGGGAGCGGCGGGGCTGGGAACGGGTGTAGTAGACGGCTCCGTTCGGCCGCCCGTATCCAGCGGGTGCACACGGTGTGCGCTGGACCGGTCACTGAAGCACGCGGGCCCTGATTCTTCGCCAGATCGCCCTGTGCCAGTCCGTCCTCACTGACACCTATCGAAGGTGACACCATATGCATATGCCCTTCGAGTGGATCACCGTCGACGTCGACGCTGATGACCTGGCCACAATCAAGGAAGCGGCGGTGCGCACGCAGACGAGTGAGGCCGAAATCATCAGGGAAGGTATTCACTTGGCGGCCCTGCGGGTACGGCGACGCTCCTCCGAGCCGCTACATCTGCGTTGGTTCGCCAGCGGAGACGCCACTCTGGCGGGCCGTGTAGCGGAGCTCTGAGGCTCCGGCTCCGGCACGGGACGGGCAGAACCGCGGGCCGGCGCGACCGAGCGCAGCTCCGACAGCGTCCGTGTCGATTCGGTCGAAGCCGACGTCGAAGTACGCTTCAGTCGGCGATCGACCCGGTCGCGAGGATCTGCTCGACCAAGATGTCGGCATGTCCAGCATGGCGGGCGAGTTCCTCGATCATATGTGCGCAGATCCAGGCGAAGCTGACTGCTCCGCGTCGGTAATGCACGAAGATATCGCCGTCCGCTGCGGTTCGCGCGATCTCCCGCGACCTAGCAGCGGCAGCCTCGTATTCGGCGATCACCTGGTCCAAGGTCTGTTCGGGCGGGACAGCCCAGCCCTCATCATCGCCTCGGGCGTAGCCGTCGCACTGGGATTCTGTGAGTCCGCCGACCGTACGCTGAAACCAGACGCGCTCGGCGGCGGCGCAATGTTTGACCAGCCCGATCGGTGTGGTCAGTGATGGGACGAGCCGTCGGCGACTCTGTTCGTCGGTAAGGGATCCCACAGCTCGAATCAGTGCGGCACGATTGGAGTCGAGCACTGCTTCCCATTCCCTGCGCATCACACCAGTCAGGCTAGGCGGACCGGGAGATGCCCTGCCGATCCCCTCGGTGCCGGGTTCGTGCACCGGAACTGCCGACGCGGTACGGCCGATGCATACTCACGAAGTGGCGAACGACGAGAGATGTGGGACAGCGCTCGACCTCGATGACGGTGTGCTCGACGACCCGGTGGGCGAATCGCTGCGGGGGAGTCACGCGCATCTGGCCCGCAGGCTCGGCGGGGCCGCGACCTACCTGCCGGGAATCGCGACCTTCGCAACGGTCGGCCGCGACCCGGGCCCGGGGGAGTGGGCCGATCTGGCTCGATTGCTCGGTGCGGGTGAAGTCGCCGATATGTTCAGCTGCGCGGCGCAACCACCGCCGGAGTGGGAGCCGGTTCTCGTGCTGGAGGGCCGGCAGATGATCTGGTCCGGTACCGGCGGGCCCGACCGGCTGGATGCCACCGCCGACTCCGAGGTGGTCGAATTGGGCGCGGACAGCGCATCCGAGATGCTCGACCTCGTCGCACGTACCCGGCCGGGACCGTTCTGGCCGCGTACGCACGAACTCGGGACCTATCTCGGGATCCGCGACAACGGCGCGTTGGTGGCGATGGCGGGTGAACGGCTCCGGCCGCCGGGATGGACCGAGGTCAGTGCGGTCTGCACCGCTCCCGAGGCGCGCGGGCGAGGTCACGCCAGCCGCCTGATCCTCGAGCTCGTGTCTCGTATCGTGGCTCGCGGTGAACGTCCTTTCCTCCATTCGGCCGAGGCGAACACCGGCGCCATCGCCCTGTACGAGCGGCTCGGCTTCCGGACTCGGAAACACGTGACCTTCAGGGCGTTCCGCGCGCCATAGCTGTCGCGTCTATCGGATGATGTCTGCTCGATCGCCGGCGTCCGATTCCCGGCGGCGGCCCTGGAGGTGGCCCGGACGCCGGCGACGCTGACCGATCCGTACGCGACTCGATAGACCGTGTTCCCGCCGACACCGATGGTCACGACGTGCTCACAAGGCGCGAACGCCTGCCACTGCCCTCTTTCGGGAGCGTGATCAGCGGGTTTATCGTCAGTTCCATGACCGCCTTCACCGGCAAGGTCGCACTTGTCACCGGCGGCGCCCGCGGTATCGGTGCGGAGGTCGCCCGGCGGTTGCGTGCGCGGGGTGCGCGGTTGGTGCTCATCGATAACGATTCGGCGCCGTTGCGGGAGCTCGCCGTGGAATTGGGCGGCGAAGAGCATGTTGTGGCGGTTTCTGCCGATGTGTGTGATCTCGCCGCGGTGGAGAACGCGGTGGCGCGCGGGGTCGAGCGGTTCGGTGGCATCGATATCGTCGTGGCGAACGCGGGTATCAGCAGCTACGGGTCGGTCCTCACGGTGGATCCCGCCGCTTTCCGGCGGGTGGTCGAGGTCAACCTCATCGGCAGTTTCCACACTGTCCGTGCCGCTTTGCCGTCGATTGCCGAGCGGCGGGGCTACGTGCTGATCGTCTCCTCCATTGCTGCCTATGTGGCGATGCCGGGGCTGGCGGCCTACGACGCCACCAAAGCCGGAGTAGAGCAGTTCGCGAATGCGTTACGGCTCGAAGTCGCGCACCTCGGTGTCGGGGTCGGTTCCGCGCATATGTCGTGGATCGACACATCGCTGGTGCGGGAAGCGCACGCCGACGTTCCTGCTTCCGTGCGAGCACGCGCCACGATGCCGCGACCGCTCCGTAAAGCGATCCCGGTGCGGGAATGCGCCGCGAGGTTCGAACGGGGGATCGAGCGGCGTGCCGAACGGATCAACGTCCCGGCCTGGGCCGGTGTGCTGCGCTGGCTCCGGCCGCTGCTACACACGCCGTTGGTCGAACGCGTGAGCGGCCGGGCCGTTCCGACCTGGCTGTCGGATATGGATGCCGAGGTCGTCGGGCTCGGACGTTCGCTGAGTGCCCGCGTGCAGGCGCTCGGCAAGAGTAGGCCGGCGTCGGAATAGCTGTCCGGGGACGCATCGGTGAACCGTCCGCAGTGCGAAATCGTGCCGCTTGTACGGCGAGTGTGCCCCTTCCGGATCGCCGTGCAGGTGCGCCGGGTGAGATTTCGGATCTGGTCTCCTGATGCGAATAGGTGTTAACTTATCCTTGAACGGCCGCTAACTTGGCGACCGTAACGAGCAGCTCAGGAGGGGCCCATGCAGTCCGCCGTCATCGTCGATGTGGTTCGCACGCCGTCCGGGAAAGGCAAGATGGGCGGGGGTTTGTCGGGGGTACATCCCGCGACCCTGCTGGCCGGGGTCCTCGAGAAACTGATCGAACGCAACGACCTGGATCCCGCGCTGGTCGACGATGTGGTGGGCGGATGTGTCACCCAGAGTGGCGAGCAGGCGTTCAATATCTCCCGGACCGCGGTGCTCGCGGCCGGATTCCCCGACTCGGTTCCGGCGACCACCGTCGACCGGCAGTGCGGGTCCAGCCAGCAGGCCGCGCATTTCGCGGCGCAGGGTGTGCTGGCGGGTGCCTACGATATCGCGACCGCCTGCGGTGTGGAGTCGATGAGCCGGGTGCCCATGTTCTCCAACGCGCAGGGGCAGGACGCCAACCGCGGGCCCATCGCGCACCGATACCCGGAGGGGCTGGTGCAGCAGGGGATCGCGGCCGAGATCCTGGCCGCGCGGTGGAAGTTCGACCGTGCGACCCTCGACGACTTCGCGGCGCGCTCGCATCGGCTGGCGGCCGAGACCGCGGCGGCGGGCGGGTTCGATCGGGAACTGGTCGCCGCCGGTGAGCTGACCGCCGACGAAACCATCCGGGCCGGGTCCACCCCGGAAAAGCTCGCCGGCCTGAAACCGGCATTCACCGACGAGCAGTACGCGCAGCGCTTTCCGGAGATCAACTGGTCCATCACGCCGGGTAACTCCTCGCCGCTCACCGACGGTGCGTCCGCGGCGCTCATCATGAGCGAGCAGATGGCGGCGAAGCTGGGGCTCACGCCGCGGGCCCGCTTCCACTCGTTCGCGGTAATGGGCGACGACCCGCTGCTCATGCTGACCGCACCCGTACCGGCATCGAAGAAGGTACTGGACCGGGCCGGTCTGACAATCGACGATATCGACGCCTACGAGGTGAACGAGGCCTTCGCGCCGGTGCCGCTGGTGTGGCAGCACGAACTGAACGCCGATCCGGAGAAGCTGAACCCGCGTGGCGGGGCGATCGCGCTGGGGCATCCGCTGGGTGCCTCGGGTGTGCGGATCCTCGCCACCATGGTCAATCATCTGGAGCAGACCGGTGGCCGGTACGCCCTGCAGACCATGTGCGAGGCGGGCGGGCTGGCGAACGCCACGATTATCGAACGTCTCTGATTTCCATCGGACCGCTTTCCCCGGGCCGGTGCCCGGGGAAAGCGGTCCGTGTGGTGCGCCGTGGGCCGGGGCTGTGGTTCGGGCTTGCCGCCGGATCGAGGGGCCACGGCACGGGCCGCGGGTCAGAAGCGGCGTGCTCCGACCACGGGCGAATACGACATGGGCGATATCTCCACCGTGGTGGTCGCGGCGTGGATCACGTTGCCGTCGCCGGCGTACAGCGCGGAATGTCCGCCGCCGCTGTAGGAGATCACATCACCGACACGTAGTTGGTCGAGAGATACCGGGGTGCCGGCGGAGAGCTGTGACCAGCTCGTGCGCGGTACGTCCACTCCGGCCTGCTGGTAGGCCCATTTCACGAGCCCCGAGCAGTCGAAGGTGTTCGGACCGGTGCCGCCGGTGACGTACGGGGCGCCGAGCTTGCTGCGCGCCGCCTGCACCGCGATATCACCCACAGGTGGGGCGGGTGCGAATTGGGGCGCGGGAGTTCCGATACCGGGGATTCCGGTCGGTAGGGGGATCTGATCGGGGACTTCGAAGCTGCCGAAACCGGGCACTTCGACCGGTCGTGCTTCGGCGGGGGCGGCTGTGCAGAGGATGGTGCCGGCCGCGGCGGCGAGGATGGCCATAACGGCCATGCGTTTTCGGACTAGCGGTACTGACTCCATAATTGCGGTCCTCCGTGCTCAGGTCGAGAGCCGGTGGATCGCAAAAACTTTCACCGCACATGCGCGGCGAGAACATTCACCGACTGCTCGAACAGCGTTGGAAATACACCACAGCTATATGTCGGTCCTGCAAACCCGGGGAGTCATATTTCGCCGTCCGTCGCTCATGCTTCGGAAACGACACGGACAAGATGCCTAACGAAACGGTAACTATATGTGTTCGCCCAGCGTATGAGGTATATCGAAATTACGACGGGCGATACCGCGCCTTGATATGGAACCGTTCGCCCTGCGGTCCGTAGATGCTCAGATATTCGACCGGATGTTCGTCGGCGTTGCCGAACCAGTGGGGGAGATGGGTATCGAATTCCGCGACCTCACCGGGGGTCAGCACCATATCCCTGTCGCCGAGAATCAGACGCAGTTTTCCGTTGAGGACATAGAGCCAGTGATATCCCTCGTGGGTGCGCGGATCGGGTTCGGCGGCGGCGCGGCCGGACAGGATCTGCTTATAGGCCTGCAGGCCGCCGGGCTTGCGGGTGAGCGGGATGAAGGTCTGGCCGTGCCGGGTCACCGGGCGGATGTTCACGCGCGGGTCGCCGGTCTCCGGGGCGTCGACGAGTTCGTCCAATGGGACATGATGGGCCTTGGCCAGGGGTAGGAGCAGTTCGAGGCTGGGTTTGCGCTGTCCGGATTCCAGCCGCGACAGGGTGCTGACCGGAATGCCGGTGACCTCGGATAGCGCGGACAGGGTGGTGCCGTTGCGTCGCCGCAGCTCACGCAACCGCGGGCCGATCGCGTTGATGACATCGCCGAACTCCTCGAACATGAGACTATTGCAGTTCTGGCAAATAAATTTGTCAAGTTGCCGGTTTGCCCGGATGCTGGTGGCAACCCCCGAGGAGAGCAGGAGATATCGATGGACCAGCAGTTCTGGGACGATATGTACGGCGAGACCGAGCAGCGCTTCAGCGGTCTGCCGAACGACGCGCTGGTCACGGAGGTGACCGGTATGTCACCCGGACGGGCGGTGGACCTCGGCTGCGGCGAGGGTGCGGATGCCTACTGGCTGGCCGAACAGGGCTGGCAGGTGACCGCGGTGGATATCTCGAAGGTGGCGATCGACCGCGCGTCGGCCGGGCATCCGGAGATCTCGTGGCAGCAGGCCGATATCGCGGTCACACCGCTACCGGCCGGATCGTTCGATCTGGTGTCGGCGCATTACTTCCCGATCGAGATCGAACCCGGGCACGCCACGATGCGCGGCCTGCTCGAGGCTGTCGCGCCGGGGGGCACCCTGTTGTTCGTCAGCCACGATCCGACCGAATTCCCGGAGCCGGAGGATCATCCGCACAAGTTCGATCCCTACGCCTACTACCAGCCCGCCGATATCGTCACGCTCCTCGACGACAGGTGGACCGTGGAGGTGAACGATCTGCGTGACCGCAATCGTCCGGCAGCCGGTCACCAGGTCAAGGACCTCGTCCTGCGTTTGCGGCGCGTGCGCTGATCGCGGCCGGACGGCCCCCTCCGGAAACCTTGCCGCCGAGGGTGCGTGAACATCCCGGACCTCCGCGCGTCGATACCGCTCATATGAGAGCTGATTGCTATCGTCTGCGGCATCTGTGCGCGGAAACCGGAACCATCAGGTGGAGGGTTGTTCATGCGGCTGTACCGGGTGCACGTGCTCGCGGCCGCGGCGGCCGTCACCGCGGTCGTACTGGCCGCGATCCTGGTGGTGGTGCAGGCCGTCCGGCAGCCGGTCCACCAGGACACCTCGCCCGCCGTCTCCCCGGCGGAGCTCGCCCAGCAATGGACGGGCACCCATGACGGACCGCAGCCCTACTCCGACGCGCATATCGACAAAGACGTGCACATCACCATGAGCGACGGCGTGACGCTGAAAGCCGATGTGTACCGGCCCGCGCAGGCCGGCGATCAGGTGGAGACCCGGCCGCTGCCCACAATCGTCACCATGACGCCGTACTCGAAAATGATGAACAGCCTGATCGATTCGGCGATCAACAACCCCGAGGCGCAGCGGTTCACCATGGACCTGGTGCGCCGGATCAACCTGTCCGGCACCCCGATCAGCGGTTTCGAGGATCTGCTGCATGCCCTCGACGGCGGCACCGTCGCCACCGTGCTCGGGCTGGACAGCAAACTGGTGCGGGCCGGCTACACCGTGGTCTCGGTGGATGTGCGCGGCACGGGGCAGTCGCAGGGATTGTGGGACACCCTCGGGGAGCGCGAACAACTCGATACCCGTGAGGTGATCGAATGGTCGGCGGCGCAGCCGTGGTCCAACGGGCGGGTCGCGATGAGTGGTGGCTCTTATTCGGGGATCAATCAGTTGCGCGCGGCCGAGAACGCACCGAAACCGTTGCAGGCCATCTTCCCGGTGGAACCGGGCAGCGATCTCATGCGCGATGTGGTGGCGCCCGGCGGCGGCGTGGGCGTGACCTTCCTGCCGCTGTGGCTCACCCAGGTGAACCGGGCCAAGCTCATGCCGGATGTCAAGGCCATGCTCAACGGTGACTTCGACTGGCAGTGGCTTTCCGACCGGCTGGCCGACCCCGCGACCAACTACGACCTGCTCGCGCAGGCGCTGCTCACCCCGTCGCTGCAGGATATGCCGCCCACTCTGGCCGCGGCACTCGACGAGAACAGTCCGTTCCGGGAAGGCATCACGGGCCATCCGGAGAAGATCACCGTTCCGACCTTCGTCTACGGCGGCTGGCACGATATTTTCGCCAACAGTGCCACCAAGCTCTACAACGATATCCCGCTGCCGCCGGGCCGCAAACAACTCATCGTCGGCGACACCTATCACGCGAATCCCGGCGCCGGAACCGGAAGGCCGGGCGCCCCACCACGTTTGGATGTGCTGCAGCGGGCCTGGTTCGACCACTGGCTCAAGGATATCGACAACGGTATCGCCGAATACGGCCCGGTGATCGTCTGGCAGCAGGGCGGCGGCTGGGAAGTGCTCGACCAGTTCCCGCAGCCCGGGATGACGCATCGGCGGGTGTATCTTTCGGCCACCCCCAGCGGTACCACCAGTGAGAGCGTGCACGACGGATCACTGATCGGACAGCCGGGGGACAAGGCGCAGCTGACGGTGGCTCCAGGGCTGAGCACGGTCTGCTCACGGGATGCGGCGCAGGGGTCGGCGGGGATCGCCTCGGCGTTCGACGCATGCGCCAAGGACTCCCGGATCGCCGAACACGGCGCGCTCACTTTCACCAGCGCGGAGGTCGCCGAGCGGACCACGGTATCCGGCCCGATCAATGTGCACCTGAACACCGTCCACGATGCCACCGACGGCTATTGGAGTGTGACGGTGAACGATGTATCGCCCGACGGCACCTCGCGGGTGCTGAGCACCGGGCAACTCACCGCCTCGCTGCGGGCCATCGACGAGTCGCGCAGCACCCGCTCGCCGAACGGTGATCTCACCGCACCCTTCAACCCGATCACTCTGGACAGCGTGCAGCCGGTGACACCCGGTGAACCGGTCGCGCTGGATATCGCGGTCATCCCGACCCAGGCGGTGCTCGAACCCGGCCACCGGCTCCGGCTCGACGTTTTCGCCGCGAACGCGCCCAAAGCGCTGGCCTTCCGGCCGATGCTCAACGACACCGAACTCAAACCCCAGCATCTGGCGCTGGACCCGTCGGCGCCGAGCTTCGTCAACTTCCCCACCGACCGCCCCCTGCCCGATGCGTCGGGCCGGCCGGCCGCCGTTCCGAAGTCCGCTGCGGTTCAGCCCGCACCCGCGGCCCCGAGCTCATCCGCGGCACCGACCCGGCAGGCGGCCCCCACTTCGGGTCCGGCGCAGGCGCCGAGGTCCGCGGTAGTCCCCACCTCGCCCGCCGCGCCGGCCTCATCAGTCGCCCCCTCCACCCCGGCGCAGCCTGCCACCCCGTCCGCGCAAGCTTCTCGACCCGCAGATGCTCCGCAACCCTATGAGGCCCCGGTACGCCGGGATTCTCCGCAGTCCGAGCCTGCCGCGCCGGGGGCCGGATCGCCGGAGCCCACGCAACCTCCGTCGCCGGCGACTGCGACCACGACGGTCCCGCAGTACACCTCCCCGCGGTCCGCGACACCGCCGTCCTAGGCGGACGCCACCTCCGCGGTCACGTCTCTCGACCATGATGCAGATCACCGTCCTATTCGCCCGGTCCGCCCGCGGGGTCGCTACCACGTCGTAAGGTTTCGCCCATGGTGTCGCAGGAGAGGTCCGAACTGGTTCGGTCGGCGGCGGAGACGAGCCTGCTCGCCGGCAGCCGGCGTTACAACCGCCGGGAAGTGGCGGAGAAAGCCGGGGTAGCACCGGAGCTGGCACGTCGGCTGTGGGTATCGCTGGGTTTCCCGGCCAGCGCGGACGACAGCGCGCCGGATTACACCGATTCCGATATCGCGGCCATCCACCGTCTCCGTGAGGTCGGCGTTCTGGCCGACGCCGATACCCGGCAGCAGGCCGGCACCGCCCGCACCATCGGGCAGGCCATGGCGCGGCTGGCCGAATGGCAGGTCGATCTGGTGCTCGACGAGATCGACCGCCGGGTCGCCGCGGCCGGTCCCGGAGCCGATCCGGACCTGGTCACCCGCGCCGCCACCGCGGAAACAGTGGAGCTGCTGGAGAGTCTGCTGTCCTATGCCTGGCGGCGGCATCTGGACGCGGCACTCACCCGCCATCTGGAGGAGACCGGCCCCACCCAGGATTCGACCAGGACCCTGGCCGTCGGCTTCGCCGATATGGTCGGCTACACCCGCCTCACCCGGCACCTGCACCCCGACGAATTGTCCACGCTGCTGGAGGCGTTCGAATCGACCACCACGGCGGCGATCGCCGAGAACGGCGGCTGGGTGGTCAAGAACGTCGGAGACGAAGTGATGTTCGCCGCGGAATCCCCGCTGGCCGCGGCGCGGATCGCGGTGGCCGTCCAGGAATCCACGATGACCGTGGGCACGACGCCGGAACTGCGGGTCGCGGTGGCCTACGGTCCGGTGCTGCAACGCTTCGGCGACCTGTACGGGTCGGTGGTGAATATCGCGGCCCGGCTCACCGGTGTGGCCCGGCCGGGCACGATCCTGATCGACGACGGTGCCGCGGCGGAGCTCGACGGGGAACGGGAGTTCGCCATCCGGCATCTGCGCAGTGTCCGGGTCCGCGGATTCAACCGCCTGCGCCCTCATCTGCTCCGGCGAAACGGCAAGTCCGCGGACTGATCGCAGGGTCCCGTTCGGCGGGACCCCGCATTTCACGATATGGGATTCTCGCTATCGGAAATGGCGTTATGGGTATGGTCGGCGGAGGAGTCGATCATGGCTCATACGTGGAAAAGGAGACCAGGATGGCCAAGGGCTATGTCATCGTGACCGAGTCGATCAAGGATCCGGCGGGTATGGCCGAATACGGCAAGGCGGCCGCGAAAGCGATGGCCAAAGGTGTCACCGTCCTCGCGGTGGACACCAAGCCCCAGGTCCTCGAGGGGGAGTGGCCCGCCACTCAGACGGTGGTACTGGAATTCGAATCCCCGGAGGCCGCCCGCGCCTGGTACGAATCCGAGGAATACCAGGCCGCGATCCCCCTGCGGCAGGCCGCGGCGGACTGTAATGCCGTGATCATCAACGGCCTGTAAGGGGCCGAGTCACCTTCCGAAGACCGTGGGCCGAGGCTGGTAAGCCGCCGGAAAGGGCCCCGGTAAGAGCGGGTTGCGAACCTGAAAGCACGGTGCGAAGACGCACTCCGGACAGTTCGGACGCGGTACGACATGCGCCACAGTGGGCGTCCGAACCTGTTCGTGCTGACAGGTTTCGGGAGGAGACAGACATGATGAAGTCCAGGATCGGCCGGATGGGTGCGCTGCTCAGCGGACTCGCGCTGGCAGGGGCGTCAGCTCTGGGGGCGGCAGGAACAGCGTCGGCGTCGACCGACGGTGGGTGTGGGGACACCTCGTACGCCCACGCGTGCATCAGCATGGAGGACGGCGTCGTCCATTACAGCGGGTACACCGATTTCGCCAAGGGCTCCGGCAAGGTTCACCTGATGCTCTGGGATTACACGGAGGTGCCGGGTGGTGTCGTGGTGTTCACGACCGATTTCCCGGTCGCTACCGGACCACACCACTACCGGCCCGGCGGCCTGGCCAACCCGGCTCGCGGGCACGATTACAAAGCGGAGATGCGAGTGGACTGGGGTGTGGGCAAGGACGATGTCTACCTGAGCCCCGATCTGTTCGCTTGATCCGGAGGACCGGGATCGCGGCTCGATTCGGCGGGTGCGCTACTGCCCGATCCCTTTCTCGGGGATCGGGCAGTTCCATTACTCCGTTGTACTCGAGTCTTCTGCCGGACGTGCTTCGATCCTGGTGAAAATCATTGTTGTGGAGCCGATCTGGATAGTGTCGGCGTCCTCGAGTGCCACTGCCCGGTCGATACGGTCACCGTTGACGGCGACACCGTTCTTCGAATCGAGATCGTGGATGATCGGGCCGACCGAGTTCTGGAAAATCCGGGCATGGAAGCGGCTGACCTCGACGTCGTCGAGTACGAGATCGTTATCGGCTCGGCGGCCGATCTTCAGGCCGGCCGGGCCGATGGGAATCAGCCGGCCGTCGTCGAGCCGGAGTCGTCCGGTGGGCCTTTTGGCGTCACGGGCCACGGTGGGTGCCGCGCGAAGTGCGTCGGTCAGCGGTGGCGGTTGCGGGCGCGGGCCCGCCGGCTCCTGGTTGAGGATCTTGCGTTCGAGTTCGATCAAGGCCGGGCCCGGGGGTACCCCCAGTTCGTCGTCGAGGATCCGGCGCACTCGCCGGAGGGTTTCCAGAGCGTCCGCCTGCCTGTCCCGCTGGTACTGCGCGGTGGCCAGCTGTGCCCACAGCGGCTCGCGGAGGCGGAGTGCGTTGTCGTGTGTGAGGCCGGTGAGTTCACCGATGAGGTCCGCACTCGATCCGCGCGCCAGATCCGCGTTGATGCGGGCCTCCAGGCAGTTCCAGCGGATCTCGTCGAGGACCACGCCGGCATTGTCGGCGAATTCGAATCCACGCAGATTCGACAGCGGCGCTCCGCGCCATTCGGCCAGCGCCACGCGATACATCCGCGCGGCATGGGCATGGTTACCGGTGGCGTACGCGGCAGCGGCAGCGGCCCTGCTCGATTCGAAACGCGCCAGATCACAACAGGCGTCATCGATGGTCAGCCGGTAGCCGGCCGCCGCCGAGCCGACCACGGCAGTGTCGTCCACAGACTGATTTCGCAACCGTTTGCGCAATTTCGAGACCAGCACATGCAATCGCGCCGACGCGGTCTCCGGCGCGTCGGCTCCCCAGATCCCCCGGATGATCTCATCGGACCGGACGACTCGATCGCGATTCAGCACCAGCAGGGCGAGCATGGCCAATGGATTACGACCCCCGACCGCGGCAGCCGAATCGCCGACCCGTAGCTCCACCGGGCCCAGCACACGCAGGTCGATCCGCACACCCCCGCGCAACCCGAGTACCTCCTTGCGATTTCCTCCGTGATCGTACAGCGGCCGCAACGGCCTGAGAACGACTGGGCGAGACTGCAGGTCCACGGTCTGATCGAGGTCCCGTTCGGTGTCCTACTCGAGATCCTGGGCAGGGTGCGGAGGTTCGTCGCATTCCTCGGTGAGCCACCGTGTGCGGCGCGCGTCCCAGCGGATGAGGATCCAGGCTGTGCGCTGCTCGGGCAGGCGAACCTGATCCAGCTGAACTGCCATGGTGGGCGTGATCGTCCGTGGTAGCTGCAGGGCGACCCTGGTGGCCGGGTCGGCCAGGGTGACGACTCCGGTCCGGCGCAGGTCGGCACGCGCCGCCCGGCGGCGTGTCCAGCGGGTGAACACGCTCCGGATCAGCTGGTACGCGTCCTCGCCGGCCTTGGTGGTGATCGCCTGGACAAACGGGAGGAGGGCTGACCCCGCCAGCGCGCCCAGCAGGATCTCGCCGGCCGCCCGGGTGTCGCCGAGATGATCGGTGCTGTCCGAGCGCCCATTCTCGTGTGGTGATCGGCCCGATAGTTCGGTCACAGTCCCTCCCTGAGGTCGGTGTTCCCCGGGTACCGCCGTCCGGCGATACCTGCGGTCCGGCATCGTCCGTACGTCGTCCGATATTGGAATCGTAGGGATATCACCGGCTTCCGGCGACAGGGTTCACGGACCCACGTGAAAGTACTGCGCCCACAGAGCGGGCCGGTTCGGATTCTCGTCCCGGATACGCCGGACGGCGGCGTGCAAGGCGAAAGCCGCGTGGGCGCTGTCGAAACCGGTCGGTTCGAGTGCCGCGTAGAAGTGGTCGGCCAGGTCGACGGCCACCGCATCACGTACCGTCCACAATGTACCGATCACATGGCGGAAGCCGGCCATATTGCAGGCCCCGGCGATATGGAACGCCTCGTCGTGCAGGCCGTCGGACGCTATGCCCGTCGAACACGCGGACAGATAGGCGAGTTCGGCAGTGTGCAGCTGCAGCCGAGCGATATCGGTGACAGTCAGTGGCGCCGACGAATGGTCGTCGAGTGCGAGGTAACCGGGTGTGGGGCCATCGGCCGAGCTGACGGCGTGACATGCGAAATGCACCCAGCTGTGGTGCGGCAGAGCGTCCAGGACGGCGCGGCGGACGGCGTGCTCGCCGGTGAGCACGAGACTGTCCGGTCGCCGCCCGCGGAGCTGGGAAACCTCGGTCGCCGCACCGGGGAGGTCGCCGAGTCCAGGGGTGGTGGGGAGGGCGACCGCGAGTAATCGCGGCGGTCGCGGGCCGGGGTCCTCGGTACGCCGCGCGGTGCGCAGGGCCCGGACGGTCGGAGCATACGAGGACACGACCTGGTCCAGCACCGAGATATCCGGTGTGGACGTGCGGCCCGCGGCGTGCAACGGCAGCAGGGTCAGGGGTCCGGTGGGTATCCACCACAGCCTTGACGGCAGTCCGCCCGCCGGGTCGCGCAGTGCCCCCGACCTGAGTACGGGTTCGGCCACCGTGTCCCACAGCCACTCCAGGGTTCGCGTTATCGTCTGGTTCGCGGCCGCGGACTCGGCCGGTGGCAGCTGGTGCGCGTAGCCGGTTTTCGCCGTCGCCGAACGGAACGCGCCGGCCCGTTCGACGAGTTCGTCATGGCGCAGACCGGGCAGCGGTACGACCTCGAGTTCGCCCGATACCAGCAACAGCGCATCGCACCGCAGCGGACTGACATTGACGATGACGACCGGCCCCTCCGGCGGGAGGCCTTCGATGAGATCGCCGGCCTGTGGCGAGCGCAGGAAATCTTCGAACCCGGGTAGCCGGCGGACAGTGTCCACCAGCTCGTCCCATTCGCCCGCCAGCAGATGCCGCTCTTCACCGCCGAGGAGTCCGCCGGGAGCTGTGGCGGAGCCGGTGCTGAAACCGGAATCGTCGGGACGGTTCAGGCCCGACCGTACGCGTTCGAAGCGCTCGGCCAGGTCGGGATGCAGGCGCTGGAGTTCGGCTGTGTCGGTGCGGCGGTCGAGCGCGTGGGCGAACAGGATGCCGCGCCCGTGTTCGAGCAGTTCGAGCGCACGGTGCGGGCGGCCGTCGTGCAGTGCGCAGGCGGCCGCGTCGCGGGCGAGGCCGGCGAAATTGCCGAGGGATTGTTCGCGATCTGCGGAGGTAACGCGCTGCGGGGCCGTTCTGGGGAGTAACTCCACCGCGAGTTCCAGCGGTGCGCAGGCCGCGCTCGGATCCTCGGTGCGGAGGAGGGTCGCCGCCCATCGCCAGGCGGCCGCGATCCGTATTTCCGTCGGTGCGGCGGGATCGTAGGCCAACCGGCGAAAGGTGTTCTGCGCGCGCTGCCACGTCCGCGCGTTGCGCTCCGCCGAAGCCTCGGTCGCCAGGGCCGTACCCAGGCCGAGCAGCATCGGTGACCGCAAGACATGTCCCGCGGGTACGCCGGCGAGCGCGGCCGCGGCCCTTTTCGTCAGTTTCCGCAGCGCCCGGCGTTCCGGGCGGCCGGGCGCCGGTCCGGTGGCGGCGAGCCAGGCCAGTGGAGTCCGGGGACTCAGCGCGGCCGGTGCGGTAACCGGCCTGCCCCGGCGGCGCGGACCACGGTAGAAGAGGGCCAGGCTCGCTTCGATTGTGGACAGCCGATGTAGTCGTTCGGGGCGATTGGGGTGGCCCGCTGGTGTCGCGCGCAATGCCTTGCCGGCGAGGGCGACGGCCTCGGTGAGGTCGCCGGGGTTACCCACGGCCGCGAACCGATCGTGCAGGACCGAGGCGAGGTTGGCTTGGAAACGTGGCCGGAGCAGGCGGTTGTGTTCGACGGCTGCCAGCGCGATTCGCGCATGCCGGGCGGCCGCGTCCAAGTCGGCGGGTCCACGGCTGATGGGGGAGTGGTACCGGATACGCAGTGTTTCCGCCAGATTCGAATACGCCGTCGCGCCGTTGGCCGGGTCGCCGGGGGCGTAGCCGACGGCCTGCTCGCCGCTGGTCACCGCTTCCGACAATGCGGAGGAGTCGCCCCGGTGTACATACAGCGCGCAGAGCGCACTGGACAGGCCGTTGAGCCGGCCGGTCAGTCGCGGGCTCGTGATCACGGTCGATTCGACTGCTGCCCGGAAATGGGTCACCGACTCGGTCAAATCGGTCTCCGCGGAGGTGATCCGCCAGCGCATCTGGAGCACCGCGCCCAGGTTGGCGTGGACCGCGGGACCTTCCAGGGTGGTCTCATTCGGGTAATCGGCCAGTGCTCCGCGGAACAACTCGATCGCACGGTCGAGATCTTCCGGCCGACCATAGCGTTCGAAGCGGGACCATATCGCGGTCCCCAGGCCATTGGTGGCGGCAAAGCGGATATCGATATCCCGCGCCGCGTCGAGCACGAGTTCGAATCCCTCGATCGCGAGTCGCAGATCCTCTTCGCGCCCGCTGACCTCGTATTCCTGATGGATCGCGACAGCGCGTAAACAGGTCGAGTTCAGCAGGAAATACCCGGGTGTCCCCCACGCGTCGAGCGGTTCGTTCATCGAGCCCGGTGGTTTTCCGCGGCATCGGGGCCCCCGTCACCCTGCTCGAGCAGCGCCTCGGCGAATGCCTCGCCCAGTGGTCCGCCGGCGCGCCGGAACCACTCGGCTGCCTCCCGGTTACGGCCTTCGCCCATCAAGTAGGTCGCCAGATTGGCCATGGCGTCGGCATTTCCCGCTTCGGCGGACCGCCGGAACCACTGTGCCGCTTCCTCGTGTCGGCCCTTGACTTTCAGAAGACAGCCCAGACGATTCATCGCGGCAGGTGATTTCGTATCTGCCGCCCTGCGGGCCGCTGTCTCCGAATGCACGGTCATGTAGGTGCTCGTCGGCTCGGAGCCGGGACCTCCGGCGGTTCCAGCAGACCGCCGCCGTCGACGACGAAATATCATTGGCGCCATCCGAGTTGGGGATCCGGACAAGCTCAGTGTCGCACAGGTGGTAGCCACGCGGACCGGGATCCGGGAACGCGTTCAGCGGCTCCCGGTGCAGGTAGTCGAACCGGACATACCCGCCGGCCCCTGGACTCACCGTAGCCTTCGCGCGGCACCGATCCGGCGGGCCGGGAATCTAGGCTGGTGGTGTGACCGCAGCCGACCCCACCCCGACCGGACGTTCGATCACGCTCGAAGCGGAAGGTGTCCGCGCCGAACTGGGTACGGTCGCCGCCGTGCTGCGCGGCCTCACCGTGCACGGGATCGCGGTGACCGAACCGCTGCCCGCCGACTCCACTCCGCCGATGGCGGCCGGAATCGTGCTGGCGCCGTGGCCGAACCGCGTACGCGATGCGGCCTGGACTCTCGACGGGGATCGTCAGCAGCTCGATATCACCGAAGTGTCACGCTCGAACGCGATCCACGGGCTCCTGCGCAACACCGATTACGAGGTGCGTGCGCAGTCGCCGGACGCGGTGACCCTCGGTGCGCTCATACCGTCCCAGCACGGCTGGCCGTTCCTGCTCGACACCTGGGTGCGCTACGAACTGCGCCCCGACGGGCTGGCGGTGACCCACGGGGTGGCCAACCATTCCGGCCGGCCGGCGCCGCACGCGGTAGGTGCGCATCCGTACTTCCGGATCGGTGCGACGCCCGTCGAACAGCTTCGGCTCACCGTTTCCGCGAGCACCTATTACGAGGTCGACGACAGGATGAATCCCCTCGCCGAGCACCCCGTCGAGGGCACTGCGTACGACCTGCGAGCCGGAGTCCCGCTGGCAGACCTGGCCCTCGACACCCCCTTCGGCGGGGTGGCGCCCGGTATCGCGGCACAGCTCACCGCCCCGGACGGGGCGAGAGTGGAACTGCTCCACGACGCCGACTGGCGCTACCTCCAGGTATTCACCGCCCGGGAGTTCCCGCGGCCGGCGGGCCGCGGCCTCGCGGTCGCGCTGGAACCGATGACCGCGGCTCCCGATGCCCTGAATTCCGGGGACGGTCTGCGCTGGCTCGGATCGGGCGAGCGCTGGGAGGGCGGCTGGGCTGTGCGTTACGTCCCCGGCCCGCGATAACCTCGTAATGGCTGTTGAAGCCGTTGCCGCGACGAGGAACCCGCCCAACCCGTTCGAAGGGCCGGGCCTCGTGAAACGCGGCTGCTTCCGCGCACGGTACGGATATTCGGCCGACGGAATGCGGCTCCCGGCTCTATCCTCGAGGAAGATCCGGCCGGATGAGGCCGCGCGGGCAGTTGAGGAGCGGTATGGACGTCGACGAGGCGCGCCGGTTCGCTGCGGAAATATGGCGGCGCCAGGATATGAACGGGGCCGAACGGCTGGCGGCCGTGAAAGCGGACTCGCACGCGCGAGGTAAGGAACCCTTCGATCTCGACCGGCTCGAAGCACTGTGCGATACCAGTGACGGAGGTCGTATCGACCCGGTGCAGTGGCGCAAACGCCGGTTCGAGTTGGTGTACTACAGCCATCCGGAGATGATGACCATCGAAGATCTGGCGGAATACGTCATCTCGGCGCAGGGCTGGATGTACTGAACCGCGCGGCCCGAGCCCGGCCGGCTCCGCGGGCGCGGATTCGGAATCGGCCACACACCGGTCGCGCCCGGCTACCACCGCAGCATCGGTAGCGGGCGCCGCGGGTGCGACAGTGCATAGGGTCCGATACGACCCGCCAGGAACCGGTGGAATCCGGCGTAGGGGAACTCGGCCACCACCCGCGAAACCGCGGCTGCGGACAGCCCGCCGCGGATTCGCCCGCAGGATACGTCGATACGGTCGGCCTGCCGGAAGGTTTCGACGAGTTCATCGCGCACCGGTCTGATCCGGTGGTGGTCGAGTACCAGGGTGGCAACGACTTCGGCGTCGTCGATATCGAGGCAGTCGCACCATTGCTCGGCCAGCGCGGCGGAAGGTTCGAGATAGTCCACTGTCTCCTCGGTCCAGATGCCGAGGTCGTGCACGGCCCAGGCCAGCGCCGCGGTATCGGGGATTTCACCGAACAGCATGCGCTGGTAGTTCAGGCATCGGTAGACGTGGTTGCGATACAGCACTTCCTGCGAACCCAGCGCCGGACGGTAGTGGTCGAGCACGACGTCGACGATCGGATGGGAAACGGTCACCTCGGCAGGGGGCACGATGGCTCCTGGGACGTGTGGGCAGGGGCGTCTCAGTGTAGTGAGCTCCGCGGCGAGGAGATCCAGATCCGGACGAGGCCCGGGTCAGCCCGGTGTGTGCGCTGTCTGTTCCGCCGAGATTCGGCTGTTCGGTGGGCTATCGGTGGTTTCGGTCCAGGCGACCGGTAATTCGTGGACGCCGTAGATATTCATATCGGTCCGGAGCCTCACCTCGCCGGCGGGAACGGCGAGCCGCAGGGTCGGGAAGCGCCGCAGCAGTCCCGCGAAGCCGGCGCGCATCTCCACCCGGCCCAGCTGCTGGCCGAGGCATTGATGGACGCCGTGGCCGAAGGACACATGCCCGCGGGCTTTTCGGTGGATATCGAGGGAATCGGGGTTGTCGAAGCGCCGCGGGTCGTGGTTGGCGGCCAGCAGCGAGATAACAACGGTTGATCCGGCACCGATCGTTTCGCCGCCGAGTTCGATGTCCTCGGTGGCGTAGCGGTAGAAGATATCGGCGACCGACAGGTAGCGCATGAGTTCCTCGACCGCGTCCTGCATCAGATCCGGATCGGCGCGCAGCGTGGCCATCTGCCCGGGGTTCTCCAGCAGCGCGAAAGTGCCCAGGGCCAGCATGTTCGCTGTGGTTTCGTGACCGGCGAGCAGCAGCAGGAAGGAGATGCCGGTCAGTTCCTCGACGGAGAGGTCCTCGTCGCGGGCCAGATCGGACAGGATGTCCTCGCCGGGCTCGGCACGTTTGGCCGTGACCAGTTCGGCCAGGTAGCCCATCATCGCCCCGTACGCGCCCATCTTCTCCTCCAGCGGCTGGTCCTTGATCAGGAACTTGGCGGAGTTGGTCTGGAAGGTGTCCCGGTCGGTGTAAGGGACGCCGAGGAGTTCGCAGATCACCAGCGAGGGCACCGGCAGGGCGAACGCTTTCACCAGGTCGACCGGTGGGGTCATCTTGGCCATCTCGTCGAGCTGGCGTTCGACGACATCGGCGATGTGCTCTTCGAGCTGCTTCATGCGCCGGACGGTGAAGGCGCCGATCAGCTTGCGCCGCAGGCGGGTGTGATCGGGCGGATCCATCGCGATGAACAGGCCCGGGATCTGCGGGGACGGTTCGGTCTGCACGGGCATATCGGGGTCGGCGTCCAGCGCGTGGAGAACACCGATGTCCAGGCGGGAGCTGAACCGTGTGTCGGTGAGCAGGGTACGGACCGCCTCGTATCCGGTGACGAGCCAGCCTTCGTGACCGTCGGGGAAGATCAGCGGACTGACCGGACGGGCTTCCCGCAGCCGGGTGATCGCGCGGGGCGGGTCGAAAGGACCAGCGTCACGGTCGGTGGGGAGGCCGTGGGGGACGGGGACGATATCGCTCATCGGGTTTCCTGTTCGTGGTAGTCGTTCGAAAGGGTGATCGCCGCCGCCGGGCAGCTGTGGGCGGCCTCGCGGGTCGCCGGGTGGTGTGGAGCCGGGGGTGCGGGGTCGAGGAGCAGCACGCGGCCATCCGCGTCGTCCTGGTCGAATACCGCCGGAGCGATCAGCGCGCACATACCCGAGCCGATGCAGCGCTCCCGGTCGGCCCTGAGTTCCATCGGGTTTCCCTCCGGTCCGGCGACCGGGCCGATCGGCCGGGGAGTCGCGATTGCTGACCTGTTCATACGAGAACTGTCGCCGGGCGGCCTGATACCGGCCTGATACCGCGCTGACATGTCCCCTGATACGGCGTTATGCCTGGTCAGCGTCGTGGTAGGCAACCGCGGAGCGGTTTCCGGCAGGCCGTCGACCGGGTGCGGCAGAATGGTCCGGTGCAGATCGCGTTGCTCGGACCGCTCGAGATCCGGCGAGACGACGGTGGATCGATCGAGATACCAGGCGCGCGGTTGCGGGCGTTGCTGATCGCCCTCGCCCTCGAACCCGGACGCGCTGTCGCGAAAACGACACTGGTCGACTGGATCTGGGGCGAGCGGCCGCCCGCCGATGCCGCGAACGCCCTCCAGGCGCTGGTCTCCCGGTTGCGCCGATTGCTACCGGATGGATCGCTCGTCGGGGAGGCGGGCGGCTACCGGCTGGCGGTGCGGCCCGACGAGGTCGACGCGGTGCGGTTCGAACAGCTGCTCGACCGGGCCCGCGGCGGTGACGACGCGGCCCGGGCCCGGTCGCTGCGCGAAGCCCTCGACCTGTGGCGCGGTGCCCCGATGCAGGGCGTCGAGGTACCGGACAGCGAGGCTTTCGACGCCGTGCTCACCCGGTTCGAGGGCCTGCGTCTTTCCGCGGCGGAGGATCTGTACGAAGCGGAGATCCGCCTCGGCAGGGGCCCGGAGCAGATCGGCGAACTGTCCGAGCTGGTGGCCCGGAATCCGGTGCGGGAGAGGCTCGCCGGCGCGCTGATGCGGGCGCTCGGCGCCGCGGGTCGCGGTGCCGAGGCATTGGCCGTGTACCAGCATGCCCGGGAGTCACTCGCCGACACTCTGGGCGTGGATCCGTCACCGGAGCTCTCCGACCTGCACGTCGCGCTGCTGCGTGGTGAAGTGCGCGCACGGGACAGTGACCGCAACACGAATCTGCGGGCCGAGCTGACCGAATACATCGGCAAGTACGCCGATATCGCGGCGGTGCGCGAACTCCTCTCCGGCCATCGGCTCACCACCCTGACCGGGCCCGGCGGATCGGGCAAGACCAGGCTGGCGCTGGAAACCACGCGCACTCTGCTCGACGACCTACCGGACGGGGCGTGGCTGGTGGAGTTGGCGTCCGTCGCCGCGGGCGGTGATGTGGCGCAATCGGCGGTCGCCGCACTGGGTCTGCGGGATGCTCTGCTCGGCAGCGCCCCGAACGCGGAACCGATCGATCGGCTCGTCGCCGCGATCCGTGACCGCGAAACCTTGTTGATCCTGGACAACTGTGAGCATGTGATCGAATCGGTGGCGCTGTTCGCCCACCGGGTGCTCGGCGAGTGTCCGCGGCTTCGGATCCTGGCCACGAGCCGGGAACCACTCGGTATCACCGGTGAGGCGTTGTGGCGGGTCGAGCCGCTGGCACTACCGGCCGGGGACGCCGGCCCCGGCGAGATCGAATCCTCCCCGGCCGTTCAGTTGTTGCGAGACCGGGCCCGCGCCGTGCGCAAGGATCTCACCACCGAACCGGGCACCCTGGCGACCATGTCCCGCGTCTGCCGGGCGCTCGACGGAATACCCCTGGCGATCGAACTTGCCGCGGCCCGGCTGCGCACCATGACCCTCGGCCAACTCGCCGACCGCCTCGACGATCGGTTCCGCCTGCTGACCGGCGGCAGCCGTACCGCGATCCCGCAGCACCGGACGTTACGCGCGGTGGTCGACTGGAGCTGGGAGCTGCTCACCGACGCCGAACGGCTCGTTCTACGCAGGCTCGCCGTATTCGCCGGCGGTGCGAGTCTGGCGGCGGCGGAGCAGGTCTGCGCGTCTACGGGAGACGGACAGAGCACGGGAGTCGAGCAATGGGAGGTGCTCGAATTGCTGACCGCGCTGACCGAGAAATCGCTGCTGCTCGTATCGGGGGAGACCGAGCCGCGATATCGGATGCTCGACACGATCCGGCAGTACGCACGTGACCGGCTGGTGGAGTCCGGAGAGGCGGAGCCCGCGCGCCGAGCGCATCTCGCGTACTTCACCGGCCTCGCTGCCACCGCGGAACCCCATCTGCGCCGCGCCGAACAGCTGGAGTGGCTCGTCACACTCGGAGCCGAGCACGACAACATCGCGGCGGCGATGCGCACCGCTCTCGCGGCCGGCGACTCGACCGGTGCGCTGCGGCTCGCCGCGGCCGCGGGCTGGTACTGGTGGCTCGGCGGATACAAGGCCGAGGGCCAGGAGTTCGTCACCGCGGTCGCCGACGCACCCGGCGAGGTGGACGACGGAACCCGGGCCCTGGTGTACGCGCTGGTGGTTCATTTCATGAGCTCCGGCCGCAATGACGCCAACCAGGTGGGGGATTGGATCCGCAAGGCGTACCGGTTCAGCCGGGGTGTCCGGGCCGGCCACCCGGCGCTGGCGTTCATCGACGCGCTGGACAGTGTGTTGCAGGGTCCGGAAGCGATGCCGTCGGCGTTCGAACCGCTGCTCACCGACGACGACCCCTGGGTCCGTGCCCTGGCCCGGCTGCAGATGGGCAAGATGCGGATCGTGCTCGGGCGAGACGGACCGGATGTGGACGGGTACCTCGAGCGGGCATTGGCCGAGTTCCGGGAGCTCGGCGAGCGATGGGGGATATCGTTCGCGCTGACAGAGCTGGCGAACCGGCGCGCCATCCGTGGCGAGTTCGCTTCTGCCTGCGAGCTCTTCGAACAGGCAGTCGCGGTGGTCACCGAGATCGGCGCCGGCGAGGACATTGTCGGATTGCGGTCGCGTCAGGCTCAGTTGTATTGGCTGGCGGGCGATACCGAGGCGAGTGCGGCCGCCGTAGCCGAGGCGCAGCGGTGCGCGGATCGCGTGGCCTGGCCGGTCGCACTGGCCGAACTGGCCCTTGCGAAAGCCGAGCTGGCCCGGTGGAGCGGCGATACCGGGGAGGCGGCCGAGCAGATCGGTATCGCGAAAACCGTATTGGGCGGTGCGGCCGACACCCCGCAACTCGCCGCGGCGATCCACACCCTGCTCGGTTACCTCGCAACCGATCTCGAGGAGGCCCGTGAGCACCATCTCGCGGCCTTCCGGGCCGCAACCGAGGCGGGGCACGCGATCCTGGTCGCCCAGGTGATCCTCGGGATCGCGGATCTGGCGCTGCGCGCGGACCGCGACGTCGAGGCCGCGCGGCTGCTCGCGGTGAGTGCCGTGGTCCACGGGCTGTCCGACCGTTCCCAACCGGATGTGGTCCGGATCGAGCGAACAGCACGACATCGCCTGGGGGAAGAGATTTTCGCCGAGGCGATGCGGGAAGGCGCGGAGGCGGACTGGCAGGAACTTGCCACCGCTACGCTCACCGGCGTCACTCGGTTCCGGTGAAGCGGCGGGTTTCCGGCGGCTTCCGGAGGTAGTGACCATGCGCGCCGGACCGGGGTGGGCATACAATACTTCCCAGAACCATCCGCGGCTAAACCATGAGTCCGCCGGACGGGCCCCACGGGCAGGTAGGGAGCGTCATTGGACGTCGAAGAAGCGCGCCGTTTCGCGGCGGGCGTGTGGCAGAGAGCGGATTTGACGCAGACAGAGCGCTTGGCGGCCGTGAAAGCCGACGCCCACGCACGCGGCAAGGAGCCGTTCGATCTCGTACGGCTGGAAGCCCTGTGCGATACGAGCGATAACGGCCGGAAGGATCCGTTCACCTGGCGGCATCGCCGATTCGAGCTGATCTACTACAGCCATCCGGCAATGGTGACCATCGAAGATCTGGCCGTGCATGTGCTGATGCAGGGTTGGAACGGGTTGAAACAGGCCGGCCCGCTCGATTCGAGCTCCTCGGCCGTCTGAAAGCGACTGCGGTCCGCGGCGATGCATGACTGTCGCCGGCGGTTCACCGCACGCACGGGGCCATAGAAAAAGTGGGTTGCTGGGCACAGACCCGAGCGACTTGGATGAGACAGTGGCGCCGTGTCAACGGCTTTCACGAAAGACCGCGGTCCGTACCGCGTGATGAAAACGGGTCGGAAGAATCCGCAATCGCGGAGAGATCAGTGGGAGATATTACGATGAAACGTATTCTGTCGGGCAGCATCGTCGCCGCGGCGATTGCGATGGGTGCCGTGGCCGGCGCGACGCAGGCGAGCGCCGATCCCGGACTTCCGCTGGAGCCGGCGGCCGATGTGACCGCACCCTCCGCCGAAGCGGTGCAGCTGCCGATCGCGCCGGGCTCCTCGGCCAACGAAGCGCAAGCGATACAGCAACTGGCGAAAATGCTGTCGAGCATGTCCGCTGCCTGACCGCATCGGATGCCGCCGGGCCCGGCTCTCGTCGTTATGAGCCGGGCCGGCCACCTCGAAACGTGTGTTCGGGGATCAACTTTCAGATACTGCCGTGGTCGGGCGGACCGGCTCGAGAAGCGTCAGCAAGATACGTCGTAGTTCGTTGCGGTCGTGCTGATCCAGCGGTGCCATGATGTCGGAAAATCCGGCGGCGAGCGCGTCCAGCGCTCGGGTGAGCACCTGGCGGCCACGTTCTGTGGTCGCCAGGCGGTGGCGGCGTAGATCCTCTTCATCGATCTCCCGCTGGACGAACCCCTTGCCGACCAGGCTCCGCAGATACATCGTCACGCTCGCCTTCGGGAGCATCAGCTTCGTCGCCAGGGCCGCGGGGTATTTGCAGGTGTCCACCTCGTCGAGGACGAAGAACTCCTTCGTCTCCAGCCCCAGCTCGTCGAAGGTGCCGGCGCAGGAGTTCATCACCACCGTCAGGAGACGCTGGTTCAGCTTCCACAGCTGTGCGGCGTCGTCCGAGGGCACGGCGCGCTCCTCCCGTGATGGTACAGTTTTAAACTAGTTCAGTATTGAACTGGATTGACAGTGAACTGTCTGTTCCCTGTACGGTACACGGGAAGGTTCTCGGCTCATGTCGCACCAGCACCTCTCTATCCCGCGAGGCCCTTTCGATCTCGCGGCAGATCTATATCTCCCGGACGCCTTCGATACCGCTCACTCGCACGCCGCCGTTGTGCTCTCCACTCCCGGAAGCAGCGTCAAAGAGCAGATCGGCGCGAACTACGCTTCCCGGCTCAGGGACAGCGGCCTCGCCGCGCTCGTATTCGATCCCGCCCACCAGGGGCGCAGCGGCGGTGAACCGCGGGACCTGGAAGATCCGTACCGGCGCGGCGAGGACATCTCCTACGCCATCGACGCCCTCACCCTCGTCCCCGGCATCGACCCGGACCGCATCGGCATTCTCGGTATCTGCGCCGGCGGCGGCTACGCCGTACACACGGCCCGAACCGACCACCGCATCAAAGCCGTCGGAACCGTCGTAGCCGCCGATATGGGAGCCGCCTTCCGCGGCTTTGCCCCGAACGGTCCGGCTGCCGCACTGGACGAACTCGCCGAGGCGCGCACCCGGGAAGTCCTCGACGGACAGCGCAACCGCGTCAACTGGCTACCCGACACACTCGAGGACGCCGCGGCTGCCGGCATCACCGATATCGACACCACGCAGGCGATCACGTACTACCGCACCTCCCGTGGTCACAGCCCGCACTCGACCAACCGGCGGCTCGCGCGCAGTGATTCGCTCATCCTCGGGTACGACGCATTCGCCCAGGTGGAGGAACTGCTCACGCAGCCGCTCGCGGTTGTCCTCGCCGGACGCAAAGGCAGTACAGGCTCCTACGAAATGGGTATGCGGCTCTGGGCAATGGCACCGAACCCCGTCGACCTGTACGTCGTCGAAGGCGCCGGTCATTACGAGATGTACGACGTACCCGAATACATCGACCGGGCGATCGCCCGGCTCGTCCCCTTCTATCGCGAGCACCTGTCCGTTGCCACCCCGGGCAGAGTCGGCGGACACTGGAGGAATGGTTGACAGGGAGCAGCGCACACCCTTCTACGGGGTGGTGTTGATTCTCGCGGCGCTCGGTGCGGCGATGGCAGTCAGTTATTACGGGCCGGATTGGGTCCGGGTCACTGTCTACATCGTCGCGGTGATGGTTTTCCTGGTCGGCTGCGTTATGACCTTCCGGGACTACTCGCACTGACGTTGCGAATGCCGATACAAGTCGCCCTCGCTCACCGAGGGCGATGAGCATTCATGCGACAACTGTCCCGCGCCGCCATCGCGCGGCCTCTGCGGCACTCGCGACTGGTCCTTTGCGGCTGCCCGGACACGACATATCGGGACAGCCGATTTGTCGAACATATGTTCTATATATGGGGTAGGGTCGGCGGGGTGAACACACATTCGACTGCACTGGCACCGCATGCACCGGCGCGGAGATGGTCGGAACTGGCCGATGTCGACTTGCTGCGCACTCTGGTCGAAACCGAGCGCCACCGGCGGCGACTGGGTGCGGCCATGGTCGCCGCTGTCGCCGAGGCCGAGCGCCGTGGTCTGGCCGCCGACACCGGCTACCGGGACACAGCGGAGCTGTTGAGTGATCTGCTGCGGATCAGTACCTCCGAGGCGCACCGGCGAATCGAATGCTCCGCTCCGCGGGCTCGACGGCGTTCCAGAAAGCCGTGGAGGGCGTTGGCGGCGGTGAGCTGAGCGCTGATCCTCGGTGGGAGTCGCTCCCCGGGCCGAGGCGGTTGCCACAGAAGCCTTTGCCAATTTCGCCGCATGGGCGCTCAGCGCACTGTCCTCGTCGGCGGCTGCTCGGCGAAACGCCTCCGGTAGCCAGTTGGGGTCGTCCCGTAGGCAGCGACGAAATTCTGGCGGAGGGTGACGGCGCTGCCGAAGCCGCATGCGGTGGCAATGGCGTCCATATGCCAGTCGGTGGTTTCGAGCAGGGTGCGTGCTTCGTCCAGGCGCCGTTCCAGGATCCAGCGTCCGGGTGTCGTTCCGGTGGCGTCGCGGAAGCGGCGCACAAAGTTGCGCCTGCTCATCCGGGCCTTGTCGGCCAGCCGATCTACGCCGAGCGGCTGGTCGAGCCGGCCCAGTGCCCAGTCGAGCACCGGGCCGAGGGCGTCGTCGCTGGCGGGGCGGGTCAGTGGTCGTTCGATGTACTGTGCCTGGCCGCCCTCGCGATGTGGGGCCACGACGAGGCTGCGCGCCACCCGGTTGGCCGCGGTGGCGCCGAGATGTTTGCGCACCAGGTGCAGGCAGGCATCGATCGCCGAGGCAGTGCCGGCGGAGGTCAGTACGTCACCGTGGTCGATGTAGAGCACCGAGGCGTCGACCTTGGATTCGGGGCGCCGCTGTGCCAGCAGTGGCATGAGCTCCCAATGGGTGACCGCTGCCCGGCCGTCCAGCAAACCCGCGTCGGCGATGGGAAACGCCCCCAGGCACATGCCCGCGATCATCGCCCCGCGTTCGTGCGCGCCGCACAAGGTCTCGCGCAGCGTGGCCCCGATAGGAGCGGGTGGCACGGTCCAGGACGGGATGACCACGATATCGGCCTGCTCCGCGATCTCCGGTCCGCCGACCTCGCCGAGCGTGTAGCCCTCGGCGGTGCGGAGCGGTTCCCCGTGTTCGGTCCACAGCCGTGCTTCCCAGTCGGACGCCAGACCCAGTCGGCTCACCTCGCCGAACACCATCAGCGGTGCAGCGAGATGGAACATCGTGACGTTATCGAACGCGTAGACGGCGATCCGCATCGGTCCTTACCTCTCTCGCCCTGGATTTTGGCCCGATCCCATCGTAAGTATGCCTTCGTGCCACTCGCGCGTTCCCGCGCAGTCCGCAGAATTGCAGGTACCGCCCGATCGGCGGGCCAGTTCCCGATCTCGCAGGAGACGAAGTTTCATGACCGCAGCACGCCGTGCCCTCGTAGTTGTCGACGTCCAGCAGGAATATTTCGCCGGACCACTGCAGATCCAGTTCCCGCCCATCGAGGGGTCTTTCGCCAATATCCTCGCGGCGATCGACGCGGCCAACGCCAACGACGTTCCGGTGGTGGTCGTTCAGCACCGCATGCCCGAGGGCGCCCCGGTGTTCGTCGAGGGCTCGGCGGGCTGGGCCCTGCACCCGGAGGTCGAGCAGCGGCTCGACGCCGGCACCAAGCGCCTGCACAAGGTCTACGGCAGCGTATTCGCTGGAACCGGCCTGGCGGAGTGGTTGCGTGAGCGCACCATCGATACCGTGACGATAGTCGGGTACATGGCCAACAATTGCGATCTCGCCTCCGTCGTGGAAGCCGAGGGGCTCGGCTTCGCCGCAGAGGTCCTGTCCGACGCCACCGGCGCGATCGACCTCGCCAACGAAGCAGGCCGGGTGTCCGCCGAGAACCTGCACTCCACCCTGATGGTGCTGCTGCAGTCGAACTGGGCGGCCATCGCAAAAACGAGCGAGTGGATCGAGGTTCTGCGTTCCGCTGAACCGCTGCACAAGAGCAATCTGGTTGTCTCGGCGCTGGAGGGGCGCGCAGCCGCCGCGAGCGCCTGAGCGCGGCTTCCTGCACTCTGCGCCGCCAGCGGCCCGGCGCGGCAGCAGAGAGGGCGAAAACACCGGCCACGAACTCTGTCTGCGACCGTGACACCAGCGGAAACACTGCGGCGCGGAGGATGCAGCGAAGCTGCGCCCTTCGGCTTCCGATAGAGAGGAACAGATTGATGCACTCGCACAACGAAGAGGCCGAGTTCATGGCCGATCTCAAAGAGGCTGCACCGGAAATGGTCTCGGCATTCTTCGGTTTCGACAAAGCCGTGTTCAGCCAGAAATCTGACGGCCTCGCGCTGGCGACTCGCGAACTCATCGCTGTCGGCGTCGCCGTAACCACCCAGTGCCCGTACTGCATCGAGGACCACGCGAAGCGCGCGGTGGCGGCCGGAGCCTCGCAGGCAGATGTTGCCGAGGCGGTGATGGTTGCCGCGGCTCTGCGGGCAGGCGGCGGCGTAACCCATGGCTGGAAGGCCATGAAAGCTATCGCTGGAAACAACGACTAGAGGGGGCCGGGTAGCAGACCACGCGGCGTAGCCCGATCTGCGCGGCAAGATGCTCGATGACCTGCTGGCGTTCCTGCACGCGTGGTGGACGACCACTCCGGTGTCCTGGGACAGTGAGTTCCTCTCCTTGCCGCCGGTGTACGCCGACCTCCGCCCGGTCCGGACAGGCGGACCGCCGATCTGGATCGGCGGCGCCGGCGAAGCCGCGATGCGCCGGGTCATCCGACCATGGTGTGCGGCCGGACTTCCCGACGTCCGGAACTTCGCTGGATCGTCCGGGGGTGCGGATAAAACGATGCCGGCCGTCGGCAGGAGTTCCGTGACGATGCTGTCCGGGTCGCCCGTAACCGTGAGGACGGAGTGACGCTGGACAGGTCGCGGTGTGTGACGCCCTTTCGGTGCTGTTCGGGGTTCGCTGTCGCGGTATCAGGCCGGCGCGTCCTTTCGCCGGAGGTGTTCGAGGACGAGGCTGCGGACAGGTTCGACGTCGGCCAGGAGACCGTGCCCCGCACCGGGGAGAATCACCGTGTGCGCCCCGGCACGCCGCGCGACTTCCGCGGCCGCCTCCGAATCGTGCACCTGGCTCGCCCCGGCCAAGGCGACGAGGGTCGGGACCGGCAGTTGCGTCAGCTCGGCCGGCAGGTGGGGATGAATGATCGGCGAGGCCGGGAAGTGCGCGGCTCCGTGAGCGAGCAGGTCGAAGTAGGCCTCCAGATGCGCCGGCCCGCTGCCGAGGGCGCCCGGTGCCAGCACGGCGCGGGCCTCCTCGAAAGTGGGGTGTGGGTTGCGGTTGCGGCCCAACTCCTCGAACTCGGGGCTGAGCCCGGCGAAGACCAGCGGCGGATCGAGCAGGACCAGGCGCCGCACCCGTTCGGGATGGGCGAGCGCGAACCGGAACGCGAGGTGCCCGCCCAGGGACTGGCCGCACAGGTCCGCGGTGGGTAGCTCGAGCAGATCGAAAGTTTCCGCCAGCCAGTCCACGAGATCGTCCATGCTGGTCAAAGCAGCGCCGGTGTGTCGACTGTGGCCCGGCTCGCCCATGGTGTCCACGGCCCGCACGTGATGCTCCTCGGCCAGCGAACCGACTACCGGGTACCACATTCCGGACGTGCCACTGTATCCGTGGAGCAGGACCAGCGACGGCGCTCCGGTCGGGCCTGCTGACGTGACTCGTGTCGTTCCGTACCGACCCTCGAGGTCTACCGTCTCGGCCTGTGCCGGCCAATATGCCATCACCGCGTCGTAGGCCGCGAAATATGCTGTCTCCAGCTCAGCGGCGGCGAATGTGGTCATCGCGCACTCCTCAACTCGAATCGGCTGCGCTCGCCCGGGAAGGGAAGGCATGCCGCGCGGGTCGGCCTCCGCCCGGCTCGACCGGTAGCGGTCCTCGGTGAGTGCTTCGACGTTCCTCGGCCGGAGGGTCATTACTCACCCTTTTTTCAAGTCAACTGTATTGTGTCAGATGTATGGAAACAAATGAAAGGGGTTCTCGTGCCGAAACAGGTCGACCACCGAGAACGCCGCGAAACCATCGCACGCGCACTGTGGCGAGTAGTGGAACAACAAGGCTGGACCCGGGCGACGATGCGTGAGGTCGCCCGCGAGGCGGACGTCTCCCTCGGACAGGTCCAGCACTATTTCACCTCCCGGACAGCGATGCTCGTATTCGCGATGGAGTTCGCTTCCGAACAGACCTCGCAGCGCGTCACCCGAAGCCTCGACCGACTCGGCTCACCTCCGCACCCCCGAGACGCACTGCGCGTGACCCTCATGGAAATGCTCCCCCTGCACCCGGACGCCCGCGCCACCAGCCGCATGAGTGCCGCCTACACACTCGAGGCACTGCACGACCCAGAATTGCACGACCGCGCCCGCCTCGGACTCCGGAACGGCAGAGCGCTGACCGAACGCCTGATCAGGCAAGCAATCGCCGAAGGCCGCATCGCGCCGGATCGCGATCCGGTCATAGAGACGAACCTCCTGCTTGCGCTGACCGGCCTCACCCCGCTTCTCGACCTCGGCGTCATCGATCCCGACGCCGCGTCGGCCGCCATTGATTACTACCTCGACAGACTTTTCGACGGCACATCGCAACGTCCCGGCCAGTGAGGCGGGGACTGCCGAGGGGGAGCAGTCGGTGAGCTTGCAGGTCCGGTGGAGGCATCGGGTTCAGTGCAGGCTTGTGCCCTCGGCAGGAAACACAAAACATGGGCAATCGGAAAACACCTGGTCATCGTGTGTGTGTATCGGCTATGAGTGGCTGCGGCCAGGATCGCGACCGTGTTGTCGTGGGTGTCGTGCACGGTGGTGGGCGACCGCGGCAGCGGCGTGCCGACCCCGGCCCAGCCGTTACCCGTCTCTTCCGCTTGGGCGTCGGCCGGGTGATCGAGGCGCGTCTGCACCGAGTCGATCTACTCGGTATGTGGATGCCGCCGATTCCGATCCGCCCGCTCACTCCGCTGGAAGAGGCCGCCGGCCATCCGGGCACAACCGCTGCGTCTCGGAGGTGATCGTTGGCGTGGGGGCTGAGCTGTGCTTCCACGTACTCCCCGGTCATCCTTCCCGACCTCCGCTGTGGCCGCTTCGGTCAGGGCTCGAGCACGTAGCGACCGCGCGTCCCGCCCTCGGCCATGGCCCGGTGGGCGTCCGCGGCCCGGGCCAACGGCATGACGGCATGCACGCGAGTCGGCAACCGGCTGGACGCCGCGTGGGCCAGCAGCTGCTCCAGTCGGGGACCGTCCGACTGTGCCATCAGTGTGTTCACTGTGATCCTTCGCTCGGCCGCGGGCACGATATTGGGCCGGACGCCGACGAAGGTGCCGCCGTCGCGGACCGGGGTCAGGCCCCACACCTGCCGGGGTGTGGTATCGACGACCGCGTCCCAGCCGATCCCGGCATTCGTGACGAAGTCGGCGCCGAGACTCCGCACAAACTGTTCGTCCCCGGCTCGGGCCAGGCCGGTCACCCGCCAACCGCGGTCGGGTGCGAGCGCGGCAACGTTGGCCCCGACCGCGCCTGCCGCGCCGGTCACCAGCAGCCGGTTTCCATCGGCGGGCGCGTCGCCGAGCAGATCGATGATCTGCGCCGCACTCAGGCCGCTGAGCGGCACCGTCGATGCCGAGACAAGGTCGAGTCCGTCGGGTACAACGGCGAGATCGGCGGCGGGCACGACGAGTTGTTCGGCGTAGGTGCCGAAGTCGCGGTCGAAACCGAGGACGACACCGGCGACCCGGGTGCCGGTGGCCAGATCTACGCCCGGACCGGCGGCGCGCACGGTGCCGGCGAAGTCCCAGCCCAGGCCGGTGTGCGAAGGCTGGTTGATCATGCCCAGCTCGTGGAAGAACCCGCCCACGACTCCGAGGTCGGTGGGGTTGACCGGCGCGGCCGCGACCGCGACCCGGACTTCACCCGGGCCGGGCTCGGAGAGCGGGATGTCGATGAGCTCGATCGAGTCGGGTCCGCTCGGAGTGCGGACGACGGCGGCCCGGAAAGTGGGTGTGCTCATGTTTCGCTCCTCTATGGGTTCGGTTCCGATGAGCTCGACAATGGTCCCGGGATTTTGGAAGGCACTTGGAGCCGACTTGGAACGCTGTAACCGGTGCGCTGGGACACCCGCCGCCGAACGCGGTTCAGCGTTGCCGCGGGGTCGAAACATGGTTGCCGAGAACATGCGCGGCGTGGGCGCGGGCGTCGGCGGACCAGTGGGGGGCGTGCCACCGGTCGGCGATGGCGGCGGCCCGGGTGAAGTGGGCGACGGCCTCATCGTGGTGGCCGAGGAAGAGGGCGAGTTCGCCGAGCGTGTGGGCGACCGGGCGCAGGGCCAGTGACACGGTCTCCGCGCCCGCCGGGGGCCCGTCTCGGTGTGGGAGCAGGTCCGCGTAGGTCTGCTCGGCGGCGTCGCGGTCGTTCGAGGCGATAATCGCCAGGGCGCGCAGGCTGGTCAGGAAGGTGAAGAAGAAGTCGGGCCGGATGGCGTGTGCTGCGCCGGAGCGGTGGGCCTCGCTGCCGCGGCCGGCCGCATGGAGGGCGAGTGTGAGCAGGTCGGCGACCATGGGGCCGAGTGCCTCGTGGAAGGCACGCACGTCGTCCAGGTGGTCGCCGAGCGTGCCGTCGCCGATCCAGATCGCCGCCCGCGCGAGACGGAGGAAGCCCGCGGCGTGCACCGATCCGGCGCGTTCCATGCGTTCGGTGGCGTCGGCGTAGCGGCGTTCGGCATCGGCGAACCGGCCCTCGATGAGCACCAGCGTCGCCAGTGCGATCTCGGCGGCGCCGATCGCCTCCGGCATCCGGTAGGTGTGGGCGAGGTCGAGCGCTTCTTCGCTGACGCGGCGCATGGTCGTCGGGTCGTTGGCCGCCGCGGCGTTCGCGGCTTGGTCCAGCAGCCCGGTCACGCGGTAGATGGGCAGGTCGTGTTCGACGCCGATCTCCACCAGCTCACGCGAGTACTCCTCCCGTCCGGACGCGCGCGCGAGGACCAGCAGCGCCGCGGCGCGGAGGCGGGGATCGGCCGCGAGGTCGAGGGCTTCTCTCCCCGCCGCGACGACTGTCGGATCGTCCTCGCCCACCAGCTCGTGGGCGTAGGCGATGAGAAGGTGGGACCGCGTGCCGGGGGCGAGGCCGGGCCGTTCGAGCAGGCGGCCGAGGCGTTCGACGATGGGGTGGTCGACCGTGCCGTATGGGCGGGCTTGCCACGGGGTGGGTTCGGTCCAGGCGGTGAACGCGGCGATCATCAGGTCCTCGCGCCCGATCGAGTCGGCGTACTCCACGGCCTGCTCGCGTGTGGCCCTGGCCGCGGCGAAGGATCCGGCCCGGACCTGTGCGCGCAGCAGCCTACCGAGCAGGTCGACGTGTTCGTCCGGGTCGGCGGAGTTGGTGACGGCATCGGTGAGAAGCGCGGCCGCCACGCCGTGGGCATAGCGTGCCTCGGCCAGCTCGGCGGCGCGCACGCAATAGCCGACGGCCTTCGGTGACCCGGCACGCGCGTAGTGATGGGCGAGGGCCGCGATATCGCCCGAACCCTCCAGTGCCGCGGCGATCCGGGCGTGCATCCTCGTGGTCCGTATCCGGCTGACGTCGGTCACCAGCGTGTCCCGGACCAGCGCGTGCACGAACCGGACCCGCCCAGGCCCCGGCTCGTCGAGCAATCCGGCGATGACGCCTGCGTCCAGTGCGTTCAGCACGCCGTCCTCGTCGGTGTCGGCAGCCCGGACGAGCACGTCCACCGAACTCTCCCGTCCGGCCACCGCCGCCAGCCGCAGGACGGAGACATCGCCCTCGGGGAGCCGGGCGAGCCTGCGCCGCAGCACATCCCGGACACCGTCGGGGACCTCGGAGAGCGCGACCAGGGCGCCCTCTCCGTGAAGCAGCCGCGCGCTCTCCCGCACGTAGAAGGGGTTGCCGCCGGTCCGCTCGGCGATCCCGGTCACGGTCGTGTCGTCGGCCGCGCATTCGGCGCGCACGAGCTCGGCGACAGCGTCGGCGGGCAGTCCGGGCAGGTCCAGCCGCAGCGGCGCGGACCGGGCGAGTGATCCGATGGTGTCGGTGAGCCGCTCGCTCTCGTCCCCGCGATACGCCGCGACGATCAGGATCGGGGCCCGCACACCCACGCCACCGCCGAGCAGGTCCAAGGTCGTGCCGTCCGCGCAGTGCAGATCGTCGAGGAGCAGCGCCACGGGACGCGCGCCGGCGGCCAAGGTGAGCCAGTTCCACAGGGCCCGGCGCAGCCGGAACCGCCCGGCCGTCGCGTCGTCGGCACCTGGTGCGGAATCGCTGAGCAGTGGGGCCAGATCGTCGGCCGGCTCGCCGGACGGGCAACTCGCCGCCACCGCCCGCAGGGCCTCGACCCACGCCCACGCGGGCGGAGCGCTGTCCAGGTCGGGACAGCGCCCGGCGGCCACGAGCCATCCGTCCTGTCCGAGCCGTGCGCCGAGGTGCTCCAACAATGTCGACTTGCCGAGTCCGGCCTCCCCGGTGACGAGCACGACGCGAACCCCGTCGGTGGCGGCCTCCTCCGCGGCGGCCATCATCGCCGCGAGTTCGCGATCGCGGCCCACGAATGCGCAGGCGCCGGGCCCGCCGCTCGACGGCTCGATCGATCTCAGCTCTGAGGTTGTCGAGTCCGATTGTGCCCTGGGCATTTTTGTGACATCCCGTACCTGTTCCGCGATGGTGTGCGCCCCGGGGTAGTCGAACTTCGGAGCGCTATCGCCGGGCAGAACTTCGGTGCGCGGGGGTTGCACGGAGGCCGGCGGAACGGCAGCGTGCAGGATATCCGTGCGCTGGGCAAGGATCGCCGCTTCCAGTTCCACCAGATCCGGGCCCGGATCGAGCCCCAGTTCGCCGGCGAACGTCGCGCTCGCGCGGCGCAGCACGGCCAGCGAGTCGGCTCGGCGACCGCTGCCCCACAGCGCGAGGGCGAGCATCCGCCACCCCTCCTCGCGCAGCGGCTCGTCACGGGTGAGGCCCTCCGCCTCGGGAACCACCGCGACGGGGTCACCCAGTCGCAGTCCCGCCGCAACGCGCAGTTCGCGGGCGACCACCCGCAACTCGTCGAGCCGCGCGATCTCGGCCGCCGCCCACGGCTCGTCGGCGAACTCGGCGAACGCCTGCCCTTGCCACAGCGTCAGCGCCGCCCCCAGCCGAGCGTGGGCGGTGCGGGGATCGGCGAGCGTGCGAGTCTCGTCGAGCAACTCCTCGAAACGCCACGCGTCCACCGCGTCCGGCGGCAACCGCAGCGCGTAACCGGGTGCGGCGCTCACCAGCAGCCGGGCCGGGGTGCGCGGAGCTCGTCCGGGTTCCAGCAGCCGGCGCAGGTTGGACACGTACGCCTGCAACGAGGTGCGGGCACGGCCCGGCGGTTCGCCACGCCACAGATCCTCGACCAGGCGATCGACCGACACCACCTGCCCGCGTGCGGCCACCAGCAGGGCCAGCACCCCGCGCTGCCGCGGTCCGCCGAGCGGAACCGGCCCATCGCGGTCCTCGGCCGCGAACGAACCCAATACCCGGATCAAGACCATGACCCGCCGATCGTACGCGCGGCCTGCACCGGTGTTCCAAGTCGTCTCCAAGCGCCTTCCAAAACCTGGAGCTCAGTCTCGGTGCATCGAACCGATGGGACACGAAGGGAACGAGCAGATGAGCATCGACACCCACGACATGGAAGTAGTCCACCGCGGACTCCGCCGTGAATCGCGGCTGCTGATCGAGCTGGTGGCGGCGGTCGCGCCGGGTGACACCGCTCGCGCCGCAGTCATCGCCGACCACTTCCGCCTCTACCGGCTGGGCCTGCAGAATCACCACGAGGGCGAGGACGAGCTGCTGTGGCCGCCGCTGCTGGCCCGCGTGGACCTCGGGACCGACATCGTCCTGCGGATGGAGGCCCAGCACGAGCGCGTAGCCGCCACGCTGACCAGGCTGGACACCGAGGTGCCGAACTGGGAGGCCACCGCCGGAGCCGACGAACGCGACGCTCTCGTGGCGTCGCTCAGCGACCACCGGGCGGTCCTGCTGGAGCACCTCGACGACGAGGAGACCACCCTGCTGCCGCTCGCCGCCGACCACCTCACCGAAGCGGAATGGGCCTCCCTGGGCGGGCACCTGGTGGCGCACACCCCCAAGCTCACACTGCTCACACTCTTCGGCATAGTCCTCGAAGACGCGAACCCGTCCGAACGCGCACGCCTGCTGTCCGGCCTGCCCACCCCGGTTCGCGGCATCTGGCACCTCATCGGCCGCCCCCGCTACGCCCGCCACATCCGCCGTGTCCGCGCGGCCTGAACTCTACCCAACAGCTGAAACAACCTCTACATCCAAGGAATTCATCATGCAGTTGATCATCGCCGGCGCCCTCGCTGCGCTCATCGGGATCGCGGTCGTCGTCATGGGCAGCTCATTCTTCTGGGCACCGCAGGGTGCGGCCGGATTCGGCATCCCGAATCCCCCCATCCAGGACCCCGCCTTCCGCGCGTGGCTGTGCATCAAGGGCATCCGCGACATGGCCACCGGGGCGTGCATACTCGTCCTGCTCGCCGTCGGCCCGCCCGCGCTGCTCGGCGGGCTCATACTCACCCTCGCCCTCATTCCGATCGGAGACGCGACGATGGTGCTCCGCAACAAGGGGCCCAAGTCGGCCGCCTACGGAGTCCACGCCTCCTCTGCGGCCGTGATGATTGCGGTCGCATTACTGCTGCTGACCGCCTGAACCCGCGGTCATGCAACCATTCGCGAAAGAAAACAGGAGAACCGGATCATGAGGATCTATCAGCTCAGGGTCTACACACTGTCGACGGCAACCGCACTGGAACGGTATCGGAACACCCACTATCCCCGGCATCTGGCGAGCTTCCCGAAATTCGGCATCGGCCTACATGGTCTGTGGACCGACGACTCCGATGTGCCGAGACTGTACGCATTGCTGTCGTTCCCCCCGGACTCCGACTCGGCCGCCATCACCGAGCGGTACCTCAGCAGCTCCGAATTACGCTCCGATATGCAGGGTTTCGACACCACCGCCATACTTGACGTGACCACCACCCAACTCATCCCGGCCCCCGGATCACCACTGCTGTAACGGGCGAAGGCTCTTGCTGCACTGCTGAGGTGGCAGGCGGGCCGCTTCGAAGTTGGCTGACCCTGAATTCCGGTGAATTGCCGGTCCAGTTGCCCTTGTTTTGTGTGCCTGGAGGCTCGAACCAGGGCAACCGTTTGACCTGCACATATCCGGTTCTGTTGGTGATTCGCAAGCCATTCGCGTATCGCGAAATCCAGTTGACCTGCGGAAACGCTGTCGCAGGTTGTGCCCTCGGCAGGATTCGAACCTGCGACACCCGCTTTAGGAGAGCGGGAAATGTCCGTTTTGTGGGGAATGGTCAGTGTTGGCATCGTTGGCCGCGATGGCGTGACCTGGGCATTGTTCGTTGGGTTCGTTGGTGGCGGTCGGTCGTAGACAGCGGTGCTGCGGACCAGTTGCGGACCAGCCGAGGTGGATGCCCCGCCACCTTCTTCGGGGATGGGCAGCCCTGGCGGACTTCTGCGGTGGTGGAAGTTATTCACCTCAAAGGGCGAAAGAAGGAGGAATTTGCACCTCTGGGGGCTAGGCTCGCTCCGTGAACAGCGAGGATACTTCGCGAGCCTAGCCCCCGTGTATGACATTTTTCCAGTTGGTCCGTCGTAGTCGGCGGCTCTATGGGGCAGTGTGGGTAGATGCCGGTCGCTGTTTCGTCGCATCGGTGCCACATTGGCCCTGCTGAGTGGTGGTCTGCGCATACAGGGGCTGGCTTCCCCTCAGCCCTACTCCGGTCGGCGCTCTCCCCACATTGCCAGGCACGAGCGCCGTCGCAGAACACGCTCTTTCCACTTCTGGCCTGTGCGCCGTAAACGGTGGGGGTAGTTAGCTGTCGTCAGATCTGTCGTCGAAAGCTCACCGGGCCCAAACTGCGCGCAAGATAACGGCGAGCAATAAAAGGCCGCTTCCGTCATCGACTACGAAAGCTTCCTCCCCTCCTCGCTCATCCAAGAACTACACCTAGCGTGCCTGTGCGATCGCACGCAGAACTTCATTGCAGGCGAATAGTTTTCTTGACCGACCGCCTGGGACCTCGGTAAGTATGCCGTCATCCACGAGATTTCTGACCACGAGGTTCGCGGCTTGATTCGAGACGTTGGTTAGCTGGGCTACGGTCTTTATGTCAATGACCGGGTAGCCGATCAGGTACTCGGCGACCTCGACTGCGGAGCCCTTTCGCTTCAATCGGACACGGGCTACAAGACCGTCGCGAACTTCTAGGAGATTGCGAATCTGCTCCAAGCCTTGCCGGGCCTCGATCTCGACTCCGGTGGCGAAGAAGCTGATCCATGTGTTGAAGTCTCCGGTTACCGTGACATTGAGCAGCTGTTGCTGGTATTCGCTGCGCTGCTTCTCGAAGTACGGGGAGACGTTTAAAGCCGCCCATCTAAGCTCTCCGGCCTGCATCGCCTGGAGGATCGCAACGAGACGTCCTACGCGGCCGTTGCCATCGCCAAACGGGTGCAGTGTCTCAAATTGGTAATGCGCAAGGGCCATGCTGGCCACTAGAGGCATTCGATCGCGGTCCGCGATCCATTGCAACCACGCGGCTACACCTGCGGCTAGTTGATCGCCAGGTGGGCACGGTACAAATCGTGCCTCCTCAATAGGGCGGTATCGAGCACCGATGGCGACTTGATGAGGCCGGATGTCGCCAGCATCGGCAGTGTCGCCGCTGGTGCCCTTCACGATTATCTGCTGCAACTCACCGAGGAAGCTTCGGGTGATCCGACGCTCGGTGATGTTGCGGACCGCGTACTCGGTCGCTTCTACATAGTTGTGAATTTCACGTTGCTCTTCTGACATCTGGCCAACTTCCAGGAAGTCAGCCTCAAGAACCTCTTCGAACGAGGCGTAGGTGCCTTCGAGGGCCGAGGTGCTTCGAGCTTCGCGTCTAATGATCGGCCTAACGATGATCTCCGGGCGAGGCAGCTGCGCTACAGCCTCATCTAGGCGAGCGATTGCTACGCCAGCCTTGGCGCTGGCGTTGATGGCAGCGGGCGAGAGAGACAGGTCGTCGGGAAGGTCGTTAGGTAGATAAGCCCAGTAAGACCACTCCTTCTTTGTCTGAGGATCCAGACCTGATGCTGGGACCAGCCGACCGATGGGAGACTGCTTTAGTGCCTCAACGTCCACGGTTCAAGATTAGCGGGCCAAACTTGAGGGGCTAAGCAGGGGCACAAGCCAGCTTGTAGAGAAGCCCTAGCGCTTCAAGTTTCCGGCCCTTAGCTTGAGGGGCTAAGCAGGGGCACAAGCCAGCTTGTAGAGAAGCCCTAGCGCTTCAAGTTTCCGGCCCTTAGCTTGAGGGGCTAAGCAGGGGCACA
>NZ_JBEYBT010000021.1:74193-84647 GCF_040632335.1 Nocardia sp. NPDC019395
CAGCCAGCTTGTAGAGAAGCCCTAGCGCTTCAAGTTTCCGGCCCTTAGCTTGAGGGGCCAAGCAGCGACACAAGCCAGCTTGAACGGTCACCTGTTCCGCTATGACCTGCGCTCTGTCGCGGCGGGATGGAAGCCAACGCGGTTGGTCTGGCCTGATCGAAGTGTGGACCCCACGCAGAGTTAACGGCGGTGGATGTTCTCCCCCGCCGCTGCGCCGTCCGGGCGACTTCCTTCCCCTGCTTCCTCATAGTGGCCATCCTGAGCTGAGGGAGGTCGTGTCAAGGGCGCTCTTTCCCTTGACTCGGCCGAGTGAGGTCAGACAATCGGGCCATGAGGAGGCAGGGATTACGCAACCAGCCCAGTCTCCACGTACGGAGGTCGCCATGAGATTCGTTCGGCAATCCATCCGCGCAGGTCAGATCGGTGTCGAACTTCCTGCGACCGGACCACAGCCGGTTGACCGGGCAGAGTGCCGGCCGATTCGTGTGCGACTGCGGGAGGTAAGACGGGTACGGCTCTCGTCGTGCCCACACTTCTCGGTTATCGAAAATCAGCCATCTCGGATCGGTGGCTATGGCGCCAGCCGCGCCGCTGTCGGCCGACGCGCCGCGCTGGCCAAGCCTGCGCCGGTCTGCGCGGTTGCGTGGCGGACGGCGGCGGCGCGTAAGCGCCGTCGCCCTTGATCCTATATAGCGAAATTCGGCAACAACCGCCGATAGTGACGGACCATGACTCTGGGCCAATCACGGCGTAGCTTCGCGACGGAAGCCCTCGATGAGTCGCTGAGCCTGCGCGCGCAAGGGCTCGCTGTCCGGGTTGTTTTCGACGATGACGTGATCGACAGGAAGCCCGAAGGAGAGGTCGAGTCCACTGCTGTACTTCTCCCAGTTCGAGAGCTTCCAGGTATCTCGAGCGGCCCCGCGTCGCCTCAAGTAGGTCAGCATGGTCTCGCGAGTGCACCGAACCCACACGAAGGTGACATCCGCTCCTGCCGCTTCAGCCCGTGACATGGACTGATCCAGCCAGGAGCGGTCAGCAAATTCCCGGATGTACGGTGCGGCGGCGACCACAGAGTTTCCGCAGTCAAGGTTTTCTTGCACCACCGCGGCCAGTGCGTCGTACTCCCTGGGTCGTATGCGAGTCAGATAGATATCGGACTCGCGATCATCGATGGTGGACCCAAGATCTTCGAGTGCGGGTTCGATCAGTGGCCGCGCCATGGTGTCCTTGTCGAGGAACGCCCAGTTGGTTTCTCTGGTCAAGGTCCGAGCGAACTCGCTCTTACCGCTGCCCGCGTACCCCCCGATGTAGACGACACGTGATCGGGTCGGCCGGGCAGGAGCGGCCAGAGTCAGGGCCAATGAGGTCGGTGTTGTGACGACGCGGCCGGAGCGGTCGTGACTGGTGATGTAGCCGTCTGCGGCCAGTTGGTCCATGGCTTTCGTGATCGTGAGTTGACTGGCCTGCCATTCCTGCGCCAGAGCTCTCGTGGTGGGCAGCCTCTGGCCGTCGCGCAGCCTCCCCGACTCGATGTCGTTCCGAATGGCCTGGGCGATTCGGAGGTGCGCCGGCGGATTGGACGAGTGCTGTGGGCGTACCACTGAGATCTCCTTTAGTAGCAGTTGCCACCCTGAGGGTATCAGGTGCTCCTAGCCGTGACCTGCGCAAACACTTCCGAACCGAAATCAGCCAACGAAAGTACTTGCTTCCAAACGAAAGCAATTGCTACTGTTCATGTAACGCGCAACACATGGGCAGGGAGGCTTGGGGATGAAGATCAGGGCGGTTCACGAGACAGGGGTTCTTCGTCCCTCGCGATTGAACTTGGCGGGCTGGTGCGCGTATTGCACTGAGCGGTACTGCGATTCGGCGAGTTGCATCACCCGGCACGCGGTGTCGTCCTGGGAAGTGTGCTCGGAGTGTGACGGGTGTGAGTACACCGATATCGAGACGTTGGAGCGGTGCCCGAACTGCGTCAGTGGGGTGATGCAGGTGCTTCCGGATCGCCCGGTGCTGGCTGCGGTGGCCGATGTGCGCCCAGGGGTCGTGTTTGAGTCCTGGCCTGCTGGTGGCGGTGCGCCGGTTCGCTGGACGGGCCGGTGATGACGGTGACCGTGAACGCTGTTGTTTGCGATGGGCGCGGGCCGCTGAGGGCGCTGGTGCAGCAGCGGAACCTGACCAGTTATCGGGAGTTTCGGCGGGAGTTCGATCGGGTCGCGCGGCGGTTGGATCGCAATGCCTCGGGTCATGTTCCCGCTCCGGCCACTGTGCAGCTGTGGATGGCTGGCCAGTTGCCTCGGGATATGTTCCGCCGTCGGGTGCTGGAAGCGATGTTCCCGGAACTCGCCGGCTTGGTCCCGCAACAGATCGACGTGGCGGCTGCACCGGGTTCGCCTCGGGCGTTGGGGGAGGCGTTGAAGCAGGCGCGGACTGTCGCCGGTGTCAGTCAGGGCGAATTGGCTCGGGAATGCCTGCTGGATCGGACGGTGGTGTCGAAGGCCGAGGCTGGCCAGCGGATGCCATCGCGGCGGTTCTGGGCTGAGGCCGATATTGCTCTTGCTGCTGATGGGGTGCTCGTCGGCGCCTATGACCGGTGGGCTCAGGCTCAGGATGCGCCCCGGTCCAGTGTCCGTGTGCTGGCCCGTCACCGTAGTGGTGGTCGTATGGCGGTGGTCGCATGACAGCGGCGCTTTCACGGCAGACTGCGGCGCAGCGTCGTAGCCTTCCGGACTTCCGGGATATCGCCCAGTCGCTGGCCGAGAAGGAGCACATCTGTGCACGGCCGATCCCGATGCGCGGGTTCGATCAGGACGCCGGGACCATGGTCTACGTCGGTGCCCCGTGTAAGTCGACGGTGGCGTCTGTGTGCCCGGCGTGTGCGGAGAAGGCCCGGTTCCTGCGGATCACCCAGTGCCGGGAGGGCTGGCACCTCGACCGTGACCCCGAACCCGACAAGGCCGGACCGACTGAGCATCAGACCGGTCTGCTGGCTGCCCGGTCCGACTTGTTCGATACCTACCGGCAGGCCAAGGCCGACGGCGATCAGGACATGATGTCCGGGATTCGGGAAGTCGTGGCCGACCTGGACCAGGAGATGCGTGAGTCCGGGTTCCGTGGCCGGCTACCCGATTTCGACCGGGAACCCAGAGCTCGGCGTACCCGGTCTACTCGTCGGCGCCAGGATGTCCCGGACCTGCCTCGGCTCAAGGTGGAAAAGAACACCGTCGGCCGTGAGTACGCGGGGTATCGGCCCTCGATGTTCATCACGCTCACGATGCCGTCCTATGGTGCGATCAACCGGGACGGCGCCGTGAATGACAAGGGCGAAACGGTGGGGGATGGGTCGCCCCGTGATCCGGAGTCCTATGACTACGAGCGTGCTGCCCGCGATGTCGTGCATTTCTCGGCGTTGTTGTACCGGTGGATTCAGAATCTGCGCCGGGCCGTGGGCTGGAACATCCAGTACTACGGGACCGTGGAACCGCAGAAACGCGGAGCTCCGCACCTGCACATCCTGATCCGGGGCACGGTGTCCCGTGAGATCGTCCGGCAGGTCACCGCGGCGACCTATCAGAGTGTGTGGTGGCCTCCGCACGACCGGGCCAGCGAGGTCTACCCCGGCGATATCGTCCCGGTCTGGGATCCGGCACGCATGACGTTCGTGGACCCGGATGCCGGTTCATCGCTGCTGGGTTTCGAGGACGTGCAGGACCTGTTAGCGGATGTGGACGACCTCGAACCCGCTCATGTGGTCCGGTTCGGTGAGCAGATGGACCGCGCCGATATCCAGGGAATGATCCCGGGCCGCAAGGCCGATCGCACCGTCGGCTACGTCACGAAGTACCTCACGAAGTCCATCGCGGAAGTCCTGGAAACCGATTCCGACCGGACGCGGCGTCACTATGACCGGCTGCACGAGGAGTTGCAGCACACGCCGTGCTCGAACCGGTGCCCGGTCTGGCTTCGGTACGGCATTGTCCCGGTCGGCGCGAACGAGAAGACCATCCCCGGCCGGTGCAAGAGCAAAGCCCACCGGCGAGACACCCTCGGCGTGCGCGGTCAGCGGGTCCAGGTCTCGCGGCAGTGGTCGGGCAAGACCCTCCCGGATCACAAGGACGACCGCGCGGAATTCGTTCGGCAACTCCTCGCCGCCGTCGGGATCGTCAAACCTGACAACCCGAACCTCAAACTCTCTGTGGTCAAACCCGGCGACCAGTCCGCCCCACCGATCGCCCACCTGGTCATGGCCAACATTGCCCAGCGCAAAGTCTGGCGTGCGGAATACACCCGAGCCCTACTCGCGGCCGGTCCACCAGCACTTCAAGAAATTTCGGCAATACCGGAAGCGGCATAGGGAGAACATGATGAGCGAGGAAGAGACCTACCTTCGCGCCAAGGATTGCGAGGTGCTGACCGGCATTCCGGAAGCTACTTGGCGATGGTGGGCGCATGTCGGCCGTGGCCCGGCAAGCTTCAAACTCGGCCCCCGCCGGCGGGTATGGCGCAAGTCGGTGGTTCTGGCGTGGATCGCTGAGCAGGAGATGCTGACCGGAACCGGTGAGGCTGCCTGATGGCTACCCGCCGCAATCGTCGGTCTGGGGTCGAAGACCGGTGGACCAGGGACGAACACCAGGAGGACGGAACGGTTCGGCGAGTTCCGTCGACCCGCTATGGAACAGGCAAGCGCTGGATGGCCCGTTACGTCGACGGCTCGGGCAAGGAACACGCGAAGAGCTTTGCGCGAAAGACGGATGCTCAGACGTGGCTTGACGGCCAGACTTCGGCAGTGGTCGTGGGATTGCACGCACCACCATCCGCTGGGCGAGTAACCGTCGATGTGGTTGCACAAGCGTGGCTGGCGGGGCATCCCTCGTGGGAACGTGGCACACGGTCGCGGTACGAGTCGATCGTGCAGCGGCATATTCTCCCGAAGTGGGGGAGCGTGCGGCTCGCTGACCTGGTGGATATGCACGACGAACTTCAGGCATGGGTCACTGCCCAGGTGGACGCAGGCGCGGCCGGTGGAACCGTCCGGAAGAACCTCGGTGTGCTGTCCCAGATCTGTGATCACGCGGTAAAGACTCGCAAGATCGCGGTCAACCCGTGCCGCACTGTGGACAGGCCGAAGCAGCGACTCGCCAAGCGGCGCTATCTGTCCGGCGTTGAGGTCGAGCGGCTGGCCGAGCACGCGGGTTCCAACTGGCTCACGGTGATGGTGCTCGCTTACTGTGGTCTGCGATTCGCTGAGCTTGCGGGTATGCAGGGTTCGGCAATCAACATTGGGCGCCGAAGGATTCAGGTCGAGCGGACGATTACCGAGGTGGATGGGCATCTGGTGATCAAGGCTCCGAAGGATCACCAGCGCCGAAGTGTCGCGTTCCCGGCATTCCTGGTCGAGCCGATGAAAGAGCGTGTGGCCGGCCGAAGTGATGAAGCAGAGGTCTTCACGTCGTCGCAGGGTGCGGTCCTGCGGGTGCGGAACATGCGGCGGGATTGGTTCGATGGTGCCGCGAAGGCTGCGGGGTTGGCGGGGCTCACTCCGCACGAGCTTCGGCACACGGCCGCGTCGCTTGCGGTGTCGCAGGGAGCCTCGGTGCTCGCGCTCCAACGGATGCTGGGCCACGACAAGCCGAGTACGACGCTGGACTTCTACGCGGATCTGTTCGATGACGACCTGGACGACGTGGCCACAAGACTCGATTCGGCCCGCACTGGATTCGCTGCGGACTGGCTGCGGACTGGGGGAGTGGCCGGACACAATGGCGTCGAGAAGAAGCCTGCCTGACCTGCGCATATGGTTGTGCCCTCGGCAGGATTCGAACCTGCGACACCCGCTTTAGGAGAGCGGTGCTCTATCCCCTGAGCTACGAGGGCTTGGCCAGCGGCCGGTGGGGAGTCTACCGGGTTACCCGTGCTGGAGTCGCATCGTAGTTCCCGGTCGGGGTGGGCATCAGGCGGCGATCGTGGTTTCGTAGTCGGCGGGGTCGAACTGGCGGGTTTTCCAGCGGTAGAGGAGAGTGGCGCCCGGCCAGTTGTTGGTGATGCGGCCCGAGGCGTTGCGGTACCAGCTGGAGCAGAAGTTCCAGGGGGTGTCCTTCAGGCGTTTCTGGAGCCAGTTGTCCCAGCGCTGTTCGGCTTCCACGCGGGCGGCCAGGCCGCGGCCCGGATGCTCGGCGAGGTAGGCGATGGCCTGGCGGATGTAGCGGGCCTGGGATTCCAGCATGTAGATGATGGAGCCCGAGCCGACGTTCGTGTTCGGGCCGTACATCATGAACAGGTTGGGGAACTCGGGGACAGAAACACCGAGGTAGGCGCGGGCGCCTTCGGCGGCCCAGGTGTCGGCGAGTTTGCGGCCGCCGGTGCCGTAGATGTTCATGGGGGCAAGGAATTCGGTGCCCTTGAAGCCGGTGCCGTAGACGATGACGTCGACGTCGTGGTGGATCCCGTCGGCCGTGCGGACACCCGTGGGGGTGATCTCGGTGATCGCGTTGGTCTCCACGGTGACGTTCGGCCGGCCGAGGGCGGGGAAGTAGTCGTTGGAGAACAGGGCGCGTTTGCAGCCGGCCGCGTAGTCGGGAGTGAGTTTTTCGCGCAGGATCGGATCGGGGATCTGTTTGGCGCGGTGGTGTTCGGCGACCTTCAGGACGGGGGCCTGGATGCCCTGCAGGTCGGTGAGGGCCAGTGCCATCACTTCGAAGAACAGCCACCAGCCGAAGCGTTCTGCCCAGCGGACCGGCGGCAGGTATTTGAAGACGGCGTGGTGGCGGGCCACGTATTCCGCGTCCGCCTTCGGCAGGACCCAGGCCGCGGAACGTTGGAAGAGGGTGAGGTGTTCGGCGAGCGGCTGGATGCGGGGGATGTACTGGATCGCGCTGGCGCCGGTGCCGATACAGGCCACGCGCTTGCCGGTGAGGTCGACGGAGTGATCCCATTCGGCCGAATGGAAGGCCGGGCCGGTGAAGGTGTCGATACCGGGGATATTCGGCATGGCGGGGCGGGAGAGCTGGCCGACGGCGGAGATCAGGACGTCGGCGGTGAGTAGTTCGCCGTCGGTGGTGCGGATCTGCCATTTCGCGCGTGCTTCGTCGTACTCGGCGTCGCTGATCTCGGTGCCGAAACGGATCTTGCGCTCGAGATCGTATTTGCCGACCACGCCGCGCATGTAGTCGTGGATATCGGCCTGCTCTGAGAAGCGGCGGGGCCAATCGGAGCGCGGTGCGTAGGACCAGGAATAGAGCGGAGACGGCACATCGCAGGCCGCGCCGGGGTAGGTGTTCTCCCGCCATACGCCGCCGAGGTCCTGGGCGCGTTCGACGATGGTGAAATCGCCTATCCCGGACCGCAGGAGTTCGAGTCCCATACCGAGCCCACCGAACCCGGCCCCGATGATGATGATCGACGGCGTTGTCATGTTCCAAGGGTAGGTCGACGGCCGCGTCCGTCCGAAGGGAACGAAGGACAGCGAATCAATATTTTCGGCCACAATTCGACGGACTGGAGGCGCTGCCCGTGCATCTGTAAGTGATCCGGCCGTTATCTACTCGGACAGTTCCTATCCGGGATAACGACAGGTCGTAAGGCTGGCCCCATGTTGTATTCATCCCATCAGTCGGTACACGGATCCGGGTCGTGTCTCGTTTAGATGTCATTTCGTTATCTGACTTGGCATCGGGCCGGATTCCCAGCTATGACAGGTGAGTGCTCGGCGGCGATGGCGCAGTGCCGGTGGCCCGCAGGGGGCGTCGCGGGCATTGCGTCTCATCCGCGTCCTACCGCTGCCGTCGCAGCACATTTCCCCCATCCGCTGACCAGCGGTATCGCTGATTTTTCCGGGATTCGCCCTACCTTCACCACGGCGGCCTACTCCACGGTAGTCTTCGGCGGTGTGATGTGAGTCATGGCTACTTCTATGTCTCACCCGTTGGGGTCGGGCTCATATCGCAAGCCGTCTGCCGCCCAGATCAGTAAGGGGTATTTCCGATGTTGAGCACCATGATGGACGACCAGCTCTCGCTGGCGACGCTGCTGCGCTACGCGTCCACCTTCGTCGGCGATTCCACGGTGTCCACCTGGACCGGCGACGGGGTGCGCACGATGACCTACCGCGAGGTCGGCGCCGACTCGGCACGGCTGGCCAATGCCCTGACCGATCTCGGAATCGGACAGGGCGACCGGGTCGGCACCTTCATGTGGAACAACAACGAGCACCTGGTGGCGTATATCGCCATCCCCGCGATGGGGTCGGTGCTGCACGCGCTGAACATCCGGCTGTCGGCCGAGCAACTGATCTATGTGGCCAACCACGCCGAGGACCAGGTGGTGCTGGTCGACGGCAGTCTCGTGCCGATGTTCGCCCAGTACCTGCCCCACCTGAAGACAGTGCGGCACGTGATCGTTGTCAATGGGGATGTCGCGGCCGTGACCGCGCCGGCCGGCGTCACGGTGCACGACTACGCCGAACTGATCGCGAAGTACCCGGACACCTACGACTTCCCGGTTCTCGACGAACGAACCGCGGCGGCGATGTGCTACACCTCCGGCACCACCGGCGACCCGAAAGGTGTCGTCTACTCGCACCGGTCCAACTGGTTGCATGCCATGCAGGCGATCGCCCCGTCCGGGATGGGACTGCGCACCGATGACACGGTGCTCGGCATCGTGCCCATGTTCCACGCCAATGCCTGGGGGCTGCCGTACGCGGCGTTGATGACCGGCGCGAATGTGATCATGCCGGACCGGTTCCTGCAGCCGGTGCCGCTGCTGGAGATCATGGACGCGTTGAAGCCGACGTTCGCCGCCGCGGTGCCGACCATCTGGGGCGGAGTGCTCGCCGCGCTGGCCGCCGCCCCGCAGGACATCACCCATCTGCGCGCGGTGGTGGTCGGCGGTTCGGCCGCACCGCCCTCGATGATGAAGGCGTTCGAGGAGAAGCATGGGGTGACGGTGGTACACGCCTGGGGGATGACCGAAACTTCGCCGCTGGGCAGTCTGGCCCACCCGCCGCACGGGGTGAGCGCCGAGGAGGCGTGGGAATACCGGGTCACCCAGGGCCGGTTCCCGGTCGGTGTCCAGGCCCGTCTGGTGGGTGACGACGGGAATGTGGTGCCCAACGACGGAAAATCGCTGGGCGAACTGGAGGTGCGCGGTCCCTGGATCACCGGTTCCTACTACTCGCCCGACGGCGTTGCCGTGGACCCGGGCAAGTTCGACGACGGCTGGTTGCGCACCGGGGACGTCGGCAAGATCACCCCGAACGGCTATCTGACCCTGGTGGACCGGTCGAAGGATGTGATCAAGTCCGGTGGTGAATGGATCTCGTCGGTGGACCTGGAGAACGCGGTGATGGGGCATCCCGCCGTGGCCGAAGCGGCTGTTATCGGTATACCGGACGAGAAATGGGACGAGCGGCCGCTGGCGGCGATCGTGGTGGCGGAAGGGGCCGCGGTGGCGCCGCAGGAATTGCGTGAGTTCCTGGCCGGCCGCTTCGCGAAATGGCAGCTGCCGGAGTATTGGACCTTCATCGAGGAGGTCCCCAAGACGAGCGTCGGCAAATTCGACAAGAAGCGGCTGCGCGCGCAGCACGCCGACGGGGAGCTGGATATCACGATCGTGCACTGAACCGGAAGACGCGGTCCCCGGCGCGAATCCGCACCGGGGACCGGCGATCTCAGCAGTTGCGCAGTTCGGGACTCTGGTTGAGCAACTGGGCCCGGGGGCTGATGAACCGGCTGTAGGTTTCACCACCGACGGATGCGAGCGGGAACGCCGCGACCCGGTGGCAGTTCTGGAAGGCCAGCTTTACGCCGAAATGGCGTTCCAGTCCGCCGCGGATGGCGTCGGAGGCGAGGGCGCGCAGCAGTTGGCCGCGTGCGGTCTCGTCCGGCGGGGCTACTTCGTTATCGGCGAATTCCGCGGTGCCGGACTGTAATTCACCGGCGACGCGGCTGACGACCTCCCATGCGTAGGGCAGGGAGGTACGGACACATTCGACGAATTCGGCGTCGGCGATATCGCCGCTCTCGGCGCGTTCGAGCAGGGCGGTGGGGACATCTAGGGACACGGCGACCTCCTGGGGTCAACTCGTCTGTGCGACAGGTGATGCGGGGAACCCGCGGCAGATCTGCCGTGCCGAGTCTAATCGGAATTGGTTGTCAATAACAGTGGATCGGGGGTGAAAGTTGTTCGGGTGGTGGTGTTCCTGTTCTTCGGGGGGGTTTGTGGGGCGGGAGGTGGAATGTGAAGGTGGCTGTGGATTTGGCGGGGTGGGCGGCAGAAGGTGGTGGTGAGAGGGGTGGGTCGGGGAGGTGATAAGCGGGACAGTTCGTGAAGGTTCTGTGTTTTTGGCGCCGCCTGCGGCGGCGCGGGTTCGGGGCCCCCTTGGTCTCGTTCTTCACTCCCGCCGGTCGGTCGCTGCGCTCCCTTCCTCTGGTCGCTCCAGAACGAGACGGGCCCCG
>NZ_JBEYBT010000022.1:0-70613 GCF_040632335.1 Nocardia sp. NPDC019395
TCGGGGCCCCCTTGGTCTCGTTCTTCACTCCGGCGCTCCTCCGCTTCGCTCCCCCGCTCTGTCGCTCCAGAACGAGACGGGCCCCGAACCACCAAGGCGGACCGGCCGCATGCGGGAAACGGGGGTGGGGGTCGGATGCAGACCGACTGGCGGTAGGGGAACAAACGCGCCCGAGGGCGGCGGCGAGTGAGGGCGGGGAGGTTCGCAGGGGTGAGGCTCGGACGGGGTGAGCGCGGGGCTTGCGGGACAAGGGTCGCTCTCCGTGGTTGGGCTTTGGTTTTTGGCGTCGCCTGCGGCGCCGCGGGTTCGGGTCGGGGCTCGAGCTCGAACCGGTGTCGAGGTCAGTCCAGGACTCGGGTGATCCAGCGCTGGGGGGTGTCTATCTCGTCGGCGCGTGGGAGGGTTTCGGCGTCGGTCCAAATGGCGTTGAACTGGTGCATTCCCACTGTGCTGACCACCTCGTCGACGAAGGCCTTGCCGCGTACGTACTGGGCCACCTTCGCGTCGATACCCAGTAGGGCGCGCAGCAGGCGCTGGACAGGATTGGCGGGGCGGGTGCGGCGCTGGTCGAAGGCTCCGCGGATCTGCTCGACTGTCGGCACGACACTGGGGCCGACGGCGTCCATCACGTGGTCGGCATGGCCCTCGAGCAGGGTGCCCAGCATCAGTAGACGGTCGAGCGCTTCCCGTTGGGCGGGCGGCTGGGTGGCCCGTAGCAATCCGACGACGCCGCGGGAGTTGGGGTCATCGGAGGCCTCGCCGCTGCGCCGGAGTTTGAGCTCGGTGATCAGACGCCCGAGCATCTCGGAGGTCGCCTCGTCCTCGATATCGCCGAGGACCTCGACATTCTCCCGCATATAGCCGGACAACCAAGGTGACGCCGAGAACTGCACCCGGTGACACACTTCGTGCAGGCAGACCCACAACCGGAAATCCGACGGCGCTACGCCGAGCGCGCGCTCGACGCCCACGATATTCGGCGCCACCAGCAACAAAGTGCCGTCCGGTCCGGTGAACGGATCGTATTGCCCGAGAATCGCGGTGGACAGGAAGGCGAGCATGGCACCTACCTGGACACCGGCGGGTTTACCGGCGAGAACACCACCCCGATCCGCTGTGCCGGTACCGGTGAGCAGGGACATGGAATCGGCGGCGGCACCGATCCAGCCGGGACGGTCGACGATCCGGGCGGTAGGTACGGGCTGGTCGTCGAGTAGGCCGGTCACCGCGCGTACCGGGGCCTCGGCCCGCACCGATGCCTCGCCGAGCTCGGCCACGGCCTGTTCGGCGAAGAGACGGGAGGTACGCGGCCCGGCGGGTACGAGCGCCGAACCGGTCCGGGCGGCCCAGCGCCAATCCACGGAGCCCGCGAAGGTACGCCGCTCATCGTCGGATGTGCCGGCATCGGCCGACTCCGGGGCGCCGGGCCCGCCGGGACCTTGTCGAATCGTCATGCGCCCTCCAGCCGTCAGGTACATCCACAGTTGCGCAGCGCGGCCGCGACGGCGTCCAGGGCGGGCCTGCTGACCTCCGGCGGCCGATCGCTCGACATCAGTGTGAAGGTCAGGACCCGGCCGTCACGATCCAGCACGTACCCAGCCAACGTACTGGCCACCGACAGAGTTCCGGTCTTTGCGCGCACCCAGCCCGCCCCGGCCTGATTCTGCATGACATAACGGCTGGTCAGAGAGCCCGTACCGCCCGCGACCGGCAGATAATCCAGCAGGGGGACCAGGGTATCGGTCAGGGTGTCTCCGGTATCGGCGGGATCGGACCGCGATCCGGCTCCCGCGCCGAGCGGCGGCTTCAGCGGCGGCGGGGTGGTGGTAGTTGTCTGCTTCTCCCCTCCGGGTCCGGCCGCGGTGGCCAGGATCCGGTCGAGCACCCGGGCCGGAATCCGATCGTCGACCGAAAGCCCGCTGGCGTCGTGCATGGTCGTCCCGCTCAGATCGAAGCCGTGCTCGGTGAGCACCGCGGCAACCGCCGCGGCGGCACCCTCGAAGGACGCGGGCCGTCCGGTGGCCAGCGCGACCTCCCGGCCGACGGTCTCGGCCAGCACATTGTCCGAATGCACCATCATGTCGCGCAACCGGTCCCGCAGCGGCGCGGAAGCCACATCCGCCAACCGTTTGGTGCCCTTGGGTGCGTCGCCGATCCGCACCCGCGCCGGGTCGAGCCCGAGTTCGGTCGCCATCCGCCGGCCCACGTCCAGCGCGGGTGTGGTCGAACGCGGCGAATACTCGACCAGCGGATCCAACCGGCCGCCGTCGAGCATGACCGGTTCGATCGGCGCGATGGAACCATCGGGAATATCGACCGGATCCCAGCCGGGGGCCATCGTCGGACCGGAGTAGTGGGAGGTATCGACCACGATCGTATCGGCCCGTACATCGGCGGAACGCACCTGCTCGACCAGATCGGTCAAACTGGCACCGCCCGGGTAGTAACCCTCCCCGCCGGGCTGCGCGGTCAAGGTGGGATCACCGCCGGGCACCAGCACGATCTCGTTGGGTGCCGCTCCCGCGACGACACGAGTGTGCACACGCTGATCGCCGGGCAGGGTCAGCAACGCGGCGGCGGTGGTCATGATCTTGGCCGTCGACGACGGCACCCGCGGTTCATCGGCGTGGGAATTCCACAGCACCGTGCCGGACTCGGCGTCGGTGACCGACCCCGCGAAACCACCCAGATCGGGGCTGGCGGTCACCTGCCCCAGCGCCGCCGCGACACCGGCAGCACTGGGCACCGGAGCGGCGTCCGGCGCCGGCCGCACCTCGGGGGCCACCGGGACGGGACCGGGCGCGGCGGCGATGGTGAGCCCACCGTGCCGGAATTCCGGGGTCCACGGCCGCAGTACGGCCGCCGCTACCGCTGCCGCCCCCACCAGCGCCACCAGCACGGCCACCAGCCATGCCCGCATCCCACGGCGCCGGCGCCCGGCCGAACCGTTCATATCGTTGCCACCCTGCCAAACCACGTCGCCGCTATCTCCCTCGTGCCCGTCCGCGGCACCGGTCCCCCGCCGAACCCAAGTGCCCGCCGACAACACTATCGGTGTTCGGCTACCGTTCTCGGCGAACAACCGGGTGCGCGGGCCACGGCCGGCCACCACGGTGCATCGTGAGAGCAGCGGAAGGAGCTGGCGTGGAGTTCGACGTCACCATCGAGATCCCCAAGGGTTCGCGCAACAAATACGAGGTCGACCACGAAACGGGACGGGTCCGGCTCGACCGGTTCCTGTACACGTCGATGGCCTACCCGGCCGATTACGGTTTCATCGAGAACACCCTGGGCGAAGACGGCGACCCACTGGACGCCCTCGTCCTGCTGCCGGATTCGGTGTTCCCCGGCGTCATCGTCGAGGCCCGTCCGGTGGCGATGTACAAGATGACGGACGAAGCCGGCGGCGACGACAAGGTCCTGTGCGTACCGGCGGGCGACCCGCGCTGGGATCACATCCAGGACGTCGGCGACGTCCCGGAATTCGAACTGGCCGCGATCAAGCACTTCTTCGAGCGGTACAAGGACCTGGAGCCCGGCAAATACGTCAAGGGTTCGGAATGGGTCGGGCGGGCCGAGGCGGAGGCCGAGATCGAGGCGTCGTTCCAGCGTCTGAAGGACAAGGGCGGGCACTGAGTGCGGGGAGCGCCTGCCGATGCGGATCCGGTCGGGGGGATTTGCATCGGCAGGCGGGCCGGACGGGGTGACAAGCGGGGGCAGTCAGTGAAGGTTGCTGTGTTTTTGGCGCCGCCTGCGGCGTCGCGGGTTCGGGGCCGACCGGCCGCATGCGGGGAAACGGGGTAGAGGTCGGATGCGGACGGACCGGCGGTAGCTGGACCAAACGCGCCCAGGGCGACAAGGGGTCAGCAATGGTGCGGTTGTGCCGTGCATATTTGCGCCGACGGCGGCATGGGCGGGCCGAAATCCGTAGGCCCACCGCTGCCGTCCCTATCTGCCCGCACTCCGCTACCGTCCCTTGTACTCCGGCGTCCGCTTCTCGAACACAGCCTGGATGGCCTCCGTCAGATCCTCGGAGGGCAGGAACGCCGCATTCCACGCCGAGACGTAACGTAACCCCTCGGTCACCGCGGCGGAATTACGCTGCCCCAGCACATCTTTCACACCCTGCACCACGAGCGGCGGATTGGCCGCGATCTCCCGCGCCGTCGCGTGAGCTGCTTCCAGGGCGGCCGCTTGATCCGGGTAGACATCGTTGACCAGGCCGATCTTCTCCGCCCGCGCGGCGTCGATATCCTTGGCCGTGTACGCCAGTTCGCGCAGGTGGCCCTCGCCGATGATCCCCGGCAACCGTTGCAGCGAACCCACATCGGCGACGATGGCGACCTTCGCCTCGCGCAGGCTGAACTTCGCTTCCGCGCTGGCGTAGCGGATATCCGCGGCGGAGATGAGGTCCAGTCCACCACCGATGCACCAGCCCGAGACTGCGGCGATCACCGGTTTCCGGCATTCGGCGACCGCGGTGATCGCGGCCTGCAGGCGCCGGATATCGCCGAGGAAATCGGTGCGCGGCGCGGCCAGGGCACGATCGGCCATCAGCGGGCCGAAGGTACCGCTCATCGCCGGCAGGTCCAGTCCGTAGGAGAAGTGGGCGCCCGACCCTGTCAGTACAACGGCCCGGACCTCCGGGTCGGCGTCGAGACCGTGGAAGATCTCCGGGAGTTCCCGCCAGAAATCCGGGCCCATGGCGTTACCTTTGCCGGGGCCGGTGAGCGTCACGCGGGCGACGCGATCGTCGGTTTCGACGGTGAAAGCCTGCCAATCTGTCATCGCCCCAGACTAGTGGCCGGGCCGGCGGCGGGCGGGTCACACCGACTGTCCGCGCACGTCCGGCGTCGCGCGGATCACCGAGCCGGGCGGGCCTGTCCGCTCAGCGGATACACAGCGGGAGTTCGGCGACGAGATAGCACCGATCGCTCTACCCTGTGGCCATGCGCAGGTCGCTTCCACCGATAACCTGCCGGGTCTCGGATACTTTGATAGCTCGCGGACATCACGGCCTGATCGTCACCGCGCCGGAATCGGCGGTCGGTCCCGCGGAAACCGCGCATGCGATGGAGGTGGAACTGGGCGCACTGGTTCACGCACAGGTTTTCCTGCTCGGCGATGAACCGATCCTGCTGCTCGTTTCCGCCGCCGGCACCGTGGACACGGCGCGTACCGGTGCCCGCCTCGACGGTGTCCTGGTTCCCGCGCCACCACATCTGGCGGTGAAGTACACCGGGCAACCGCCCGGCAGTATCGCTCCGGTCGGCCATCCGGCGAACCTGCCCACCTGGGTGGACAGCACCCTGTCCCAGTTCGGCGAGCTACTGGCGGCCGGTGGCTCACCGGGGACGGTTTTCCGTACCTCATACACGGAACTGCTGCGGATCACCGCCGGTTTGTCCATCGATGTGGACTGATCCCGGGTTCCCGGACAGCGGACCGTACCGCACCATCGCCGGCGGTCCGGGCGTAGCGTCGGCCGGGTGACCGAAGCACCACGGCCCGAGACCGGAATCCGGATTCCAGACGACCTCAGCGGTATCACCGCCGAGCAATACCGCGCATCGATGCGGCACTACCCCTCCGGCGTTACCGTCGTCACGCTGAACTCGGCCACCGGCCCGGTCGGTTTCACCGCGACCTCGTTCGCCTCTCTGTCCCTCGATCCGCCGCTCATCTCGTTCAATATCAGCGATACCTCCTCCAGCCTCACCGCACTGACCGCCGCCGATTCGGTGGTGATCCATTTCCTCGGCGAACACCAGCGCCATATCGCCCAGCGGTTCGCCCGGACAGCGGCGCACCGATTCAGCGACCGCGCCCTGTGGTCGGCGCTGGACACCGGCGAACCGGTACTGCACGGCACCCCGCTCTGGTTGCGCACCACCGTCGAGCAGCTCATCCCGATCGGCGATCACACCCTTGTGGTCGGCCGGGTGGTAAAGGTCCACGACGACACCGAAGAAGAACCCCCCACCGTCCCCCTGCTCTATTACAAGGGCCGCTACTACCGCCCCACCCCACTCGCCGAAGACGTGGACTGACCCGAAAGCGGGCACTGAACCCCGGGCCGGGCCAAAACCCGCACCGCCGCAGGTGCGCCAAAAACACAGCCCCGCGCACCCTCCCCCCACCGCCCCGCCAATAAACTCATTCGACCGCCGTTTGCCGAGCGGTAACCCTGATATGAGAGAACGAGTCCGCTGGCTGGGCGATGGAAGGTGGGCCGGGTAGATGCAGTCGCAGCTGCAAGCGGAAAGCGGGATCCGGCGCGCCGCGGCCGCACCGCGTGCCCGCACCCTGGTCGATATTCTCGCCGAGACAGCCGGCCGCAACCCCGACGCACCCGCTGTGGCAACCGCCGACCGCACCCTCACCTATTCCGAATTACTGGCCGAAATCGATAAGGCGGTCGAGGAGCTGTCAGCCGCCGGAGTCCGCCGGGGCGACCGGGTCGGTGTGCGCATGCCGTCGGGTACCTGGGAGCTGTATCTGACCATTTTGGCGGTGCTGCACGCCGGCGCGGCCTACGTTCCGGTCGACGCCGACGATCCCGAGGAGCGGGCCCAGTTGGTCTTCGGCGAGGCCCGGGTCACCGCGATAGCGACCGCGTCCGGTATTCGTGCCACCGGCGAACGCCCGGTGGCACCCGAGCCCGACCCGGCAACCGACGGGCAATCCGGCCGTTCGCCCACCGTCGACGACGACGCCTGGATCATCTTCACCTCCGGCTCCACCGGTACGCCGAAGGGCGTCGCGGTGACCCATCGGAATGCCGCCGCATTCGTCGACGCCGAGGCCCGCCTGTTCCTGCGTTCCGATCCGATCGGCCCGGGCGATCGTGTCCTGGCCGGGCTGTCGGTCGCCTTCGACGCGTCCTGTGAGGAGATGTGGCTGGCCTGGCGGCACGGAGCGTGCCTGGTGCCGGCCCCACGCGCCCTGGTCCGGACCGGCGCCGATCTCGGTCCGTGGCTGGTCCGGCAGGGCATCACCGTGGTTTCCACCGTTCCTACCCTGGCCGCGACCTGGCCCGCCGAAGCCCTGGAATCGGTGCGGCTGTTGATCTTCGGCGGTGAAGCGGTACCGCCGGAATTGGCCGAACGCCTCGCCGACGAGGACCGCGAGGTGTGGAACACCTACGGCCCCACCGAGGCCACCGTGGTCGCCTGTGCGGCCCTGCTGGACGGTACGGGCCCGGTTCGGATCGGGCTGCCGCTGGAGGGCTGGGATCTGGCGGTGGTCGACGCCGACGGCGTGCCGGTGGGCGAGGGCGAATCGGGTGAGCTGGTGATCGGCGGTGTGGGCCTGGCGCGGTATCTCGATCCCGTGAAGGACGCCGAGAAATACGCTCCACTCGCGACCCTCGGCTGGGACCGCGCCTACCGCAGCGGCGACCTCGTCCGCAACGACAGCGCCGGGTTGATCTTCCTGGGCCGTGCGGACGATCAGGTGAAAATCGGCGGCCGCCGGATCGAGCTGGGTGAGATCGACAATGCCCTGCAGCATCTGCCGGGAGTGAGCGGCGCGGCAGCCGCGGTACGCACCACGGCCACGGGCACGCCGGTCCTTCTCGGCTATCTCACCGGTGTCGCGGACGATTACGACCTGGCCGCCGCGCGGACGCACCTGTCCGGACAGCTCCCGGCACCATTGATTCCACGCCTCGTGGTAGTCCCCGAACTGCCCACACGCACCTCGGGCAAGGTCGACCGCAACGCCCTGCCGTGGCCGTTGGCGGGCGCCGATTCCGGTATCGAGCACGGCCTCACCGGCACCGCGGCCTGGGTGGCACAGATCTGGATCGATGTACTCGGTGCCGAGATATCGGGTGCCGAAGCCGATTTCTTCGAACTCGGTGGCGGGTCGCTGTCGGCCGCGCAGCTGGTGACGGCGTTGCGTACGCGGTATCCGCGGATCACGGTCGCCGATATCTACGACCATCCCCGGCTCGGCGCGCTGGCCGAACTTCTCGACGACAGCGGCCCGGGCGAGGCCGCCGAAGATCGCCGGGTCGAGCCGACTCCTGGTTCGGCGCAGTTGATCCAGGTTCTCGCGACTGTCGCCCTGACCACCCTCACCGGTTTGCAATGGGTGACCTGGCTCGCGGTGGCCGCCGGTTTCGCGGCCTGGTTCGACCTGCTGCCGTGGCTCCCACGACTTTCCTGGTGGTGGACGGCGCTGCTGTTCCTTGTGTTCATCACCCCCCTGGGCCGGATGGCGATCTGCGTCGGCGGGGCCCGGGTTCTGCTCGCCGGCGTCCGGCCCGGCAGTTATCCGCGCGGCGGATCGGTGCATGTGCGGCTGTGGGCCGCGGTCCGGCTGGCCGAGGCCAGTGGCGCGGAAAACCTTTCGGGCGCACCGTGGATGGTGCCGTTCGCCCGGGCGTTGGGGGCGAAAATCGGCGAGGGCGTGGACCTGCACACCCTGCCCCCGGTCACCGGGATGCTGGAACTGCGCGACGGATGCAGTGTGGAGCCCGAGGTCGACCTGTCCGGCTACTGGATCGACGGCGATACCGTGCATATCGGTTCGATCATGGTGGGCAAGGGCGCGGTGATCGGGGCCCGGTCCGTGCTGCTACCGGGTACGAAGATCGGCCGCGACGCCGAGATCGCCGCCGGTTCGGCGGTATCGGGGAAGGTGAAGGCCGGTCAGGAATGGGCGGGCTCACCGGCGGTGAAGGTCGGCCGGGCCCGGCACCGCTGGCCCGCGGAGACACCCGAACGAGCCGTGCACTGGGTATTGGCCTTCGGGATCGGATCGCTGGTGCTGGGGGCGATGCCGCTGGCCGGACTGGCCGCGGGCCTCGCGGTGATCGCCTGGGGTATCCGGGACAGCACCGGTTTCACCGATGCCGTGCTGCCGGCCCTTCTCTGGTTGCCGGTGGCGACACTGTTCAGCCTGGTGGTTTACGCGGTGGCGACTATCGTGGCGGTCCGGCTCCTCAGTATCGGCCTGACCGAGGGCTATCACCCGGTTCGCAGCCGGGTCGGCTGGCAGGTATGGGCCACCGAACGCCTGCTGGACTCGGCTCGCACATTCCTGTTCCCGCTCTACGCTTCCCTGCTGACCCCGATCTGGTTGCGGCTGCTCGGCGCGAAGGTCGGCAAACGGGTCGAGGCGTCCACCGTGCTGCTGCTGCCCAAGTTCACCACGGTCGCCGACGGGGCATTTCTGGCCGACGACACCATGATCGCCAGCTATGAACTCGGTGGCGGCTGGTTGCATATCGGGGAAGCGAAAGTCGGTAAACGCGCTTTCCTGGGGAATTCCGGTATGACGGCTCCGGGCCGGCGGGTACCGAAGAACGGTCTGGTCGCCGTGTTGTCCGCGGCACCGACCAAGGCCAAGGCCGGTTCGTCGTGGCTGGGCAGCCCACCGGTCCGGTTGCGCCGGGCCGCCGGTACCGCCGATATCGACCGCACCTTCGACCCGCCGTTGCGTCTGCGAGTTTTCCGCGGCGCCTTCGAAACATGCCGGCTGGCCGCGGTCGTGGTGACCTTCGCCATCGGTCTCGGGGTGCTGTTCGCCCTCGCGCGGCTCGCCGACAGCTTCGGTTACCTGGTTGCCGGGCTGCTGTCCGGTGTCGTGCTGATGGTCGCGGGCGCTGTGGCCTGCGCGAGCGCGGTGACGGCGAAATGGGTTCTGGTGGGCCGTATCCGGGCCGAGGAACATCCGCTGTGGAGTTCGTTCGTCTGGCGTAACGAGGTGTCGGATGCCTTCGTCGAAACCGTTGCGGCGCCCTGGTTCGCCCGGGCGGCGACCGGTACGCCCGTACTGAACCTCTGGTTACGCGCGCTCGGCGCGAAGATCGGCCGCGGGGTATGGTGCGAGTCCTACTGGCTTCCGGAGGCAGACCTGGTGACACTCGGTGACGGTGCGACCGTGGAACGCGGCTGCGTGGTGCAAACCCACCTGTTCCACGACCGCATCATGGCCATGGACACCGTGGTCCTGGAACCCGGCGCCACCCTCGGACCGCATTGCGTCGCACTACCCGCTGCCACAGTGGGCGCGGGCGCGACCGTCGGACCGGCATCCCTGGTGATGCGCGGCGATACCGTGCCGGCGTCCACGAGATGGTGGGGCAACCCCATCACCCCGTGGTCCGGACCGGCGAGCACACCGGACTCGGCCGACGAGGAGACAGACAGCTGATGGGGAGCAGGTTCTATGACGCCCCCATCGACGACTATCTACCGCAAAACGGAAACCGGGGCTATCGCGTATCGAGGTACGAGCTGGAACTGAACTACAAGGTCTCCAGTAACCGGCTCGCGGGCCGTGCCGTGATCACTGCGGTGACCACGGCCGAGCGCCCCCGCTACTCACTCGACCTATCGCAGGCCCTGGCCGTATCGAAAGTACTGGTCAACGGCGACAAAGCCGGTAAATACAACCATCAGCGCGGCAAACTCACCGTCACGCCCCGGGAGCGCATACCGGCGGGTGGGATTCTGCAGGTGGTAGTGCAGTATGCCGGTGCACCCAAACCGGTGCGCGGCCCCTGGGGCGAGGTGGGCTGGGAGGAACTCACCGAAGGAGCACTGGTCGCCAGCCAACCCAACGGCGCCGCATCCTGGTTCCCCTGCGACGACCACCCCAGTTCCAAGGCGAGCTACCGGATCTCGATCACCACCGACACGCCGTACTACACCCTCGCCAACGGCACCCTCGTCGGCAAGCAGACCAAGGCGGGCCAGACCACCTGGATCTATGAACAGACCGAACCGATGGCCAGTTATCTGGCCACGGTACAGATAGGCCGTTATCGCAAACATCAGCTCAGCGACCACAACGCCCCGGTGCCGATGTACGCGGCGATCCCGTCCCCGCTGCGCACCGCCTTCGAGCACGATTTCGCCCGCCAGCCCGAGATGATGTCGGTATTCAGCGACCTGTTCGGTCCGTATCCGTTCCAGAGCTATTCGGTGGTGGTCACCGAGGACGAGCTGGAGATCCCCATCGAAGCGCAGGGCATCTCGATCTTCGGCGCGAACCACTGCGACGGCCGCCGCGGCGCGGAACGCCTGGTCGCGCACGAACTCGCACATCAGTGGTTCGGCAACAGCCTCACCATCCAGCATTGGTGCGATATCTGGCTGCACGAGGGGTTCGCCTGTTACGCGGAATGGATCTGGTCGGAAGCGGCCGGCGGTGCGACCGCGGACCAGCTGGCCCGGGCGGCCTGGCACACCCTGCATCGTCAGCCGCAGAACATCGTGGTCGGTGATCCGGGCGCGACCTCGATGTTCGACGATCGCGTATACAAACGGGGCGCCCTCACCCTGCACGCCCTGCGGCTGGAACTCGGCGATACCGCGTTCTTCCGGTTGATCCGTGATTGGACCGCCCGCCACCGCCATGCCTCGGTATCCACCGAGGAATTCACCGACCTCGTGGGTCATTACAGTGTTGCGCCGCTGCACCCGCTGTGGCAGGACTGGCTGTATTCCGAGCCACTGCCACCGCTACCGCCGGCCGGTGGGGGCGCGCCGCGTCCCGGTCAGAACACCAGGTAGCGGCCGGCCAGCTGTTCGATCAGCGGATCGTCCTCGCCGACGCTGTTCAACGCGTCCAGGTCGGCTACCACCGAGATGAGACGGGGGTCTTCCGAACCCGGGCCTTGCGGCCCGTCCTCGGCGAGTTGCCGCTCCAATTTGTCCCGTACCCGGTTCTTGAGTGAATCGCGCATATCCCGCCTCGTCGGTCAGTGTCTCTTGGACATGATCGGGAGCGCTGCGTGGTTACGCTGCGCTGCCGCCTCCGCGCTCGACCCGATCATGTCAAACCGGCGTCAGCCAGGTGCCCCAGGGTGTATTTCGCAGTACGGCGTACACGGCGAGTGAGCCGATCAGCACCCAGGCCGTGGTCGTGCTGATTCCGGGCAGCCGCGGACCTTCGCCACGCCAGGCGCGGATAGCCCAATCACCCACCCACAACACGAAAAGCACCAGCACCGGCAACGCCAGCAGGTTGCTGTGCAGAGAGTCGATTATGTGTCCGTCGGTCAGGTTGTGCACTGCCCGCATACCCCCGCATCCGGGGCAGTACACACCGAACAGTCCCCACGTGGGGCACACCCCGTACGAACCCTCGATATGTGGATCGCGCAGATGCAGCAGCAACACTGCCGCCGCCCCCGCACCCGCCACCGCGACCGGCAATGCGACTCCGGCCGCCCGGCGCCCCGGCCCTCCGTGACTCCTCGCCACGGCTACCCATCCGGGTTCACCGGCCGCCGGAATACTGGATGACGCCGGTGGTGGTTGCGCCGCGTCCGAGTCCTTCACAGTTCTCACCGTAGCCGCGGCGGCGGGGTTGATGCCACAACCATCGGAGGTGCTAGCTCCGTTTCGGCCGTTCGGGCATAAAACCGCCGCCGAATGGGAATTCTGGGTTAACAGCACCGCCCGCTGAACCGACATCCGGGTAGAGAACCACATTCTGGACAAGTACTTCGGAGCGGCGCTTGCTCTTGTAAGCACCCAGCTTGCAGGTTACCGTGTCAGCAGGCACAAAGGAGTGTTCTGATGCTGGTGAAATCGATAAGCGCGCTGTCCCGGGCGCACCACGGCGCCCTGACCGCCCCGTACCGAGCGGCGTTGCGCGCCCGCCGATTCCGGAATGCCGCCTACAACGCCCCCGCCGATGCACCCGAGGTCACGACGGTTACGACCGTCGACGGTGCCCGCCTGCGCGTCCACTCGTACGGCCCTGCCGATGCCGAGCCGATCGTGCTCGTCCACGGCTGGAGCTGCTGTATCGAATACTGGCATCCGCAGATCAACTCCTTCGCCGGCCGCTACCGCGTGATCGCCTACGATCAGCGCGGCCACGGCGAGAGCACGCTGGGTCGCGCCCCACTCGGTGACCGCACCCTCGCCGACGATCTGGCCGCCGTCCTCGACGCCACCCTGCGCCCCGGCTGCAAGGCGCTCCTGGTCGGCCACAGCATGGGCGGCATCACCCTGCAGGCATGGGCGGCCCGCCACCCCGAGCAGGTCGCCCAGCGCGCCCGCGCGGTAGTCCTCGCCAACACCACCTCGGGCAATATCCGCTACGACACCGACCTGCTGCCTCTGCTGAACAAGCCACTCACCCTGGGCAACCAGCCGCTGACCCTCCTCGGCTCGCCGGTCCGGCTGCCGATGATCGTCGCCGAATCCCTCCTCACCAGCCCGCTGCCACTGCCCGGCGGCTGGGCGGCCCGGGAGGTGCTCAAGGAACGCATCATGGCCCGCGGCGCCACCAGCGAGCAGGCCGATTTCGCGCTGAGCATCGTACGTTCCTGCCGTCCCCTGGCCCGGGGCCGGCACGCCGCCCTCCTGGCCGACCTGGAACTGGGCGCCGCCGCCGCGCACCTCACGGTCCCCACCACCATCATCGCCGGCCGCTACGACCGGCTCCTGCCCGAACGCATGTCGCGCATCATCGCCGACACCATGCGCGCGGCCGGTCAACGACCCGATTACCAGATCTGGCCCACCGGCCACCTGGGCAATATCGAGAATGCCGAACGCTTCGACACCGAACTCACCGCCATCCTGGACCGCACCAGCCCGCGGTCGGCGGCCGCGGGCTGAGCGGGAGTCCCGAGTCCGGTCGACGATGCCCGGCTCGGCGGACTCTACGTTCCGGCGATCACGCAGACCGGATTATCGGCCGTGGCGCGTCGTACACGCAGCGACTACTCCAACCGATAGGAATGGACTATGCGCGCAGCGACCTACGACCGATACACCACCGATAACGACGATGTGCGAGTCCGCGACCTGCCCACGCCCAAACTGTTCCCCGGATCGGTATTGATCGAGGTCCGCGCGGCCGGCGTCAACCCGGTCGATTGGAAGCTGATGTCGGGTGCGCTCGACAGCCTGATCGACGCGGTGTTCCCGGTGATTCCCGGTTGGGATGTCGCCGGGACCGTGGTCGGCACCGGGCCGGACACTCCGGAATTCGCGGTGGGCGACGAAGTCTTGGCCTACGCCCGCAAAGACGTCCTCCACGCCGGCACATTCGCCGAACTCGTCGCCGTCCCGGCCGCGCACGTGGCACGGAAACCGGCCGATCTCCCCTGGGAACAGGCGGGCGCGTTGCCGCTGGCCGGCGGTACCGCCCTGCGTACCCTCGATCTCCTCGCGGTGACCGGTGCGGACACCGTACTCATCCACGCGGCGGCGGGCGGCGTGGGCAGCCTGGCAGTGCAGATCGCCCGGGCCCGCGGCGCCCGCGTCCTGGGCACGGCATCCGAACGCAACCACGACTTCCTACGCGACCTGGGCGCGGAACCGGTGACCTACGGAGAAGGCGTGATCGACCGCATCCGCGCGCTGGCCCCGGACGGCGTCGCGGCGGTCGCCGATTTCGTCGGCGGTCAGCTCGACACCACCCTGGCGGTCCTGGCCGGGGAAGGCCGGCATGCCTCGATCGCCGACGGTTCCGTGGCCGACCACGGCGGCCACGTGGTCTGGGTCCGGCCGGACGGCACCCAGACGCAGCGGCTGGCCGATCTCGCCACCGCGGGCGACCTCACGGTTCCGGTCGCGGCCACGTTCTCGCTGGAGGAAGTGCCCGACGCCTTCGCCGCCGGGCAGTCGGGCCACACCCGCGGTAAGAACGTCATCGTGCTCTGATCCCGACAGAGCAGCCCCTGTGGGCGTTTTCGCTACTCAGCGCTTCTTCACAACCCGTCGGATCCCGCCGGTTCCGGCCGTCCGGAAGCGGTCGGCGGTAGCGCCCGGCGCATGCCGGGGAACGGAGTCGATGATGAGGACGATCCCATTCGGGTCCGGAGCACGATCACGGATAACCCGGGCTCTGGTCACCGCGGCACTGCTACTCGGGGGCTGCACAGCGGCGATCCCGGCAGCCGCGCAACCCGAGTGGCCACCCCCGTCCGAGGACCCCTTCTACACGTATGACCGGCCGCTGACCGGCATCGCTCCCGGCACGGTCCTGCGTTCCCGGCCCGCGCCGTTCGCCATCCCGAAGTTGTCCACACCCATCACCAGCACCCAGGTGCTCTACCGGACCACCGACCAGCAGAACACGCCCACCGCGACAGTCACCACCGTGCTCCGCCCGCTCGTCCCCGGCCCCACCCGGCTGCTGTCGTATCACGCGGCGTACGACGCGCTCGCATCCCGCTGCAACCCCTCCTACACGCTCACCGGTCACGCCGACAACGCGGGCGCCGTCATCGAACAGGCCGTCATCGCCGGCTACCTCGCCGCCGGATACACCGTCGTGGTGCCCGACTACGAAGGCCCGGACCTGGAGTGGACCATCGGCCGGCAATCCGGATACGCCGCCCTCGACGGAATCCGGGCCGCCGAACAGATCCTGGGGTTGCCCGCGTCGACACCGGTCGCGATGTCCGGATACTCGGGGGGTGCGGTGCCCACCGAATGGGCCGCCGAACTCGCCTCGCACTACGCCCCCGAACTCGCCCTGATCGGCGCCGCCGCCGGCGGGGTGCCCGTGCACCTCGCACACAACCTCTCCTACGTCAGTGGCAGCGCCGGCTGGGCGGGCGCCATCCCGGCCGCGGTCGTCGCTTACCGCCGCACCTACGAACTCGACACCGACGCCTTCCTCTCCGAACGCGGAGCCCAGGCCGCCGACGCCGTGGAGACGCTCTGCCTCGGGCAGTTCGCCGGGCGCTATCCCGGGCTCACCGACGCCGAAATGGTCCGCGCACCCTACAATTCCCTGCTCGACGTCCCCGAGGCCGCGGCCGCCATCAACGACAACATCATGGGCACCGCCGGCACGCCCGCCGTTCCACTCCTGCTCGCCGTGGGCCAGAGCGATCCGATCGGTGACTCGGTAATGGTCACTCGTGATGTCGAAGCCCTCGCCCACGGATACTGCGCCCGCGGCGTCCCGGTGACCTACGCCCGGTACGACCACCACGACCACATGGCCGCCTTCGCCCGCTTCCAAGCCCAGGCCGCACAGTTCCTCACCGAGCGTTTCCACAACGCCCCGCCCACAACCGATTGCGCATCCATCGGCCCGGGCAATTCCCTCGCACCCATCTCGACCGGGTGACCGGCCGATGTCGCCTTCGGAGCGGCCCGCCGGAACGAGGCGGAGGTTCGCCCGACCGCATTCGGGTACGCACAAACCTCACCTTCGAGGAAGCGTGCCTCGAAGGTGAGGTCGGGCGGCGCAGGTCCGTTCACACAGCTGCGATCACCACCGCCAAGGCGATCAGCGCGGTCGCCTGCAGCCCCACCCGCGCGAAGATAATGCTGTCCCAGCGCTGTTGCAGCGCACGAGCATTCTCGGGCACGGTCCCGGAAAGCGCCGCTGCCTTCTGAGCCTCATTGACCGGCTTGGCGATCCGCGCGTACAGGACGAGCCAGACGACCAGCGCCACCACGGCTACCGCCGCCGCTACCGCCGAGACCAGGTGACCGCTGAGCCCGGCCACCACGGCAGCGGCGAGCGCGCTCACCAATCCGGTGATACCGACGGGCGGCATCCGCCGGTCGGCGTAGTAGTGACCCAACCCCGAGGTGAGGGTCATTGTGGCGTCGTCGAGCCTGGCGTTGACCGAACGCGTGACGAGGGCGACGGAAGCATCGGTGCCGTAGACGACGGCATTGGTGACGAGGGCGAGCACAGCGAGAACTTGGATGAACGTGATCATGGGAGGCTCCTGGGTGTTTGGGTGAACGACCGATTCGGGTCCGCTATCCGGCCTGCGCGAGCGCCCCGGCGCCGGCACGCTCGCGGATCAGCAGCACCCCGGTGAGTGCGACGAGCGCGGCGGTCAGTCCGTGGATCCCGAAAGCGGCGGCGGCCGAACCGCTGTGGAGCAGAACGGTGAGCATGTCCCCCACCGGGATCAGCGCGAACCCGAGCGTCACGACTCCCAGTGCGAACCGCTGTCCCAATGCCAGCAGCGCCAGCAGGACGATCCCGGCGACCGTGTCCCGGACCCCCTTGAGATTCGAGAACGCCGCCGCCTCTCCGGTGGGCCACACCGGCAACCCGAATCCCGTAGCGGCCGATTCGGGGGCAACCAGGTAGCCGATCCCGATATAGAGGATGAATATCACCCCGATCAGGGACAACACGGTGGTGACGCGGTGAGTGGTGAGCATGTCCGACTCCATATCTAGCAGCGCTATATCTGATAGCGACACTATCCTGCTGGCGCTACTTTGTCTAGCGATGCTAGATTCGAGGTATGGGTATCCAGAGCAGACGGGACCGGGACCGCGCCGAACGCCACCGGCTCATCATCGACACGGCCCGGAACCTGGCGGAGACGGACGGCTGGGACGCCGTCACCGTCCGCAAACTCGCCGACCGGATCGAATACAGCCAGCCCGTCCTCTACAGCCACTTCGCCGGCAAACGAGCCATCGTCACCGCGGTCGCCCTCGACGGCATCACCGAACTCGCCGAATCCCTCCACCGCGCCCGCACCGCCGCCCCGGACGAATCCACCGCCCTCGCCGCCGTGGCCCGCGCCTACACCGACTTCGCCGCGGAAAACCCCGCCCTCTACGACGCCATGTTCGTCCTCCCCACCGACCTCACCTTCGGCGACGGCGCCCCCGAACCGCTCCGCAATGCCTTCGCCGAACTGGCCACCACCTTCGCCCCCTTCGCCACGACAACCGACGTGGAAACCCTCACCGAAACCATCTGGAGCACCCTCCACGGCCTGGTCACCCTGGAACGCAACAACCGCCTACGCCCGGGTCACCGCGAACAGCGCCTCGCCATCCTGCAAACCTGGCTGGAAGGGAAATAAGCGCGGCCCCGAGCAGCCCGGCGAGCCGGCACCTAGCCTCGACGAAATGATCGTTATCGATGCGAACGACGACCTGAGCAGACATACCGGCGCCGAAGCAGTCAGCGCGTGGCAGCCGCTGAGCCAGCAGCGAGTCACCGATTTCGCCGACGCCAGCGACGACCGCAACCCCCTCCACGTAGACCCCGGCTTCGCCCGGACGACTCCCTACGGTTCAACGATCGCGCACGGCTACTACTTCATGGCCACCGCCCCGAGCCTTCTCGAAACCCTATGGCGGCTAACCGGATTCTCCTTCGCCGTCGCCTACGGCGTCGACCGGATCCGCTTCCCCTCTGCCCTTCCCACCGGCACCCGGTTCCGGTTGCGGCTGAAGATAATCGCGATCGAGCAGATACCCGACGGCATCCAGGTACGCACCGACCTCACCTTCGAGGGCGAGGAGCTCGAACGCCCCGTATGCGTAGCCGAATCCCTGTATCGCGCCTACCGATAATCGTCAGGGCTTCCGGGAAGACTCCCCCGAGCCACGGTACGACAGAACGCTGAACTGGAGACAGTACGCAGCGCTCGGCCATTACGTCAGATGACAGAGTGGCCGAAACCCTCGCCGACTTCCTCCAAGACCGCGCGGGTACGGTCCGAGTCCACAGCCGCCAGCGTTGCGAGCACCGGCCGCACAATTTCCGTCGCCCCGGCCTCATCGCCCATCCGCCACCGGATGAGCGCGGTTTCCGCACAGGTGATCGCATGAACCCTGGCGTGGGTGGATGGATTCCACATCGATGCCGCCAATGCGTAATGCTGCTCTGCCGCCACCAGATCTCCAACGGCTTCGAACGCCTTGGCTGCCTGGTGCGGAACGATAGCTCCGGTAGGGGTCCACCCAGCCATCCACCGGGGGAACTCCAGGACAGTCCCGGTGTCCATATAGGGCTCGGCCCGGCGCAGCACCACCCGCGCCTGAGCAGCGTCTCCGCTTTCGGCATGGCACCGGGCCAGCGCCACCACGAACAGGGCCGAAGCGACCCCGCTGACCTGCCCATCTGCCCGCAGCAACGCGTTCTCGGCAAGGTTGACCGAGTGGCGGCGCTGTTCGAGATCGGCCCCCTGCAGTCCGAGAATCCGCAGCGCCCAGGCATCGTGTCCAGGAATCCCGGACTCCTCGGCCAATCGCAACGCAGACATGTAGTAACGCTGCGCAAGACCATCGGCCCCCGCATCGTGCGCTTTGAATCCCGCCAGGTACGCCAATTCCGCCGCAGCGCCGAATGCCTGAGAACGCACTTCGGCGGTGGCGAACTCGGATCGCAGCAGCGCCGCCACGTCGGTGCTCAGGAACTCGGCGACCGCCGTGCGACCCGCTCCACCTCCCCGAACCTCATCGAGCCGGTGAAATGCGTCGGTAACTCCGTGGACCGCCTGGACTTCGGCCATTCCGACGTGGCGTGATTCTCCGACTGTCGCGAGTCGCGCAGCTTCCGGAAGAGATGCCAGAGCCGTTGCCGACAGGGCAGCGCTGTAGGCGGCGCGACGCAGGAACGATCGGCGGTCCACATCGTTGCGACCGAGCACAGCGGCCGACGTCACCGGGTCAGCGGCGGGTCCGCAGACCTGGTCATACCAGGCGATCACCTCAGCGGTCGGTGTACGGGTGCCGGTTTCGTAATGACCCAGCGCCGCCTTGCAATACGGGATGCGCGCAGCCAGGGCAGCCAAACTCAGCCCTGCGGCTTCGCGGGCGGCGCGCAGCCGTGCGCCGGTTGCGCGGGGATCGGTGTCCACAACACACACTTTACGTGGCTAGCGCTGTAGACGGCTGTAGACCGCAACCTTGTGACCAGGGTAAATATCCACGCCTACCGTTCTTTTCAGCCCCGCCGCCGGGTGATCGAGTCCCCGGCGGCGGGTGCGAGCCAGCACCAGCGACGGCAGGGGACACGATGCGGCCGACCGCATTCGGATGGGTGGATGACGATGTGAGCACAGCGCCCGATCGGGACCGGGCGCAGGTGCGTCGGCTGGCCGAGCGGCTCGGCTACGAGATCGTATGGCCCGACGAATGTTCGGTGCTACCGGTCGCCGACCAAGCGCGGAACGCGGCGGCGGATGTGGTCGTCCTGCCCGCCCCGGACCACCTCGGCCCGCTCGAGCTGAACCGCGTCATGGATATTGCCGACGTGGAGACAGTGCTACCCCGGCTGTCGTTCGCCCGGTGGTCGATATCGGGGCCGGGGCGGTGATCGTGCTCGGGTGGGTGGCGGTGGTCGGTATTCCGACGGCAGTGCTGGTCTGGGCTGTGTTCTGGCCGGAGCCGGACCAATCCGCCGATAGACAGGAACCCGGTCAACAGCACACGGGAGGTGCTGTGCGCCTGGAGAATCGAGAGTATGACCGGTCTCGCACTGACACCTGAGCGCCGAACCGAACTGGCCGCCCTGCTCGATGACGGGCCGCGGCTGGCGGCGGAGTACCCGAAGGTCGCCGAGTATCTGGATACCGCGCCGATGCTGTCCGGAACCGGCGATCCCGAAGCCGACGCCGCATTCGATCTACGGCTCGTGCACTTCATGACCGCCACCGGAGTCGGCAATCCGTACTGGGAGATCGTCGGGCCGGCAGTCGAAAGCGACCGCAAGCGCCGGGTGGCCGACGGGGGAAGCGCGAACGGAAGCGTCCGGCTGGGGTTCGCGCAGACGATCCTGCAAGCTGCTTACGCCTATGCGATCCCCTCCCCCGAGTCACTGGACTGGATAAAAGCCTTCAGCGACGGGCGGAAGGTAGTCGAGCTGGGCGCTGGACGCGGCTATTGGGCGAGGCTGCTCACCGACCTGGGCATGACGGTGCGGGCGTTCGACTCCGAACCGCCCGGCAGCTCGGCCAACCCGTCCTTCCCCGTTACGGCCGGGCAGCCCGCCGTGTGGTTCCCGGTCGGCGGCCCGGGCGAGTTCGCGGCCGAACTGGATGAGGACTCCGTGTTGTTCCTGTGCTGGCCGCCGGGCTGGGGTAACCCGATGGCTTCCCGGGCGCTGGAACTGTTCGAGTCGAGAGGCGGGCGGCGACTGGTGTTCGTGGGTGAACCCAAAGGCGGCAAGACCGGTGACGATGCGTTCTTCGATCGACTGTCGGCAGCTTGGTCGCTGGAGAGCGTCGATGAACGGTTCGTCTCGTGGTGGAATCTGGCCGATACCGCGCAGGGCTGGATTCTGGAACCCAGCCGTCAGCGATTCCGCACCTGATCGGTCCACATCTGCCCATCGAACCAGCGCAGCCTACCGGGATCACCATTGTCCGGATACCAGCCGGGGGCCGGTCCGACCGGCGGCCGGTGCTGGGCCGGGCGGCTCGAGGACGATTTCGCGACCACAACGATCACAGTGATGATCCCGCCGAAGAACGCCAGCCCGATCAACATGATGAGCCAGTGCCAGATACTCAGCGATACCACGAGCCCTCCCCCTGTTACGAGAGCGGTCCGCTGACTCCGGCCGGGAGCAGCGGACCGCTCTGTGTGGAGGGAAAGATTAACCGCTGCTGCCGAACAACGGAACGCTGGCACCTGTCACTTCGACGGTGACCACTTCACTGGCCGATGCCGAAGGATCGTCTCCGGCCGGCGGAAGATGCTCGGCGCAGCGGCCGACCACACGCACGGGGCCGTTCTTGTCGACGTCCAGTGACTTGTGTTGTGTCGCGCCGGGACCTGCCACCGATTCTTCGACGCCGAAATCGTGGAACTGCGCACCGATAGTGAAGACGGCGCCGGTGTCGGCGTTCTCGGCCCAGCACACTCCCCGGTCGTTCTGGTTGACGATCTTCGCGCCCACATATCCCCCGTTCTGTGCGGAGAACTCGACGATCGGTGGCAGCAATTGACCGGAATCGGCACCCGCCGTCCCGGGAATCGCCATACCGATCACACCGGCAGCCGGGATCAGATACATCAAAGTCTTACGTATATATCGTTGAACCACGGCGGAGATGGTAACAATGCGAATGCACGATACCCCCAGTCGTGGAAAGGATTTCGCGTTTTACCAGACCACTGCTATCTGCGGCTCCAGACGCGCAAGTGGGTCACCGCGGCGAGTGAACCGGTTGCGATCGACAGGATCGCATTCCTGAGTCGCACGGGTTTCGTGTTCAGATGTGAAACGACCTGGTACACCGCCCCACGCCCTACGCGTCCACGTCAGCACCCTCGAGGCCGGAGGGAAGCGGGAACGCAATGCGGGCCACCGGTCAGCAGGGCGACGCGACCGGAGGTCACGCAGGTGTAGCTGGGGCTGTGATGCCAGATCCGTTGACCCATTATGGACACCTGTCTATTCTCCTGTCTGGAATTGTCGTGCTCGGCGCTCCGGTTCGCCGCTGCCTGAAAGGACCCGAAAAGTGACGAAGGTTCCTACCCGTGACGCCCGTTTGGCGCACGCTTCCAAGCACGCCGAACTGTGGAATGCGGGCCGCAAAGATGAATGGGTCGCGTCCTGGCGCACGATCATCCCGGCTGGTGTGCGCATGTTCGACCCGGTCGGTACCGAGGAAAAGACAGGGTTCGAGGCCGCAACTACGCACGCATGGGATCTCTTCCAGCAACTGCTGCGGATCACGATGCTGACCGTGCAGGTCAACGGCGACGAAATGGCATGGGTGTGCGAGAACCGGTTCGGCAGTGATGATGACGTCGTAATGGTGCACAGCATCGAGACGTTCGCCTGGGATACGAACGGCGACCTGCTGATCAAGACCTACTACCCGATGCCCGAGCGTGTCGGTGCCGACCAAGACCCGTACGCGCACATCCTCGACGGCGGGGCTACCGGTCATTCCTGACGGAACCACAGCCGGTCGACCGGGCAGAGCGCGCCGCTCGAGGGTCGCACGCCGACAGTGCGTTCACGATGCGCACCTACCTGTATTCTCGGGACGATGCACCGGCTCCGCAGTGGGCACTTCGGATGCCTTTGTGACAAACCGTGACAATCCGGCTGCTGCGATGTCTCGGCGTAAACATCGCACGGGGCGGAAGCCGACTGGTTGGAGTCGGCTTCCGAGTGGAGCCGCCTAGGAGAATCGAACTCCTGACCTTTTCATTACGAGTGAAGCGCTCTACCGACTGAGCTAAGGCGGCGTGCCGTTCGGCGACGCGAGTCTATCGTCTCCCCGTGGGGAACGCGAAAACGGGTGGTCAGGATGCCTGCGCCAGCAGGGCGGCGGCCATCGCGGCGAGTGCGAATCGGGGTTTGACGTTCAGTTCGAGGGCTTCGCGGCAGGCGAGGATAGCATCGATCGAGCGGAGCAGGCCCTCGGGGCGGATCCGGGTGGCCAGGTCGCGGGTCCGGTCGGCCATATCGGGGTGGGTCATGGTGATACCGCCGGGGTCACCGAAGCTCACGGCCAGGGCATCGCGGTAGAGGCCGGCGATATCGAGGAGAGCGCGGTCCAGGGCGTCGCGGCCGGTGCGGGTGGCCCGGGATTTCTGGCGGCGTTCCAGATCTTTGAGTACCCCGGCCGAGCCCCGGGTGGCGCCGGCCGCGCCTTTACCGGTACCACCGGCGCCGAGGGCGGTAGCGAGTTCGTCGCGTTCGCGGTCGTCGCGTTCCGCGCTGAGTTCCTTCGCCTCATCGTCGGCAGCTTTGACGAGTTCGTCGGCGGCCACGTAGGCGGTTCCGCGGGATACCGCGGCGACGAGGTCGAGGGCGCGGCGGCGGCGTTCGCGAGCTTCCTCGTCGGTGGCGAGGCGCCGTGCCCGTCCGATATGGCCACCACTCACGGCGGCCGCCCACTCGGCGGTTTCCGGGTCGAGACCGTCGTGATCGCGCAGCACCCGGGCGATCGCGGGTGCCGACGGGGTGACCAGATGGACGTGCCGGCAGCGCGAGCGCAGGGTCACCGAGATGTCTTCCGGGTCCACCGATGGCGCACACAACAGGAAAACGGTCCGCGCGGGTGGTTCCTCGACCACCTTGAGCAGCACATTTCCCGCGGCTTCGGTGAGCCGGTCGGCGTCCTCGATCACCACCACCTGCCAGCGGCCGGTGCTGGGCCGGCGCGCGGCGATCTGCACGATCCCGCGCATCTCCTTGGTGGAGATGCTCAAACCCTCGGGGATCACCCGCCGCACATCACCGTGTGTTCCGGCCAGCGTGGTGGTGCACGCGTGACAGCGACCGCAACCCACTTCCTCCGGATCGGTGCATTGCAGGGCGGCCGCGAAACACAGCGCGGCCACGGACCGCCCGGACCCCGGTGGACCGGTGAACAGCCACGAATGTGTCATCGCGCCCTCGGCCGCGCCGGAGCGCCCGGCCACGGCGGCATCGGTCAGTTCGGCCGCCACGGTCTCCTGCCCCACCAGCCGATCGAAGACACTCGTCACGCCCACACCCTAATCGACACCGGGCACGAGCTCCCCCAGCACATGACCGGCGCCGGCGGAGATACGCAGAGCAGACGCGGAGGTTCGCCTGATCGGCATCGCCCCCTCGTACATAGCCCGCACACGGCCGGGGCGATGACCGAGCCTAGCCCGCGCGCTGAGCCGTCGTGTTCGCCCCGTCCAACTGCTCGCGAATGATATCGGCATGCCCGCTGTGGTGAGCGATCTCGCGAAGGATGTGCAGGATCATGAATCGCGCAGACCACCACACCCGGCCGGGAACCCATGGGTTGGTGGGCGTGGGGATGGAAGCATCCAGATCCTCCACTGTGCGAATGAGTTCCGCGGTGTTCGCGGCGACCCGTTCCCATTCCGCGAGCAGATCGTCGACGGTTTCATCATCGCCGATGATGTACGCACCCTCGTAGTCTTCCAGCTTCTGTTCCGCGGTCTCGTCGCGTTCGACGAGTACCTCGGTCCACTCCTGTTCGCAGCTGATCAGATGGTGCAACAGACCGCCCAGAGTGAGTTCGCTCGCCGTTGTGCGCTGCCGCGCCTGCTCCTCGCCGATCCCTCGCAGGGTTATCCGGAACATCTCCCGCTGCTCATCGAGCAGTTGGACGAGGTCCTCACGTTCCTGGCGGCCGGCCATCGGCGCTCCTTCTCACTGGACGGTATGCGCGCGTCAGGCTACGGCGTGGGTACGACAACCCGGATTATTCGCTGTCCTCCGCGGTTGCCCGGCTCGCGGACTGCTTCGCCGGAGCTTTCTTGGCGGCCGTTTTCTTGGCCGGCGCCTTCTTGGCGGCGGTCTTCTTCGCGGTCGTTTTCTTCGCCACGGTCGTGGTCTTCTTCGCCGCGGCCTTCTTGGCTGGTGCCTTCTTGGCGGTCTTCTTGGCCGCCTTCTTCACCGGACCCCGTGCCCGCCGATCGGCCAGCAGCTCCGAGGCGCGTTCGTCGGTGATCGACTCCACCTCGTCGCCCTTGCGCAGGCTGGCATTGGTCTCACCGTCGGTGACGTAGGGCCCGAACCGGCCGTCCTTGATCACCATCGGCTTATCGGTGGCCGAATCATTGCCGAGTTCCCGCAGCGGCGCAGCGGCCGCGGCCTGTCTACCTCGGCGTTTCGGCTCGGCATAGAGCTTGAGGGCCTCGTCGAGGGTCACTGTGAAGATCTGATCCTCGGTCGCCAGCGAACGCGAATCGGTGCCCTTCTTCAAATAGGGCCCGTACCGCCCGTTCTGCGCCGTGATCTCCTCCCCGGACGCCGGGTCCGTGCCGACCACCCGGGGCAGCGAGAGCAGTTTCAAAGCGTCTTCGAGCGTGACCGTCGAGGGATCCATCGACTTCAACAGCGACCCGGTGCGAGGTTTCGGACCGTTCTTCTTCGCGGTCTTCTTCGCCGCCTGATCCTGTTCGGTCTCCGGCAGGATCTCGGTGACGTAGGGCCCGAAACGGCCCTCCTTGACGAAAATCTCGTGCCCGTTCGCGGGATCCACGCCGAGCGCGCGCCCCTCTTGAGGAGTGGCGAACAGTTTCTCCGCGACCTCTTGGGTCAGTTCGTCCGGCGGCAGGTCGTCGGGCAGATTGGCGCGCTGCGAGGTCGGTTCCGCGTCCGGATTATCGGGGTCGGTGACCATCCGCTCCAGATACGGCCCGTACCGGCCGACGCGCACCACTACATCGCGGCCCGCGTCATCGGTGAACAGTTTGATCGAATTGATCTCGCGGGCATCGATATCGTCGAGCCGTTCCCCGACCATCTTCTTGAGCCCACCGGATCGCGCGACCGATCCCTCGGCCCCGTCGTCGCCACCGAAGTAGAAGCTGGACAACCAGTTTCCGCGCCGGGCGCGGCCGCCGGCGATCGCGTCCAGATCGTCTTCCATCGCGGCGGTGAAGTCGAAATCGACCAACCGGCCGAAATGCACCTCCAGCAGACCCGTCACCGAGAACGCGACCCAGGACGGCACCAGCGCGCTACCGCGTTTGTAGATATAGCCGCGGTCGAGAATCGTCTTGATGATCGAGGAGTAGGTGGACGGCCGCCCGATCCCGAGTTCTTCGAGGGTTTTGATCAGCGAGGCTTCGGTGAATCGCGCGGGCGGATTGGTGCTGTGGCCGTCGGGGTTCAGTTCGACAGCGGTAACACCCTCACCCTCGTCGAGCTGGGGCAACCGGGTTTCCGCGTCGTCCGATTGACCGCCGGCCTCCTCGTCGACGCTTTCGACGTACGCCTTCAGGAAGCCTGGGAAGGTAATGGTGCGGCCGGAGGCGGAGAACACACATTCCTCACCTGTGCCGGCGGTACCGGTGATCCGCAGCGTGAGGGTAGTTCCCTTGGCATCGGCCATCTGCGAGGCGACGGTCCGCTGCCAGATCAGCTCGTAGAGCCGGAACTCGTCGTTGTCCAGGCGGGCGTGCAACTGACCGGGTGTGGCGAAGGTATCGCCGGCCGGGCGGATCGCCTCGTGTGCTTCCTGGGCGTTCTTGACCTTGCGGGTGTACTGCCGGGCCGTCGGATGCACGTATTCCGCACCGTACAACTGGGTGGCCTGGGCGCGTGCGGCGTTGATCGCCGACTCCGACAGCGTCGTCGAGTCGGTACGCATATAGGTGATATAGCCGTTCTCGTACAGCCGCTGCGCAGTGCGCATGGTGCGTTCGGAGGTGAAACGCAGTTTGCGGCCCGCCTCCTGCTGCAAGGTCGAGGTCATGAACGGCGCATAGGGCTTCCGGGTGTACGGCTTGGACTCCGCCGAGGTCACCACGAGGTCGGTGCCGTGCAATGCCTCGGCCAGCCGGCGCGCCCGCGCCTCGTCCAGGACCAGTGCCCGGGAGTCGGCCTTGAGTTGCCCGTCGGATCCGAAATCGCGACCGGTGGCCACCCGGGCGCCGTCGACATCGACCAGGCGAGCGGAGAAGACGCGCGGATTGGCGGTATCGGACTCCCCGCCCGCGTCCAGCTTCGCCGCGATATCCCAGTACTCGGCCGAACGGAACGCCATCCGCTCGCGCTCGCGCCGCACGATCACCCTGGTCGCGACGGACTGCACCCGGCCCGCCGAAAGCCTCGGCATGACCTTCTTCCAGAGCACCGGACTGACCTCGTAACCGTACAGCCGGTCCAGGATGCGCCGGGTTTCCTGCGCGTCGACCAGATCGTTGTCCAGGTCGCGGGTATCCGCGGCGGCCGCCCGGATCGCGGGCTCGGTGATCTCGTGGAACACCATCCGGCGAACCGGAACCTTCGGCTTCAGCGTCTCCAGCAGATGCCAGGCGATCGCCTCGCCCTCACGGTCGGGGTCGGTGGCCAGATACAACTCGTCGGCGTCCGCCAGCAGACCCTTGAGTTCGGTGACCTTCCCCTTCTTATCCGGGCTGACCACATAGATGGGTTCGAAGTCGTTGTTGACGTCCACGCCGAGCCGCGCCCAGTCCTGGCCCTTGTACTTGGCCGGCACATCGGCGGCCCCGCGGGGGAGATCGCGGATATGCCCGACCGACGCCTCGACCGTATAGTCCCGACCCAGGTAGGGCGCGATTTTCCGCGCTTTGGTCGGGGACTCGACGATTACGAGACGACGCACGGGACGACCCGCCTCGGCTGCGCTACGGTCTCGTGTTGCCACCGGCGAATCCCTTTCCTTCTCGACCCGCGCAACGCTGCTCGAGCGCAGGCCGCGGCTGGATGAACAGATGGTGACGGCGAACTTCACCACCAGACACGTTTATACCTTGACGCTGCGCGTGGTCGAGCGGTTGCGACCATCGGGCGATGGCGCGTCGATGCCGTTCAGTATGCAGGGCGCGAGGCCGCTACGGCACGCACGGTAGGCCAAGCACCTGTGCGTTGTCGATGTGAGCGGTACCGGCGGGCGGCAATCGTTCGAGCGCCCGCGCGTGGCGGAAGGCGAACGAGATGCGTCGGCGGACCACGAGAACGGTGTCCCGGCAAGGGCGGACGCACGCGATGAACGGCCGGCCGGAGCGGATGCCGGGGCACCGGAAGGCACGCTGCCGGATCGAATGACCGCAGCCGATGAATGGCCGGACCGGGTGGGCGGGAAACGTGTGGCCGGTCCGGGTGCGGAGGTACGCATACTCCACATATAGTTCGTCCCTCGGTCCCGTTACGGGATCGAGGGACGAACTGGGAGGTGTGCCCGCTCAGCTGAGCGCGCGAACTCCGGTGGCCTGCGGGCCCTTGGTGCCCTGGCCAACCTCGAACTCGACCTTCTGATTTTCTTCGAGGGTACGGAACCCCGAACCCTGGATTTCGGAGTAGTGGACGAAGACGTCCGCAGAGCCGTCTTCGGGCGCGATGAAGCCGAAGCCCTTCTCCGCGTTGAACCACTTCACAGTTCCCTGTGCCATTCTGTTCCTTCTCTTTTCTTACTCGGAACGGCGGACAACTGGGTTTCGTCCACCGGGCCCGTTCCGGACCGCTGTACTCTGGACTCCCGTGGGGGTCTTTCGTAAGCGGTTCGCAACATCGATCCTGCCCAGGGTTTGGACTTTGCATCCGTTCCCTCGAACACAGAAGCTTGCGACCGAGACCCAGTGAACCATGTCTTTGGGAAATTCAACAGCGGAGTTACCGACAATTTGCAAAAAAAATGATCTCGCGAATGCGGAGATAAGGGATTGCCCGCCGGAATCTGAACCTCCGGTATGTTTGCCTACCGATAACCAGCCCTCGGACCGCGTACCCGCCTGTGACCCACATCGCTATTGGGTATCGAAACCGCAGGCAAAAGGGGGTCGATGGCGGTGCTTCAGACCGATCCGCGATACGGAAGGCACGGCGGAGTGACTCGCGAGATCCAACCCGAGACGAGCTACGGGCGATCGTTGCTGAATCGTGTCCTGCAGGGCACCGAGGACACCGACGCGCGACTGACGCATATCGCCGAGATTCCGGGGCGCCGAGCCCGGACAGCGGAATGGCCGCAATGGGCAGCGCCGGCGGTCGTAGACGCACTCGGCGCGCAGGGAATCGAGAAACCGTGGACCCACCAGGCCGAAACCGCGGAACTCGCCTACAACGGGCGGAACGTGGTCGTATCGACAGGGACCGCGTCCGGGAAGTCACTGGGCTACCAACTGCCGGTACTCACGGCATTGCACGACGACCCGCGTGCCACAGCGCTCTATCTCGCGCCGACCAAAGCACTGGGCGCCGACCAGCTACGGATGGCCGGGGAACTCGTGCGGCACCGGCCGCTGCGGAATATCGCGGTAGCCGCCTACGACGGTGATACGCCCACGGAGATCCGGCAGTGGGTGCGGGCGGAGGCCCGCTGGGTGTTCACCAACCCCGATATGCTGCACCTCGGCCTGTTGCGGTCACATCAGCGCTGGGCCCGGCTGTTCCGCCGGCTGCGTTATGTCGTCGTCGACGAATGCCATGCCTACCGGGGGATCTTCGGCTCACATGTCGCGCTGGTGTTGCGCCGGTTGCGCCGGTTGGCCGCGCATTACGGTGCCGACCCGGTGTTCGTGGTGTGCTCCGCAACCGCGGCCGAACCGGCGGCCGCAGCGACGCGTTTGATCGGCGCCGACTGCGTCGCGGTGACCGAGGACGGGTCTCCGCGCGGCCCTCGGACCGTCGCCTTCTGGGAACCACCGCTGCTCACCTCCGTACGCCGCGAGAACGGTGCTCCCGTGCGCTTGGGCGCGACCACCGAGGCCGCCCGGATCACCGCCGACCTGGTGCTCGAAGGAGCCCGCACGCTGACGTTCGCACGGTCGCGGCGGGCCGCGGAATTGATCGCCCTGCACACTCGGCAGCGGCTCGCGGAAATCGACCCTGAACTGGCAGAACGTGTCGCGGCGTACCGGGGCGGTTATCTGCCCGAAGACCGCCGGGCCCTGGAGGCGGGGCTGACCGACGGGTCACTGCTGGCCGCGGCGACTACGAACGCCCTGGAACTCGGTGTGGATATCGCCGGGCTGGACGCGGTGGTCCTCGCCGGTTTCCCCGGCACGGTCGCTTCGTTCCGCCAGCAGATCGGCCGGGCCGGGCGGCGGACGCAGGGCGCATTGGCCCTGTTGGTGGCACGTGACGACCCCCTCGACACTTACCTCGTCCATCACCCGGAAGCGCTCCTGGACCGGCCGGTGGAGGCCACGATCATCGATCCGCTCAACCCCTACGTTCTCGGCCCGCAGCTGTTGTGCGCGGCCATGGAACTGCCGATCGACGACGAAGCGGCCGAGCGGCTGGGCACCCACCGCACCCTGATCGAACTCGCAGGTAGAGGCCTGATCCGACGCCGCCGATCCAATGGCGGCTACCGCTGGTTCTATACGGCGGCCGAACCGCCGCACGATTCGGTCGATATCCGCGGCGGCATCGGCACCCAGGTGGCGATCGTGGTCGGCGAGACCGGGCGCTTCCTGGGCACATCGGACCCGGGCCGGGCCCTGGCGACTCTGCACCGGGGTGCGGTGCACCTGCACCAAGGCGAGACCTACGTGGTGGAGGAACTCGATCTCGAGGACGGCATCGCCCTGGTGCGCGAGGAGAGTCCCGGCTGGACCACCAGCGCCCGGCAGACCACCTCGATCACCATCGATTCGGTCCGGGAAAGCAAGACATTCGGGCAGGTCACTACCGCATTGGCGACGGTCACGGTGCACAGCCAGGTCGTGGGTTATCTCCGCACCTCGATCACCGGGGAGGTACTGGACCTGGTCGAACTCGATCTGCCACCGCAGCGGCTGCCCACCACCGCCGTGCTGTACACCCTGACCTCCGAACTGCTGGCCGGGGCCGGTATCGCTCCGGCCGAAGTGCCCGGAGCGCTGCATGCCGCCGAACATGCCGCGATCGGGCTGTTGCCGCTGGTAGCGACCTGTGACCGGTGGGATATCGGCGGCGTTTCCACCGCTCAGCACCCGGATACCGGCCTGCCGACGGTGTTCGTCTACGACGGGCAGGCCGGTGGCGCGGGGTTCGCCGAGCGGGGCTACGCACTGCTCCGGCGCTGGCTGGCCGCCACACTCGCCGCCGTCGAGTCGTGTTCCTGCCCCAGCGGCTGCCCCTCCTGCGTCCAATCACCCAAGTGCGGAAACGGCAACGACCCACTCGACAAGCCAGGGGCAGTCAGGTTGTTGACAGCGATTCTGACCGAGCTCACCGAGGCCGGCCGACCGGACTGTATTTCGGGGTGAACAACCAGTTCGGAGGCGGTCCACGGATCCGCCGGCGCGGCCCGATCCTCGACTCCGGGACATTTAAGAGGAGCACGATTCTGTTAACTGGATTGTAGCCATATAACGAATCGGTACCCATCGGCAATGCATCCTGATCATTTCAATAACAAACCATCAATTCCCGCAACGGGCGATTAATTGCCATTGCTAAGCGATTACCGTATTCGTCGTTAACAAGTTTCCGTGAAGTCCGATCTCTACTGTTCTTCGACCGGGCCTGCCCGCGCAATCGCTCGTATACTCCGGGCCCCGAACGGACCCACCGGTACTTTTTCTTCTACCTCGACAACGACATCCCATCCGTCGACTTCGCACCGCGCGACCCCCATCGCCATTCGTCGGCCCAGGGATTCGGCGACTGCGCATCCCGCTCCGGCACCGTTGCGCAGTTCGCCCGCGGCGGCCAGCGCCGCGAGATCCGCTGCCGCCTGCGCCCGATGCCGGGTAACGACCACCGCGCCGAGTTGGGTGACGAGCACCGTGAGCGTGAGCAACGCCACCAATGCCAGGCACGCGGTGACGCTGGCCGAACCTCGCTCGCGGCACGTATCCGTGGATGGCCGGTATCCGGCCCGGCGTCTACCCACTGTGACGCGGCCCGCCCGGACTTCCTCCGCGCCCGGACGGACGACCGTCGACTCATGTGCGCTCCGGCCGTTCATATGTCCTCACCGGGTTCTCGCACGGCGATCGCCTCGGCGCGGAGGTCGAGCGCGGGCAGCAGCGGGGTGCCGGCAGTGACGAGCGCGACCACTCGATCCCCCTCGTACCTCAGCGAAATATCCGCCCCGCCTGGGGCCACCCGTCGTGCGGCGGAAACCGCTGAATCACGATCTCCCCGGGCGGCCAGCCGAGCAGCCTCCCGGGCGGCATCGACACAGCGCACCTGGGTTACCGCGGCCAATACCGCTCCCACGCACAACGCGACCGCCGCGGCGACCGCCCCGAGGGCGATCGCCGCCTCGACCGTTACCGAACCCGTATCGCCACTCAGCGCCGGGCGCCGGGTAGCAGACGGAGCTTCCGGGCTTGTCCCCCGAGCGGGCCGGGCACCCTCGGGGCGCGTTCTCGCTCGACCGCTACACACTTGTGTTCAGTGCCTTTTCGATAATTCCGGTCAGTGCGTCGGGGATGCTCTCCCCTGTCACCACGGTGTACAGAACGGCTCCGAACGCCGCGGCGGCGATGGTCCCGATCGCGTACTCGACGGTGCTCATCCCTTCGTCTGCCGCCCAGGCCCGGAGCAGTCGAGCACCGATCTCCCCGTTGACTGCCCGCAGCTGCCGAACCGTCTGCCACTCGGTCATTTTCGGCATGTATCGCCCCTTCCTCATCAACTCGCACGGCCGCTCCGTGCGTGGTTCGTCTCGGTACCCACCTCGCTGTCGCCCGTCACAAGAGGGCACCGCCCAATACCCGGCCTGCCAGCCCCACGATCACCGGGACGATTCCCAGGCAGACGAATGCCGGTAGAAAACACAGGCCCAGCGGACCGCCGATCAGCACACCGGCACGTTCTGCTCGTGCGGTGGCCGCCTCCTCTACCAGGGCGCGGTGCTCGTCGGCCAGCTCACCGACCGCCGCCGCCAGCGACGATCCGGAGCGCGCCGATCGGCGCGCAAGCCGCGCGAGCGCTTCGAACTCCGGCGAGGGGGCCGCGGCCGGAGCGGCCGGCGACCAGGCGATGGCCGGATCCGCACCCATGGCGAGCAGATCGGCCGCCCGCTGCAGGAGAGCCGCCAGCGGGGCCGGGCAGGTGGGCACCACCGCACGTACCGCTGCGTCTGCCGGTAGGCCGGCACGTAGGCAGGCCGCCAGCAGGTCGAAAAGCGTGGCGACAGCCACCGGATCGATCTGATCGCGGGCTTCGCGCACTGCGGCACGACCGACCGGATCGGTCCCCAGCCGCCCGACAGCCGACGCTCGCACCGGGACCAGGAGTAACGCTCCCGACAGCAGCAGATACGGCCATACCGTTCCGGAGGTCATCAGCCGCTCCCGGAAGGGATCCCGCGGCGGCCCGGCACCAGAGATCTCGGCAGCGGCGCGGACACACCAGGTTCGGTCATCGCGGTACCACCCGGCGGGTTATTTCGTCAGCCCAGAGCAAACCGGCACAGGCCAGGCCGGCGCCCAGCGGAAGTAGATAGGTACCGACTGTCGAGAACAGGAGTACGTACAGGGGGTTCGCGCCCATCAACTGCCCCAGACCGATGCCGAGTAGCGGCAGCACCGCCAGAATGGCGGCCGTGGCACGAGCACCGGCCAGAGCTGATTCGGTCCGATTCCGGAATTTGATCCGTGCGGCCAGATCGGCTCGGGCCGCAGCGAGCAGTTCGGCCAGGGCCAGACCGTGACGTTCGGCGACCTGCCAGGCATCCGAGACCCGGGCGAGCTCGGCGGCGATCACCGAATCCGGACGGAGCAATCCATCGGCCCCGGACCCACCCAGCCTGCTGCGCGCCGAACCGACCGCGAATGCCTGTGCCGCGATACCGGCCGACTCGCGAGCGGCCACAGCCGCGGCGGCACTGGGATGGGCACCCACCCGCAGTTCCGCGATCACCGCTGCCAATCCGTCGAGCAAGTGGCCACATTCGGTGCGGTGCAATCTGTCCCGGCGGGATCGGCGCAGCCGGACCGTCACGGTCGACACGACGATGAGCGCGCATATGAGAGTTCCGCTGCCGAGGCCCAGCGCCACCACACAGCCGAGACCCGCGACGCCACGGACACCCCATCGCAGCGGAACACGCCGGGACGCACGTGGTTCGAAGATCTGCCCGAACCGGCGCCGGCCGGCCGGTGCGGGGAACACCAGCAGTGCCATAGTTGTCCATCCGAGCGCCGCCAGGGTTGTCCCGACCGGTCCCGCGACTGTCATCGGGCCGACCGTTCTTCGAACAGTGCGGCCAGGACAGCCGCCCCGGGGCCGGGGCCGCTCGCTCGCCAGGCGGGGCGGATCTCCACCCAGCCGTCCGCATCCCGCTGCACCACACCGATTTCCCGGAGGCTGCGCGATCCGTCGGGATATCGCTGCACGTGGAGCACCACCTGGACGGCCGCGGCCAGCTGACTGTGCAGGGCGGCGCGATCCATCCCGCCCGACGCGGCGAGGGCCTCGAGCCGGGCCGGGACTTCACGCGGCGAATTGGCATGCACCGTCCCCGCGCCTCCATCGTGCCCGGTGTTCAGCGCGGTGAGCAGGTCGACGACCTCGGCTCCGCGCACCTCCCCCACGACGATCCGATCCGGGCGCATACGGAGGGCCTGGCGCACCAGATCACGCAGCGTGATCTCGCCGGCTCCTTCGATATTCGCGGGCCGGGCCACCAGTCGGACGACATGTGGGTGCGGCGGCGCGAGTTCGGCCGCGTCCTCCACACAGACAATGCGCTCCCGCGGATCGACCTCGGCGAGCAATGCCGCCAGCAAGGTGGTCTTACCGGCTCCTGTGCCGCCGACGACCAGAAAGGCCAGTCGCGCCCGGATCATCCTGCGCAGTAGGGCTTTCGCTTCCGCGGATACCGTCCCCACCCGGCACAGTGCGTCCAGCCCCTGGGTCGCGGGGCGCAGGACACGCAAGGAGAGGCAGGTTCCGCCGAGCGCGACCGGTGCCAGCACTGCGTGCAAACGGACGCCGAAGCTGTGCCCCAGCACCATTTCCCGGCCGGAGAGCCGGCCGTCCACCCAGGGCTGGGCATCGTCGAGACGGCGGCCCGCCGATAGTGCGAGCCGCTGGGCCAGGCGGCGTACGGCGGCCTCGTCGGGGAAGGTTATCGATGCCTTCTCGACCCCGTGACCGCGGTCGACCCATACCGCGTCCGGTGCGGTGACCAGAACATCGGCGACCGCCGGATCGTGCAGCAGGGGTTCGAGAAGCCCTGCTCCGGTGAGTTCGGTCTGTAACAGCCGCAATGCGCGCAGCAGATCGGTATCACCCAGCACCCCACCCGCTTCGGCGCGGATGGCGGCCGCGAGCAGCGCCGGTTCCGGCTCGGCTGATTCTCCGGCCAGTCGCCGGCGTACCCGGTCGAGCAACTCGGCGGTGACGACGGTGTCTTCCGTGCCGGTGCTCATCCGACCCGCCGCTCGTCGGGCGGACTCAGTACCGCGAGCACGGCATCGCAGGCGGTACGCAACGGACCGCGTCGTAACCGCAGACCGCCACGTTCCAGGCGGGCGGCCAGGCCGGGTTGGGCACGCACCGCGGCCAGTAGCGGCAGGTCGAGAACCGCGGCGATCTCATGACCCCGCAGGTTGGCGGGTGCGGGACCGCGCACCACCAGTCCCTGATTCGGATTCCGGCCTCTTATCCAGTGCGTGACCGCCTGGGCCGCCGCCACCGCGCGCAGCCGCGCTGGGACGACGAGGACCACCAAGTCAGCGGCGTCGAGGATCCGATCGATATGCGGGCCTCGTTCGCTGGAGATATCGCAGACCACCAGATCACCCGCCCCGCGGGCGGCTTCGATCACCGCATGCGCCGCGGCGGCGCCGATCGGACCGGTCCGGCCGATTCCCCGGCCGCAGGACAGCACCGACAGGCCGGCTCCGGCGCCCGGCAACGCGCCGTGTAGTTCGGCGGCGGCCACCCGGCCGTCGTCGACCACGAGATCCGGCCAGCGCAGACCGGGCGCACCTTCGATTCCGAGCAGGAGGTCCAGACCACCGCCGTGTGGTGCGCTGTCGACGAGAACGGTATGCGGCCGGAAACCCGCCGTTGCCGAACGCAGGGCGATACCCGCTGCCAGGGTGGAGGCTCCGGCACCGCCGCCGGCACCGGCGAGAGCTACGACGACACCGCCGTCGGCGTGCTGTTCGGCGTATTCGGCGAACAGCTCGATAAGCGCTACGGCGGCGCCGGGGAGAGCGACCACGCGTTCGGCGCCGATCACCGCCGCCGCCTGCCAATCGGCCAATTCGGGTTCACCGTCGGTAACGGTGACCACACCGCTGCGCCGCGAGGGCGCGGCCCCGGCACATTCGACGGCGGCGGGAGTATCGAGCACTATGAGTGGCGCGACCGCCCAGGGGTGGCGGCCTGCGGGCGGGGTGGATTCGTCGATGCGGCGACCGGCCGCGGCGGCTATCCGGCGGACTTCCTCACGTAACCGATCGTCTCGGATGAGCACCAGCACAGCGGGTTCGGTGGTTTCCGCCGTGGTCGCGTCGTGGTCCATGGAAGCCAGCGTGGCCGAGAAATCCGCCCCGATACGAACCGCGCCGGCGAGTGTGGACAACTCGCAGGCTGTGGATAAGTTCCCGGATTCGCGGCCGCCCCTGAATAGAGGACGGCCCCAGCCGGGGGGGGAGGAGGCTGGGGCCGTCGGGGTTCAGCCCCGGGGGGTCGGGCTGAACGCGCCTGGAACATGTCCAGGTGACAGCAATACTACACCCAAGCCCCGACGAGAACGCAAGCCCCGCGTCAAAGAAGTTCCCCATGTCACGACCACCACCGCGACATGGACAAAACCACAGGTCAGCACCGATAAACACCCCTGATGACGCCGACACGCCACACGCAAATGCCTATCCTGAAGCCGTGACGAACTCCGCTGATACGACACCGGTTCCCGGCGAGCACCACCGCGCGAACAGCCGTATAGCCGCGTTCTTCGACCTGGATAAGACGGTCATCGCCAGATCGAGCACCTATGTGTTCAGTAAGCCGTTCTTCGCTCAGGGCCTGATCAACCGGCGGGCGGTACTGGAGGGCAGCTATGCCCATTTCATGTTCCTGCTGTCGGGCGCCGACCACGATCAGATGGAGCGGATGCGCGCCAATCTGACCAATATGGTCGCCGGATGGGAGGTCGCCCAGGTTCGATCGATCGTGGCCGAGACATTGCACGAGTTGGTGGATCCGCTGATCTACGCGGAGGCAGTCGATCTGATCGCCGATCACCGGATCCGCGGGCACGATGTGGTGATCGTCTCCGCCTCCGGCGAGGAGGTCGTGGCACCCATCGCCGAGGCCCTCGGCGCGACACATACCGCGGCGACCCGCCTGGCCGTCGCCGACGGGAAGTACACCGGTGAGGTCGATTCCTACTGCTACGGGCGGGGTAAGGTCACCGCCATCGAAAAGCTTGCCGCTACAGAAGGTTACGATCTGTCACGGTGCTACGCCTATTCCGATTCGGTCACCGATCTGCCGATGCTGACGGCGGTCGGACACCCGACCGCCGTGAACCCCGACCGCAACCTGAGGCGTGAGGCCACCACCCGAGGATGGCCCGTTCTGACTTTCTCGAACCCGGTTTCGCTGTGGTCCCGGTTCGGAACTCCCTCGAAAACGGCGGCTACCGGTATCGCCGTCGGACTGAGCGCCCTGGCCGCCGGCGCGCTCACCTACCGTATCCTTCGGCGCCGCTGAAGACCCTAACTACCTGGTCTTATAGCATATGACTCCGACCAGCGGCGATGGTTCTCGAATGTTCGGCCCAAGTTCCGCCAAGCCTTGATGTGAGTGCGCTCACAGTGTAGAAATGGAGTCACGGAAGGACGGAAGGCCAAGGCTGAGCCGGAAGAGAAGGTTCAGTCTCCCGACCACCCTTCCCAGCACGGACACCAGGCACCCACGCGGAGCTCGCCGCGACAAGGGCAGGAGTGTTGTGGGCCTGCGAAATCCGGTCCGTTGCCGGCGATGGCCTCGCATAGCTGCGGGGATGAGCTGCTGCGGAAGCCGGAGGAACGCCGAGGCCGGAGAACACAACCCATTTCAGCACGCATGGTAACCAGGTAGTCCGTGCTCGCGGGCGGTGAGGTCCAAGGACCACGCCGCCCGCTTTAATGTGTGCGGCCGGACCCACCACAACTGGTCACCGGCCCCGGCGACAGTCAGCCCGCCGCCGCGTCCGCGATCGATATCGCTTCCCGGGCACCGTCTTCGAGTGCCCCGCAGCAGAACACCACCCAGCCGCCGACCCCGGCGGCCGTCCCGCCGCCGAATCCGGCTGCCGCGTCCAGATAGGCCTGCCGCCGGCGCAGCAGGAAGACCTCCGGGACACCGAGCGCGTGTGGATCCAGTCCACTCGACACAGTCACCAGGCGCGACGCCGCTCGCGCCACCAGCGCGTCCGCCGAGCCGAACGGTTTCAGAGTCATCAGCTCGCCGTGTACCACGGCCGCCGTCACCGGAGCCGGCGCCGAGGTAGCGAGCAGGGTTTGGGACATAACGTCCAGGCGTTCGGCCACGCCGGCATCGGCGCGTGGCCGGCCCAGCTCGTTCTCGTCTGCCACCAGGTCCGCGGCGGCCAGCAGATGCAACCTGGCCAGCGCCTGTAGCGGCGCCCGTTCCCAGACACCGATGAGATTGCGCAGCGCGTCACCTTCAAGCGCCTGCCCGACGCGGAGCGCACCGGCCAGGATGGGGTCGGCGACGGCACCGTCGGCGGGTAGTTCCGTACTACCGCCGTCGAGCGCCGCCGACGATCGTGCGGCCCGGACCGCAGCTTCCGCCGCGGTGGTCGGCCAGCCGCGGCGGTTGGTTTTGTGCCGGTGCACCTGGGCCAGCGCGTCGCGCGCCTTGTCCGCGGCAGCCCGGACGCCGGGCAGATCGGTGAGGGGCGCGAGCGGATCGGTCACGGGGTAGCAGGCTACGCGGCTTGCCGCCGCGGTCGATATGGGCCCCGGACCGTCGATGCCGGTTGTCCGGTCATCCGACGGCCAGATCGCGACCGGGTATGGCCGCCAGTAGCCGGCGCGTGTAGTCCTCGGCCGGCGATTCGAAGATCTGTTCGGTGGGTGCCGCCTCGACGATGCGGCCATCGTGCATGACCAGAACCTCGTCCGCGATCTGCCGTACCACGGCCAGGTCATGGGTGATGAACAGATAGGTGAGACCCAGTTCGCCCTGCAAACGGTCGAGCAGATCGAGGATATTCGCCTGGACGAGGACATCGAGCGCCGATACCGCCTCATCGCAGACCAGCAGTTCGGGTTCGAGGGCCAGCGCCCGGGCGATGGCCACCCGCTGGCGCTGCCCACCGGACAGTTCGTTCGGATAGCGGGAGGCGACGCTGCTGGGCAGGGCCACCTGGTCCAGTAGCTCACGGACCCGCTCGTCGCGTTCGGTGCGAGTACCGAGGTTATGGGTCCACAGGGGTTCGGCGATGCATCGGTGGATCGAGTACATCGGGTCGAGTGAGGCGTAGGGGTTCTGGAAGATCGGCTGCACCCGGCGCCGCAGGCGGGTCTGTTCGCGGCGTGTCAATCGGCCTATATCGGTACCGTCGAACATCACCGACCCCGAACTGGGCTCGAGCAGTCCGAGAACGAGCTGGGCGACGGTGGACTTTCCGGAACCCGATTCGCCGACCAGCGCGGTGGTCGTGCCCCGTTTCAGGCTGAACGAGACGTCCTCGGCGGCCGTGCTCTCCAGCGAGCGCCACGGGACCGAAGCGCGCACTCGATATCGCTTGGTGAGCCGGTCGACCACCAAGATCGGGTCTTTGCCGTCCTTTTCGCGGGGGCGTTCGGCGCGCCGTCCGGCTGCGAGCGACGGCGCTGATTCGACCAACTTCCGGGTGTAGGCATGGCGGGGATCGTGCAGCAGCTCCGATGCCGGTCCCGACTCCACGATCCGGCCCCGGTACATCACGACCAGATGCTGCGCGCGTTCTGCCGCAAGGGCCAGATCGTGCGTGATGAGCAGCATCGCGGTGCCGAATTCACCCGTGAGACTGTCGATATGGTCGAGAATCCGACGCTGCACTGTGACGTCCAGTGCGGAGGTGGGCTCATCTGCGATCAGCAGCGCCGGCCGGGCGGACAGAGCCATCGCGATGAGTGCGCGCTGGCGAAGTCCGCCGGACAATTCGTGCGGATACTGGCCGGCCCGCTGCCCGGGATCGGGAATCCCGGCGGACCGCAACAGTTCTGCTGTCCGTTCGCGGGCCTTCCGACCGCGGGCCACACCGTTGGCGGCCAAGGTCTCCCGGATCTGGAAGCCGATCTTGTACACCGGGTCCAGGTTCGACATGGGGTCCTGCGGGACGAATCCGATCTCGGTGCCGCGCAAAGCGACCAGCCGCGATTCGGATGCATCGGCCAGTTCGGTACCGGCGAATCGGATACTGCCGCCGGTAACCCGGCCGCCCGGCGGCAGTAGACCGAGGACCGCGTGCGCGGTGGTCGATTTCCCGGACCCGCTCTCCCCGACGATCGCTACGGTCTCGCCCGGGTACACGGTGAGGTCGACGCCGCGCACCGCTTCGATCCGGTTCTCGCCGGACCCGAACGCTATGCGCAGGTCACGGATCTCCAGCAGTGGGCTCTCACCTGCGGTTTCGGCTGTCATGGTCGCATCCCTCCCGGCACGCGGATCACCGCGTACTCCGCGATTTCGGATCGATGGCATCGCCGAGGGCGTCGCCCAGCATGATGAAGCTGAGTACCGTCAGCGCCAGTGCCGTAGCGGGGTAGAACAGGATCAGTGATCCGCCGCGCAACTGCTGCTGGCCGGTCGCGATATCGGCGCCCCAGGAAATCTCGGTGGGCGGCAGACCGACTCCCAGGAACGACAGCGTCGCCTCGGTCACGATGAAAACGCCCAGCCAGATGGCAGTCACCACGATGACGGGGCCCACCGAATTCGGCAGGACATGACGGACCAGGATGCCGAGCCGGGATACTCCCAGAGCCCGGGCGGCCAGCACATACTCGCTGTTCTTCGCGGCGATCACCGACCCACGGGCGATCCGTGCCGCCTGCGGCCAGGTGAACCCCGCCAGCGTGACTATCACCAGCCCGACGGTGCGCTCGGTGGACAGCTGCATGAGCACAATCGCGGCGAGCATCAGCGGGATGGCGAAGACGATTTCCGAGATACGGGAGATGATCGAATCGAGCACCCCGCCGTAGAACCCGGCCAGCGCCCCCAGAGTGGCCCCGACCAGGGCGAACAAGATTGCCGCGCCGACCCCGGTGAGGATCGAGGCGCGCGCCCCGTAGACGGTCCGGGCGTAGATATCGCAGCCCTGCAGATCGAACCCGAACCAGTGCGCCGAATTCGGCGGCAGCAGACTGTTGTCCACCAGGCAGTAGCGCGGATCCTGGCCGGTGAACAGGCCGGGGAAGGCAGCGACCACCAGCACCAGCGCGATGAGCACCGCCGCGATCCAGAACAGCGGATTGCGGCGCAGGTTCTGCCAGGCCTGGCCCCAGAACCCGTGCGGTGCGCCCGCGACCCGCACCTGATCTGTGGCCTCCACCGTCACAGCGTCCGGTTCGGCGACCCAGCGCTGCCGGTCGCGGCGGACCGGTAACTCATCGGACATGGCCGTACTCCTGTTCAGGCATAACGAATCCGGGGATCGAGCACCGCGTACAGCAGGTCCACCACGAGGTTTGCGAGCAGGAACACCACGATCAGCACCGTGACGAAGGAGACCACCGTCGGCGCTTCACCGCGCACCACAGCCTGGTACAGGGTGCCGCCCACACCGGGGATATTGAAGATGCCCTCCGTGACGATCGCCCCGCCCATCAGCGCGCCGAGGTCGGCGCCGAGGAAGGTGACCACCGGGATGAGCGAATTCCGCAGGACGTGCACGGTGACGACCCGATGCCGGGGCAGTCCCTTGGCCGTCGCGGTGCGCACATAGTCGGCATCGCGGTTCTCCGCGACCGCGTTGCGGGTCAACCGCAGCACATAGGCGAACGAGAGCGCGCCCAGCACCATCGCCGGCACCACCAGGCGACCCCAGCTGGCGTCCGCCCCGACAGTGACGGGTGCGATACCCCATTTCACGCCCAGTAGGAATTGCGCGAGGAACCCGAGGACGAAAACCGGTACCGCGATCACCACCAGGCTCACCACCAGCATGGCCGAGTCGAAGGGTTTGCCCTTGCGCAACCCGGCCAGCGCGCCGAACAGGATCCCGAACACCGCTTCGAACAGCAGCGCGAGCACCGCGAGGCGGAAGGTTATCGGAAATGCCCGCAGCAGTTCGTCTTTCACCGAACGACCGGAAAACGAGGTGCCCAGATCGAAGGTGAAAATACCTTTCAGATAGTAGAAGTACTGCACGAAGAAGGAACGGTCCAGGTGATACCGCGCGCGCAGCTGCTCCTCCAGAGCGGGTGTCAGGGTGCGATCACCGGCCAGCGCCGCGACCGAACCCCCGGAAACCTTGTAGATCAGGAAATAGATGAGCAGGGTGGCGCCGAAGAACACCGGAACCATCTGCAGCAGACGCCGCACTACGTACCAGGCCATACGCTCTCCTCACGCCGCGGGGCTCGGGCGTCATATCAGTTCGAGGTTCTCGAAGTCCGCCATACCGTTCCAGCCGAAATCGACACCGCGGACCCGCTCGGAGTAACCGGACGAGTTCACATAGTCGAAGATCGGAATGGCCGGCATATCGCGCAGCAGAACCGCCTGGGCCCGCGCGACCAGCGCCCACGACTCGGCTTCGGTGGGCGCGGCTTCGGCGGCCGCGATGAGATCGTCGAATTCGGGGTTGCGGTAGTCGAAATCATTGGTTTCGGAGTGGCTCAGGTAGTTCGGCTCCAGGAACTGCAGCATCGTCGGATAGTCACCCTGCCAGCCCGAGCGGAAGGCTTTGCCGACGGACCGCGCGACGATCTGATCGCGTAGCTGCTTGAAGGTCGGGTAGGCAGCGCCGACGGCCTCGATACCGAGCGTGTTCTTGATACTGTTCGCGACCGCGTCGATCCAGGACTGGTGGTCGCCGTCGGCGTTGTAGGCGATCTCGAAACGACCGCTCCACGGCGCGATCTCGTCCGCCTTCGCCCAGAGACGCCGCGCCTCGTCCGGGTTGTAGACGAGCGCTTCGGCGCCCGGAAGATTGCCGTCGAAGCCGGGCAGCACACTGGAGGTGTAGTCGCGGGCGGGAGCTCGGGTGCCGCGGAAGATCTTGTCGCCGATGGCCTGACGGTCGATCGCCATCGATATCGCGTGCCGGCGCAGCCGGCCTTCCTCCCCCGCGAAATGCGGAAGCCCCGGCTGCATACCGATCCATTGATCCTTCGCGGTGGCCGCCGCGACCGCGCGCTCCCCCAGATCGGCGTGCAGCACCGGCAGCGCACTGGTGGGGACCGAATCGAGCACGTCCAGATTGCCGGACAGCAGATCGGCGTATGCGGCGTCGAGATCGGAGTAGAAGACGAAGGTCAGGCCCTTGTTCCGGGCCGGACGGCCACCCCGGTACGACTCGTTCGGCACCACATCCAGTTTCACATCGTGCTGCCAGGCGTCCGGGCCCGCGAAACGGTACGGGCCGTTGCCGATCGGATGTTGCCCGAACTCCTCCATATCCGCGAAGGCCGATTCGGGCAGCGGGTAGAAGGGCGCGGAAGCCAGCCGGGTCCGGAAGTCGATGGTGGGCGCCTTCAACGTGACGGTGAACGTGCGATCGTCGACCACCCGCAGACCCGACATCGTCCGGGCGCGCGGCGGATCGGCTTGCACATCGTCGAAACCGACTATCGGCTCATAGGTGTAACTCTGCAACTGCGCGTTGGTGACCAGGGCGCCGTAGTTCCAGGCGTCGACGAAAGAATGTGCGGTGACGGGCGATCCGTCGGTGAAGGTCCAGCCGGTTTTCAACCGGATCCGGTAGTGCTGTTGATCGGTGGTCTCGATGGATTCGGCCACCTCGTCGTGCAGGCTGCCGTCGGCCGCGATCCGGCGCAGACCCGAGAACAACCGATCGACGATCCGCCCGCCGCCGTTCTCGTTCGTATTCGACGGCACCAGCGGATTCTGTGGTTCCGAGCCGTTGACGGCGATGGAGTCACCGAGTGCCGGTGTCACCGTACAGGCGGGCAGTACCGATACGGCGGTCAAGATCAGCACCAGGCCCACGGCCCGGAGCGACCACGATGCTCCCCTCACACACTCTCCCCGGCTCGTGCTCATCGACGGCGCGGCGCCGACACCCATATGCGTCGCGGGCCTCGGCCCTTACCCCGCAGAGTTGTCTGAGGATAACGGCCCGCAGCGTGATGCGCGCGTCTTCGCGGACCCCACGCCCGCACCGCGCGAGTCAGGCCGGCACCTCCCCGGGTAACCGTTCGTCCGGTCCGGACAGCCGTTCAGCCGGTCTCCGCGGCCATTCGACCGGGGATTCCCTCGGCCGGACAGAGGAGAGTTTAGGGTCACAAGTGGCCCCTCATGGTGCAGGTAACGCGAAGGAAGTGACTCAGATGACCGAAACCGCCGATCACCCGGACGCCTACCCGCCGAGCGCGGAGTTCGCTGCCGCGGCGAATGTGGATGCGGGTATCTACGAGCGTGCCGCGCAGGACCGCGAAGGGTTCTGGGCGGAGCAGGCCGATCAGCTGCACTGGCACCAGCGGTGGGACCAGGTACTCGACTGGACCGACGCTCCGGTGGCGAAATGGTTCGTCGGCGGCCGGCTCAACGTCGCGTACAACTGTGTGGACCGCCATGTCCTCGAAGGCCGCGGTGACAAGGTCGCGCTGTACTGGGAGGGCGAACCGGGCGATTCCCGGACCATCACCTACTCGGATCTGCTCGCCGAGGTCGGCCGGGCCGCCAACTATCTGACCGAACTCGGGTTGACGGCGGGCGACCGGGTCGCCATCTATATGCCGATGATCCCCGAGACCGTCGTCGCCATGCTGGCCTGCGCCCGGCTGGGTCTGCCACATTCACTGGTGTTCGCCGGGTTCTCGCCGACCGCGCTGCGCCAGCGGATCGACGACGCCGAGGCCCGTCTGGTCATCACCACCGACGGCCAGTGGCGGCGCGGTAACCCGGCTCCGCTGAAGGAAGCCGTCGACGAAGCGCTCCTCGCGAAAGGCGATGTGCCCTCCAGCGTGGAGCATGTACTGGTGGTCCGCCGGGTCGGAACCGAGGTGCCCTGGGTCGAGGGTCGTGACCTGTGGTGGCACGAAACGGTCGCGAACGCCGACCCCGCGCACGAGGCGCAGCCCTTCGACTCCGAACATCCGCTGTTCATCCTCTACACCTCCGGTACCACCGGTAAGCCGAAGGGCATCCTGCACACCAGCGGCGGATACCTGACCCAGACCAGCTACACCCACCGCGTGGTGTTCGACCACAAACCGGAGACCGATATCTACTGGTGCACCGCCGATGTCGGCTGGGTGACCGGGCACAGCTATATCGTCTACGGTCCGCTGGCCAACGGCGCCACCCAGGTGCTCTACGAGGGCACCCCGAACTTCCCCGACGAGCACCGGCACTGGCAGATCATCGAGAAGTACGGGGTCACGATCTACTACACCGCGCCCACGCTGGTGCGCACCTTCATGAAGTGGGGCCGCCAGATACCGGACGCGCACGATCTGTCGTCCGTCCGGGTACTCGGCTCGGTCGGCGAACCGATCAACCCGGAAGCCTGGCGCTGGTATCGCGATGTCATCGGCGGCGGCAGCGCACCGATCGTCGACACCTGGTGGCAGACCGAGACCGGCGCCATCATGATCTCCCCGCTGCCGGGGATCACCGCCACCAAACCGGGCGCGGCGATGACCCCGCTGCCCGGTATCTCGGCCACGGTGGTGGACGAGGAAGGCAATACGGTCCGGCGCGGGGAGACCGAGGCCAACGGTTATCTGGTGCTGGACCGGCCGTGGCCGGCGATGCTGCGCGGTATCTGGGGCGATATGGACCGGTACCGGGCCACCTACTGGGAGCGATTCGCCGAACAGGGCTGGTACTTCGCCGGTGACGGCGCGAAACTCGATGTGAACGGCGATCTGTGGGTGCTCGGCCGGGTGGACGATGTGATGAATATTTCCGGGCATCGCATCTCGACCGCGGAAGTCGAATCCGCGCTGGTCGGCCATGCCGGTGTGGCGGAGGCGGCGGTGGTCGGCGCCAGCGACGAGACCACCGGTCAGGGCATCGTGGCGTTCGTGATCCTCTCCGCGGACGCTACCGATACCGGAGCGGCGATGGTCGACGAACTCAAGGCCGAGGTGGCCCGCGCGATCAGCCCGATCGCCCGGCCCCGGGAGATCCACGTGGTACCGGAACTGCCCAAAACCCGCAGCGGCAAGATCATGCGCCGCTTGCTGCGCGATGTGGCCGAGGGACGCGAACTGGGTGACACCTCCACACTGGTGGATCCGCAGGTCTTCGAGAACATCCGCGCCGGTCGTTCCGAGTAGGTCGCGGCCGGGTCCGGGTGGGCGCGACGCATCCGCCCGGACCCGATCCTTACCGACACCGCACAGCGGAAATCGCATACCGATCGGTCGGGAATTACCCGACCGTTAAGATTACTTACGGTGTGCCGGGAAGTCTGGTCGGCGAGGTTGTCGTGTCCCTCCGGAAACTCCTCGGGGCGGACAGACACAGCAGATGTCCGTACGACCGAAAGGTTCCCCGTGCTGAGCAGCCCCCGGTCGGAACTCGCCAGATATCTCCGTACCGAAACCGTCGGCGGCGCCCTGCTGCTCATCGCGGCGGCGGCGGCATTGCTCTGGGTGAACTCACCGTGGGGCGATAGCTATCTGACCCTCACCGAAACCCAGCTGGCCATCCCGCGACTCCATCTGGACCTGACCCTGGCGGACTGGGTCAAGGACGGCCTGCTCGCCATATTCTTCTTCGTGGCCGGGCTCGAGCTCAAACGCGAACTCGTGGTCGGCGAGCTCGCCGACCCCAAACGCGCCGCGCTGCCGATCATCGCGGCCACGGGCGGAGTTGTCACCCCCGCGATCATCGCCTACACAGTCGGTTTCGGTGTCGACGGAATGGATCGCGGCTGGGCTATCCCCGTCGCCACCGATATCGCCTTCGCGCTCGCGGTCCTGGCGATGACCGGGTCCCGGATTCCCGCCAGCGCCCGGGTCTTTCTGCTGAGTCTGGCAGTCGTCGACGATCTGATGGCGATCGTGCTCATCGCGGTCCTGTTCACCACCGGTCTGGCGTTCACCTGGTTACTGGTCGCGCTGGCCTGCTGTGCGGGCTGGTGGTTCGCCCAGCACCGGCGCTGGTCGTCACCGCTCATCTATATCGTGCTGGCGCTGCTGTGCTGGTACGCGCTGCACGAAGCCCATATTCATCCGACTCTCGCCGGAGTGGCGTGCGGTTTACTCACCCGGGTCCGCCGTGACGAAGGAGAGCGCGCCGCGCCCGCCACGCGGTGGGAACACAAATTCCAGCCGATCTCGGCGGGTTTGTGTGTGCCACTGTTCGCCTTGTTCGCCTCGGGCGTGCCGATCAACGGCGAAGTCCTGGGCGACCTGTTCACCGAACGCCTCTCCCTGGCGATCATCCTGGGGTTGCTGGTGGGAAAGACCGTCGGAATCTTCGGTATCAGCTGGCTGGCGATCCGCACCGGGATCGCCAAACGCCCCGCGCACCTGGGCTATCGCGATATGTTCGCCCTGTCGGTGCTGGGCGCGATCGGATTCACCGTTAGCCTGCTCGTGGCGGAACTGGCGCTGGCGGACTATCCAGAATCCGCCGAATTGGCCAAGGCCGCGGTCCTGGTGACCTCCATGGCCGCATCGCTGGCCGGTTCGGCGCTACTGTTGCGGCGTGGGCGTGTCCACGAAGCACGGCGGGACGCGGATGCGCTAGAACCAGAACAGTAAGACCGAGCAGGATCGGGACAGGGAGAGGGTCGACCACGTGAGTGTCACACAGGGCGGTAACGGCGACGGCGCGCGAGGCGGCACAGTCACCTCGATTCCGCTGTCCGAGCTCGACCCGCACGCATCGGCCAGTTTCGGCAGTCTGGTCCGCGACGCCTCCGAGCAGGTCTCGACACTGGTCCGCGCCGAAGTGGCCCTGGCCAAGGCCGAGGTCACCGGTGAGATCAAGAAGGGCCTGCAGGGCAGCGTCTTCTTCGTCGGCGCGCTGACCGTGCTGCTGTTCAGCAGTTTCTTCTTCTTCTTCGCGGTCGCCGAAACCCTGGATATCTGGCTCACCCGCTGGGCCGCGTTCTGGATCGTCTTCGCGTTCATGATCTTGGTCACGGTCGTGCTGGCCTTCCTCGGCTACCGCAAGGTGAAGCGACTGCGGGCACCGGAGAAGACGCTCGACTCGCTCAAGCAGACCCGCACGGTCCTGCCGTCCGGTTTCGGCAGCCACGACGAGCCGGTCGCGCTGGACAAGACCACCCGCTGAGCGGGGCAGACACGGGACGGTACCGGGCGTTTACTACGCTCGGACGCCGTGGCGTCGAACTTTCCACCGGACCCGTCCAGCGTGCGCTACGACGGTGGCTGGACGCACCGTGACGTGCACGCGAACGGGATACGGCTGCATATCGCATCCGCCGGACCGGGCGATCCCGAAGCACCCCTGGTGGTGCTGCTGCACGGGTTCGCGGATTTCTGGTGGTCGTGGCGTCATCAGCTCACCGCCCTGGCCGAACTCGGCTACCACGCGGTGGCGGTGGACCTGCGCGGCTACGGCGACAGCGATAAACCCCCGCGCGGCTATGACGGCTGGACCCTGGCCGGCGATATCGCCGGACTGATCCGCGCGCTCGGCTACAGCAGCGCGACCCTGGTCGGTCACGCCGACGGCGGCCTGGTCTGCTGGGCGACCGCGGTCCTGCATCCGCGGCTGGTGCGGGCGGTCGCGGTGGTGTCCTCGCCGCATCCGGCGGCGCTGAAGAGTTCGGTGCTGCGCGATAACGCGCAGCGCCGCACATTCCTGCCGGGATTCCTGCGCTCTCAGCTCCCCCGGTACCCCGAACACCTGCTGACCCGCGAGGACGGGCGCGGTGCCGCCGATCTATTGACCGGCCGCAGTTCGCCCGGGTGGGCCGGGAGCGCGGAGTGTGCCGATACCGCGCACCGGATGCGTTCGGCCATCCAGATCCCCGGTGTGGCCCATTGCGCGCTGGAGTACAAGCGGTGGGCGTTCCGCAGCCAGTGGCGAGCGGACGGGCGGCGCTTCATCGCCGTTATGCGCAAACCCGTAGACATACCGGTGGTGTCGCTGCGGGGCGAATTCGATCGGTACATCCTGCCGCATACCGTGCACCGCGGCCCACAGCTGGCCCCGCGCCGCCGGGTGGTGACGGTACGCGACGCCGCGCATTTCGCGCATCAGGAGAACCCGGAAGCGGTCACCGCGGAGATCGCCAAACTGCTCGCCGGCGCGGAATCACCGAAAACGCGATAGCCCAGCCTGACCGGCCCTCCACGCACCACTGCGCGCTCGCGAAGCCCACAGCGCGATCTGTCCGGGGGCGACACCGGACAGGCCCCCGGGACAGACGGCCGCTGTCAGCTCAGGACGCAGGGCCCCGTAGCGACCGGCGCCGTCGACGCGGGAGCCGCGGTGACCCGGTCCCGGACCTCGTTCAGCGTCAGCACATATCCGGTGTCGTCATCGGTGACCGCGGCACCGAACACCACGCCCAATACTTTCCCCTCGGCATCGACCAGCGGCCCACCCGAATTGCCGGCCCGAACTTGGCCGCGCACCGTGTAGACCTCGCGTTCCACTGTCCCGTCCCGGTAGATGGTGGGCCCGGTCAGGTCCAGGGTTTCCCGGACGCGGGCCGCGCTCGCGGTGTAACGGCCACCGCCCGGATAACCCAGCACGATCGCACTTTCGCCCGAGACGGCGGCGTCCGGCGCCTGTGGGATCACCGGCGCCGGGAGCCCGGGGACCGACAGCACCGCGATATCCATGGACGGATCGAACTCCACCACAGTCGCGTCCAGCGGTCCGGCCGCCGAATCCACCGTCACGCTGGTGGTTCCGGCTACCACGTGCGCGTTCGTCATCACCCGTTCCGGTGCCACCACGAATCCCGAGCCCTCCAGTGCACGTTGGCAACTCGGCGCGACGCCACGGATCCGCAGCACACTCTGCTGGAGCGATTCGGCGACCGGGCTGGCCAGAACACCGGGATCCGGTGGTTCCACCGCGGCGATGGGTGCGCGCCCGAACGGTCCGATCACATCCGGCAGACCCGAGGTGTTCAGCAGTTTCGAGAATTCGTTGGGCAGAGTCCGCAACCAGTCCGGCGCGACCCGGTTGACGTCGGCGAGGACCCGGGAACTGTTGATCGCCGCGGCGATGGCCGGCTGCGAAGAGGTCGCCAGCGGTAGCGCCAGCAGCCAGGCGGTAACCAGTACCGCACCGGCCATGAGCACCGCGCCGACCGAGCTGTCGGCCCCGCGCGCGAACGGATGCCGCATCCCGCTGCGCGCCGCCCGGCCGAGCACCATCCCGGCGATCTCGCCGACGATCACCAGCAACACGATGAGCAGCACTCCGGCCAGAACCCGGCTGCGGCCCTCGTCGATATGCACGAGGATATGCGGGGCGATCAGGATGCCGGCGACAGCGCCCAGCACCACGCCGAGGAAGGCCAGCGCCGAACCCACCGCCCCCTGCCGCCAGCCGGAGGAGGCAGCCAGCAGCGCCAAGACGACCACAGCGATATCGAGCCACGCCGAAGAGCTCACAACACCATCCCCACAGCGGCCAGCGCCTGCTCCAGATCACGCACGTCGGTTCGGTCCCATTCCGATTCCCAGCCCAGTGAAGTCACAAGTCCGGCCAGTATGCCGCCGGTCAGTCCCCACACCAACATCCCGTCCACCTGAAACGCCGGACTCCGGTAGCCGAGTGCGCTGCGCACCAGGAATCGGTTGGCCGGGTCCAGCAGGTCCGACATCGGCACCCGGACCACCCGATCGGTTTCCGCGCGGTCCATCACCCGCACTTCGCTCGGTGTCCGCCAGTAGGCCACGACCGGTGTCACCTCGAAGCGTGAGGGCGGTACGAACAGCTTCGGCAGAGTCGTGATCGGCTGGACCCCCGTACGGTCGAGCCCGGTCTCCTCCCAGGCTTCCCGCAGCGCGGTACCGACCGGCCCATCGTCCTCGGGATCCACGGCGCCACCGGGGAAAGCGACCTGCCCGCTGTGGTTGCGCATGGTGGTCGCGCGCTGGGTCAGCAGTACATCGGCGTCCGCGGGCAGACCGCCCGGCGCACTCGGATTCCCGTCCGGGTCACCGGAGAACAGAACCAGTACCGCGGCCTGCCGGACATGCCCCGATATCCTCCGGCGCAGTACCCGCGCCCGGCCCAGAGTGTCGGAGAAATCGGGCTGCCCGGGCCCCGCCGCCCCACTCAACCACCCCGGCAACTGCCCCTCGATCACGAACACTCCCTCGAAGCGGTTGCATATGGTCGGCGGAGGCCGTAGCGAAGGCGGAGGTATCGCATCACGCGGCAACTCCCAGAGCACCGGCCACAGTGTCGGCGATATCGGTCACATCGCGGAACGGGCGCGCGACGTATTCGGCAATGGAACCATCCGGCCGCACCAGGACGGTGATCGGCAGGGCGCGCGGCGCGTTCGCCGCGGTTCGAACCCGGGCATCCGGGTCCTGCAGACCTGCCAGCCGGAGTTCCGGACGATGCTGTGCACGGAGCTCCTGGTTCAACGCGGCGAGCATCGAGAGGGCCTTCGCCTCGTCCGGATCGCTGTGCACGGTCAGCACCCGCACAGCCGATCCGGCCCGGGCCGCGTACTCCTGGAACAGTGGCAACTCCGTGCGGCAGGGCTCACACCAGTAGGCCCACAGGTTCAGCACCATCGGCTCGCCGGTCATCCGGCCGGGTGCCGCCGGTGCGCCGTCGGACAGACAGCTGAGGACGAGATCCGCCAACGGTCCGCCGACCGGCGGAGACGCCGAGTCCGCGGGACAATCCGCCACACCCGAAGCCTGGCGCAACGCGGGATCGATCTGACGTGCGGGTTCCGGGCTCGCACCGGTTCCACCGGAATCCGAACCGCCGCGCGGCCACAACGCCACCGCGGCCGCCAAGGCCACGATCACCGCCGTCAATGCCCATTTCCAGTAGCCCGGTAGCCGGATCAACGGCCCACCAGTTCGAGCAGATGCGCTGCTTCCGGACCCTTCACCAATGCGGCGGCACTATCCGGATCGGTCGGACCGGCGCCGAACGAAGGACAGTCCTTGGCCAGTACGCACACACCGCAGGCGGGTTTGCGGGCATGACAGACGCGGCGCCCATGGAAGATCACCCGATGGGACAGCAGTGTCCACTCCTTACGTTCGACAAGGGCGCCGACGGCGTGTTCGACCTTGACCGGATCCTCCTCGATCGTCCAGCCCCAGCGACGCACCAGGCGCCCGAAATGGGTGTCGACCGTGATCCCCGGAATTCCGAAGGCGTTACCGAGGATGACATTGGCAGTCTTGCGGCCGATCCCCGGTAACCGCACCAGCTCCGCCATCGTGTGAGGTAACTCACCGTCGTATTGCTCGACCAGTGCCTGCCCGAGCCCGATCAGCGAATTGGTCTTGTTGCGGTAGAAACCGGTCGGACGGATGAGTTCTTCCAGCTCCGTACGGTTCGCCCCGGCGTAGGCGCGCGCGTCCGGATAAGCGGCGAACAACGCGGGAGTGGTCATATTCACTCTGACATCGGTGCACTGCGCGGAAAGGATCGTGGCCACCGCGAGTTCCAGCGGCGTCCCGAAATCCAGCTCGCAATGCGCGTCCGGAAATGCCCGGGCCAACTGCCGGTTCATCCGGCGCGCCCGGCGCACCAGACCCAAACGGGTTTCCGCCGGTCGGGAACGGGTTTTCCGATTTCCGGCCCCGCCGGACACCGAGCGCGCCGCGCTTTCCCCGGCAGTACGGGAAAGGGGGCTTCCGGCGGTATCGGAGGGGGTGATTCGCACCCATCCACCATACGGAACCCGCCGACAACGTTGCCCTGCCAGTTCTGGTCCCGTATTCCATCTGAGACCTCGACCGTGTTTACTACCCGGCATGCAAGGACTCGCTGTGGCGCTCTTCCCAGTGGTGTTGATGCTGTTCGCCCTCGGCATGGAACGAGTGGAGAACCGTCTTCGCAAACTTGTCGAGCCCGACGAGGAAGTCCAGGCCTACCTGGACAAAGCCAGCAACGCCGAGGTCAACGAGCTGACAAAGCTCGGCCTACCGGCGGCGGTGGCGCGTATGCGCAAGCGCCGCAATCGCAGCGAGGAGGCCGAGGAGTCCCTCGATATCGCTCGTGCGAGCTGATCCGTATGCCCGCTCCGGTGCTCCGGCCCGGTCCCGGTTAACCTTCCTTACGTGGTGTCTGTCACTGCGCGCCGATAAGGCCGCGTAGACTGCACTGTCGGCCGAACCACTTCGGTCCGATGACTACAGCCATTCCCGATAAGGAGCACATTCGTGGACGAGGCCCTCGCCAGAGCAGGCATCTTCCAAGGCGTTGAGCCCACCGCGGTGGCTGCGCTCACCAAACAGTTGCAGCCCGTGGATTTCCCCCGCGGCCACGTCATCTTCAACGAGGGTGAACCGGGTGATCGGCTGTACATCATCACGTCCGGCAAAGTGAAGCTGGGACGGCGTTCCCCGGACGGCCGGGAGAACCTGCTGACCATCATGGGCCCGTCGGATATGTTCGGCGAGCTCTCCATCTTCGATCCGGGCCCGCGCACCTCCACCGCCACCACGGTGACCGAGGTCCGTGCCGTCACCATGGACCGTGACGCGCTCAAGTCCTGGATCGATCAGCGCCCGGAGATCGCCGAACAACTGCTGCGGGTGCTGGCCCGCCGGCTGCGACGCACCAACAACAACCTCGCGGACCTGATCTTCACCGACGTCCCCGGCCGGGTCGCCAAGGCGCTGCTGCAGCTCGCCCAGCGTTTCGGAACGCAGGAAGCCGGCGCGCTGCGGGTCACCCATGATCTGACCCAGGAGGAGATCGCCCAGCTGGTGGGCGCCTCCCGGGAAACGGTCAACAAGGCGCTCGCCGATTTCGCCCATCGCGGCTGGTTGCGCCTCGAAGGGAAGAGCGTGCTGATCTCCGATTCCGAGCGACTGGCGCGCCGGGCCCGCTGAGACACGCCCGGCGTCACCCGCCGGGTTCACTCGTGGCTTCGCTCTCCGCTGGATTCCGGACGCCGATGCTGCCCGTCCGCCGGGCCGGGTGGCCCAGCCTGGCGCCGGGTGCGCACGCGGCCTCGCGGGTTCGGTACGGCGGGCATCGTCCGGACACCACGTTCGACCGCACGGAGCGGAAGGGTATTCGGTGGGTACTCGGGCCGCCGACCTGCGCCCCCGCGCCGCTCGGCGGCGGTGGGCACAGCGGACCGAGCCTTACTCGTGTAGTGCCGGATTCCCGACGCTATGCGCCGGTTTCCGACCGCAGATACGTGAGTTGCGATTCGACCGAACTGCGCGCCGCCGGCCACAGACTCTCGTCCACATCCGCGTATACCTTGCGCACCACGTCCATCGCGTCCGCGTCCGCGCCCAGTTCGTCCAGTGCGGTACGCACTTGCGCGAGCCGCTCGTGCCGATGGGTGATGTAATACCGCGCCACCGGTTCGAGGTCGGGGTGGTCCGGCCCGTGGGCGGGCAGCAGGGCCAGCCCGGCACCGGCCTCTAGCAGCCGGTCCATCGAGTGCAGATAATCACGCAGGGTGCCGTCGCGGTCCAGCACAGTGGTACCGCGGCCGAGGATGGTGTCGCCGCTCAGAACCGCGTCCGCGAGCAGGAAGCTCACCGAATCGGCGGTGTGCCCCGGCGTGTGCAGCACGGTGATCCGCAGACCGGCGACTTCCACGACCTCACCGTCGGTGAGTGGCGAAACATCTCCTCGCAGGAACTCCGGGTCCATCGCCCGCACCGGTGACCCGGTCAACCGGACCAGTTCGTCGATCCCGCCCGTATGGTCGGGATGGCGATGAGTGATCAGGGTGAGCGCGACAGCACCCCCGGTCGCCTCGGCGATCGCGGCGATATGTTCCGGCATATCCGGGCCCGGATCGACCACCACACAGTCGGCCTGCCCGGGAGCGCGCAGAATCCAGGTGTTGGTTCCGTCCAGGGTCATCGGACCCGGATTGTTCGCGAGCAGCACCGCCGCCGACGGCGTTACCGCACGCAATTGCCCATAGGCGGGATGAGTGAGTGTCATCGACGACACCTCCGATCAGAAAGCGACACAGTCGAAGCTACGTGCCGCGCCGCGATTTCGCTTATCGCACCTCGGCGATCAGTTCGACCTCCACCGGGGTGTTCTTGGGCAGCTCATAAACCCCGACCGCCGAACGCGCGTGCGCACCGGCCGGCCCGAACACCTCACCCAGGAATTCCGAGGCACCGTTGATCACCAGCGGCTGATCGGCGAATCCGGGTGCGGAGGCGACGAAGCCGACCACTTTCACGATCCGCACGACCTCGTCGAGGCCCACCAGATCGTGCACGGCGGCCAGCGCGTTGAGCGCGCACCAGCGGGCCGCGAGCACGGCGTCGTCGACGGAGACTTCGGCCCCGACTTTGCCGACCGCCGTCAGTTCACCCGAGACGAACGGCAACTGCCCGGAGGTGTACACATGCGATCCGCTGCGCACCGCGGGTAGGTAGGCGGCGACCGGCGCCACCACCGCGGGCACCGTCAGTCCCAGCCGGTCGAGGTTCGCCCGCCATTCGGTGGCGGGCCCGCGCTCAGTGGATTCCCCCATGGCGCTTACTGCTTCGGGCGCTTCAGGTATGCGACGTGCTGTTCGCCGGTGGGCCCGGGCAGCACGGTCACCAGTTCCCAGCCGTCGGCGCCCCACTGGTCCAGGATCTGCTTGGTCGCATGGGTCAGCAGCGGTACGGTCGCGTATTCCCACTGGGTGATATCGCTCATGCGCACCGAGCGTACTGGGTCCCGGACCGAACGCCGGGCGCAGGACCGGTGTCGCCGGAACAGGGTTCGTATCCCGGTGTCTGGTACACCACAGAGGTACAAACCGGAGTATGCGGGCATCCGTCCAGTCCGGGTTATAGGCTCGCGATCGTGGCAGAACGAACGACGATGCCGGAATCGGCCGAGCCGGATCTGAAAACCGGGTGGCCGGAACGTGCGGCGAATGCCCGCCTGCACTACGTATCCGGTAAGGGCGGCACCGGTAAGTCCACGGTCGCCGGTGCGCTGGCGCTGGCGCTGGCCGCAGGCGGGCGGCGTGTGCTGCTGGTCGAGGTCGAGAATCGGCAATCGATCGCGCAGTTGTTCGACCTGCCGCCGCTGCCACCCACCGAAACGAAGATCGCCACCGCGGACGGCGGCGGCGAGGTGGTGGCACTGGCTCTCGATATCGAGCATGCGTTCCTCGAATACCTGGACATGTTCTACAACCTCGGGTTCGCCGGGCGCGCCATGCGACGGATGGGTGCCATCGATTTCGTGACCACCATCGCGCCGGGTCTGCGGGATGTCATCCTGACCGGCAAGATCAAGGAATGCGTGGTCCGGGCCGGTAAACAGGGTTCGCCGGCCTATGACGAGGTGGTGGTCGACGCCCCGCCGACCGGGCGGATCGCGAGCTTCCTCGATGTCACCAAGGCGATGGCCGAACTCGCCAAGGGCGGCCCGATCGCCGGACAGGCCGAAAGTGTCTCCCGGCTGCTGCACTCGGACCAGACGCTCATCCACCTGGTCACCCTGCTCGAGGCCCTTCCCGTCCAGGAGACCCTCGATGCCGTCGCCGAACTGCGCGCGAACGATCTGCGGATCGGCAGCGTCATCGTCAACCGCGCCGCGCAGAGCCCGCTGAGCGTCGAAGCCCGCGGTAGCGCCGCCGCGGGTGAACTCGACACCGAGGCCCTGCGCAGTGGTCTGGAGTCCGCCGGGATCACTCTGCCCGCCGCCGATTTCGCCGGCCTGCTGACCGAGACGGTCGAGCATTCGGCGACGTTGAGCGCCCAGGACCGAAGCGCCGCGGAACTACTGGACCTGGATATCGCGCGATTGCAGTTGCCCACCTTGGCGGAGGGTATGGATCTGGGCGGCCTCTACGAGCTGGCCGCCTATCTGACCGAACAGGGAGTCCGATGAGTACCCGACCGGCGGGCCCCGCGTCCCTGGATATCTCCGGCATCCTCGCCGACCCCACCGCCCGGGTCGTGGTGTGCTGCGGTTCCGGCGGTGTGGGCAAAACCACCACCGCCGCGGCGATCGCGCTGCGCGCGGCCGAACAGGGCCGCAAGGTCGTGGTTCTCACCATCGACCCGGCGCGGCGACTGGCTCAGTCGCTCGGCGTCGCGGATCTGGACAACAGCCCGCAGCGCGTCGACCTGGGACCGGAGGTCAAGGGCGAGTTGCACGCGATGATGCTGAATATGCGGCGCACCTTCGACGAGATGGTGCTCGAGCACACCACTCCGGAGAAGGCCGAACAGATCTTCGCCAACCCCTTCTATCAGGCGGTCGCCTCATCGTTCGGCGGCACCCAGGAATACATGGCGATGGAGAAGCTGGGCCAGTTGGCGGGGCACCGGGAATGGGATCTCATCGTCGTGGACACCCCGCCGTCGCGTAATGCGCTGGACTTCCTGGACGCACCGAAACGGCTCGGCAATTTTCTCGACGGCCGGATGATCCGGGTCATCATGGCACCCGGCCGCGGCGTCGGGCGGTTCGTCACCGGCGCCATGAGCCTGGCGGTTCGTGGTGTGTCCACCATCGTGGGCGGTCAGATGCTCAAGGATGCCTCGAACTTCCTGCAGTCGCTGGAGTCGCTGTTCGGCGGATTTCAGGAGCGGGCCAACCGCACCTTCGCGATGCTCGCCAAACCCGGTACTCATTTCCTGGTCGTCGCCGCCCCGGAACCGGACGCGCTGCGTGAGGCGTCGTTCTTCGTGGACCGGCTGTCCACCGAGAAGATGCCGCTGGCCGGGCTGGTGCTGAACCGGACGCATCCGGTGCTGTGCTCGCTACCGGCCGATCATGCCCTCACCGCCGCCGATCGTCTCGCCGAAACCGACCCGCTCACGGCCGGCGTTCTGCGCCTGCACGCCCACCGGGTGGCGACCGCACGGCGTGAGCAGCATCTGCTGCACCGATTCACCGGAGCTCACCCGCGGGTACCGATGGTGTCGGTGACAGCGCTGCCGTTCGATGTCACCGATCTGGCCGCGCTGCGGGCCGTCGGCGCCCAACTGGCGGGCACGGGCACCGAGGCCGCCGGCTGACGGCTACCCATAGCCGCAGGCTCTCACTCGCCGACCAGTAGGCCGCCGGGCACTCGAATATCGAGTGCCCGGCGGCCGGTCGGTGGTCCTATCGGTAATTCACTACATCGCTATCTGGTGCTGGCGCTGGGCATGGAAAAAATCCGCCCAGGAGGTCACCTCCGGATGCTGTTTGAGCAGTGCCCGTCGCTGCCGCTCGGTCATACCACCCCACACCCCGAACTCGACCCTGTTGTCCAGCGCGTCCGCCCCGCACTCCATCAGGACCGGGCAATGCCGGCAGATCGTCGCCGCCTTGCGCTGTGCCGCGCCGCGTACGAACAACTGATCGGGATCTACTTCCTTGCATCGAGCCTGGGAGACCCAGGCGATCCTTGCTTCGGCCTCTTCTACGTCCAATCGAGCGACGGGGGTTGTCATGTGCATTTGGTGTGCCCCTTTGCCAGTCCGAACACCGGGTCACGGCGCTCCGGAATCGCGTGTACTCCGCAGCAACCCGAACCTCGCTGCGAAGTGCACCACATTCCACATTGAGTGTTAGCTCTATCACACTGAGCTCTCAATCTAGGTAAAGGTATGCCGCGAGCGCAAGACCGGATGATGACTTTTTGGTACGTCCGTGCCTGCGGCCGTGCGGCCATCGCCCGCCCCCACACCCGAATACGCACGTCAGGCGCCTTCACCGGGACAGCCCGTCCAATCGGCGAATCCGGAGACACAACACCGGGTGTCCACACTTCACGGGCGCCGAACCGCAACCCTCTACGCTGGTGCTGTGCCGATCACACGTGCGCTCCTCAAGCTGGCGGGCAGCTGTGTACTCGCCTCCGTACTCGTAGCCGGAATGTTGTTCCCGGTCGCCGGAGGTTTCGGATTCGTCTCGAATCGCGCCGCCGACGCCGTCGACAATGTGTCGGCGGAACTGGTCGAGGGAACCGTGCCCGCCGTGTCAACCATGGTGGACGCAGCCGGGAACCCGATCGCCTATCTGTACGAGCAGCGCCGCTTCGAGGTACCCAGCGATCAGATCTCCAACGATATGAAGCTGGCTATCGTCTCCATCGAGGACAAGCGCTTCGCCGACCATCACGGTGTCGACTGGCAGGGAACCATCCGCGCCTTCCTCACCAACACCAGCAGCGGCGAGGTCCAGCAGGGCGCCTCGACCCTCGACCAGCAATACGTGAAGAACTTCAACCTACTGGTGGTCGCGAAAACCGACGCCGAACGCCGGGCCGCCATCGAGACCACCCCCGCGCGCAAGATCCGCGAGATCCGGATGGCGCTCACCCTGGACAAAGAACTCAGCAAAGACGAGGTACTCACCCGGTATCTGAACCTGGTGCCGTTCGGTAATTCGTCCTACGGCATCCAGGACGCCGCCCAGACCTACTTCGGCATCGACGCGAAAGACCTGAACGCCGGCCAAGCGGCGATGCTGGCCGGGATGGTGCAGAGCAGTTCGAAACTGAACCCCTACACCAACCCGGAAGGTGTGACCGCCCGGCGCAACCTCGTACTGGACACGATGATCCAGAACATCCCCAGCCGGTCCGAGGAGTTCCGCGCCGCGAAAACTCAGCCGCTCGGCGTTCTGCCCGAGCCGAAGGGGCTGCCGCAAGGTTGTATCGCCGCCGCCGACCGCGGCTTCTTCTGCGACTACGCGCTGCAGTACCTGGCCGAGGCCGGGCTCAGCCAAGAGCAGATCCAGAAGGGCGGATATCTGATCCGCACAACGCTGGACCCCGCCGTACAGGACTCGGTGAAACGCGCGGTGACCGAGAACGCCGACCCGCATCTGCCCAATATCGCCGAGGTCATGTCACTGATCGGCCCCGGCAAGGACAAGCACCCACTGAAGGCAATGGCCAGCAGCCGCACCTACGGACTGGATCCCGAGAAGCAGGAGACCCTGCTCGCCCAGCCGTATTCGATGGTCGGTGACGGCGCGGGCTCGGTGTTCAAACTGTTCACCACGGCCGCCGCGATGGAGAAGGGTATGGGCATCGATGCCCAGCTCGATGTCCCCAACCGGTTCGACGCCCGCGGCATGGGTAACGGTGGTGCCCCCGGCTGTCCCCCCGCCACCTATTGCGTCGAGAACGCCGGTAACTACCGGTCGCCGATGTCGGTGACCCAAGCGCTGGCCACCTCGCCCAATACGGCCTTCGTCAAACTCATCCAAGCCGTCGGAGTGACCCCCACCGTCGATATGGCGGTCCGGCTGGGCCTGCGCTCCTACACCGAACCCGGGAGCTCCGGCTTCGACAACCAGAGCCTGGCGGACATGATCAAGAGCCAGAACCTCGGCTCGTTCACCCTCGGTCCGGTGGCGGTGAATCCGCTGGAACTGTCCAACGTGGCGGCCACCATCGCCTCCGGTGGAACCTGGTGCCCGCCGTCACCCATCGCGGAGGTCATCGATCGGTACGGGAAGCCCGTACCGCTCACCGAACAAGCGTGCGAGCAGGTCGTCGAACCGGGTCTCGCCAACACCCTGGCCAATGCCATGGGCAAGGACCACGACCCCGGCGGCACAGCGCACGCGGCGTCCGCGGCGGCCGGCTGGAACATGCCGGTGGCGGCCAAGACCGGAACCACGGAGAGCCACCGGTCCTCGGCGTTCGTGGGCTTCACCGATTCGCTGGCCGGCGCCGCCTACGTCTACGGCGACAGCCCGACGCCGGGAGAAATCTGCTCGTTCCCGCTGCGTAACTGCGCGGCGAGTGATGCCAACGGCCTCTTCGGCGGTAACGAACCCGCCCGGGCCTGGTTCAAAGCCGCGAAAGACGCCTCGGCGAACTTCCCGCCCCCGGTGTTGCCACCGCTGGACGAGAAGTATGTGCGCGGCGCCGATAATGCCCGAGTTCCCGATGTGGTGGGGATGACGGCGGGCGAGGCGACCGGTGCCCTCACCGGCGCCGGATTCAAGGTCACGTCGGTGACCTCGCCCGGCTCGGCACCGAAGGGCACGGTCACCGGGTCGACACCGAACGGCTCGGCGATTCCGGGCTCGCAGGTGACGATCTATCTCAGCGACGGCACCATCCGGGAGGCGCCGGCCCCCGGACGCCCGGAGGCCTCGACTCCGAACGCTCCAGGGATACCGCTGCCGCCGTTCCTGCCACCGATCCCCATACCGGTTCCGATACCCCGGTGATCCCGGCAGTGCGGGCGCGGCTCGCCGAGCTCAGTGACACTGTTCGCGGAGCTCAGAGACACAGCTCGCAGAGCTCAGAGACACAGTTCGCAGAGCTCAGAGACGCGCCTTCACCGCCGCCGAGATCCGGGAACCATCGGCCTTACCGGCGGCCAGCCCGGTCGCGACCTTCATGACCTGGCCCATCTGCCGCTTGCCGGGTCGCTCGCCCAGTTCCTCCGCGACCTGGGCTATCGCGGTATCGGCGAGATCGGCGACCTCGGCGTCCGTCAACTGCGTAGGCAGGTACTCGTCGATGATCCGCGCCTCGGCGTGCTCGTTCGCTGCCAGCTCGCCACGACCGGCCTGGGTGTAGACCTCCGCGGCCTCGGTGCGCTTCTTCGATTCCTTGGTCAGCACCGAGACCACCTCGGCATCGGAGAGTTCCCGGGCTTCCTTGCCGGCCACTTCGGCCGTCTGCACGGCAGCCAGCAACATCCGCAGCGTGTTCAGCCGGAGCGTATCCTTCGCCTTCATCGCAGCGGTCAGATCGGCGCGCAGCCTCGATTTCAGTTCCGACATGGGCGCAACGGTAGCCGTTGCGTCCCGCCACGCCCACCGGATTACCGGCCTACGCCGGGCGTGTCCATTCGCAGTTATCGCATTGTTTCCCAAGGCCATAGGCCCGGCAACCGCGCAACCGGGTGGGTTATCCGCCCGCCACGCAGTGGTAACTGTGGCTCAACACGCTGCGCACTGCGCGTGCTGGTCACCTATGCTGGGCAAATGCCCGTGATCTCGACGTCGACCCTGCGCCGGACCGCCTTCGGCGCAGCCGGAGCCGCGGCTGCCGGAGTCGGCTACGCCTCACTGATCGAACGCAACGCCTTCGTTCTCCGCGAAACCACCATGCCGGTACTGCGGCCGGGTTCCGCACCGCTGCGGGTATTGCACATAAGCGATCTGCATATGACGCCCGGGCAGAAGCTCAAACAGCAGTGGTTACGCGAACTCGACCGGCTGGAACCGGACCTGGTGATAAACACCGGTGACAACCTGTCCCACCAGAAAGCCGTACCCGCGGTGGTGCAGTCGCTGGGCCCGCTGCTGTCCCGTCCCGGGCTCTTCGTATTCGGCAGCAACGACTACTTCGCTCCGGTGCCGAAGAATCCGCTGAAGTACTTCGACAAGAACCACAAGCGGGTGCACGGCGCCCCACTGCCCTGGAAGGATCTGCGCGCGGCGTTCACCGAACGCGGCTGGCTCGATCTCACCCATACCCGCCGCGATATCGAGGTGGGCGGTATCCGGATCGCCAGCGCGGGCGTCGACGATCCGCATATGCAGCGCGACCGCTACGACACCATCGCCGGTGCCCCCAATCCGCTCGCCGACCTGCGACTCGGCCTGACCCATTCGCCCGAGCCGCGGGTCCTGGACCGCTTCGCCGAGGATGGCTACGACCTCGTCCTCGCCGGCCATACGCACGGCGGCCAGCTGTGCCTGCCCGGCTACGGCGCCTTGGTCACCAACTGCGAAATCGACCGCTCCCGGGTGAAGGGCCCGTCCAAATGGGGCGCCCACACCCAACTGCATGTCTCCGCCGGTATCGGGACCTCACCGTGGGCCCCCTACCGTTTCTGCTGCCGCCCCGAAGCGACTCTGCTCACCTTGGTCGCGGTGCCGCCGAATAAACCGGCCACCGAATCCGGCCAGGGCATCTCGACTTCCCAGGCGGTGGCGCGGTAGCGGTCGTATCCCGGAAAACCGGCCTCGAGCTGCCGGTTTCTTATCCGGACCGGACCTGATGTAAGCTACGTCAGGTCCGCTTCACGGGGTGTGGCGCAGCTTGGTAGCGCGCTTCGTTCGGGACGAAGAGGTCGTGGGTTCAAATCCCGCCACCCCGACTCGTGTTGGTCGAGACACGGTAGGCCCTTGATCAGTTCGCCTGATCAAGGGCCTTTCTCGTCGACCGGTGCGAGATCCCTGCCCAATACGGATATCGCCGCGGCGAGGTCGGTTCCGCTGGGCAGCGCGCCGTCGGGGTTGGCCATCCACTGGATTGTCAGTCCGTTGAGCAGGACCATGTACAGCCCGGCGACAGCGCGCGCACGAGACTGATCCAGATCCGGATGCGCATCCGCCAGCATGGTCGCGATCTCCGATACCGCCGAATCGTTCAGCTCGCCCATCCGCATCTGTTCGCTGGGCGTCCGATGGACCCGGACCAAGTTCTCCACACTCGCTACCAGGACATCCCGGCTACTGCCGAAGAGGTCGGCGATATCCGCCCAGACCTGGGGAAACGCCGCGCCTACGGACTGACCGGCGGTCTCCCGGATCCGCCGTTCGAGGTCGTCGCCGATCACCCGGCCGCTCTCGTCGGTGAAGGCCTCGGTGAGCAAACGGTCCTTGGAACCGAAGTGATAGCCGATGGCTGCGAGACTCACACCCGCTTTGGTGGCGATATCGCGTGCCGTGGTCGCGGCGAATCCGCGCTCGTAGATACAGGAGCGCGCGGCGTCCAGCAGATCCTCCTTGTTTCCCATCCAACCACTCTAACGCAACCGTCTTAGACATTTGTTCTAGACAGTGAACTCAATCCGTGTTAGACATATGTCTAAGACATTCGGACAAGATCTGAAGCGAGGAAACCGATGACCACACGATCCACCGCCACGACCCCACGGGTACTCATCTCCGGTGGCGGTATCGCCGGTAACGCGGTCGCCCTGCAGCTGACCCGCGCCGGCATCCGGCCGACCGTGGTCGAACGGGCACCCGCACCGCGGCCGGGCGGCCAGGCCGTCGATCTCCGCGGACCCAGCCGGATCGTCGCCGAGCGGATGGGGCTGATGCCCGGGATCCGCCGCCACCAACTCGACGAGCGCGGCATGCTGCATGTCGATACCACCGGCAGGGAAATCGTCCGTATGCCGGCGGATCTCTTCGGTGGGAACGGCGCCGTGGCCGAGATCGAGATCACCCGTGGCGATTTGAATCAGGTCCTCCTGGACGCCCTCGCCGACGCTCACGAAAATGCCGGCTGCCCCGGCGTCGAATACCGGTACGGCGAACAGATTCGCGAACTGAACGAGTACGACGCCGGCATCCGGGTCGAATTCGCCTCCGGCAACACCGAAGAATTCGACTTTGTGATCGGCGCCGACGGCCTGCACTCGACCACCCGCCGACTGGCCTTCGGGCCTGAAGAACAGTTCAGCACCTACCTCGGCGCTTACATGTCGTACTTCACCGTGCCGACCCCGGCGGGTATCGAACCCCATTGGATGACCATGTATTCGATGCCCGGTGGGATCGTGGCGGGACTTCGCCCCGATGCCGATCCGGTCACCTCGAAGGCACTGGTCATTGTTCGGTGCGCCGCGGATCCCGCACTCCGGCGCGATTCCGTGGCCCAGCGAGAACTCATCCGGAAGAGCCTCGCCGGCGGCGGTTGGCTCACGGCCACGATCAGCGACGCGATGGATCGGGCCGACGATTTCTATTTCGACGAACTCGCGCGGATCACGATGCCCCACTGGACAACCGATCGAATCGCGCTCGTCGGCGACGCCGGCTACTGCGGATCACCGCTGAGCGGTCAAGGCACGGCCATGGCACTGGTGGGGGCGTATGTACTGGCCGGAGAGATCATCCGTACCCCGGACGACCCGGCCGCCGCACTGGGCCGCTACACCGAAACCCTCCGCCCATTCGTCGAAACCGCGCAACAGCTCCCGCCGGGCGGAGTGAAGTCCATGGCACCACGCACCAGGGTCGGTATCCGCGCCGCTCACGCCCTCGTCCGCGTGACGAGCTCACGGGCGGTCGCACCCCTGATGGCCCGAATGCTGTCGGAGACCGAGAAATACAACCTCCCCGATTACCCGGCGACACCGGTTCCGAACTGACCACATGCCTGCCGGTCGCGAATGACTTCGATGCGATACCGACGTGAACGCGCAGCACAACCCCCCGCCGGACCCTGAACGGCCGGCCGGACGAGTCGACGCTGCTTCGCCCGGCCGGCCGCTGTCCGTGGACGATGCCGTGCCGATTGTCGAACGGTTACCTTTCGCGGCAGCGCACCGGGCGACCATCTGCGCCGGTCCACTACTGAGCATCCGGAAGAGCCGAACGGTTCTACGGCTGCCGGCCGACCCGGTCACCCCGCGAGACCGGGCCGGTCGACGACGCCCCCTACCCGCGAGCCGGTCTGTCACCCCACGAGACAGACCGACCCACCCGGACTCCCAGCTCCCCCACTGGTCGACCGGCCCCACCCCGGGTGGTTCCGGAACTCCTCCCCGGACTCCAGAACCACCCACCCCCGCGGATCCCCCACCATTCCCCGGATCCGCCCTGTTCCGGGATGCGTACCGGGTCCTCCCCAGGCACCGGTTCGTATCCCGCCCCCTCTTTCAGCGGTGTCCTCGACTACTGGCAGGAGTCGAAGACGCCGAGCTCGGTGCGGCCGTCCTTGATCAGGTAGCCGGTCGCATACAGTTCGGTGGCCGCGGCCGGTCCGGCGGTGAGGGTGCCGGCCGGGGCGAGGGCGGTGGTCAGCTCGGTGATCATCTACGGGTTCCTGTTCGCGGTGTGAGTGCCGGGTCCGTGTTCCGGCATGACTCAACAATGCGGCCAGGTACTTGGCGGGTTCTTAACGTGAACTTATAACGCTGCGAACACGATCCGTCACAGTGCAGTCAAGGTCGCAGCACGGGGCGCGCGGCCGTGCTGCCATCCGGGTATGTCGGGCATCATGGAGGACATCCGCTACGACAAGAGTGGGAGTGTCGATGGATACGTTGGTCCTATGGGCGCTTGCCTGTGGTGTCTACTGGTTCGGCCTGCTGTAGCCGGTGCCCGTGCCGACATAGCGACGGCGCTACAGCACACTTGCCGATGAGCTCGCGACACCCCTGATCGATCCACCGATAGATCAGGGGTGTCGTATATCCGGCGGGCCACGCGCCGCCGATACCGTCGTCGGCACCGGGGCCGCATTAGGGTGTCCGCATGGCGCGTTTCGGTGGGCTCCTGGCGGGAGTCGCGGCGGTAACACTGGTGGCAGGACAGGTAATAGCGGCACAAGCGCACGCCACACCCGCGACCGCCGAATGCGCGGTGACCTCCGGTCGGGAACCACAGCGGGCGCGGCCCGAACAGGCAGGCCTGGACCCGCAGCGGCTGGCCGATGCACTGGCCTTCGCGGGAAGCCGGAATCGGCTGAATGTTCAGGTTTTCCGGCACAACTGCCTGGTCGGCGAGGGTCCGGCCAACGACCGGACCGGGCATATCCCGTGGAACGTATGGAGCGTGACCAAGAGTGTGATCTCACTGCTCACCGGGATCGCGGCCGAGCGCGGTCTGGTGGATGTCGACGCACCGATCGACCGGTATCTACCACCGGGCCTCGGCGATCCGCGGCGCCGGGCGATAACCGTCGAGAATCTCCTCACCGAGACCTCCGGGATGCGCACGGGAGTGGTCACCGAGGGCATCACCGGAGCCGTCCCCCTCGACCCCAACAGCGCGGTACAGGCCCTCGGTGTACCGCTGGACCATGAACCCGGCACCGTGTTCACCTACAGCCAGCGGACAGTAGACCTGCTCTCCTACGTGCTGCAGCTCGCTGTCGGGGAACCGCTGCAGGAGTTCGCACAGCGAGAACTGTTCGATCCGTTGGGTATCGAACGTGGTGACTGGTACTGGGCGCGCGACCGCTCCGGCCACACCTACGGCTACGCGCATCTGCTGATCCCGCCGGACGATCTGGCCAAACTCGGACTGCTCGTCGCGAACGACGGCAAATGGGGCGAGCGGCAGGTCGTATCCGCGGAATATCTGGCCCGCGCGACCACACCGTCACCGGCGAACCCGTGCTACGGGTACCTGTTCTGGGTCGGCTCGGCCTGCGCGGAGAACCCCTCGTTCCTGCCGCCGGATACCTTCGCGATGTCGGGTATGGGGCTGCAGAACGTGTTCGTCGTACCGAGCCTGGATCTGGTCGTGGTGTGGACCGGCGTTTTCGGCAACGTCAGCGAATACGGGCCGGCGGGGGTTATCCAGAACTTCGACGAACTGCCACACGAGTTCTTCCGCCGGCTGATGGCCGCGTTCCGGGAACCACCGGTCGCCGACCCGGGCCCGTACGTCGAACCGCCGCTGGAAGTGGACCCGAACGCGTATATCGACACCGATATTCTGCTGGCCGTTTTCGGCGTCGGCACCTCGGCCTATCCCGGCTGCGATGTGTTCGCCTGCCTGGGCGAACCGCTGGCCCCACCGTTCAGCGACGCCCCTCCGGGATGTGCGCTGCTGGTCTGCCTCGGGACGGATCCGCGGACACCGGGAATCCACTGAACCGCTGTCCCCGGTACGCCGGACGTACCGGGGACAGACTGGTCAGCGATCGGCGAGCAGGACTTCCGCGATCTGGATGGTGTTCAGTGCCGCGCCCTTGCGCAGATTGTCGCCGGCGATGAACAACGCCAAGCCGCGACCGTCCGGGACACCCGGATCCTGGCGGATACGGCCGACCAGGGATTCGTCCTTACCCGCGGCCTCCAGCGGAGTCGGCACGTCGACGAGCCGCACGCCGGACGCCTTCGCCAGGATCTCCTGTGCACGCTGCACCGACAGCGGATCGGTGAATTCGGCATTCACCGACAGGGCGTGACCGGTGAACACCGGGACCCGCACGCATGTGCCGCTCACCAGCAGATCCGGAAGGCCCAGGATCTTGCGGCTCTCGTTGCGCAGCTTCTGGTCCTCGTCGGTCTCGCCGGAGCCGTCGTCCACCAGCGACCCCGCCAGCGGCAGAACGTTGAAGGCGATCGGGGCCACGTACTTGTTCGGGGCCGGGAAGTCGACGGCACTGCCGTCGTGGGTGAGTTTCTCGGCGTCGTCGATCACCGCACGTGTCTGCGAGGCGAGTTCCTCGACCCCGGCCAGACCGCTGCCCGAGACCGCCTGATAGCTGGACACGATGAGCCGCCGCAGGCCGGCCGCGTCGTGTAGTGGTTTCAGCACCGGCATCGCGGCCATGGTGGTGCAGTTGGGGTTGGCGATGATGCCCTTGACCAGGTTGCGAGTCGCCTCCGGGTTCACCTCGCTGACCACCAGCGGGATATCCGGATCCTTACGCCACGCGGAGGAGTTGTCGATAACCGTGACCCCGGCCGCCGCGAACCGCGGTGCCTGCACCCGCGACATGGTCGCACCGGCGGAGAACAACGCGATATCCAGCCCGGACGGGTCGGCGGTCTCGGTGTCCTCCACGGTGATCTCACCGCCGCGCCACGGCAGCTTCTTACCCGCCGAACGCGCCGAGGCGAAGAACCGCACCTCGTCGGCCGGGAAATCGCGCTCCTCGAGCAGTTTGCGCATCACGGCGCCGACCTGACCGGTCGCGCCGACCACACCTACACGAACACCCATGGGTTATCGCCCCGTTCCGGCGTGCACGACGGCGACCTCGTCGCCGCCGAGATCGAAGGCGCGGTGCAGGACCTGGACCGCGTCGTCGAGTTCGGTGTCTTTGACCAGGACCGAGATGCGGATCTCGGAGGTGGAGATGAGGTCGATATTGATACCGGCGTCGGCCAGCGCCTCACAGAAGGTGGCGGTGACCCCGGGATGGCTCTTCATACCGGCGCCGACCAGCGACACCTTGCCGATGTGGTCGTCGTAGAGCACCTGCGAGAAACCGATCTCGCTCTGGTACTTGGCCAGCATCTCCACCGCCCGGGTGCCATCGGATTTGGGCAGGGTGAAGGTGATATCGGTCTTACCGGTCTCCACCTTGGAGATGTTCTGCAACACCATATCGATGTTGATCTCGGCCTCGGCCACATAGCGGAACACCTTGGCGGCGTATCCCGGTTCATCCGGTAGGCCGACCACAGTCACCTTGGCCTCGCTGCGGTCGTGCGCGACGCCCGTGAGGATTGCTTGTTCCAAGGGAATGTCCTCCATCGATCCGTAGACGTAGGTGCCCTGCTTGTCGGTATAGGACGAACGCACATGCACGGGCACGTTGTAGCGGCGTGCGTATTCGACGCAGCGCAGCATCAGCACTTTGGACCCGCAGGCCGCCATCTCCAGCATCTCCTCGTAGGAGACCTGATCCAGCTTCTGCGCGTCGTTGACGATGCGCGGATCGGCGGTGAACACTCCGTCCACGTCGGTGTAGATCTCACAGACGTCGGCTTCGAGCGCGGCGGCCAGCGCGACGGCTGTCGTATCGGAACCACCGCGACCCAGCGTGGTCACGTCCTTGCTGTCCTGGCTCACACCCTGGAAACCGGCGACCAGCACGATGGTGCCCTCGTCCAGGGCTTCGCGGAGCCGGCCCGGCGTCACATCGATGATCTTGGCCTTACCGTGCACCGAAGTCGTGATCACACCGGCCTGGGAGCCGGTGAACGACCGCGCCTCGGCGCCGAGGGTGTGGATGGCCATGGCGACCAGGGCGTTGGAGATGCGTTCACCGGAGGTGAGCAACATATCCATCTCCCGGGCCGGTGGCGCGGGGCAGACCTGCTCGGCCAGGTCGAGCAGTTCGTCGGTCGTGTCACCCATGGCCGAGCAGACCACGACCACATCGTGGCCCTGCTTCTTCGTCTCGACGATCCGTTCCGCGACGCGCCGGATCCGATCGGCCGAGGCGACCGAGGATCCTCCGTACTTCTGGACAACGAGTGCCACGAGGGGTCCTCCAATGTCAGCGAACAGGCGATCAGTGCATAAGCGTACCGAGCCCGATGTACCTGTCCCGGGAGTATCCGCCCTGGTTGTGGGTTAACACACAGCTGTGTGACGTCACGTTTACCGGGCCGGGGGCCCGCCGGACGCGCGGGTATCGGGGGCGATCCGGCGGCGGGGTTCGAGCACGGTCGAACCAGGTGACCTGGGGTCTGTTGCCGAACTTCTGCTGCCGGTCGGGGGTGACGGGGGTGCGGCGGAACTGCCGGTTCAGCACGACGATGCCACGGCCCGCCGATACCGGATAGCTCTTGATGACCGGTTCGTGAAGGTTCTGTGTTTTTGGCGCCGCCTGCGGCGGCGCGGGTTCGGGGCCCCCTTGGTCTCGTTCTTCACTCCCGGCGCTCAGTCGCTGCGCT
>NZ_JBEYBT010000023.1:0-67490 GCF_040632335.1 Nocardia sp. NPDC019395
CCCCGCGCCACCGCACCGAACCGCAGATGCACACCCTCCACCCGCGGCGAATACACGAAGATCTCGTACTTCGGCCGCGGCTGCGGAAGTTCGGCTATCTTCTGCGGGTCGAATTTCAGCGAGAGGTGGGCCGGCGGTTCGCCTTCGGCATCACGACGGAAATAGTTGGTGCGCAGCGTCGCGGTGACCACATCGAGTACCGCGCGCAGCACCCGGTCGGTGTCCAAGCTGACCACGGCGTCGATTTCGGCTTCCAGCCATTCTGCGATACCCGCGGCCGATTCGGTATCGCCGTCGGGATCGAAATACGCCTCGAACAGGCGCACGAAACCGCGTGCCATATCCGGGCTGGCCAGCAGCACTCGGGTGATACCCCCCGCGCCGTAGGAGAATCCGGCCTGCTTCAGATATTTCGCGTATGCGCGCAGCACCACGACCTGCCGCCAATGCAGGCCGGCCCGCAGAATCAACTCGTTGAGCGTATCGACCTCGGCATGCCCGAACCACATGGCCTCGAACGCGGCCGTGAATCGCTGCGCGATCCCCTGGGCACCGGGACTTTCGGGCTGATCGAGATCTGACTCCAGCTCCGGGTCCAGCTGAGTACGTAATACCGCCGACACCACCCGTAACCGGAAATCGTATATCCAGTCGGATTGTTCGTTATCGGAGTCGATCTGATAAGGCCGCTCGTCCACGACCTCCACGCCGAGGCTGTGCAACACCGGCAGCACCCGGCTCAGCGATACACCCTCGCCCGCGGCATAGAGCGTGAAGCGCCACTCCCCCGGCGGAGCATCCGCGGTGCGGTACAGCGCGGTACGGAAACGCGCCGGCCCCAGTTCGTCCGGATCAATCCGGAATCGCATCGGCGAAACTGTGTCCTGCAATGTCGTCACCGTAATCCGCGCCTTTCCGCTTCGGTTTCGAGCTCTCTCAACAGGCACTCTACGCGTTTAATGTGCCGTTGTATAGCGGTACGTTAAATGTGTGTAGCCAATCACCCGGGCCCGGCCGCCGGGAAGAAAGCACCGGGCCTGCGTGTTCGCGAGAGGAACGAACTCCGGAAAGTTCGCACTAGGGCTGCAACAACCCGGACCGCATCAGAAAGGTACGCGCACCGGCGCTGTCGGAAAACGCACCGGTATCGATGCGCAGACCCGATTTCGTATCGGCATACCTGACCGCGGACGAGGCGCTTATCGCGGCGAACACATCCCCATCGGCAACCACATTGCTACCCGCCGAACGCCATTGCGCGACAGCCTGGGCCAGCGCACCGGGCTCGGCTGTCTGCACCTGGAACGTCAGCGAGCGACCGCCGGTGATCTCGCCCATCAGCAGCGGACTGGCCGCATCGAGCACACAACTCTGCACACCCTCGGTCTCGGCATGGGGCCGGCATGAGGCGGCCTGCAACGGACCGGGCAATGCCGACACCGCGTCGGTGGCCGCGGCCGGTCCGGCGGGACCGGCGAGCCCGGCCGGACCCATGAGCTGCGGCGCGGTCAGCGCACAGGATTTGACCATGAGGAAGGCCAGCACCAGCAGCACCGCGACCGCGAGCCCCCCGGCCGCCCGCCACTGCCATTTCGGATGATGTTTGTGGACAACGGTTTCCGCCTCATCGACCAGACGAGATCGCAGGAATCCGAGGAGACCACGGGTCCGGTTGTGGTGCGGGTGATGATCGGCAGCACCCTGGCCGCCGGGCGACGAAAGAGCCGGAGCATCATGCCCGGGTTGCGCGTGTGTTCCCGGCAGCGCGCCCAGCGCACCGGCGCGGCCGCTCAACTCGGCCATATGCGCACCCAGCCCGCTGTGTCCACCCGGCTGCCGGCCCGGTTCGGTGGCCCCGCTGTGGGATACCGGTGCGGGGGTATCCGGAAGCGGCGCACCGCAATTAGCGCACGCGCCGACTCCCGGGCCGGCCGCATGCCCGCAGTACTGGCATCGCACCGTCATCCGCCCACCTCGCACCTCATCGGGGCCTCACTGCCCGGTGATCACGATGGCCGAGATCGCCACGGTGTTACTGGAGGTGTCGCCACTGGATTTCAGTACGGTCAGCACGATTTCCGAAGCCTTGATCGGCTTTTTCATCTCGGTCACCACCAGCGATCGCTGATCGAGCGTCTCCTGGGTGTATGTGGTCTTCTCATCGTCGTTGAACTCGTACGAGAGCCGGCTCACCGTCCGGTTCTGGGTCCATTGATCGGTGCCGTCGGTGTCCACGTGGTCCCAGCCCGGTACGACCCCGATCGAATCGATCTCGTATTCCTTACCCAGGTCGATGCGCAGGACCTGACCGTCGATCTTGAAAGCACGCGGGCAGGACCACGCTTTGTCCGGTTCCCCGGAGAACGCGTCCATACCGTCCGTGCCGCCGGTCGGACATTTCGCCTCCGCCGATTCCGGCTGGATGGTGCCGCTACCGGACGGTTCGGTCTGCGGCGCCTCCTGAGTCGGCGCCGGGGTGACCGCCAGCGGCTGGGTTTCCGATTCCTCTTTACCGCCGGTCAACACCAGCAGGACCACGATCACCAGGGCGACCACCGCCGCGACGGCCAGCGCCACGCGCGGTTTGCGCAGTTGATCGGCCACCTCGCGGGCGATCTCCTGGGGCGACTGACGCTCGGCGCGGCTCGGTTCGGCCTCGGTAGCCCGTTGCGGCTCGGCTTCGGGCGGGGCCGTCGAATTCAGCCGGTCCGCGACACGTTCGGCGTTCTCTGTGGCGAGCGAGCCCGTTTGGGTGTCGGGCATCTGCCCACTGAGCAGAGCGTTGATCCGCTCACTCGCCGAAGGGCCGGCGGTGGAACGGCGCGGGCGCGAAACCGCGGGCCCGGAGTCCGGTCCGGCCGCGAACGAGCCCACACCCGCGGGTTCCGGTACGGCCGACTCCGCTGATGGGTCGCGATGTGAGGGCGCCGGGGCGAGTAGCGATTCGTCGAACGCGACGTCCGAGCCGACCAGGCCGGGGCTCGGCTCGGGCTCGAGGGTCTCATCGGGAGAGTTCCCGCTGAGCCCGAACGCCGGATCCGCCAGTATGGCATCGAGAATCGCACCTCGATTGCGGAGAAATACGTCTCCGGAATCGGCTTCGGGCATAGGCGAAATGGTATCGGTTGCCCGGGCGCCGAAAGTGTCATCATTCCCACTAGTGGGAGCTCGGTCCAGGGCCGCGGACCGGCCCGGGAGCCGGTCCGCCGATGAGATCAGCGCGTTTTCTCAGCGGTCACGAAATACTCCGGCGGCACATCGAATACCCGCGCCAGAGCGATGATCAGATCCAGCCGCGGAATGGCGTCACCGTGGATCAGCCGGTACAGACCCGACTGCGATACCGGAACATCGGGATAGGCGAGCTCCAGATGCTGGGCCAGCGAATACAACGTCAGCCCACGGGTCGAACCGTCCTCGGTGGACACCACCGATTCGGCGATGAGTTCCGAAAGCCGGCTGGAGAATATCGCCGCGGCGGCCTGCCTCGGTGTCTGCTCCTGCGCGCTGTCCGGGCTGTCGAATCTTCCACTGTCCGGTTCGGGATCCGCTACCACGGTCATCGAGATTACCTGCTCTGCCCTAGTCAACGAGTGGGATATCCACGTGGTCTCGTCACGGGGACGGTGCGTTCGGAGCCGACCGGCGGTGGGGACACTGCCGGCGGTCGTTCGTTGTGATCGAGATACCGCGTTTCCCCACGCGGTTCGACCAGATCTACCCGGACCGTACGCATCGGAATCCGCACATCGATCTGTGCGTCGCCGACCTGCTCGATCGCCAGATCCACCGAGCCGCGACGCGGACTGCCCGGATCGCTGATGGAGACCGTGGTCGGCGCCGACGACGCCCGCGGCGGCAGCTGGTCGAAAACCGTGATGCTGGCGCGTGCCCCGGGCTCCGGCTCGTCGGCTCCGGCCAGCCGCAGCGATCTGGCGTCCCCGACGGCGCTGACCAGATGCTGCCAGCGCTGTGGACGGCTGGTATGCACCTCGACATCCGCGCCGACGACGGTGGCACGCAGGACCAGTTGCTGGGCGACCGGCAACATCGCGTGCACGTCGACGGTCCGCCGGCGTGGATTGTAGGGAGCCGGGTCGTAGAGCGGCAGGGCGAGCTGGTGCCGGGTCTGCCCGCTGATCGCGCCCAGGATCTGGCCGTTGGGGCCGATCGCGACGGCCAGATCGGCGTGCGATTCGGCGGGCGCTTCGTCCACCTTCCGTTCGTCACGGTTCAATTCCCGCAGCGAAACCCCGGTGGGCAGCGTGGCGCGAAGTGCCAGGGACTGGCGGCCGGGCAACCGGCGCAGATAGTCCGGCAGCGCTTCCGTCATCGCCGGACCGATATAACGGACCAGCGCGCGCGGGCCGTCGGCACCGGACAGGCTCACCACGAGGGTGGTACGCCCGCTGTTCCAGGTCCAGCAGTCGTCCAGTCCCGAACCGTCGAGCTGTGACCAGTCGATACCGAAACTGGTGACGAATCGGCCGGGTACCGAGGTTTTCAGACGATCCCACCGCTCGGTCAGATCGCCGATTTCGGCGCCGGCGTGCAGCAGGCGGGTGGCCTCCAGCAGCGCCGCGGCGGGCAGCGGATGCGCGGCCATACCCCGCTCACGAAGGCGCCCGGCGATCCGGTGTGCCGCGGTGGCCAGCGTTCTGGGCCCGACCACCGCACAGGGGCCACGTCTGGCCAGTACCTTCAGATTGCGTTCCTGGTCGAGCCGCAGCACCAGCCAGGTCATCCTGTTCCCGACGACCGGGTGGGACCCGATCAGCTGGTCGTAGAGCATGCTGTAGCTGCCCGCCGACCGGACCCGCTGGCCCGTGGTGACGATATCGATATCGATGCCGATGCCGTAATGGTCCAGCATCGGCAGCAGGCTCTCGACCGAGACGGTGTCCTCGGTGTAGATGGTCTGTTCGGCGATCACGGTGGGCAGATCGAGATTCGGGGCGAGCTGGATCATGGCGACCAGCACATCGCCGTCCTGCGCGATACCGCAGATCCCGGCCGGAACGTCGATATCGTCGACCGGCAACTGTTCGGCGAGCAGTGCGGCGCGAGCGGATCGTCCGGTCCGGAACTCGAACCAGTCGAGGAACCATCGGACCGGCGTACGGCCGCCGATCCGGACCACCACCGCCAGTAGCAGTCCGGCGGCGATCAGGGCCGTGCCCCACAGCGGTAGATACTCGGATACTCCGGCCATCACGACACTGCCTCCGATCGCTGTCACCGCGAACGGGCCGCGTTCCACCCCGGCGACCCGGCGGTCCGGTGCGTGTACCGCCCGCTCCGCCGTTACTGTCACCGTTGCCTCCGCCGGGCGTTCACGCCGTAGGTCACGCCCGCGCCGATCAGCACCGCGGCGACGATCACCACGGCGGCGGTTATCCCTGGTTTGGCATCCCGCCCCCGAGGTGGTTCCGGCAGCTCGAGTCCGGCGACCTGGAACAGGCCCTCCGGGTGTTGGGGCGGAGTCCGGTAGCTCAGCGCCTCGAGCGGATCGATCAGACCCGCGCCCACAATATTGTCGACACCGCGGGCCGGGGCATGCGCGCTCGCGGTGAGCCGCGCCGTGATCTCCGTAGGTGTTTCGTTCGGATACCGGGAACGCAGCAGAGCGGCCACACCGGCCGTATAGGCCGCGGCGAAGGACGCGCCACCGACCGGGGCCAATTTGCCCGGTTCGCCGACACCGTTGATCAAACCGGTTGTCCCCGGGCCGAGTGATTCGATGCTGGTGCCCGGCGCCGCGACCGTCACCCAGGGGCCCAGCAGCGACTGATCGGTGACCCCGCCGTAGGCGGTGGTGAATCCGACCGACAGCACCGACTGGGCGAAAACCCCGGGTACCGAGGCGGTTTTCACATACTCCCAGTTCCGCGGGTCGGCGGGGCGGCCCGGATCCGAGTCGGGGTTCTGGGCACAACCCGAACTGTCGGTGTTACCGGTTCCGGCGACTATCAGCGAACCCCGTGTATGCACGGCATAGCCGACCGCTTCGGCCACCACCCCGAGGTCCACGCCCGAATCCACCGGCAGGCATATCGGCAACGGCACCGCGATGATCCCGGCGCCCATATTGGCGGCGTGGGTGATGGCGCGCGCCAGGGTTCGCACCTCGAGCGCCTGCCGCTCCCGTTGGTCGCCGCCTCGTTCGAGGCTGAATGCCGCCGACCGGTAACGAATGGAGAGGATTCGCGCGTCCGGTGCCACCCCAGCGAAACCGTCCCCGGGATCGGCCGTGCCGGAAATAATTCCGGCCACGAGGGTGCCGTGTGCGTCACAGTCCTGGAGCCCGTCGCCGCCCGCGGCTACATAGTCCCCGCCGGCGGACAGATTCGGCAGGCGCGGATGTGGCGACACACCGGTATCGACCACAGCGACGGTGACACCGGCGCCACGGCTGAGCGTCCGGGCATCTGACAGATTCAACGCCAGCTCCGACGGGGGCGTACGCGATACGTCGGAGTCCTTCAGCAGACCCGTTGACAGACAGCCGCTGTCCTGTCTCGTCGGCTGCTCCGGAGCCGGTGGACCATCCGGTGGCACCACCCCGACCACCACCTCCGGCGGTACCAACGCCGCCGCCGGCCCGGCACCGGGGCCCAGCACGAGCGCGGCAAGCGTTACGGCCACAGCCCGGCCCAGGCGCATCAGATTCCTCGCATGGCGGTGTAGACGCCCATGATCCAGAACGCGAGCACCGGAACGACAAGAATGAGTGCGTACTCGATCAGATCGGTGATCCGGCGGGTCACCGGCGTCAGGCGTTTGCCCGGCAGGGTCAGTGCCGCGGCCACCGCCGCGCACGCGATCACGGCGACCACGACAACGACGGCGAGCCGCGCGAAGGAGCTCCCATACGCGGCGACCTCCACCGCCGCGACTCCGAGCACGGTGATCACCGCACCGGTGACCAGCGCGATCGCCTGGACCCGGTCCGGATACCAGCGCGAGCGCATGGCCAGGATTCCGGCCACCGCGGTGCCCATAACGATCTCCCGGACACCGCTCGGGCTCACCGCCGCACAGATCACCGTCGACACCGACAGGAGCGCGGAGATGGCCACCACGAGCCCGCGGAGGCTGGTGACAGCCAGTCGCGCCCGGCTTTCGATCCCGGCCTCGTGCCGGTGCCGGGTTTCCTCGGCGGCCGCCGCGATCTCGGCTTCCTGTTCCATATCCCGGTGGGTTTCGGCGTCGAAGATATCGGTCAGAGTGGCCGGGTTCACCTCGTTACCGGGATCGGGCAGGTCCGGCGGCCGGATCCGGGCGATCACCACCGAGATCCGGGGAGCCACGGTGAGCAGGATCAGCCCGGCGAACACCGCACCTCCGGCGACCTGGCGTGTCACCAGATCGAAGTAGGCCAGCGGCAGGACAACGGCGGTGACGGTTACCCCCAGCACCGCGATACTCATCAACGTGGCGATGCCCGAACCCGTCAACCGCATCATCGCCATCGCGGCGACAGCGCAGACCACCGCGCCCGCCGCGATATTGGCGGGCGCGAACGGTCCCGGCTCGCCGTAGGCCGGCGGCACCAGCATGGCGCTTCCGGCGAAGAGCAACGGAATCGCGGCCAGCGCCGCGCCCAGGGTGAGCCGGCGCGCGGCTCCCCGGCCCCGCAATGCGACAGCGACCGCCCAGCACAGCACACCCAGCAGCAACGCGGGCAACCCGCACCACAGCAGCGAACCCGACTGAGTCCACGCCCAGGAGAGCATCGCGGCGATCCCCACCGCACCCACTCCGAAAACGCCCAGTCCCACGACGGCGGCGGTATCGGCGTCGAATTCGGCGAATTCACGCTCGTTGATAAGCGCCAGCGCGTCGGTGATGTCCTCCACGACCGGAGTGAAGACCTCGGCCGATTCGACCGGCGCCAGCATCAGCACGGTTCCGTCGACGATGTCGTGATCGCCCAGGCTGCGCCAGCGCGGAATCGGCGGCTCACCCGGACGCGCGAGGCTCCACTGACCGTGCGGCGGACTGAAATCCACTTCCTCGTCGCCGATCGCGTTCGCCAGCACGGACACCAAGTCGTCGATGAAGGTCTCGACGGTGAACTTGGTCGGCACCACGACATCCACCTGGTAGGTGGCGACCATGACCGCGATCCGGGCGCGCGCGACCTCGGCCGGCGCCGCACCACCCGCCGGAGACGGTGCCGCCGTCTGCACAGCGGTCACCGCATACCTCCGTAGTTGCCGCCGGACTGTTCGGCGACATAGCCCGGAAAGTCGTCGGCCAGTTCGGCCGCCAGGTCCTCGAAGGCGAGCACAGTTTCTTTCTCCAGCATCCGCAAATCGATCTCGCCACCTTCGGCGAGATGCGGATCGTACGGTACCCGAATGGTCGGCCGCTGCGCCGAGACGAACAGCTTCTCGATCGCCTCGATATCCACGGTGGGCTTGGCCGGATGCTGGCGCACGATCGCGACCACCGACGTCGCGATCAGGCGATCGAACCCGTGCGAGCTGAGCCAGTTCAGCGTCGCGACCGCACCGGTCACCCCGCCGACCGTCGCGGGAGTGACGACGACCACCGCGTCACTGGTGCGCAGGACCTGGTTGGTCGATGAGTCCAATACTCCGGTCCCGCAGTCCACCAGCAGCAGGTTGTAGTGGCGTCGCAGCGTCTCCACACCGGTCTGGTATTCGCTCCCGGTCAGTGCCTCGGACGCGTCGGTACTCCACGGCGAGGCCACCACCGCGAGATCGGCGGTATTGACCGCTGTATAGGAATGGACCGACGAGAAGGACTCCAGCCGCCCCCCGGCCTGGGCGAGGTCACGCAGGGTGAGGCCGAACTGGTGCCGGCTCGTGCGGCTGGCGAGATCCCCGAAATCCGGGTTGGCGTCGATGGCGACCACGCGGTCGGGCCGCAGTTTCGCGAACGTCGAGCCGAGGCCGGCCGCGACGGTGGTCCGGCCGACGCCACCCTTCACGCTCACCACGGCGATCTGATACGGCGCGGTGAGCTGGCGGCGGATCTGGTTACGCCTGCTCTCGGCACGTTGTTCGGCCGGCGACAGACCCAGATTGAACCCGACCTTGTTGAGCGCCCCCCGCATACCTTTGGACGAGCGCAGATGCGCCTGTCGCACGGCGGCGATCTCGGCGAGCAATTCCGCCGAGGCGAGCGCGGGCGGCAATACCTCGACCCGGTTGGTTGTTTCGTAGGCCGGACGTTGAATCCGGTCGGGGACCCGTGAGGTGTCCGCGGCGGCCGCGGCCGGTGGACTGGATGCATAGCCCGGGTGCGCGGGCGGCTGCCCTGCGTACCCCGGGGTCGCGGTGTACGTGGGAGCCGTACCCACTTCCTCCGAACCCACCGACCGGCTTTCCGTATATTCCTGCGGCGCCGCCCAGCCTTCTGGTGCGGACGTCGCCGGATCCGCCTGCGCCTGCGGTGCAGGTGTACCCATCGCGGGCCCCTGCGGATTCTGCTGTTGCTGCCGGCGAGCTATGGCCTGACGCTCTTGCTCAGCTGCCTGCTGATGTGCGGTAACAGCGCGCTGCCGCAGTTCGGCCATGTCTTCCTCGGCGGTGGCGCCGGGGGGCGGCGTGGGGATCGGCGGTTCGGCAAGAGGTTGCGGGCCGGGCGCGGAGGCGGGCTCCGGCGCAACGCTGATCGAGGAGGGGCCCGTGGTGGCGGGTGGCGCCGGATCCGGCGCCACAGCCGAACCGGTTCGATCGGCAGGCTGTTCCGGTACTGCCGGTGAGCCGGTATCCGCGGGCACCGCCGCACCGGCCCGGTCACCCCCTGAACTCGGAGGGGCAGAGGCCGCCTCGTTGTCTCCGGGAGGCTCGCCGAGCTGTGCGAAGTAGGCGTCGTAGCCGCCTTTGGCGAGGGCCGCTGAGGCGTCGCCGTTGGTTGTCGATGCCCGGTTCATCTCACCGTCCTCTCATCCAGCCCTGGAACGTCAACCAGTGCGTGCGGTATCGAACCAGCTGCGGCCGGGCAGCAACTCCGCCAGAGCGTTGATACCACTCCGCACGGCAGTGTGGTCACCCGGCCGGAATGTCGACCGGGTCCGGCCGTCCAACGTAACGGTAGGTGTGATCACAAACCGGCCCGAGAACGTGTCCAACACGTTCATACAGATCCTGAAATCAGGTTTCCCCGGTCCGCCGTCCCGATGTTCGATCATGAGGACCTCGGCTTGGCGGACGATTTCGTTCAGAGCTCGGGTGAGCACATTCGCGGTGCGCGGCGAGGCACCCAGTTCGCGGAGCCCGGCCCGTACTCCGTCCAGGTCCTGCGGCGGCTCACCCGGATCGACGTCGGCCAGAGTGAACGATTCGAAATCCAGTACCGGATAGTCACCGAGAACCGATTCGAGTACCGCGGTGAGCGTATCGAGCTGCCGGCCCTGGTGGAAAACCGACTGGATAACGATCTCGTCGTCACAGCGCACGGCGAGCACATGCCGTTCCCCGCTGCGCACCAGCGATGCGCGCAGCATGGTCGAGGTGTGCCCTCCACGGCCGTTGTCGAGCACCCGGATGGCCAGCTCGGTATCCGGGCGCTCCAGGCACCGCAACCATCCGGCCACCACCGGATCCACCTCGCCCCCGGAGATGATCCCGTCCGCGGTGAGTTGTTCCTTCACCGCGGCCCAGACCCGATCGCGGTCGGAGATCCGGTAGATGTTCGGCGTGACCGCCAGGACCAAGGGGTAGTTGTCGATGCCGACCATGTCCTTCAGGACAAGGGCGGCATCGACATTCAGATCCACCGATACCGGATCGCCGGACCCCACCTCCGCCGCGATATCCACCGGCATATGGCCTGTCAAACCTCCCCTCGACTCACATAAGGTTCGCGAACATACCGGCGACCCGCGTGTCCGCGTCGCCGATCAACGTGGCAGCATGGTTGGTCGCCTTGTCGAGATCATTGAGGCTCGCCGCGTAGGCGTCGACCCGCGAACCCAGCTGATTCGCCACATCGTTGTAGCGCTCGGACGCGGTACCTTTGAACTCATCCAGCATCTTCTGCTGCAGGGACCTCAAATGCACCAGGTTGTCCTCCATACTGCCTATAACGGATTTCACCTGGGACAGCCCGGATTCGATTTCACCCTTGTTGGTAAAAATTTGCTGGCTCATTGCACAAAACCTTTCGAAAATGAATTATCGGTGAATTTTCACGCTCGGTCAGGAACGCGTGGTCACGCCCAATCCACCTTTGCCTTCGACGGTCCCGCCGTCGATTCGAGAGCGGTATCGCCATTGTTCCAGGTAGATTCCTGGGCACCCGGATTTGCGTAATTACCGTCGCCGGCTTCTCCGAGCTGGCCCTTCACCGCCTGCATCGCCGCCTGATCCTCCGAGTCGAATGCCGAACTACCCGAAATGATCTGATCCATGATCTGTTCCATGAATCGTGCGAGATTGGAACCGGTCGTCAGGACGTTACCGAAAGCGTTGTAGACCGCATTACCGGCATTACCTCTGAACGCCGTCTCCAAGACCCCCTGTGCACCGCCCAGCGCCTTGAGGTCCTTCTCCAGGGTCTGCAGCGGTCCCGACATCTGCTTGGAGATCGCGACCATCTGGTCGCCATCTGCCTGAGTCAATCCGGGCATATTTGCAGCTTCCAAACCACCAGCCATGGTGTTTTCCTTTCGGTAGTCCTGATGAACCCCGGCCTACTTACCGGGTGCTGTATCCATTCTCCGGCTCGTCTGCATCGTCGAGCCGATCCAGTACTCCCACGAGTGAGGAGTCCACGAGCAGGTCGTTATCGAGATCGTCATCCTGATATTCGATAACACCGATCACCGGCGGACGCTCGAGTTCCGGAACCTCGAATTGCTCGCCCGGGGTGAAAACCTTCCCCTCTCGCGTTTCCTCGTCCCGGCGGCGACGCCGCATCTGCGCGGCCGGCGCCGAAACGCGCCGCGCCGCACCGCGGGCCGTCGCGGTCGGGGCCACGGTGGGATTGGAAGCGCCGAAGGCGGTACCCGCCGCGGGATTCCAGCCGCCCGGCAACCGGAATCCGGTCGCTGCACCGGGCATCGAACCGATACCGCCGCGCATCATGCCGAAGCCGGCCAGCCCGACGGCACCACCGTTGAGAGCGGCCAGGGTCGATGATTCGGATGAAACACCCAGCAGTGGACTCGAATTCGAGGATTCGGGACCGTAGCCTCCGGGCCCCGCATCGAATCCCTGCTGAGAAGCCAGTGGCTGTTGCGGGTCGGCCAGCGGTTGCTCCGGTCCGGTCGGCCCCGGGTCCGGGCCCGGCCCTTCACCTCCAGGGCCGGAGTCCGGCCCCTCTCCACCGGGATTCGAATTGCCGCCGGATTCGGATCCGCCGCCGTTGCTCGGCGCGTTCGAAGCACTGTTCCCGGGATAGTGCGGACTATCGGGACCATTGGCGATCAAGTTCTGCAGCGGACCCACCGCGTCGTACGAAGGCGGCGGCGGCGAACCCGGGCCCCCCGCAACGATCGGCGGCGCCGGCGTGAGCGCGCCCGCCGCCGCCAGCAGATCGCCCGCCAGACCGAGCGCTCCCGCTTCGTAGCGCATCATCGTCAGGCCTGCCTGAAGCCTGAGCCGGTGGTATTCCATCTCCGCCGCGGCGTGCCAGGCAGTCGCCCCGGCGAAAGCCACAGCCCCGGCCGCGGCGACACCGGGAACCCCGCTGGCAGCGACCGTACTGGATGCCGTCATCGCGGCGGCCGATGCTTCCAGCGCCGCGATAGCGGCTTCTATCTCCGCCCGCGACGGCATGGATCCGAGGGCCTCATTGTGCAGGCCGACTCCTCGTTCGGCCAGCCGGCCGAACGACCCTGAATTCGCTGCCTGGTCACGCACCCAGTGGTTGTGCTTGGCGAAGGCCGATTGTGCGCGCTGGGAGCTCAATCCACCGGGCCACACATCTTTCATCGACTTCAGATGGCCGTCGGTACCGGTCGCCGCCGACTGGAGTGCCTCGTCGGCCGCCGAGTAGGCCCGAGCGGCATTTTCCAGCGGAACCGCGCCGGGTCCGCTGTCGAGCATTGCTCGGTTGACGAGCGGCTCCAGAGCTAAGTACTCGAAGAACGGCATAGAACCCCTGCTCCGATATGTATACCGATCAGCTACCGAACGCAGAGGCGGCCACAGTGTCCGCCGCTTTCACTACTACGGAACCGACCGTATCGGTTCCCTCGAAGATCACCGCTGCCGGTTCGATATGAGCTCCACCGAGGTTGCTCTTGATGATGCCGTCATCGACGAGGGTGGAAAATGCCAATTCGGCAATGGCGAATGCGCCCGTCATGATCATGCCCGGTGCGTGGGCTCCGGTGGGCGCCGGCACCATGTACGGCGCGACGGTGTGCCACCGTGCCTGCAGGCTGGAATCCTTGGCGCTCATTCCGGCGCTGATCGCCGGAAGCAGGTCAGGCGTGACTTCGAAAGAGTCCATCGATAACTCCGATCGATAAGCGACCTCGCCCGGGGGCGGTTTTCGCGACAGAGAAGTACATCAAGAACGCTAAGCCATTCCCAGTCTTGGGGAGTCCCACTGACCGGCCGTCCGCACGATCACTCGGGGATCCAGGCCGACTGCACCAGATCCCTGGTCGAGGTCAACGGCTCCACCAGAACTCCCCGGCCAACAGGTTGTTTGGTGGGTTTCACATCGCCGATCAGTATTCCGTCCATCTTGGTCCCGTCCATGATCAAACCCGAGGAGTTCAGGTTCTTCACCTGCCCGAGAACGCTGTCGAACATGGCCGAGTCCGCCTGTGCGATATTGCGGGCGGCGATCAGATGGAAGCCGGTATCGCGGCCGTCCACGATGAGATCCTTCAGCGGATCCAGCGGGTTCATCTGCCCACGCTGGGCGACCATATGGTAATCGTCCACCACCACGAAGATCTCCGGCCCGCTCCACCAGGACCGCTCCTTGAGTTGCTGAGACGTCACCCCGTCCGGTGCGCGGCGGGCACGCAGTTTCTCCGTGATGAACGGCAGATTCTCCACCACATCCCGGGCGCTGGTCAGATATCCGATCGACTGCTCCTCGGGCAGCGCGTCCAAATGCTGGCGACGGTAATCGATCAGCAGGACTCGGGCCTCATCCTTGGTGAAGCGCGTCCGGATGGATTCCAGTAACGCCGCCAGCACTGTCGACTTCCCGCATCCGGTCGAGCCGAGGACCACGAAGTGGGTGGAGACGCCGAAGTCGAGAACGGCCGGTGCGAGATCGGACTCACGCACGCCGAACGGAACCTTCAGTCGTTCGGCCAGGTTCGTGGGCCGCGGGACGTGGGCCAGGATCTCGGACATCGTGACCTGGCTCGGCAGCAGCCGGACCTCGGGCGCGCGCCTGCCCGAGAAGGTCTGGCTCACCTGGGCTATCGCCGCATTCAGCCCGGCGGCCGCCGTTTCCGCGTCACCGTTACCGTCGGTGCGCGGTAGCGCCGTGAGCATATGGAGTGCTTCGTTCGAGATACCCCGCCCGGGCCGATTCGGCGGCACCGACGCCACCACGGCGCGGTGCGCATTGAACACCGTATCGGTGAGGTCACCGAGCCGCAGCTCGAGGCGTGTCTGGATCAGGTCCTTGACCGCGGGCCGGATCGCGGCCCACCGGGAGCTGCTGATCACCAGGTGCACACCGTAGTTGAGACCCTGCAGGGCGATGGTCTCCATGATCGGCATGTACTCGTCGTAGTAGGGGCCGTTGATGGCGAACCCGATATCCCAGCCGTCCACCACGACGAAAACGTCACCGTGCTCGTCGCCGTAGGCCGACAGTTCCGCGGAGCCCTCGGCCGTGCCCCGGCGGCGACGGAACTCGCGCATCGAATCGATACCCAGATGATCGAAGAGCGACTGCCTGGACGCGATCAAGTTACGGAGCAGCGCGAAAGTCCGCCGGATCCGGTCCACATCACGGCCCGCGGCGACAGCGCCGACATGCGGCAGCCCGCGCAGCGCGGAGAGGCCGCCGGAGAAATCGAAGCAGTAGAACTGCACCTGTTCGGGTGTATGTGTCAGTGCGGCGGACAAGATCAAGGTCTGCAGCGCCGTGGATTTGCCCGATTGCGGGCCGCCAACCACCGCGGCGTGCCCGCCGGCGCCGGACAGGTCCACCGCCCAGACATCCTGGCGCTGCTGACGCGGTTTGTCCACGATGGCCCAGGGCAGCTCGAGCGCGCCGGGCTCCACCACCGAAACCAGCCGGTCCAGGGTGGGCGGCACCCCGAGCGGCGGCAGCCACATCTTGTGCGCCGGACGACCGTGCCGCGCGAACTGCTGCAGCACGGTTTCCATCACCGTCACCGGTTCGCTGTCGTTGTCCTCGGGTTCGGGGGCCTGTACCGGGGCCGGCGCCGCGATAACCGGCCGGACATCGGCGATATACGCGGCGGTGAACGGCTGCGGCGGTTTGTAGCCGCCACCCGGACGCCGGGCCCGCTGAGCACTGGAAGCTGTTGCCTGCGCCGGTGCGGTATACGGCGCACCGACATAGGCGGCCTGGAAGCGCTGGAGGTCGCCCGCGCCGACCCGCAGGTAGCCGGATCCGGGCTTTTTCGGCAGGTGATAGGCGTCCGCGGTACCGATGGCGTCGCGGGAATCGCTGGTCTGGTTGGTGCGCAGGGCGATCCGGTAGGACAGGTGGGCCTCCAGCTCACCCATCCGGTTCGCCGGGACCTTCTGCGAGGACAGCAGCAGGTGGATCCGCAGCGACCGGCCCAGCCGGCCGATCGCCACGAACAATTTGGAGAAGCTCGGATGCTGTTCCAGCAGTTCGGCGAACTCGTCGAGGATGATCAGCAGGGTGGGCAGCGGTTCCAGCTGGGCCCCCTGCTCCCGGGCCCGCTCGTAGTCGGCCACACTGGCGAAGTTCCCGGCGTCACGCAGAATCCGCTGCCGGCGCGACATCTCACCGTTGATCACGTCTTCCATACGGGTGACGAGATCGGCTTCCTCCTCCATATTGGTGACCACCGCGGTCACATGGGAGAGGCGGTCGAATCCGAGGAAGGTCGCACCACCCTTGAAGTCCACCAGCAACAGGTTCAGCACATCGGGGGAATGTTCGGCGACGGCGGAAAGCACCAGGGTGCGCAGGAATTCCGATTTACCGGATCCGGTCGCACCGATACACATACCGTGCGGGCCCATACCCTCTTCGGCGGATTCCTTGATGTCCAGGTGCACCACCTGGCCGGTCGGGTCGTGGCCGAACGGGATGTTCAGCCGGTTGCGATCGGCATCGCGGCGCGCCGGCCACTGCCGGTCCACCCGGACGTTGCCCGGGTCGGCGATTCCGACCATATCCTCCCAGGAGGTGCTCCCACTGGCCTGTTCGGCGGCGACCGCCTCGACCACCGTGGACAGTCGATACGGCGAAAGGCTGCGGGCAACCGCGGTGGCCTGCGGTACGGACATGGCGTCCGCCGAACCGACCAACCGGGTGCCGCGCGGTGTCTTCTCCTCCAGGGTTCGGTCCGGCCCGACCTCGAATTTCAGTGAACGAGGCAGTGATTGCTCGGAATCTCCCAGCCTGAGCCAGGTGCAGCCGTCGATACCGGAGATATCCCGGTCGGTGTTCACACCACCGGATTCCACGATCAGTACGAAATGCGATTTATCCAGCGCCGGTTCGTTGTTCGCCGAGAAGGGGCCGCGGTTGAGACCCGCCAGCACCTTGGTCCGCAGCTCCGCCACGGTCCGGTACACCATACGGCTCGACCCGATGGCATCGGTCTCGGCGGGATGCTGGGTGTGCGGCAACCATTTCAGCCACGACCACTGCGGTGAATCCGGATCGTCGAGCACAGCGGCGATCGCCACCTGATCGGGGCCGTGCAGTACCGCGATCTCCGCGATCATGGCCCGGGCCAGACCGGCGACGGCCGCCTGGTCACCGCCCAGGCCGACCAGCGGCGCGGACAGCAGATTGATCGCCACCGGCATACCGCCGACCGTCGAATAGGCCTTGGCGAACCGGGTCAGTTCCACGACGCCGACCGGATCCAGGTCGGATGTCGGCGCCGCCTCCGGAACGATGACCCGGACCTGATTGGCGATACGTCCGCGTCCCATCCTGACCCGCAGGAATTGCGGGTTCGCGACCTGTACCTCCCACATGCGCTTCCCGCCGACCAGCCGGCTCAGCCCGGCGGGCCCTGGATGGGTATAGGCGAGGTATTCGTACAGTTCGGTCTCGGCCTCGTGGACGGTCTTCCGATTCTCGGTGATCGAACGCAGGTAATCCTTGCGTTCCTCGTTCAGTCCGGCGGCGGTGCTGTTGGTGCCGCCGCCACCGCCGAGCTGGCCGCCGAGCATGCCGAACATCGACACGACCATCATCATCGGGAACATCAGCATCATCGGCGACATGGTCCGGCCGCCGCTGCCGAACATCATGGCCATCATCCCGACCATGGCCGCGATCATGATCACCGGCATGATCATCTTGAGCTTGGACATGGGCACCGGCCGCGGCAGCTCGGTCGGTGGTTGCAACCGCAGTTCCGTAACGGCGGGCGCCTTCGGGCCCCGCACCATCCGGGCCGGCCGGACGAATCGCCGGGTCGCTGTCATTTGTTGCCCGTCATCTGCACACCCGTCATATTCGGCGGTATCCCGTCGTGCTGGATCATCGCGTCGGCGACCGACAGGGTCGGCCCGACCGCGAACAGGGAGACGATGCTCCACGGGGCGGTCACCGGTTCCTGCATGCCCAGCGCGGTCAGCGTCGGATCCTTTGCCGCGCCTCCCGTCGCAGCCGCGCCGACTCCGTATCTGACCCCGCTGTCAGAGATCCAGAACAGTGATTCGCGCAGTGGCGAACCGGGCTCGGATCCCGTGACCTGCACGAACTTACCGGAGGTCCGGGGCAGGTACGCGTAGTCGGCGGTGGTGCCACCGGAGTACGGCGCGGTGACCAACTGGACCGTGCGGCCCTGCTCCTGCTTGCTCAGCGGAAGTTGGCGGCCGAACAGCAATCGCGTGTGCGCGTCGGGATCGGTACCCGTGCGCGACCAGTTGTAGCAGGTGATCAGATCGCGGACCGGGTCCAGGATCTCGACCGGTTCGGCCGGATAGGTCGCCGTCCCCGGCCAGTCGCCGGTCCGCAGGTTCGCCGCGACCACATCGGGACTGACCGTGCTGGTGGCGACCGCACCGTGCGAGTTGGCATTACGCACGATCGAGGCCAGTACCGCGCTGACACGTACCAGCCCCGCGTTGGAGACCAGGTAATAAGTGGCAGGTTGATTCGGCGTCGCCATGGTGACGATAGAGCCGACCACGGCATCCAACGACGGTTTCAGGTTCACCGGAGCACCGGCGTCCGGAACCTCGGGAGCGCGGATCGGCGCGACCTCCGGGATCGCGCCCAGCAGACCCGGTGACGCCGCGGCCACCTGAGCCGCGCCATCGATGCCCAGTGCCAGCATCACCGGGGAATCCGCCAGATTGATCTCGGCTCGCACCACGCCCTGCTGTGGATCCGAGTACACCAGCCAGGTCGCGTCCTCCCCACGCAGGAGACGCGCCTGCCGTCCGCTCAGTTCGTGTACAGCGTCATCATCGACTGTCAGTGGGCCGGCGATGGCCGTGGTGAGAACTGCCGAACGGGACAGCGTCGGCAGACCGGTCTTCTGATCGACCGGTGCGGCCGCGCCCGTTCTGGCGGTATCGCAGACAGTCCACTCCGAATCCTTCTCCGCCTCATCGCTGATCTGTCCGGGCGCGCCCGGTATCCCGACCCACGGGCCGCGCGGATACTTCGCGAGTTCGCTCTTCGACACTTCCACCGGGTTCGCCGCCTGACCGACGATCAACCGCGCGGACGTGAGATTGAGCGCCGGATGCAACCGTTCCCCGAGCTTCACATACAGAGCGCCGGTGTCCTTTTCCGCGATGATCGGGGAATTGGCGACGGGTTTGGCGGGCTTGAAGAAAGCCAGCACGGCCGCGCCCGCGATACCGATACACGCCAGTGCCACCCCGATCGCCAGCGCCGTGGAGCGTCCGCGCGAAGGGTCGTCGATCATCGAGGCGTCGCGACGGACCAGGGCGTGTTCGATCCGGTGTAGCAGAAACCGCCAACCCGAAACCTGGTGTTTGGTCACCACCCGGAAGCGTGCCACCGGTATACGTTCCTTCCGCCGACCTCGGGCCCAACTTAACGCGCACCCGGGCACCGGCTAATTCCCAGATTTGGGAATAGCCGGTCGGTGGGATCGTGGGCGCTACTTTCCGGCGGGCGCCAACCCCTGCAGCGCGGCGGTGATATCGAAGGCGTCGACGGTCATCAGCTCCTCATCGGTGAGCGCGGCGATATCCACGTTGTCCCTGGTGAACCGGAAGTCACGCTCGGCCTCGGCGGCCTCCACCACGTTGCGCACGAAGCGGCCGTTACCGGCCAGGTCGATGAGCCGGCGCCCGTTCTTGTTCTGCTCCGACATCATCGTGCACCGGTCACGCAGAACCTCGCGCGCCTGATCGGACAGGATCGAATCCTTCTTCCCCGCGATATGGTCAGCGATCTGTACGAGTTCGTCCGCGTCATAACTCGGGAAACGAACCCGTTTGGTGAACCGTGAGGACAGGCCCTCGTTGGACTGCAGGAACCGATCGATCTCCGCCTCGTACCCCGCGATGATCACGACGAGCTTGTCCCGGTCGTTCTCCATCCGGGCAAGCAGCGTGTCCACAGCCTCCTTACCGAAGGCGTCACCGCCGGAGAGCCCCTCCTGGATGAGGGTGTAGGCCTCGTCGATGAAGAGCACACCCCCGAGCGCGGAATCGATGAGCGCGTTCGTCTTCGGCGCGGTATGACCCAGGTGTGTGCCGACCATATCGTTACGCGAGGCCTCGATCACCTCGGCGTTCTCGACCACACCGAGCCCGGCGAAGATCTTGGCGATCACCCGGGCGATGGTCGTCTTACCCGTACCGGGCGGGCCGGAGAAGATCAGGTGATTGGACCGCGAATCGACCGCGAGCCCGCGCTTGGCCCGCACCTGGTCCATCAGAACACCTGATTTGAGCCGATCCACCTGCTCTTTGACCGAATCCATACCGATCTGGGACTGCAGCAGTTTCGATGCTTCATCCAGTAATTCGTCCCGCTCCGCTTTGGCCGCGCTGGCCGCGACTTCGGCGGGGTCGTCTCCGGATTTGGGATCCCAGATATCCATCCGCGAGGCGACCACCGCAGGGGTGGTGACCTCGAGCCGGAAGTTCTTATCGCGTACCGCTTGCTGCCAGTCCTGCCGTTTGGGCCACAGACCCGACCCTTGCAGGCCCTTGAGGATTCTCTCGGCGGCCTCGTGTTCGCCGTTGTGCCGCAGGATCATCCCGAGCAGGTAGTGCGCATCGGCCCAGATATAGGAAAGATTGCCGGATTGACTGTCCTCCACGATCCGCTGGGCCCGCGGCAGCGCTTCACCGAACCGGCCGAGATGCGCAAGCGCGCTGGCGGCCATCAGCTCCGCGGCGATATCCAGCAGGCCGTCCTCGAGCACCGGCTTCGCCGAGCGAGCGGTGAGGATATCGGGCCAGCGGCCGGTGCGGTAGAACAGCGAGATCCGCGCAAAATCGGCGACATCGTCGCCGCGGACCTCGTCCAGGATGGCCACGGCCTCCTGCCATTCCCCGCCGTCGGCGTACGCACACGCCTGCGCGATGGCGATCTGATCCCGATCCGCCATCGCGACCCGGAGGCCGAAGACACCGATCTCGACCTGACACCAGAGGGCGCGATCCATCAGGCCGGCGCGCTGCTGATCGCGGTACAGGTTGTGCGAGGAGCGGTAGGCGCCGTAGATGACCTCGGCGGTGACCTCCCCCGCCATCGCCCGGCCCAGCCACGCGTCGCACATATCCGGATCGATATCCGTCGCCGCCGTGAATGCGGCGCGAGCATGTTCCTCGTTGCGCACCCCTCCGGCGACCAATCCCAAACTCTGCACGCCCGTGTAGAACGCGTCTTCGGCCGCTGACACCTCGGACTTCCCTTTCGCCGACCCTCGTCTGCTGGCAGGGTAGGCCACCCGGACCGACCGCAGGTACTCGACCTTTCCCGGCCCTGGGAAGAACCGGGCTGCGCTCGAACGCGTCGATGAGGTATTCCGCCGACCCACACGCGGACGAGGGGTTGCCGGTGGCCGCACCGCAACACATCTCACTTCCGGCCGACCTCGACACTCCGCGCATAGGTCGCAACCCCGGCAACCGATCCGCTATTACCAGCGGAAATTCCCCCTCTTGGAAATAGTGCCGTTATTGAGCGGCACGTTAAACAGAGTTATAGTTGGCCGCGGGTCACCAGTTCCCTCATCCCTGATGACCTCAACCGCGGCGGCCGGTGGAACAGCGAGCCACCGGCCGCCGCATCTCATCCACTCAAACCCGCGGCGGCGGACCCTCGTCCGTGCGCGCCGGCGCCGCGACAGCCGAAACGTTCTCGCCCGGCTGCCGATCGGTCGCACTCCCCTCCGGCTTTTCCCGTTCCGGCGCTTCGGCAGCGGGTACCGCATCCCGATCACGCGCGCTCGAACCGACCGGCGGCGCGGTATCCCCCTCCGCCGTGACCCCGGAAACCGCGGGCACCCCGGGGCGGGACGGCCGGGCCCAGGGTGTACGGGCCGGTTCGGTGGCCGCGGGCCGCGCCGCCCACGGATTCGGCCTGGCGGACTTCCGGCGCCGCCCAGATACCGGGCGCCCGGTGCTCTCCTCCGCGCGCGACTTCCGGCCGGACGGTCGCCCGGGTGCCGTGTCCCCTGCCCCATTCGGACCAGCAGACGGCCGGTTCCACGGATTCTGCTGCATCCCGGCGTTATCGCCGGAAGCACTCCCCTGGCCCATCGCCGGAGCAGTCGTCGCGCCCGAACCTTCCCCGGCCGTAACAGGTGTGGCAGCGCCCATGGATCTGCCCGCGTCTTCGTCCCGTCCATCGACAGGACCGGCGGCACCGGAGGTCTCCGGAGTCCGCCCCGGGGATTCGTCCGCCCGCACCGCCGGCGGCCCCGACTCGGCGCCCGCACCGGGCGTCACCGTCTCGGCGCGCACAGCGGGCGTTCCCGCCGCCGAGCTCTCACCGCGGGCCCCGGCCGTTCGGGGATCGGCCGGATCCGATCCGGCGGTGCCAGGTGATCCGCCTCCCGGGTTCACCGCACCGGGCCGATCCATCGAGGGCGCCCCCGCACCGGTCCCTTCTTTCACCGCCGGAGGGGCGGCTTCGCCGGTGGAGCCGGTCGATGGATCGGAATCCCGGGATGCCGTCTCCCCCGCGGGCCCGGGTATCCAGTTCCTCGGGGCCGCAGCCTGTTCCGGCGCAGACACCAGAGCCTTCCCCGGCGCGGCGGGATCACCGGTATCCGTTCGCCCGTCGGCCCCCGGCTGTCCCGTAGTGCCGGCAGGCCCGGAAGCGGGTTGCGCGAGCGATTCGGGCGCCCCCGGCATCCCGACCGGGGTAGTGAAATCGAGCGCCGAGACCCCGTTCGCGAACTTCTCGGCGTGCTTCATGATGTCGTCGGCGTGATCGTCGAGAACCTGCGCGTACCTGCGGACCTCGTCGGGATCGATGAGTATCTCGTCGCTCCCACCGTCCACCCCCAGCAGATCAGCGGTGGCGTTGTAGACGACGCCCTTGATCATATCCGACACCGCCTCTTCCAGCGGTTCGATGGCCCGGCCGAGCACTTCGGCCAAGATATATCCCACGAGCATCTGCTCCATCGCACTGACCAGCTTTTTCGCCGCCAACGCGATGGATTGCCCCACTGCCGCGGAGGCCCCGGAAGTCGCCACCACGGCGGCCATGGACGCGGTATAGGCCGCCGCGAGAAGCGCCAATTCGGTCAGCACAGCGATTTTCACCGCTGTGATGACCTCCGCGGCGATCTCCAGGGCCTTGGCCACCCCTTTGCACAGTTCGTCGAGCCGCTCCATATGTGACGAGCTCAATCGCGCCCAGGACGCCACCAGGGCGCGATACGACTGTCCCTGGTAGACAGAGCCCATATCGGTGATGGCACCGGTTGCCGACTGATGGGTTCCGGCGACGTCATCGGCGAAAGTGCGTACGTGCGTTGCGAGTTCCCGCACCTGGTCTTCGTTGATATCCGGGTAAGGGACACCGAGGAAATTCAGGAACAGCGCCACATCGTGGGGGATCTCGATTGCCAAAGGCGTATTCCGCTCAGACGACCCGGATCACCACGGCGCTGGGCGGCATCTCGGAATAGGTAACCGTCGCTCCCGAGTAGGGCGCCTCGATCACCATACCGTTGCCGGCGGCGAGTTGGACGTGTTCGGGCCCGCGCGAACTGAACGAACCTGCCGGGAACACCAGATCACCCGCCCGCACATCGCGCGGATCGATCCGTTCCCCCGCGTAGATCTGCTCGTAGGTGGTGCGGGGTAGCACCACCTCCCCGCCGGTGGCCTGGGCGATGGCGTACTGGGTCAGGCCGGAGCAGTCGAAACCACCCCCGCTCGGGCCGCCGGCACCGCCACCGCCCCAGATGTAGGGCAGGCCCAGCGCGCCGTCCGCGGCCTGTGCGGCCCTGCCCCCCTTGCTCTTGTCCCAGTTGCGGCGGGTGCCGCGGCGGGTGGTGGGCTGGGAGGTGACCTGTTGTCCGGACACCATGCGTGGCCGCCGCCGGCGCCGCCGTTTCCGGGGCGCCGACGAGGCTTTTCGAGTGCGCTCGGCGAGCGCCACCGGCGGCATGATCTGGGCCGCCTGTCTGCGTGCCGCGTCGATATCGGCGTTCACCTGCCTGGTCGCGTTGGTGATGGTCTGCTGGGCGGAATCGAGGAGCGCCGGCCCGCTGAACCGGGTGTCACCGATGGTCGTGATCGCCTGTATCCGCGCCTGCAGATCGGATATCTGACTGTTCAGTACACCGCGTCCGGTGAGCGTTCCGGTTCCCGATTCGGCGACCGTCTTACCGACGACCCCGTCCCGGCCGTTCTGGGTGTCGAGCACTGTCCGCTGCAGGCTCAACGAATCGCCGTAACCGCGTGCACCTCCGCCGGAGAGCCGGCTCAGATCCGCGGCCGTGGCCTGCGCGAGCGCGGCCGAAGCACGTTCGGACGGCTGTCCGGCCCCGTACAGCCCGAGCAGCTCACGCAACACACCGTGCACATCGTCGGTCAGTGCCGGCATGCGATCAGCTCACCGTCGCTCATCGCACCGACTTACCTCTCTGCCCCTACACCCCGGGCAATTTCTCGGCAATTACGCCCCTGTCATCTGTTCGACTATGCGACAACATGCAAATGAACGACGCGCGTCGTATTCCCATCCTCAGGAAGACAACACAATTAAGGTGACAGCACGGGAGGCGACGGTAGCGGATGGAAACAGCGGCAGCGTATACGGATCAGCCCGCCCAAGGCACGGCGCCGGACGCCGGGCAGCGGCCCTCCGATCAGCGCTCCACTGAACAGCGCCCCTCCGATCGGCCCTCCCCCGAACAGCGACCCGCCGATCAGCACCCGGCCCAGCGCACACCGGGCGCCGCCGAGACTCGGCCGGCCACACTGGCCGGCCGGCCCGCCCCGACGACCAAGGGAACCAGCGGGCAATCATCCCCAACCCCCAAAAGCGCTGCCCCACAAGCAGGCACGCCCAAACCGACCGCCGCCCCGGCCGGCACCGGGACCAAGGGAACCAACGGGCAGTCGAACACCACGACCGGCGCACCGGGCAGCGGATCGGGGAACCTCGGATCGGCGGCCGGCCCGTCCGCGGGAATGCAGGTCAACGGCAAACAAGGCCCGACCAAGGCGCTCTACGTGGTGCAACTGGACCCGCCCCCCGGCGCCTCGGCGCCGTTCAAGCTCTGCGTGGTGCAGGCTGCGGATGCGATGCAGAAATCGGTGGACGTGCTGGGATTCGGGCGTTCGGACCCGCCTCCCCCACCCAATAACGGGAAAACCCCCGACAAGGTCCAGGCCGCGGCCGTCGAAGGGTCGGGTAAAGGCGTGGATCTGTACAAACAACAGGTAGCCTCCGCCGGTGCCCGGCAGGACTCCATGGTCGATATGGACGCGCAAGTGGACGGCACCGCACAGATGATCGCCGCCGAGCAGGCCCAGACCCTGTACAAGATCCAGCACATCCGCAACGAACTGCAGGTCGCGTTGGACTCGGTCGGTACGAAGAAACTGAAAGCGCCCCAAGAGGCCAAGCTCATGGATCATCTCGAGGCCGCGGTCACAAAGGTGCACGACCTGGTCAAGACGGCCCAGGATGTGAATTCCGGTGCCGCCGGGGGTGGCTCGGGCAGCGGTTCCTCGGGTGGAGGGGCCGCCGGGGGCGGGGCCGCCGGGGGCGCGGGTGCTGCCCAGCAGGCAGCGGCCGGCGGCGGCCTCGGCTCGATGCTGCCGATGCTCGCCATGCTGCCCATGGCGCTGATGCCCATGCTCGGCCAGCTTCCCGAACTTCTCGGCAAGAAAGACGACGAGGACGAAGAGGACGACGACGAGGCGCCGCCGAGTCAGCCGGCTCCCGGGCCCGCGCCCACCGCCACTGATCCCACCGCACCGGCCCCCTCGGGCGCGGCGCCCCCTCAGGGTGGAGCGCCGCAGAACCCTGCGCCCAGTGGACCGCAGACCGAAATTCCTTACGGTCCCACAACTCCGAACCAACAGGTCTGACCGCACCGGACTGCGACCGAAGGCACGAATTCCGTTCCGACAGAACGGAATCGCTCGCCGACCATTCGCCCACAGCGGCACCGGCCCGGCGCCGTCAACTGTCCCGTACCGGTTCCCGTCCGGTCCGGTCTCGGCTATCGGTCGTGCCCACTGGTCGCGTCCGGAATATGTGCGCGCCGCATCCCTCTCACCGATTCGGACAGGAGGGATGCGGCCGGGATCGCTCAGGAGTTGTTCCGGAACTCCGGCGGCGGTGTGATCGACGGGGCGACCGCACCGGACGGGGGTCCCGCACCGATATCCGGAGCGACCACCGCACCGGAGGGCGGACCGGCAACACCCGGCCGCCCCTGATCCACACTCTCGCCCGCCTCTTCGGTGCTCGGAGCAGAGACTCCGGTGGTACCACCGGCCGGACGGTCCACCCGCTCGTCGACCCCGGTGGACACGGGCGCCGGCGCCGCCACGAACGACGGGTGTTCCGACACTTGACTGTGCGCGTAGACGGCGTCGCGCAGGACCTGCCGATCCGGCTCCTGCTCCAGTAGCGCGACCAGTTCGTTGCAGCGCCGCTCCCACACCATGGCACGCAGCGCGTTCACTTCGTCGTCCACCCGAATGGCACCGATATCCACCCGGCCCACATCGACCCGTTGGGAGATCATCGCCGCGGCCAGCAGATCGTCGGCGTCGCGGAGTTCCTCCCACCAGGAACCCGGGACCTCCTCACCCGCCTCGACCTTGGCCAGGATCCGGTCGCGGATACTGCGCGCACCCACGGTGTCGTTGTATCCCGGAAGGGATCGGCCGAGTTGGGTATGAGCGTCGACGGCGAGTTCGATGCAGCGGGCCCGCACCCGGGCGTCCGGAACGGACGATACCGATTCGAGCGCCGGCACGGATCCGGTAAGGCCCAGACGGTCGACCGTATCCGGTGTGAGCACCCGCAGGTCGACGTCGTCGCTCGGTCCCACCATTCCCTGCATCGCGACGTCACCGAACCGGCCCTGCAGACCGGGGTCGATCGGCCCCGACGAAACGAGGGCGGAGAGCACCGCATTGGCCTTCGCGCCCCAGGCCATCCCGAATTCGGCGAGTACCCGCGCCGGATCGGACACACCTTCCCAAGGGGACGCGGCATCACCGTCTTCGGCGAGCAACTCGTCCCACAGCCACGGCGTGGACACCTGCCGCGGCAGATACAGTCCGGCGGGCAGCCAGCCGCGGCCCTCGTTCGAGTTGATGAAGATACCCGCGCCGGCGGGACCGCGCATCACCGCGACCGACCAGGTCATCCCGACCGCGGAATCGGTGGCGGCCAGTACGGCGCCGAGCAGCGTCTTGGCGATGACGAGGTCCTCGTTCACCGCGTCGCCCACGATGTAGTTGGGTTCGGCTTCCCTGTCCTTCGCCGAGTCCACGGCCGAGTTGAACGGCGTCAGCGGGGTTACCGGAACCGGGGTCGGCGTGCCCGCGGGTGTCGTACCGCTGCCGCGGTCGTCGCTACCGGAACCGACCGGCGCGCCGCCGACCGGGCCGCCCGGGTGCACCGCGTCACCGGCCGTGGCCGGGCCGCTACCCGGTCCGGCATTGGCCGTCGGAGTGCCCGAACCGGCGGACTGCTCGGTGGGTGGCACAGGGGTGCCGGGTGTGGCGGTGGCACCGCTGGGGGGCGCCGTCGCACCGCCCTGTCCCGGCGCAGCCGCACCGTCGGCGGCGGTGGGACCCGCCGGCCCCGCGGGTGTCGCCGTACCCGGCGGCGGCGTCGCGGATGCGGCGGGCAGAGACGTGGCACCGCTTTCCCGGGGACCGCCGAAAGCATCCGGCATATCGCCCCGGCTCGCACCGTTCGGGCTCGTGCCGATCGGGCTTCCCACGGCCGGACCGCTACCGGAGGTTCCGCCGCCTACGGTCGAATCCTCCACGGGCGGGCGGAGGAGCGCCGCGCCTTCGTCGTCGGTCCGCTCGTAATCGTCCGCGGATTTGCGCAGTGAGTAGGCGGTCTGCTCGTGTTCCCTGGCCAGCGCCTCACCGGCGCGCTGCCGGGCGTCGTAATAGCGTTCGAGGGCTTCTTTGACCGGGAAAGCGATCTTCCCGTAGGTGGGTTCGAAGAGCGCGAGCCATTCCGACGGAGGTTTCGCCCATTCCCGGGTTTCCGCCGCGACCTGGTCGTGTTGCAGAGCAAGCTGGCGCAGTACCTGAGGGTCGATATCCAACCATTCGGGCATGCTCCATCAATCCTTCCCGCCGGCAACTCTCCACAATTGTCGATTCTTCCCAGCATTGGGGAGAACAGGGCATTCGGGCGCGGGCACGATCATCGGCCGGGGCCCGCCGAGATCGTCGCGCGCGGCGCGGGTGCGGGTGCTGATTCGGCCCGCCGCGCCGCGAACAGTGGATGCGCGAGGATCTGAGCGTGCGCGTACACCGCGTCACGCAGTGTCTGCCGCGACTTCTCCTCGGACAACAGCAGAACCAACTCGTTGCAGCGCCGCTGGAAGGTGAGCGCGCGCAATACCGACAGCTCCGAGCCCGGATCGAGATCGGCGGCATCGGTGCGCAGTTCACCGAGTCCGATACGGCTCGTCTCGGCGCGATGCCCGAGCGCGGTCGCGGCGATCAGATCGTCGGCATCCTGGATCTCTTCCCACCAGCTGTCCGCGAAATCCCGTCCGTCGCGCACCGCTCGCAGGATCCGGAGCCTGATCTCGGGGGCGCCCATCGCGTCGACCGCCGGAAGTTCGGCGCGATGAATTCGGGTGTGGGCGTCCACGGCCAACTCCAGGCACCGCAGCGCGATCGCGTCGTCCGCGACCTTGGCCGCCCGATCGAGCAGCCGGGGCGCCGCTGTCAGGCCCAGGCGATCCAGCGTGCCCGGCGACGGCGCCCGCAGATCCATGGTGCCCGACGCCGGCACCGACCCCGCGAGTGAGACCGAACCCAACTGGCGTCCCAACAGTGGATCGACCGGCTGCGACGACGCCAGCGCCGAAAGTTTCGCACCCGATTTCGCGCCCCAGGCGATCGCGAACTCCACCAGTATCCGGGCGGGGTCGGCGATACCTTCCCAACCGGAATCCTCGGCCACGGCCCATAACCAGGGCAGCGAGACCTCGCTCGGCAGATACAGCCGGGCGGGCAGCCAGCCGCGGCCTTCATTGGACGTGACGAATGCGCTCACCCCGCTCTGATGGCGCAATACCGCGACCGCCCAATCGACACCGACAACCCATGAGTCGGCGGCCGCTCGGATACCGCCCAGCAGGGTGCGGGCCAGCACCAGGTCACCGTCGACGCGTTCGCCGACCACGAAGGCGGGGGCGGACGCCGAGACCATGGCCGCGCCGACGGCGTCCTGTACGAGTTCGTTTCCACCAGCGCGCTTTTCCGGTGCGATATCACCGTCCGGCAGCGGCACCGGCACCTTTACACCGGGCACCGCACTCACGCCCGGCCCGGAACCGGGCGTCAGCACCTTGCCGGTAGCCCCCGGCGCCCGGAACGCGTCGACCGGCCCCACCACACCACGAGCGGCCGGCGCGGCCGAGGACATGGACTGGGTGGAGGTCGCCGCGGCTGCCGGTGCACCGGCGGCCGGAGATCCGGCGCCCGCACTGCCGGGGCCCGGGGCGGCGGCCGGGCCGGGAGCTGGCGGCGGCGCAGCCGGGAACACCGGCGGCGGGGCTGGGGCCGCTGCCCCGGCCTCGGAGGCCTGGTCCTCACGTGTGCCGTTCCCGCGCAACGTATTCCATGTGTCGAGCCCGTCCGAGCCCTGGTGTGTGCCCGCGTCACGCAGCTCGCGGTCCGGTTGCGATTCCCCGTCGGGTCGGCCGGCATGCTCCGCGCGCGATGCGTCGCCCGGCCTGTCGACCGAATCCGCCCTATCACTAGCGGGGCCTCCGCTGTTGTCCCCACCACGATCGCCGGGTCCCCCACTACCACGATCCTCGGGACCCCCACCATGACCGTCGACTCCCCCGGCGGGCCCGGGCTCGGCGCGGCCCGCGTCCGGAGGCCCGGGCTGACCCGGCGCCCCGAGCCCGGGGGCGCCGTTTCCCCGGTCTCCCGGCCCGGGTCCCGGCCCCGCCTCCGCGGGCACGCCCGGCGCGGCAGGCATATCCCCGGCACCGACCGGCACATCGACCGCGACTCCCGGCGGGAGGTTCGGACCCAGCGGGTCCGGTCCGGGTCGCAACAGATCGCCGATCAGGTCGATCAGTTTCTGCCCGAGCCCCTTATCGGGCAGCACAGGCCTTTCGAATCCCGGAACCCACGGACCGGCCTCGAAACCGCGGCCGCGCTGCCGGCGCCTGTCGTGAGCGACGGGCCTCCCCTGCCCACCCGGCTTCCGGGGCGGCGCGTGCGGTGCCCGCGCACCTTGCCGCCACGGCCCCGGCTGCCCCAGTTCCCGGGCTATATCGTCCAGCCTGGGCAGCCCTTGCGGACCGAGTGCGGACAGCGCGGCGGCGACGATATCGACCACGTCCCCGCGTGCCTCGGCGACGATCGCGTCAGCGGCCTGCCGGTCCGCTTCCGCCTCGGCCTCATCGCCCTCCTCACCGTCGTCGTTGTTATCGCCGCTGGTGGCCTGCCCGATCCGGTCGGTGGCGTTCTCCACCACATCCAGTATCTGATTACGGGTCCGACGCACCACGTCACCGAAGGTGCCGAAGGTATCGGCCGCGGCCTTCAGGGCCGCCGCGAAAGCCCGCGGATTCTGCTCCAGGGCAACCAACGCACGCCGGATCTGCGCCAGCCCCTCCGACTGGATGACCACCTCGTCGAACGCGCGGCGCGCCTGTTCTATATCGGCGAGATTCAGCGCTTCGGCACCTTCGCGGGCAGCGGTCTCCAACCCGTGCCACGCCGAGGGCGGTATCTGGGGCCAGTCGTCACCGACGATCCGGTCCCAGTACGGGCTCGCTTGTTCCGGTGCCACAACGACCGATCAGACCGAGGCCGACCGCACGACTCCGCCGCCGTCGACATCGGTGTTGTGGTACACCGCAGTACCGTAATCGGCGGCATGCACGGTGGTCTCGGTCTGGTCGGTGACTTCCGTGACCTTCGCGGCGACGGTGTCCTGGATCCAATCCAGGTGACTGCACATGGTCCGGCTCACCGCGTCCAGTGACGAACCGGCTTTCGAGTCCATCGTCAGTGACTCGGCAACCGTACTGACATCCCCGGTCAGCAGCGAGGTGGCCGGGGCGATGCTCCCGACGATCGAATCCACCTCGTCGAGGGAAACGATATGCACCATGGTTCTTTTCCTGTCTGTCCGTTGATCCCGTCACCGGGCACAGTTACGCGGGACGCAGTCCGAACGCCTCGTCCTCCATCGTCTGATACCCGGCCTCGGTCGGCAGACCGAACGAGTCGATGGTGTAGGCGCGGGCGCCGTTGGCCTCCATCTCACGACGCAGCCCGAGCCGCGATTTCGTATGCGCGAGCCCGGCGAGTTTGAGTATCTCCGCGCTCAGCCAGGTATCGCCGTTGTCCCGGGCATCGTCGGTGATGTGCAGCCCGACTATCTCCCCGTCGCGATCGCACGCCACACCGACCGTATGGTCGGGATTGAACACCTCATACACCTGGGGTGGGCCGACGGATTTCGTGGATACCGGGCTGTCCACATCGTCCGCGAGATCGTCGTAGTCGTAGTCGTCGTTCATTCTCTGTCTCCTGAGCTCACTGGGCAGACGCGGCCAAAGTGTCCGATAAGGCCGACCACGGTGCGTCGCCGATGGTCATCACCAGCCGCAGCGGCCAGACCCGCGCGCCCAGGTACATCTCGCCGCCACCGTCACCGAGCAGATCCAAGTAGTCGGAACTCTCCACATCGGAGTTCATCGATACCGTTGTCACCGGCGGATTTCCGTCGTCGACGCTGACAACGGAACCGCCGCCGCCGGGTATGAAACTCTTGCGGCAACGCGAACTGCTGCCGAGCGCGACATCCGCACTATTGGTCGTAACGGTGATATCCGGGTTCAGCAACAGCTGACTCACCCAGGACCGGGCGGCCAGTTCGGGGCGCTCACCGTTGATACCGATCACCAGTGATCCGGCGAGATCGACCACCAGCACCTGATCGACGTTGGTGACTCCCACGACCACCAATCGATTGGGTCCACCCGCCGGCGCCGGCAGATCGTCCGCGGCGACGGTGCTGGAATCGGCGCCGATACCGCCGTTGGCGGCCGGATATTTGGTGACGATCCCGGTGGCCACATCGATGGCGAAGGCGACGGCCGGGTTGGGCGAACCCGCGCCCAGCGAGGCCAGCCGCGCCAGCCCTTCCTCGTGCAGCCAGCCGATGGCGTCGGCGGCGGAGACCGAATCGTCTCCCGGATCCGCGCCGCCGGGGTCCGGGCCGGTCATCGCACCGCCTCCGGTTCACGACTCTCCGCCGCGCCGTCCGCGGCGTCCTCCTCGTCATCGGTGATCACGGTCTCCATGATCACCTGGTACTGCCGGGCGGCGTCCTGGGTGCTCTCCCGGATGGCGGCCATGATCTCCGCGACCAGTTCGTCGCTGGTGAAACGGTCCGCGGTCCCCGGCGCCAGATACAGGCTGGTGAGCCGCCCCATCGCGTCGACCTCCGGAATCACCGTGCCACTGGGCGACGGGCGGCGCGCACGGACATCGTCGATACGCTCGCGCATATCGGCGATGCGATGCCGTAATTCGCGGGCCGCGTCCAGCGCGGCCTGGACATCTGGGTGGATGGTCATGCGTTACCTCCGGAGCGGCTGGGGGCCTGGTTGGTCGGCGCCGGGGTCGGTTGGGTAACCGTCGGCGCGATAGTGGGCCGTTCCCCGATGACAGGTTCGGTATGCGGGGTGTCGTCGACGTACATCAGCCGGTCGGGATGCCAGGCGACCACCCTGTTGCGGTCGCCGGCGCCTCCTCCGCCGCCGGCTCCGCCCATCCCTGGTGACATGGGCATATACGGCATCATCGGCGATCCGGCAGTGCGGCCGGCCCCCGCCGATGTACCACCCGAGGCGGTTTCGGCCGCGGGTATCCGCGGCGGAGCACCGGCATTGCTACCGGCGGCGGAGGCAGCCAGCGGCATGGCCGTCGTCGCCGACAGAGTCTGCACCGACGAGTCGCTCGGCATCCCGCCGCTGGGTATCGACGGTGAACCGCCGGTCGGACTGCCGTAGGACGGAACCCCACCACCGAGACCGTAGTCGTCGTAGTAGTCGTCGTAATACTCGTCCGAGACTTCCTCGGTCTGGGACAATCCGTCATTGCCGAGCTGCATCATCTGCATCAGCATGGGCAACATCTGGGAGAGCATCTCGCTGCCGGAACCGCCGGATCCGCCGGAAGCCCCGGTTCCGGCCTCCGCGGCCGCGCCCGAGCCCTGCGCCGAATCCGCGACACCGGTCCCGGTTTCGGTGGCATAGGAGCCGGCGGCCTCCCCCGACCGCGCGTTCAACTCGTTGTACTCCGCGGTCGCGGCCGCGAGAGCCGCTTGGTTCTTCGACCGTGCCGCCGCCAGCATCTTCTTCCGGGAGGCCAGGATCTCTTCCGGGGTGGGGTGTTTCGCCTTCACCCGGGCGAAGGCATTGCCATAGGATTCGGCGCCCTGCGCCAGCTTCTCCATCGCGTCCCCCAAATGGTCCATCCAGCCGCGGTAGGTCGCGAACCGCTGGGCGACCTCCGAACCCACCGGGCTCCAATTCTGGAGGATGGAACCGGCCCGGTCCATATCACCGGAGGCCTGGACCCGGGAGCTGTTGTTGAACAACCGAACCGAATCGGCGAACCGGTGCGCGGGCTCCGGGCCCGGCCCGGCCCGCAATTGCCGCGCGAAGGTCAGCGGATCACCGGTCGTGACGGGCATATCGCGCAGCCCCGGCGGCACCCGCCGGAATCCCACCTGCTCCATGGCGGGTACCGGATTGTCCACCAGTTCCCCGGCGGCCCCATTCACCTGGCGACTACCTTCATCGTCGGCGGCCGAGTATTCGACGGCAGCCTTGCCGATCCGGTGTGCGTCGTTCTGGATCTTGTTCAACACCCCGACGGTCGCGTTGAACAGGGCCGCCGCCTGGGAGTTCAACTGCGGAACGGCCTGAGCGGAAATCGGATCCGCCCCGGCGGGCAGCACCCATTCCCGCGGCATCGCCGCACCGGTGGCACGCGCCAGGTCCGCGGACTGCCCGGCAACGGACACCAGTTCACCGAGATCGACATTCAGCGGCATGCCTCACTCCTCTCGACCGTCCACTTTCCTACGCCGGCGCCATGGCCGGAGCATCGGTACCCTGATCGGCCGGAACGCCGGTGTCCTGTCCCTTGTCGCCGGCCGCCTCCATACCCTTCGGATGTTTGAAGCCCGCGAAATCACCGAAAGCTCCCGCGTCATCCGTCATATCCGGCGAGAACGGCTGCAATTCGCCATTCACCAGAACCTCCAGAGTGCCGGTTTCCGGATCCCCGAACCGCACCACGATCGCCGTCCGGAATTCCGGGTCACCGCTGGATTCGGTGTCCGGCTTATCCTTCGACGACTTCCGCCAGGTCGCGACATCGCCGGTCGCCACGCCGAACGGGTCGACGGCTAGGCCGATATCTTTTGGATCGGTCCACGCGGCCGCAGTCCCCTGATAGGCCGCCTGGGCGTCGGTGCCGGTCTTGTTGGCGAACCCCTTATCCAGCCCCTGCGCCGCCGCGAGCGGCACCCGCTGCGACCGGCCGTCCGGGAGCTGATAGGGCACCAGGCCGTCGTCTCCGGCGACCCGCGCCGGCGCACCCCCGCCGGCCTGCGTCGAGTTGGCGCCGTTGGGCGGGCCGGCCGGATGGTGAGCGTTTTGCGCCTGTGCCGGGGCGCCGGTCGACGCCGGCTGATTCGACCACGGAGTCGATCCCGGCTGCTGCTGCGGCATGGTCGGCGCGGCGGCCCGGTCGTAGCGCGCGGGGTCGATATCCTTCGCCCGGCTGGCCAGATCGGGGTCGGCACCGTTACGCGCTTCGGCCATCCGGCGCATCATCTCCATCGTCTGCATCGTCTGCATCTGACCCATGAGGTCGCCGACTCCGCCCGGGGAACCCATAGATCCCATGGAACCCAGAGAGCCTGTCGAGGCCGGCGAGGCGAGGGATGGGTTGGTTGCGGGGTCCATCGCGGAATCGGTTGCCGGGTTGGTGGCGTTCTCCAGGGCCTCGTTCATCTCGTCGTCCTGCTTGCCCACCGAATTCTGCAGATCCTCGGCAGAGGTTCCCGGGGTATTGATATCACCGGGAGTGGTATCCGGAAGCAGGGACGGATCGGTGATACCGGACTTCACCGGATCGGGCGTATACGAGGGATCCTGTGCATTATTCACGGACCGGTCCACACTGTTCTTCAGGTCGTCGTCCCGCGCGCGGTCGTCTTCCAGGGTTTCCTTCTGCTTTTCGACCCGCTCGGCCTGCGCCTGGTGCAGTTTGTTGGCGCCCTCGATCTCTTCGGCAGACTCCACCATCGCCTGCATCAGCATCCTCAGCATTTCCTCGTTGGTGGTGGGAGCATGCATTTGCGATACGTTCACGTTCATGCCACGGATCAGTTCGGCGTAATTTTCCCGACCCTCTTTGGTGATATCTTCGACCTTCGGTAGAACGTTTACCACGTTCACCTGCGCGGCGTCGACCAGGTCCGCCTTATCGTTCAACTTTCCGACCAGCTTCCCGTATTCGCTGGCGGCGCCCCCTTTTCCGATCCCGGACCCGGCCGCACTGAGCCTCGGAATCGCCACGTCCTTCATCTTCAGTTTATCGTCCTCGATCTTGGACTTTAATTTCGGATCGCCAAATAATTTGTGGCCATCCGCAATTGCTTTCGCCACCGAATCCGTGGGGTGGCCATACCACTTCTCGACCTGCGGACTCAAGCCTTTTGAGGGTTGAAGAAGAAACCCGCTTCCTCCTTCCGTAGTGTATTTCTCGTCCTCGACGAACGGCTTTTCGCCATATTGCGATCCGGCGGCCCCCTCACCGACCCATACAAAAGTGATCTCGGGCACATCCTGCCCCTGCCCACCCTTGCCGCCACCGGGCTCATCGCCCCCCGCAATCTGGACCACACCCGCCGAACCGAGTGCGCGGAGCCACCTGTTTGCCACCCCTGGAGCGGCTGCATTGCTCGACGACGCGAACTTGCCCTGACCACTCTTCAGCCGTTCTTCCCATTTTTTCAGCTGATCCAGGTGCTTATCGGCAGCAGTGTTCTTGTGCTTGTCGGAATACCTCCGAGCTGAGGCCTCCGATTTACTGATCCTAGCGCGTGTAGACTTGATGAGATCTTTCAATTCATCTTTGCTTAAATTTTTGTTTCCTATCTTCACCTTTCTCTGAAAACGCCCCCAGTTATCGAGCTTGGACTGGTAGCTGCTGAGATCGCCTCTTAGTTTGTTCGCCCTTTCTGCCGCACGCTTCGCAGCCAAATCCAGCCGGTTCAATTCAGGTGTTATCGATTTCTCCGCGCGTTTCGCTGCGGCGCCTACCCCTTTCCCGACGCGGCCCGCGCCATAACCCAACACCCCGTTGGCCACAGCCCCCCCGACGGCGGACTTGAGTATGTCACCGGCACCATCCACACTGAGGCCACGGCCGCCGACAATGTCGTCGGCAACCTCATGCGCCGCGCCACCGGCCGCACCGCCGACGAGCATGCCCGCTTTTCCGGGCATGACGCGTGCGACCGCCAGGTTCACACCGACGTCAGCGATAAAGCCGACGGCACCCTCACCCCACATTGTCGCCTCCTAGGCTGGTACGGTCGCGCCGAGGGCGGCATCGTCGGCGGGTTGTCCCGACGGTCCGGGGCCTTGTCCCGGCTCCGCCTTCTCGATTCCGGGTGGACGGAAGATTCCTACGAAGGCACCGAATTCTCCTTCGGCATCGCGCATATCGTCGAGCTCGGCAATCGGGTGCAGCACACCGTCGGCGATTATCGCGGGCGGGGACTCCGGTTCATCGAACTTCACCAGCACCGCGGTACGTCCGTCCCAGACCCCGACGTCGCCGGTCATCGCCTGGCCCGGGCTCTTTCTGTCCCCGATATGGCGTGTATCCGACCATTCCGCCGGCGTGCCCCGGTAGGCCGCTCGCGCGTCCGTGCCCGCCGCGTTCCCAAAGGCCGCATCCAAAACCTGTGCCGCCACTCGCGATACCTCCTGCGTCTGGCCGTCCGGGAAGGTATAAACGATATTTCCCGCCGAATCGGGTGCGGGGCCCCCCGGCGGTGGGCCCGCGTTCGGCGGCGCCGAGACGGACTTCGCCGGGGGCGCCTGCCCCGCCGCTTGAGCCTGCGCCTGGGCGTTCGCCGCCGGTGTCTGGGCAGGCGCCGAGTGCGAACCCGGCGCGGCGGCCGGCCCACGGTTCTGCGGCACGCCCTTCGTCTGTTTCTCGCCGTCCGTTTCTCCAGGGGCGCCGTTGCGGCCAGCGGCCATCATTGCCTGAATCAACTGCGGCAGCATCATCGATTCCAACCCGCCGCCGCCCACACCACTCGCCGCGGGCGACGCGACCGATGCCGTCTGCGCCACACCGGGCACGGCCTCGGAAGCCGACGTTCCGGGCTCGGTCTGTCCGATGTCGGCTGCCTCGATATCCGAGGTGCCGGCCGAATCGGCCGCCTGATCGGAATCGGACACCGGATCACTTTCTCCGCTCAGGTCCAGCGGATCCGGGGCGGGGACCTCACTGTTCACCTCTGGAGCGCCGGCCGCCTCCGTATCGGTATCCTGACCGTTCGGCTTGTACGAGGGATCGGTGGTGTCGGTGTCCCCGTCCGCACCGGCCCCCGTCTTCTCCTCATCGGTGGATTTCTTCTCGTCGTCGCCCTTCGAGCCCGATCCATGTTTCTCATCAGGTTTTTGGTCATCGGTCTTGTCGGCGAGTGCCTCGAATTCGGCGTTGTAGCCGGCCAGAATTCCCTGGAGGCTGGTACTCGCTGCCCCGATCAGGACCATCGCATACGCATCTTCATTCAATCCGGCGCCGACTTGTTTCCGGTCGACCAGGAATATCGGGGAGCCACCGTACTGAGTCAGCTTCTTCTCGTAATCGTCTATATTGGACGAGATCCGCTCCAGGTGCCTGGGGTGTGCCTCGGCGAACGTCGTCAACGCCTCGATCGACGCATCGACATCCTTCCGGCCGCACTCGCACAGTTCCTCGGTCCGTTCGACGGCAGCCTTGGACACGGCGCCGGAAAGAGCCCTCAGCTCCTTGTACTGCTCGCGCATTGCGCCCACCCACTCGATGTAGTTCGGTATTCCCGATGACTCCTCACCCGAAATATCCGCGACCTCCAGCTCTTTCGGCAGTGTGGTCTTCGAGGGCTTCTCACCGAAGTTCTTCCGGATCGCCAGATAGCTCCGCGGAAGGGTTCGATAGTTCTGCTGCATAGCCGGTCCGAATTCGAGCCCGTACGGCAACTGTTCCGGATCGGGCATCCTAACCGGCGGCATACCATCCGGAATATCGGAGAGCTCCTCGGCACTGATATCCATCAACGGAACCTCGGGGTAGCCGCGCCACTGATACCACGGCTCACGCAACATGGAATCGGTAGCACTGGGGAACGCCATGGAACCCGAGGAGGCCATCGCGTAGATCATCCGCTTGTTCGAGTCACCGAGCAGCGAGCGCACCCCCGTGTACGCTCCTCGGACCCCACCATTCTTGAGCCCCTTGGCCCCTTCTATAGCCGACTTTCCGAACGCAGCCCAGCCACCCTTGCCCACAACGCCGAGGGCCCCGCCCAGGACCCCGCCGGCCGCCCCGAAGGCGGCGGCCTCGAGCGGATCCTCGCCCTGCGCCAGGGCCGTCAGACCACCTGTGACCCCGCCCGCGAGAGCGGCCCCGGCCGGGCCCAAGAGGGCGAAGCCGGCCGCGCTGGCGACACCGACGACGGCATCGTCCCAATGGTCTCCGATCCAGTCACCGATTCCCATGAGCTCACCGAACGGGCACAGCTGGGATCACGGCTGTATCGTCGAACAGCCCATGGAGACACCGCCCGCCGATCCCCGACCGGCCGCGGCGTGAGACCGGGCACCCGCAGCCGACCATGCGCGATACTCCCTTCCTGACCCCACCGATTGTCCGGGATTCCCAATACGGGGAAGCACTGACCAGCTCGAACACGTCATTATCAATGTTCCGAGTTGTTCAATCACGTGCACGGAGCCCCGTCCTCCGATCGACCCGGGGACGGATCATCACGCAGGAGGTAACCAGAAGATGAGCCTGCGTTTGTGGTGCCGTGAATCCACCGCCGGAACACGGTCATTACGTCCCGATCGGTCCTCGCATCTCATCGCGCGGTGTATCGGAGACGCCGCGTCGTGACCGTATCCACCCCAGCTCCCGCACAGACACCGGAAGCCTCCAGCCGTCCGAGATCCGGACGGAAATGGGATCCGCTGCGCTGGTATCCGGATACGATCGTACTGCGATCCAAGGTCCGCCTTGCCGAGTTCAAGGCCTGGCTCGCTGAGCGGCCGTGGCGTCGGCGGCTGTTCTGGACTCTCGTACTCGCCTTCGTGTTCGTGATCTTCCCCGCCATCATCGGGGCGGTGGCCACAGCCCAGGTGAGTAGCGGTGTCTCGCAGATCGATGGACTCGGATGGATGAACATCCGTGATTCCCACGGGGTTCCACTCTCGAGCTATACCTTCTCCACGGACCGGGGCAGCATCATCAACCCCGCAAACACCGTACTGTGGACGCTGATAGGCCTGATGTTCGTCGGCTATATATCGTTCGTGACCTCCGGAATCTGGGTCATCGACTTCACCTTCAGTTTCACCTGGCTCGATATGTTCGCCAACGCCCTCACCGGTGTGGCCGACGCGCTGGCCCGGCAGCTCACCAACCCGATCATCCTGGTGACCTCGGCCACCGGCGGTGCCTTCTTCGTCGCGATCTTCATCGTTCGTGGCCTGCCGGGTAAGGCCACCATCCAGGTCGTGACGATGGTCGGTGTGGCGGTTCTGGGCCCGGTATTCCTCGCCGAACCTTTGGAGGATGTGCTGTCCTCCGGCGGAATCCTCACCCAGGGGCGTGATGTAGGGCTGTCGGTGGCTGCCGGTCTCACCGGCGACAGCAACCCCAATCCGAACCAGCTCGTCACCGAGATGCAGCACAACCTGGCCGATAATTTCGCCCGAAAACCGGTACAGGTATGGAATTTCGGGCAAGTCGTGGACAACTATCCCGCCTGTGAGTCGGCGTGGAGCTCGGGCGTGCTGTCCGGCCAATCCGACAATATCCGGGACGGCATGAAGGACTGCGGAAACGGATCCGCCTACGCCAAAGCGAGCGAGCCGACCATGGGACAGGTCGGCACGGGCTTGATCCTCCTCGTCTGCGCCGTCATGCTGCTGGTCTTCGCGGTCTACTTGTCCGTGAAGGTGACCAAGGCCGCCCTGAACGCCATCTACCACGGCTTTATGGCGATATTCGGTTTCGCCGCCGGCGGTTTCATCTACGGACCCACCCAGACCTTCCTGGTCCGCAATATCGTGGACAGTTTCATCGCCGCCGTGCGAATGACGGTGTTCACGATATTCCTCGGCGTCTACACGCTGTTCTTGAAGAACCTGTTCGATCAGGCGAACGGCCAGGTGATGTCGGTGCTCGTCATCGTATGTGTGGTCGAGGCCGTGGCTATTTCACAGGTCGGACGGCTGAACTCCAGCCTGTCTCGCGGCAACGATTGGATCGCGAACCGCGCCTCGCTGGCTCTGCACGGTGCCGGCGGCGGTTCGGGTGGATCCGGTGGCGGCACCGCCCTCGGCATGGGCGGCGGGGGCGCCGGCGGAGGAGGCGGCTCGGGTGGCGCGCTCAGCGGGGTAGCGGCGCTGGCCGCCCTGAACACCGTGAACAGTTCGCCGGTGACGGGATGGATGCTGGCCGCCACCCCGAATCCGCTGAATCCGCTGGCTCGCGGCAGGAAGCGGTCCGAAATGGCCAATATCGCGACCGCGGACTCTCGGCGGGAGCTGTACAGGTGGGGGGAACTGGGCCGGGCCAACTGGCTGCACAAGGCACGGCGGCGGGCCGAGACACACGAGGGTATGGCCGGTGCGCTCGGAGTGGCCAACGCACTCGACGGTCTCGGCGACAGCCGAGTACCGGACGCTCAGATCGCCGCACTGCTGCGTGCCGCGGGCACTCCCGACGATCGGGTCCATCAGGTACTGCGGGCGCAGTCGGCGATGCAGGCCAGTATGATGTCGAACCCGTACGCGTGGGGACCGTTGCGCAAGGCGCTCGCGGCCTCCCGAGCGGTCGAGAACCATCTCCGCCCGACCGATTCGCAGGGGGTACGGGAGGCCTTCGGCGCCCAGGCCGTGGTCGCGGCGGAGAACTTCGCCCGCCACACGAATGCGCCTCCGCCCGGCGCCCTGGTGAACCACGGCTTCATCAACCGGGTACGCCAGCATTGGGATTCCGACACCGCGCTGCGCGACGCGATAACACCGGACGAATGGAACGCGGTCGGCCGGGATACCCGCTGGACCATCGGCACCGAAGCAGCGGTCAACTTGCGGACCGCCGCGCAGAACTACTACAACGACCGGTCGGAGGCCAACCGGGTGGACCTGACCCGATGGTCCACCCGGGTGGCCAACCTGGCCCATCCCGACCCCGCCGACGGACTCGATCCCTGGAATTACTGATCCCGGACAGGGATTTCGCGCGGCGGAACCGTGCCCCGCCGCGACCTGCCTCACCTGTGGTGGCCGGATGCACGGGTCCCGGCTTGCCCGATAGAAGCCCGGCAGTCGTTCAGGCGATCCGGCCGGCCGCGTAACTGTCGGGCAGCGACGTGGTGGTGACATCTTTGCCCGGCTTCGGCGCGTGGACACATTTCCCGTCGCCGATGTACATCATCACATGCCCCATCTCACCGTTCTTGTAGCTGTTCTCCGGGAAGATGAGGTCTCCGGGCTGGATATCGCCGGGCTTCACCCGGGGTAGCTTCCGGAACTGCTCGTCGGCGGTACGCGGGATATTCACTCCCGCTTTCTGGGCCGCGTATTGGGTGAGTCCGGAACAGTCGAAACTGCCGGGGCCCTCGGCTCCCCATACGTACGGGTCACCGATCTGGGCAAGGGCGGTCTTCAGCGCGAATTGCGCTCTTTTCGAGCCGCCTTCCGCCGTCGCCGTCGCCTTCGAAGCCGCGAATTTCACTCCGCCGGGAAGTTCCTTGCCCAGAATGTTGTAGAGGTACTGGTTCGTCAGCTGGTTGATCGCCGAAGCGGCATCACCGTTGTTCGCGGAACCACCGGACACGATCTTGTGGGCGGCCTTCAGTGCGGCGGTCAGGATCTTGCGGACCTTCTGCTGACCCTCTTTGGTGTAGGCGGTCGGACCCAGCTCGGCCAAGGCCTCGTTCACGCTCTTCAGCAGTGTGCGCACCGCACCTTTGTCGATTTTGTTCGATCCCGCGACACCCGTGATGTAGGTCGCGAGCTGCTTGTCGAGATTGTTGAACGCACCGGCGGAATTATTCTGGTACAGCCGTTTCGCCTTGATCATCGCCGCGCCCTCGCCCGAACCGGCCGGTTTCGACCCGTCGGTTTCCTCACGCAGCTTCTTCGTTTCGGGTTCGGTGGGCTCCCCTTCGCCGTACACCGATTCCAGCTTTTTCAGCGCCTTCATCGCCTGCTGGGCATCCGGTGTCATACCTGCCCCGGCGACCTCCTCGCCGGGTGCGGCACCACCGCCCGATCCGGCACCGCCGCTCATCAATCCGGAGAGCGCGGAACCGATCATCGGCAACAACGCCGAACCGGCCATCATGGCCATCGGCGCCATCTTCGCGAGCATCTCGGGATCCACGAGTGGATCTGCTTCGCGATCGTCGCCCTGGTCAGCGGGCGGCGGAGCGGGCGGCGGTTGCCCGGTGGGCTGGGCCGGCGCGGTCGCCGGCGCCGTGGCCGGACTAGCGGCGACGGGTGCGCCAGGCGCCGGCGGAGCGGCGGGACCGGCGGGCGCCGCGGAACTCGGCGTGGGACCGGCGGCGGTAGGCGCGGGCGCGGTATTGGATACGGGCGTCGCTGTGGTGTTCGGCGCCGCATGATTCGAGGGGGCAGTCGGCATGCCCTGGGGCGCGCCGTTGTTCGGGCCGCCGCCCCAACGCCTGGGTACTCCGATACCGACCGGCGTCTCTGCCCCGGCCGCCCCGTCGACCGGCTCCTCGCCGTCGACCTCTGCGTCCGGAGGGAAGTACGGCCCGGTTTCCGCGCTGGTCACGAATCCTCCCCGAGTACCCGTTTGATCTGAATCTCGGCACCATCCGGAATGGTCAGCCGCACGAATTTCCCACCGTCCACCGTGACCAGTTCGTCCGGGCTCAACGCGACCCCGGCCCGGGTCGCGGCGTCGTCGCGGTATTCCCAGAACACCAGATCACCGGGCGAAGCCGCGGCCGGATCGACCAGTTTCCCGCAATACGCCTGTTCGGCCACGGTTTCCGGAAGTACCACCGCCGGGGCACGTTTTGTCGGATCACCGCAGCTCTCCTCCGCGACCGCCCCCGGCGCCCGGGTCGGTTCACAGCGCCGGGTCGCGGCGAAGGCGGACGCGCTGTATACGACATCCCGGACGTAATCCGCCATCTGCGCCGTACCACCGGCTTCGGGATACCGCAGCGCGAGATCGGCCGCGCATGTGGCGGCGGCGCCGGTATTCGGCCGGCTCAACGGCTGGTCCTGGCGCGGCGCCAGCCGCATCGCCGAGGCGCACTTCCGGTCGCGCTCGGTGAAGTCCGGGTCATCCGGATCGATCTTCAGCGCCGCGTAGGGGTTGGCGATCGGCGCGTCCGAGGTCGAGGTCGAGGGCGAAGTAGGACTCGGACTGGTCGTAGACGTCGGCGTCGCTCCGGGCGAGGTGCCGAGCGCGATATCGCATTGGGCCTGGAAGTCCTTCTTCCCCAGCGCGATCACCGAGCCCGCGGGCACGAGCGCGGCCAGCAGACCGCCACAGCAGCACGCCAGCGCCATAACACCCAGCACGATTTTCGTTCGTAACCGGGACCGAGCGGCATCCTCCGGCGACGGGCTGCTCATCGCACCACTTCGGGCTCCATACGGTCGGCCTTCGAGGTGACCGTCGGGGTGCTGGTGATGGCCTCGGCGCGATCCGCCCGGGCCGGACCGAGCACCTTGCCCCGCCCGATCCGGCTCAGCGCGTCCCGCATGAACATCTCACCGCGCCGTTCCACGGGTACCTGCCGTCCCGCCCCCACCGGAGGCGAGGTCTCCTCACGCAGGGCCTGCAACAGGAACGGCGCCTCTTCCAGATCCACGCCCAGCCATTCCAGGCTGTTGCGCGCCAGCGTCTCGTCACGCTGGCGGAAGACGAATCGGTTCGGGATCAGGTTGTGCGCGGCACCCTGGAAGTCGGTCGCCGGATCGTGCGACGCCAACCCGATCGCGGCCAGGTGTTTACGTCCGTCCCGGCTGAAGTCCGAGGTCACCGCCGACCCCACCTGGGTCTGGGTGAAATGGTGCGCCTCGTCGCCGACCAGCAACCCGAAACGGCCGTTATCGGACAGGAAGGCTTCCCGCGCCGTCACCCCGACGAGTTCGTACAGGGCGGTGCCGAGCCGTTTGGTCAGCGGCAGCCGGTTGTACAGGTGCGGGGTGGTGAGTTCCTCGGCGGTCGGCAGCGCCAGCCGGTGACTGCGCACCACGGTCGCCGCGGCGTCGAGCCGGATCGGCGCGAGGTTCGGATCGAAGAGCACCGGTACCCGCTCCACGATCGTGCCCAGCCGGGCGGCGAGATCGGCGTATTCCTCCATCGCCCCGGGTTGATCGCGCAACCGGCAGACGACCCGGAACAGGTCCAGCAGACTGGTGATCCGGTGTTCCTCGATCCCCCGGGGCGAGAGCAGATTGCTGATGACAGCGCCCGTTCCCGAGGTCGGGGACAGATCCAGCAGCGGCAGGACGGAGTCCAGGGCACGCTCCCCGGCGACTCGGGGATCGAACAGGCGCAGCGGATCCAGCGATACCCTCGGTTCGGCCAGGTCGATGATCACCGCGTCGTCGATGGCCGAGGCGAAATGCTCCCATTCGCCGACCTGACTGCGGTCGATGGCGAGGAACTGCCCGCCCATATCGTGCACCAGTACGGCCATGAGTTTCAGGAAGTACGACTTACCCGAACCCAGTTCGCCGGTGACCGCGAACGATGCCGACAGATCGTGCAGCGCGGCTTCCATGATGCCGAAGTGGATCGGCTCGAAATGTCCGGACAGCAGATTGATACCGATCACCGGACCGCTGTCGTCACCGATCTGGCTGGTGGTGAACGGTACGAATCCGGCCCACATATCGGAGGGCACGATATGGGCGAAATCGTCGAACGCCCGCCGCGACGGGCTACCGGGCACCAGCAGCGACCACAGATCCACCTGCGCTCCGACCGGGGCGGCCAGCTCCACCTGGAACCGCTTGTACCGGCGGCGCAGCGTGTTCACCGCGTCCATGGTGTCGTCCCGTGAGGATCCGCCGACCGCGATCACCGTGGTGAACGAAACCTCCGATTCCCCGCCGTTGACCTCGAAATGCTGGTTGTACTCGCCCAGCATCTGCGCTTTGGACATGAGGGTGTTCTGCGCGAACGAGATCTCCTGATCACGCTGGTCCATCTGTTCGCCGAGCCGGCGCAGATTCACCTCGTTGGCCTTGAGTACCTGGTCGGCGGGTTTGCTGGAGATCCGCATCCCCCAGTCGACGGTGACGTCGCCGAGACCGTCGATCACCGTCAGGAACTCGCTGCCACCGGGAAACATCATGCCCCCGTAGGGGAACGAACGCGGCGTGAGCATCGACTGGTAGGAGGGCCGATAACCGCTGTCCGGCTGAACGACCTTGATCACCGGAACGAACGAGGGCCGCAGCCGCCGCTGGGAATCGGCGCGTGCCCCTTCGTCGAGAGCGGCGGATTTGAACACCGCGGCGGTCGCATCGTCCAAGGCACCGGCCCGCGTGGGCGCGACCGGTTCGCCGACGCCGCCGCGAGCCAGATAGTGCTCCCACAGCCACTGGAACATCGCCGCCGGCACCGGGACCGGATCGAAATCCCCGCCGATGCGGGACAGGATCGTGTTGGCCTCTTCCTCGTAGCCGTCCAGTTCCGCCCGCGAGACAGCCGTCGCGTCGATCGTCGTCGTACTGCCGCGCCACATCCTGGACAGAGCTGAGATCCCGCTGGTGTTGGCGGTGCCCACCGGAATCGAGAGAAGGAAGATACGGGTCTGCGGGGAGATGGCGCGCACCCGCTCATACGAGGCGAACACTTCGTCGGCATAGTCCGCGCATTCGTCGAGGTCCACGCCCTCGACCATTTTGCCCAGCACATCGATCGTGTTCTGCCGGGCCTGGATTCCCAACAGCAGCGAACCGTTGGGCAGGTTGTTGATCAGGGAGTGGTGCGCGAGTTTGACGTCCTGCTTATCGCCGGACTTGCGCAATCCGTAGCCGAGCGGAGTGATGAAGTAGGTCGCGGTGACCAACCCGGTATGGGTGAACTGGAGATGTCCGCGAATGGCTGCCGTGGGCTGCAGATCCCGGTTGAACCCCATCAGCCTCCCTCTCCGCTTGCCGGCCGCTCGCCGTTACCGTTGATCATGAGCCCCGAATCCGGCGATCCGCCGGCCGGCGATCCGGATTCCACGACCTGCACTCGCCGCATGAAACGGCTGGCACTCAGCGTTTCCAGGGGCTGACGGCCGCGCTTGGCCCCCCGCTCATCCCGGGCGTTCCCGGCCGGTGGCTCGTGCGGCAGTATCGCCACGATCGTCTCCTCGACGAACATGGTGATCCGGGCCGATTCCGGAGTGACCGGAATGCCCGAGGCGAGTACCGGTTTGGGATAGAAGATCAATCGCGCGAACCACACCACCCGGGAGAACAGCCGCACACCCGTGTAAGGGATCAAGCCGAGCCCGAATCCGAGCATGACGGTCAATGCCAATCCGGCCAGGAAGGTGATCGCCGGATTCATCGGCAAGGTCATGGAGCCGACTCCGGTGAGAATCAAACCGATCGCGACCCCGGCCACCTGGGGTAAAGTGTAAGGCCCGAACGGCAGCTTCTGGCCGTTCTGGGCCTTGCCGATCATGGTGGGTACACGTTTGACCGGGGTGAAGACCTTGATCACCTGGGTCACTGATAACCGCCTCCGACGGGGTGATCCGGCACGATCGTGTTCGCGTCGCTACGGGCGTAGTTCACCAGTGTCGGCAGCATCCAGAACAGCACGGCCGCCAGGATCGCCGATCCCGCGACGCCGAGAATCTTCGCCGGGGACAGTTTGGATTTCGCCGCCTCCGCGATCAATACCCCCATCGACACGATGGTGATCAGGATCAGGCCCGCCCAGCGGACGAAGACGAGAACGCCGTAGAGGATATTGCTGAGATTGCTCATGATGGTCGCCTCACGTCAGTTCTGGGTGGCCGGCGGTATCTGCACGGTCGTGGTCGGGCCGGTCGTGGCGCCGGGCGCCGGGCCGGTTTGCTCTCCTTGGGGCACGACGGCAGTGAGTGGTTCCTTCAGGGCCGGCAGTGTCTCGATCGCACGCACCTGCCACTGCCCCTCGCCACGGACCATGGTCAGCGGATAGGCCAGCGGCGGAGTGGCCCCCGCCGGTCCTTTGGGGGTCACGGTGACAAGTACGCGCGCATTGTTTCCCGCAGTGCCGCACGCGGAGTCCTCGGCGGTGACCTCCACCGTGCTCAGTTCGGTGAACGGCGCCGGGCGCAGCGCCGCGATTCCGGAATCGACGCTCACATAGCGCGCGACATCGCCCGATCCGGTGAGGTAGGCGGTGAGGAATCCGGTGGCGACCTGGGTGAACGCCGTCTCCTGCCCGCACGGTGCCGAATATGCCTGCTCCAGATCGGCACCCACGCCCGGTGGCTCCACCGCGGCGGGCAGGGCCAGGGCGCGCAGGCTTCCCTCCGACACCGAGACCGGCACTCGGTAGTACTGACGCGCGGTATCGGCCTGGCTTCGTCCGTTCCGGACGGACACCGTCACCGACCAGACCTCGACGTTTCCGGCCGAGAGCGTTCGGGTCGTGTAGACGACGATCGGGTCACGGACCTGCTGTCCGGTTTTCGGGAGTGATATCTGCTTCGATCCATCGATATAGCGCGACAGTGTGTCCTGTTGCCCGGATCCGGCGCTCAGATAAGCGACCACGAAATCCTCGGCGAACGAACCGGCCAGCCGTTCGTGCCCGGTGATCGCGACCATCGACTCGTCGCCCGGGGGTTCGGGGTCGGGTGCGAAGAAGCTGTAAACCGCATGTCCCCCACCAAGAACCGCGAGGACGGCCAGGACGAGCACGAGAATATTGTCCCGGCGGCGCCGCGCGGCCATCTGGCGAAGCAGCGCTTCGCCTGAATCCGCACGTCCTGGTGCCCCGGTCCTCACTCTGGAAATGGTAAAGAGCGGTCCGGCAGCCGGCCGGAGATCCCTTCCCATATATGGGGAATCGGGGATCCGCGGGGCGACTACGGGGGCGCACCGATCAGGACACCGTGCTGTGCCGCAACCGACCCGCCAGCCGGTATCGAAGCTGATCGTCGTATCCGATCGGGGTGCCCAGGGCCGCCAGGTCGGTCGGCTCCGGTTCCACCATGGGGATATCGTCGGCCACCCGTACCAGCTGGGCGATGGCCAGCTCCCGATTCGAGAATCCGGGATAGGGGTAGAGCAGCAGCGAGGTCGGCGTGTAACCGCCGGCATAGTTCAGCGCCCGCACCGTGACCCCGGCACTTTCTCCGGACCGGACCCGGGAACCGACTTCCACCAGCCGGACCCGGTCGTCGGGGTGGAAGGCATCGACCGGCCGGAACAGATAGTCCCACCGGATCCAGGGCGCCGGGTCGGTGAGCCAGTGGGAAATACTGGTGTGCGCCAGCTGTACGACCGCGAGATGGTTACCGGCTCGCCGGTGCGCCTCCCGCAGTCCGACGCTCTCCAATGTCGGCCAGACGGCCGGGCCGTCCTCCGAGGTGATGTCTTCGATGAGCCACGACGCACCGCGCATGATCACGTCATCGCGCGCCCGTACCGTGATCCGCCACCGCGTGGCGCGGCCGGCGTTGTGCAGCACGGAGACCTCGAATTGCAGTTTGTCGCCGGGAACGGGGCGGTAGAGCAGATCCAGCACCTCCGCGTGCCGGTCGAAAGCCGAGACCCGGTGGAAGAATTCGGCGATCGACATCCGCGGGACGTATTCCTCCGGCGCGATACCCGACAGCGCGGTGATCCCACTGGGCTGCGCCAGGGTCTGGGTATCCAGGTCCCAGCTCACACCGACCGCCGCGGGTAACGGCGGGACCGGCCCCTTTTCCGGCCCGGCCCACCAGCGCACCGCGTGCACCTCGCCACCGGGCCCGAACACCGGACGCACCATCAACCGGTGCGGCCCCGAACGTGTCGCGACGGTCGTATCCACATCGACCGAGCCCTCGATGGAGGCACGGAGAGCCTCGGTGATATCGCGAGTACTCAGACCGTCGTACAGTGCCGGCGTTCGAGCCAGCTGCCGCTGCAATACGCGCCGCCAATCGGCGAACTCACGTGCGGTGTCCCCGACCGACGCGACCGAGAATCCTTCCGGCGCCAAAGTTTCGACCGTCACCCAGGGGATCACTGCGCCCTCTCATCGCGTGCGTCCAACTGTTGCGCGGTGCATGCCTCCGTCGAGATCGAGACAACAGCCGCAGAACATAATGTACCGTTGCGCAGCGGTACGTTCAACAGTGGGTTGAGAGTGATATAAGGCCACCTCGGCGCAGTACTCGAAGATGCCCGATCCGGCAATAAGACGGGAACCATTGACGGCGCGCCCGATTCGGCCTTTCGGTCACCTGCCCGCACCGAAAGCCGCACCCGGGAGCAGTTCGCCACAACGGTAACGGCCGAGATCGCTAATCCTCGGCAATTCATCCGACGAACTTTACCCCGGCGACCCCCGGTCGGCTGCGCCTCACGCGAACAGATGAGCGACCACCCGGCCGGGGCCCGCGCTACCGGTGGATCACTCTCCCTGCGAGGTCAGCGCGATAACCCCGGCTCCGGCCAGCAGCCCCAGATCCTCCAGTTCGGAGGGCATCGCACGCAGTCCCGTCAGGAACGGGAGCCTGGCATGCATCGCTATCGCGTTCTGCAACGGCTTCCACAGCACGGAACCGGCGGCGGCGATCGGGCCGCCGACGGCAACCCGGTCGATATCCAGCAAAGGCGCCACCGAAGCGATGGCCCGTCCCAGCGCGGTGCCGGCCCGTTCCAGCGCCGCGACCGAGATACGGTCCCCGGACTCCGCGTCCGCGACCAGCGTGGCGATCGAATTTCCGCCCCACCCTTGCCGCTGAGCCCATTTCGTCAGCGCCGCGGCGCCGATCACGGATTCCAGGCAGCCGCGCCCCCCGCAGTCGCACGGATCGTCGTAGCCGGGAACCAGAACATGCCCGATCTGACCGGCATTACCGGTCCGCCCGACGACGACGAAACCGCCGACCATGACCCCGCCGACCACAGTCTCCCCGACGTGGATCGCGAGCGAGTCCATCACGTCCTGGGTCGCGCCGAAATGCCGCTCCGCCAGCGAGAGACACACACCGTCCAGCGCCAATGCCACAGTGGCCGCGGGAAAGAGTTTCTGCACCGATTCCACCAGCGGGAACCCGGACTGCCACTCCTGGACCTGCGCCGGCGCGACCACCCCCGCGGCCATATCGATCGGCCCGTTGGAGGCGATCCCGACCGCGACGACATCCCGCCCCGCCGCAATTGTGAGCAGCAGTTCCCGCAGTTCGCCCCACGCATCCTGCTCGGGTACCGGGATCTGCCGAACCCGGTCGGAACCGACGTCGTCGGCGATCTCGATTCCGGCGAGCCGGGTCGGGCCGATCTCCAACGCCAGGATTGTCATCTACGCACCACCAGAGCTAGATCCGCATTTGCCCCCGCAGCATAGTCAGACAGCGTCTGTCCCCGTCGGCCGAAGCGGGCGGCCGAGCACGATATGCCGTTTGGGCGCACCGGAAACCGCCGTGCCGTGCGCCGTCGGGCGCGGACCGTTACGGATAATGCGCATCGGGCGCTTGTGATCGATCGGGGCGGTCCGGTGCCGGTCGAGGTTCTCGATGACGTTGCCCGAGTTGTCGTAGGCGACACCCGCCCAGATCATGGCTCGTGGTGCATCGCCACGCTCGATAAGTGTCTGCGCCAGTCGCTTGCACTGTTCGAACAACGGACAGCCATAGCAAGTATGCACTGCAGACTGCCAGGCGTCCGGGGTACCGGAATCCAGATCCCAGCTGTCCGGAACCTCCGCGCAGGGCGGGCGCTGCACCGATTTGACCGGTGCGGAAAGGGGCGGCGCGGTAACCCGCGAATGGTTCGTAGTCCCAGGCAGAACCACGTTCATCGACCGCATTTGTATTGTGCTCATCACCGTCTCCGGAACTGCCGAGGGCACGCCGGGGGTACCGGTACGTGTCCCGTTGGTCGGGCGGATCGTCAGGGCTGCTCAACAGTCCCCGGAAACCAGCTGATGTCAGCTGTATCACGACGGTAGAACACCGGAGGGCTCAGAAGCAAGGCCTTGTGCCGTTAAGTAACGGGACGTTGACAGGCATTTCACAATCTTTAAGCCGTCAGTTATCGGTTCGTTTGGTTACGGACCGTTTATCTACGGTCCCGAATGTGGTTTCCTATAGGTATGCCTGCCGAATCCGAGTTCACGATCGACGAGTTGGCGCGGGCCGCCGAAACCACCGTGCGCAGCGTCCGCGTCTACCATGAGCGTGGGCTGCTGCCCTCGCCCGACGTCCGTGGCCGGATCGGCTACTACGGATCGGATCACCTGAACCGCCTGCAGACGATCAGCCGGTTACTGGGTCGCGGCATGAAACTCAACGGTATCCGGGAGCTGCTGTCGGCCTGGGACCGTGGCGACGGCCTGGCCGATGTCCTGGGCGTCACCGACCAGACCACCAGCACACCCGGTCGATCGGCGCCCCCCGGCCCACCTCCGCCCGAACCGGAGGAACCGGTCCACGAGCTGCCCGAATACGTCCAGCAGGCGCTGGCCGCCAGCGATGACCCGATCGATGTCTACCGGGTCACCAACCCGCGTTGCAGCGATCTGGCCACCCGGCTCACCGATGCCGGCCTCCCCGCCGCCGCGACGTTCCACCTGGTCGAACGGATGCGTTCGGATTGCGACCGGATAGCCGACCGCTACGCCGCCGAGATCTTCTATGTGCTGGCCGGGCAGTCCTATGAGCAGTCCGAGCGGAATCCGAAGGACCGCACGAAACTGGAAACGGATCTGGCCATCGCCCGCCTGATCGTCACCCGGGCCGCATCGGAACTCGTCGACCAGGCCTTCGGCCGCCGTGCCGAACTCCCCAGCGCCCGACCGCAGATAGCGCCACCGAGCCCGGCCCCCAACGATAAACAACCGTCCCGCTCACGCAGCTGAATCCGTCATCCGAGTGGGCCGTATCGGCGGGAACTGTCGGGGTGACAGGATTTGAACCTGCGACCACCCGCTCCCAAAGCGGGTGCGCTACCAAGCTGCGCCACACCCCGTACTACCCCCTGGCAGGGGGTGTTTTCCGGTCGGAGCGGGTGACGGGAATCGAACCCGCACCATCAGCTTGGAAGGCTGAGGTTCTACCATTGAACTACACCCGCATACATACGGCACCGATGGCATCGCCACGTTGTCGTGTGCATGTGCGACTGTACCCAATGGCGCTTTGCTTTCGCCAATCAGCCCCGGTTCCCGGTGAGCCGGCCGCCCGCGGGACCGGTCCCGGCCACGGACTCCGGCGCGAAGAATTTACGAAAAAGTGTGTAACGCCGACGGTTTCCCTCGCGATACGCCAGAGATTGCTGTTGTTCCGGGGTTCGAGAACTTGTTCTAGAACGCAGGTCTCCGGGCCCCACCATCTTGCTACGATCTTCTTGCCGGACGGGGTATCTGGAAAGGGGGCGGTGGCGTGCACCCGACAAGGTGGACCATCCGCACAGCAGTACGACAGAGCCGGGTCGGCCCGGCGTCCGAGCCGAGCGCTCGCGGCGCGACGATGTCCTCCGCCGGTGATCACGATGGCTGCTGAGCACCGGCCGCCCGTTCACTCGACCGCCCGCGAATGGGCGCTCGCAGCCGGCTCCCAGCCCGATGCCGATATCACGGCGGCGGAGATCGAACCCGTTCTCGTCGAAATCCTCGAGCAGCTGCTCGAGCTCACGGTTTCCGATCCGTTCCCGATCCGTGCGGCCCGCCGGCTCGGCGCGCGCCTGTGCGCCGAGCCGCTGCACCAGGTCCGGATGCTCGCCCTGGTGACCCGCACCCTGCTGGGTTTCCCGGCCGGTCCACGCGGATCCCTGGTGGCGACCCAATGGCCGCTGGTGGCCAGCCAGGCCATCGACAGTTACGCCCAGGCGCTACAAGAGCTGGCCCTCGCACAGCAGAAGAAGAACTTCTCCGACGAAGCGACACAGCGGGTCCGCGAATTCGCCGCACTCCAGCAGCGGCTGGAATACGAAGCCACCCACGACGCGCTGACGGGGCTGGCCAATCGGACCCTGCTGCGTAAACGGGTCCGGATGATGGCCGAGCACCCGGAGCGCGGTATCGGCCTGCTGGTGGTGGATCTCGACCGGTTCAAGCAGATCAACGACAACTACGGCCACGCGGTGGGCGACGAGGTGCTGGTCGAATTGGCGCAGCGGTTACGCGAAGTGGCGCCGGCAGGGGCCGTGGTGTGCCGGTACGGCGGGGACGAATTCGTCCTGGCGGCCGGTATGGCGGACAACCACGTCGCGGAACTCGCTGCCGATATCGTGCTCGCACTCAACGATTCGGTGTGGTCGTCGGCCGGGCGGGTACCGGTATCGGCCAGTGTCGGCACCACCTATTCGCCGCCGGAGGACCGTAGCGAGCTCGCCGAACTGCTACGTCGCGCCGATCAGGCCATGTACTCGGCGAAAACCGCGGGCGGCCGCAGGTATGTCGGCGCCGAACCCGGCGGCGGCGAGATCAGCGCCGCCGTGGCGGGCTGAGCGGGCGAGCTCAGTCCGGCTGGCAGTCGGCGCACCAGAACAGGTTCCGGCCTTCCAGCACGCTGCTGCGCACCGGCGCCGCGCAGCGGCGGCATGCTTCACCGGCCCGCCGGTAGACGTAGGTGCGGGGCCGGTCCGGCGCGTAGGACGGCGCACCGTGATCGTGTTCGGGCCGCACCACGTGCATTTTCCCGCGACGGACCCCCACCCGCATCAGGTCGACCAGATCGGCCCACAGTGCCGACCATTCGTCCGAGGTGATCCCGGTGCCCGGCCGGGCCGGCGAAATACCGTGCCGGAAGAGCACTTCCGCCCGGTAGACATTGCCGACCCCGGCGATCACCCGCTGATCCATCAGCAAGGAGCCGATACTGCGCCGAGAGCGCCGGATCCGCGCCCATGCTCGGTCCGGATCGGCGTCGGACCGCAGCGGATCGGGTCCGAGCCGGGCGACGAGCGCCGCCACCTCCGGCGGGGTCAGGATCTCGCAGGCGGTGGGCCCGCGCAGATCGGTGCCGAACCCGGCCCCGTCGCGCCCGGGCCCCGACATCCGCATCCGCACCTGCCCCACCGGCTCCGGCATCGGCAGCGCGGATTCGGTGAACGTCCCGTACAGCCCGAGGTGGATATGGACGAACACCTCGCCTTCGTACTCGTGCAGCAGATGTTTACCCCAAGCCTGTGACCGCACCATCGTCCGGCCGTCCACCAGGGACGCGCCCGCGGCGAACTTTCCCTGCGGGCTCGACACCCGCACCACCGCACCGGCCAGTCGCCGATCGTGCCGGCGCGCGAGACGGTGCAGGGTATGACCTTCCGGCACCCGGGTCTCGCGTCTCAGTCGGCCGGCAGCGCGGGGGGTTCGCCGGACTTCTCGTAGGCGGCGAGGATATCGATCCGGCGCTGGTGCCGCTCCTCCTGCGACCACGCGGTCTCCAGGAAGGCATCCACGATCTCGAGTGCCTCCTGCCGGGAGTGCATCCGGCCACCGATACCGATCAGCTGGGCATTGTTGTGTTCGCGTGCCAGACGGGCGGTTTCGACGCTCCAGGCCAGCGCACACCGCGCGCCGGGCACCTTGTTGGCGGCGATCTGCTCACCGTTACCGCTGCCGCCGAAGACCAGACCCAGGCTGCCCGGGTCGGCGACGGTGCGACGGGCCGCTTCGATGCAGTAAGCGGGGTAATCGTCGAGAGCGTCGTAGACGAGGGCGCCACAGTCGACGACCTCGTGACCGGCCTGCTCCAGGTGGTCTTTGACAGCGTTCTTCAATTCGAAACCAGCGTGATCGGCACCCAGGTATACGCGCATGCCGCGATTGTGTCAGGCCGGATATCGGGCCGTGACGGCGGGCGGCACAGCGGCCGGCCTACCCGACCGGTACCGTCCGGCGAGGCCCTCCCGCGGTCCGCGACGGCCGGAGCCGATGCGTAGCTGGGCTTAGAGTCTGGGGTATGCAGCCGCACGACCCTCAGCACCCGTCCGGATCCGGTCCCAGCTGGCCCGTGAACCCGCCGGAGCCCGGGCCCTACCCGTGGCTCACCGACCGCCCGGCCGCCTCGGCCCCCTTCCCCGCCGGATATCCCCCGCCGCCGGGGCCGGCGCACGAGCCGCGCGGGCTATCGCCGTTCGGGATGCCCGCACGGCACAGCTGGGAGATCCCGCTGCTGGTCGTGGTGGTGCTGTTGACCGGGGTGGCGTATCTGCTCGCTTTTCTGCTGCTGATCCTCGGCGCGGTCAACGAGTATGTCCTGATCCTGGTGGCGGCACCGCTGCTGATCTGGTTCGGCCGCGGTATGAACTTCTCGCGGCAGCGGGTCAACGGGGTGAAAATGTCGCCGACCCAGTTCCCCGAGGGGTACCGGATGGTGCAGGAGGCGGCGGCCCGGTTCGGTATGGCCGCCGCGCCGGATGCCTATGTCGTGCTCGGCAACGGCCAGATCAACGCCTTCGCCTCCGGCCACGGGTTCCGGCGGTACGTCGTGGTCTACAGCGATATGTTCGAGATCAGCGGCGCCGCCCGGGAGCCCGACGCGCTGGCCTTCGTCATCGGTCACGAGGTCGGCCATATCGCGGCCGGGCACGCATCGTATTGGCGGCAGCTGGGCATGTTCCTGGTGCCGTTCCTGCCCATCCTCGGTAATTCCCTGATCCGCTCGCAGGAGTACACGGCCGATAATCACGGCTACTGCCACCGCCCGCAGGGCGCCCCCGCCGCGATGGGCACGCTGGCGGCCGGCAAATATCTGAACACCCTCGTGGGATTCGACGAGATGGCCGACCGGGCGGCTCAGGAACGCGGCTTCTTCGTCTGGATCGTGAACGCCGTGGCCTCACATCCCGTCCTGACCTGGCGGATGTGGGCACTACGCGACCGCAGCAGTCACGGCCGGCTGTTCTGGCGGCCCAGTCCCGGACCACCGCGGTTCGCCCCGCCACCGCCGCCTCCCGGAGCTCCCGGCGGGAATTCGGTCACCCTGTCGAAAACTCCGCTCTGATCCAGCGGTCACGATTCCGGCCGGCCGGAATCGTGACCGCGACAGTCAGTCGAACTGCGGGTTCTCGTCGCGGGTGCGCTTGAGCTCGAAGAAATGCGGGTACGCGGCGAGCGTCACCACGGCGTCCCACAGTTTGCCCGCCTCCTCGCCGCGCGGGATCCGCGACAGCACCGGCCCGAAGAACGCGATGCCGTTGACGTGGATGGTGGGCGTACCGACGTCGGGTCCGACCTTGTCCATTCCGGCGTGGTGGCTGACTCGCAGCGCCTCGTCGTAGTCGCCGTTATCCGCCGCGGCGGCCAGTTCGGCCGGCAACCCGACTTCGGCGAGCGCGTCGGCGACGATCGCGGTGAAGGTCGCCCGTGTGTCCCCGTCCTGCTCGTACTCGGCCCGGCGGTCGTGGAACCGGGTGCCCATCGCGGTGTACAGCGCCGGCAGGATCTCGTCGCCGTGCTTCTGCGCGGCCGCGATCGCGACCCGCACCGGACCCCAGGCGTTCGCCATCAGCTCCTGATATCCGTCCGGTAGATCACGTCCCTCGTTGAGCACCGCCAGGCTCATCACGTGGAAACGGGCGTCGATATCGCGCACCTTCGTGACCTCGAGGATCCAGCGGGAGGTGATCCAGCACCACGGGCACAGCGGGTCGAACCAGAATTCGGCAAGGTCTTTTTTCTCGGCCGGTTGGGTCACGAGTGGTTCCTCTCCCTAGGTCGTAGACGAGCGCTGTACCGAGCAACCCCGGCGGCGGTGTTTTCGTTCCCGATCGCCCGGAACTCGATCAGTAGGCTGGCGGCAGAGTTCGGATCGTCGCTGGAACAACTCACGACAAGGGAGTGGCATCCATGACATCTGCACAGCATTTCGTGATCGTCGGGGCCGGACTGGCCGGTGCGAAACTGGCACAGGAGTTGCGCGGCAACGATTTCGACGGTCACATCACCCTGATCGGCGCGGAGGACCGGCTCCCCTACGAACGTCCGCCGCTGTCCAAGGAGTACCTGTCCGGGAAGAAAACACTCGACGAGTTCACCGTGGCCAACGCTGCCTGGTACCGGGACCACAATGTGGAGTTGCTGCTCGGTACCGAGGTCACCGCCGTGGACCGGGGCGCCCGCACGGTCGGCCTGCCGGATGGATCGACACTGGCCTACGACAGGCTCGCCCTTGCCACCGGTGCCGCCTCCCGGCCGCTACCCGTTCCCGGGGCCGATGCGCCGGGGGTGTACACCCTGCGCACTGTCGAGGAGTCCGACGCGCTGCTCGAACTGTTCGGCACCGCGCACCGCCTGCTGGTCATCGGAGCGGGGTGGATCGGGTTGGAGATCACGGCGGCGGCCCGCGCGGCCGGGGTAATGGTGACTGTTGTCGAGTCGGCGTCAGGTCCGCTGCTGGGCGCGCTGGGCCCCGAGATGGGCGAGGTGTTCGCCGGCCTGCACCGGGAACACGGTGTCGATCTGCGATTCGGGGCGCAGGTCCAGCAGATCACCGTTTCCGACGGCCGGGCGAGCGGAGTCCGGCTCGAGGACGGCACCGAGTTCGAAGCCGACGCCGTACTCGTCGCAGTGGGAGCGCGGCCGAATCTCGGGCTCGCGGAATCGTCGGGGCTGCTGACCGGTACCGGAGTGCTCGTCGATGCGGGGCTGACAACCAGCGACCCCGATATCGTCGCGGTCGGCGATATCGCCGACCAGGAGCATCCAGTGCTAGGACGGCGGATCCGCGTGGAGCACTGGGCGAACGCGTTGAACCAGCCGGCGGTGGCCGCCCGGACCATGCTCGGCAAGGCTGCTTCCTACGACCGTCTCCCCTACTTCTTCACCGACCAATACGACCTCGGCATGGAGTACACCGGTTTCGCCGCGCCGGGCGACTACGAGCGGGTGGTCGTGCGCGGTGACCTCGCCGGGCGCGAATTCATCGCGTTCTGGCTGGACCCCCAGCAGCGGGTGCTGGCCGGAATGAATGTGAACGTGTGGGATGCGGGCGACCGGATCAACGAGCTGATCCTCTCCGGCGACCCGGTCGACCCGGACCGGCTGGCGGATACCTCGGTTCCACTCTGAGTACGCGATCCACGGCAGGTGGGCCGGGACGGCGTACAGATTCACCAGGTTTCGCCGGTGATCAGCTCATAGGCCTCGACGTACTTACCCCTCGTCGCCGCGACGATATCCGCCGGTATCTCCGGACCGGGTGGTTCCTTGTCCCAGCCGGTGGAGGTGGCCCAGTCTCGGACGAACTGCTTGTCGAACGAACGCTGCGGGCGGCCCGGCTCCCATTCGGCGGCCGGCCAGAAACGGGACGAGTCGGATGTCAGCAGTTCGTCGCCGAGAGTCAGAACATCGCCGTCCCAACCGAATTCCACCTTGGTATCGGCGATGATCACGCCACGCTCGGCGGCATAGGCCGCGCCACGGGTGTACAGATCGAGTGTCAGGTCGCGCAGGCGGGTAGCCACCTCGCTGCCCTCCTGCGCGACTACATCCTCGAAGGTCATGGGTTCGTCGTGGCCGGTATCGGAGACCTTGGTGGTCGGGGTGAAAATCGGTTCCGGCAGTTTGTCACCTTCCCGCAGCCCCGCGGGCAGCCGGATACCCGAGACGGCACCGGTGCGCTGGTAGTCCTTCCACCCCGACCCCACCAGATACCCGCGGGCCACGCATTCCACCAGCACCATCTTCAACGGTTTCACCCGGATCGCCCGGCCGGCGAATTCCGGCGGCACATCGGTGGTGGACAGCACATGATTCGGGATATCGGCGAAGAACTCGAACCACCAGTTGGACAGCTGTGTCAGCAGCGCACCCTTGTCCGGGATCGGAGTGGGCAGTGACACGTCGTAGACCGAGACCCGATCCGAGGCGACGAAAAGCAGGGTGTCACCGTCGGTGTAGAGGTCACGCACCTTTCCGGCGTGCACATGCTTCACGTTATGGCTCCGATCCTCTGGTCGATTGGCTACGCCGTCACTTCACTCCAGCGCAAGCAACCTTACCGACGTGGCATTGTGGACAGCGCCCGTGCCCGCACCACTGTGTCCTCGAAGGAGCCAGATGTCCGCACCGAACCTCACCCGCGAACAGGCGATCGAACGCGCCGGCGTCGTCTCGGTCGAGAACTACCGCATCGAACTCGACCTCACAGACGGGGCGGGAAAACCGGGTGAGCAGACGTTCTCCTCGCGCAGTGCGGTCACCTTCACCGCGAAACCGGGGTCGCGCACGTTTGTCGATATCGTCGCCCGCGGCGTCCGGTCTGCTGTCCTGAACGGCAAACCCCTCGATATCGCGAACTACGACGAATCGACCGGGATCACCCTGCCCGATCTGGCCGAACGCAACGAGCTGGTGGTGGAGGCCGATTGCGAGTACTCGCATACCGGCGAGGGCCTGCACCGGTTCGTCGACCCCGCCGACGACGCGGTCTACCTGTACTCCCAGTTCGAGACCGCCGACGCCAAACGGATGTTCGCCTGCTTCGACCAGCCCGACCTCAAGGCCACCTTCGATATCGAGGTCACCGCTCCGGCGGACTGGAAGGTCATCTCCAACGGCGCGGGCACCGCCGAAGGCAGCCGGCACACGTTCGCCACCACGCCCCTCATGAGCACCTATCTGGTCGCGCTGATCGCCGGTCCGTACGCGGTATGGACCGATACCTACACCGACGATCACGGCAGCATCCCGCTCGGGATCTACTGCCGCTCCTCACTCGCCGAATATATGGACGCCGATCGTCTCTTCACCGAGACCAAACAGGGTTTCGGCTTCTACCACAAGAACTTCGGTGTGCCGTACGCCTTCGGTAAGTACGACCAGCTGTTCGTCCCGGAATTCAATGCGGGCGCCATGGAGAACGCGGGCGCGGTGACCTTCCTCGAGGATTACGTCTTCCGGTCCAAGGTCACCCGGGCGTCCTACGAGCGGCGCGCGGAAACCGTGCTGCACGAGATGGCACATATGTGGTTCGGCGATCTGGTCACCATGAAGTGGTGGGACGATCTGTGGCTGAACGAATCGTTCGCGACCTTCGCCTCCGTCCTGTGCCAGGCCGAGGCCACCGAATACACCAGCGCCTGGACCACCTTCGCGAATGTCGAGAAATCCTGGGCGTACCGGCAGGACCAGCTGCCCTCCACCCACCCCATCGCCGCCGATATCCCGGATCTGGCCGCCGTGGAGGTGAATTTCGACGGCATCACCTACGCCAAAGGCGCGAGCGTGCTCAAACAGCTCGTGGCCTATGTCGGGCTGGAACCGTTCCTCGCCGGGCTGCGCGCCTATTTCGCCGACCACGCCTACGGCAACGCCACCTTCGACGACCTGCTTTCAGCCCTGGAGAAATCGTCCGGACGCGATCTGTCCGGCTGGGGCGCCCAGTGGCTCAAGACCACCGGCCTCAACATCCTGCGACCCGATTTCGAGGTCGACGCCGACGGCAAATTCACCTCGTTCGCGGTGATTCAGGAAGGCGCCGCGCCCGGCGCCGGTGAACAACGAGTACATCGGCTGGCCGTCGGCATCTACGACGATCAGGACGGCAAACTGGTCCGCACGAAGCGGGTGGAACTGGATCTCGCGGCCGCGGAGCGCACCGAGGTCGCCGACCTCATCGGCGTACCACGTGGCAAGTTCGTACTGGTCAACGATGACGACCTCACCTACTGCTCGGTGCGCCTGCACGCCGATTCGCTCGATGTCCTGGTGAACCGCATCGCCGATATCGCCGAACCGCTGCCCCGGACCCTGGCCTGGTCGGCGGCCTGGGAGATGACCCGGCAGGCCGAATTCCGGGCCCGTGATTTCGTCGCGCTGGTCCAGCGTGGCATCGGCGCGGAATCCGAGATCGGGGTGGTGCAACGGCTGCTCATGCAGGCCAATACGACGCTGCGCAGCTACGCCGACCCGGAATGGGCCGAAACCACCGGCTGGCAGGACTACGCGAACCGGCTACTGGAACTGGCCCGCGAAGCCGAAGCCGGCTCGGACCACCAACTGGCCTTCGTCAACGCGCTCACCGGCGCGAAACTGTCCGCCTGGCATACCGAGGTCCTGCGTGAACTGCTCGACGGCGACCCCGCGGGTGTCGGCCTTTCCGGACTGACCGTGGACACCGACCTGCGCTGGCGGCTGCTCACCGCGCTCGCCGCCGCCGGGGAAGTCGACGCCGACGGCCCGGACACCCCCACCATCGACGCCGAACTGCGCAACGACGAAACCGCCGCGGGCCGGCGACAGGCGGCCGCCGCGGCCACCGCGCGCCCGATCGCCCAGGTAAAAGACTCGGCCTGGGCCAAGGTGCTGGGCGACGATACGGTGCCCAACATCACGGCTCGCTCGATCGTCAACGGTTTCGCCCAGCCGGGCCAGGACATGCTGCTGCTGCCCTTCGTGCAGAGGTATTTCGAGGAAATCCCCGCGGTCTGGGAACGCCGATCCAGCGAGGTCGCGCAAACCGTGGTGATCGGCCTCTACCCGGCCTGGGCGATCAGCGAGGAAGCGGTGGCCCGCGCCGACGCTTTCCTGGCCGCCGATCACCCGCCGGCGCTGCGACGCCTGGTCAGCGAAGGTAAAGCCGGTATCGAACGTTCACTGCGCGCCCGCGCCTTCGATATCTCCTGACCTGAAACGGCCAACGGCGCGTCCACCAGCTGGTGGACGCGCCGTTGTCGTCGGTAGCGAGCGCTCCCGCGATAGGTGCTGTCAGCGGCCGATGGCCGCCGCCATCACCCGGACCGCCGAGATGAGCCCGTCGATCAGTTCACCCTGCCGCAGCGAACTGAGCGCGGCAGTGACCCCGAGCTGGCACACCCGGTCGTTGGCACGATCGGCCACATCCTTACCGGAGCGAACCTCGACGGAATGGTCGTTCGGGGAAACGGCGATGAGCACCGAACGCGCCGCCTCCGGAGTGGTGGGGAACAGCGCGTCCACCGCGGCACCGGCATCGGGGCCGAGATCACCGATATAGATGTTGAACCGCACCTTGGTCGCCCGGGTGGCCTCGGTAAGCACGTTGTCCACGGCGAGCCGCTCGTTGTTGTCGAACGGCGCCTCTTTGAACACGCCACCGGCCTCGTGCACCCCGGACACCCGGCCACTGCTGGTCAACGCGTATCCGTGCGGCAGGTCGGACTCGACCACCGCCGGCCAATTAGTACTTGCCACTTGCCCGGCCTCCGATCAGTGCTTCCTTGGGAGATTCGAGGGCGTCGAAAGCCGCATGCGCCCCATGCGACGACTCACCGGCGTCATAGGAGTGACCGTGCCCGGTGACCTCATCGGTAGCACTCCACAGCACGGGAGCGGCGGTCCACTTCTTGCTCATATCGAAGTGAACCGGCTTCTCACCGGGCAGCGGCTTACCGAGATACGACAAACCAGCGATTATGAGGTAGATCCCCAGCGGGATACCGGCGAAAACCGCCACTGTCTCGAGAATGCTCACCCTTCTAAAGGTAGACGATGCTCTGTAGTAGACGGCTCACTGGTGGTGTGTTTATCGCGTCCGCATCCGTCCCCACCCCCGTTTCCCGCATGCGGTCGGTCGGCGTTGGTGGTTCGGGGCCCGTCTCGTTCTGGAGCGACCAGAGCGAAGGAGCGCAGCGACTGAGCGCCGGGAGTGAAGAACGAGACCAAGGGGGCCCCGAACCCGCGACGCCGCAGGCGGCGCCAAAAAACACAGAACCTTCACCGACTGCCCCGCTTGCAACCTTCGCGAACCAGCAGCGTCAGAACACAACGAGAACCTTGCGGTAGGTCCCATGTGTACGGCTGCGCCGCAGGTCTACTACCGCAACACAGCCACACACACAGCCGCTTTACCAGGCCGCGTTCATCAGAGAATTCGCCGCCATCTCCAGATAGTCCAGCAGCTGGCGGCGGTGGTCGTCGTCCAGGACTTCCGGTTCGATCTCGGCGACCGCGATCCGCATACAGCGCAGCCAGGCGTCTCGCTGCACCGGGCCGATCTCGAAGGGCATATGGCGCATGCGCAGCCTGGGATGCCCGCGTTCGTCCGAGTAGGTTCGGGGACCGCCCCAATACTGCTCCAAGAACATGCGCAGCCTGCGCTCGGCGGGGCCCAGGTCCTCTTCCGGGTACAGGGGCCGCAGGACCTCGTCGGCGGCGACCTCGCGATAGAACACCGCCACCAACCGGTGGAATGTCTCGTCCCCGCCGACAGCCTCGTAGAAGGAGATCGTGGCCTGTTCGCCGGACGGATCGCCGGCAGCCGGAATACCCGAAGTCATGAACCCTCTCGTTTCGCTGGATGCGCCGTCCATTGTGCCCGCGTAGCCCCCGGTTCGCAGATTCGGTGGTCCACCCCGGCCGCCGAGATCGGCATCTACAGCTTCCGAGGCGGTTGACCTCGGGCGTCGCTTCAGCGACAGTTAACCAGCCATTGTGCAAAATAACCGTGCACCGAGGGCCTTTCCATGGTCAACTGGGTCTTGTCTCTCGGCGAGATACCACATGATCTTGAAACGCAGAATTTGGGGTCGACATGAAGCAACGGACCGGCGCCCGATCACCGGAGGCGATACGCCACCGACAACTGAAGCCCGCCGACGTCCACGCTCGTGGGTCGGGGGCTCCTCCGCTGCAATTGCTGTCCGATCACGCGGTCAATCGGCACAACTCCGATACCGCATCCGATTCCACCTACTCTCGCGGCGATTCCGCCACCAAGCTTCATTCCCCCCAATCGATCAGCTGGCTCAAACGCCGTGTTCTCCTGCTCAACGCCACCTACGAGCCGCTCACCGCACTCCCCGCCCGCCGCGCGATAGTGCTGCTGGTCTGCGATAAGGCCGATGCGGTACATCACGACCCCACCGGCCCCGTCCTGCACTCCGCCGGCGCCGCGGTCACCATCCCCTCGGTCATCCGCCTCCGCACCTACGTGCGTGTCCCCTATCGCGCCCGGGTCCCCATGACCCGTGCCGCCCTCATGCAGCGCGACCGCTACCGCTGCGGCTATTGCGGCGGCAAGGCCGAAACCATCGACCATGTGATCCCCCGCAGCCGCGGTGGCGAGCACAGCTGGGAGAACTGCGTAGCCAGCTGCGCCCCCTGCAACCACCGTAAGGCCGACAAACTACTGACCGAACTCGGCTGGACGCTGCGTTCTCCCCTGGTTTCCCCGAAGGGCCCGCACTGGCGTCTGCTGTCCACAGTGAACGAGCTCGACCCGATCTGGCTCCAGTATCTGGGCGAAGGCGCCGCGTAGTTTCCGCGCACTCGCAGCCTCTCATCGGGGAGTCAGGGTCAGACCTCCGGTTCGGCGGCGCGCCACCGAACCGTACCGAGCATCGAGCCGGAGCCAGGTGCTACTGGCACGGACGCGGACGAGTTCGCTGGGGGGTATCCGGTTCGATTCCGTTCGTTCCCCGGAATGCGGAATGAAGTCCATGGCGGTGAGTGCGAACACCACCCGCATCGGTATCCGGACCTGGTCCCGGTCGGCGGAGACAGTGATCACCGTTTGGTCGAGCAGCGAGGCCGGTGGGCCGTGGCTCGATCCGTGTTCCTTCGCCAGATCGGCCCCGCGCTCGGCCAGTTCCACCAAGGTGCGGGCAGGAAGGTCGTCGATATGACCGAATCCGGTGGCCGGCGGCAGAGCTCCACGCCATGCGGAGTCGACGGAGTAGCCGAGGTCGATCGGGCCCGGCGCGGCCAGGGCGGCCAGCACCGTCTCAGCGCCTACCGTCACATCGTCGATGCCGAGTTCGGCGGCGATCGTACGTGTCGCGAGCGCTTCGAACCCGGTGGTGACCCAGGCGGCCACATGTCCTTCGCCGCGGCGCCGCATCCGCACCACCACCGCCGGGTCCAGTCGTTGGGCACGGTTGAGGAACGTGGCCAGGTTCTCGCGTTCTGCCGGGTCCGGTACGGACAGGACCCGCTGGTCGAATATCACGATCGAATCGGTACCGGCGGTGTGCTCATTCGTCCATCCATTGCGCCAGGTAGTCCCGTTCGGCCCGAGTGAGGCGGCGTAGTCGCTGCGTTTCGATATCGAAAGCGGCCAGTTGGGTGGTGGCGGTGACCGCGGCGGGTGAGCCCGGCGCGGACCCCGCGGCCCGCACCTCGTACGCGACGGTGAAGTCCACGGCGCGCAACTGCTCGATCCACATGGCGATATCGAGCGGTGTGTCCTCGTGGCGCAGCTGACCCCGGTATTTGACGTGCAGATCGGCGAGCACGCAGCCGTTGCGCAGCGCGACGGTGGGCCGGTCATCTTCGAACAGCCAGGGAATACGCGCTTCCTCCAGCAGCGTCACCATGCGGGCATGGTTGACGTGCTGGAAGACATCCATATCGGACCAGCGCACATGTACGGCGGTATGGAAGCGGCGGGCCGACGCCGGAGCGGCCGCGGCCACCTCGGCGTCCTTACCGTTGCGGGAAACAGCGTTCGTCACCGTGGTACCTCCGATTGGGCGCCCACCCCACTCACCATGCTGCGCACCTGCCGCGCCGCAACCGACAGTGTGGCGAGATCGTGGGTTCCGGACTCGAACAGTTCCGCCAGCGCCGCGCGGGCACGGCCGAGCCGGGACTGATTCTTGGACTCCCAGTATGCAATCTTCTCGTCGGCACTTTCCTCCGGGTCGCCGCCGGAGAGTACATCCAAGGTGAGTGACCGCAGTGAGCTGTACATATCGTCGCGCAGGGCCAGCCTGGCCAGCGCATGCCAGCGATCACCGCGTTCCAGATGGCTGACCGCCTCGAGCAGCCAGTCGATCTTGAGATGCTCGTTCAGCGCGTAGTAGAGCGCGCCGACCTCGTCGCCGGAGCGGTCGGTGATATCGGCGATATCCACAATGTCGAGCAGCGGGAACAGATGCAGCAGCCCGAAGACCTCGGTGGCCAGGTCGAGCGGCGCTCCGTGGGCGACCAGATCGGCGGCGTGATCGGTGAGTGTGGTGACGTGGTGACCGCGCAGCCAGCCCGGGACCTTCGGCGTCAGTTCGCGGAGGCCCTCTTGATACCGGTTGATCTCCGCGCCCACGGCAATGGGCTGCGGGCGGTTGGTGAGCAGCCATCGCGACGCCCGGTCCAGGGTGCGTTTGGTTTCGAGCTCGAGTTGATCGCGCACGCCGACAGTCGTATCGGCGGCCCGGATACGTGCCCAGATACCGTGCAGTCCGAAGATCTCGGTGACCGCGGTGAAGGCGCGAACGGTATCGGTTGCGGTGGCGCCGACCTCCTCGCCGAGTCGGAAGGTGTAGGTGAGGCCGCCGTAGTCCACCACCTCGTTGGCGATCATGGTGGTGACGATCTCGCGGCGCAACCGATGTTTCTTGATCGCCGCACCGAACCGTTCCCGCAGCGGGGTCGGGAAATAGTCGGGCAGCCGGGCGCCGAAATACGCGCTGTCGGGCAGATCACCGGCCAGCAGATCGGCCTTCAGCGCCAGTTTCACATGGGCCAAGAGATTGGCGAGTTCGGGCGAGACCAGCCCGGAGCCTTCCTCGAGCAAGCGCTTCAGGACGGTATCGGCCGGCAAGGCCTCGAGTTCGCGGTCGAGGCCCCGGCTGGTTTCCAGTTCTGCGATCAGCCGCCGATGCACATTGAGCATGCGCGTCGATTCGGCTCGCGATATCCCCATCAGATAGTTCTGGGAAATATTGTCCTGCAGAACCATCCGCGCTACTTCGTCGGTCATTTCCGCGAGCAGCGGGTTCCGGTCCGCGATATCCAGCTCCCCTGCCGACACCACACCGTCGAGGAGAACCTTGATATTCACCTCGTGATCCGAGCAATCCACGCCCGCGGAATTGTCCAGCGCGTCGGTATTCATCTTTCCACCGTTGCGGCAGAATTCGATCCGACCCAACGCGGTGGCGCCGAGGTTTCCACCCTCACCGATCACCTTGACGCGCAGTTGGTCCGCGTCCACTCGCACGGCGTCGTTCGATTTGTCGCCGGCATCGGCATTGGTTTCGGTACTCGCCTTGATATAGGTACCGATCCCGCCGTTCCACAGCAACTGTGCGGGCGCGAGGAGAATGGCGCGAATCAATTCCGGTGGCGACAGCGAGACCACGTCGCCGGGCAGGCCCAGGGCCGTCCGGGCCTGCGGACTGATAGGTACCGATTTCACTGTGCGGTCGTATATTCCGCCACCCGCACTGATCAACGAACGATCGTAATCAGCCCAACTCGACCGCGCCAACCCGAACAACCGAGCCCGCTCCGCAAACGACGACCCCG
>NZ_JBEYBT010000024.1:0-64921 GCF_040632335.1 Nocardia sp. NPDC019395
GTCCCAGCGGCCAAAACCAACGACTGACCAAAACCAACAGGGGTGGGTCCGGATTCCACCGGAACGACCGGGTCACGATTCAACCGAAGTTGACAACCTCGCCACCCGGCCGCACTCACCGTCGCCCCGGGCGCGTTTTGTTCCCCCTACCGCCCGTCCGTCCACATGCAATCCCACCCCAGTTTCCCGCATGCGACCAGTCCACCTTGGTGGTTCGGGGCCCGTCTCGTTCTGGAGCGACCAGAGCGAGGGAGCGCAGCGACTGAGCGCCGGGAGTGAAGAACGAGACCAAGGGGGCCCCGAACCCCGCGGCGCCGGAGGCGACGCCAAAAAACACAGAACCTTCGCGCGCCGGCCTGCTCATAACCTTCGCGAACCGGCCCTGCTCATCACCCTCGCCCCCTGGCGACACCTCACTGCTGCTCGTCGTCCATCTTGTCCCCCAGCTCGTTCACCGCCAGCGGTATCTTGCGGTGCCGCTGCTCCCGATACGCCGTCCGCCCGATCAGATGCGCGATCACCGGCGCCGTGAGCAGCGTGAACAGCCCGACCAGTACCAGCATCCAGACATTCGGATCGTCGTATACCCGCAGGCACGTGCCCGCCAGGACCAGGTTGAGACCGATCACCTGCGGTTTGGTCGCCGCGTGCATACGCAGCAGCGTGTCCGTGAACCGGACGATGCCGATCGCCGCCGTGAGTGCCAGTATCGCGCCCAGGATTATGAGAGTGCCCGAAACCCAGTCCAGTACCGTGCTCATCGGTCGTCCCGGACCCGGTAGCGGGTGACGGCGGCCGACCCCAGGAACCCCACCAGGGAGAGCGCGACGATCGCCGGGACCACACTCGTATCCCGGCTGTAGGCAGCCCACACCGCGAGACCGCAGATCGACATCGCGATGATCGAGTCGATCCCGACCACCCGGTCCAGCGTGTCCGGACCGGCGAGTATCCGGTATGCGGTGATCAACGCGGCCGCACCGAGCAGGACCGCGGCCACCACGGCAACGACGATCACGGCTGCACCTCCTGGGTGGGCTCGGGTGGTAGCGGGGTCGCGCGGCGCTGGAACGCCGCGATCAGTAGCGCCTCCACCTTCCGGATCGTGCGGTAGAAGCTGTCTACGGATTTCTGGCTGCCGATATCGATGACGTGGACGTAGACCTCGCACTGTTCCCGGTCGATTTCCAGCACCATTGTTCCCGGTATCAGGTTCAGCAGGTTGGTGCACAGCACCAGCACCAGATCGGATTTGAACGCGAAGCGCACCCGCAGTACACCCGATTCGGGTGGCGGGCCGGGTCGCAGGGCGAACCAGGCGAGTTGCAGACTCGATTCGATCGCGTAGTACACACTCACCGCGATCAGCTTCACCAGCGGCAGTATCCGCAACTGTCCCCGGACCGGTATCCGGGGCAGCGGCAGAGTCACCATGATCACCGCGCCGATCGCCAGGCCCGCCAGCACATTCGCGATGCTGATCCGTCCCCACAGAGCCACCCATACGACCATCAGCCAGATCAGGACGCCGATACGCAGTACGTTGTCGCGGTTGACCGCGTGGGAGAAACGGTTCATTTCGTTCCCCCGCCGAGTACGGCGCCGATGTAGATGCCGCGGTCCTGTAGTTCCGCCGCTGATCTGTCGGCGATACCCAATACCGGCCCGGCCCAGATCGTCAGCGAGAGCCCCACCGCGACCAGTGCGGCAGTCGGCAGCACCATCATCGTGGGGAGCCGGCCGGGGTCGGTGCGTTCGTCGTAGAGCATGTCGGTGTGGTCCTCCACCAGTGTCGGGAGGGTCGCGGCCACCAGGTGACCGTCCGGTGCCTGCTCGCGTGGCCGCCAGAACGCCTTACTCCAGACCCGCGCCATCACGTACAGCGTGAGCAGGCTGGTCACCACCGATCCGCCGACCAGGATCCAGGCCAGCGCGCTGCCGTCCGCCGCGCCGGCCTGCAGGAGGGTGACCTTGCCGATGAAGCCCGAGAACGGTGGTATACCGCCGAGGTTCAGCGCCGGGATCAGGAACAGTCCGGCCAGCAGCGGGCTCGCCGCCGCCATCCCGCCGACCCGGCGTAGCGAGGTCGAGCCCGCTTGTCGTTCGATAAGGCCGGCCACGAGGAAGAGTGCCGTCTGCACCAGAATGTGGTGCGCGATGTAGTAGATCGCGCCCGCCAGACCGATCTCGCTGGCGATCCCGACACCGAACATCATGTAGCCGATATGGCTGACCAGTGTGAACGACAGCAGCCGGCGGATATCGTTCTGTGCGATCGCGCCGAAGATACCGATCAGCATGGTGAGCAGGCCGGCGATCAGCAGCAGATTGTCGAAGCCGCCGTCCGGGAACATCAGGGTCTGGGTGCGCAGGATGGCGTATACACCCACCTTGGTGAGCAGGCCGGCGAAGACGGCGGTGACGGGTGCGGGTGCGGTCGGGTAGGAGTCGGGCAGCCAGTTCGACAGCGGGAACACCGCCGCTTTGATACCGAACGCGACCAGTAGGACGCCGTACACGGCCTGGCGGATACCGTCGGGAATCGTCTCCATCCGCATCGCGAGCTGGGCGAGGTTCAGCGTCCCGGTGGCGCCGTAGGTGACGGCGATACCGATCAGGAAGATCAGCGACGCCACCATGGACACCATCACATACGAAACACCCGCGCGGATACGTTCCGCGGTGGCGCCCAGGGTCAGCAGGACGAACGAGGCGACCAGCAGGATTTCGAAGCCGACGAAAAGATTGAACAGATCACCGGCCAGGAACGCCATCGCCACGCCGCCACTGAGCACTAGGTAGGTGGGCCAGAAGATCGAGGTGGGCTGACGTACGGTGCTGTCGCCGATATTCTGTCCGGCGCCGTAGACGGCGACCGCGAGCAGTACGATCGCCGAGACCAGCAGCATGGCGGCCGAGAGCCGGTCCACCACGATGGTGATCCCGATGGGCGTCTCCCAGCCGCCGACCTGCACGGCGACCGTGCCGTCGCGATCGGCCAGATACAGCATCACCCCGCAGACCGCGACCGCGGCGGTGAGCGCGACCATGACGACCACCCGCTGGATCCGGGGGCTGCGCCCGACGACGAGGGTCGCGGCGGCGGCCAGCAGCGGTATGAGTACCGGTAGCGGCGCGAGCGCGGGTAGTAGGTTCGCCGGCAGGGTCATTCTTCGGGTTCCTCCCGCTCGCGCGCGGCGATCCCGACATCCTCCGGGTCGTTCTCGACTTTTTCACTGGTGGTCAGGATGTAGGAGCGGTAGGCGAGTGCGAGTACGAACGCCGAGAGTCCCATGGTGATGACGATGGCGGTCAGAACCATGGCCTGGGCCAATGGGTCGGCCATCCGGTCGCGGACGGTATCGGCCGCGCCCTGGATCGGCGGCGCGCCGTCCGGCCCGCCCATGGTGAGGATGAGCAGGTTGACGGCATTGCTGAACAGCAGGATGCCGAGCAGCATTTTCGTCACAGTGCGCTCGAGCAGCAGGTAGACCCCGCAGGCGACCAGGACACCGACGACGATCAGCAGAGTCAGGTTCGCGCTCATGATTGCACCAGCTCGTCGTCCAGGCGCGCGCCGAGGCTGCGCAGTACGTCCAGGACCAGCCCCACGACGATCAGGTAGACGCCGAGATCGAAGAACAGCGAGGTCACCAATTTGATGTGGCCGAGCAGCGGCACCGTCGCCTCGACGATGACCGATTGCAGTGGCGGGGCGCCCAGTAGCAGCGATACGGTCGCGGTGCCGGCCGCCAGGATCAGGCCGGCGCCCAGGAGACGTCCGGCGTCCACCGGTAGTGCCTCGCCCAGTTCGTACTGCCCGCCCGCCAGATAGCGGAGCACCAGCGCCAGGCCGGCGATGAGTCCGCCGGCGAAACCGCCGCCGGGTGCGTTGTGGCCGGAGAAGAAGAAATACACCGACAGCACCATGATGGTGGGGAATACCAGGCGGGTGGTGATCTGCAGGACCATCGACCGTTCCCGGCGGTCCACCAGCCGCCCCGCGGGCAGCCAGCTCACCTTTCCGGGCCGGTAGTTCGGTGCGTCGGCGGCGCGCGGTGGCAGGCCGAAGCGGCGGCTGCGGAACACCAGCGATGCCACTCCGGTGGCAGCCACCACCAGCACCGATATCTCGCCGAGGGTATCCCAGGCGCGGATATCGACCAGCAGTACGTTGACCGCGTTCTTACCGCCGCCGAACTCGTAGGCGGCCGCGGGGATCCGTTCCCAGATCGGCTCGGTACTGCGGGCGGCGGTGGCGAACGCCGCGAGCACGGGCACCGCGATTCCGGCGGCGAGGGCGATCGCGGCTCGGCCGATCTGGAATCCGGCCTGCTGTTCGGGTCCGATTTCGGCGGGGAAGGCCCGCAGCACCAGGACGAACACCACCAGGGTCAGCGTTTCCACCAGGAACTGGGTCAGGGCCAGATCGGGTGCGCCGTGCAGGGCGAAGATCACGCCGCAGCCGTAGCCGGTGAGCCCGACCACCAGCACACTCGCCAGGCGGTTGCGCAGCACCGTGGCGCCCAGCGCCATGGCGATCATGATCGCGCCGATCACCAGCTGCATCGGGCGATCCCAGAGCCGCAGCTCGACGCCCGTGCGGGTGCCGACGGCCAGGACCACCGCCGGCAGGATCACCAGCGTGCCCAGGATGACGGCCTGGGTCAGCGGCAGCGAACCGCGCTGCACCGCGCCCGTCATCCGCAATGAGATCCGGTCCATCGCGCGCAGGGCGGCGTCGTATCCGCGGTCGGCGTTGCCCAGCAGGGTCGCCGATTGGCCGAACCGGTCACGCCATGCGAAGAAGGCGGCGCCGCAGGCGACGATCACCACGGTGAGCAGCAGCGGCCAGGTCAGACCGTGCCACAGTTGCAGATGCGCGGTCAGCGCGCCGGGCAGTGTCGCCGCATACGGCGCGAGCAGACCGTCCATCCAGGGCGCGGCGAGACCGGCGCCGAGCGAACCCAGGGCCAGTAGTGCCGGCGCGGCGATCAGCGCGACCCCGGGCGCGTGCCAATCCCGGACCGGGACGCCGGGTTTATCGGCGAAGGCGCCCCACAGGAAACGTGCGCTGTAGGCGACGGTGAGCATCGATCCCAGCACCACACCGATACAGAGCAGTGCACGGCCCGTACTGCTGAGCGGTTCGGCGTCCAGTACCGCGCTCAGTGCCGATTCCTTCGCCACGAAACCCCATAGCGGGGGTATACCGGCCATACTCAGCGCGGCCAGGCCCGCGGTCGCGAACAGTACCGGCGCGCGTCGGCCGAGTCCGGACAGTTCGCCGATATCCCGGGTCCCCGCACCGTGGTCGATGATCCCGACGACGAGGAACAAACATGCCTTGAACAGCGCGTGCGCGACGATCAGGCCGATACCGGCGAGGGCGGCGTCGGGTGTGCCGATGCCGACCATGATCACCAGGAAGCCCAGCTGGCTGACGGTACCGAAGGCCAGTACCAATTTCAGGTCGGTGACCTGCATGGCGCGTAGCCCGGCCAGCAGCATGGAGGCCAGCCCGAGGGTGAGTATCAGCGGCCGCCAGACCGGTTCTTCGGCGAAGGCGGGTGCGAGCCGGGCGATCAGATAGACACCGGCCTTCACCATGGCCGCCGCGTGCAGGTAGGCGCTGACCGGCGTGGGCGCGGCCATCGCGCCGGGCAGCCAGAAATGCAGTGGGACGATGGCCGATTTGCTCAGCGCGCCGACCAGTACCAGTACCAGGGCGACCTGGACGGCGATACCGCCCGGCGGCTCGGGAGCGGCCAGCAGGTCCGAGAGTAGATAGCTGCCGTAGCTCTGCCCGAGTACGACGATGCCGACGAGCATGGCCAGCCCGCCCGCGCCGGTGACCAGTAGCGCCTGCAGCGCGGCCCGGCGCCCGGCGGCGCTGTCGGAGTTGTGCCCCACCAGCAAGAAGGAAAGCACCGTGGTGATTTCCCAGAAGATGAACAGCAGCAACATATTGTCGCTGGTGACCAGCCCGAACATGGCTCCGGCGAAAGCGACCAGCCAGGCGGCGAAGGACCCCAGTTTGGCTTCGTCGTCGGTGAAATAGCGGGCGCAGTAGGCGAGTACGAGCGCACCGATGCCCAGTACCAGTGCGCTCATCACCGTGGCGAGCGAGTCGAACCGGAGCTGCAGGTAGAGATCGATGGTCGGCGCCCACGCGTAGCGGACCTGCTGGGTTTCGTTCCATCCCGCCATCACCCACACCAGCGATGCGAGCGGTACCAGTGCCAGTGGATAGAACGCGTTGCGGCCCATGACTCGCACGGCGGCGGGCGCGATCAGCGCGGCCAGACTGTGTGCGAGCAGGATGGCGAGCAAGCGTTACCTCCGTCGGGATTCAGGGGCGGCGGGGTATTGCGCGCTCATCATATGCGAGCACGAACTGGCACCATCGTACAGATATGCGGACCTCGGTCCGTATCCGGCTACCGTTCGGCAACGGTATGCCCAGGTCAGACATAACGGACAGGGGCTACCGGATCAGTCGCGGGCCTCCGCGTATCGGCGTAGCGCTTCGACCTGCCCGGGGTCCAGTGAAGGCCGGACCGCGCGGCGCGCGGCGTCGATATCGCCGGCAGTGACATCGGCCGCCATCACATCACGGCGCATCGCCGCCAGCGCGGCTTCGCGCAACAGCGCGGCGCAGTCGGCTGCGGAGAAACCGTCCAGGTCCGCGGCCAGCCGCGCCAGGTCGACCGATTCGTCCAGCGGCACCGCGCGCCCCGCGGTCCGCAGAATCGCCTCCCGGCCCTGCGCATCCGGCGGCGGGACGAAAACCAGACGCTCGAGCCGACCGGGCCGCAACAACGCCGGATCGATGAGATCGGGACGGTTCGTGGCGCCCAGGACCACTACGTCACGCAGCGGTTCCACCCCGTCCAACTCGGTCAGCAACGCGGCCACGACGCGATCGCCCACCCCGGAATCGGAGCTCTGCCCCCGCCGCGGCGCCAACGCGTCCACTTCGTCGAGGAAGATCAGCGACGGGGCGGAATCCCGGGCACGCTGGAACAGTTCCCGCACCGCGCGCTCGGACGAACCGACCCATTTGTCCATCAATTCGGCGCCCTTGACCGTATGCACGCTCAGCTGCCCGGTACCCGCCAGCGCGCGAACCAGAAAAGTCTTCCCGCATCCGGGCGGGCCGTACAGCAACACCCCGCGCGGCGGATCGATCCCCAGCCGGGCGAACGAATCGGGGTGCCGCAGCGGCCACAGCACCGCCTCGGTCAGCGACTGTTTGGTCTCGGCCATATCGCCCACATCGTCGAGTCCGAGGCTGCCGATCGCCGGCTCCTCGGTCCCCGAACGAGACAGCGGCCGGATCACCTCCAGTGCGCCCAGCAGGTCCTCCTGCTCCAGCCGGGGTTCCGAACTCTCCCGGCTCGCCCGCGCCGCCGCCCGCAATGCCGCCTCCCGGCACAGGGCGGCCAGATCGGCGACGACGAAACCGGGAGCACGTGCGGCGATCTCGTCGAGCCCGAGTTCACCCGTGGGCACTCTGTTCAGCAACTGCTCCAGGAATTCCTGCCGAATCGCCGCGGTGGGCAGTGCCAGGGCGAGTTCGCGGTCGCACAGGTCCGGCGCGCGCAACCGTTGATCGACCGCGGTGGGATGCGCGGTGGTGGCCAGTAGCGCCACGCACGGTTCGGCCACCGCCGCCCGCAACTGGTCCAGGATCAGAGTGGCGACCGGTTCGGCCGATTCGGGCAGCAGGGCATCGATATCGGTGACGAGCAGAACCCCGCCCTTACCCGACCCCGCCGCGGCGACAGCGGCGGCGACCTCACGCAACCGCGCGCCGCTCTCGGCGGCACCCACGGACGGGCCGTCCAGCTCGACCACCCGCCGCGGCGCTGCCACCGCGCGCGCCAGCGTGGCCTTGCCCACCCCGGCCGGACCTGTGATGAGCACACCCAGGTGCGGGGCGGCACCCAGCGCTTGTAACAACTCGGGTTCGTCCAGCGCGAGACTCAGCCATTCGCCGAGCTTCGCGGCCTGCTGCCGGGCCCCGGCCAATTCCTCCACCCTGACCTCGGTGGCGGGGGCGTTCGTAACGGGAACCGACCCCGGTAGATCGGATTCGCAGACGGTATCGAGATGACTCGGCACCAGCAGCTGATCCGGTGAGCCCGGTGCGCCCTGCCCGTTGACCCGGACTGTTGCCGGCTGGTTGCCGGTGGCCGCCCCGGCCGTCCACTGGACCGCCGTATTCGGCTGCACACTGACCGCACCGCCGGCCGGATCGGTAGCCACCACGGTGAGTAGTTCCGAGGTCCAGGCGATCCCGAACGTCCGGGACAGCGCCTGGCTCGCCTGTGAAGACGGAATATCCGGGCCCAGATCCCGCGGCAGCAGCGATACGGTGTCGCCGACGGTCACCACTTTGCCGAGCAGCGCCTGCCGCAGGGTCGCGGCCGGGATGGACTGAGTGGCGTGCCGGGATCCGCTCACCGAGATATTCCGGGCGCCCTGCACCGGCGCGGGCGAGACGACCACGGTGGTGTTCTCCCGCAGCCCGGCATTGGAAAGGGTCACATCGTCGAGAAGCGCGGTGCCCGCCGGGGTGCCGGCCGGGGCCAGGCCCGCCACCGCGGCCGTGCGGCGTGCGCCGACCAGCGCGATACCGTCCCATTCACGTAGGCCCAGCGCGGTCAGCACCTCCGGGTGCAGCCGGATCACCCCACGCCGGGCATCCGCGGCGGACGGGTTCAGTCGGACGGTCAAAGCCAGTTCAGCCACGTTGTTTATTCTGCGCGTCTTCGGCGCGCGATGCCGGGGCCCGAGGCGGTGGGTTATCCGTCGACGATGATCCCGGAGGCCACGGCGACCTTCTGGTCTGCGAGGTTGCTGGAGTTGCAGACCAGTTTCGCGGTGCCGAGCGCGGCGTTGGGGTTGCCGACGAATGCGCTGTCGGGGTTCTCGCCGAGGATCGCGTGGACCAGTTGCTGCTGTTCCGGTTCGTCGAGCTCGGCGAACTGGGCGCAGGTGGTGTCGGAGGCCCGGGTGGGTGAATCCTCGGCGGGACTGCTGGTCTGCGCCGGGGTCTCGGTGGAATCGGTATCCGACTCCGGGGCGGGGGTCTCGCCGGTGGCGCCGGTATCCGCTCCGGTTTCCGGCGCGTTCTGCGTGGTCGCGGTGTTCTTCCGGAGCCCGGACGATTCGGCCGGATCCTCCTCCGACGAGCAACCGGACAGCGCCAGCGCCGTGAGAGCGGCAGCGGCTACGACAACAGTTGAGATTCGCTTCATAACGCATTCCCCGGGGTCAGCCGCGCCGGAGCCTCCGGCGCGCACTGTAATTCTGGCGTCGCCTCCGGGGCCTCGGGGTTCGGGGGCCCCTTGGTCGGCGATATACCGCGCCGCCTGCGGTGACCTGGGGATCAGACCCGGTGTTCGCGGACCATATCGAGTTCGGAGGGGGTGAGTAGACGTTCCAGTCGTTCGTCGACGCGATCGTCCGCGGTCGCGTCATCCGGGTCGAGGGCGGGGAGCTTGGGTAGTCCCTCGGAGTTGTCGCGGCGCAATAGCGAGCGAAGGTTCACGGCCCATCACCTTACCGTAGCTGAGTGTTTGCTGGCGTCGTGTCTTGCTTGCGGTGGCGTATACGGAACCGGTTTGTCTTCCTCCTCGATTCTGCTTCCGGAACGACGATATCGATACGCGGCCGGGGAAAATGTGACCGAGCCGTCGCCAATCGCTACCCTTCCTGATACTTGAAGTCTCAGCTACCCCGGAGGCAATGTTGCCGAAGAATCTGGAAACCAGCATCGACATCGCTGCCGCGCCGGAGCGTGTCTGGTCCGTAATCGCCGATCCGCGCCGGATGCCGGAGTTCAGTCCGCAATGTGTGCGGATGATCCCCATCGGCAAGCCGAAGGCGGGCGTACTCACGGTCAACCTCAACCGGGCCGGCTGGAAATTCTGGCCGACCACCTCCCGCATCCTGCGTTACGAGAAGAACAGCTCCCTGGCGTTCCGGGTCACCCAGAACCGCACGATCTGGACCTACACCCTGGAACCGACCGAGGACGGGACCCGGCTGGTCGAACGCCGGGACGTCCCCAACGGCACCACTTGGGTCTCGAGCACGCTGGTCAACGCCCTGCTCGGCGGCGAAACCGCGTTCGAGGAGGATCTGGTGCGCGGGATGAACGAATCCCTGGCGAAGATCAAGACAGCGGTAGAGGCGGGCTGAACTCCGGCAGCGTCACCACCTGTGCCGCGTAGGACAGCCCGGCGCCGAAGGCGATGAGCAGGGCGGTATCGCCCGGTTTCGATTGCCCGGTGCGCAGCAGTGTCTCCATGGCCAGCGGAATCGAGGCTGCCGAGGTGTTGCCGGCTTCCTCGATATCGTTGGCCAGCGCGCAGTCCTCGGGAAGTTTCAGGACCCGGGCCATGATCTCGATGATCCGGCCGTTGGCCTGATGCGGGATCATCGCATTCAGATCGTCGATGGTCAGCCCGGAGCGGTCGACAGCGTCGCGGCAGACCTTCTCCAGCGAGTGGGCCGCCCACCGGAACACCGCTGTTCCCTCCATCGCGAGATAGGGGCGAACGGCGTCGAGCCCCTTCTCCTCGATCTCGGTGAAGAATTCGACCCAGTCCTTGTCCTGGCGGATCGCTTGGTGTTGCGTACCGTCCGACCCCCAGACGACCGGTCCGATTCCCGTTTCCGGGGCCGGCCCGACGACTACGGCGCCGGCGCCGTCCGCGAACAGGAACGCTGTGCCACGATCGGCCGGGTTCACCGTATCGGACAGTTTCTCCACGCCGATGACCAGGACATATGACGAGGTTCCCGCTCGCACCAGATCCGAGGCCATTGCCAAGCCGTGGCAGAAGCCGGCACATCCGGCCGAGATATCGAAGGCGGCGGCACCGTTGGTGCCGAGTTCGGTGGCGATACGTGGTGCGGCGGCGGGAGTCAGCAGCAGGTGGGTGGAGGTGGCGACGATAACGCAATCGATCTGGTCGCCGGCGATCTCGGCGGATGCCAGGGCGCCGCGGGCGGCCGCGACGCTCATCGACCGGATGGTTTCGGAATCGTCGGCGAACCGGCGCGTGCGAATACCGGAACGGGTGCGGATCCACTCATCGCTCGAGTCGATCGGCCCGGCTACTTCGTCGTTGGTGACGACGCGTGCCGGGCGGTAGACGCCCAGTCCCAGGATCGCGGTGAACTGCGCCCCGGTCGTCTGGGCGAGCTGAGTAGCCATGGTGCTTCTCCTATGTACCTGCGGCGCCGCCGCGAGGGGTGACCCGATTTCGATGTGATTCCCCACCCGGCTGGACGGCCGAGCGGCAATCCGAAGACATGAGGCACCCTCATATTAGCTCGGAGTTCGCGTGTCGGCAGCTCATATCTGATTTTCGCCGGTGGTTATGCCACCGGTACCCGGGTATGGCCGGGGTACGGGTTCGCTACCGCGAGCCCGCCACCGGAGAGATAAGCGAGGAACACCATGCTCGGTCTCGGCATCATCGGCTGGATCATCATCGGCGGTATAGCCGGATGGATCGCCAGTAAGATCATGAAAACCGATGCGCAACAGGGAATCCTGCTGAATATTGTGGTGGGTGTCGTCGGCGGCCTGCTCGGTGGCTTCCTGCTCGCGGCCCTCGGCGTCGATGTCGCGGGCGGCGGCTGGTGGTTCAGCTTCTTCACCTGCCTGGCCGGCGCCGTCATCCTGTTGTTCCTGGTGAAGTTGGTCGTGCGGAGGTAGCGCACGACCGACGCCCGGCGGCCGGTGCCCTGTTCGGCGTAAGGTGTGAACGCTTGCGCCGACAGGTTCGCACCCGGTCGTCGCGGGTGTCCGATTGCACATCGGTCCGAGTGGATCGAACCGAGTTCGAAAGAGGAATCAGTGGCACGCCGTCCCACCCCGCCCGGTACCCCGGAACGTACCGGTCCGGGCCATCTGGCCGATCTGGTGCGCAACGCGATCCCGCCGATCCATCCGGCCGGGTTGCCCTTTGTGGCCGTGCCACTGGCCGTGGCTGTACTGGGTGGCCGGCGGCGCTGGGTCCGCCGCGCCGGGCTCGCCGCCGCCGCCGCGAGTGCCACCTTCTTCCGGCATCCGCATCGGGTCCCGCCGAACCGGGTGGGTGTGGTCGTGGCGCCCGCGGACGGCGAGGTGGCACTCGTCGATACGGCGGCCCCGCCCGCTGAGCTCGGTCTCGGCGAAGACCCGCTGCCCCGGGTGAGTATCTTCCTGTCGGTCCTGGACGTGCACGTTCAGCGCACTCCGGTCTCCGGAGTCGTCCGTGAGGTGCGTTATCAGCCGGGTAGCTTCAAATCCGCCGATCTGCCCGAGGCGAGTGCGGCCAACGAGCGCAACAGCATGCTGATCGACACCGAATCCGGGGAACAGGTGGTCGTTGTCCAGATCGCGGGGCTGCTCGCGCGGCGCATCGTCTGCGACGCCGTGGCCGGCGATCGGATCACCATCGGCGACACCTACGGCCTGATCCGGTTCGGCTCCCGGGTCGATACGTATTTCCCGGCCGGTACCGAACTACTGGTGAACAACGGGCAGCGGACGATCGGGGGGGAGACGGTGCTGGCGGTTCTGCCGTCCGCCGAATCGTGATGGAGCAGGTCATCGAAGGCAGGCGTCGCCGCTCGATCCGGCTACTGCCCAGTATCGTCACGATCCTTGCCCTGTGCTCGGGGCTTTCCGCGGTCAAGTTCGGTCTCGAGGGTGAGCTGAAGATAGCCCTGGCCATGATCGGCGCCGCCGCGGTACTGGATACCCTCGACGGCCGGCTCGCTCGCCTGTTGTCGGCCACCACCAAGATCGGCGCGGAACTGGATTCGCTCTCCGACGCCATCTCCTTCGGGGTAGCGCCCGCGCTCGTTCTCTATATCGTGCTGTTCGATGGGGAGAGCAGCGGTGCGGGCTGGATCATCGCCCTGTTGTTCGCGGTGAGCATCGTGCTGCGACTGGCGCGGTTCAATACGCTGCTGGACGACGATACTCGGCCGGAGTGGGAGCGGGAGTACTTCGTCGGAGTGCCGGCGCCGGCCGGTGCGCTGATCGCCATGGCGCCGATCGCGCTGTATGTGCAGTTCGGTGACGGCTGGTGGACGAGTTTTCCGATCGTCGCGGCGTGGACCGTGTTCACCGCCGCGCTCTGTGTGAGCACCATCCCGACGCTGGCGATGAAATCGGTTTCGGTGGCGCCGCAGGCGGCCGCGGGCCTGCTGGTTCTGGTGGCGCTGGCCGGAGCCGCGCTGATCACCTACCCGATCGTGCTGTTGCTGGTGCTGATCGTGCTGTATCTGGGGCATATCCCGTTCGCCTGGTATTCGCAGCGCTGGGTGGCCGCCCGGCCCGAGACCTGGCAGTACAAACCCGCCGAACGCCGCGCTCAGCGCCGGGCCGACCGGCGGCTGCCGGTGCTGCGCCGCCCCGATATCCGCCGCCCGGCGCTGCGCGGGGATTCGCGGCTGCGATTGCGGCGTCCGGGTGGGCGGAACTGAAATCGCCCTATCGTCAACTCCCGGTTGACGATAATCATGCGTCAACTTATAGTTGACGCATGAACTCTCCAGTGCGATTGGACGACCTCATCGAGGTCATCAAAAAAGCCCGTCCCGACAATGCCCTCGAACAGCTCTCGGACGCGGTGGTCGCCGCCGGTCACCTCGGAGACGTGGCCGACCATCTGATCGGTCATTTCGTCGATCAGGCCCGCCGTTCGGGGGCTTCCTGGACCGATATCGGCGCGAGTATGGGTGTCAGCAAACAGGCGGCCCAGAAGCGATTCGTGCCCAAGGGTCCCGGTGACCCGTCCGCCGAAATGGACCCGAACGCGGGATTCGCGAAATTCACCGACCGCGCTCGCGCCATGGTGGTGGCCGCGCAGGAGGCGGCCAGTGCCGCCGGCGCCGATCAGATCACCCTCGCCCACCTGATCCTGGGCCTGCTCAGCGAGGCCGACAGTCTGGCGGTGCGGCTGATCGCCGACCAAGGTATCGCGCCCGCGGATATCGCCGCGGCGGCGATAGCGGCCTCGGGTGCGGCGCCCGGCGCGGCGATCTCGCCCGAGGATCTGAAGGCAGCCACCTCCGCGGGCAAGATGAGCGGGCTCGTTCCCTTCGACGCCGAATCCAAGAAAGCGCTGGAACTGACGTTCCGGGAAGCGTTGCGCCTCGGACACAATTACATCGGCACCGAACACGTCCTGCTGGCGATCCTGGAACAGGAGAACGGTTCGGGGATTCTGTCCGGCTCGGGCCTGCGGAAGGATGCGCTCGAAACGCGCCTGCTGGAAATTCTCCAGCAGATCGTGGCCGGTCGGCAGTAGATCCCCGCGGGCAGCCGGGACTCCGCGTTTTGTGCGAAAGGATCGTGGGTGCGACGGGTGGAACCGGGCGGGCGTTCGTTCGCAGTGCTCCCGGTGCGGGCGATTGTCCCGGTAATCTATAGCAATGGCGGATGAAACGGACCCCGATCTGGTCGCTGGGGAGACCCGGGACGATCTGCTACACGCGCTGACCTATGTGTCCACCGAATCTCTGTCCGATGGGAGTTACGTGGTGAACGGGGACCTCCCACCGGAGGTGGCACCGCCGTTCATCCGGGCGATCATGCGGGTCGAGGCGGAGCTGCTACTGCACGACGCCGAATTCGTCACGGTGGACGAGGGGGAGCCCCGGACGCCGGAAGAGCGACGGGCGGACGCGTTCCTGGCCTTGGCTCTGAGGGTCACCGACAGCCTGTGAGTTGTGTTTTTTGCGCCGCCTCCGGAGATGCGGGTCCGTGAAGGTGACAAGGCGGGCAGTCCGCTGAGGTTCTGTGTTTTTGGCGCCGCCTCCGGCGTCGCGGGGTTCGGGGCCCCCTTGGTCTCGTTCTTCACTCCCGCCGGTCGGTCGCTGCGCTCCCTTCCTCTGGTCGCTCCAGAACGAGACGGGCCCCGAACCACCAAGGCCGACAGACCGCATGCGGGGAAACGGGGTGAAGAAGTATGCAGACACCATCACGGCTAGTGAACCCATGCCTCCTCGAGTCCCGCCCTCTTTGCTTCTCCTCTCGGTCTACCTTCGCGGCAGGGGCGGGCCCCGACCCCGCGCCGCCGGAGGCGGCGCCATAGACACTGCTTGCACTCGGCACCGGCGAGTGCTAAAAATGGCTTTGGCACTCTCGATCGGTGAGTGCCAGGTCGGGACGGTGAGATCGGGTTACAACGACACCCCTGGTCGTCCGTCGCGGGCACCGAGCCTGGCCACAGCGTAACTAAGGGTGGCCCGACAATGCGGTCATCCTGTGTGTCAGCCTCATTACTTGGAGGATCTCACCGCAATGGCCAAGACAATTGCGTACGACGAAGAGGCCCGTCGCGGCCTCGAGCGGGGTCTGAACGCCCTCGCCGACGCGGTCAAGGTGACGCTGGGGCCGAAGGGCCGCAACGTCGTGCTCGAGAAGAAGTGGGGCGCCCCCACGATCACCAACGATGGTGTGTCCATCGCCAAGGAGATCGAACTCGAGGACCCGTACGAGAAGATCGGCGCCGAGCTGGTCAAGGAAGTCGCCAAGAAGACCGACGATGTCGCGGGCGACGGCACCACCACCGCCACCGTGCTCGCCCAGGCGCTGGTGCGCGAGGGTCTGCGCAACGTCGCGGCCGGCGCGAACCCGCTGGGCCTGAAGCGCGGCATCGAGAAGGCCGTCGAGGCCGTCACCGCCAAGCTGCTCGACTCCGCCAAGGAGATCGACACCAAGGAGCAGATCGCCGCCACCGCCGGTATCTCCGCGGGCGACTCGTCCATCGGTGAGCTCATCGCCGAGGCCATGGACAAGGTCGGCAAAGAAGGCGTCATCACCGTCGAAGAGGCGCAGACCTTCGGTCTGTCGCTGGAACTCACCGAGGGTATGCGCTTCGACAAGGGCTACATCTCGGGTTACTTCGTCACCGACCCCGAGCGTCAGGAAGCGGTCCTCGAGGATCCGTACATCCTGCTGGTCGGCTCGAAGATCTCGACCGTCAAGGACCTGCTGCCGCTGCTGGAGAAGGTCATCCAGGCCGGTAAGCCGCTGCTGATCATCGCCGAGGACGTCGAGGGCGAAGCCCTGTCGACCCTGGTCGTGAACAAGATCCGTGGCACCTTCAAGTCCGTCGCCGTCAAGGCCCCGGGCTTCGGTGACCGCCGCAAGGCCCAGCTCGCCGATATCGCCATCCTCACCGGTGGCGAGGTCATCAGCGAAGAGGTCGGCCTCTCCCTGGAGACCGCCGGTATCGAGCTGCTCGGCCAGGCGCGCAAGGTCGTCGTCACCAAGGACGAGACCACCATCGTCGAGGGCGCGGGCGACGCGGATGCCATCCAGGGCCGCGTTGCGCAGATCCGCTCCGAGATCGAGAACTCGGATTCGGATTACGACCGTGAGAAGCTGCAGGAGCGCCTGGCCAAGCTGGCCGGCGGTGTTGCGGTGATCAAGGCCGGTGCCGCGACCGAGGTCGAGCTCAAGGAGCGTAAGCACCGCATCGAAGATGCTGTGCGCAACGCCAAGGCCGCCGTCGAAGAGGGCATCGTCGCCGGTGGTGGCGTGGCCCTGCTGCAGTCGGCTCCGGCTCTGGACGATCTGAAGCTCGAGGGTGACGAGGCGACCGGCGCGAATATCGTCCGTGTCGCGCTGTCGGCTCCGCTGAAGCAGATCGCCTTCAACGCCGGCCTCGAGCCCGGCGTGGTGGCGGAGAAGGTTTCCAACCTTCCGGCCGGCCAGGGCCTCAACGCCCAGTCCGGTGATTACGAGGACCTGCTCGGCGCCGGTGTCGCCGACCCGGTCAAGGTCACCCGCTCGGCCCTGCAGAACGCGGCCTCCATCGCGGCCCTGTTCCTGACCACCGAGGCCGTTGTCGCCGATAAGCCGGAGAAGGCGGGCGCCGCCCCGGCCGATCCGACCGGCGGCATGGGCGGCATGGACTTCTGAGTCCTGCCTCCCGGCAACTTTTTCAACCGAGGGCCGGTCCACCGCAAGGTGGGCCGGCCCTCGGCCTGTCTCCACGGTGCCCGCCGACGTTTCCTCCGGCGGACCGATGCGCAGTCCAGCAGGTTAACTGAACTACTTTCGAAGTCTTGCTAGGATGATGGCATGGCTACCCGGACCTTCGCTTTTTCGACTCTGATCAACAAGCAGACCAGTGTTTTCCCCGCCCTCGATGATTCGGATGTGATCCTCGAACGCCGCGATGCGGAGAATCTGGTGCTCATGCGCTCGGAACGATTCGATGCCCTGGTCCAGGGGCTCGGTCTGGCTGCTCGGTCGCTGGCAATCATTGCCAAGAGCAACCGATCTCTCGCCGAGGAAGTCTTCGCGGAAGAGCTACCGTGGCTGACTTGGCTACCTGCCGACGCTCGGCAAGAATGCGTCACCGAACTCCTGGACCAACTCCTGGCCGGGGCTGCCACGGGCCTGTTGCTGCCCTTCGCGCGCGCTTTCGGTGAATGGCAGTCGACCGCCGAGATCTACTCCGACCCGGAGCTGGCCGCACGTCTTCGTGGGCCGTTCGACACCGCCGATGCGCAGGAAGTCGAGCGTCCTGGCGGTGGAGATGCCTGACAAACTGGGGCGAGGTGACGAGGTCCGACGACCGACCGGATGGATGGTCCGACTCGTCGACCGGCAGGCGGCGGTCGGCTGGGCGACCCTCCGGTCCCAGGTTCCGGAAAACTTGGACCGAGCTTGGCTGGCTATCACCGGAGATCCGCGGTGTCGCGACGAACCCGCTCGACAGCACCCGTTGAAGTACGACTTGGCCAGAGTGAAAGTCGATGCTGCCGAACTCGAGCAATGGCAGTACGAGGTCACCGGCGGCGGCCGCATCTGGTACGCGATCGACGACGCAAGCCGGACCTTGTGGATCACTCAGGCCGGGCCGGGTCATCCGAAGCGAACGGACAAGCGGCGGCGCTGAGGTCGCATCTCCTACCTCCGGTGATCGGAGGTCAGTCACCCGAGGCCGGTTCCGGACAGCCGGTTGTCCGACACCTGCGTGCCGGTCGAGTCCTGCCTGTTCGGGCCCGGACTCTCTCGTATGGCGATACCGTCGGAGATTCCGTACTGTCCGTAGGTCACGTTGTGCCGGACGTGGCGTTTGCGGATGGAGGTCCGGCAGCGTGTCGATGGTGAAGAGGGCTTTGGTCGCGGCTGCCGTGGGGGTGATCGGCCTGGTGCCGGGCGCGATGCCCGCACTGGCTCAGCAAACACCGGAATCGAGCGGAACCGAGTACGCGCCGACCATGCTGGTGCTGGACGCATCCGGGTCGATGCTGGCCGCCGACCCCAGCGGCGGCAGCAAAATGGACGCCGCCAAGAACGCCGTCCGCAGCTTCGTCACCGCCGCACCCGACGCCGCGAAGGTCGGACTCACCGCCTACGGCACCGGCACCGGCAACACCGACGCCGAGAAAACCGCGGGCTGCCAGGACGTGAAAGTCCTGCACCCCGCCGGCACCATCGACAAACCCGCACTCACCACCGCGACCGACCGGATCGCGCCCCGCGGCTACACCCCGATCGGCACCTCGCTGCGCACCGCGGCCGCCGCACTGCCCCAGGAAGGCCCGCGCTCGATCGTGCTGGTCTCCGACGGCCTCGACACCTGCGCACCACCCGACCCCTGCGAGGTCGCCCGCGAACTCAGCGCCCAGGGCAACGAGATCGTCGTACACGCCATCGGCTTCGGCGTCGACGACCCCTCCCGCGCGCAGCTGACCTGCATCGCGCAAACCACCGGCGGCACCTACACCGACGCCGCCGACGGTAAAACCCTCGAACAGGTACTGCCCCGCGTCAGCGCCGCCGCCCTGCGCACCTACGCCGCGACCGGCACCCCGATCACCGGGACACCCGAGTACCGCGACGCACCGGTCGCCGCCCCCGGGCAGTACGTGGACGTGCTGGACCAGAAGAAGCAGCGGTACTACGCCGTGGATGTCCCCGAGGGTGCGACCGCGTATTTCAGTGGCACGGTGTCGTTTCCGCGGGTCTACGGCACCGATCGTTCGAACAACCAACTCGATCTGCACGTCTACGGGACCGACGGTCAGGACTGCTACGCCTACGAGTACGACGCGACCACCGGGTCGTCCGACGGGATGACCCTGACGGTCGGGGACGTATGGGCGGGCGCGACCGAACCGGAAACCGGCACAGAGAACACCGATAAGTGCAGAGGCGGGGGACGCTACTACTTCTCGCTGGAATGGGTCACCGTCGCGGCGGACGCCCCGGCACAGCTGCCCCTGGAAGTATCGGTCGGCCTGGAGTCCGGAGTCGCCGATCCAGGGGCTGAGGCCGAGCCCGCTCCAGTGGTATTCACCGAACCGAGCGGACCGCCGGCGCCGGTGGTGGGCGGCGGGTCGTTCAATGTCGCGGCCGATCTGCCGGGGTCCGGCCGATACTCGGATACGTTGCAGCGTGGCGAGTACGTCTTCTATCGGGTGAAGCTGGACTGGGGCCAGGGGCTGGCATACCGGGTGCGATTCGGTGAGAGCCCGCTACGCGGTGTCGACAATCTCTCGAATGTGTGGACGACGCTATACACGCCGTACCGGGTGAAATTCGACTCCGATTTCTCCTCCTACAACGGCACCGAGAACGTACTGCCCGCCGGTGACGCGGCGATGGCGACCGTCCCGATCCGCTATGCGAATCGGGAGAATACCGACGGTGATATCGCAAACCAGGCACTCGCGGGTTGGTACTACATCGCGGTCAAACTCAGCCCGACGCTCAACGGCGAGCGCACGGCGGGGCCGGTCCCGATCGAACTGGAAATCGATGTCACCGGTGACCCGGAGCCCGGGCCGCGCTACCGGGACAGCGCCGGAGACGACTCGGTGTTCGGCGAGGCCGGGAAATCACGCGACGTACCGGACGGGGCCGGGCAGACAGCTGGCGCGAGCGAGGCGGAAGGTATATCGCCGGTGATCTGGGTGGTGATCGCCGCCGGAGTCGTTCTCGTCGCCGGTGTGGTCGTGGCGGCGTGCCTGGGCGTTCGCCGGGCCGGACGCTGAGGAAGAAACGAATCACGATCTATCCTGTTGGCATATTCTGAGGGCGTACCCAGCTCGTCGACATCGGAGGATCGCACTGCGGGGTAGGGTGGTTCCCGAGCTGGTCGAAAGGCTCCTCGGGGTGACAAAGGGGATGGCCGGAGTTATCGAGGGCCCACTGAGAGATGGCAGCCACGGACTCCGCCGGGCCTCGGGGATCGGACAAACCGACGAAGAGATCGCACAGTCAGTGCGGGGAATCGATTCCCGGGAAATCGACCGCAACCGGATCAATTCCTATGATTATCGTGAGCTCTATCTCGAAGCTAAGCGTTTCGACGATAGCGATGCGGCGATGGCGGCGGATATCGAGCCCGGTCGAACCGTCTCCGAGGGAGATCCGGCGTTGGCGCGGATACTCAGCAGCCAAGGATTCGACGGCCCGCCCCTTCTCGTGGACGCCGCGGGTATGCGCAGGGCCATCGATTCTGGTTGGGAGGAAATGTTCCGCGGCGTGCACGGAGAACAGCGCGTAGCGGATTTCAAAATCGGCCCCCTCCGTACGGGCCGGGATGAGACAGGTAGGGGCAACGGTATTTGGGTTTGGGGGCGCGCACCCAGTTGGAGCGAATATGGTTCGCCTGAATTGCGGGAGACTTCGGCCGAGCTCCGGGATCTGGCCGAGGACTGTACGGGTCAGGGCCGCAATCCGCGCGGTGTGATCCGAATGGCGATGCATCCCGATGCCCTGGTGACCGATCTGGATTCCCTGGCCGCAAAACAACGTGCGGAACTGCGTTCGATCGACGTGGAGTTGGGTAAGGAACCCGAAGGCTCCGCAAGACGAACGGAGCTGGAAGCGCGCTCATATGTACTGCAGGATGTGGGACGGTTCGGTGCCGCTTCGGGCTACGACGGTTATTGGGTCAATGGCACGCCTGCCTGGGTATTTCTGAATCGCACCGTATTCGTAGTCGAGCGGTGAGTGCCGGACTGATCCGGCAGACAGCGGCGCCGGCGGATCGTTACTGCCCGCGTGGCAAATCGTAGTGTCCGTTGTCACACCGCGGATCACGGCGACCACGGTTCCGCACCGGCCGGTCGGCTGGGTGACAATGGTCGGATGAGTGGTGCACAGGACAGCGGAACCGACCCCTACCTCTGGCTCGAAGAGGTCACCGGCGAGCGGGCGCTGGATTTCGCCCGGGCGCACAACGAGGTGGTCGGGCAGCGTTTCGCCGCGGATGACCGGTTCGACGTGTTGCGGCGGCGGATCCTGGACATGCTCGATACCGATGCCAAGATCGCGTTTCCGGGCCGGCGCGGGAAATGGCTGTACAACTTCTGGCGCGACGCGCAGCATCCGCGGGGGCTGTGGCGGCGGACCACTTTCGCCGAGTACGAGAAACCCCGGCCCGAGTGGGATGTTCTCCTCGATCTCGACGCGGTCGCCGCGGCCGAGGACGAGAACTGGGTGTGGGGCGGCGCCGCGGTGTTGCGGCCGGAACAGTCCCGCGCGCTGATCAGCCTCTCCCGGGGTGGGGCGGATGCCAAGGTTGTGCGCGAATTCGATATCGAGGCAAGGGAATTCGTAGCGCCCGAGGCCGGCGGCTACTTCCTGCCCGAAGCGAAATCGCAGGTCAGCTGGATAGATATCGATTCGGTTTATGTCGGAACGGATTTCGGGCCCGGATCGCTGACCGATTCCGGATACCCGCGGATCGCGAAACGCTGGCGCCGTGGCACCGAGTTGGGTACTGCCGAAACGGTATTCGAGGGTTCGGCTACGGATATCGCGATCTCCGCCGGGTACGATCGCACGCCCGGATATGAGCGGCATTATATCGGCCAGGCCACCGATTTCTTCAACGAAGAGGTGTACCTGCTCGACTCCGACGGCTCCCGGGTCCATCTCGAGACACCGTCCGACGCCAGTGAATCGTGGTACAAGGACTGGCTGCTGGTCCGGCTGAAATCGCCGTGGGAGGTCGGTGGCCGGACCTATCCGGCAGGCTCCCTGATCGTAACGAATTTCGACCGGTTCCTTTCCGGAGAACGCGAATTCGAGGTCCTGTTCGAACCCGACGCGCACACCTCGCTGCACGGTTACGGCTGGACCGAGAACCATCTGCTGCTGACGACTCTGCGGGATGTGCAGACCAGACTGTATGTCCTCACGCCGGGATCCGAAGGCTGGCGTACCGAACCGCTCGCCGATGCCCCGGCCATGTCCACCACGAGCGTCATGAATCTCGACCCGCTCGACGGTGGAGACGATTTCATGCTGATGACCAGTGGTTTCACCACTCCGACGACCCTGCTGGCCGGTACGGTCGGGGCATCGGCGACCGAGCTGAAGCAGGAACCCGCCTTCTTCGACGCATCCGGTATCGAAACCGAGCAATTCTTCGCCCGCTCCGACGACGGAACCATGGTCCCGTACTTCGTCATCCGGCACCGGGACAACCGGGGCGGTCCGGCGCCCACGATCATGTCCGGCTACGGCGGGTTCGAGATCTCCCGGACCCCCGGGTACAACGGGGCATCCGGTATCGGCTGGCTCGAGCAGGGCGGCACCCATGTGATGACAAATATCCGTGGCGGCGGGGAGTACGGGCCCGAATGGCATACCTCGGTGCAGAAGAAGAATCGCTACAAGGTGTACGAGGATTTCTCTTCGATCGCACGCGATCTGGTGGATCGGGGGATCACCACGGCACCTCAGCTGGGCGCGGTGGGTGGCAGTAACGGCGGTCTGCTGATGGGCGTGATGCTCACCCGCTATCCGGAGTTGTTCGGGGCCATTGTCTGCCAGGTACCGCTGCTCGATATGCGCCGGTATCACCTGCTGCTGGCCGGGGCATCGTGGGTCGCGGAATACGGTGACCCCGAGGTACCCGAGGAGTGGGCGTATATCAGCCGTTACTCGCCCTATCAGAGGGCGATGGAAACCGGTGCCGGCGCGACGTATCCACCGATACTGCTCACCACCTCCACCCGGGACGATCGTGTGCATCCCGGGCATGCGCGGAAAATGGCGGCGCTGCTCGAGGAACAGGGGCACCGCGTCTGGTACCACGAGAACATCGAGGGCGGGCACGGCGGTGCCGCGGATAACAAGCAGTCGGCGTTCCAGGTGGCGTTGAACTACGAATTCTTCACCCAGATGCTCATCGAGGGTCGTACGTCGAAATAGGCGGATGCCCGGTCAGCGATCACGGAGCCATTTCTCGATCGTGTCGAGCACCGGGCCGGGATCGGGGATCCACCCGTTGTGGCCGAGCGGGCGCGGTTCGTGCCGGCTGGTCTTGTCCGCCGCGGGCAGTTTGTCCAATAGGTGGCGGGCCGATGCCGGTGGGGTCAGTTCGTCGCCGGTCATGGTGATCGACAGAATGGGCAGTTTCAGCCGGGAGATCCGCTCCTCGTAGTCGATATCCGCACCGGCCGGGGCGAACCGGCCGGTGCGGGCCAGTCGTGCCCAATCCGATATCAAGACCTTGGACTGGCGGCCGAACCCGTTGGGGCCGAGTTTGTCACCGGGCCAGACACCGGCCAGGTTGGCGGTGAGCGAGACCGCGGCGGTGCCGAGCAGCAGCCCGGTGCCCATGATTCCGCGGAAGCCGCGGTAATAGGGGGTACCGGAGGCGATCAGGATCAGCCCGCCGAGACGCCCCCGGACCCTGGCCGCGTAGAGCACCGAGAGATGCCCGCCCATACTGTGGCCCAGCAGGTACGGCGTGCTGTCCGGGAACCGGGTGCGTACCACCTCGAAAATCGCCGGGAAATCGACCGCGGCCAGTTCGTGGTACCCGTACGCGCTGGCCGTGCTCGGTTTCGGGGTGCTGTCGCCGTTACCGCGCAGTTCGCCCACCGCGACGTCGACCCCGCGCCGGGCGAGTTCCCGGGCGAAATACAGGTAGTACTCACCGGGTACGCCGAGTCCTGGGATGAGCACGATCACCGGCCGCGGCCGGTCGAGGGTGATCGGGTGCCGGTGCGGGCCGGTGGCCGGGAGCAGCCGGACCGGCACGGTGCTACCGTCCGGCATCTGGATGGCAACGGTTTCCACCGTGCCCACGCTAGCCCCGGAAATGTACCGGGGGAGCAGCCGACGCGTCAGGCCCGGATGGCGCCGATGATGATCCGGCTCAGCACCCGGACCACCTCGTCGAGCGGTTGCCGGGGTTCGGTCCCGCTCCACTCGTCGATCACGTAGTTCACCGCGCCGATGATCGCGAGCATGCGCAGGTCGTAATCGCCGGTCGGGATCTCGCCGTGCAGGGCCGCGTCCTCTGCCGCGCGGGCCAGGACGGCACTCCAGGAGCGGCGCGATTCCGTGCGCATCTTCTCCACCTTGGTGCCCGCGCCGACGACTTCGACCAGGACGACCCGGGCCCGCCGCATATCGGATCCGATGGAATGTACGTACGCGCGGATCGCCGCGTCGATGCGTTGTAGCGCGCTCGAATCGGCACTGTGGTCCAGCGATGCCAGCACCGCCGCCCGGGATTCCCGGTCGATGAGACCGAAGAGTTCCAGAAGTAAGGATTCGCGACCGGTGAACTCCTCGTAGAACTGGCGCGAGGACAACCCCGCATCCTTGCAAATGGCACCGACCGAACTATTGGCATACCCGTCGCGGGCAAAAACCGTCAGGCCGGATTCGAGAAAACGCGCGCGCCGCTCGCGTTGCCGATCTTCTACGGGCTGGCCGGCGTACCTGCGTCCCGAATTCGCTTCCTGTGACATCGCGCAGAACAATACCGAAAAGCCCGATCCCCTCGTCATCGATCGGGCCTTTCGTAGCGCACCGGTCGCATGCAGCGGGTTTGCCGAAAGTTGGCTGCTCGCAGTCACGGTCACCGGTAAAACTGTCAAATCGGACAGTGCCGGGACGCGGTGCGCTTTGTGTGATTTTAGAGGGAAATTATAGAATTATTTCGATACGCCACGCGAGGCCGAACCAATAACCGCGCAACACATAGTGTTCACCTTATGGGAACCGCACTGCTGTACGGGCTCGGCACGGCAATTCCATTGGTGATCGGCGCGGCCATCGGGTTACGCACCACATTGCCCAAACCATTGCTCGCCTCACTTATGGCTTTCGGCGCGGGCACCATGATCGCCGCGGTCTCGAACGAGTTGTTCGAACCGGCGTTCGTGCAGGCCGGAGCGTTCACCGCGGGCGTCGCACTGTTCCTCGGCGCCATCGTCTACGTGAGTGCCAACCATCTTCTCGAACGGCGGGTGGGAGCGTCCGCCGTCGGCTGGGCCCTCATGCTCGGCACTGTCCTGGACGGTGTCCCGGAGAACACCGCGCTCGGGGTTTCGCTGGGGTCGGCCGGTGGGCTGGTGCTGCTGGTGGCCATCGCGGTGGGCAACGTTCCGGAGGCGATCGGGGGATCCGCGCTGCTGCATCGACAGCGAAATGTCGCCACCGGCAGGGTGTTCCTCCTATGGGTGCTGACCGGGCTGGTGCTCGTCGCGGTGACCGTCGCCGGGCGCGTGCTGTCGGATCATCTCGGCGCGACCCCGATCAGCACCGTTCAGGCATTCGCGGGCGGCGCCACCATCGCCGTACTCGCCGACTCGCTCATGCCGGAGGCCTACCGCGAGGGCGGTTGGTGGGTCGGTATCGCGACCGCGGCAGGATTCCTGGTCGCTTTCCTGCTCCGCTGAAACCGGGGCCGTGGCCGGGACCGGACGCCGGTGATCCGGCTCACCAGCGAGGGCGGGTGGGGTGGGCCCCGCCACCCGGGGAGAGTTAGGCTCGACAACGTGACTTCCCACTACGATGTCGTCGTTCTCGGTGCTGGTCCCGGCGGTTACGTCGCCGCGATCCGCGCCGCTCAACTCGGCCTGCGAACAGCAATTGTCGAGCAGAAATACTGGGGTGGCGTATGCCTGAACGTGGGCTGCATCCCGTCCAAGGCGCTGCTGCGCAACGCGGAACTGGCCCATATCTTCACCAAGGAAGCGAAAACCTTCGGTATCACCGGGGAGGCGTCGTTCGATTTCGGCGCGGCCTTCGACCGGAGCCGTAAGGTCGCGGACGGCCGGGTCAAGGGCGTCCACTTCCTGATGAAGAAGAACAAGATCACCGAATACGACGGCACGGGGACCTTCACCGATGCCAACACGATCTCGGTGGGGCTCAGCAAAGGTGGCACGGAGTCGATCACCTTCGACAACGCCATCATCGCCACCGGCACCAACACCAAACTGCTGCCGGGCACCTCGCTGAGCGCGAATGTGGTCACCTACGAGGAACAGATCCTCACCCGCGATCTGCCCGGTTCGATCCTGATCGTCGGCGCCGGCGCCATCGGGATGGAGTTCGGCTACGTCCTGCGCAACTACGGCGTGGACGTGCGGATCGTGGAGTTCCTGGACCGCGCGCTGCCCAACGAGGACGCCGATGTCTCCAAGGAGATCACCAAGGCGTACAAGAAGCTGGGGATCACCATCAGCACCGGCGCGGCCGTGCAGTCGATCGACGACGACGGCGCCAAGGTCACCGTGGCGATCAAGGACAACAAGTCCGGTTCGGTCGAAACGGTCACCGTCGACAAGGTGCTGCAGGCTGTCGGCTTCGCCCCCCGGGTCGAGGGCTTCGGGCTGGAGAACACCGGGGTCGCGCTCACCGACCGCGGCGCGATCGCGATCGACGACAATATGCGCACCAACGTGCCGCATATCTACGCCATCGGTGATGTCACCGCGAAACTGCAGCTCGCGCACGTCGCGGAGGCTCAGGGCGTGGTCGCGGCCGAGACCATCGGCGGTGCGGAGACCCTGACCCTGGGCGACTACCGGATGATGCCGCGCGCCACCTTCTGTCAGCCGCAGGTAGCCAGCTTCGGCCTCACCGAACAGCAGGCACGCGACGAGGGCTACGACGTGAAGGTCGCGACTTTCCCGTTCACCGCCAACGGCAAGGCGCACGGCCTGGGCGATGCCACCGGTTTCGTCAAGCTGATCTCGGACAACAAGTACGGTGAGCTGATCGGCGGCCATCTGATCGGCCCGGATGTCTCCGAACTGCTGCCGGAGCTGACCCTTGCGCAGAAGTGGGACCTCACGGTCAACGAACTGGCCCGCAATGTGCACACGCACCCGACTCTGAGTGAGGCGTTGCAGGAGGCGATCCACGGCCTGGCCGGGCACATGATCAACTTCTGAGCTGTGTTTTTGGCGCCGCCTGCGGCGTCGCGGGTTCGGGGCCCCCCTTGGTCTCGTTCTTCACTCCCGGCGATCGGTCGCTGCGCTCCTTCGCTCTGGTCGCTCCAGAACGAGACGGGCCCCGAACCGCCAAGGTGGACCGGTCGCATGCGGGGAATCGGGGCAGGGGCGCATGCTGGCTGACGCGGGTTTGTGGGCACGGCTGACGGTCCGGGAAGGTGCTGTATTTTTGGCGCGCTGGCGCGCGCGGGTTCGGGGCCCCCTTGGTCTCGTTCTTCACTCCCGGCGCTCAGTCGCTGCGCTCCTTCGCTCTGGTCGCTCCAGAACGAGACGGGCCCCGAACCACCAAGGCGGACCGGTCGCATGCGGGGAATCGGGGCAGGGGCGCATGCTGGCTGACGCGAGTTGTGGGGCGGGGTTCGCAGACTGTGGTGTGCTTGTTGGCGCGCCTGTGGCGGCGCGGGTTTTGGGCCGTTGGTTGATGCCGTCGGGTCTCGAGGCTCGCGCCTGGGGCGTATGCGCTTCGAGGACTGACGGTATCGCCGGGTCGAAACCCTTTTAGGGTTCGGTGCCACCGCTGGGGTGCGTTCGATCGGGGGGTGGCGGCCCTGCGGGGCTTCGTTGAACTCGGCGTTGCCGCTGGGCGTTTCGAGTAGCGCGGGCGGCCGAGGCTTCAGCGGTGCCGCCGGATTCGGTGGAGCTGCTCGTTGCGGCCGGTACGGAGGGGCTCGGGTGAGGCAGCGCGTCGCCGATCGCCACCCGGCGTGCCGGTGGGGCGGACCGATCCGTGCGACGGCGGCTCGAGCTCCGCGTGCGAGCGCTCAGAACTCGTCGCGGCGGATGCGCAGGGTGTTGATGGTGGCGGCGAGGCCCTCGTACTGGTTGACCAGGAGCACGATTTCGATCAGCCGGCGATCGTCGTAGTAGGTGGCCAGATGTTCCCAGGCCGCGTCGTCGATATCGCGGGTCGCGACCAGTTGGTCGACCGCGGTGAGCAGGGCGCGGTGTTTGTCCGTCCACCCCTCGGCGGCTGCGCCTTCGCGGATCCGCTCCAGAATCTCCGGAGTCACCCCGGCTCGGCGGCCGAGGCGGATGTGATGGTCGGTTTCGTACTCACAATCGCGCAGGTGCGCGACGCGCAGGATCACCAGTTCGGAGTCGTGGCGCCGTAACTGTCCGGCCGGCATCAGCATTCCGGAGAAATGCAGCCAGCCGCGGAACAGCCGGCCGGCCCGCCCGAGGGTGCTGAACAGCTGCGCGTCCCGGGTGCCCGACGCCCGGGACAGCACCTGCCACGCCGCCCAGTTGAACGGACCCAGTTCGCGCAGGCGGCCGGGGGTTATCCGTGGTTGCGACGCCGAAGCCATCGATCTGCCCCTCTCGGGTGGAAGCCGTTTTCTTGCCGCGGGCTCGATCACAGTTTTGGCGACGCGCGGCGCTGCCCTGAACCTACCCGCCCGTGGGTACCGGTGCCGCCGGATCATGGCGGCCCGGCGCGACCGATCAGATCGGAGACCGTGACGAATCGGTAGCCGTCGGCCCGCAGTTTGTCGACGATCGGCCCTATCGCGGCCCGTGCGGCCGCGCCGCTGCCGAACATGGTGTGCAGCAGGATTATCGAACCGGGCCGGACCTGCTCGGTGGTGGCTTCCACGATTTCGGCGGCCGAACTGTTGCCGGTATCCGGTTCGACATCCCAGGTGACCGTCGTGCGGTCGTGATCGGACAGATAGTCGGGCAGGGTCCACAGTTTCTTGCAGTACGGCGGGCGGAAGGTGATCTCGCCCAGATAACCGGTCCGGCGGATCTCGGTATCGGTGCGTTCCACTTCATCGGCCACCGTCTCGGGGGAGACCAGCACCATCCGGCGGTGGTTGTAGGTGTGGTTGCCGATCTCGTGGCCGGCGGCGGCGATCGCCCGGCCCAGTTCGGGCCGCGCGGCCAGATCGTGTCCGTTGAGGTAGAAGGTCGCGGGGATATCGGCGGTGGAGAGGATGTCGAGTACTTCGCGGGCGTGGTCGGTGGGGCCGTCGTCGAGGGTCAGCGCGACTACCTTCTCGCTCGTCGCCACTCGATCCACCAGTCGACCGGCCAACTGGTAGGTGCGGGAGTTCATCAGGAAGTACCCGCCGGCCAGCACGACCAGCACCATCACCAGCCCACAGGCCGCACCGATCATCCACCGCCGCACAACAGCTGTATATCAGGTGGGGGTGTCTCGGACGTACCGGCTTCCGCGAGTAGCCGAGGAGGCGCCTGAGCCGCGCCGGGCACGTTCGGGGACTGGAGGAACTCAGGCTGTCCGGGTGTCGCGGGATGTTCCGTCCTGCTGTGGCTGCTGCCGGCGGCGCTCGCGTTTACCGCGCGCGACCTCGGTGGCGAGGGCGTCGAGCGGCTGGGTGAACTGCGCCATCGGGTCCAGTAGGGCGGCCAGCCACTCCTGGGCAGCGGCGATACCGTCCGGGTCGAGGGTGTACATCCGCTGAACCCCCACCGACCGAACACGCACCAGCCCGGCCGTGCGCAGCACCTCGAGGTGCTGGGAGACCGCGGGCTGGGAGATCGGCGTATGTGCCCGGACACCGGCGACGAGCGCTCCGGCCGATTGCTCGTCGTTCGCGGCCAGGCGCAGGATTTCGCGGCGGACCGGACTGGCGAGCGCCTCGAACACTTTTTCCGGAGTCGAACCGGGCATCAGGATTGTGGGCCCTCTTCCGGGACCGTCGTGTAGAACGCCACGGTGGTCTCCGCGGCCGGATTCGCGAACGCCGGATCGTCGCCGTCGGCGATCGAGGCAGCCGCCCAGCCCGCGGCCGCGGCACGGACGAAGGACAGACCGTCCGGGGTGGTCGGGAACTCCAGGGCCGCGGCCTGATCCACGCCCGCGCCGGTTTCCAGGTGCAGGCCCAAGCCCATGAGACCCAGATCCCAGCCCACGCCCACCGCGCCGGGGCCGAATTGTTTCCACATATCCGGGTCGACGGGCGCTTCGTGCACCAATTCCAAGGTGGTTCCCTCGGCGGCCGGATCGAGCCGGATTTCGAGCCAGGAGATCATCGGGCCCATTTCCCAAGTGACGGCGAACCGTTTGGGCGGTTCGCATTCTTCGACGACGCCACCCGCATTTCCTTCGAGTTGATACCTGCCGCCGACGCTCAGTTCCCCGCTGACCGGCAGGAACCAGCGCGGTATCCGGCCGGCGTCGGTGAGCGCATTCCAGAGATCGTCCGGATCGGTGGCGTAGGAGCGCCGGGCGACGGCGATCTTGGTCGGCATTCCCTGCCGCTCGCCCGTTCGGATCTCCCGGGAAACCAGTCCGGCGATGGCGACGGGATCGGTGAGCAAACCCATCTCTTCCTCCTTTGATAAGTTTCTTCTTATATTAGATGGCGGGGCGGTAGGACGCCAGCTCTCCCGGTCGCGCGACCCTCGACGCGTCAGGAACCTTCGTGACCAGGAGGCGCATCGCGGCTGCCGGACCGATACTCCGTGAGCGTGAGCGCTATCGGCGAACCGGTGATCCCGATCCGCGAAAACATGTACTGCCGACCTCTACGAACGGCCGGTTGTCGTCCTACTATCGGGCGAGGCCGGAGATACATCCGGTCGCGGCGAAAGGCGCATCGCACTGATGGCAGATGACGAATCCGGGGTCGGGCGGAAGATCGCTTACTACCGAGCCCGAAAAGGATTGTCCCAACGTGATTTCGCGCCACTGATAAAACGTTCCGAAGCCTGGGTGTCACAGGTGGAGCGCGGGGTCCGCCCGGTCAAGGCGCTCGATGTGCTCGAACGGATCGCGGAGGTTCTGGAAATACCCGTTGCGGAATTGGCGCCCACCGCGCCCACCGCGCAGGCCGAACCTGTCCCGGCGTATGTCCTCGCCCTGCGCCTGCTGCTGGCCCGCGATCATGCCCTCCGGGCGGCGGTGTCCGAGGTCCGGGAAGGGTTCGATCTGGACCTGCTCGCCGACCAGGTCGAATCCGCCTGGGCACTCACCCGGCAGGCGCGCTACGCCGATCTGCGCACGCTGCTGCAATCGCTCGTGCCCGACCTGGAAGCGGCGGCGGGCGCCGGCCTCACACGAGCCGATACTCTGCTGGCCGACACCTACCAGGTATGGGCGGTAGCGCTGGCCGAGTTGCGGCAGTTCGATGCCGCCTGGGCCGCCGCGGAACGCGCGATGGGCAAGGCGCAGCGCAGTGCGGACCCGATCCTCATGGCGGCCTGTGCGTTCCGGCGCACAATCATCTTCCAGCGGGCGCAGCACCTCGACCTGGCCCGGCAGACTGCGGATTCCGCCCGGGCGGCGCTGGAAACACTCCTGGATCAGTCGGCGCCACGGGCGCTGACGGTCTACGGCGGGCTGACTCTGCAGTCCGCGATCATCGCCGCCCGAATCGAGGATGCCGAGCGAGCCCGCGAGATGCTGACGCGGGCGCGCAAAGTGGCGAGCGCTCTCGGTGCGGACCGTGAGGAATACCGCATAGCATTCGGGCCGACCGCGGTCGATCTGCACGAGGTCGCCGCGGCGGTGGAACTGGGTGACGCCGGCACCGCGATACGGCTGGCCGGCCGGATCGACGGGAAGAACCTGCCGGATTTCGATCGCGTGCGGCTCGTCGTCGATACGGCCCGCGCCTGGACGCAGCGGCGCAATCCGGAGCGAGCGCTGTCACTGCTGCTCGAGGCCGAGGCGCTCGCACCTGAACAAGTGCGCCGGCACCTGTCGGTGCGCTCGGCGACCGCGGATCTGCTCAGCATGGATCAGCGCACGCCCGGTCTCGCGGAGTTCGCGCGGCGTATCGGGGTGGACGCACCGTTCGTCCCGTCGCCGGGTGGCCGCCCCGCCGCCCCGCGCGCGGTGCTGCGGGCCGCGCGCGGTCCGCGCACCATCTGAGATCCGGTGGGAAACCCGTCAGGCGGCAGGCCAGAACTCCTGCAGTTCCGCCGCGGCCGCGACCGCTTGGCGCAGACCGGATTCGTAGGCGGGTCCGAGTGCGGCCTCGGCGAACAGGTCGCCACCGAAGGCGGCGACGGCGGTTTCGTCCGGTCCGATCGAGACCTCTCGGGCGTCCAGGCTCCGGTCGGCGCGGGTGCGGGGATAGACGTGGGCGAGCGGTTCCAGGATCACCACCGAGTCATAGCCGGCGGCGAGGTCGGCATTGATGGTGGACCGCACGCCGCCGTCGATGTAGTGCCTGCCGCCGATCTCGATCGGCGGGAAGACCCCGGGGACCGAGGTGCTGGCGGCCAGCGCCTGAACGAGGGTGGCCGCGTCGTCGCGGGTCCAGGCGCGCAGCGCCCCCGACCCGATATCGATCGAGGTGATCAGCAGATCGTGCTCGGGCCAGTCGGCGAAACCCACCAGGGATCCGATCCGTTCGAGGTGCACTGCCTGGTCGCCGGTATCCGCGCCGAGTGCCAGTTCACCCACTCGCCGCAGGACCTGATCGCGGTCCTTGTCGACGGTGCGCAACAGTGAGGCGATTTCCAGGAGCGGCCCGTAATCGTGCGCCGGCGGCTCGGCGGGCGTCGGGCGGGGGGTCAGCAGGGTGGACAGGTCCGCGCGAGTGGCGATGGCGGTGCCCACCACCGCGCCGGCGGAGGTTCCGATGATTCGGTCGGCGCGTGCCAGGTCGATCCCCGCCGTCCGCAAGCCCTGGGTCAGACCGGCCAGCCAGGCGATCCCGACGGGTCCCCCGCCTCCCAGTACCAGTGCGATTGTCGGTTCTCGATGCGTTGCGGCGTCGGGCATGACAGCAGGTTAACCAACGCGGGGGCATCCCGCGCGGTTCGGCGGATCTGTCCGCAGCGCCGCGCCGGGGCCGCCGTGAACGCCGGGTTTCCGCTCGCTGATCGCTGATTCGCCTGAACCGCAGGTCATATCAGTGGTACGAAAGGGGCAGGCGGGTCATGATCGACACCGGGGGTCAGTGGTGGCAGAGGGCGTAACGGCACACAGCAGAGGTAGAGAACGATGCTGGTGAAAGTCGACGATCGGGCGGAGCTTTCCGCTGCCGAATCGGAGTTCGTGGAATGTCTGCGGCAGCTCCCGTCTACCGGGCTGGCCATCGTGGATCTGCGAATCGGCACCCGGCGGGGTACCAGGCAGGTCGGTGCGGTCATCTGGACTCCGCAGGGCATCCTCGTGGTCGAGGTGATCGGGTTCCGAACGAAACAGAGCGGGATGCTGACGGTATCCACCGAGCGGCCGTGGCGGGTGGGCGAGGCGACCGCCGATCTGGACGTCGGATTGGGTGGCGATCCGGTGAACCGGGTGGAGAGTGCGGTGCGGGAGGTGCAGGTGGCGTTCGAACGCGCCACCTACGATCCCGGTCAGCTGTGCGGTGCGGTGGTTCTGGTGCCGATGCGGGGCGCGGTGGTGCGACCGGCCCGGGAGACCTTGCGGCCGGGACTCGACGTGGTGGTGGGAAATGCCGCGGATCCCACCGAGCTACGGATCTTTCTGGAGAATTTCGCCCCCGGTCCCCCGCGCTGGACGCTGGGCCGGGTCTGCGCGGCCACCCGGGCACTCACCGGCTGGGCGCCGGAGCGTGGTGAACTGATCACCGCGGGCTTCGAGGACAAGCTGCCGGAACCGGCGAAAAGCCCGCGGCGACGGATACCTCTGCGGCGCCCGGACTCGCGGCGGGTCCACGATGTGATCGGCTGGTCCGTCCTGACGGTCGCGGTGGTGGGTGTGCTGGTCGTGCTGGTCGCGATCATCGGATCCCTGCTCGCCGATGGGCCCGCCGCCGAGCCGGCGGCGCCCAGTAGCAGTACCCAACCGGCAGCGCCGCCGCCGGCCGGTCCGTCGGAGTGCTGGCCGCTGCAGCCGGACTGCTGACCAGGGGCGTCGCTTGCTCGTCCCGTGGGCTGGTCGGGCCCAGCGATACGGCGGCCGAGGCTACGGTTGCGTACCCGTGTGCGGGTCCGGCATCCTGCTGTTCGTACGATGTCCAAAAGCCTGTCACCACGCGGTCTGCCCGGCCGCCAGGGAACCGACCAGGAGGACGACCGTGGGTCACTACCAGGCGAATCTGCGCGATATCGAATTCAACCTGTTCGAAGTGTTCGAACTCGGCAAGATTCTCGATACCGGCGCATACGGCGATCTCGATACCGATACCGCACGCGAGATCCTGGCCGAAGTGAAACGGCTGGCCGAGGGGCCGGTCGCGGAATCCTTCGCCGCCGCCGACCGGGAACCGGTGGAATTCCGGCCGGAATCGCATTCGATCAGCGTCGGCGAACCGCTCACCAAAACCATTCTGGCCATCCGCGAAGCGGGCTGGAACCGGCTCGGCAAACCCGAGGAAATGGGCGGTATGCCCGCTCCCGCGGCGCTGACCTGGGCGGTCAGCGAGATGATCACCTGTGCCAATCCGGCGGCCATCTTCTTCGATATGGGCGCCGTGATGGCGCAGGTGCTGTACGGAATCGGGAACGAGCAGCAGAAGCATTGGGCCGCGGCGGGTTTCGAAAGACACTGGCAGGGCACCATGGTGCTCACCGAACCCGACGCCGGATCGGATGTCGGCGCGGGCCGCGCCAAGGCGACCGAACAGGCCGACGGTACCTGGCATATCGAGGGTGTGAAGCGGTTCATCTCCGGCGCGGATGTCGGTGATACCGCGGAGAATGTCTTCCACCTCGTGCTGGCCCGGCCCGAGGGCGCCGGTCCCGGTACCAAGGGACTGTCGCTGTTCTATGTGCCGAAATACCTGTTCGACCCGCAGACGCTGGAATTGGGTGAGCGTAACGGTGTGTACGTCACCAATGTGGAACACAAGATGGGCCTGAAATCCTCGCCGACCTGTGAGCTCACCTTCGGCGGCGACAATCCGGCCGTCGGCTGGCTGGTCGGTGATACCCACAACGGGATCGCCCAGATGTTCAAGGTGATCGAGAACGCGCGCATGATGGTGGGCGTCAAATCGAGCGGCACCTTGTCCACCGGCTATCTGAATGCGCTGGAGTATGCCAAACAGCGTGTCCAGGGCGCCGATCTGACCCAGATGTCGGATAAGGCCGCACCGCGGGTCGCCATCACCAACCACCCGGACGTACGTCGTAGTCTGGCCACCCAGAAGGCGTACGCCGAGGGGCTGCGCGCGGTCTACCTGTACACCGCTGTGCATCAGAATGCCGATGTCGCGGAACTGGTTTCGGGGGTGGATGCCGAAACCGCGCATCGGGTGGACGATTTCCTCCTGCCCATCGTCAAAGGTGTGGGCTCCGAGCGCGCCTACCAGTACCTGACCGAATCGCTGCAGACCCTGGGCGGCTCCGGATATCTGCAGGACTACCCGATCGAGCAGTACATCCGCGACGCCAAGATCGACTCGCTGTACGAGGGCACCACCGCCATCCAGGCGCAGGACTTCTTCTTCCGCAAGATCATCCGGGACAAGGGGGCCGCGGCGGGCCATATCTTCGCCGAGATCACCGCGTTCCTGGACACGCCCACGGGGCGCCTGGAAACCGAACGCGCGCTGCTGCGTACCGCACTGTCCGATGTACAGGCCATGGCCGGCGCCCTCAGCGGCTACGCGATGGCGGCCCAGTCCGAACCCTCGGAACTGTACAAAGTGGGTCTCGGATCGGTGCGCTTCCTGCTGGCGGTCGGCGATCTGCTCATCGGCTGGCTGCTGCTGCGGCAGGCGGAGGTGGCCGCCGCGGCACTGGCCGCCGACGCCGCAGACCGCGACCGGCCGTTCTATACGGGCAAGGTCGGAGTGGCGAGCTTCTTCGCGAAGAACGTCCTGCCGACGCTCAGCGCCACCCGGGAGATCGTGGCCGCGATCGATACCGACATCATGAACCTGCCGGAAGAGGCGTTCTGAGCTGATCGCCGCGAGCAGTGCGGAACCGGGTCCGCGCGGTGGAAAGCCGTGCGGGCCCGGGAGATCAGCCCTTCGCGCCGAGCGCGGCGGCGAGGGCGCGTAATCCCCCCACCGCGGCAACCAGTTTGTCCTGCTCTGCCGGGTCGATCTCGGCGAGGGCATCCAGCACGAGAGCAGTGCGAACCGTTTCCATCTCACGAGCGTGCGCGACGGCCTTGTCGGTCGGGTGGACGCGGTTGCAGCGGCGGTCACCGGGATCGCGTTCCCGGACGATCAATCCGTATTCGGCCAACTGCCGCAGTGCCACGCTCATATTGCTCGGCTGCATACCGGCCAGCGCCGCGAGTTCGCCCGGCGCCGCACCCGGGTTGTGCACGATGAAGCGGAGCGCTTCGAACTGGGTATCGGTGAGCGCCTCGGCTCCGGTGAGCCGAGGTGTCGCCTTACGGACGGCCCGGGCCACCTCGCGCAGCGCGTGATCGAGGTCGCGGAGGTCGGCGGGGTTGCTCATATCGCCATGATAGCTTATGTATTAATAAATAAGTATCTTGGAGGAGGTGCCCTGAATGCCGATCACAACCCGGCCCGGAGTGTCGGGATCACTCTTGGTGGTGCTGGCCCTGTTGTCGGCCGCGGCACCGTTCGCGGTGGATATGTACCTGCCGGCCTTCACCGACCTCGCCGACGATCTGGGAACCAGCGCGACGAACGTGCAACTCACGCTGACCGCCTTCCTGGTCGGTCTGGCGGCCGGGCAGTTGTTCATCGGGCCGCTGTCGGACCGGTTCGGGCGCCGCCGCCCGCTCGTCCTCGCCACCGCGATCACCGTGATCGTGACGGTGATCTGCGCCCTGGCCCCGACCATCTGGTTGCTCATCGCCATGCGGTTCGTTCAGGGGCTGACGGCTTCCTCGGGTCTGGTCATCGGGCGAGCGGTCGGCGCGGATCGCACCGAGGGCGCCGCCACGGCCAAGATCTTCACGCTGTTCTCGGCCATCGGCGGTATCGCACCGGTCGTCGCGCCGCTACTCGGCGGGGTGCTGGTGTCCGCGGGCTGGCGGGCGGAATTCTGGGCGTTGAGCGGGATCTTCCTGCTGATGTTCCTGGGTGCGCTGGCCGTGGTGCCCGAATCGCTGCCACCGGGCGAGCGGCACACCGCCGGATTCGGCGCGACCGTGCGTGGGATCCGGCAGATCGCCTCGGATCGGGGCTACCTCGGCTATATCTTCGCGTTCGCTCTCGGGTTCGCCGGAATGATGGCCTATATCTCGGCCTCACCGTTCGTGGTCGAGGACGTGCTCGGAATGTCCAACCGGGTGTACACGCTGATCTTCGCGAGCAACGCCGCGGGCATGGTGGTCGCCGGCGTTGTGATCTCCCGGTTGGTCGGACGGTTCGGGCCGGGGCCGATCCTGCGAATCGGGCAGGCGGTGATCCTGGTGGCCGCGCTCGCGCTGCTCGGTCTGCTCATCGCCGGCGCTTCCGCGGCGCTGGTACTGCCGGTGCTCTTCGTGATGGTCGCGTCCACGCCGACGGTTATGGGCACGGCGAGCGCACTGGCCATAGACCGTGCCCGGCACGCCGCCGGGACCGCCTCGGCCCTGATGGGTTCGCTGCAGTTCACCCTGGGCGCGGTGGTTTCACCGCTGGTCGGGCTCGGCGGTTCCGGAACCGGTGTTCCGATGGCGGTGGTGATCGTGGTGTGCGCGTGCCTGGGGATGATCGCGCGGCGCTGGGCGGTGACCGCGAGCGCGGCCGTGCGCCCCCAGCTCGACCCGGCCGACGTCTGACCACGGATATTCCGATTACAGACCTGTTCCGCCACCTGGGTAACCCGGCTGCCGGAAATCGGTTCCGCAACCATGCGGCGAACCCCCGTCGGGCACCGCCACCCGGTGCCGCACAATGCAGGGTGTGACAGTTGAGCTACTGATACTGCTGATCGTCATTGTCACCGCGCTGGCTTTCGACTTCACCAACGGTTTCCACGACACCGCCAACGCGATGGCCACGTCGATCGCTACCGGTGCGCTACGCCCCAAGGTGGCCGTGGGTTTATCGGCATTTCTCAACCTGGTGGGCGCTTTCCTGTCAGTGGCGGTCGCGGCGACCGTGGCCGAGGGAATCGTCCGGCTCGACGAGGTGTCCGGGCACGAACTCCTGATCATCGTGTATGCCGGGCTGGTGGGCGGGATTCTCTGGAATCTGCTCACCTGGTTGTTCGGGCTGCCGTCGAGTTCGTCGCATGCGCTGTTCGGCGGGTTGATCGGCGCCACCCTGGCTTCGCTCGGCTGGAGCGGAGTGGTCTGGGGCGGCGACGACGGCGGGGTGCTCTACAAGATCGTGCTCCCCGCTCTGCTCTCGCCGGTTATCGCGGCGCTGGTGACGGCCATCGGGACCTGGTCGGTGTACCGGATCACTCGCGGTGCCGATCATGGCAAGGTCACCACCGGTTTCCGCTGGGGACAGATCGGCTCGGCATCGCTGGTATCGCTGGCCCACGGCACGAACGACGCCCAGAAGACCATGGGGGTCATATTCCTGGCGCTGGTCGCCCACGGCAGTATCACCGCCGATGAGATCATGCCGATCTGGGTGATGGCGGCCTGCGCGTTCGCCATCGCGGCCGGCACATATCTCGGTGGCTGGCGGATCATCCGCACCCTGGGCAAAGGGCTGGTGGAGATCGAATCCCCGCAGGGTTTCTCGGCCGAATCGGCGTCCGCGGCCATCATCTTGACCTCCGCGCATTTCGGGCTCCCGCTGTCGACCACGCAGACCGTCACCGGCGCGATTCTCGGAACCGGTCTCGGCCGGGGAGCCGAAGTGCGGTGGGGTGTGATGGGACGGATGGCGGTCGCCTGGCTGCTGACGCTGCCCGCGGCGGGGATCGCGGGCGCTCTGTGCTGGGCGCTGGCACACTATATCGGCGGACTGGCGGGCGTCCTGGTCGTTTTCGCGCTGCTGGCGGCGCTGGCGGGCCAGATCTACCGGCGCTCGCTGCGCGATAAGGTATCCAGCCACAACGTCAACGATCCGCCGGACCACTCGCAGACCACTTCGCCGCCGGATCCGCCGGGGGCGTCCGATTCCGCCGGCCCCCCGCCGGCGGCCGGGTCGCCGGCCGCGCTCCGGTCCACTCCTGGCGAGGAGGCATGATGTCGACTCTGCTGACCCACCTGCGGTCGCTGTGGGACGTATCGCTGGCTGCCCTGATCCTGGGCGCGGGGGTGCCCATGCTCTTCGCGCTCGGGGTGCGGTGGTGGTCGGCCGCCGAGGTGGCCGCCGCCGACGGCTCCATCCGGCGGAACCCGGCCGCGCTGGCCGGTGCTTGTGTATGCCTGCTGGTCGTAGTCACGGTGGTCGTCGCCGGGGTACTTTTCGTCGCCAAGGGTTTCCTCGCGGACCGGTTCGGTATCCACCTGTTCGGGGAGGGCTGAGATGACCCCGGGCGAGGAGCCGCCGCAACGGCAGGGCTTGCTGACGCGGATCGTCGCGTGGCTGCGGGCCGGGTATCCGCAAGGCGTGCCGCGGACGGATTATGTCGCGCTCTTCGCGGTCCTGCATCGAGATCTGACCGAACACGAGGTCATGCTGGTGGCGGAGGAGGTGTTGCGGGACCGCCTGGAACAGGAAGATATAACCCACGCGGAGATCGAGGCGGCGGTGAAACGGGTGGCCAAGGAGCAGGCCGGTCCCGAAGATACCGCGCGCGTGGCCGCGCATCTGGCTGCCGGCGGCTGGCCGCTGGCCTCACCTTTGTCCGAGGAGGGGTCGTGATGCCCCGAGTTCTGTACGCGGTGATCGACTGGTTGCGCCGGGGATATCCCGACGGGGTGCCGGAATCGGATTACATCCCGCTGGTCGCCCTGCTGCGGCGGCGGCTCACCGATGACGAGGTCGAACAGATCGCGGCCGAGGTGCTGAATTCCCCCGCGCATCGACTCGACCCCACCGATATCCAGGTGATGATAACCGAGGTCACCGACGAGATGCCGTCCGAATCCGATGTAGAACGGGTGCTGTCGCGGTTGGGGCCGCCGGACTGGCCGGAATGAAACCCGGCGGCGGCCGCGGCTCGCATTTTCTGCTAACCCTGTTATGGCAGCTTGCGAAGACGGCCTAAACTGGACGCATGGCCAAGACCTACGTCGGCGCCCGGCTCCGGCAATTACGGACCGAACGCGGGCTGAGCCAGGTGGCGCTGGCCCAGCAGCTGGAGATATCGGCCAGTTATCTCAATCAGATCGAGCACGATGTCCGGCCGCTCACCGTGCCGGTTCTGCTGCGGATCAGTGAGGTATTCGGAGTCGAGGCGACCTTCTTCTCGCCGCAGGACGACACCCGGCTGATCGCCGAACTACAAGAAGTCGTGATGGATCAGGAACTGGGTATCGAGGCCGATGCCCGGGAGATCGCGGAAATGGTCTCCGCCCACCCGAGCATGGCCCGGGCCCTGGTCAATATGCACAACCGCTACCGCAACACCAGCGCCCAGCTGGCCGCGGCCACCGAGGACCGGTTCGCCGACGGCGCGGGCAGTGCCACCATCAGCAAACCGCACGAGGAAGTGCGCGACTACTTCTACCAGCGGCAGAACTATATTCATCCGCTCGATACGGCGGCCGAGGAACTGGCCAACCGCATCCGATTCCATGGCGGCGACGCGCACAGCGAGATCCCCAAGGTGCTGCGCACGCACGGCGTGCGGATCATGGAGCGGATCGATCTCGGCGAAGGCGTCCTGCACCGCTACGACCCGGACGATCAAGTACTCGAAATCGCCCCGCATCTCTCCGGCGGACAGCGCCTGTTCAAACTGGCCGCGGAACTGGCCTACTTCGAATGCGGCCCACTCCTGGAAAAACTCGTGGACGAGGGGAACTTCTCCGGCCCGGACGCGCGCCGGCTGGCAATGCTGGGCCTGGCGAACTATTTCGCGGCCGCGACTGTTCTGCCCTATACCTACTTCCATGAGGTCGCGGAGGATTTCCGCTACGACATCGAACGGTTGTCGGCCTTCTTCGCCCAGAGCTACGAGACGATCTGCCACCGGCTGTCCACGCTGCAGCGGCCGGAATTACGGGGCGTGCCTTTTTCTTTCGTCCGGGTGGATCGCGCCGGCAATATGTCGAAACGACAGTCCGCCACTGGTTTCCATTTCTCCTCCAGCGGCGGCACCTGCCCACTCTGGAATGTGTACGAAACCTTCGCCTACCCCGGAAAAATCATGACGCAGATCGCGCAGATGCCGGACGGCCGCAAATATCTGTGGGTCGCCCGCACGGTCGAACGCCGCGCGACTCGTTTCGGGCAGCCGAGCAAAACGTTCGCCATCGGGCTGGGTTGCGAAATCCGGCACGCGACACGAGTCGTGTACGCGGACGGAATCGACCTGCGGGAAGTGAACGCGACACCGATCGGCGCGGGTTGCCGCGTATGCGACCGCACCAACTGCCCGCAACGCGCTTTCCCGCCATTGGGTAAAACGCTGGATATCAGCGAGCACCGGAGCTCGGTATCGCCGTACGTTCTGAAGTGACCGGTTTCAGGCCGATTCGGATCCTGATGTGGGTGTGTCCAGCTCGGAGACGACAACGGTGGGGGTGAGATGCCCACGCAACCGGCGGTCTATTTCGCCGGCGACGGGAATGACCACCGAAGCGGCCGAGGTAGCCACCGCGTCGACCAGGATCGAAGGCCAATCGGGGGCGTTCGTGCTCGCGAGCGCCGCGACCACCGCGGCGGATACGGGATCGCCGGCGCCGGTCGGGTTCCCGGTGAGCGGTTCGGGCAGATGAGCGTCCCAGGCGCCGTCGGGGGTGACCGCGACCATGCCGAGTGGGCCGCGGGTGATGATCACCGCGCCGGCCCCGCGATCCACCAGCGGCCGGGCCGCCGCGGTCAGCGTGGCCGGTGTATCGGCGTTCGACCGGGTCAGTGACCCGAATTCGCCGAGCCCCGGTAGCAAAACCACTCCGGGGACCCGGGAGGCCATCCGCAAGGCGGGTCCGTCCAGGTCACACACGGTAGGGACACCGGCTTCGAGGGCGGCATGGGCGATCCGCGCGGGCAAGCCGGGATCGATCCCCTCGGGCAGCGAGCCCGCGATCACCAAACCGGAGATATGCGGCAGCATTCCCGAGACCCGGACCTCGAGCTGTTCGGAAGCATGCGGGTTGGCCACCCGTGCACCGGGTTCGCGAAGGGCGGTCGCGGTACCGGTATCGGATTCGCTGATCACCACCGTGCGCCGGACCCACGGCAGGGCGTGGACGAAATCCACCGGCATCTCGGATTCGGCGGCCGCGGCGAAGGCATGATCGGCGAATCCGGTGGCCCGGGCATAGCGCCCCAGCTGGTTCAGCACCCGCGTCACATTGATGCCTTTACCGCCGAGACGTTGCTCGACCGAGCGAACCCTATGCGTCTGACCGGGGGTGAATTTCTCGACCCGGTAGGTCACATCGTATGCGGGATTCATTGTCACGGTGAGGATCACGAGAACCACTGTCCACGAGTGTCGGCCCACCGCAAATCCGGACGGTCGGTGTGCGGGGGTGATTTCGGTCGCCGGGCGGAGAGAACGGGCTCGAGGTATGGCGGACTCAGATCGCTGCCTCCGCGGGGAAGGGGACGGATATCCGGCCGAGCCGGCCGTTACGCGCCGCCACCAGCTCCGCCGCGACAGCCAGCGCGGTCTCGGTGGCGGTGGCGGCACCGATATCCATTCCGGCCGGTGTGTGCAGCCGGGCCAGCATCGTCTCGTCGAACCCGCTGGAACGCAGTTCGTCGAGGCGGCGGGCACTGGTGATGGCCGAGCCCACCGCCCCGATATAGCCGACCTCGGGAAGTCGCAGGGCCACGGTGAGCAGCGGAATCTCGAATTGCGGATCGTGGGTGGCCAGCACGATTCCGGTCGACGAGTCCACCTCGCCCTCGGAAACCAGCATGTTCAGATACCGGTGCGGCCAATCGCAGACCACCTCCGCGCCCGGGAACGATTCCGGTACGGCGAAGGACGGCCGGGGATCACAGATGGCGACCCGGTGGCCGAGCAGTTGGGCCTGCGCCGACAGCGCGGCGGTCGTCGTCGTGGCACCGAAGATCACCAGCAGCGGGGGCGGGGCGAACGAGGCCACGAAAATATCGGATTGCGGTAGCGAGACGAGCTCGGTCGCATGCCGCTTATCGGTTATCAGATGCTGCCCGATCATTCCCGGTTCGGGATTCCAGACGACAGTGAAAACCGTAATCCGCCGATGCGCGGCGATTTCTGTGGCAATTGTCGGGAATTCCGGGAAATGGCCACGGGAGAACGGCTCGGTGAACACGTCGATGACCCCGCCGTCACCGCCCGAATCGGGGCCGGGCACGGTGAGCCGATGTAATGCGCGCTGCCCGGTCCGGGCCGACTCCACGGTGGCCTCGTACACGGTGTCCTCGATACCGGTGGACGCCATGGATCCGTAGATCATCCCGTCCGGGTCGACCAGCATCGCCGTACCCACCGGGGTATCCACCAGCCCCCCGGTACGCACGATGGTGGCCAGCCCGCCCGTCCGGCCCGAACGCCATACCTGCAGCAGGTCGTCGACGATGTCGCGCATCAACAGCTCCGATCCCACCGTGCGACGGAGGGCAGGCGCTCACCATCGGCACCCGTCACCGATGACCGCGCACGTGACGGTCACCCTAGCGCTGTTCCGTGAGAATTTGGCACGCCTGCGAAAATCTTGTCGGACCGGCACATGAATGCTGTGTTTTTTGGCGCCGCCTCCGGCGGCGCGGGGTTCGGGGCCCCCTTGGTCTCGTTCTTCACTCCCGCCGGTCGGTCGCTGCGCTCCCTTCCTCTGGTCGCTCCAGAACGAGACGGGCCCCGAACCGCCGAGGTGGACCGGCCGCATGCGGAGAAACGGGTGGGGTCGCATGCGGACCGAATGGTTGTAGGGGAATAAGACGCGCCCAGCGGCGGCGGCTGAGCCCGGCGAGTCGTGGAAGGCCTGCACCCGCGTCCCACCCCGCACCTCCCGCACCCGCGTTTCCCTCCGCATCTTCACAATCAGGCCCGCCCCGCCCCAAACTGAAGGCACCCAACCTCAGTTATGAACGTGCTCACAGCCCCCATCCCGTGTCCGCGAGTCGAGCCGGGGTCGCTGCCTCCGCTAACAGTACGAGCGTTACGCTAAAATCCCATGTCAGAGCTACTCGCCAGTAGATTAACTCATGGCAATGCCATGGCTATTTTTGCAGGCTTAACAATCTTGTAGCTGATCCTAGCTCGGATTCACAGAAGCAACAGGTAGACGACGTTTTGATCGTGTGCCAAGGTGTGGAAGTACACCCGCTGGGCATTGCAAGCCTGCAAATCGCCGATCCAGCAGTGCGGGGCGGCAACACCCCGTCGACGCAGACCGGCGGACCGACCGAACAAGGAAGTGGAGTCCCACGATGTCGACCACCGGCACCCCGAAGACCCCCGAGGAAATCCAGCAGGATTGGGACACCAACCCCCGCTGGAAGGGCGTCACCCGCAACTACACCCCCGAGCAGGTGTCGAAGCTGCAGGGAAGCGTCGTCGAGGAGCACACCCTCGCGCGGCGTGGCTCGGAGATCCTCTGGGATCTGGTGAACAACGAGGACTACATCAACTCCCTGGGCGCCCTCACCGGCAATATGGCGGTCCAGCAGGTCCGCGCCGGCCTCAAGGCCATCTACCTGTCGGGCTGGCAGGTCGCCGGTGACGCGAACCTCTCCGGTCACACATACCCCGACCAGAGCCTCTACCCGGCCAACTCGGTGCCCGCCGTGGTCCGTCGCATCAACAACGCGCTGCTGCGCGCCGACGAGATCGCCAAGGTCGAAGGCGACACCTCCGTCGAGAACTGGCTGGCCCCGATCGTGGCCGACGCCGAAGCCGGCTTCGGTGGCGCGCTGAACGCCTACGAACTGCAGAAGGCCATGATCGCCGCCGGTGCCGCCGGTGTGCACTGGGAAGATCAGCTGGCCTCGGAGAAGAAATGTGGCCACCTCGGTGGCAAGGTGCTCATCCCCACCCAGCAGCACATCCGCACCCTGACCTCCGCGCGCCTGGCCGCCGACGTCGCCGAGGTCCCCTCGGTGATCATCGCCCGCACCGACGCCGAAGCCGCCACCCTCATCACCTCCGATGTGGACGAGCGCGACCGTGAGTTCCTGGACGGCACCCGCACCGCCGAGGGCTTCTTCGGTGTGAAGAACGGCATCGAGCCCTGCATCGCGCGCGCCAAGGCCTACGCCCCCTACGCCGACCTCATCTGGATGGAGACCGGTATCCCGGACCTCGAGGTCGCCCGCAAGTTCGCGGAGTCCGTGCGCAGCGAGTTCCCGGACCAGCTGCTGGCCTACAACTGCTCGCCGTCCTTCAACTGGAAGGCGCACCTGGACGACGCCACCATCGCGAAGTTCCAGCGTGAACTCGGCGCCATGGGCTTCAAGTTCCAGTTCATCACCCTGGCGGGCTTCCACTCGCTCAACTACGGCATGTTCGACTTGGCCTACGGCTACGCCCGCGAGGGTATGACCGCCTTCGTCGACCTGCAGGAGCGCGAGTTCAAGGCCGCCGCCGAGCGTGGCTTCACCGCCATCAAGCACCAGCGTGAGGTCGGCGCCGGCTACTTCGACACCATCGCCACCACCGTCGACCCCAACACCTCGACCGCGGCGCTCAAGGGCTCCACCGAAGAGGGCCAGTTCCACTGAGTTATGCGCCACTCCGGCGACGCCGGGTTGCGGTTCCCTGGAAACGGGAGCCGCAACCCCACCGGCCCGGTTCCGGGTTCGCCCGAGCCGGACGTGGTATCCGTAACGGATACCGGCAACCACTACTTCGGTAGGGGTGTACCCGCCGCCCCCTCGCAACAGCCCGGCGAGGGGGCTTCGGTGCCTCTACCGTGGATCACAGAAGCACAAGCCTCCGAAGTACATTCGGCACACCCTCCTCTCACCTCCCGACCTGGTGAAACGTTTTCCACAGGCTCACCTTCACGGTTCGGGGCCCGTCTCGTTCTGGAGCGACCAGAGCGAAGGAGCGCAGCGACTGAGCGTCGGGAGTGAAGAACGAGACCAAGGGGGCCCCGAACCACGCGACGCCGGAGGCGGCGCCAAAAGATACAGGAGCGGACGTGAGCAGCAGCAGCGAAAAGATTCAGCGCGTCGGTGTTATCGGCGCCGGACAGATGGGCGCCGGCATCGCGGAGGTGTGTGCTCGCGCGCATGTCGATGTGCTGGTGTACGAGCAGACCCGCGAGCTCGCGGCGGCCGGCCGGTCGCGCATCCTGCGATCGCTGGACCGCGGCGTGAGCAGCGGCAAGATCACCGAGCGGGAGCGTGAACAGACGGCCTGGCGGCTGCGGTTCACCTCCGACCTGGGCGATTTCGCCGACCGCCAGCTCGTCGTCGAGGCCGTGCTGGAAGACGAGAAGGTCAAGACCTCCATCTTCGCCGAACTCGACAAGGTGGTCACCGACCCGGCCGCGGTGCTCGCCTCCAACACCTCGTCGATCCCGATCATGAAGATCGCGGTCGCCACCAACAACCCCGAGCGGGTCGTCGGTATGCACTTCTTCAACCCGGTGCCGGTGCTGCCGCTGGTCGAATTGGTGACCACGCTCAAGACCGGCGCCGCGGTCTCCGAACGCGCCGAGAAGTTCGCCGCCGAGATCCTGGGCAAAGAGGTCGTCCGTTCCTCCGACCGCTCCGGTTTCGTGGTGAACGCACTGCTGGTGCCGTACCTGCTCTCGGCCATCCGCATGGTCGAATCGGGTTTCGCCACCAAGGAAGATGTCGACAAGGCGATGGTCCTCGGCTGCGCCCACCCGATGGGCCCGCTGGCGCTCACCGACCTGGTCGGCCTGGACACCGTGAAATCCATCGCCGACTCGATGTACGGCGAATTCAAGGAACCGCTCTACTCGGCCCCGCCGCTGCTCATGCGCATGGTGGAAGCCGGACTCCTGGGCAAGAAGACCGGCGCGGGCTTCTACCAGTACAGCAAGTAAGAACGTGCCGGACATACGTACGGCGCTGCGCGCTCAGCTCGTACGGAGCTCGGTAAGACCTCGCTGAGGCTGCATAGATGCGACGCTCTTCCGCGGACCCCGTAGCTACGTTCCTTCGACGGTCCACACTCCTGGGCGGGGCCCGCCCGGTTCTGGAGCGACCAGAGCGAAGGAGCGCAGCGACTGAGCGCCGGGAGTGAAGAACCGGGTTAATAGGGCCCCGCCCTCGAGCCGCGGAGCGGCTCCAAAATTACAGCCCGCCCCTTCGCGGATGGTATGCCCGAGACCAGGATCAGCAGAGTCTCGACACCGCAACGCAAGAGGCGGCGCCAAGAAATGGCGCCCGGAAATGGCGCCAAGAAATACAGCAGCGGAGGAAACTGCGGACGGACCCGAGATCGGAAGACCCGTGATCGAGGGAACCGACCCGCGGCGCCGGAGCCGGCGCCGGAAATACAGCCCCGCGGCGCCGGAAGCGGCGCCAAAAACACGGAGGTCGACATGGTCAACGTCAGTGAAGGATTCGGGTCGAGTGTGCTCGGATATCCCCGGATCGGTCCGCACCGCGAGCTCAAACGCGCGCTCGAGGCCTACTGGCGGAAGGCGATCACGCAGGAGGAACTGCGCGCGGTCGGGCGGGATATCCAGGAACAGCAGTTCAACGAACTCGCCGCAACCGGGCTCACCCAGGTTCCCGGTAACACCTTTTCCTTCTACGACCATGTCCTGGACAACGCGCTGCTGTTCGGGGCCGTCCCGGCGCGGTTCGAGGAGTTCCGCGCGGATCTGGATCCGCTGGACCTCTATTTCCTGATGGCCCGCGGCCGGCCCGATGTGCCGCCGCTGGAGCTGGTGCGTTTCTTCGGGACGAACTACCACTACCGGCAGCCGGAACTCGACGCCGATACCGAATTCTCCCTGCACCCCGAGGCGCTGCTGGACGAATGGGATCGCGCGATGGCCGCGGGCATCGAACAGCGCCCGGTGGTGCTGGGGCCGGTGTCGCTGCTGCTGCTGTCCAAAGCGGGCAGTGTGCCCGGTGAATCGGCAGGCTTCGACACCATCGAGCTGCTGGACCGGCTGCTGCCCGTCTATGAGCAGTTGTTCGAGATCCTCGCGCGGCGCGGCGCGACCTGTGTGCAGCTCGACGAGCCGTGTTTCACCGCCGAGCGATCCGACGCGGAGCTCGCGGCGTTCGAACGTGTCTACGACCGGCTCTCGAAGGCTCCGCTGCGGCCCCGCCTCCTGGTCACCGGGCAATACGGCGATTTCGGTGAGGCGCTGCGCATTCTGGCCGGTACCGCCGTGGAGGCGATCGGCCTGGATCTGGCGTCGTACCGGATCCGCCCGGAGGATCTGGCGGCGGTTCCGGGTATCCGGCGCAAACGGCTGTATGCGGGCGTGATCAGCGGCACCAATGTGTGGCGGGCCGACCGCTACGTCACCCTGGAATACCTGAACGAACTCGCGAAGGTGTGCCCCGACCTCGTGGTTTCCACCGGGACCACATTGCTGCACGTGCCCTACGATGTGCTCGCCGAATACGATATCGACGGTAATGTGGCCGACCGGCTGGCTTTCGCGAAACAGAAGGTCGGTGAGGTCGTCTCGCTGGCGAAAGCACTGACCGAGGGTCCGTCGGACAAATGGCGGAAACGTCCCGGCGAAGTGCATTTCAAGCAGAAGCACGCGGTGCGCCAGCGCGTCTATGCGATTACTCCGCAGATGCGTGAGCGCGAACCCTATTCGGTGCGCCGGGCCGCGCAGCAGGAAAAGCTGCAATTGCCGATGGTGCCCGCGACCACTCTGGGGTCGTACCCGCAGAGCGCCGAAGCCCGGCAGGCCCGCCATCATCTCGGTGAGGGGCGGATCTCCTACGACGAATACCGCAAGAAGATCGAGGCCGAAATCGGGGCGACAATTGCCCTGCAGGAAGATATCGGGCTCGATGTGCTGGTGCACGGCGAGCACGAACGCAACGATATGATCCAGTACTTCGCCGAGCTGCTGGACGGTTTCGCGACCACGCATTTCGGCTGGGTGCAGGTGTACGGATCGCGCTGTGTGCGGCCGCCGATCATCTACGGCGACGTGTCCCGGCCGGCGCCCATGTCCGTCGACTGGATCACCTACGCACAGTCGCTGACCGACAAACCCGTCAAAGGTATGGTCACCGGCCCGGTCACCATGGTGGCGCGCTCGTTCGTCCGTCAGGATCAGCCGCTGTACGAAACGGCGGATCAGGTGGCGCTGGCCATCCGTGACGAGGTCGTCGATCTGGAACGCGCCGGCATCGGCATCATCCAGGTCGACGAGCCGGCCCTGCGGGAGCTGTGGCCGGCCCGTCCGGAAGGCCGCGCCGAGTATCTGCGCTGGGCGATCGGCGCGTTCCGGCTGGCGACCTCGGGCGTCCGTCCGGATACCCAGATCCACACGCATATCCCGTACTCGGGCCGTACCGAGATCGTCGAGGCCATCGATCAGCTGGACGCCGATGTCACGGCGATCGTCGCGACCCGGTCCATCGAATGGGTGCTCAAGGCGCTGGAGGAGGACTATGCCTCCGGGCACGGTCTGAGCCACGGCGTCGGCCCGGGAGTCTACGAGAGCCGTTCGGCCCGGATTCCCGATATCGACGAACTGGACGAGTCGCTCACCGCCGCGGCGGCCGCGGTCGGGCCCGAGCGGCTGTGGGCCAATCCCGACGGGGGTCTCAAGACTCGCCACCACTGGCAACTGGACCCTGCGCTGCGCAATATGGTGGCCGCCGCCCGCCGGGTCCGCCGGCGCTTGGCGGCAGCCGAGTAAGCGCTGTCACTGTGAGTTGTCCCGCCCGGACGTTGGCAAACCCGAGCATGCGACGGTAGGCATTAACGCATGAGTAGTGCTGCCGCATACGCCATGGCCGGTCCGGACGCCGCGTTCGAGAAGGTCACCATCGAGCGCCGGGCGCTCGGCCCACAGGATGTCCTGATCGATATCGCCTATGCCGGAATCTGTCATTCCGATATCCACACCGCGCGCAATGAATGGGGCGGTGCTGCCTACCCGTGCGTACCGGGGCACGAGATCGCGGGCACGGTGGCGGCTGTCGGGTCCGCCGTGACCCGTCATCGCGTCGGTGATCGGGTGGGCGTGGGTTGTATGGTCGATTCCTGCGGGGTGTGTGAGTCGTGCCTCGAGGGGGAGGAGCAGTACTGCGCGCGCGGTGCCGTGATGACCTACAACAGTCGTGTTCCCGAGGACGTGCAGTCGGGCGGCCATACGCTGGGCGGCTATGCCACCCAGATCGTGGTAACCGAGAACTTCGTGCTCGGTATTCCGGAGGGTATCGACCTGTCGGTGGCCGCGCCGCTGCTGTGCGCGGGTATCACCGTGTATTCACCGCTGCGGCATTGGGGCGCGGCACCGGGTAAACAGGTCGCGATTATCGGAATGGGCGGGCTCGGGCATATGGCCGTGAAAATCGCCGCGGCGCTGGGCGCCGAGGTCACTGTTCTCAGCCATTCCCTGAGCAAGCAGGAAGACGGGAAACGTTTCGGCGCCGATCACTACTACGCCACCAGCGATAAACAGAACTTCCGCGAACTGCGCGGCCGGTTCGACCTCATCATCAACACGGTTTCCGCCGATCTGCCGATCAACGACTATATGAAGCTGCTCCGCCTCGACGGCACGCTGGTCATTCTGGGCCTGCCCGAGCAGCCCCTGACGGTACAGCCGAAGGTGCTGGCCGGTCGCCGGCGCTCGCTGGCGGGTTCGATGATCGGCGGTATAGAGCAGACTCAGGAAATGTTGAATTTCTGTGCCGAACACGGAATTGGTGCGGAAATCGAGCTCATTTCCGCGGACGAGATCGATGGGGCTTACGAGCGGGTTGTGGCCAGTGATGTGCGGTATCGATTCGTGATCGATACCGCGACCATATGAGCCCGGATCGCCCGGTGAATCCGCCCGGCGATCCGGGTGGATCGACCGGCATCGAACAATAGATACTGCCCCGGCAGATTCCTTCTCCACACTGTGGAGAAGGCTGTGGATCAACCCGGATGGACTTGTGGATGGGTGCCCACACCTGGGGATGAATTTCCGGGGTTCGGCGGGCCGGTGCCGTATATCTATTGATTCGGTGTCCGATGGATAACGAATGGGAGCGATTTCCGGCCGGGTGCGGGATTTCGATCTCCATGCGTAAAGCGAACCGTCAGCGACGGTTTTCGCGGGTTCGGACGTCCGTACCGGGATCGGACGCTGTGACGCGGGTGTGACCGTGGCGGATCCGGATAACGAATCCACAGGTGAGACGGTGTGTACTCCCCAGGTTCCGACCGGCCTGTGGATAACTGGGGATACCTGTGGATAACTTTCCGGTCCGCAGGAAAACGGATGGCGAGGCCGCCTTCCGGGCGACAATGGTGTAGTTCGGTCGTGGCGGTGGGAGGGCTCGTTGGACAACCAGTGGCAGGGCACCGGTCCGGATGGGCCGAGCGGCGGAGGACGGGTGCTCATAACCGTCTTCGCCGCGGTGCTGGCGCTCGGCGCCCTCTTCGGTTACCGGGGCGAACTCCCCGGGTTGGGCCGGCCCGGCCCGGATGTGGCGGTCGCGCCGGTCCGGCCCGTGCCGCGGCCCCCGCTGGACGCGGGTGAGGTCACCCGGGATATCTCTCCGGTACTCGTGAACATCACCGCGGCCGCCCGGCCGTTCGGTGCCGCGGCGGCCGGCTCCGGCATCGTGCTCACCCGGGACGGCCAAGTATTGACCAGCCACCATGTGGTCAAAGGCGCGAAAACCGTCCGGGTCACCCGGGTCACCGACGGGGCGGTGTACGCCGCGGAGGTACTCGGCTACGACGTCCGCGCCGATATCGCCCTGCTCTCCCTGACCGGAGCCGCTGATCTGGCATCGGCCCGGATCGGCAGCTCCGCGGGCCTGCGGGTCCGGGACGAGGTCCTGGCCGTCGGCAATGCGGGCGGGAGCGGCACCGCCACCGCGGTCCCCGGGCGGATAAGCGACCTGGACAGCACGATCATGGCCTTCAACGAACAAGACCTTTCCCATCAGGCGCTCACCGGAATGCTGGAGATCGAGGCCCCGGTCAGTTCCGGGCAGTCCGGGGGTGCGCTGACCGATCACACCGGGGCAGTTGTCGGGGTGATCGCGGCCGCTTCCGGGGAACGGGATCCGCCGCCGGGCCGCACCACCGACCCGCCCAACGGTTACGCGGTGCCGATCGACTCCGCTATGCGGATCGTGCGCCAGATCCGCTCCGGCACCCCGACGGAATCCGTCCACATCGGCCCCACCGCGACCCTCGGCGTGCTGATCTCCGATGCCAGTCCCCGCGGTGCGCGGATCGATATGGCGATCCACGGGCTGCCGGCGCAAACGGCGGGCCTGGCCAGTGGGGAGATCGTCACCTCGATCGACGGGCGGTCCGTCACGAGTGCCCGTGCCCTGCGCGCGGCGATCGATACCCGCCGGCCCGCCGAGGTCGTGCGATTGGGTGTGCTGGGGACGAACGGCGGCGAGCGGATCGTTTCGGTGCGGCTGGTGATGGGCACGCCGGGCTGAGGATCCCCGCGGCGGCCAGGGGGAACCGTGGGTCAGAAAAGCGACAGCCAGTAGTCCTGGAACCGTAGGAACACCAGTACCAGCACCACCGCGTAGAAGATCGCGACGAACGTCCAGCGCCATTCCGCGACCACCCGCAGCGCGCCCCGGTCGCTACCCCACAGCTGTTCCGTGAGCACCGCGAGGACCGGCGTGATAATCGCCCAGACGACCATGCAGTACGGGCACAGTGCGCCGATCCGGTACAGACTCTGGAAGATCAGCCAGCAGATGAACAGGGTTCCCGCGGCCGTTCCCAGCCACAACCCGGCCCAGATCCAGCGCGGCAGGCCGATACCCGCGACCGACAGAACGGCCAGCGTGACCAGTACGGAAAATCCGGCCAGCCCGATGATCGGGTTCGGGAAGCCCAGTACCTGCGCCTGATCGGTCGCCATCACCGATCCACAGGACAGCACCGGATTGAGACTGCACGACGGAACGTACCCGGGTTCGCTCAGCAGTTTGAAATCTTCGACCAGCAGGGTGAGCGAGGCGATCCAGCCGGCCAGACCGCCCAGCAGCAGAATCCAGGCGGCCCGCGGTGAGGTCGTGATCACCGGCCCGCAGCCGCCTGGATCGCAGTGGTCAGCGGGGCGGTATCGAAACCGGTCTTCGCCTGGTTGATGGTCAGGTTCACCTTCTCACCGTTGACGAACACCGTGGGTGTTCCGTCGATGCCCTCGGCCAGCGATTTATCCGACATCTCCTTGACGTACCCCTCATAGGTGCCGTCGGTGATGCATTTGTCGACCGCCGGGTCGGTGTAACCGGCATCGTGCGCGATGGAGATCAGCTCCTCGTCCGACAGGCCGGCTCCGCCCTCGCGCGGCTGCTTCTGGAACATCAGCTCCAGCCAGTCCGGGTACTTATCGGTACCGCTGTCGGCGACACAGTAGGAAGCGTTGGCTCCCCTGGTGGAGTAGTTGGTGCTGGACTGCTTGTCCAGATAGCCCACGATGTTGTACTCGATCACGGCATCACCGTCGGATACCGATTGCCGGAGCAGCTCGCTGTGATCGGCTTCGAACTGTTTGCAGACGGGGCACTGCATATCGGCGACGATGCGCACCTTCGCCGGAGCGTCGGGCTGTCCGACCCGGATAGCGCCGTTATCGGTGGCGGCCGCCGGCACCGGCCCGTCGTAATCGGAACCGGAGTTGCGCACGGCCAAGCTGATCCCGATCGCGGCGACCAGCGCCACCAGGACCGCGGTGACACCCACCTGTATCGCGATCTTGCGCTTGCGTTCCGCGCGTTGGGCCGCCGCCAGCGGATTCGGCCGCCCGGGTTGCTTGCTCACCGTGCGTTCACCACGCCTTTCGCTCACCTGGGGGTGCCCCGGCGGGTGGTAATCGGCCCCGCCGGGGGCGGCCGGGGTATCCGGCTCACCGCCCCCATCATTGCCCGGCTTGCTGAGAGTTTCCACAACCGCCGTATGTCGGACCGGTCAGGAACGGTCGAGCCGGCGCAGTTCGGCCGCCGGGTCGAACGTGGCGGCCGGCCACCGCAGATCCAGATTCACCAGGGCCTCGATCAGCAGTTCGGTGACGGCCAACCGGGAGAACCATTTCGCGTCGGCGGGTATGACGTACCAGGGTGCGTACCCGGTGCAGGTGCGGTCCACGACCGCCTGATATGCCCGCTGATAGTCGGGCCAGTACTCGCGTTCGTCGATATCGGCGGGGTTGAACTTCCAATACTTCTCCGGCCGCTCCAACCGCTCCCGCAGCCGTTTCTTCTGTTCGTCCAGTGAGACGAACAGCGCCACTTTCACCAGCGTTGTGCCCGTGTCGGCCAGTTCCCGTTCGAATTGATTGATCTCGTCGTAGCGCTGCTGCCAGACCTCTTCCGGGACCAGCCGATGCACACGGGCGACGAGAACATCCTCGTAATGGGACCGGTCGAATACGCCCAGCTGCCCGCCGCGGGGCAGGGCTCGGCGGATCCGCCACAGAAAATGGTGCTGTTTCTCCTCGTCGGTGGGGACGCCGAAGGCCGCGTGATCGACGCCCTGCGGGTCCACCGAACCGATCACATGCCGCACGATCCCGCCCTTGCCCGCGGTGTCCATACCCTGCAGCACCAGCAGTACACGGCGCCGATCCCCGGACCGGCCGTTGGCATAGAGCTTCTCCTGCAGACCGGCCAGCACCCGGCCGCGTTCGGTGAGCAGCCGCTGCCCGTCCGATTTGCCGCCGCGAAATCCGGGACGGGCCGATGTGTCTATATCGGCGATACGCAGACCGTCGGCGCGCAGCGCCCGGCTCGCGGGGACTTTCCAGTGCTCGGCCATCGATGAAGAATTATCACAGGCCGGGCGTGTTACCGCGGATACGTGCCAGGGCGAGCAGTTTGTCGGCGAATTCGGTATCGCTGACCGGGGCCAGTACCAGCACATCGGCAGTGGTGAGCAGATAGCGGCCGTCGCCCCGGATATCCAGCCAGCTGCGATGCCGGGTGGGCGGGGACATCGGATCGTCCGGGGCCACCGTGACGGTGATGAAACCGCGGGAGTCCACCGGTTCGCGCAGGGTTTTCCGGAACCGGTCGGCATCGCCGGCTTCCCGGCAGGAGGGGATGGGCGCATCGGTGAGCACGGCTTCCTGCGGCTCGTGCAGCGGTCCGTGGCAGCCGCGGCGGGCGGAACCGATCAGCGCGACCAACCGGCTCCCGAGGTCCTGGGCCTGGCACATGTGCACGGTGACCCGGCCGGCTGTGGCGTGCAGGACGGCGGCGTGGTGATCGATGAGGGCGGCGAAGCCGAGAATCTGCTCGGTATTCGGCTGGTCACCGTTACGGGGGAGCACCGAGCGTTCTCCGGAGATGGTGACGGCGGTGGCGTCCGGGCGGGCGCAGAGCATGAGTGCGGCTGCCAGATCCGGGTCGGCCTGTCTGGCGAACCGCTGCGGTAATCGTAGGGCTGCCAGTTCGGATTCGGTCCGGACCGCGCTGGCCGGTGCCAGGTTCACCGGATACGGGCGCCGGTCCAGGCTCGTCTCATTGGCCCAGACGTAACTGAATTCGTCCGGGGTGAATATCCATTTCACCGGCGTGGGCTCCCACGGTCGCCGCCGGTGGACGTATCGGGGAATCTCGGGACCCGATCCCCGGAAGCCGGGAGAGTGGGGAGATAGATGGTGGTCATCGCGTCCTGCGCGTCGGCGGTGGCGGCCGCCGAGGCGATATCGTGGTCCATCCGGCGCCGGCCGCCGTGGACGGCCTCGGCCGCCGGGTCGTCGAGCGGGCGATACGGTTGCGGGGCGGCGAGCGCGGCTCGAAGCGTCTGAGCCGCGTCCGAATTCCCCTCCATGATCCGCTGGACCGCCCGGCACACATCGTGGGTCGCCTCGCCGATACTGATGAAGTTCGACGTGGCATGCCAGGCCGCGCCGGCGGTATGGCCGGACCAGCCCTCGAACTCCCGGCGCGCGGTATCGGCGAATGCCGCGAATGCCGCGGCCACCGCGTCGGCGTTCGATTTCCAGGTAGCGGCCGCCGCGCCGAGGGCAGCCGGGTCGAGTACTTCGTGCACGCGATCCCAGATTTCCTGATGGGTGAAACTGCCGAAACATTCGCGTTCCGGCGCATATGGCGGATCGATATCGGCGGATTCAGCCATATTCGCCGCCTTCTTCGTAAACGGTTTCTCCCGCGACCACGGCGAGCGCGGCCCGGTTGGCGAGATCGGCCTCGGTGAGCCGGCCGGCGGCTGCCAGGTAGGCCGCCTTGAAACGGAGCGCGGCCTCCTGTAGTGCGGTGAGGGTATCGAGGTACTCGACGCCCTTACCGATGAAACCGGCGGCCAGCGCGTGTCCGGTGGGCAGGTCGGGGAAGCCGCCGCTTCCGGTCGTCATGGCGATCCGCCGGCCACCGGCCCGGGCGGCTTCCAGATCGGCGACCAGGGTGTCGCAGGCCGCGGCCAGGCGGAGAGCGACATCCTCGGCGAGTGTGAAGGAATCCGGGCCGCCGGCTGTGGCCGCGGTGTACAACCGGCGGGCCGCGCTCTGGCCGAGATCCGGGACCGGCATCTGGAATCCCCCTTCCGGACCGTTGGCTCGACCGACGACTCTACCGGCCGGTAGCAACGACTGCGCACGAATTCCCGGCGGACCCGGGGACTCGACTGTGAAATGGCGCACGCTACAGGAGATCCGCACAGGAGCAGGTCGGCGGGCATCGGCAGGACGGGTACGTGTGGGGCGGGTCAGTGCGCGTGATTCGCGGCGGCTGGACGGCCGTTACCGCGCTCGGCCGCGTTCGTCTCCGGCCGGGACGCGGTGATGTACTGGAAGAAGCGGTGCGTCTGCTGATCTATATCGACCAGTCCGGCCGAGGCGAACAATTCAGGGAAGATCCGGCCGTCGAACATGCGCAAACCACTGACGGCGGCAGTGTGGCGGGTGAGTTCGCCGATCGGGTTGTCGGGCCGATAGCTGGTGGTGACGGCGAGCCGGCCGCCCGGCGCCAGCACCCGGACCATTTCCCGGGCCGCGACCAGTGGATCGGGGATCAGATACAGCGCACCGAAACAGCAGACAGCGTCGAAGGTTCCGTCGGCGAACGGCAGAAAGCGCGCATCGCCGCGCACATATCCGGCGCGTGGACCGGCATTGTCGGCCAGTGCGCGGGCGAGCATCGGTGGCGAGTAGTCGATCCCGGTCACATATCCGTCCGATGGAACGTACTCACTGAGATAGTGAGTGAAATTCCCCGGGCCACAGGCGATATCGAGCACCCGGTGCGCCTTGTCCAGCCGCAGGGAATCCACCGCGAAGCGACGATCGGCACCGGTTCCGCGGCCCGACGCCAGATAGAACAGGGTCGGTCGCCATATCCGTTCGTACACGGCCGCCAGGGCGGGAGCGTTCATCGTGCGCCGCGCGAGATTCATTCCAGCGGCTCCACATCGATGGTCATACCGGCCGCCCGCAGGCGTTCGGTCAGCGGGCCACCCATGGCGGCCGCCGGGGTGAGTACCCCGGCGAGTTCCGGCTTCTGGTCGAAGGCCAGGGCCAGCCCGCTTTCGCCGAGCATGACCGCGGTCGCTTTGTAACCGGGATCGCCGAGACCGGCGAAGGTCGCGAGATAGCGCGCACCCGATGAGGTGCGCGTGTAGGTGCGCATCCGGAACCAGCCGCTCTCCCTGGTCTTTTCGCTGGGCCCGGTGCCCGGCGCGGGCAGGATACGGTCGAGCAGGGCGCGTCCGGCGCTGAACCTGGACAGCAGGCCGCCGGCGGCCATTCCGGCGACCACCCCACCGGAAATACCCGCCGCGGCCAGCGGGGCCAGCCGTGAAGACCCCGTGCCCATGGTTTCGCGGTAGCGGAAGTTCTTGCCGTAAACCCAGCCGAGCAGGCCGTTGCTGCGCCGCACGATCTTCCCGTTATGGGCGGCCATGACGAAAGTGCCCACCCAGCCGTCCAGGCTCGGATCGATATCGCGCGCCCGCTGGAATGCGATATCGGATTGCCGTCCCACATCTGGATCCATGGATTTGTCCGGGCTCAGCGAATAGGGATGGCGCAGAATCGCGCCCTTGGATTTGTCTTCGGCGACCGCCTCCATCATCGCGCGGCCGGAATCGATGGTGCCGCCGCTCACTCCACCACGGAGGGTGGCGATCAGCGTGGTATCGCCCAGTTCGCCGGTGTTGTCCGCAACAGTGCGCCGGTAGAGCTGATAGACGCTCAGATCCGAGGGAACCGAATCGTAGCCGCACGAATTCACGATTTTGGCGCCGGTGCGCGCCGCCTCGTCGTGGTAGGTGTCGATCGCCTCGCGGATGAACAGCGGTTCACCGGTCAGATCCGCGTAGTGCGTGCCGGCCTTCGCGCAGGCGGCGACCATGGGCATGCCGTAGCGCAGATACGGTCCCACGGTGGTGATCACCGCGGTGGTGCGCGCGGCGAGGGCGTCCATCGAATCCTGATCGGTGGTGTCGGCCACGACCAGACCCCAATCGGGCGCACCGATCTCGTCACGCACGGCCGTCAGCTTCTTCTCCGACCGGCCGGCCAGCGCGATCCGCGCGCCCGCGGGCGCGGCGCCCAGCAGGTACTGGGCGGTGAGCTTACCGACGAAACCGGTGGCGCCGAAAACGATCAGGTCGAATTCGCGTGCGTCAGTCATGAATTGAACCCCTGAGTCGATGTGGTGTTGCGGGCCGGCGTGCCCGTGCGACGTTTACCGCGCTTGTTCGGCCGGCGCTGCGCCAGCCAATCCCGATGGGCTGTACCGAGTTCGGTGACAGGCTCCTCGCCGTAGAGCCACTCCCGGGCGATGCGGTGCCAGTTCGCGGTGGCCTCCAACTGGCCCAGCATGCCGAAGGTGAGGAAATCCGCCCGCCGTGAGAACAGATGCTCCGGCGGCAGATTCTGCTGTTTCATCCCGGAGAATTCGCTGGACCGCGGATCGACGGCGAGGAGGAACGCGCCACTGGCCAGTGCCGGTGTGATGGTGAGTTCCTGGTCGACCAGACACCATTCGGAGGCCGAGAGCACATACTCCAGGCATTCCTCGACGCCGATCTCGTCGGTCGAATCGATGACCCCGCGCGCGACCATCAGGTCCCGCAGGTCCGCGCCGCGGTCCTCGGCCGCCGCGCACAGGCAGATCGCCTCGAACCGGACATGTTCGGGATCCATCCGGTTGAACAACCCGAAATCCAGGAACCCCACCCGGCCGTCGTCGGCGAGCAGGACATTGCCCGGATGCGGGTCGCCGCAGAACTCGTTGAAACTGAACAGCGAACCCACATAGAAGCGATAGATGATCTCCCCGACCCGGTCGCGTTCGGCCGCCGGCATATGCCGGATGTCCTCGAACGCGGTCCCGGACAGAAACTCGGTGACCAGCACCCGCTGCGTGCTGTGCTCCAGTACCGGCGCGGGCACGACGATGAACGGATGGCCCGCGTACAGGGCGGCTATATCCCGCTGGGTTTCGGCTTCGATGTGGTAATCCAATTCGGACTCCATATTCAGCCGGAGCTCGTCGAGAACAGCCGGTGTCACCCACGGCATCGCCGATTGCAGGACCCGCCGGAACATGGACAGATTCTTCAGATCGGCCCGCACGGCGGTGTCGATACCCGGGTACTGCACTTTCACCGCTACCTGCCGGCCGTCGTGCAGCCGGGCCAGGTACACCTGCCCGATCGACGCCGCGGCGATGGCCTCGGGCTCGAATTCGGCGAACACCGCCTCCAGCGGCTGCCCGTAATCTTCCTCGATCACCGCGCGCATGGACTCGAACGACACCGACGGCGCCGCGTTGCGCAATACCGCGAGCCGCTTCTGGAAGCGTTCCCGGTGTTCGGGCGGGACGAGATCCAAGTCCAGAACCGACATCATCTGGCCCAGCTTCATCGCCACGCCCTTCATGGTGCCCAGCACCATGACCAGCTGTTCGGTGCTGCGCAGAATCGATTCCTCGGCCATCCGCGCCCGTACTGCCTCCGAGCGCCCCCGCATAGACAGCCGGGCCCGTTGTTTGCGCACCACCGACCCGGCCGCGACCGCACCCAATTTGGTGCCGCGGGCCAGCCGGGATGTCGGCACTTGTTTCGCCATCGAGGTACCTCCGTTGGTGCCGACGCGCGCTTGCGGTAGCCGGAGAATTCAGCCGACTCTCGGGCGCCGCACGGCACTCAGACTAGCCAAACCGGCGGCGTTGTCGAGCCCACCGGGCCGGGTGGCTCAGACGGCCTGGTCGCCGGGTTCGATCGGCGGGAGCACATGCTCCTGTCCGGCGAACTTGGCTCGGGAACCGCCCGCCTTTGCCATCCCCTCGATGGCACTCCACACCATCATGGTGAGGTAATCGATCACTTCGTCGCGGTCCATCGACTTGTTCGTGGTCCACCAGTGGGTGGCGAGCTGGATCCCCCCGACGATCACATACGACCACAGCATCACCCCCTCGGTCTCGATACCGAGGTCGCTGCCTCGTTCGGTGATGGCGGCCGCCACCACCTCGGCGAAGAGCCGCTCGAAATCGGCCAGCGAGGACGGATCACCGGAACCGGTACCCATGATGAACCGGTAGACCTCGGGATCTTCGTCGACCGCACCCACATACTCGGCCAACGCGGAACGCACCAGCTGGTATTCGTCGGCATCCAGACTGATCGCACCGTAGACGCGAGGCATCAGGGTGATCTCGATGAACCGCTGCATAGCGGCGTTGACCAGGTCGTTCTTATCGGTGAAGTAGCGGTACAGAACGGTCTTCGACACACCGATCTCGGCGGCGATCTCGTCCATCCCCGCACTACCACCGCGCGTCCGCACCGCCGCGAGCGTGCCGTCTACCAGCTCTTCCCGCCGGTTGATCTTGTGTTGCCGCCATCGCCGCTTACGGCCGTCGGTCCGCACAGTACGCACCGGCGCCGATCGATCGGCGGAGTTCCCGACATCGAGCAGGTCTTCGGTGGACAGCGTGAGCTCCTCGGTCCGTTCGGTTCGCGTGCGCTCCACTCTAGCTGTGTTATAAGCGCGCCGATCGGTGAAGGTGCTGTGTTTTTGGCGCCGCCTCCGGCGGCGCGGGGTTCGGGGCCCCCTTGGTCTCGTTCTTCACTCCCGGCGCTCAGTCGCTGCGCTCCTTCGCTCTGGTCGCTCCAGAACGAGACGGGCCCCGAACCACCAAGGTGGACCGGCCGCATGCGGGAAACGGGGTGGGGTTGTATGCGGACAGGCGGGCGGTAGGGGATCGAACGCGCCCGGGGGCGACGGCAGGAACAGAGTGGGGGCACATGCCGACTGACCGGCGGTAGGGGATCGAACGCGCCCGGGGCGGCGGCGGAACGGGTGGGGGCGAATGTGGACGGACTGGCGGTAGGGGATCAAACGCGCCCGGGGGCGACGACGAGTTCAGCAATGAGCTGGGTTCGTACACGACGGTGGTGCCGTTGATCGGCGTGCCTGCGGGCTGCGCGGATAATTGGCCCCTTTGATCCATGACCTTGAAGAACCTCGCCCGGTTCAGCGTGCCGAAAGCGCAGCAATCTTCGCTGTCGGCGCCCCTTCTGGGGCTACAGCGACGCGCTCAGCGACTGAGCACTGGAGTGAAGACACGGGGTCAACAGGCCTCCGGCCCCGCGCCGGCGGAGGCGCCGCCGAAAAACACAGCAGAATGGGGGCATGCAGAAAGCGATCGGCAGCAGCGCGGTGCTCGATTCCGCTCCCGCGACCCCCGCCGCGGGCGGGCAGGCGGAACCTCCGGGCGTCTTCGCCACCCTCACCGACGATGCGGCCAAAAAACGTGATCTGCGGCGGATGAAAGTGTTCGCCACCGGCCTGCTGGCGCTGGCCACCGTCATATATCTCGTGTGCCGCTGGCTCGAGTCGCGTGGCGGCGCCGGCGACTGGGTGGGTTATGTACGGGCGGCGTCGGAGGCCGGGATGGTCGGTGCGCTGGCGGACTGGTTCGCGGTGACCGCGCTGTTCCGGCATCCGCTCGGCCTGCCGATCCCGCATACCGCGATCATCCGCCGCAAGAAAGATCAGCTGGGTGCCAGCCTGGGTGATTTCGTGGGCACCAACTTCCTTTCCCCGGAGGTGGTGACCGCGAAGGTCAATTCCGCGCAGATCCCGTGGCGGGTCGGGCGCTGGATGGCGAATCCGGAGAACGCGGCGCGGATCGCGGACGAGAGTTCGACCATCTTGCGGGCGGTGGTCGGTGTGCTCCGGGACGAAGACGTCGAGCAGGTCATCGACAACACGATTGTGAAACGGATCGCCGAACCACAGTGGGGTCCGCCGATCGGCCGGGTGCTGGCCGAGCTGCTGGCCGACAATCGCCAGCTCCCGCTGCTGGATCTGCTGGCCGAACGTGCCCACCAGTGGGCGTTGGGCAGTCAGGAGACAGTCGACCGGATCGTCATGGGTGAGGCCCCGCAGTGGGCGCCGAAGTTCGTGAACGTGTTGCTGTCCGAGAAGGTGTACCGCGAACTGGTCGAATTCACCTGGAAGGTGCGTTCGACCCCCGACCACGAGGTCCGGCTGGCGGCCAACCGTTTCCTCGAGGAATTCGCGCACGATCTGCAATACGACGAGACCATGATCGCCAAGGCCGAGCGGATCAAGACCCAGATCATGGGACGCGAGGAGATCACCGGCCTCGCGGAGGCCACCTGGCGTGCGGCCAAGCGGCTGATCCTCGAATCCGCCGACGACCCGGACAGCACGCTGCGGCGTAAGGTCGCCGAGAATGTGCAGCAGCTCGGTGAACGCTTACGCGATGACACCGATACGCGTGCCAAGGTCGACGGCTGGATCGAACGCGGGGCCCGCTATCTGGCCGCCAACTACGCGGATGAGATCGCCACTATCGTCAGCGATACGGTCGCGCGCTGGGATGCCGAGGAGGCCAGTAAGAAGATCGAGGTGCAGGTCGGTCGTGACCTCCAGTTCATCCGGATCAACGGCACCGTGGTCGGCAGTTTGGCGGGCCTGGTCATCTACACCGTCTCCCAGCTGATGTTCGGAGGGTGAGCGGCGCCGAGACCGCCGTAAAGACCGCTAGCAGAAGTGCTTGCTATTGCTAGCACCCTGTTCTATCGTTGCGTACGTACACGCCAGAAGGTGAGTCATGGCCGAACAGCCCGAGGTTTCCGCTCAGCCCACCGACGACCCGGCAGCGTCCGCCGGCGCCGGCGAGAAGGCAGCCCGCGTGGTCAACGCGGCGCAGGACATCGGGGGGTTCATCCGGGCGCAACGCGAGGCCGCCCAGGTCTCGTTGCGCCAGCTCGCCCAGCTGGCGGGGGTCAGCAACCCGTACCTCAGCCAGATCGAGCGCGGTTTGCGTAACCCCTCCGCCGAAGTACTCACGCAGATCGCCAAAGCACTGCGGGTGTCTTCGGAGGTGTTGTACGTGCGCGCCGGCTTCCTCGAGCAGCGGGCGCACAGTCCCGTCCGGGATGCCCTGCTGGCCGATTCCTCGATCAGCGAGCGGCAGAAGCAGGTGCTCCTGGATATCTACGAGTCGTTCCGCCGGGAGAACGGGCCGGAGGAAACGCTCGCTCGGGACAGCGTTGTTCCACAACCGACCACCGACGTTCCGCCATGCCAGGAGAACGATAAATGACCGAGAAGTACACGAATGTGAAACCGCTGTTCGCCACCGTCGGTGCCACGGACGCCGTCTACGCCGCAGTTCTCGACGCGGTGACTCAGGTGCGTGAGCGGGCCACCGACGTCAACGGCCGCGTCGACGAGGCTCGGGAGCGGTTCGCCGGTCTGCCCGCCGATGTGCAGACCCAGTTCGAGCAGATCCGCACCCGCCTGTCGGAGCTGCCGTCGGAACTGCCGGAGGACCTGGCCGAGCTGCGCGAGAAATTCACCGCCGACGAGCTGCGCAAACTGGCCGAGCAGTACTACCGCCAACTGCTCGACGTCTACTCGGATCTCGCCGTGCGCGGCGAGGAGACCGTGGAGCGGCTGCGCGCGAACCACCTGGTCGAGGAGCAGGTCGGTCGCGTGGAGACCCTCTACAAGGAGGCCGGCACGCGGGCCGAGGAAGTCCTGGGCCGGGTGAACGGCCTGATCGGGCGGTCCGAAAAGGCTGCCGAGGATACGGCGGCGCAGCCGGAGACTTCCGGCCCGGCCGACGTGGTCGACGCCGAGGTTGTCGAGCCGGCGCCCGAGCCCGCTCCGGAACCCGCGCCGAAACCGGCACCTGCCGCGAAGAAGGCGCCCGCCGCCAAGAAGGCTCCCGCCAAGAAAACCCCGGCCAAGAAAGCCGCCCCCAAGTCGGTCTGACCGGCCGGCCTGAGCTCGCGCCCCCGTGCACCTGTGGTGTGCGGGGGCGCAACTCTTATCATGGTGGCATGGAACAGGTGTTTGGCTTGACCTGGTGGATCATGGCCGCGCTGTGGCTCTTGGCGCTCAGCACGACTGTTTTCGCGCTGGTGCACGCCGTGCGCCAGCGTCCGGATGCTTTCACCGCGGTCGACAAACTGACAAAACCGATCTGGCTCGGCATCCTCGGCGTGGCGGCGCTGTTGCTGCTGATCACGCCCACTCGGCTGACCCTCTTCGCGTTCATCGCGATCATCGCGACCGGAATCTATCTCGCTGACGTGCGCCCGAAGGTCGACGAGGTCCAGCGGGGGCCGCGCTGGTAGCTGTGTTTTTGGCGCCGCCTGCGGCGTCGCGGGTTCGGGGCCCCCTTGGTCTCGTTCTTCACTCCCGGCGCTCAGTCGCTGCGCTCCTTCGCTC
>NZ_JBEYBT010000025.1:0-57731 GCF_040632335.1 Nocardia sp. NPDC019395
GCCCCCTTGGTCTCGTTCTTCACTCCCGGCGCTCAGTCGCTGCGCTCCTTCGCTCTGGTCGCTCCAGAACGAGACGGGCCCCGAACCACCAAGGTTGACCCGGCCGCATGCGGGAAACGGGGGTAGGGATGCATGCGGACAGACGGGCGGTAGGGGATCAAACGCGCCCAGAGCGACGGCGAGTTCGGCTGGTCGGCGAGGGGCGGGGGTGAGCGCGGGGCTTGCGGGGCCGGGTTTGGCCGGCCCCGAACCGCCCGAGGTGGACTGGTCGCATGCGGGGAAACGAGGTGGGGCGGGGGAGAACTATTGGAGCGCGCGGTTGTCCAGGACGCAGCGGCCCGATTCCACCAGTGTCGACCGGGCGCGGCGGCGGACACGGCACATATCGACGGTGCAGTCGAGGTGGAGTTGCATTGCCGAATGCGCTTGTTCGGGGCTCATTGCGCCTGGATCGTCACCGCAGTCGAGCAGGGTGGGGATCCGGGTACTCAGATTCAACCGCATCACACGACCTCCTTGTGAACCCGCGGCGACTCCTGTTGTCCGCGGTCGGTTTCCGGGTGTGCACATACGACCAACAGCTCACCATAGGCCGAGAACCGGCCGAATCGTGTGATATTCGGTGGTTTTCCCGCATCGAATTTGCGAAAACGGCTCCGCGGATATCCGCCAGCGGTGCGGACATGCGTGCGCGTAGCATCGCGCTCAACGCTTGCGGCGTGTAGCGCCGCGCCCTCGACAGAACACGCCGCGGCTGATGGAGGAAACCGGGATGAGCATCGATAACGGCACGAACGTGGACCTTTCCGGTGCGCAGTGGCTGGGCAGTCCGGCAGAGGGCGTGCCCGGATCGCATAGTGTCGAGATCGCGATGCTCGCCGACGGTCATGTCGGGATGCGGGACGGAAAGAACCCGGACGGGCCGGTGCTGGTCTTCACTCCTGGCGAATGGGCGGCCTTCACGGCCGGCGTGCGGGACGGCGAGTTCGACCGTCCGTGATGTTCCCGGGGCCGTTCGGCATCTGGTCCGGCCTGGTCAGAATGGGGTTTGCCCGACTGTGTAACGGGTAGACAACAATATGTGGACCGAGGGATAAAGAATTCCCATCTTCGGCTGCGCAGGTTCGGGCCCAGCGACGGTGTTGCGTGGCTGATCGTGCTCCTGCTCTTCGCGGCAGCCGCGGTGGGAGTATTCGTACTCACCGGATCGGTGCTTTCGGCACTGTTCGTCGGTGTACTCGTGGCGCTGGTCGCCACGGGCGTGGTCGCAATGCTGTGACCACACCCGCAGCGAGCGGGCGTCAGCGTCGGAAAAGCTTGTTGCCGAGCCAGACGATCGGATCGTATTTCCGGTCGGCGACCCGTTCCTTCATCGGGATCAACGCATTATCGGTGATCTTGATGTGTTCGGGGCACACCTCGGTGCAGCATTTGGTGATATTGCAGTAGCCCAGGCCGTGCTGTTCCTGGGCCTCGTCGCGACGATCGGCGACATCCAGTGGATGCATCTCCAGTTCCGCGATACGCATCAGGTACCGGGGGCCGGCGAACGATTCCTTGTTGTCGTCGTGGTCGCGCACCACATGGCAGGTGTCCTGGCACAGGAAACATTCGATGCATTTGCGGAACTCCTGCGAGCGCTCCACATCCACCTGCTGCATGCGGTACTCACCGGGTTTCAGATCTGCCGGCGGCGTGAAAGACGGTATCTCCCGGGCCTTTTGGTAGTTGTAGGACACATCGGTGACCAGATCGCGGATAACCGGGAATGCCCGCAACGGTGTCACTGTGACGATGTCCTCGGGTGTGAAGGTGGACATCCTCGTCATGCACAGCAGGCGCGGGCGCCCGTTCACCTCGGCCGAACACGAACCGCATTTGCCGGCTTTGCAGTTCCACCGGACGGCGAGATCCGGCGCCTGGGTGGCCTGCAACCGGTGAATGATGTCGAGTACCACCTCGCCCTCGTGCACCGGAACAGTGAAATCCTGCAGGTCCCCGGTATCGGAATCACCGCGCCATACGCGGAATCGGGCGTCGTAACTCATCGCCTCACGCCTCCTCGGTATTCGAGTCGCGGCCGTCGCGGATCTCCGCCGGGCCGCCCTCGGCCGCCGGATGCCCGGAGAGCTCGGCCGGGGTGTAGTACTTCTCCAGCTCACCGAGGTCGAAAAGGGCCAGCAGTTCGGCCCGCATCGGCGTTTGGTCGTGCACGGTCACCGACACATCGGGTACACCGGAATCGGATGATTCACCGTCGACCGCGCAGACCAGGAGTTTGTTGCGCCACTGGGCGTCCATTCCCGGATGGTCGTCGCGGGTATGCCCGCCGCGGCTCTCGGTGCGCAGTAGGGCCGCCTGTGCCACACACTGGCTGACCAGCAGCATATTGCGCATATCGAGGGCCAGATGCCAGCCCGGATTGAACTGCCGGTGGCCCTCGATCGTGACCTGGGCGAACCGTTCGCGCAGCCCCTCGAGCCGGGAGATCGCCTCGCGGACCTCATGTTCTTTCCGGATGATCCCGACCAGATCGTTCATCGTCTGCTGCAGATCGGTATGCAGGGTGTAGGGGTTCTCGCCCGACGCACCCTCCGGGGGATCGAACGGGGCGAGGGCGATCTCCGCCGCGGCGGCGATATCGGTATCGGCGACCGCCGGCCGCTCGGACAACATCCGGACGTACTCGGCCGCGCCCAGCCCGGCCCGGCGACCGAAAACCAGCAGGTCCGACAGCGAGTTTCCACCGAGCCGATTGGATCCGTGCATTCCGCCGGAGCATTCCCCGGCTGCGAACAGCCCGGGGACGTGCGCCGCACCGGTATCCGGATCGACCTCGATACCGCCCATCACGTAATGGCAGGTCGGGCCCACCTCCATGGGTTCCTTGGTGATATCCACGTCGGCCAGTTCTTTGAACTGGTGGTGCATGGACGGCAGCCGCCGGGTGATCTCCTCGGGCGTCAGCCGGGAGGCGATATCGAGGTAGACACCGCCGTGCGGCGTGCCCCGGCCGGCCTTGACCTCCTCGTTGATCGCCCGCGCGACTTCGTCGCGCGGCAGCAGATCAGGGGTTCGGCGGGCCGAATCGTTATCGCGCAGCCACTGATCGGCTTCTTCCTCGCTTTCGGCGTACTGGCCTTTGAAAACCGCGGGGATGTAGTCGAACATGAAGCGTTTGTCTTCGGTGTTCTTCAGCACCCCGCCGTCGCCGCGGACACCCTCGGTGACCAGAATGCCCTTCACACTCGGCGGCCAGACCATCCCGGTGGGATGGAACTGCAGGAACTCCATATTGATCAGCCGGGCCCCGGCGCGCAGGGCGAGCGCGTGGCCGTCACCGGTGTACTCCCAGGAGTTCGAGGTGACCTTGTAGGACTTGCCGATACCACCGGTCGCGAGGACCACCGCCGGGGTTTCGAACAGGATGAAGCGTCCCGATTCACGCCAATAACCGAAGGCGCCGCTGATCCGGTCCCCGTCCTTCAGCAGATCGGTGATGGTGCATTCGGCGAAAACCTTGATCCGCGCTTCGTAGTCGCCGGTTTCGGCGTAATCCTCCTGCTGCAGCGAGACGATCTTCTGCTGCATGGTGCGGATCAACTCCAGCCCCGTCCGGTCGCCTACATGCGCCAGCCGCGGAAAGGTGTGACCGCCGAAGTTGCGCTGGCTGATCCGGCCGTCGGGAGTCCGGTCGAACAGGGCGCCATAGGTTTCCAGCTCCCAGACCCGGTCGGGGGCCTCCAGCGCGTGTAGTTCGGCCATCCGCCAGTTGTTCAGGAACTTCCCGCCGCGCATGGTGTCGCGGAAATGGGTCTGCCAACTGTCCTTCTCGTTGGCATTTCCCATGGCCGCCGCGCAGCCGCCCTCGGCCATCACCGTATGGGCTTTGCCGAACAACGATTTGCATACGACCGCCACCGACAGGCCGTGTTCCCGGGCCTCGATCACGGCGCGTAGGCCGGCACCTCCGGCACCGATCACGACCACGTCGTAGGTGTGCCGTTCCACTTCGGGCATAGCCGTCCAAACTCCTCAGTCGATGATGCGAAGATCCGAAATCGTGCCGCTGGCAACCAACATCACGTAGAAGTCGGTGAGCACGAGGGTGCCGAGCGTTGTCCAGGCCAGCGCCATATGCCTGGTGTTGAGCTTGGAGATCTGGGTCCAGAGCCAGTAGCGCACGGGATGGGCCGAGAAATGTTTCAGCCGTCCGCCCGCGATATGCCGGCAGGAATGGCAGGACAGGGTATAGGCCCACAACAGGATCACGTTCCCGGTGAGAACGAGGCTGCCCAGACCCATGCCGAAGCCGCCCGTTTTGCCGTGGAAGGCGCCGACGGCGTCGTAGGTGTTGATCACCGAGATGATCACCGCGACATAGAAGAAGTAACGATGCGCGTTCTGGATGATCAACGGCAGACGGGTCTCACCGGTGTATTTCGCATGGGGTTCGGCCACCGCGCAGGCCGGCGGCGAGAACCAGACCGAACGGTAGTAGGCCTTGCGGTAGTAGTAGCAGGTGAGCCGGAATCCGAGCAGGAACGGCAGCACCACGAAACCGAGCGGCAGGAACATCGGCAGATCGCCGAACGGCGTTCCGAAATGGCTCGATCCCTCGACGCAGGAAGTACTCAGACAGGGTGAGTAGAACGGCGTCAGATAGTGGTAGTCCGGCACCCAATACGCGGTACGCACAAAAGATCTGATCGTCGCGTAGATGACGAACGCTGCCAGCCCGACGACGGTGATCAGCGGCGGTAGCCACCACCGATCCGTGCGTAGGGTGCGGGCGTTGATCCGGGCCCGGGTCTTGCTGAAAACACCTGTTCCCGATTCGGGAGCGGTTGCGGTTGTTGCGGCATTCACTGGTCGATGCCTCGCTGATCGGCGGTGCGGGTGGTCATGGATACCTCCGCGATCGAATGTGATGCTGAGCACCATACGGCAGGCCTGCTATCGGTCGAGCAGGGTCCGCGCATTCTCATGGGGTAACCGGGGTGGTGATTTGCGCCACATTTACTGCCAATCTTGAACGGGTGAATACACCGCAAACGCGAACGGCCGGCCGCCTCTCCGGCGACCGGCCGCCCTCGGCGCCCCGGGCGCAGCCTCGGGGCGAGGTGTTCAGTTATCCGACGGTGAACTCGGCGGCGCTACTGGGTACGCGGCCGCGAATGGAATCCGAGCCCCTCGTCCTGGGCGCCCATCCACGCGGACTCGTCGGATTTGCTGTCGGGTACATAGATGGGTTCCTGTGCGCGCCCGGCCAGTGGTGGCGGCGGGGTCCGCTCGAACTCGTCCGCATCGATGCAGAGCCGTTCCAGGTCGTTCTCCAGTCGCCGGACAGTGCCTGCGTCCCCGTAGTGGGTGCGCAGCACCCCGATGGACTGCCGGAGCTGATTTACGGCGTACCGGAGTTCCGCGAAGTCGCTACGTGTCATGGATACCTCCTGGGTTGCTCACCGGTCGCGGTGGAACGCCACGTGGGCTGCACTGGCCATCCGGATACATGTTGTGACTGACCGCACAGGGTGATCTACAACACAGTACGGCAAAAACCCGATCCGGGCTCGTCGGGTGGTCAAGAACGGGTTGCGGTTGGGAGCCGATGTGCACAACCGGATGACTCGTGGGGGTCCGGTATCGGTGCCGGGGGCCTCGCCGGGGGCGGTCTGTAGCCATTCGGGGGCGCCTACGGATTCCACTAGAACCGGCTAGAAATTGACAGAGGGTGTCGCGAGCGAAGTATCACGCACTCGTGTTCTGGTCCTAGATATCGCTAGAAAGTTCTATGGATGCTCGCGGAGGGCAATGATCGGAATGTCTAACGATATCTAGTTCAATCGATAGATATTCGAATAGCTTTATCGTGCCGCCTGGCTGTCCGCCGGTTCCGGTCTTCAACGCGCGCGACCGTCTCGTATTCACAAGATGCGCCGGGCCGCTCTCGGGCCCGGCGGAAGGGGTCGGCAACCGGACGGTCCGGCAGGGACGACTGTCAGGTGGTCACGCTGCGCAGGTAGCGCCCGAAATGCGGAACGGTGAAACCGATGGTTCCCCGCTCGGCGGAGTAGATGAGGCCTTTTTTGATCAGACCGTCGCGGGCCGGGGACAGGGAAGCCGGTTTGCGGCCGAGTTCGGTAGCCACCGCCGCCGTCGCGACCGGACCGTCGTCGCCGGCCAGATCGGCCATCGCGCGCATGTACTCGCGCTCGGCGGGCGTCGCGCGTTCATAGCGGGAACCGAAGAAGCCGACGGCGAGCTCCTCCTCGGCGGTCGGTGCCGCGACCTCGACATCTTCGGCAGTTATCGGGCTACCCGGTGCCTGGTCCCAGGTCGCCTTGCCGTAGGCCTGCACGAAATACGGGTAGCCGTCGGCCTTTCGGTACAGCGCGCTGAGGGCTTCGTCGGAGAACTTCACCTCTTCGCGCTCGGCCGGGGCGATCAGCGCCTGGTCCGCGGATTCCCGGTCCAGCCGGTCGATCCGGTGATAACTGAACAGCCGCTCGGAATAACTCTTCGACGCGGAGAGCACCGCCGGAAGGTGCGGCAGGCCCGCGCCCACCACGATCAGCGGCGCGGCGTCCTGGCTCAGCTCATGGCAGGCGCCGCAGATGGCAGAGATATCCGCCGGGCCCAGATCCTGCATCTCGTCGATGAACACGGCAATACCCACGCCGATATCCGCGGCCAGGCCCGCGGCCTCGGCCAGCAGCTCCACCAGATCGATCTCGATATCGCCCGAATCCGCGCGGCCGGTGACCGCCGGAACATCAATACCCGGTTGCCAACGCTCGCGCATTCCCTTGTCGGCGGTCGCGCGCAGCGCGAATGCCTTGAGAATGCCGAGAAAGTCGTCGACGCGTTCGGTATTGCGATGTGTTTTGGCAATGGCCCTGGCCGCCATGTGCAGAGCCGATGAGAGCGGGCGGCGTAAGTCCTGATCCGGCCGGGCCTCGATTTTCCCGGTACCCCAGCCCCGCGCGCCCGCCGCCGAACGCAACTGGTTGAGCAGGACCGTCTTGCCGACGCCGCGCAGTCCGGTGAGCATGACGCTGCGTTCCGGCCGGCCACGGGCGATGCGTTCACAGACGATATCGAAGGCGTCGAGCTGTTTACCGCGCCCGGCGAGTTCGGGTGGGCGCTGACCTGCGCCGGGCGCATACGGGTTCCGCACGGGGTCCATAACCCTCATACCGTAGCGCGGGAATCGGGAAATATGGGGGATTCTATGGCGTGTCCTAGATTGGGCTATCAGAAGATAGCCGGGAGTCGCCTGTGCGCCGGGCGTTATGCCCCTACCTGATCGAACACGCCCGCCGATATCTGCCCGTGATCTACCGTCCGGCCGGAAATGTATTCCCGCACAGTGTTTTACACCTGTACCCCCAGCTCGCGTGAAAATACTGCGTGTTCGGCTGGACAACGTCGGCTGGGCATCGTAACCTCTTTGTGACTTAGTGGAGTCGAGTCGTTTCGTCAGTGAGGCGGCGCCACTGGTCACCGCCATCGCGGAATGTCGCGAAGTGTGTAGGACGCGCGTTCGCCGGAGGCGGGAGAGCACGAAGATCGGAGACGGAGCTCGGTGGGTAAGCACAGCTTGCAGCGAGAATCCAAGCTGCCAAATTCTGTCAAGGGCGCGCTCGTCATGGGCACCCTCGCCGCCACCACGGGCACGATGCCCGCGATTGCCTCGGCCGCGACGACCACGATCGATGTCCCGGGCGTCGGCAAATTCGATGTCGAGGTGCCGGATCAGTTCACCGCGCAGGCGGATCAGCTGAACCAGGCGCTCAAGGATGCCCCGAAAGCGATGCCGGCGGCGCCCGCGCTGCCGAACTTCGCGCCGCCCGCGCCGGCCGCCCCGGTGCAGCAGACTCTGGGCGATGTCGCCCTGGACGCCGCCAAGACCAAGGTCGGCGCCATGTACTCGTGGGGTGCCTCGGGCCCCTACAACTTCGACTGCTCCGGCCTGGTGCAGTGGGCCTACAAGCAGGCCGGTATCAAATTGCCGCGCACCAGCTTCGAGCAGTCCCACGTCGGTGCGCCGGTGGCCTTCCAGAACCTGAAGCCCGGCGATATCGTCATCACCAACGGTGGCGGGCACGTCGGCATGTATGCCGGTGACGGCAAGCTCCTCAACGCGGTGCAGTCCGGCGAGCCGGTGACCTACACCAACCTCTCGTCCGACGAAGTGGTTACCGCGCGCCGTATCGTCTAAGGGGTGAGCTCAGCTCCCTCCGTGCCGGACAACGGCCCGACCCAGGCCCGGGTCGACTCCTGGGTTTGGGCTGTGCGGTTGTTCAAGACGCGATCGGCTGCCGCGGCAGCGTGCCGCGGCGGTCATGTGCGGGTCAACGGTGCCACGGCCAAACCGGCTCAGCCGGTGCGTCCGGGAGACGAGGTTCGTATCCGTAGTGGCGGCGTCGAGCGGATCGTCGTCGTGGAACGTGTGATCACCAAGCGGGTCGGTGCTCCGATCGCCGCCCAATGCCTGATCGATCGCAGTCCACCTCCGCCGCCGCGGGAGGTTCTCGCTTCCCTGCCGCAACGCGACCGCGGAACTGGTCGCCCCACCAAGCGGGATCGACGGGAAACGGACCGGCTTCTGGGCCGGACCGATCGCTGACACTGCCCTGTAACCGGCCCGGTGAACCATCCGGCGGTGACCCTCCGTGCTCGGGTCGCAGCCGGACTGCTCCCGTCGTAGGCAACGCCGTGTTGTGGAATCCGCCGACTGCGTTCCTTCGCCCGAGGTACCAGAATCACCCCGGGGCCGACCACAGTCGAGTCGTCGCCCCGTTCGCATCCCCGAATGGGTCATCGCCGCTGACCGGAGTCGAGAACACCGCGAAGAAGGTCACCGGGTCGGCGGCGGTGAGTTCGATGAGATTGGCCGTCGCCGGTGACATACGCGCGAACTTTCGCGCGAGCCGCCCGGCGTTCAGCGCCGGATCCGCTGATCCGTCCGCGGGGTGCGGTGTCCGCCCACCCTGCTCGTCGAGCCGTATGTCCGCGCCGTCCACGGCCGCGGCGATCACGGTCTCTTCGAAAACTTGAGCCGCGTGGATCACACCGCGGATGGCGCAACCGGATTCGCGGATATCCCGGAGTGCGTTGTCGAGGTCGAGACGGTCGGCGGTATCGCAGCGCACCACTACGACCCGGTCCTCGAATCCCTCCAGCAGCGGCGGGACCGGACGCGGCGAACGGGTGGGTACCAGCACATCGCGGGCACCTGCCACCAGCAGGCGGCGCACCATCACCGACCCGAGCGCGCCGAGTCCGCCACTGACCACATAGGTGCCCGCCGGGTCGATCCGCATCGGCGGATCCAGTGCCACCCGCCCGGTGACGAAGCGGATAGCCCTGTTGGCGTCGACCATTCGAGTCCATGCGATGATATCGGTGGGTGGGAGGTCATCGGCGAGCCGTATCGAAGCCAGCGTTCCGGCACCCGTGACCTCCGCCCGCGAAATCCGCTCGATGCCATTCTCCGCGCTGTCTGTTTCGGGAAATTCCAGGCCAGGGTGCTCCTGGTCCGCCGGTCGGCGCTCGCCACTACCGGTCGCGGGCCGGATCTCGGCCGGGATCGCTGTGGGGGAGCTGTTTCCGTGGTCGAGATGATGTTCCGGTCCACCCGCGCGCCGCGGGTTCGCAGCTGTTTCTTCCCGATAGAGCCCACTTGTGGCGGTAGCGCGTGCTGCTTGGACCTGGGCCAGACAGGTCAGGAAAGTGGTTGCTTCGTCGTCGGGACCGGCGGTGGGGTAGGTGGTGTGAGTGAACTCCGGCCGAGCACGCACCGTGTCGCAGAGCAGCGGGTCCGGGCCGACTTCCAACACGATGGTCGTATCCGGCCGGACCGCGTTGACCAGCGCCGCGTCCAGTTCTACTGTCCCGGCGAAATTATCGACCCAGTAGTCGGCGCCGGTGGCCGCAGAATCGATGATCGCGCCGCGGCGGGTGGTCGAGTAGATCGTGATATCGGGGGTGGTCGCTCGCAGCCCGTCGAGCTCGGTGAGGAGTCCGAGCGCATCCGCCGATCCCCGATGACCGTGAGTGGGCTGGAGCAAGCCGGACGGTGCGGCCGTGATTCCGCGGCGGCCGGCCCGGCGTACGACGGCGGCGATATAGCGCGGCTCGCCCGAGACATATACCGAGTTCGGACCGTGGACAGCGGTGATCGCGACGACCTCACGCACGGGCTCGACCAGCCGCCGCACCTCCGATACCGGCGCCGACAGTTCGGCGACGATATCGGACTTCGCCGCCCGCCGCGAGGCGCGACCACGTGCGACCACCACTTTGGCGGCTTCGGCGAGGGGTAGCGCACCGGCGGTCACCGCCGCCGCGAGCTCCCCGACCCCGTGCCCGATCACGGTGTCGGGCCGGACGCCCCAGGAGATCAGCAGGGCGGCGGTGGCGACCTGGTAGGTGAACAGTGCGGGTTGGGTGAATGCCGGGTCGCGGTGCTGTCGGTCCGGCCCTTGGGTCGTCCCGGGGTGCCGGAATCCGTATCGCGGAGTCCATACCCGCGGTCCACCTGCGGCGCGGACGGCGTCGCTTGTTTCGATTACCGATGCGGCGAACGTGGGGTAGCGGCCGGCGAGGGCCCGTCCCATCCGATCGTGCTCGCCGCCTTCCGGTGAGAACAGGAAGACCACTCTGCCTGCGGAACCTGTCATCGGCGCGACGGTGGGGACGGTGGGATGGGGCGGTGGCGGTGGCAAACGGTGCGCGCATGGACCCGGCTACCCGGCGAGCCGTGAATCCAGCACAGCAGCTGCGTGTCCGGCCTCACGCCTAGATTATGCCGGAAGAATCCCGGCCCCAGTGACATCACCGAACTCGTTGGCGCCGTGCGGCTTCCGAAGCGCGTACCCGGTCCGTATGCGACTCGGCCCGCCGGCTCGGCGTTCGCCCCGGCAATCAGCCACCCGGCGAGCAGTCCCGGACATCCGAGGCCGCCGCGTCCTCGGCTACGGCGTCACAGGCACGTCCGTGGTCCGGACGATATCCGGTTCCGGAGAGGATGCCGGGACGGGCGATTTCACCGGAATGGATGCATTTCGATATCCGCACCCGCTACTCCGGTCCGGATCCGGCCGGTACCGTTGCCGTGTGGCCGCTTCTGTCGAAGGACGAACTCCGACCTTTCCGACATTGCTGCGCTGCTGTGCGGCGTTGGCCGCTACACCCGCTCGGCTCCTGCGCCCGCGACAGGCCGATACGCAGCTGCTGGCGCGGTTGGAGCCGGTTTCCCCGCCGCCGGCCCGGGCGAGCGTCGGACTGACTGTGCTGCTGCAGGGCCGGATGAAGGCGCCGACCGCGATAGTGGCCGAGGGTGTCCGCAGTCTCGGGCATCTGCCGATGGCGATGGGCGCGTATCTCGTCGAACATCCGAAGGCCCGGTTCCTGGTGGATCCGGCGTTGTGCGCCCATGTCCACCAGCGCGTGTTGCCTGGGCTGCCGTTCCCGATTCCGCTGCTGGTGGCGCCGGACAAGCCGGTGCTCGGACTCGGCGACGCCCTCGCCGCCCGCGATATCGATCCGGCGAGCATCGACTTCGTGCTGCCGACCCATCTGCACTGGGACCATATTTCGGGTGTGCTCGAACTGCCCGATTCGGTCCCGGTACGGCTGCCCGCCGCGGAGCTGAGCTGGGCGCTGGACGGCCCGCACGCTCCCGCCGGTGTGGTGCGGCCACCGCTGCGGGGCCGCCCCCTGGACCCACTGGAACTCGACGGCCCGCCGGTGCTCACCTTCCAGCGCAGTCTCGATCTGTTCGGTGACGGTTCGGTGCTGCTGGTGGACCTGGCCGGCCACACTCCGGGCAGTATCGGCGTACTGCTGGCCACCGCCGACGGCCGCCGGGTGCTGCTGGCCGGGGATTCGGTATGGAATCGGCTGCAGATCGGCCTTATCCGGGAGAAGGCACCGATGCCCGGGCAGTTGTTCGATGCCGACCGGGACCGGGCGTTCGAAACAATCCACCGGTTGCACGCACTGCCCGCCGGGATCGAGGTGGTCGCCGCGCACGACTACGACGCCGTCGCCGCGCTCGCGGCGCACTGAATCCGCCCGGGACCTACAGCGCGGGAAGCCGGCCCCTCACAGGTGGCTTCCCGCGCTCCGGCGTCGGAACGATCGCCATACTTCCGACGCGGCTCAGGGGGTCAGGCGGAGACGAACCGCGCCAGCCGGGCGTTGATCAGCTCCTCGGCCTCGGTCACCATCCGGCCGATCAGGTCCGCGCAGGTGGGGATGTCCTCGATCAGGCCCTGGCACAGGCCGACCGACCAGATGCCGGCATCCAGGTCACCCTCTTCGAACACCCGCCGGCCGCGCGCGCCGGAAACGAGTTCACGGACGTCCTCGAACTTGCCGCCGGCCTTTTCGATCTCGACCACTTTGCGGCTGATCTCGTTATCGGCGACCCGCGCGGTGTTGTGCATGGTGCGGAAGATCAACTGGGTATCGCGCTCGGAGTTGGCGACGATCTGTTCCTTGACCTGCTGGTCGATAGAAGATTCCTGGGTGCACAGGAATCGGGTGCCCATATTGACCCCGTCGGCGCCCAGCGCCAGCGCGGCGACCAGGCCGCGGGCGTCGGCGATACCGCCGGACGCGACGATCGGGATGGTCAGCGCGCGAGCGGCGGCCGGAATCAGGACGAGCCCGGGCACATCGTCCTCGCCGGGATGTCCGGCGCATTCGAAACCGTCGATGCTGACCGCGTCCACACCGATCTTCTGTGCCTTGAGCGCGTGCCGGACGCTGGTGCATTTGTGCACCACCTTGATCCCGGCCTCGCGGTAGGCGGGCAGGAAAGGCTCGGGGTTGCTCCCCGCGGTTTCCACGATCTTGATGCCGCTGTCCACGATCGCGCGCACGTACTCTTCGTACGGCGGCGGGTTGATGGACGGCAGGATGGTCAGATTCACCCCGAACGGCTTATCGGTGAGTTCGCGGGTGCGCTCGATCTCGCGCCGGAGATCGTCGGGGGTCGGCTGAGTGAGTGCGGTGATGAAACCGAGCCCACCGGCGTTGGCAACCGCGGCGACGAGTTCGGCCCGGCCGACCCACATCATTCCGCCCTGCACGATCGGATGTTCGATACCGAAAATCTCGGTGAACCTGGTCCGCAGCATCGGTGCTCTCCTCTACGTTTCGCGGATAGTCCGCGCCTGCTGCATGGTGCCACGGGAATCACGGCTCGATCAACCCTGGAAGTGAGTCAGGATTCGCATAAGTGATCGCCTACTGGATAGCTGGGTGATCTGCGTAAGTGCCGGTATCATCGCAAATACACGGTTCAACGCGGGTGAACTTGTTCCGCCGTCCGGTTCCTCGGGATTAACCGCAATTCGGCTCCGATCTCCTTGCCGGTGCCGATGTGAATTGTTATTCTGCCGACATGTTCACACCGCGTGTGGCGCCGGACACTCCGGTGGGTCACGCGGTACCGAGAGGAGTACGTGGGATGACCACCGGTGCGCAGGCCCTCGACGAGCCGATCAGGTCGCGTCGTAACCACTGGAACAACCAGATCGCCGCGCACGCGGTGATGCGGCCCGACGAGGTGGCGCTCCGCTTCCGCGGCGCCGACACCACATGGCGTCAACTGCACGAACGCTCCCAGAAGTTCGCCGACGCGCTCGCGCGCCGGGGAGTCGGCTTCGGCGACCGGGTGATCATCCTGGCGCTCAACTATCCCGAATACCTGGAGGCCGTTTTCGGGATCAACGCGATCGGTGCGATCGCGGTCCCGGTGAATTTCCGGCTCACCCCGCCCGAGGTCGCCTATATCGTCGGCGACAGCGGAGCCAAGGCCGTGGTCACCGATACCATGCTGCAGCCGCTGGCCACCGCGGTGCAGGGCCAGGCGCCCGGGCTGGAACACTGCTTCGTGATCGGCGGCAGCAGCGGCGACGGTGTCATAGGCTTCGACGACGCACTCGCCGAAGAGGGTGCGGCGCACATTCCGCTGGATATCCCCGAGGACACCCCGTGCCTCATCATGTACACCTCCGGCACCACCGGCAGCCCGAAGGGTGCCATCCTCTCCTACGGCAATATGAACGCCCAGGCGCTCACCTGTATCCGGGCGCTCGCGCTGGAGCAGGATTCGATCGGTTTCTGCACCTCCCCGCTGTTCCATATCGCCGGCATCGGCAGCCTCGCCCCCGCATTCGTCCTGGGTGCCAAAACGGTCCTGCATCCCCTGGGTGCCTTCAGTGCCACCGAGTTCCTCGACGCTGTCGAGGCCGAGCAGGCCACCTCGGCTTTCTGCGTGCCCGCCCAGTGGCAGCTGATCTGCGACGACCCGACGGTGAAACAGCGCAAACTCGCGTTGAAAGCACTCAGCTGGGGCGCCGCACCGGCCTCGGACACCGTACTGAAGGCCATGGCCGACGCATTCCCGGACGCGTTCAACGTGGCGGTGTTCGGGCAGACCGAAATGTCACCGATCACCTGCGTCCTCGAAGGTAAGGACGCTATCCGCAAGCTCGGATCGGTCGGCAAGGTCATCCCCACCATCCAGGCCCGCATCGTCGACGACGAGATGAACGATGTGGCACCGGGCGAGGTCGGTGAGATCGTCTACCGCGGGCCCACCATGATGGCCGGCTACTGGAACAAGCCGGACGCGACCGCCGACGCCTTCGCCGGCGGCTGGTTCCACTCCGGTGACCTGGTGCGCCAGGACGAAGAGGGCTTCATCTACGTCGTGGACCGCAAGAAGGACATGATCATCTCCGGCGGTGAGAACATCTACTGCGCCGAGGTCGAGAACGTCCTGTTCGCGCATCCGAAGATCCGCGAGGCCGCGGTCATCGGCCGCGCACACGAGAAGTGGGGCGAGGTCCCGGTCGCCGTCGTCGCCCTCGACGACCCGGACGACGAGCTCACCCTCACCGACCTGGAACCGTTCCTCAACGAGAACCTCGCCCGCTACAAACACCCGAAAGACCTGGTGGTCGTCGCGGAACTGCCCCGCAACGCCAGTGGCAAGGTGGTGAAGATACAGCTGCGCAGCGCTGAGTAGCTGTGATGTCCGGGGATACGGGGCCGGGGCCGGGGCCGAGGCCGAGGCGGGCTGGGTCGTGAAGGTGGGAAAGTGACCTCCACAGTGAGCCAACCTTGGCCCGCAAGACCCCCGCTCACCCCTGCGAACCTCCCCGCCCTCACTCGCCGCCGCCCTCGGGCGCGTTTGATCCCCCTACCACCCGTCTGCCCGCATGCGCCCCCACCCCCGTTTCCCGCATGCGGCCAGTCGGCATTGGTGGTTCGGGGCCCGTCTCGTTCTGGAGCGACAGAGCGGGGGAGCGAAGCGGAGGAGCGGCGGAGTGAAGAACGAGACCAAGGGGGGCCCCGAACCCGCGACGCCGCAGGCGGCGCCAAAAACACAGAACCTTCCCGGACTGATCAGCTCTCACTGTCGCGGTCCGGCCCACCCCGTCCTATCGCCGTGCAGCCAACCCCCACTTCTCACGATCGAGCCCCCACCAGCGCAGGACCGCGCCCCCGGAAGTCCCGCAAACCCAGCCCGACTTCGCCCGGTGCCCCGGCTCCCCAACACCCCTGACCAAGCCGCCGCCAACTCGTATCACCCGAGCCGCCGCCATAGCTACATCTCAGATCATGTTCTTCTCGGTCATCCAGCGCATCACCTGCCAGCCGCAGAACACCGGGATCCAGCAGGTGAGCACCCGGTAGAGCAGTACCGACGGCACCGCGACCTCCGCAGGCAGCCCGAACGCGGCCAGGCCGCCGATCAGTGCCGCCTCAACCGCCCCGACCCCGCCCGGTGTCGGGGCGGCCGAGGCAAGCGTGCCACCGATCATCGTCACGATCGTGACAGTGATGAACGTTGTACCGCCTCCGAACGCCTGGACACTCGCCCACAGCGCCAGCGCTTGACCGAGAGTGAGGGCCGCGCAACCCAGGACGATGACCGCGCAGCGTTTCGGGTCTCGGGCCAGTCGTGCCAGTTCCCCCACGACCTCCTGTACCTGCGGTAGTACCGAGTTGTTCAGCCAGCGGCGCAGTTTCGGTACGAACATGAACGTGCCGATGATGCCCACCCCGACACCACCGATCAGATACAGCACGGTCGGTGAGGGTACGAAATGTGATAGGTCGGCCGACGTTCCGGCGGCCACACTGAACAGCACCAGCAAGCCGATATGCGTGCACACCTGCACGCCCTGCTGTAGTGCGACCGCGGCGGTGGCGCGGACCGCACCGACCCCGCCCTTCTGCAGGAATCGAACGCTCAGCGCCAGTCCGCCCACTCGTGCCGGGGTGGTGGTCGCGGCGAAGGTGTTCGCTATCTGCATGAGTACCAGCGGCCAGTATTTGACGACCCCCGAAGCACAGGCCCAGAGCGCGGCCGCGGTGCCGAGGTAGGTGAGTGACGACAGTGCCAATCCGGCCAGCGCCCACCACCAGTCGGCCTCGCGGAGCTGGGTGAAGAAGGTCGGTACCGCGCTGATGAACGGGTAGGCGACGTAGACCAGGCCGATCAGCAGCGCCAATTGGAGCAGGCTCTTGCGGTTGAACCGGGTGATCTGCTCCGCCTCGATCCGGTCCTGTCCGGTTTGTGCCCGCACTTCGTCGCGCGCCGCCGTCACCACCGATTTCCAGTCGGAGATGGAGTTACGGATACCGCGCGGCATCGCGAACTTCGTCAGCCGGCGCGAGGCGGTGAGCAGCGTCTGCTCGCCGAGGGCTTCGATCGCGGTCCGCACTGCGGCCGTCTGCCCGAAAACGGCCGTCATCGATACCAGCAGCTGGGCGATATCGGATTGGAGCTGGGCATCGGAGGCGCACAGTTCGGCCGCGGTGAAACCACCGAACACCGCGCCGTGCTCGTTCACCCGGATCTCCGCCGGCCGTAGTTCGCCGTGCGAGATTCCGTGTTCGCGCAGGACGGTGAGCGAGCGCCACACCGCGGTCAGTGCCTCGGTATCGGTGGGGTCCTGTTCGATCGAGCGTCCGGCGGGCAGAGTGTGCGCGTACAGCATCCACCCGCGTGGAAGGGCCGCCACGGTTACCGGCCGGTGCGCGGCCACCCCGAGTTCCCCCAGCGCTATCGCCATCAGCGCGCGATGTTCCACAGCACGATGCATGGAACCGTGCAGCGGCGCCGTCTCGCTGGACCGGAAGGTCAGCCAGCGCCACAGCTGCCGGACCGCACTGAGCGTGCGCTGGTTCTTTCCGTACAGTTCGACGACCAGCGCCTTCTCGCGTTCCTCGATAGTCGCCGAGAGCATGAGCGCTCCGGGCCCGGCCGGCCGTACGACGGTGAGCCGGGTGACGGTATAGCCGTTGCGCGTGAGCTGGCGTACCGCCGCGTCCAGCGGGACCTCCAGCGCGGGTGTGCCGACCAGCAGCACGATCACGGCGCCGACCAGCCAGCCGAGGACCAGCCCGAACATGGCGCGGGCCGGGACGACCGTACTGACCACCAGATGTATCGGCGCAAAGGCCAGGATCAGCACCCAGAGCCAGCGTCGCGCGCGGACCGGCAGCCACGGACTGGCCACGGTGAGTACCGCGGCCAGCATGGCGATCCAGCGGGGGTCGTCGAGGAACTGTTGCAGGAAGGTCTTGTCGGCCAGGTTCTCGGGGACCTGCAGATGCCACTGCGGGGCGGACAGGCCGCTCGGTGTGATGGACAGCAGGATCCCCGCGACCAGCCCGGCGGTCGCGTACCCGGCGAGTAGCTTCCAATGCCCGCCCCACACCAGTTCCACCAGGATCGCGAACGGCAGGATCAGGATGGCGATCCCGTACACCAGGTAGACGAGGTTCGACTGGTCCGAGTTGAGGAACCCGACGATATTGGACACCGAACGCTCGAGCGCCAGCCATTCGGGCCGGGTGATCAGGGATCCGGCGATGACCACGGCGACGCCGACCGCCGCGAAGACGACACGGAGGATATCGCTGGAGCGCCGGGTGAGCGGTTGTAGCAGGTTGCCCGTTACCGGGATCTCCCGCCCATCGACTCGCATGTCGTATCGGTACTTTCGGATCGAGGTGAAGCCGGCCGGCCGCCCGCACCCGCCAGATGGTGAGTATGCAGGAGGCCGAGCCGGACGATACACATCAACACGCTGCCAGAATCGTGGGGTGATCTGTGATCTGCGCATCTGTTTCGTGGGGGATTCCTTCGTCGCCGGGGAGGGGGACCAGGAGGCGTTGGGCTGGAGCGGCCGGCTGACAGCGCACGCCCGGCGTGCCGGGCTCGCGTTGACCAGCTACAACCTGGGTATCCGCGGGCAGGCCTCCACCGATATCGCCGGCCGCTGGCGGGCCGAATGCCGGTCGCGGCTGCCTGCCGGAGTACCGGGCCGGGTGGTGTTCTCGTTCGGGGTCAATGACACCGTGCGGGTCGAGGGTGGGACCCGAGTGGATACGGATACTTCGGTGGCGAACTTGTGTGCGGTGCTCGCGGCCGCGCGCGAGGAGTCGTGGCCACTGCTGATGGTCGGGCCGCCGCCGGTCGACGACGCGGAGCACAACCAGCGGATCGCGGAACTCGACGCGCGTTTCGAGAAGGTCTGCGCCGAGCGCGGGGTCCCCTATATCGGCAGCTGTCATCGGCTGGCGGCCGACTCGGTCTGGACGGAGCAGGTGCGGGCCGGTGACGGTGCGCATCCCGGGGCGGCCGGTTATGCCGGGTTCGCGGAACTGCTGCTGCCCGGATGGCGCGAATGGCTGGATTACTGAGCGCGAAAGAAGATAGATAGGATATTATTCCGTAAAATACGAGCCCTCACCGGAAAATGTCCCAGACGGTGCGATCCGATCCGGTCCGGTGTCGCTCAGTTCGCGGGCACCCCCGGTTCGGACCCACGCCGCATCGTGGTGAACACCTCCGCTAGTTCCGGAACCGATCGCACCAATTCCGCGCCGTAATCACATTCGCTCTCCAACTGGCTCAATGTCCCGACCATGGTGAGCGCGGCCCGCGCGAAGGGCGTGCACCCCGGAGGCAGTGTCAGCTCGCGCATCACATTGTTCAACCGCGGATTCGTGATCCGCAGCACCTGTTTACGCAGCCAAGGCGTGGTGAGCCGGAACCGTTCGTGGCGCACCGGTTCACCACACGCCGCCAGTGCGGAATCGAGCGCGACGGGATCGAAATCCCGTCCCGGCAGCGCGAACCCGTGCGTGCGCACGGCCGACTCCAGCGCGGCCGGGCCACCGTTGAGGATCGCGTCGCACATCTGCACCGTCAATTCGGTGAACCCCGGATGCGGCCACGGCGCGCAGGCGCCGAAATCGACCACCCCGAGCCGGCCGTCCGGCAGCAGCCACAGATTCCCGGGATGTGGATCGCAGTACAGGAATCCGTGCCGCTCCCAACCGGTCAGCACGAACCGCATCATCAACTCACCGACCCGGTCGCGCTGCTCCCGGCTGCCCGAGCTGACGATCCGGGTGGCGGCGGTACCGTGCAGCCATTCCGAAATCAGTACATCGCCACGCTGTTCCAGCACTTCGGGGACATAGAATTCGGTGCTCCCGCGGTACTCGTCGGCGAAGGCCCGCTGATTCTCGGCCTCGCCCGCGTAGTCCAGTTCCGCGCGCACGCCCTCACACAGCGCTTCGGTCACCGACTTCACATCGGCACCCGGCAGGAATACCGAGGCCAATGTCGAGATCCGCCGCAGCTGCACCAGATCCGACTCCACCGCGGCCCGCGCCCCCGGGTACATCACTTTCACCGCGACCTCGCGGCCGTCGTGCCAGACCCCGCGATGCACCTGACCGATCGAAGCGGCCGCGGCCCGCCGATCGTCGAACTCCTGGAACAGATCCCGCCAATCCGGCCCGAGATTATCGGCCAGTACCGCGTGCACAGTGGGCGGCAGCATCACCGGCGCCGAATCCTGCAGCCGGGCCAGCGCGGCCTGGTACGGCGCGGCGATATCGCGCGGCAGCGCGAGCTGGTAGACCGCCAGTAATTGACCGAGTTTGGCCGCGCAGCCCTTCAGCTCGCCCAATACGGCGAAGATATGCTCGGCGGTGCGGTTCTGGATATCCCGGTTCACCTCCCGCGCGGGCCGGCCGAGCGCTCTGCGGCCCGCGCCCGCCGCCTGCCGGCCGGCGTAAGCCACCGGCAGTGCCATGAGTTTGGCGCTGCGCAGCGCCGGCCGTGCCGGAGACGCACCAGGATCCCGTCGACTGCTCATACCCTCAACCCCAGAACCGATTCGCTTGATCTCCCGTGCAGTCTGGCATATTTGTGCATAGACTGTCTGGGACGTAACAAGTGCCGAGAGAGGTGTATCCATGGGGTCCCGCACGGTGGTCGCCGATGTTGCCGACGAACTGGCACGGCGAGTCGCCGCAGGGGAATATCAACCGGGTGAGCTGATGCCCTCGGTCCGCCAAGTGGCGGACGAATTCGAAATGAACCGGGCCACCGCCCAGCTCACACTCGGCCGGTTGGAGTCCTACGGTTTCGTCGAAGCCCGGCGCGGTAAGGGTTTCACCATCCGCGAGGTCCGCTCCGCGGGTGGGCTGGACGTGTACCGCCATCTCTTCCGGTTCTCCATCCCGATGCCCGAGGTCGCGATCGAGATGTTCCGGGATATCGTCGAAGTGGAGCGCGGGATCGTCATGGACGCGCTGCTCGCCTACACGGGCACGGCGCACGGCGGCCCGGTCGCCGGATTCGACCTGGCCGAACTGAAGGCGGAGGTCGATGCGCTGGAAACGCTCGCCCGCCTGGACGTCCCCGATCATCGCCGCATCCTCGCCATCGAAATCGGGATCGTACGGCGTCTGCTCGTGGCCCTCGAATCGAGTCTGCAGCGGGCCATTCTGAATTCGATCGGCGATATGGTGCTGGAGGTGCCGCAGGCGGTCGACGCATACTTCGCGGGCGCGGCGGACCTGCACGTTCTGGTCTGGCGGGCGCTGATCGCGGTATGGGAATCGGAATCCGGGCCTTCGCCTGCGCAGCTCGCGCTGTTCGAGGATCTTTTCGGGATCTATCACAACAAGGTCATGGCGCGGTTCGAGGAACTGCTCGGGGTGCAGGGCGAGGATTCGGGGGTTCACGCGGCTACTGCGTGAATCGGCTGGACTGTCGATGCCGGCCGGAAGGCCGGGTTTGCGGCCGGGCGGGGAACGGGTCTGCAAGGGTCGTAAGCAGGGCAAGGTGAAGGTTGGTGTTTCGGGGCGCTGGCCTGTTCAGGTGACAGGTGGGGTCGTGAGGGTGCTGTGTTTTCGGCGCGCTGGCGCGCGCGGGTTCGGGGCCCCCTTGGTCTCGTTCTTCACTCCCGGCGCTCAGTCGCTGCGCTCCTTCGCTCTGGTCGCTCCAGAACGAGACGGGCCCCGAACCACCAAGGCGGACCGGCCGCATGCGGGAAACGGGGGCGGGGATCGGATGCGGACAGACTGGTGGTAGGGGGATCAAACGCGCCCGAGGGGCGGCGGCGAGTGCGCTCGGGTGCTGCGTGCCTTCGCTCCGGAACGAGACGGCCACGAACTACCAAGGCCGACCGGCCGCAGGCGGGGAAACGGGGTGGGGTTGCATGCGGATAGATGGGCGGTAGGGGGCAAACGCGCCAGGGGAGGCGGCGGATGGTGGCCCTTCAACCTCCTCGCTGAGCCCGGCGCTGCTCGGCGTGTTCGCCTCGGGCGGGGTACGGGACCTTGCGGGCATCGCCGGAGTCTGTGCCGCCTGAGCTGATTTCCGGGCAGGCTCGGCCCACTGGCGTTCTCCGTGCGGAGGGCCGAGCGACTACGGGCTGGGCCCACCCACGGAGATCCGTGGATGGGCCCAGTTTTCGACCGTTGTGAGTCGGGTGTGATTACCCGGCTTCGTTCAGTTTGTTCAGCCGTTCGCAGGCGGCTACGTAGTCCTCGACGAGGCGGTTCATCACATCGGCGGAGCGTTCCGTTTTGTTCATCATGCCGACCACCTGGCCGACCGGGTTGAAGTTCACGTCCTTGGCGGCCTCCGGGTAGCGGTGCCCGCGCTTGACGCCGTCCAGTGCGACCATCATCTGCAGCGGCATGGGCAGCGGGTCCGGGGTACCTTCCGATTCCCAGGCGTCCGTCCAGTCGTTGCGCAGCATCCGGGCCGGTTTACCGGTCCAGGCGCGGGAGCGGATGGTGTCGTTGCTGGTGGCGTCGATATAGGTCTTCATCTGCGCGGGGGGCACATTCGCCTCTTCCACGGTCAGCCAGATGGAACCGGTCCAGGCGCCGGCGGCGCCCATCGCCATGGCGGCCGCGACCTGCCGGCCGTCGCCGATACCGCCCGCGGCCAGCACCGGCAGATCACCCACGGCGTCGATGACCTGCGGCCACAGGACCAGCGAGGAGACCTCGCCGCAGTGGCCGCCGCCCTCGGTGCCCTGGCATACGACGAAATCGAGGCCGGCGTTCTTGTGGTTCATCGCGTGCTTCACCGAACCGCACAGCGCGCCGATGAGGCGTCCGGAATCCTGGATCTGGGAGACGAACTCCGGCGGCGGGGTGCCCAGCGCGTTGGCGACGAGTTTCGCTTTCGGATGCTTCAGGATCACCTCGACCTGCGGCGCCGCGGTGGTCGCGGTCCAGCCGAGCAGCTGCGGATGAACTTCTTCCTCCGGCAGCTTCGGTACGCCGTGGTCGGCGAGGATCTTCTCGGCGAAATCGCGGTGACCCTGCGGTACGTGCTTGGCGAGTTCGGCCTCGAGTTCCTCCGGGGAGAGCCCGTCGATGCCCTTGCCCTCGTATTTGGACGGGATCACGAGGTCGACACCGTAGGGGTTGTCGCCGACGTGCTCGTCCAGCCAGGCCAGCTCGACCTCGAGCTCTTCCGCGGTGAAGCCCACCGCGCCGAGTACGCCGAGCCCGCCGGCGTTGCTGACCGCGGCCGCCACGTCGCGGCAATGGGTGAAGGCGAAGATGGGGAACTCGATCCCCAGCCGGTCGCAGATATCGGTACGCATGGCGGTGGTGTCTCCCTATGCCTGGAACAAGTTACATAATTGCCGCGCGGCGGCCGATCCGGCCGCAGTCACCTCTCGGACTCGAATGCGCCGCGTGCCGCGGGTGCAGGCGGATGGTGCGCGCGAGCCCGACAGGTGCCATACCTTGAATGTAACACGTTCTAGTTTTATTGGAACCGATTCGCCCGCGTGGCTACCTCGTCCGGGCCGGGCGATCCCGCTCGGGCACCGGCCGGCGTCACCAGTTCGGGCGGCTTGCGCATCGGAACTCTCAGGAAGAGCGTGAACAAAAAGATCAGCAGTGTGGCCCGGCCCCAGACCCCGAAACGAACCACCGCCTCCATGAGGTCGACCGAATGTCCGGTCCCCATCGCGTAGAAATAGCGGAAGACCCCCACCCCGATCGCGATATCGGCGACCAGGTAACTCCACACCACCGGCCACGGCACGGCCAGGACGACCAGGAACGGAATCAACCACAGGGTGTACTGCGGTGAATGCACCTTGTGGAAGACCAGGAACCCGCACAGCATCGCCCCACTGACGCCGATCCACGGGTAGACGCCCGTTTCCGTGTAGCGCCGGTATCCGACCCACAGGGCCAGTGCGAAGGACGCGAGGATGAGCGCCGGTGACGCGATCGCCACGGTATCGGCGAACGCGGCCGTGCCCACGCGATCAGTACCGAACAGCGGCCGCAGACCCCAGAACCAGATCGAGTTCGTGGTGATATCGGCCTGCCGTTGCTGCTGGAATTCGATCGAAGCGCGCCAGCCGTCGTAACCGGCGATCGCGAAGGGCAGATTGACCGCCAGGACCGTCGCGGCCGCGGCGCCCCCGGTCCACAGCGCCCCGCGGATATCGGGGCGCGGCCCGTCGTCCCGCCGGTCGCCGCCGGTCAGTACATACAGCATCAGCGGAACCACGAAGATCGCCGGATAGATCTTGAAACAGAATCCCAGCCCCAGCAGGATCGCCGCGAGCACCGCGCGGGACCGCAGCGGCCGGCGGGACAGTGTCATCACCGCCATCGCGGCCACAGTCGTGCACACCACCGGAAGTTCCCAGTTGTGGAACGCGTACAGCACCAGCGGAGGTCCCGCCGCCCACAGGAGGGCGGCCCGGCCCGCCATCCGGGCCAGCAGCCATGCGGTCACCAGGGCGAACGGGGCCAACAGCAGTGCTGAATGCAACAGGAACATCGCATCGTTGTGCGAGCCCAGCGCACCGAGCCACATCAGTACACCGCTGAGCACCGGATACTCGACAGCGCCGCCGATCAACGATCCATCAGCGGTGATACCGCCGTGGACATACGGAAAAATATGCTGATCGATATCGCGGCCCAGCCAGAGGAACTGGATATCGGAGTAGCAGACCCGGGCGTCTTTTACGTAGTCGAAGGCGACGCTGCGCCCGTCGGCCCGAAAAGGCGTCCCCGCGCAGCGGGCTTTGTTGAGAAATGCCACTGCCAGGGTCATGACACACAGCAATACAGCCGCGGTCACCGCCGCCGTCTGCCGGGAAACGCGACCGGTCGCGAACGCGCGCGCGGCCGCTCCGATCGACATAGCGATCACCCTAGTGGTCGTCGTCCCGGCCGAGTGCGGTGCGCGCGCGGCTCCGGCACTCCCCGAGAGGTCGTAACGCCAGGTCACCCGTCGCACTCACCGAGCGAATCCCACCGGACTCCTGGTGCTGGGAAACCGGGTGCGGCACCACCCGTTACCTGGGCAGCCCGGTTCCGTAGATCGATTTCGCGGTGACCCACCCTCTCGGGTACTCTTGCCCGGTTGCTGACGCGACGACCTCCTGCCACGGACCGTCCGTGGCCGTTACCAGACCACAGGAGGTGATTGGTTCGTGCGTCATTATGAAGTAATGGTCATCCTCGATCCGAGCATGGACGAGCGCACCGTCGGGCCGTCCCTGGACACGATGCTCAACGTTGTGAAGACCGAGGGCGGGAAAATCGACAAGGTCGATATCTGGGGCCGTAAGCGCCTCGCCTACGAGATCCGCAAACAGGCCGAAGGCATCTACGCGGTCGTCGATCTGACCGCCGAGCCCGCCACGGTGAGCGAACTCGACCGCCAGTTGGGCCTCAACGAGCAGGTGCTGCGCACCAAGGTTCTGCGCAACGAAAAGTAGTTCCGGCGGCATCGCGGTTTCGTCGGAGTCTGTCTCTAGGCTCTAGCGCAACAAGCGAGTGCACTCGGACTGCACACCGAGCAGGAGGAACCCACCATGGCAGCAGGCGACACGGTCATCACGGTCATCGGAAATCTGACGGCCGATCCCGAGCTTCGATTCACGCCCGCGGGCGCGGCGGTTGCGAATTTCACCGTCGCATCGACGCCCCGCATTTTCGACCGTAATACCAACGAGTGGAAAGACGGCGAGGCGCTGTTCCTGCGCTGCAATATCTGGCGCGACGCGGCGGAGAACGTGGCCGAAAGCCTGACCCGGGGCGCCCGGGTGATCGTCAGCGGACGGCTCAAGCAGCGCTCCTTCGAAACCCGTGAGGGTGAGAAGCGCACTGTTGTCGAGCTCGAGGTCGACGAGGTCGGTCCGTCGCTGCGATACGCCACGGCGAAGGTCAACAAGACCAGCCGCGGTGGCGGCGGTGGTGGATTCGGTTCCAACAGCGGTGGTGGTGGAAACTACAACGCCGGAAACAGCGGCGGTGGACGGTCCGAACAGGGCGCAGCGGAAGACCCGTGGGGTAGCGCGCCCGCGGCCGGCTCCTTCGGGGGCGGCGGCCGGATGGACGACGAACCGCCGTTCTGAGACGGCCCGCATCGGCCCGCGCAGGCGGGCCACCAAGAATACGGAGTAACGAAAATGGCCAAGGCACCGGCGCGCGAAAAGGTGCTCAAGAAGAAGGCTTGCACTTTCTGCAAAGAAAGCAAGACCGGACCTGTCAATATCGACTACAAGGACGCCCCGCTGCTGCGCAAGTACGTCAGTGAGCGCGGTAAGATCCGTGCCCGCCGGGTTACCGGCAACTGCGTGCAGCACCAGCGCGATATCGCCATCGCGGTGAAGAACTCGCGTGAGATGGCTCTGCTGCCCTACGTTTCGACGGCTCGCTGAGAAAGGTCGGTCAAGCATATGAAGCTCATCCTGACTGCCGACGTCGACAACCTCGGCGCTCCTGGCGATACCGTCGAGGTCAAGGACGGCTACGGCCGTAACTATCTGCTGCCCCGCGGGCTGGCGATCGTTGCCACCCGTGGTGCCGAGAAGCAGGTCGAGGGAATCCGCCGGGCCCAGGAGGCCCGCCGGGTGCGCGATCTCGGCCATGCCAATGAACTGAAGCAGGCCATCGAGGGCCTGGAAGGTGTGTCGCTGTCGGTCAAGACCGCCGGCACCGGCAAGCTGTTCGGTTCGGTCACCCAGTCCGATATCGCTTCGGCGATCAAGTCGGCCGGTGGCCCGGTTCTGGACAAGCGCAGCATCGAACTGCCGAAAGCGCATATCAAGGCCACCGGTAAGCATCAGGTCACGGTGCACCTGCACCCGGATGTCGCCGCGAAATTCGCCTTGGAGGTCGTGGCTGCGGGCTGACCGCGGTCTCGACCCACTCTCTGACCGGGGATCACGCCTACGCGTGGTCTCCGGTTGGAGTGCTTTCTTCTGCGGGGGAAATTAGCCAACGGTTAGCTGTGGCCGGCCGAAAGGTAGACGCCGATAGTGGTGCTGTCGGTGCTCTTCGGGCTGCGTCAGTGTTATCCACAGGATGTGAGACCTGTGGATCAATGGCAAAACCAACCGGACGTATTGTGACCCAGCTCATATCTGTTCGCCTGTCCGTTAACTCAACACGCCCGGCTGTTCAACAACACCGACACGCCGGTGCTTTGTTTATCCACACTGCGTTGATGGAAAAAATCCCGGTCTAGCTGGGGATTTTTTGCGGCTGACCTGCGTTTTCCCCAAGTTCTCCACAAGTTGTGCACAACCAGAGGTGAACTATCCCCAGGTTATCCACAGGTCTATGCACAGGACCGTTTGGCATGTGGATAGAACCTCGCCTAGGTTCATCGCAGCACCATCGTCAATGCCCCGCCGGAAACCGGTGGAGCGGATCTATCTGGGTGATAGCTGGGATGTCTGACCACTGGTCACAGACACTTCCCGAACCGGTGAATTTGTCGGACCCCTGCGGTAGAACCGAACGGCAAAAGGGTGCGTCCGGTCTGGATGAGAGGACGGTCGAGTCTGATGGCAGTCGTCGATGACCGCGGCCACACGGATTTCCCACCCGAGCCGCCCGGTGAGGATTTCGGGCGTCAGCCGCCGCACGATATGGCAGCCGAACAATCGGTCCTCGGCGGCATGCTGCTCAGCAAGGACGCCATCGCCGACGTGGTGGAGGTTCTCCGCTCCGGCGATTTCTACCGCCCCGCTCACCAAGCGGTCTATGACGCGATTCTCGACCTCTACGGCCGCGGCGAACCCGCCGATCCGGTCACCGTCGCCGCCGGCCTGGACCGCAGCGGCGAACTGAAACGAATCGGCGGCGCGCCCTATCTGGTCACCCTCACCCAGACCGTTCCCACTGCCGCGAACGCCGGCTACTACGCCGAGATCGTCGCCGAGAAGGCCATCCTGCGGCGCCTGGTGGAAGCCGGTACCCGCATCGTCCAGTACGGCTACGCCGGCGCCGACGGCCAGGACGTGGCCGAGGTGGTCGACCGGGCCCAGGCCGAGGTCTACGAGGTCACCGAACGCCGGACCTCCGAGGATTTCCTCCCGCTGGAAGAACTTCTCCAGCCCACGATGGACGAAATCGACTCCATCGCCTCCCGCGGCGGTATCTCGCTGGGTGTCCCCACCGGTTTCTCCGAACTCGACGAGGTCACCAACGGCCTGCACCCGGGCCAGATGATCATCGTCGCGGCTCGACCCGGAGTCGGAAAATCGACTTTGGGAATGGATTTCATGCGCAGCTGCTCGATTCGGAACGGGCTGGCGAGCGTTATCTTCTCGCTGGAGATGAGCCGGACCGAGATCGTCATGCGACTGCTGTCGGCGGAGGCGAAGATCAAGCTCGGGGATATGCGGTCCGGGCGGATGAGCGATGACGACTGGACCAAACTGGCACGGCGGATGAGTGAGATCAGCGAAGCGCCGTTGTTCGTGGACGATTCACCGAACCTCACCATGATGGAGATCCGGGCGAAGGCCCGGCGGCTCAAACAGCGGCATGATCTGAAACTCGTCGTGGTCGACTACCTCCAGCTGATGACCTCCGGTAAGAAGGTCGAATCGCGGCAGCAGGAAGTCTCCGAATTCTCCCGGCATCTCAAGCTTCTGGCCAAAGAACTGGAAGTGCCGGTGGTCGCGATCAGCCAGCTGAACCGTGGGCCGGAACAGCGCACGGATAAGCGCCCACAGGTCTCCGACCTCCGCGAATCAGGATCGTTGGAACAGGACGCCGATATGGTGATCCTGCTGCACCGGCCCGACGCGATCGAACGCGATGATCCGCGCGGCGGCGAGGCCGATCTGATTCTCGGCAAACATCGAAACGGTCCCACGGCGACGATCACCGTCGCGCATCAGCTGCATCTGTCGCGGTTCGTGGATATGGCGCGTGGCTGATCCCGGTCTGCGCACAGGGGATCCGAGTCGCGCCGGCCGGCGGCGGACTACAGATCCCGGGGAAGTGTCCGCGGTTCCAGCACATGTGGCCGCAGCCGGTCGAATCCACGAACCCGCACACTGCGCAGACCTCGGAGGGTGAATTCCGGATCGCCGGCCAGTTCGTCGGCCGCGGCATCGTCGATCAGGACGGTACCGGGGCGGGCGACGCCGGTGAGCCGGGAAGCGGCGTTCACCACCGATCCGTACAGATCGCCGAAGCGCTGCAGAACGGGTCCGTAGGCGAAAGCGACCCGCAGCTCCGGAGTACCGCCGACCATCATCGTCGATTCCTGGATCTCGACCGCGATCCGGCCTGCGTCCCGCGCCGATTCGGCTGCGAACATCACCTCGTCACCGACATGCTTGACCACCCAGCCGCCGTTCTCCGTGATCGCCGCCGCGGTCGTGGATTCGAAGGCCTCCAACAGCATCGTCAGTTCGCTCGGATGCAGATGCCGGGTCAGTCTCGTGTAGCCGACCATATCCGCGAAACCGACCGCTAACGGGCGGGTGTGGTCCTCGCCGGTCATACCGTCGAAAGTCCGGCTGAGTGCGGCCGCGAGATGCCGCCGCCATACATAGCGCTGCAGTTCTTCGAAAGCCGTGACGGTGGATTCGGCCGCTTCGCGTACCCGATCCGGCGAGCCGATCTCGTCGCCCGCTCGGGAAATGATCTCCAACGCCACCAGGTCGGCCTGCCATTCCGCGAGCCGAGCCATCGTCTGCCCCAGGGTCCGGGCCGCGGCCGCGAGAGCGACAGCCTGTGGCCCGGACTCGTTGAGCACCGAAAGATCACGGAAGTATCGCACCACCGCGATATCGGATTCCGTGAATTCGGCGGCTCCATCGGAGTTCGCCGGAAACCCGAGGGCACCCCAGAGCCGCCGTGAGTTCTCCGATGTGACGCCTGCCTGCTCCGCGACATCCTGGCGTGTGAATTCTCGCTGCCCGCCGAGTAGGAAGGACTCGACAGTAGAGCGGATCGAGTCGAAATCCTCTGCGCCGTCCACGCCTACGACATTACGGGGCGCAGCTTTCCCCGGTACCGGATCGGCCCGCGCTGAGCAGGTCACACCCGGGTCGTCCGCGCTCGGCGCCGTCCGCGGACGGCACCCCGAGCGGCGTTCGAAGTGCCATGTGGTGCCGGGGTGAGCCAATGTTGTGCCATGAATGCTTGTGGTGGTGCCAAGAGTGTGCCATGATGGCATCATGGATTTGACCCCGTACGTGAGCAACCTCGGACGTGAATTCGCGACCCTCGCCGAAACCGGCGGTGACGAGGCTCGTGCGCTGGTCGAGCGGTTGACCGGATCGCTCGAATCGGCGATCCGAATGACCTTGCTGGACGCGTTGTCCGCCGCCGCGGACGAGATCACCCGCGATCTGGCACCGGGAGCGGTCGAGGTGCGGCTGCGTGGACGCGACCCGAACTTCGTCGTGACCACGCCGCCCGCCGAACCGGTCGCGTTCGCCGCCGCGAAGGACGATCCGGCGACGGTGGACACCACACCGATCTCCGAGGACGGCCCGACCGCGCGGATCAATGTCCGTCTCCCGGAACAGCTCAAGACCGCGGTCGAGGAGGCCGCCGCGAAGGAAGGACGTTCGGTCAACGCCTGGCTGGTCCGTGCGGCGTCGGCGGCACTGCGGCAACCCGGCCGCGAACAGCCCGCCGAACCGCGCGGCACGAAGACCACCCAGCGTCTCACCGGCTGGGTGCGTTAGCCGCCCCGCCGCCCACCATCATCACGCCCCCGACCTGCGGGGACGCATCACCTACTCCTATCGAGGGGACAGCTATGCCCACATTCGAGACACCCGAACCGATTTCCGTGACCGTCGAACTCGGGGTCGGCAATCTCCGGATCACCGCGAGCGACCGCGCCGACACTGTGGTCGACGTGCGGCCGAGCGACGAATCCGATGAATCCGACGTGCAGGCCGCGCAGCGGATCCGCGTCGACTACGCGAACGGCTTGCTGCAGATCACCGGGCCGAAAGCGCGGATATTCGACTTCTCCCGCAAGACCAGGTCGGTGGAGGTGATCATCGACTTGCCCCAGGGTTCGCAAGTCACCGGCAACGTGGAGATGGGCCACCTCATCGGCACCGGCCGGCTCGGCGAATGCCGGTACAAGACCGGGGCCGGGAATATCCGGCTCGACCGCACCGGCCCCTTGCGGTTGGACACCGGGGCCGGCCAGCTCACTGTCGGCGACGTCGTGGGCAGCGCCGAAATCCACACCGGCACCGGGAAGGTCAGCCTCGGCGAGATCGACGGGCCCGTGGTCGTCAAGAGCTCCAACGGTGACATCGTCATCGGCGCGGCCGCCGGCGATACGCGCGCACGCACGGCGAACGGCGATATTTCCGTCGACCGGGCCGGTGCCGGGGTCGAAGCGAAGACATCCAGCGGCACCATCCGCCTCGGCGAGGTGGCTCGCGGCTCGGTCGAACTCGGGACCGCGATGGGCGAGCTGGAAATCGGTATCGCCGAGGGCACCGCCGCCTGGCTGGACGTGAACACCTCGTTCGGCCACGTGCACAACCTGCTGGACAGTGCCGCTCAACCCGAAAAGTCCGACGAAACCGTCGAGGTGCGGGCGCGCACCGCGTTCGGCGATATCACGATCCGCCGTTCCTGAACCACTACCGGCCCTGAAGAAGGAAGAACATGACCACCGGACAATCTCAACCGGCCATCGCGGTGACCGGGTTGCGCAAATCGTACGGCGATCACGTCGTCCTCGACGGAATCGACCTGAATGTTCCGCAGGGAACGGTGTTCTCACTGCTCGGCGCGAACGGCGCCGGGAAAACCACCACCGTGAAGATCCTGTCCACCTTGATCGGCGCCGACGGCGGGGAGGTCCGGGTCGCCGGCCACGACGTCACCCGGGAAGCCGACGCGGTGCGGGCCGCGATCGGTGTCACCGGCCAGTTCTCGGCGGTGGACAATCTGCTCACCGGCCGGGAGAACCTGCTGATGATGGCGGATCTGCACCACCTCGCCCGCGGCGACGGCCGGCGTCGCGCCGCCTACCTGCTCGACCAGTTCGATCTGGTCGACGCGGCCGGAAAACCGGTCTCGACCTATTCGGGGGGTATGCGGCGGCGGCTCGACCTCGCGATGACCCTGGTCGGCAGCCCGCGAGTGATCTTCCTCGACGAGCCGACCACCGGCCTCGACCCGCGTAGCCGCCGCGCCATGTGGCAGATCGTCCGGGATCTGGTGGCCACCGGCGTCACCATCTTCCTGACCACCCAGTACCTGGAGGAAGCCGACGAACTGGCCGACCGGATCGCGGTCCTCGATCACGGCCGGCTGGTGGCCGAAGGCACTGCGGACGAGCTCAAACGCCGCATCCCCGGAAGCCATATCCGGCTGCGGTTCGCGGATTCCCGAGGCGTCGACGCGGCGGTCCGGGTGCTGGGTCAGGTTTCGCGCGATAACGACGGACTGGCCCTGCGCGTGCCCGGCGACGGCAGCCTCCGCTCCCTCGAGACCCTGATCGGCCGGCTCCGCGAGCACGCCATCGAGGTCGACGAACTCTCCGTGCACACCCCCGATCTCGACGATGTCTTCCTCGCTCTCACCGGCAATTCCGACAACCAGAAGGTGGCCTCCCGATGAGCACCCCCGCCCTCGCCGCCCCGGCGGACCTCAGATTCCACCCGCTGCGCGATTCGGCGACGATGCTGCGCCGCAACCTCAAACATATGCTGCGGTATCCGTCGATGACCGTCATGCTCATCGGGATGCCGGTGGTGTTCCTGCTGCTGTTCGTCTACGTGTTCGGCGGCACGATGGGAGCCGGGCTCGGCGACGGGTCCGGGGGACGCGGCGCGTACGTCGACTACGTTTCGCCCGCGATCATCCTGATGACCATCACCGCCGCGGTCCAGGGGACATCGATCTCGGTCGCGATGGATATGACCGAAGGCATCATCGCGCGGTTCCGGACCATGCATATCGCCCGTGTCTCCGTGCTCACCGGACACGTACTCGGCAGTCTCATCCAGACCGTGCTCAGTATCGCGGTCGTCATCGGGGTTGCGCTGCTCGTCGGCTTCCGGCCCACCGCCGGCCCGGCCGAATGGCTGGCCACGGCCGGCTTCCTGGTGGTCGTGACGTTCGCGCTCGTCTGGCTCTCAGTCGCGCTCGGCCAGGTGAGCAAAACCGTCGAGTCCGCAAGTAACGTGGGTATGCCGCTGCTCCTGCTGCCCTTCCTCGGCAGCGGGTTCGCCCCCACCGACTCGATGCCTGCCGGGCTGCGCTGGTTCGCCGAGTACCAGCCGTTCACGCCGATCATCGAAACCTTGCGCGGCCTGCTCCTGGGAACCGCGATCGGGAACAACGCGTGGATCGCTCTGGGCTGGTGCGCCGTCATCGCACTGGGCGGATACCTCTGGTCGAAACGACTGTTCAACCGCGAGTACACAGGCTAGCCGCACGTTCTCGAGCGGCCTGTCCGCAACCGAATCGCCTCGTCCCGGCCGTTCCCGGCCGGGACGAGGCGACGTAGTGTGGGGGGCGCGGGGCCCTGCTCGTCGAGGAGAACGGCCATGACCGACAGCCCACGATCGATCGCCGAAACAGAACCGGCCCTCCCACCAGGTGCGGACCAGGAGCGATTCGCCGGGTACGGAGTGATGGGGCTGCCCTTCGCGAGCGGCCACTACCTGGCCTTCCGGCATTTCGCCGCAAGTTCGGTGGGACCGGGATACGAGTCGGTATGGCACCGCGACCCGGCCGGGCAATGGGTCATCTACAGCAGCGTGTCCCCGGAGGCGAGCTGTGGCCGCTACTACGGTTCCGCGCTGGCGGGTGCCCGGGTCGAGAATATCGCGGTGACCTGGACAGGGCCCTTCACCTTGACGGTGGAGGTGCCGGATGTGCTGGTCTGGGATATCGAGCTGGGAAGGTCGGTGGCGACGAAGGCGATGACGGGTCTCGGTGCCATGATGCCCTCGGCTATGTGGCGCAACCCCGCCGTGCTGTCGATGATGTCGCGGGTCGCAGGGCCGGCGTTGGGTGTCGGGCGGGTGCGGTTGCGTGGGACCACGCCGAACGGGCAAGAATTCCGGACGAACCCGCGGATGCTGTGGACGGTCGATGACAGTGTGGCCCGTGTCGGCGGTGTGGATATCGGTCCACCCGGGCCGTTGCCCGAGCAGACGAGGCTGGGTGGATTCTGGTTGCCCCAACGCGGCGTTTTCGCGGTGGGTCAGGCGTACTTCGAGCGGTAGGACGCAGCCCATCCCCGGCTGCGCCTGCCCGGTCCGTCGATCCGGACAGGCGCGGCTCGGGAAGCAGACGGACGGTCGACGAGTCAGACTCGTTCTGTCTGTAGCGCGGGATAATCGGTGTAGCCCTCGGCTCCGCCGCCGTACACCAGGTCAAGCGCGTACTGCGCGAGCGGTGCCGCGGCGGCGAACCGGGCAGGCAGGTCGGGGTTGGCGATGACGAGGCGTCCGAACGAGAAAATATCGGCCGGCCCGGTGTCCAGTACCTTTGTCCCGCTTCCGGTGTTGTGGGGTTCGGGCCGTTGAAGTTCGCGATCATCGTGCTCGACCAGCGTGGGCGCAGGTCGGCAAGGGCGGCGTACTCGCCACGCTCGACAATGTGAAGGTGGTATCCAGGAGGGCGCGGTGAGTGCCCTGTGGGTCCTGCTCCGCGATCTCGTTTTCCGGGTTGTCCGGTGAGATGCGCAGGCCGACCCGGTCGGCACCGACCGCCGCCGCGACGGACGTCACGATATCGATCGCCAGCAGGAGCCGGCCGTTGCGCGAGCTCCCGTAACGGTCGGTCCGCCGGTTGGTGTTCTCCGCCAGGAACTGTTGAATCGGACAAGGCGCTCGCATCAGCGGCGCGCCACACAATTAATATCTTCTCGCTATATATATTGGTCAACGGACACGCGAGTCGAACGCCGACCACGCGCGGCCCGAGCCTGCGGGCAGCGCCTCGGCCGGCCACCGGCCATGAGCGAGGAACAGGTCCGGCAGGTCCGCACCCTGCTGACCCGGCCGGACGAGTCGGTGTCCTCGATCGCGCGATTACTCGGGACGCGGGTGCGCCATGGAAAACTCCCCGGGGCCTGGTCGCCGCGCTGCTGCCGTCCAGCAGCAGTGACGGGTGCGGATACAGGCAGGTCAGTCAGTGATGTCCGGCTTCATCAGCGAGAACGGAGTTGTCGTTGAACGGTTCGAAATCTGCCCGGTGCTGGGTCTCCGCCGCGTCGGGGTGGCGTCGAGTGGTCGCGACTGCGGCGGCTTGTGCGGCGGTGGCGTTGTGCCCGACCGGTTCCGGAGTGGCCCAAGCCCAGCCGGGTTTCCCGCCGCCCATCGGCTCGGAGATCCCCAGCTCGATGCTCGCTGTCGACAGCAAGTTCGAGTACGGCGGCGAGACCTACACCGTCACGTTCAAGGGCGGGATCAAACAGCGCGTCGACGTGAATCCCGACGATCCGGACAACAGTGTGCGACTGCGCACCATCGGGTTCAAGATGACAGCGGAGAGCGAGGAAGGCGGTGCGATCACCCTCGAACAGAACGATGTCGATGTCGACGCGCGCAGCACGGTGACGCGCACCCGGCAGGACCCGCCGCGGTACGAGGAGAAGGACTTCCTCGACTACGCCGTGACCATAGAGCTCTCGGGCAGGGAACCGGTCGAGCTGCACGCCAAGGTCCCGATGATCTTGACCGCGCAGCTCACCCAGTTCCCCGCACGCGCTGAAATGTTCCACCTGCAGGAACCGGTCGAGTTCGTCGACCCCGGCAACCCCGGCACCACCGTGGCACGGCTGACCACTTTCGAGGCCGAACGCAGCAGCGGCTGACAACAGCAGGGGCACCGCCGCCCCGATAGGAGCGCCGACCGTACCGGGGACGGAATCGGCCAATCGGGCAGCGGTGCCGAGGGAAGGCCAGGCAGAGGTCTTCGGCGGATCGCCGTGGCCTGTACCAGGACCCCGACCATGGCGGTGCCGGGCACCCGGGTAGTGGCTGTTCAGTATCCGTAGTATCGCTGCGTTTCAGGTCGCGCCAGCCTCCGAGGGCGCGCGCCACCGGGCGCGCGCCCATCGGTGTCAGCTCGGTCTGATCAGACAATCGGGCCCGGGATAGATCAGGCTTTGGTGCCCATCTTCGAACCGCACCATATACGGGGGTGCGCCGTTGGGTCCCCGAATCTCGGTGATCTCCCCGGTCCGATCGGTCTTGCCCACACTGTCGCTGCGTAGAACCAGTTGGTCTCCGACGTTCGCCTGCATCGAGCAACCTCCCTCTGCGCCGTTGTTGTGCACCAGCCGAGCAGTCACTACGGCACCCAGTATGAGCGATCAGCTCCACGGTCCAGGTTCGAACGAACATCGGTGCGGCGGCGATCCGGGGAGGCCCGCCGGGCCTGACAGCATCGTTTCCGTCCCCTGTGGTCCGGAGTCCGGATATTGGTCGCCGCCGCGGTGTGCGCGGGCGTGACGACCATAGCGAGTCCGGGGGTTCAGGCCCAACCGACCTGCGGCGGGACCCCGGCCGACTGGCAAGATACCGACGGCATTGGCGCGACCTACAGCGGCGAGATCGAAGATTGGCATGGTAACCCGTTCGGGGTGGTGGAGATCAACTTGAACGCCGGGAAGGCCACGATGACCGCCGAACCCGATTCTCCAACCCTCGATGAGGTGAAAAACGGCTCACTCGTCTTCCAGCCGGACGACCGTGAGAAGGCAGTGGAATGGACCGGGCCCAACGTGGAGGATAGGGTGACTGCAACGCTGGGGTACCCCAGTTGTTCCTATGGTTCCAACGTCGCCACGGCCTCGTTCATGGTGGCGCCCGCAGAAAATCCGAGCATCGACCGGGTGTACAAGGGCGAGGTGCACCGCCACTACTGAACGGGCGGCGGACCAGGTGTTTCCCGCTCGTCACCGAGGTTCGGGAGATCGTGGCACCCGTCTGGGTACATGCTGGCAGCGATGCCGACCGGCCCAGGAATCTGGGTTCGGCATCGCTGCTCGGCCTGTGCAGGACTGCACCCGATGCCGGCCAACCATGAGAGCGGGGTTCCGGACGTTTCCCGAGCCGCCGGACACGCACGCTGCTGGCATCAAAATTCGCCGATGCCAGCAGATCTCAGCGACGCCGTCCGACGCCAGAGTTCGCCGATAGTCGTCGTCAGGATTCACCAGCGTAGCGACCGCCCGGATGGTGTTCGGGCGTACCGGTGAGCTTCGGCCACCCGGCGGCGCGCGCCGCAGTCGGGTGACACCGACGCCGACGGTCAGGGTCTGGCCGACTCGGCCAAGGGATTCTTCGCGTGGCTTGCCCGGGCAGGGCGACCGACTTTCTCCGTCATGATCCCCAGCCCCGAAGAAGCGGCGGCCGAGATGACACAACAGCATTTCGGCAACGATGGAGATCAACTTTGTCCTACCTGGAGTTCGCTGCCGATCAGGGAGTCGACCAGATCGTTCAGTTCGGTGATCAGGCCCGCGGTGCCCGGGTCGTGCGCGAGATTGCGCATCTCCAGTGGGTCCTCCAGCCGGTCGTAGAGTTCGTACTCGAAATCCGTACGCGGGCCGTCGATGTCCTCCGGGGTGGAGTAGCGGGCGAAACTGTGGCGAGGCGTGATCGTGCCGCGCAGGCAGTAATTGATACCGGGAACCATGCCGCCGCTGGTGCGGGCGTCGGAAGTGACGAGAACGGCGTCGCGGACCGCGGCGGTGGGTTCGGTGAGCAGCGGGGTGAGGTCCCGGCCCGGGAGGGCCGGGGCGGTGGCGCCGGCCAAGGCGGCGAGGGTGGGGATCAGGTCGATATGGGATGTCAGCGCGTCGGTGCCGGTGCCGTGCGAGGCAGTGGTGCGCGGGTCGGCGATGACCAGCGGGACCCGGAGGTTCTCCCGGTAGATCATGGCGCCCTTCTGCCGGAGTCCGTGCGCGCCACCGAGTTCGCCGTGGTCGGCGACCTGGACCACGACGGTATTGCCGGCGCCGCCACTGTTGTCCAAGGCATCCAGTACCTGACCGAAGTGAATATCGGTGGCGCGCATAAGTTCCAGATACCAGTTGCCCCACTGGCGCCACTGGCGTTGTCCCTCCGGGGAGCCCACCTCGTTGGGCATCACCCCGCCGACCACCTGATTGAGCGCGCGCCACGCGGTCTGTACGCCGGGTTTGGTGGTGAGGTCGGATTCGAAATTCGCCGGGACGCCCGCCCCGTAGTCGGGAACATCTTCGAGACGGTAGAAGCGCGGGCAGTACATCATGTCGTGCGGGTTGATCATGCTCACCACGCATAACCAGGGATCGCTGTCGCTCCCGTGCTGCCGCAGCCAGTCACCCGCCCGGCGGACCACCCCGGGGTCCTCGCGCAGGCCCTCGTCGGGGCCGCCGCCGGAGAGCAGATCGTAGGATTCGTCGAAACCGTAGCCGGCCAGGGCGGCCGGATCGGAACCCACAGCGCCGGAAAGATGCCATTTGCCGATATAGGCGGTGCGGTATCCGGCATCACGCAGGACCGCGCCGAGGGTGGGGACGGTAGTGGCGAGGTCTGGGGCGGCGAAACGTGCGGTGACGTCGCCGAGTAGCTCGTTGCCTCGGACGTTGTCGATGACACCGGAGACCGGAGCGTGCAATCCGGTGAAGAACGCCGACCGAGCCGGGGAGCAGGGCGCCGTCGGGGTGTGGTGCATGCCGAATCGGACACCGTTCGCGGCGAGGCGGTCGCGGGCCGGGAGGGTGAAACCGTCCGGGCGGACGATATCGGCGCGTTCCTGGTCGGTCATGATCACCAGGATGTTCGGCCGACGTCCGGGAACGGCGCTCGTGGGAGTGGAGCGCACGGTGTGCAGAGCGGATATCGCGGCGGGAGTGGCGGCTAGCAACCCGAGTGCGTGCCGTCGGTTGAAACCCTGGCGGGGTGGACTGCTGCTCGACAACGGACCTCCCGTGCGTTGAAAGACCGCGGGAGCGGACCGTGACGGCCCGCTCCCGCGGTCTTCGGATGGGTTGTGGTCAGGCTACCGGAGTGGGTTCCGAGGTAGCGGGCTCCTTCGGATCGCCTTCCTTGCGCTTGCGGCCGATGCTGGAGATCACCGCGGCGCCGATGAACGCGACACCGATGAGACCGGTGACGAGTTCGGGGACGTGGATATCGCCGACCGTGATCAGCAGAATCAGCGCCAGCGCGCCGATCGCCCAGTGAGCGCCGTGCTCCAGGAACACGTATTCGTTCAGCGTGCCCTTGCGCACCAGATACACGGTGATCGACCGGACGAACATGGCGCCGATCAGCCCCAGGCCCAGCGCGATGATGATCGGGTCGGCCGTGATGGCGAACGCGCCGATCACACCGTCGAAGGAGAACGAGGCGTCGAGGACCTCCAGGTAGAGGAACAGGAAGAACCCGGCCTTACCGGTGGCCTTGGCCAGCCCGGACGGGCCGCCGGCCCCTTCGGCCTGCTCCTCGACATGGAACATCGAACCCAGTCCGTCGACGGCGATGTAGAGGATCATGCCGAGCAGGCCGGCCAGCAGCACCGTGGAGCGCGTGTCGTCGTGCGCGAGGAACTCGGCGGCCAGCACCAGGCCGATACCCGCGACGACCACCGACATCATGTCCATCTTGCCCGCCTTGGCCAGCGGCCGCTCCAGCCAGCTCAGCCAGGTGAGTTCGCGTTCTTCGAAGATGAAGTTCAGGAACAGCATCGCCAGGAACATGCCGCCGAACGCCGCGATCTGCGGATGTGCGCTGGTCAGCAGGGTTTCGTAGCTGGGGCTACCGTCAGGGAAGTGCGAGGCGTCCCCGGGTGGCGGGTTCAATGCCAGATCGAAGGCGTCGACCGGGTTCAGGCCCGCGGTGACCCATACGATCACCAGCGGGAAGATCAGCCGCATACCGAAGACAGCGATCAGGATGCCGACGGTGAGGAAGATCCTCTGCCAGAACTCACTCATCTTCTCCAAGACGGTGGCGTTGATCACGGCGTTGTCGAACGACAGGGAGACTTCGAGGATGCCGAGGATGAGGCAGAGAGCCAGGGCGGTCGGACCGCCGTAGAGGAAGGCCACCCCCAGCGACAGCACCGTCACGACTATGGAAAAACCGAATATGCGCAGGACCACGCTGGGACCTTTCGTGTGCGGTGGCCGGACTGCGGTCGGAATCCCGGCCCTTGACGAGAAACCTGGTCGGCGGTGTCGACGACCCGTGGTCACCAGCGTTGCCGCCCACCGCTAATTTGTCCAATTTGTCCCCCTGCGGCCGGCAGAGGGGCCGTAAATGAGGGGGCCCGTTGCCGGACCCCCTCACGCTACCCGGAGGTGCGGATCGTCAGACGTTGACGCCGTAATCGCGGGCGATCCCGGCCAGGCCGGAGGCGTAGCCCTGACCGATGGCGCGGAACTTCCACTCGGCGCCGTTGCGGTACAGCTCACCGAACACCATGGCGGTTTCGGTGGAGGCGTCCTCGGACAGGTCGTAGCGGGCCAGCTCTTCGCCGTTGGCCCGGTTCACCACGCGGATATAGGCGTTGCGCACCTGGCCGAAGGACTGCTGCCGGCCGTCGGCCTCGTAGATCGAGACCGGGAAGAAGATGCTGTCGATAGTCGGCGGGGTGTTCGCGAGATCGACGTTGATGACCTCGTCGTCGCCCTCGCCCTCACCGGTGGTGTTGTCGCCGGCGTGCTCGATGGCGCCCTCGGGGGACTTCAGGTTGTTGAAGAACACGAAGTGCTGGTCGGACACGACCTTTTTGTCGGCTCCGGTGGCGATCGCGCTGGCGTCGAGGTCGAAGTCTGTGCCCGTGGTGGTGCGCACATCCCAGCCGAGACCGACAGCGACCGCGGTGAGGCCCGGAGCCGCCTTGCTCAGCGAGACGTTGCCGCCCTTGGACAAACTGACACCCATGCGGGATTCCCTTTCGTAGTTGTCTGCGATTCCCAGCATGTCCGAAATCGCCGGGTACGGAAACGACAGTAGTGGTTTTCGGTGAAGTTGCGTAGCGTCATGCGGCCATCCGGGTCCGGAACCCCTCTTGCACCTGCGATATCGAGCGGCTGTCACGGACCGGATCGCGATCTCATACCATCGGGTCTGTGGCAGGCCGTAGGCGTGGATGGTTCCGGTCGGGGGAGGATCCGTGGTTCGAACAGGCACGGTCGGCGTTGACGACGGCATTCCTGGATATGGATCGGCGGCAGTCGGCCGCCGACGCGGCCACTATCGCCTCCGAGGAGATCTTTCCCGCCCGCGAACTGGGCCGCGGCTGGGCGCCGGTGCGGGAACATTGCTACGCCGCGGGTGAGGCCTATCTCGCGCTGACCGCCGATATCGACCGCGCCGAACGATCCGGCGCCCGCATCTCGGGCCGGCAGCAGCGGCTGGACACGGTGGTGCGGCAGTTGCAGACCGCCGCGCAGGAGGTGGACCGGTTCTATCACGGTGCCCGCGACCAACTCGACGAGGCGATCGCGGTGCGTGGCGCGGTGCCCGACCTGGTCGCGCACGCCACCACCGAGGCGGCGCGGGTACGCGGTTTGGCGGCCGAATCCGAATATGCCGGGTACCCGTCGATGCGTGCGGCCGCTGCCCGGGTGGATGAGGCGATCGTCACACTGGAGGCCGTGCCCGCGGGCGAGCTGGGGCGAGTGCGGACCGCGGCGAATCAACTGGCGGCCGCGACCACCGAGTTATCGGAAGCGTTGGCCCAGGCCCCATCTCGCGCCGGTGCCGCACGCAACGCGATCTCGTCGGTCACCACCCGAATCGCGGCGGTACGCACTCGCGCCGAACGGCTCGGCCCTGCGTACTCGGCCCTGTTGCGCGAGTTCAATGCTGCGAGTTCGGCGGATCTGGCCGACAATGAGCGCACAAGCCAGCGTCATATCACCGCCGCGGACGAGGCCCTCGCACGGGCACGAGCCGCCGCGGCCGAACACAACCCGGAGTCGGCCCTTGACCTGACCACGACTGCGCGCGGCCACCTCGCCGACGCCGAACAACTGGTCGACGCCGTCACCAAACGGCTGACCGAGCTACGGGCGGTCCGGGACGATCCGCGCGAACGCGCCGAGACTGTACGATTCCGTCTCCGGGACGCGCAGATGCTTGCTGTTTCACGGGGGTTGGTTGCCGAATGGGGCTCGGTACTGGACGCTCAGGTCGAGCGGCTCGACCGGGTCACCGCATCACTGACCGGGCGGCACCCCGATTATTGGGCGTACGTGAACGAACTCGACACCATTACCGAATTCATCGCCGGCGTGGTCGATCGAATGCGCAGGCAACCGGGACAACACCAAGGATGAGACGGGGGATCATGACCGCAGGCATGGCCGTCCGGCAGGAAATCTCCCTGCACAAACGGATACCGCGCCGCCATTTCCGGCAGTTACAGGGCCCTGATGCCAGGGCCCTGTTCCACCGGCAACCGGAGCCGTTCGACGACGCGGCCGAGCGGGAGATGCTGGCGCTGGCGCTGGGCGCCACCCTGTACGTCCCGGCGACCCGGAGCGACCTGACGGCGACGATCGTCCGGCGGGCCGAACGAGGCGTGTGTTCGATGGTGATCGACCTCGAAGACGCGGTCGCCGATCACGAGGTCGCCGCCGCCAAACAGCAGACGGTGCGTACTCTCGACGAGCTCGCGCAGCGCCGGGACCCGAGTCCGATGCTCTTCGTCCGGGTACGCGACGCGGATACCGTGCCCGAACTGCTCGATCAGCTGGGCGCGGGCGCCGAGGTGCTCACCGGGTTCGTCTTCCCCAAATTCGACAGCGCCTCGGGGCCGAAATACCTTGCCGCACTGACGGCCGCCGCAGCCGTTCGCCCGGACCGGCCGCTCTACGGTATGCCCGTGCTGGAGTCCCCCGCGCTGGTGCACCGGCAGACCCGGGACTCCGAACTCACCCAGATCGCCGCGCTGCTGGACGAGCACCGGGAGCGGATCCTGGCGGTTCGGATCGGGGCCACCGATATGTGCGCGACCTTCGGGATCCGCCGGGATCGAGACCTGACCATCTACGACGTCCGGGTGATCGCCGATGTCATCGCGGATATCGTCAACTATCTGGGGCGCGCCGACGGTTCGGGTTTCGTGATCACGGGGCCGGTCTGGGAGTACTTCGCCGATCACGAGCGGATGTTCCGGCCGCTGCTGCGGACCGCGCCGTTCGAGGAATCCGACGCGGTGCCGTTCCGCAGCTATCTGGTGAGCCGGGATCTCGACGGGCTACTGCGCGAGATCACCCTGGACCGGGCGAACGGGATACAGGGCAAGACGGTGATCCACCCCTCGCATGTGGCGGCGGTGCACGCACTGTCGGTGGTCACCCACGAGGAGTATTCGGACGCCCTCGACATTCTGCAGGTGGAGGTCGGCGGAGTCGCCGCGTCCGGTTACCGGAACAAGATGAACGAGATGCGGCCACACCGCAGCTGGGCCCGGCACACTCTCGCCCGGGCCCGGGTCTTCGGAGTGGCGAAGAAAGGTGTGTCCTTCGTGGATCTGCTATCGGCGCTGGTCACCGTATGAGCGAGTCAGGCCCGGAGGCGGCAGCGGAGCGTAACCACGTAGGGCCCTCGCTCATACGCGATGGATACAGCATGAGCGAGTCAGGCCCGGAGGCGGCAGCGGAGCGTAACCACGTAGGGTCCACCCCGGAGGGCTATTGGGCGACTCGGACCCTCGGGATCGAACTGCACCACCACGAGAGTTTCCGTCACGGCGATTTGCCCGACACCCTTCCCCCGCGCCCCGCGATCACCGATTTGTTGCAACCCGGGTTGCGTAAGAATCCGCGGCGCGCTCATCTGCTGGTCTCCACCGTGCTCGGTAAACATCTGCCGACCGATCCACTGGTAGTGCGGGACGCCGGCGATCGGCTCGGCGATCTGGTGCGCGCCGTACTCGGCGAACAGGATGCCGTCACTCTCGGTTTCGCCGAGACCGCGACCGGCCTCGGACACTGTGTGGCGGCGCGGATCGATGCCGCCTGCTATCTGCATTCGACCCGCCGGATCTTGCCGGGCGCACCGACCCTGACCGGTTTCGAAGAGGGGCATTCACACGCCACCTCGCATCTGCTGCAGCCGGTGCCCGGCGATGTTTTCACCGCCGGCCTGCCGCTCGTTCTGGTGGACGACGAGATCTCCACGGGCAATACCGCCTTGGACGCGATCACCGCCCTGCACGAATTCGCGCCGCGCACCCATTACGTGCTGGCGACGCTGGTCGATATGCGCACCGATACCGATCGCGCCCGGTTCGCCGAGGTGGCGGCCGGTTTGGGCGCGCGGATCGATACCGTCTGCCTGGCCACCGGGAGCGCCGTGCTGCCGGACGGGCTGGTCGGTACCGTGCTGGATCTTCCGGAGGCTCAGCTCAATCCGGTCGCCGGGTCCCGGGGAGCTTCGGTGCGGATCGAACTGCCCTGGCCGCGGGATGTGCCCGAGGGCGGGCGGCACGGCTTTCTTCGTACCGATCGCGCGGCGTTCCAGCAGGCCACCGCGGTCGCGGCGAAGATCCTGCGGGATGAGCTCGTCACCGAGCACGCCGGCCGCCCGGTGGTCGTGCTCGCCCATGAGGAGCTGATGTACCTGCCGTTGTGCCTGGCCGTGGCGCTGGCCGAATCGGGGATTCCGGTGCGGTACCAGACCACCACCCGGTCACCGGCCTACGTACTCGACGAACCCGGTTATCCGCTGCGCCGCGGATTCCGTTTCCACGCCCCGGAACCGGGCGAGGAGCAGCCACGTTTCGTGTACAACGCCTGCTGGCCCGAGGCCCCCGCCGATGACGCCCTCGACCCGGTACTGCTGTTCGTGGTCGATACACCGGGCGACAGCGCGGCGCTGCACGCGCCGGGCGGACTGGTGGACGTGCTCACCGCGGCCGGCTCGGAGGTGCTGGTGGCGGTGCTGCCCGGTGCGGATCCGCGGGCACTCGCCGCGGCCCGGACCGGGGCGGGTTCCCGGCCGGCGGCGATCGGCGGCCCCACTCCACTGTTCGGTCCCGAGTTCGGCTCCTACGCCCGCGACGATGTGGCCTGGCTGTTGAAGGACCTCTCCGCCGCCGAACTGGAGGCGGATCTCGCCTATCGGGAGCGGCGGATCCAGGCCGGTATCGCGCACTACGCGGAATCGTTGCCGATCGAGTATCAACCCGATGCCGCCTATCGCGAGTTGTTCGACCGGGTCCTCGCCGACAGTGCCGAGCGCCTGGCTCTCGCGGTGGGGACGGTCGCCGAATTGGTTGTCGCCGAACGCGGTACCGATATCGTGCTCGCCTCACTGGCCCGGGCGGGTACACCGATCGGAATACTGATCCGCCGCTGGCTGTCCACCGGTCACGGCACCCGTCCAGGTCTGGATATTCCGCACTATGCGGTGTCGATCGTGCGGGATCGCGGGATCGACACCGTGGCATTGGACTATCTGGCCCGCAGGCACGACCCCGGCGCGGTGGTATTCGTCGACGGCTGGACCGGCAAGGGCGCTATCGCCAAGGAACTCACCGCGGCGCTCGACGCATATTACGCGGCCGGCGGCGCGCGCTTCGACGATGATCTCGCCGTACTCGCCGACCCGGGCAACTGTGTGCGCACCTTCGGAACCCGCGACGATTTCCTGATCGCCTCGGCCTGCCTCAACTCCACTGTCTCCGGGCTGGTATCGCGGACGGTGCTGAACCGGGACCTGATCGGCCCGAACGATTTCCACGGTGCGAAGTTCTACGCCGACCTCGCCGCCGAGGATGTTTCCGGCCGGCTCATCGATACCGTCACCGCGGCGTTCGATGAGGTCCGCCCCCGGGTTTCCGCGCGGGTCGCGCAACTGCGTGCCGCCGACCGCACCCCGGCCTGGACCGGTTGGACGTCGGTGGAGCGGGTACGCGCCGAATACGGCATCGACAGCGTGAACTTCGTGAAGCCGGGGGTCGGGGAGACGACGCGGGTACTGCTGCGGCGGGTGCCGTGGCGGGTCCTGGTTCGCGAGCCGGGCGCCCCCGAACACGCGCATATCCGGCTGCTCGCCGAGGCGCGCGAAGTGCCCGTGGAGGTTGTGGCGGATCTCGCCTATTCGTGTATGGGCTTGATCAAGGATGTGCGGCGCTAGATGACTTCCCCGAAACCGGTACTGATCGCGACCGATCTGGATCGCACGATGATCTACTCCCGCAATGCTTTCGGCACGGCCGAGCCGGCGGCGCTATGCGTAGAGCACCTCGAGGGCGCACCCCTGTCGTATATGACGGTCGCCGCCGCGGACGCGATGACAGCTCTCGCGTCGGTCGCCGCGGTCCTGCCCACCACGACCCGCACTATCGCTCAGTTCGAGCGGATCCGGTTCCCGGGCGAGCCGTGGGCGTACGCGGTCACCAGTAATGGTGGAAACATCCTGGTCGACGGGTCGCCGGATCGGCAGTGGCGCCGGACGGTCGACGCGGCGGTCCGGGCCGGGGGAGCGACGCTGGCCGAGGTCGGTGTCGCGCTGCGCGACCGGATCGACGATTCGTGGGTTCTGAAATATCGCGAGGCAGACGAACTCTTCTGTTATCTGGTGGTCGACCTGGCCGCCACCCCGGACGATTTCCTCGCCGAATGGGACAGTTGGTGCCGTCCCCGCGGTTGGTCGGCGTCGCGACAGGGTCGCAAGATCTACACGATGCCCATGGCAGTGTGTAAGAGCCAGGCCGTGGCCGAGGTTCGCACCCGGCTCATCGCCGCCGGCCGGCTCGACCCGGTGGCACCGACGCTCGCCGCCGGTGACGGCGCGCTGGACGCCGAAATGCTCGCCGCGGCGGATCGGGGAATCCGGCCCCGGCACGGCGAACTCGAAGAGCTCGGCTGGACCCACCCGAACTTGACGGTCACCTCCGCCACCGGAATCCTGGCGGGGGAGGAGATCATCGACTGGTTCACCGCCGCCCTTCCCGGCCGGGTCGCCGACTCCACCGTGTAGGCGTCCTCGGCTTCGGCCACGCGCGTACCTCGGCCGTCGGTGCCGCGGACATACGCGTTGCGTTGTGCGTACCTCGCCCTGCCGGGCGGGAGTATCAGAGCATGCGGCGGCGCGCCCGGGCAGCGGTTCGCGCCCGCCGCAACGAGATCCGGGACCAGACGATGTTCTGCAGAGCCAGCGTCGCCCAGCCCGCCAGCGCCATTCCGGCCAGGTTCACCACCAGTTGCAGTGCGCTGCCCCACACCGCCGGCCAGGCTCCGAAGGCCAGGCCGAGCGCGATGTTGCCGGCCGCGGGCACTGTGGTCACCGAGATGAAAACTCCCACCAGCGCGCCGGATTTGGCCGAGGTGAGTGAGAGCACCCCGGCGGCTGCGGCGATCAGGGCGACCACGAACGACCACCTGTCGGGGGTGTAGATGAAGGCTGTGTCGGGTCGTTCCCCGGTGACCGCTTCCGGGGGAATCCAGCCGAGTAGACGGGCCCCCAGGGCGGCGAAGAACGCGAGGAAAATTGCCGCCGCGAATCCCGCCAGCAAGGTGGCGACCGCGCGGCCGAACAACGCCAGCCGCCGCCGTACCAGCGCCACTCCCAGCGCGGCGATGGCACCGAACTCCGGACCCAGCACCATGGCCCCGATCACCAGGATCTGTGAATCCACCACGATCGCGATACCGGCCAGGATGGTCGCCAGGGTCATAAAGCTCAGATAGGTCCAGTTGAGTTCGGTTTCCTCATAGGACTTCTGGGTCACATCCGCCCAGACCACCGAATCCGCGCTGTAGCCCGGCGTCCGGATCTCGGCCAGATATCCCGACAGCGACATCCAGGTCTGCACCGGCTCGAGCTCGATACTGCCGTGGTGGTGCAGACCGGTCGCGCGCAGCCGGTCGATGATGTCGTTGGCGGCTTCCCGGGCCAGATCGGCCAGGATCACATCGCCTTCGGGCCGGATCGCGCTACCCCGTAGCACCGCCAGACCACTGACGGCGTCGTCGGATCCGAGAACTGTCAGGACGTCGTCGGTCAGTTCGGCCGGCGCCATCACCCGCAGATGCAGCATGCGCCAAGTCTGCCCGTCCGGCCGCGCCGCCGCAGCCCGGCCCTCCGGCGGCGTGGTGTTTCCGGCTCAGTGCCCCTGCTGCCCCTGCAGTTGCCGCGCGATCACACCCTGCAACCGCTGCAGCCCGGGTACGGTGATCCCGCTCTGCAACTGCCCTTCGATGGTGCGGATCAGGGCCGAATCGCTGAGCACCTTCTCGCTCGACTGGATCAGTACCGTTCCGGCGCCGGTGAAATCGAATTGCCGTTCCTCACCGGAATTCACCCCGAACGCGGCGGCGCCCGCGGACAGGAATCCCGAAACCCAGCGCTGGTCGTAGTGGTGGCTCGGCGACGGGCAGTCGGCCCAGCCCACCAGGGATTCGGGGTCTACGCGCAGCGGCGGTTCGGCGAAGATCACCGGACCGTTCGACGACGCCAGGAACTTTCCGGTACCGATCAGCGTGAGAAAGCCGGGCACGATCGACTGGTTCAGCGAAAGCCCCGGTTCGAACGCGAGCAGATTCGCCGCGCGAATAGTGAGGTTGCCGTCGTCGAGGTCGTAGGAGTTGATGTCGTAACCGCGGTCGCCGATCAGCAGTTTGCCCTGGCCCTCGGCCACCACATAATCGCCGGTGAACAGCGGTGCGGAGAACTGGTTGGCCACCATATGCAGCAGCTGACCCTGCAGACCGTGCGTCAGTGCCTGGAACCGCATCTGGCCGTAGTAGGCGATCATCGCCCCCTTGCGCATGAACCAGGGTTTGGTGAGGTCGATGCAGTAGGCGTAGCTGTTGCCGGGAATATTGTCGCTCTCCCCGAGAGTCATCGGGCTGAGGATCTCACTCACGACTGCACCTCGCTGACGCTCGGCTCCGTCGTGCGCGATGCGCACTGTGTCGATGGTTCGCTCTCGGGCTCACTCACAGTTTCTCCTCCGATGCCTGCACATACACGACACCTTGTCCGGCGCACTGCAACTGCATGGCCTCACCGGCTCCGCGCCCGACCGCGTCCCGCCAGCTCACCGCCGTCTTCAACTCGGTCTGCACATTCCCGTAGGAGGCGATGAATGCCTGCGGGTCCACGACCACCGGGTCGGGTCCACCGATCTGCAATTCGAGATAACCGCCGTGGGCCAGCAGGACCGCGCAACCGTGCCCCGAGAGCTGGGTCGTGAACATCCCCTGGCCTGTGAGAGCGCCCGAGGCCGCACCGCGCAGGGCGCCCATGAGACCCCCGCCGCCACCACCGCCACCGGAACTCATGACCGATACCACCGAGGTCTGCAGACCCGCGGTGTAGGCAAGCAGCCGTGACGCCTCGACCTGCAATACCGCGCCCGGCTGCACCGGCACCACCTGGACTTCCAGGCCCGCGAACCCGTAGTGCACCTGCCCGGTGCCCTGGGCGAGCATGGTGCGCTGATGCTCTCCCGCCATCATCCGGCCGGCCATCCTTACCAGGCCACCGCCACCCGCGCCCGCCCCGCCGGGTATCTCGTGCGGGGCGAACGACACATCGCCGGTGTAGAAGAGCATCCCGCCGGCCCGCGCGACCACCCCGCCCGCGGCGCCGATATCGACTGTGACGACCTTGGAATTGACTTTCTCGAACATGACCTACCGTTCCGCCGGCTGGATCGAGACCACGCCCTGACCGTCCCACCGCAGCGAGAAGGCTTCCCCACCGTCCTGTCCCAGCGCCGACCGCCACGACACATCGGTGACGAAAGACTGGTTGAGGTTACCGCGAGCGGAGACAAACGCATCCGGGTCGACCACCAGCGGGAACTGCGGGGACACCTCGAGATGAATGAGTGGCCCGCCGGCCGAGAGCAGCGCCACCTGTCCCTGCCCGCTCACCGTGGTGGTGAAAAGCCCCTGCCCACTGGACGCCCCGCGCACCCCCGCGAACCGCACATCGGTGCGCAGATTCCCGGCGAATGCCAGCAGCTGCTGCGATTCGACCTGCAGGGTTTCGTTGTTCAGATTCACGACAGACACATACTGACCGTTGACCGCGAAGAACACCCGTCCGTTACCGCCGCATTCCATCAACGACAACTTCTCACCGGTCGCTCGCCGCTTCATCCCCGCGAGCACGCCCTCGCCGCCACCGAACCCCGCGGATTTGAACTGCACCGCCCCCTCGTAGGCGACCATGGAACCGGATATAGCGCGAATACTGGTGTTCGCGAGGTGGGCCTCGACCACCTTCTTCGACTGTTCGAAGAGTTGTGCCATGAAGTGTCGCCCTGTCGTCGCCGCCCCGAGCCCCGATCCGCGACCGGCACCCATCCATCGCCGCCACCTTAATCGCCGCAGGTCGACCGAGTCCAACCTCGCGCCCGCCGCGAACACTGTCAACGAGATTCGTATGGTCCACGTTTCTCGTACAGTGGCAGCTAACGCATACGCACCGACAAGCGAAGGGTCTGACTTGTCCGCAACACTCGCCAAGGGCCAGAACGGTCCACTGGCCACCAACGATGTGGTGATTTCGATCCAATTGGCCGCACCGGCCGATCTGTCCGCACTATTGGTCACCGAGCAGGGCAAGGTCCGAACCGACGCCGACTTCGTGTTCTACAACCAGCCCAGTGGTCCCGGCGTGAATCTGCGTCCCGGCCCCGCCGGACAGCCCGCCTCGCTGGCAGTGAACCTCGGTGCCGTGCCCGCCGATATCGCGCAGGTGCGCGCCGTGATCACCCTCGACGATCCGAATGCGAACTTCGGTCAGTTCGCGCCCCCCGTCGCTTATGTCTCCGATCAGTCGGGGGCACAGCTCTTCGAATACCGGATCGACGGCTTGGCCAGCGAGTCCATCGTCATCGCGCTCGAAGTGTATCGCCGCCAAGGCTCTTGGAAGGTCCGCGCCGTCGGCCAGGGGTACGCCGGTGGTTTCGCCGCGCTCGTCACCGATCACGGTGTCACAGTCGACGATTCACCCGCACAGACACAGTCCGCGCCCCCGCCTCCGCCGCCCGCACCGGCCCCCCCGCCGCCCGTTCAGCAGTCCGCGCCGGTACCGCCTCCGCCGCCTCAGCAGCCTTACCCTCCGCAACAGCAGCCGCTCAACACCCCCTACCCGCCGCAGGGTGGGGGTTATCCGCCGCCGCCCGGCCCCGGTTACCAGCCCGGTCAGCCGGCTCCCGCACCCGCTCCGGCCCCGCCGCAGCAGCCCGGTGAGATCAGTTTGAGCAAGACCGGTCCCGTGAGCCTGCAGAAGGGTCAGCGGGTCAGCCTCCGTAAGGAGGACGGCGCGTCGCTCACCTTCGTGAAAATGGGTCTGGGCTGGGATCCGGTGCAGCAGCGTGGCATGTTCGGCAGCCGCACCGTCGATATCGACCTGGACGCGTCGGTGGTGATGTTCGCAGACCTGAACCCGGTGGACGTCGCCTACTACGGTCAGCTGACCTCGAAGGACGGCTCGATCCGCCATCAGGGTGACAACCTCACCGGTGAGGGCGCCGGTGACGACGAAGTGATCCTGGTCGACCTCATGCGCATTCCAGCGCATGTCAACAGCCTGGTTTTCATCGTGACCTCCTACAAGGGGCACACCTTCGGCCAGGTCCAGAACGCGTTCTGCCGGCTGATCGACGGCGCGAACAATGCCGAACTGGCCCGGTACTCCCTGACCGGCGGCGCTCCCACCACGGCCATGGTCATGTCGAAACTGTTCCGGGTCGCCGGTGGGGACTGGAAGATGCAGGCCATCGGTGAGGGTTTCAATGCCAAACATCCCGGCGAGGCCATTCCGCAGCTGGGACGGTTCCTGGCGGCATGAGTGCGTCCGGGGGACAGGATATGAAGCTCTTGCAGGCAGGTCAGAACATTCCGCTCGCCGGTGGTGTGGCCCGGTTCCAGGTGAACGGGGCGGTACCGCTGACGGTTTCGGCGCTGGTGGTGGCCGATGATCTGCGGGTGGGTTCGGCAGCGGATGTGCTGGTGTCCGAGCGGCCCACGGGTCCCGGCGTGCGGATCGAGGAGGCGGCCGCCGCCGTCGTGGTCACGCCCGCGGAGGTTCGCGCGGACGCGCAGGCGGTACTGCTGGTCGTCTCGGCGCACAGCGGTCCCGGGGTGATCACCGCCGGTCTGTCCGAAAACGATACGCCGGTAGCCGAATTCGTGATCACCCCGCAAGCCGGGGAAACCGCGTTGATCTGCTTCGAACTGTATCGGCGCGGTACAGGCTGGAAACTACGCGCACTGGGCCAGGGTTATGCGGGCGGGATTTCCGAGCTCCTGCGCACCCATGGTGCGCAGGATTACGTTACGGCCGCACCGCCGGTGGCGGCCTCCGCCGCCACTGTGGTCGACGGCACCGCCACGGCGGCCGCGGCCCCGCCTTCGCCGCCTCCGGCCGAGATTCCACCGATGGAGGTCGGACACGGGCTCGAACGGCTGTGGATGATCTTCGAAGACGCCGCGCGTTCGGCCGCCGCACTGGAATCGGCTCGCAGCTACGCGGCCGAGCGGCTCGACCAGGAACTCTCCGCGGCGGTATCGGACCCGGCGACCCGTAACACCCCGGCAGCCGATGCCGCGCGCGCGGCCGCTCAGCGGCGTTGCGACGAGCTCACCGCCACCGCGGAGGATCGGCACCGAGCCGACAGCACCCAGCTACAGCGCGAACTCGCCGAGGCGGATGCGGTACTGCCCGCGGCGTTGGCATCCTGGAACTCGCCGGCCTGGGACCGCCCGGCCGCTCCCGCGGATGGTATCCGGCTCGGCGAGCTCTACGCGCTCGACCGCGGAGCGCTCCGAATCCCCTACTGTGTACCGGTTCCGCTGAACCGGCCGCTATGGGTCGACACCGAATCGTCCGTCGCGGTAGCGCCGGTGATCGGCGCGCTGCTGGCCCGGTTGCTACGCGCCGCGCCGGGTCGCCGCACGGTGGTGGACGTCATCGACCTGACGGGTGCGTTCACCGGTTTCACGGGAATGCTGGCACCACTGCTGGCGGGGCCGCCGATCACGGACCACTCGGATATATCCCCGCGGTTGCAGCAACTGGTGGACGCTGCCGAACTCGCCGAAATGGCCTACAACTCCGGACAGGCTGTCCCGCCGGCCGAGCACCGGATCCTGTTGGCGGCGGATTTCCCGCACGGCTACCAGTCCATGGACGCGCAGCGCCTGGCCATGTTGCTGGCCCGCGCGGACCTGATCGGTTTGTCGACGGTGATTGTCGGTGCGAACGAATCGGATTCGAACGACAGCACGGTGGCGGCGCTGTCACGAGCATGCCGGCATCTGCCGACGGTCAGCGGAACCCCGCTGTTCGATCCCTGGACCAACAATGCCTGGCAGCTCGACCTGGACCTCCTGCCCCAGGAACCGGAACGCCAGGCGAGGATCCTCAGAGCCTCCTGAGCCGTGTTTTTGGCGCCGCCTCCGGCGTCGCGGCGCCGCAGGCGACGCCAAAAACACAGAACCTTCACGGATTGCTCCGCCTACCACCTTCGTGTTTCAGCCCGCTTCACGCCTTCACGTTCCGGTTTACCTGACTACCTTTGCGGTTACCGCTGCCTCGCGGGTCCAGTGGGTGTCCAGCGAGATCCTGGGCCGCAGTATTTCCGGTAGCCACGGGAGGAGCGGGTCGGGGGCTCGGTCCACGACCCCGCCGACCGGATCGTCCAGATAATCCCGGCGCACCAGATCCTGGTCCGGGCAGTAGATCTGGCGGACGATCAGCACGCACAGGCCGATCACAGCGATATCGCGCAGTAACACCGTGCCGGTGAACCACTGCTCGGGTAGGCCTTTTCGGTCGATTCCGAGGTAGTAGAACATGCGGGGTGCCCAAACCAGTGCGTCGATCGTCATCCAGGCCAGGAGCAATCGCCGATGGGGCAGGGCCAGCACGGCGAGCGGCACCAGCCACAACGAATATTGCGGGCTCCAGACCTTGTTCGTCAGCAGGAAAGCCGCTATCACCAGGAAACACAGCTGGGCCAGCCGGGGGCGGCGTGGTGCGGTGAGGCCGACGTACGCGATACCCAGGCAGGCCGCGGCGAACAGTAGCAGCGATACCAGGTTGAGCACAGTCGGTGCTTCACCGTGCCGGAGCGTGCCGTCGAAACCGCTCCAGTCCGTGAACGACATCACCACGTTGTAGAGCGAATCCGGGTCGGCGTGCCGGCTGGTGTTGAGCCGGAAGAACTCCCGCCAGCCGTCCGGATACAGCAGCGCGATCGGCAGATTCACCACTGCCCAGGTGGCCAAGGCGCCACCGGCGGTCAATCCGGCCGCGCCGAGCGGCCGGGTGGCGAGCAACCGGATCCGTTCCGGAATCCCGCTCAGCCAGTCCGCCAGGGAATCCGCACTGCGCACATCGCGCAATCGCGTCGACTGTCGTGTCCGCGGTGTACGTTGCATCGGGTCGGCACGCAGGCACAACACCAGGATCGGACCCAGGAGCAGTAGCGGATACAGTTTCGCCGCCCCACCCAGGCCCAGCAGTATGCCGGCCAGCAGCGGCCGGCGCCGCGCCCAGGCCAGCAGGCCCGCGGCGGCGAACGCGGTGGCGAGGAAGTCGAAATTGGTGAAGGCGTGCACGATCACCAGCGGTGAACAAGCCATGAGGGCGACGTCCCAGATCCGGCGTCCGGCCAGTAGGGCTGTCGCCCAGATAGTGGCCAGCCAGGCCATCGACAACCCCAGCGCCACCACGTTGAAGTAGAGAACCACCTGTAGCGCACCAGGTAGTGGGCTCGCGTCCCATGTCTTGGCCACCAGCATGGCCACGTACTGGTACAGCCCGGACAGCACCGGATATTCCATATGCCTGACTTCGGTGCCGCCGCCCGGAGCCTCTTCCACCCAGTACTTCTTGTACGGGAAGGCACCTTCGTTGAGTCGTTCGGCGCCGTAGAGCGGCACAGTGTCCGAGTAGCACATTGCGGTGTACTGGCGGCCGTTGTTCCAGTCGAGCGAGAGCGCGCCGCCGCCGGTATCGGTCTGCTGAATACAACCGGCTTTGGCGAACCACCCGAATGCCAGGAAGATCACGGTGAACGCCAGCAGGACCCGCATCGGGGTCCAGAAACGGGCCCGTCCGATGAGAGCGTGATCGCCTACCGGCCCGCCGATCGCGGTGCACAGCTGGGCGGACATCGAATCGTTGCGGCTCGGCTTGTCGCGGGCATCGGCCGAACGCAGATCGGGGGCGAGCGGTCCGGGCGAATCGTATCCGCGGTCGGCGTCCGGCCGGGTCCGCCCGTTGCCGGGCTCGTCCCCTTCGTCCGGCCCACCCGCCAGTCGCTGCTCGCTCACGGGACCCGAGGTTACCTGTTACCGGGGGCCCGGCTCGGATCGAGCCGGGCCCCCGGGAGCATGGTGCGGTTCGTCAGCCGCCGGCGTCGGGACTGCCTGTGGTGTCCCCGCCGCCCGTATCGTTCTCGGTGCCGGCGCCCGGGGCCTGGGTGATGGTCGGCGAAGAACCCTCGGTGGCCGTCGGCTGTCCCGGCATCGGGCCCGCTCCGGAATCGCCTTGTTGCCGGCCTTGCGGTTGCGTCTGGCTGCGTTGCTGGTTCGGCTGGACTCCGGGAACCGGAATCGTGATACCGGGCAGGATCTCGACCTGGCTCGGCTGGATCACGACCGGGGGTTCGAAGGACGGCATCGTCGTGGACGGCGCGGTATACGGGGCAGTCCACTTCGGTACACCGGCCTGTCCCTTGATTGGTGCCGGTTTGGGGAACTTCTCGTTGGGCGTGCCTTCGAGGGCGCCGTCCATCGTTTGCTTCCAGATATCCGAAGGCAGGCTGGAACCGTAGATCATGGCGCCGCCGTAGTTGCGCAACGGCGAATTATCGGTGGTACCCACCCAGACCGCGGTGGACAGCGAGGGGGTGTAGCCCACCATCCAGGCGTCCTTGTTCTCACCGGTATCACCCAGCTGTGCGGTACCGGTTTTGGCGGCCGACGCGCGGCCACCGGCGAGTCCGTGGTTGCGCGAAGATGCGGCGATCGGTTCCATCGCCGCGGTCACATTGTCGGCGACCGCTTCCGAAACCCGGCGCTCCCCGGCCGTATCACCGCGGTCCAGCAGCACCTGGCCGTCGGCCGTGACGACCTTGGTCACGAAATGCGGTTTGTGGTAGGTGCCGGAGGCTGCCAGCGTCGCGTAGGTCGACGCCATATCCAACGGCCGGGCCTGATACTGGCCGAGCACGATACCGTTGTTCGGCCCGGCGCCGCCCGGTTCGGTCAGCGTGGGACCCAGGCCCGGAATCTCTTCCGGAATCCCCAGTTTGTGCCCCATGGCGGCGATTTTCTCGGGACCGTTCTGCATTTCCAGCTGCATTCGGTAGAAGCTGGTGTTCAGCGACCGTTTGAGGGCTTCGGCGATGGTGCAGACCCCGCACTGCTCGCCCTCGACGTTGGTGATCTCGATCCCGTTGACCGTGATCGGCGAGCTGTCGTACATCTGCGACAGCGGAATACCCTGCTCCAGGTTCTGTGCCAGGCCGACCACCTTGAACGAGGAACCGGTTTGCAGAGGGGCGTTGGCGAAGTCGTAGCCGTAGCCGTCCTCCCCGCCGTAGTAGGCGCGGACCGCACCGGTTTTCGGGTCGATCGAGGCAACCGCGGTGCGCAGTTTGTCCGGTTCGCCCTCCATATTCGTGTGCACGGCGTTCAGGGCGGCCTGCTGTGCCTTGGAGTCGATCGTCGTGGTGATCTGCAAACCCGAGGTGTTCATCTGCTGTTCGCTGATACCCGCTTCGGAGAGTTCACGCATCACCTGCGCTTTGATATGGCCCTCCGGACCGGTCGCCTCGGTTTTCTCACCGGCCTGTGACGACGGCACGACCTGGGGATAGGCCAGGCCCGCACGTTCGGCCGGAGGGAGATTGCCGCCGGCGACCATACCGTCGAGCACGTAGTTCCAGCGAGCCTTGGCGCCTTCGGGGTTCGTTTCCGGATCCAGCATCGACGGAAGCTGGATCGACGCGGCGAGAACAGCGCCTTCGGCGGGGCTCAACTCCTGCACGGGCTTATCGAAATATGCCTTTGCGGCCGCGTTGATGCCGTAGGCGCCACGCCCGAAGTAGATGGTGTTCAGGTAGGCGGAGAGAATCTCGTCCTTGCTCCACTGCCGGGCCATCTTCGCCGAGATGACCAGCTCGTGGAGTTTACGGGTGAGACTGCGTTCGTCACCGACCAGCGCGTTCTTCACATACTGCTGGGTGATCGTCGAACCACCACCGGCGCTGTCCCGGCCGAGCACATTGTCCCGTGCCGCGCGGGCGAAACCGGAGATCGAGAAGCCGGGATTGCTGTAGAAGTCGCGGTCCTCGGCGGCGATCACGGCATTACGCACATGCGGTGGAATCTGATCGATCGTCACATCGGTGCGATTGCCCTGCGGCGGAACGACCCGGGTGATCTCCGTCTCCCCGTCGGCCGCGAGAATCGTTGCGACCTGGTTGGTTTTGAGATCACCGGGCTCGGGGACCGAAACCGTGGAATACGCGATCAGGAATACCGTGCTCGGCACCACAATGGCCAGCGCCACCAGCACGTACGCGATCCGGCGCGCGATCTTCCACCGGCTCTTGCGTTTCTGCCCGGGACCCCGGCCCCCGGGGCCGCCCGGTCCGCCCGAGCGGTTTCCACCGGGGCGCCGGGGCGGTGGGCCACCGCCGGGGCCGGAGCGAACGCGGGATGCGCCGTCCGGGCCGACCGCGCGGCGTTCCCCGGTGCTCGAGCCGGGGCGGGTCGCCGGTCGCGGCCCGGTCGCGGGTCGTTCGCGCCGCGCGGTCTCGGGGGATCCGGCGGGGTTCGGCCCGGCGGGATTCTGCATCTTCGCTGTGCTCTGTTCGCCGCGTTGCGGACCCGGCTCACCTGGCCGGCCCATCCGCTGCGTCGGCTGATTCGGTGGTTGCGGCCGGCCCTGCGGTGGCCGCCCGGGCGGGGGGCCGGGGCGCTGCGGCGGCTGCGCACCCCGCTGCGCCGGTGGCATACCTCCGGTGTTCGGCCCCGGTCGCCGGCCTTCCGGGCCGGGACGTGGGCCCGGGACGATCGGCCGGGGGCCGCTGTTCGCGGGAGGTCGCGGACCGGCGGGGCCGGGGCGCGGGCCACCCGCGGCCGG
>NZ_JBEYBT010000026.1:0-53346 GCF_040632335.1 Nocardia sp. NPDC019395
TTTTTTCCCTGTGCTGCGGGGGGGGGGGCGGGGGCCCCGGGTTGTGTGGCGGGGGGGGGGGGGGGGGGCCGGGGCCGGGGGCCCGCCCCCCGCCGCGGCGGGGGGGGGCCGCGGCACCGGGGGTCACTGTGCGCGGTGCCCCTCGGCGAGCAGCCGGCGCAGATCGCGGCGGCTCGTCTTACCGACCCCGGTTTCCGGGAATTCCGCGATCGTGACCACGTCGTCCGGCATTTTCCACGCCGCGATACCCCGTTGGCGGATGAAGCCGCGGACCGTCGTCAGAGTCGGCGGAGCGTCCGGGTCCAGTGGCTGGACGAAGGCGCAGATCCGTTGCCCGAGAACCGGGTCGGGGGTACCGACGATCACCGCGTCCCGGATGGCGGGATGTTCGAGCAGATGGGCTTCGAGTTCTTCGGCCGAAACCTTCTCGCCGCCGCGGTTGACCCAGTCACCGGCTCGGCCTTTCACGACGAGGTTGCCGTCCGGGCGCAGCGCGACGATATCGCCTGTGCTGTACCAACCGTCTTCGTCGAAGCTGCGGGCGTTGGCTTCCGGGTTGTCGTAGTAGCCGCGAATCGTATAGGGCCCTCGAGTTTTCAGATTTCCATCGGTGCCCGGCTCGACCTCGTTCCCGTTGTCGTCGACGATCTTGATTCGGTCGTATTCCGACATCGGCCGGCCCTGCGTGGACACCACGACATCGATCGGATCGTCCAGCCGGGTGTAACAGACCAGCCCCTCGGCCATTCCGAAGACCTGCTGCAGGGTTGCCCCCAGCGCCGGTCCGACCCGCCGGGCCAATTCGTCCGGGCAGCGCGCGCCGCCCACCTGAACCACCCGCAGACTCGACAGATCGGGCAGTTCACCGCCCTTTTCGGCCCGCTCGACCCACAGTCGCGCCAGCGGCGGCACGAGTCCGGTGATGGTGACCCCGAAGCGTTCCACGGCCGCGAACGCGGTCGAGGGTGTCGGGTCCGGTGTCATCGCGACCGTCCCGCCCGCCCAGAGCACGCCCAGAATGCCGGGGGAGCTCATCGGGAAGTTGTGCGCCACCGGCAGTGTGGCGAGGTAGACCGAGTCCGGGCCCAGTTCGGTGATCTCGGCGCTGCGCCGCACGCTGTAGAGGTAGTCGTCGTGGGTGCGGGGGATGAGTTTGGGAATTCCGGTGCTGCCCCCCGAGAGCTGCAGGAACGCGACATCTCCGGCGTCGAGTGCGGGCATGTCGCCGGGTTCGTCACGGTAATCGGCGAGATCGGCCGCGCCCTCGGCGAACTCGGGATCCGCGGCGTCGGTGACCAGCAGGACGTGCCGCAGGGTCTCGACCTGCTGCCGGACGGTCTGCGCCAGCCCCGCGTGATCGAAGCGCTGATGGGTATCGCAGGTGATCATGGCGACCGCACCGCTCGCGGTGCCGATGGGTACCAGTTCCGATTCCCGGTGCGCGGGCAGGCAGAACACCGGCAGCGCGCCGGCTTTGAACAGCGCGAAGATCACTTCGACGAATTCGGCGCGGTTGGGCAGTTGCACCAGGACGCGGTCGTGGTGCCCGATACCGAGCCGCATCAGTCCGGTGGCCAGCGACCGCGCCCGGCGGTCGAGTTCGGCGTAGGTCCAGCGGTTGTCCGCGTCGACAACGGCGATCGCGTCGGGGGTACTGGTGGCCCGTGCGGTCAGCAGGCCCGCGAATGTCTCGCCGGTCCAGCACTTTTCGTCACGATACCGGGCGATCTGATCCGGCGGCCACGGAGTGAAACCGGGCAGGACGGACGATGGCATGGAGCACCTCTTTCCGATCAGCGATCTTGTTCGATGTCACACCGGAATGCTAGCCTTACGGTGTAACTTCAGGTTAGGCTAACCTAATGGTCACGAAGCAATGGGGCGAAGGGGTCATCGTCACCGGAGCCGCCGGGGGTATCGGGGCGGCCGTCGCCACCGAACTCGCGGGCGACGCCGGTCTCATCGAATTGTGGGACCGGGACCCGCGGGTGCGCGAGGTGGCCGAACAGCTCGGGCGACAGCACGAGGGAATTGTCGCCCGCGGTACGGAAATCGATCTCACCGACGCCGCGGCCGTCTCCGCGGCCTTCGACCGAACCGTCGCCGAGCACGGCGTCCCGGGCATCGTCGTGCACGCGGCAGGAGCGATGATCGGCGGATCCGCACTGGACACCCAGGCGGACGAGTGGCAGCAGTGCCTGGCCGTCAACACCAACGCCGCCGTCTACGTCGCCCAGCGCGCGGCGCGCGAAATGGTCGCGGCGAAGCGCGGTTCGATCGTGGTCGTCTCGTCCAACTCCGCGACGACACCCCGGGTCGGCCTGGCTGCTTACGGTGCCGCCAAGGCCGCCACCACGGCATTCACCCGATCGCTGGCGCTGCAGGTCGCGCCGCACGGGGTGCGGGTCAATCTGGTTTCGCCGGGGTCGACCGATACTCCGCTGCTGCGGGGAATGTACGCCGACTCCGGTGAAGACGGTCTCGGCGAGGCCGCGCGGTCGAGCCTGCTCGACGGCGACCCCGAGAACTACCGGCTGGGAATCCCGTTGCGGCGGATCGCCGACCCGGCCGATATCGCCGCCGCCGTTCGCTTCCTGGTTTCCGATGCCGCGCGCCACATCATCATGCACGACCTCCGGGTCGACGGCGGCGCAACGCTGGATATGTGACACGAGAGGATGATCATCATCAACGCCGAGAACTCCGCTTTTCCCGCGGATCCCGCCTTTGTCCTGTCCCGCCCGCAACGGACCGTGACCGCGTCCGCCGGGGGTCGTGTCTTCCACAGTGCCGCCGAAGCTGTCGCGCAACTGCGCGCCCGGCGGGTGAGCCATATCGTCGGCGCGCTGCCGTTCACACCCGGCGCACCGGCCGCGTTGTGGGCACCGGAAACCATCGCGGTGACCGACGGCCCCCGGGCCCCACGCGCCGTATCCGCCCCCGATATCGCGGTCGTCGAGAACCTCCCCGAACCCGAAGAGCATGTGCGCCGGGTGAGTGACGCGGTGCGGCTACTCGCCGACCCCGCCCACCCGCTGCGGAAAGTGGTGCTGGCCAGGTCTTTGCGGGCTCGTGCCGACCGTGCGGTGCACGCGGTGGACCTGCTCGATCTGCTGGTGGGCACCGACCCCGCCGGTAACGGCTACCTGGTGGACCTGTCCGCGGCGGGCGGTGTCTACACCGGCCGCCACCTGGTGGGGTCGAGTCCGGAGATCCTGGTCCGCCGGCTCGAATCCGAAGTGACCAGTCATCCACTCGCCGGTTCCGCGCGCCGGATACCGGAGGATCCGGTGGCCGACCGGATCGCGGCCGATGCGCTGCTCGGTTCGGCGAAGGACCAGCACGAGCACGGCTATGTGGTCGACCATGTCGCCGATGTGCTGCGCGACCGGTGCACCGATGTACGCACCCCGGTCACCCCGGACCTGACCGAAACACCGGCCATGTGGCATCTCGGCACCACCATCGCCGCGACGGTATCGGCCGGTGGGCCCTCGGCACTGGAACTGGCCGATGCCCTGCATCCGACCCCCGCGATCTGCGGTACCCCGACTGCCGCGGCCGCCCGGCTCATCGCCGAACTCGAAGGTGAGCGTGGTTTCTACGCGGGCGCGGTCGGCTGGTGCGATGCCGACGGCAACGGTGAATGGATGGTCAGTATCCGCTGCGCGGAGCTGGCCGCCGACAACAAGACGCTGCTGGCGTACGCGGGCGGCGGGATCGTCGCGGAATCCGATCCCGCGGACGAATTGGCCGAGACCACCGGCAAACTCCAGCGGGTCCTCGGCCCGCTCGGGGTGGCCGGGACCCCCGCGCCCGTGCGCTGACCGACCTTCCGCTACTGCGCCAGGGTCCGCAGCCCTCCAGAAAGTTGCGGCCCACAAGAGATGAGGAGTTCTGGATATGCCCATGCAGCCGATCGCGCCCTATGCGATGCCGCCGTTGGACGACGAGATCACCAACCAGGTTTCCTGGCGGCTCGACCCCGACAGATGTGCCCTGCTGATCCACGATATGCAGAACTATTTCCTCACCGCGTACCAGCTCGATCGTGACCCGGCCCGGACGATGATCGACAATATCGCCAAGTTACGCACCAGATGCCACGAGCTGGGCATTCCGGTGATCTACAGTGTGCAGCCCGGCGATCAGCATCCCGACCGGCGTGGTCTGCTCGCGGATTTCTGGGGGACAGGTATGTCCGATGGTCCCGATACCGAGGTCATCCCCGAGCTGAAACCCGGCGAGAACGATATCCAGGTCACCAAGTGGCGGTATTCGGCGTTCCAGCGCACGGATCTGCGGCAGCTGCTCGGCTACAACAATCGCGATCAGCTCCTGGTCACGGGTGTGTACGCGCATATGGGCTGCATGCTCAGCGCCGCCGAGGCGTTCATGAACGATATCCGCCCGTTCATGGCGCACGACGCCGTCGCGGACTTCAGCCGGGACGAGCATTCGATCGCGCTGAAATACACCGCGCGCCGGTGCGGCATGGTGTTGAGCACCGAGAGCATGCTGGCGCAGCTCGAGGCTCCGGTACACGCGGGAGCCTGAGCCGGGCCACGCGTTATTCGGTGAGTTCACCGGACCTGCGCCAGGATTCTCGTTCGGCCGTGAAGGCCGCCGCCTGGCGCGTCCGGAACTCCTCGATGGATGCGGTGTTCTCGGTCAGGAAACTCCGGTGATCGGCCAAGCGGAACTGTCCGTCGCGGGCCCGGAGTTCGCCGCGCCCCGCCGCGAAATCGGCGCGCAGGTCGAGTAATTCGTCCGCGCCGACCGGGTACCACTGGATGCGGTCGAAAAACCGCAGCAGCCATGGGTTTTCGACGTCGGCGCGGCGGCTCCACACTTGTGTGGTCCGGCCGACGAACTGATAACCGCCGGGCCCTTCCATACCGTAGATGCACAGATACGCGCCGCCGATCCCGACCGCGTTCTCCGGGGTCCAGGTGCGGGCCGGGTTGTATTTCGTGGTGATCAGGCGGTGCCGCGGATCGGTCGGGGTGGCGAGTGGGGCGCCGAGATAGACGTCGCCGAGACCGAGTACGAGGTATTCGGCCGCGAAAACGGTATCGAAAACATCGCGCACCGTATCCAGTCCGTTCATCCGCCGGATGAACTCGATATTCCACGGGCACCACGGGGCGTCGGCGCGCACACCGTGCATATAGCGGGTGATCGCTTCCCTGCTGGCCGGATCGTCCCAGGACAACGGCAGTTCGACCGTGCGACTGGGTACCACCAGATCGTGGGCGGCGGGTAGTTCGCTCTCGATTTCGGTCAGCATATCCAGTGCCGCGGCGGTATTCAGGATCGCGGGGTCGAGGCGGATCTGCAGCGACCGGACGCCGGGCGTCAGTTCGGTGATACCCCGTTCGGCACCGAGCCGGAGTCGTTCGTGCAGGGCGTGCACGAGTGCCCGGAGTTCGAGGTCCAGTGTCATCGTGCCGTATTCGACGAGAATTCCGTCGTCCCCGGCGCGGCGGTAGGTGACGGGGGTGCCGTCCACGGTTTCCGCGCGGCGCAGGACACCGTCGTCGCCGTCCCCACCGGTGGACAGCACGATCGGCCAGGCCGCCCGGCGGCCCGGGCCGAGGGTGTGCGGTGAGGCGGTCCGGTCGGCCCGGACGGGGACGAAGCGGACCGTGTCACCCGGGCACAACTGCCCGAGTTTCCACAGGTCGGCGGCGGTCACCGTGACCGGGCAGACGAATCCACCGAGGCTGGGGCCGTCCGGGCCGAGCAGGATAGGGGTGTCGCCGGTGAAATCCAGGGCGCCGACGCTGTAGGCGGTGTCGTGGATATTGGACGGATGCAGCCCGGCCTCCCCGCCGTCGGTCCGCGCCCAGCGGGGTTTCGGGCCGATCAGCCGGACGCCCGTGCGATCGGAGTTGAAATGCACCTCGTAGGCGGTGCTCAACAGGGTGTCGATATCGGAGCGGGTGAAGAATTCCGGTGCTCCGTGCGGGCCCTCGGTGACGGCCAGCTCCCACGTACGGGTCAGCACCGGCTGTTCGCCGCCCGGTACCGCGCCCGCGGGCGCTTCCGGGGACGGGCCGAGCGGCAGAACATCACCGGTGGTCAGCGCCCGGCCGGACACACCACCGAATCGGCCGAGTGTGAACGTGGCCGCGCTGCCGAGATACTCCGGTAGCGCCAGACCGCCGGAAACCACGACGTAGCAGCGCATTCCCGGCCCGCGTACCGTCCCGATATCGAGCACCTCGCCCGCGGGCACCAGTACCGGTCGCCACAGCGGTATCCGGTGCCCCGCCACGGTCACCTCGACGGGCGCCCCGGTGACGCATACCCAGGTCGGTTCGGCGAACCGCAGCGCCGGACCCGCCATCGTGCATTCCAGTCCCGCCGCGCCCTCGGGATTGCCCAGGGCGCGGTTGCCCAGGCGGAACGACAGATCGTCCATCGGGCCCGACGGCGGCACCCCGACATGCCAGTAGCCGGTCCGGCCGGGCCAGTCCTGGACGGTGGTCAGCAGTCCCGGCCGCTCGACCACGGCATGCGGTATGCCGACCGGACCGGCGGCCCGCTCGGGCGCCGCCACGGGGGCGGTCATCGCGTCACCACCATGCGCACCGGCGTCGGATCGAAACCGTTGCACGGGTTGTTGATCTGCGGACAGTTCGACACCAGCACCAGCGTGTCGATCTCGGCGCGCAGCGATACCGTCTTCCCCGGGGCGGACAATCCGTCGACGATGCCGAGGGTGCCGTCGGGTTCCACCGGAACATTCATGAACCAGTTGATATTCGACACCAGATCCCGTTTGCCCATACCCCATTTCGCGGCCTCGGCCAGGAAGTTCTCCACGCACGCGTGCTGGTGGCGGGTGTGGTGCCCGTAGCGCAGGGTATTCGATTCCTGGGAGCAGGCTCCGGCGATGGTGTCGTGATTGCCGACCTCGTCGGCGATCACGGTCATCAGTGCCGTGCCGGCGTCGGTCCGCAGCACGCTGCCCGTGGTGAGGAAGATATTGCGCTGGGCGGTGATCGTGGCCTGGGCGCTGTAGCGGTCGGTGTGATCGGCCGCGGAATACAGCAGGCAGTCGACGGCCTGATTTCCGTGCAGATCAACGATATCCAGGCGGTCACCCGCCCGCACGATGGCCGACCACGGTGCACGGGCCGGCACCGTTTCGTCGAGGACGACGGTTGCGGTGGGGGCGGCGTTGTTCATATCCACTCCTTTCGGGTCCGGGCGGCCGACCAGGCCTGTTCGGTGTTCTCCACGGCCCGCCGGTATTCCGGGTCGCCGTTCACGGTGGCCGGGTCGATGGGCTCACCCGGCCATGCCACGAGGTCGAGATCGGTGACCGGGGAATCGTCGAGCGGGTGGGCGGTATTGATCACCAGCACCGTCACCGGCAGCTGGATCAGCAGTTCGACGTGGGCGCCCGGACCCGCCGAACCGTTCGCGGTGAGGGTGCCGTCCCCGCTGACCCGCACACCGCGGAAGAACGACAGCGTCGGCCCGATATCGCGGGGTTCGAGTCCGTGTTTGGTGCCCGCGCGTTCCAGGAGGAGACGTCCGTCCCGGGTGGCGCCGCAGAGGGCGTCGTGGCGACCGGAAGTATCGGCGAGGACGGTGGCCAGCGCCCTGCCCTGATCGGACAGCAGGGGGTGGCCGGTTCCGAGGTATGCCTGCCACGGCACCTTGACGGTGTCGGCGACGTTCAGGCGTTCCCAGGGGGCTTCCGCGCGCAGCAGGAACAGATGAGCGCAGGCCGAACCGTGCGGGTCGGCGATTCGTAACCTGGTGCCGCGCCCGAGGACCGTACTGGTGTGGCCGCCGGGCGGTAGGCGGACGGCCCAGGTGGTATCCGCGGCACGGATACCGTCCGGTAGTGCCGGGGTGGCCGCGGTCGCCGCGGACTGGGCGCGGGCATGCGCGCGGGCGCCGGTGGTCGAGGCGGTGGTGGGTGTCATCGTCTTTCCTTGCTCGTCGGTGCGGAACGGTGCGGGGTCACCCGGGCTGGTTGGCGGGCTCCGGGGTGGGCAACGCGGCCGGCAGCGGTACCGGGGCGGGAGTTTCGCCGACCGTGGATTTGCGTCCCGCGGAACGCAGCCGCTGGACGGTGAGGGTGCCGAGGAACGCGATCAGCGACGCCAGGAATCCGAGGAAGGTCGGCCAGCCGTCGAATCCGGGACCGATCAGCGAATTGTCGAGATACAGAACGGTGTTCGGCACCCCGTACATGGTGGGCGTGAGGACGAAGAGCACCAGGCGCACACCGAGTCCGGCGACCATCGCGGCCACCGCGGCGGCGGTGGTGATCCGCGGGGTGATGTGGGCGGCCACGAACGGGACGATCAGCCCGGCCAGCATCAGGTCGAAGGCGAGGGTGAGCAGAATTCCGGTTTGCGGTACCTGCACCGCGAAGAAGATCGCGACCGCCGCCACCGGGAGCATGGTGATCCGCACATCGCGCAGCAGGGTGTCGCGGCCGGCGGCATCGGTGCGGTCGGTCCGGCCGGCGATATTGCGGGTCGCCACGGCCGCTGTGCCGAGGATGGCGCCGTTGGCGGTGGAACACGAGGCGGCGACGATGGCGGAGAGCACCAGGATCGCCAGGCCGGCGGGAGCGTGTTCGTCGAGCAGTGCCAGCAGCCGCGGGCCGCCTTCCGCGTCGACGAGATCGGTGGTGGCCAGCGCGACCAGCGCGTAGGGAATACCCACCACGGCGGTACCGGCGGCACCTGCGAAGCAGGCACGCCGGGCGATTTCCGGTGAGCGCGCCGAGAAGATGCGCTGCATGAAATCGATCGCGACGATATCGCCGATTCCGAGTGCGATGAGAGTGGCCCAGTTGACCGTCGCGCCTTGGGAAGTGTCGGTCAGCTGGCCGAGATCGAACGGTCCCATACCGTCGGGGATATTGATCCCGTAGGTCGAACCCACCCAGATCAGCAGGGATAGCGAGCCGATCACGGTGATCACCATCTGGGCCAGGGCCGTATAGGCGTCACTGAACATTCCGCCGGTGACGGTGTAGGTCAGCACGATCGCGACGATGAGCAGGACTCCGGCGGTGTACGGGATGCCGAGGAAGCGTTCGAACAGGTAGCCGCCCGCGACCAGGTTGCCGGCCAGCAGGATGCAGAAGCTGAAGATCATCAGAATCGAGGCGGACAGTTCGACACCGCGGCCGTACTTGATCTTGTAGAAATCCGGCAGGGTCAGCAGGCCCATCCGGTTCATCGGCTTCGCGAAGAAGATCCCGGTGAGCAGCAGGCACAGGCCGAGGCCGAGCGGTAATGCGGCGCCCGCCCAGAAACCCACCGAACCGGCCAGATCGGTATTGCCCAGCGTGGCATTGGAATCGACGGCCTGGCCCATCAGACCCGCCGCGACCAGCGGTAGGCCCAGAGATCGTCCGGCCACGAGGAAGTTGACGCTGTCGCCGTCCACCTTGCGGGAAACCAGCAGGCCGATGCCGATTACCGCGAGCACGCTGACCGCGATTCCGAGAATGATCATGGCCGGGGCCCTTCATCCGACACGAATATCTATCGCTCGAAAGTTTTCCGGCCCGCCGAGACGTGGTGGTGACGGCGATGTATCCGTATCGGTCTCGCGCGTAACGTCTGCGTTGCGGGTATTTCTGTCGAGTGACAGAAATTGATCAGCCGTGGCTTCCGGCCGGTGAGCAACAATGGGACCCATGACCCAACTCGGTCCGGGCCGGCCGCGTCTCGAACCGCGGCGCCGTCAGGGGCACACACCGCGTGCCGAAATCCTCGACGCCGCTGCCGAACTGTTCACCACCAACGGTTACGGCAATACCTCCACCCGCGCGATCGCCGAAGCGGTGGGGATCCGGCAGGCCTCGCTCTACCACCATTTCGGGGCGAAGGACGATATTCTCGACGCCCTGCTCGGCGAGACCATCGCGGCAGCGGGGGAACTCGCCGGTCGGCTGTCCGGAAGCCCGGAGCCCGCCGCTGTCCGGTTGTACGCGCTGGCCCGGTTCGATATCGAGCAGTTGTGTGCCGCGCGATGGAATATCGGGGCGCTGTACTTCCTGCCGGAGTTGCGTGGCGAGCGGTTCGCACAGTTCCGCGCCCGCCGCGACCGGCTGCGCGAAAGCTACGAGACCCTGGCCGCGGACGCTGTCGCCGATATCGGTGCGGCCGGGGTCGCGGACGCGGCGGCGATTCCGTTCCGTCTGGTGGAGACCGTTATCAATATCCGCTCCGACGGCGGCGCGGTGCCGGCCGGGGCGCGGCGAGCCATCACGGAAGCCGTACTCCGGGTCCTCGGCATACCGGGCGAACTGACCGCGGTCGAGAAAGCGGCCGACGTGCTCATGGCCGGGATCGGCGACTGACGCCGGCAGCAGGGTACCTCCCTGCGCCCGAAAACTAGAACGTGTTGTAATTCTCCTGCGGCATTCCCGCGAGAGGAGTCGATACCGTGTTGGCGTTCTTCACCAGAGAAGGTGAGCAGTTCCTGCCCACCCGGGTAGCCATATCCAGCTGGAGCCCCAGCCAGGTCTCGGGACCGGCCATCTGCGGACTACTGGCCCGTGAACTGGAGACGTATTCACCGGGCGAGGAATTCGTACCGGCCAGGCTCACCGTCGATCTCTTCAGTCCGGTCACCGACGAACCCGCCACGGTGCGCGGCACGGTGGTCCGGGAGGGTAAACGCATCTGTGTGGCCGACGCCGAGCTCTTGCAGCGCGATGCCGTGCGGTCCCGCGCGACCGTGGTGTTCCTGCGCACCGGCGACGTACCCGCGGGTGAACTGTGGCAGCCCGGCCGCGAGCTGCCGGTCCCCGATACGGCGGATATCTCCGAAATCGGCGCGCATCCGCTGTTCAAGAGCGGTGACGGGGACTGGACGCGCGATTTCGGCTCGAGCCAGAACGCCGAGCGCAAGGCGATCTGGCAGAACATGCTGCCGGTGGTCGCCGGTGAACCGGTCACACCGTTCCAGCGGGCGGGGATGGCCGGCGACGCGGCGAGCTTCATGAGCCATTGGGGTAGCGCGGGAATCGGCTACATCAATTCCGATGTCACCGTGACGCTGGCTCGTCTGCCGATCGGCCCGGGGGTCGGGGTGCTGGCCCAGGATCAGGTCGCGGCCGGCGGAATATCGATCGGTACCGTCTCCCTCTACGACCGCAGCGGCCCGCTGGGGACCGCGGTGGTGACCGCGGTGTCCAATGTGCGGCGACAGGTCGATATGTCCCGGTTCTGAGCGGTACTACCCGCGACGTTCGGCGCGTGAGGGTCGCGGCCAGGGCCGTGCGTCCAGCGCTTCGAGATCGGTGTTGAACCGTTCGAGGTAGGCGGCGAAGGTCCGCACGTCCTCCGCGCTCCAGTTGCGCAGCACTCGGTCGAGTCCTTTGACGTTGTACTCACGATCGATCCGGAGCCGGCGTTGCCCCTCCTCGGTGATTCGGAACTTGCGGGCCACGCCGCCCGCCGGGTCGGGGATCCGCTCGACCACGTCGGATTTCATCATGGCCGCCGTCTGACGATGCACCGTCGAGGTGTCCAGGCCGAATGCCTCGCTCAGTTCGCCGATGGACATCGGACCCTCGATCCACAATCTGCTGAGCATCAGATACGCACTGCGCTCCAGATGGTCGGGGCGGCGTAGATGCGCATTGAGACTGTGCCGCCCGAGCAGCATGGTCTCGAATTCGATCAGATGGGTCGGCTTGTCCATGGCGGGTGTCCTGCTCGTGTTTTCATGCCGCGTCGGCTCGGCGGGTCCCGTTGTGGTTATATCACGTCGCCGGGAGTGTGTTGCATCATACACATTCTTTGTATTGTGCAAATATGATGCGGCCCGCACGGACCCCCGTTCATCCGGCGCGCCACTCACCCGGCCCTCGCGGCCCCCGGCCCGGCGGGTCTGTCGTATATGGAACTGAACAAATGACCGGAAACTATTTCCTACCAGTGTCCGGTAGGGCGTTGGCCTGCTCCTCGCGGTTGCTCCGGGTGTTGCCCGACAGACGGCGCGCACGCGCGTAACGACGTGTTCGATGCGCCGTGCGCGGACCGGGGCGGTACGGTTTTTCCCGGTACATCCGTTCGGCGGCACGATCGTAGGCGCACCGAGGACCGGATATCACCTGGTCCTCGTGGTGCGTGCGGTCGCGGCGCCTAACGCACAGTGCGATCTGAAAGGACTCGTCCATGGTGATCGACACCGGCGGAGACCTCGGGATGCCCAGAAGTGGCTCGCCGGGCTCACCCGGAGGCGGCAGACCGGCCCGCAAGCGCGGGATCGACTGGCTGATCTTCGGGATAACATCGATCGGGGCGCTGGCCTTCGTCGTATGGGGAGCCCTCGACCAGGACGGCCTGGCGACAGTGGCCGCGAATGCCCAATCCTGGGTTATCACGAATACCGGGTGGCTCTTCGTTCTCGTGGCCACCTCGTTCGTCGTCTTCGTGATCTGGCTGGCTCTCAGTCGCTACGGCAAGATCCCGCTGGGCGCCGACGACGAAACGCCGGAGTTCCGGACGGTCTCCTGGATCGCGATGATGTTCAGCGCCGGTATGGGCATCGGTTTGATGTTCTGGGGTGTCGCCGAACCGCTGACGCATTTCACCTCCCCGCCGCCGGGTACCGCCGAAGCGGGCAGTTCCGAGGCGGCCGAGGTCGCGATGGCGACCACGCTGTTCCACTGGACCCTGCATCCGTGGGCGATCTACGCGGTCGCCGGGCTCGCCATCGCCTACGCGACGTTCCGGCGGGGGCGTTCGCAGCTGATCTCGGCGGTCTTCCGTCCGCTGCTGGGTAGGCACTCCGAGGGAATCGGCGGTAAAGCCATCGATATGATGGCGATCTTCGCGACGCTGTTCGGCTCGGCGGCCTCGCTGGGCCTCGGTGCCCTGCAGATCGGCGCCGGTCTCCAGTTCAACGGCTGGATCGACGCGGTCGGAAAAGTCGGCCTGGTAGTGGTTATCGCCGTACTCACGGTCGCGTTCATCCTGTCCGCGGTCTCCGGTATCGCGCGCGGAATCCAGTGGTTGTCGAATATCAATATGGTCCTGGCGGTGGCGCTGGCGCTTTTCGTCTTCATCGCCGGACCCACCCTGTTCATGCTGAACTTCATCCCCACCGCGGTCGGTGACTACATCGCCGACCTGCCGACCATGGCCTCGCGGACCGGGATCGAGGGCGGCGAGGAGATGAAGGAGTGGCTGTCGGCCTGGACCATCTTCTACTGGGCATGGTGGGTCTCCTGGACCCCCTTCGTCGGGATGTTCATCGCCCGGATCAGCCGGGGTCGTACGATCCGGCAGTTCGTGGCCGGGGTGCTGCTGGTGCCCAGCCTGGTGAGCCTGGTGTGGTTCGTGATCTTCGGTGGCGCCGCGATCCGGCAGCAGACCGATACCGGCAACCTGACCGAGGCGGACGGCAGCGTGAACCCTGATTTCGCGCTGTTCCATCTCCTCGACGACTACCCGATCACGTCGATCACGACCGTGATCGTGATGATCCTGGTGGGGATCTTCTTCGTCTCCGGCGCGGACGCGGCGTCGATCGTCATGGGCACGCTCTCGGAACGCGGAAGTATCGAACCGTCCCGGCTGACGGTGATCTTCTGGGGTACGGCCACCGGCGCGGTCGCCGCGATCATGCTGGTGATCGCCGATTCGGATGATCTAGGCGGGGCGTTGACCGGGCTACAAGCCATAACCACGGTCGTGTCCCTGCCGTTCATGCTCGTCATGGTGATGATGTGCGTTTCGCTGTACCGCGATGTACGCACCGACCCGCTCATCGTGCGGGCGAATCTCGGTGTCGAACTCGTGGAGGGCGCGGTCGTACAGGGTGTGGAGCAGCACGAGGGCGAGTTCCAGCTCGTCACCACACCGATCGAATCGGTCGAGGAAGTATCGGCCGAACCGGTCACCCGGGACTGACGACCACGCGATAGTCCACGTAACCCCGGTCCGCGCTCGCCGCGGGCCGGGGTTCACCGTCGGTGGCCCCGGAAATCCAGGCAGGCCCGGCCGACCGGCGCCGGGCGGTGGCTGCGCGGTGCAGTGTTCTGGGTCGCTTCGATATAGATGCTGAGACCGGCGCTGAGCTTGCCGGCGAGTGCCTCGAGCTGGTCGGGCGAAAGGGACTCACCGAAGGCCGCCGCGGCGAGAAGTCGTTCCCGTACCTGTTCGAGGTTGAGCCGGGCGAACGGGATGGGGGCGAGTTCGGGCATGCGGGTCACGGTACCCGAAATCGAACATATTTTCGATAGGTGCCGCGGGTTCGGAACCGACCCTCATATGGCGCAGGGTCCGACCGGATCGAGGGGTGGCGCGGGCCTCAGCCGATGACCGCGTTCATGATGGTCCCCGCGCTGGTGGCGACCACCCCGCCGATCATGGCTCCGGCCACCATCTTCGGTGATTCGAGCCCGCCGCCGGACCATTTCTCCCAGGCGAACTTGCCGCCGGCGAAGATGATCGCGCAGATACCGGCGAGCAGCACGAACCAGGTCAGGTACTGGACCATCTGCGTGATCTTGTCGGCGAGGGGTGGCGCTTGGGGGGTGGGATTGCCGATTTGCGCCAAGAGCGTATCGGTGACGGCGGCCAGTATCATCTCGCAGCTCACTCTGTGTTCGGGGTGGGCGGGAACGCTAACGCATCGTAACCGCTCGCCGGGATGGTTGCAGTAATCGCAGTTCCGGATAGGGGATTCGGGTCACCAGCGGTTATAGCGTGAAAGACGGTGCGCAGCAAGAACTTGCGCCGGGGCCGGTTCCATCTGGATGATGGAGGCGAGGGCCGCAGCGCCCCGGAAGGTCTCGGCGAGGGAGCAGACGGTGAGCATCATCGCGGCGTCGGTTATCGACGCGGTATCGGTATACGCACAGGTCAGCGACCCCACCCCGGAAGCGCCGCCGTTGGCGGACAAGATCATGGAGTTCGTTCGGTACGCGACCTGGCTGGCCATCCTGTCCGGAACGGTGAGCATCGTTTTCGCGGGCGGTAAGTTCGCCTGGGAGAAATGGTCCGGCGGTTCCATGGAATCACCGAAGATGGTGGCCGGAGCCATGATCGGCGGGGTGGTCGCCACCAGTGCCGGCACCATCATGAATACCGTGCTCACTATCTGAGAACAGCCGTGCCGACCGTGGCGGCAACCGTTCGGCTACTCCTGGGCGTATCCTGCGAAGCAGTCAATCCGACAGCGATGAGCAGGGAGAATGCCAATGGGCCACGCCCCGGCAGCGGGATCCGGCAATCCGCGGCGGCAGCCGGCACCCGACCGGTTCCGGTTGTCCCGGCGGTCATTGCTGGGTCTGGTCGCGGTTACCGGCCTGGCGGCCTGCGGCGGGGGAGAGGAAAGCGAGGTCCCGCCGTCGGGCACACCGGCGGATAGGCGCGAGGTCGCGACCGATGCCTATATTTTCGGATACCCCCTCGTGCTGATCGATACGATTCGCCGCCAGGCGCTGAAGTTCTCGTCGACGAACCGGTTCCAGCACACCTCCAGCCTGCCCGCGGCGAGTCAGCGCACCGTGGTGCAGATCGATCTGGACAACCTCTACTCGGTAGCGTGGCTGGATCTGCGGGACGAACCCGTGCTGTTCGAGGTGCCACAGATCGAGGGCCGGCGCTGGGCGATGCAGATCCTCGATGCCTGGTCCAATACCGCGTATTCGCCGACCAGTCTGCAACCCCAGGCGGAACCGGGCGCCACCGCGCCGTACACCTATGCCGTTACCGGGCCGGGCTGGAAAGGAACGCTGCCCCCGGGCGCGGTGCAACTGCCGGTGCCCACCATGGACGCCTGGCTGTACGGGCGGGTCGAAGTGCGCGGTCCGGCGGACGTTCCGGCGGTGCGCGAAGTCCAGTCACGGCTGCGGCTCGCACCGCTCAGCGCGTGGACCACGCCCGCGGCCGCGGAATCCGATTCGATTCCGGAGAACCAGGATTGGTCGGAATCAGCGGGCCTGGAAACCGTCGAGGAGATGCCCGCGCGCGATTTCTTCGAGCGCATGTGTGAGTTGATGGAGGACAATCCGCCCGCCCCGGCCGACGAACCCGCGATGCGGCGCTTCGCCACCATCGGCATCCGGCCCGGTGGTTCACCCGAGGGCGTGAGCACGGGCGAACTCGACGCGGGTGCCGATGCGGCACAAAGCAAAATGTCCGCATATGTGGATCCGGGCACGACGCTGCGCAACGGGTGGGTGATGGATTTGAACGTCGGCCGCTACGGCACCAACTACCTGTTGCGAGCGGCGACCGCGCACAGAGGGGTCGGTGCGAACGTAGCGGCGGTGGTGGTGTACCCCGCCCTGTTCGGGAAGGCCGACGACAACGGGGCACCGTTGGCGTTCACACTGCGGTTCGAACCCGGTGAGGCGCCGCCGGTGGCCGCGTTCTGGTCGCTCACCGCTTACGACTCCGCCGGATTCCTCGTCCAGAACGAGGCTGACCTGCACACGGTGGGCCATCCGGTGCCGCCGGTGTTCGCGCCCGACGGAGCTCTCGAGATCGCCGTCCAGGCTGCCGATCCGGGACCGGACGTCCCGCGGTCCAACTGGCTGCCGATCCCGGAACGTGGCCAGTTCTCGCTGACCATGCGTATGTACGCGCCGGAGCAGCGGGTGCTGGACGGTCAGTGGTACCCGCCACCGTTGGTGCCGTGACACACGGTGGATCCGGTCGCCGCGCTCAGCTGCGCAGCACCTCGGCGAGCGCCGGGTCCAGAACCCCGGCGAGCGAAGTCCACGGGACGGTGATACTGATCAGTCCTTTGTCCGGTGGCGCGACGCTGTTCTTCTCGAAATGAACGGCCATACCCTCGGGTGTGGCCACCCAGTGGTGGAAGTTCTTCGGCCGCGGCGCGGTCCCCTCGCGGTTGTAGTCCGGTCCCGCGGCCGTCGCGGGTAGCAGGCGAGCCGCCTCCTCGGACAGCCGGCGCAGACCGGCGTTCAGGTCGGGGAAGAGGTTGCGCAGGGTTATCGGTTCGGCGTTGTCGGCATTGATCGTGATCGTGGCGAGCAGTGTCTCGGGTTTTCCGTCCGGCGGATCGGTCTTGCGTGTCGTTACCAGGAGGGCGCTGAGCACCCGTTGGCCGATATGCAGTTCACCGGGCGGCCCCGCGGTGAGTGTGGCCGATTCGGGCGCGGAATCGACCTTGTCCTGCAGCGCGGCGCGTACCGAGCTGTTGAACTTATCGGCCACGGCGGCCGCGCCACCGTTCACCTGCGGTATCGGTAGGTCCCAGCTGACCTTGCCGCGGGTGCCCTTCGCCTCGGGCCATGCCTCGGTATAGGTGGGGCCCGGGGGCGCGGACGGTGCGTTTGCGCTCGTATCCACCGGGCCCGGCGCGGCGGTGCCGCCGGTCGCCGAGGGAGCCGCGGTATCGGATTCGGTGCCGTCGGTCGCGAATACGACGGCGGTGGTGAGGCCGGCGGCCAGCAGCACAGCTGCGCTCACGGCGACGATGCGCGTACGCGTACGCCGCGGTCCGGCCGGCGAGGTCGCGCCCGAAGGTGCGGTCGGCCGGGTGAACGCAGTGGAGCCGGCCGGTGAGATCGAGTCCGCAGGGACGGCAGGGGTATGCCCCGGTGTGGGTGTGGGTGTGGGTGTGGGTGTCGCGGTCGCGGTGATCGCGGGCAGGGGAGTCGTGCTCGCTGAACCCCGGCCGGGCGCACCGGATGCGGGTGATGATTCGAGTGCGCTGATCGCATCGGCGCTGAAGGCGCGGCACGAGTCGTAGCGGTCCGCGGGGTTCTTGGCGAGTGCCCGTGCCAGGACCGCGTCGATCGCCGGGGGCAGCCCCGGAACTCGTCCGGAGGCCGGGGGTGGTGGCGTGTGCAGGTGCGCGTTGATCACTGCCGCGGTGCTGTCCATGGCGAACAATTTCCCGCCGGTGAGCATGACGAACAGCGTGCAGCCGAGGGCGTAGACATCCGCGCGGTGATCGATGGGGCCGCCGGTGAACTGCTCGGGCGCGGCATAGGAGACCGTCGCGATCACATCGCCGGTGCGGGTGAAATCGATATTGTCCCGCGAGAGGCGGGCGATCCCGAAATCGGCCAGCAGGGCGCGTTCGCCGAATTCGCGGTCCGGATCCGCGGTGACCAGGATATTCGCCGGTTTCACATCCCGGTGCAGCATCCTGTTGCGGTGGGCGTGGTCCAAACCGCGGGCCACGTCGTCGATGATGTGCGCCGCGCGTCGCGGATCGAGATCCGCCGACGCGACCAGCGCGGCGGCATCGGTGCCCGGCACATATTCCATGGCGATCCATGGTTGACCACCGGTGACACCGCGATCGTGGACGGTGACGATATTCGGATGCCGCAGCCGCGCCGCGAGATCCGCCTCCCGGTCGAATCGGCCGCGGAACCGGGGGTCGGCCAGATGGTCGGCCGGAAGCAGTTTCAGCACATCCTGCCGCGGCAGCCGCGGGTGGTCGGCGAGATAGACGACGCCCATTCCACCGGCGCCGATCCGGCGCACGATCCGGTAGCCGGCGAATCTCGCCCCGGGTTGCAGCATTGCCCGACCCTATCGCGGACCCCGTGCCACCGCCGTGGCGGCCGGAGCCCTCAGATATTGGCCCCCTTCTCGCGGTTACAGCCCCGGCACAGGATCTGGAGGTTGGTGGCACTGGTGGCGCCGCCGCGACTGAGCGGGATGATGTGGTCGAATTCGAGGTAGTGGCTCTCGCCGCATTCCACGCACCGGCCACCGTCGCGCTGCCAGACCTCGGCCTTGACCTCCTGGGGGATACTGCGCGAATCCCGCTGCCCCGGAGCCAGGACGAGCCGTTTGGCGATTCGCAGCGCACCTTCGAGTGCCGCGGCGAGATACTCGGGATCGGCGGCGGCGAACAGCGCGCCGCCTCGCGCCGAGGTGGCCGCGACGACGACCGTATCGTGTTCGGCGGCCACCGAGACGATTCGCGACCACGGGATCTCCACCCCGGCGCCGGGACCGACGAAACGTAATTTCTTGGTACTCACGATCAACCGGCCGTCGGTGTGTTTGGGACCGCGGGCCAGTTCCCGGATATGGGTGGCGCCGATATCGAGGTAGACCAGCTCCTCCGCGTCCAGGTGCAGGTCCGGGGTCCGCGCGGTGGGCAGATCGCCCTCCCGGAGCCGGGACAGGGTGCGTCCGCGCACCATCCGGGCGCGCAGATCGTCGATCAGCCGGCCGGACAGGTTCAGTTCGCCGACCGCGTGATCGAAATCGTCGTATTCGTCGGCGGAGATCTGGCCGTCGGCGAAGGCGAAGGCCACCCGGCGCTCCACATACTGCAGTGCGGCCGGTTCCAGCGCGGCACGGGCGGCGGAATCGTCGATCCGCTGATAGCGCAGCGAGGCCCACAACGCGTCCCAGTCGGCGCCGCGCGGCCCCGAGGCGGCGAGTATCCGCTGGGCGCGGGTATGCCAGTGGATCAGGAATTCCTCGGTCCGCGTCGCGCAGGCCGCGCAGGGATGGTGCCCGCCGAATACCCGGCGGCGGCGGCGGGCGCCGCACCGGTCACAGTCGTGCGGATGTGCCCGGGCCGTGGGGCGGGTATCGGAGGTCCAGGCCTCGCCGTCCCACCAGCGCAACAGGGTCGGGTCCGTGGGATCGCGATACCAGTCGGCGCGTCCCGATCCCGGCGGCGGCTCGACGGGCACGGATTCGGGCACGGTCAGCCGGCGCAAAGTCACGGTACCGGGCGTTCGGGTGGATTGCGTCGCGCCGAAACGGTCCCAGGGCGCGGTCGGTGCATTGCCCGGGCCGGTTCGTTCATCGAGCCGGTAATGGGCATTGCCGGGATGTAGATCCGCGGCGCGGTGTGCGTTTTCCCGATCGGGGCCACTGCTCAGCGGTGGTGTGTCCTCGCGGGGAGGATGCGGCCTGGTGAGAACAGCGGTACGCAGATCCGCCGCGGGATCGTTCGACTGATCGGGGCCGCCGGTGGCCACGGCCGCCGGCTCCACCTGGCGCGCGGCCGGGGGTTCGTCGACCTCGATACCGAATTCGGTCACCAGGCCCGCCATTCCGGTGGCCCAGCCCTGGCCGACAGCACGGAACCGCCAGCCGCCGTCCCGGCGGTAGAACTCGCCGAACATCATCGCCGTCACCGATTCCGAATCGGTGACGGCGAACTCGGCGACCGGCCCGTCGACCGCGTACACCGTGAGACGCAGCTCGCCGACCTCGGTGAACTCGCAACCCTCCACCGACCCCGACACCACGATGCGGTCCACTTCGGCCTCGGTACGCGGGAGCGAAACGCTCAACCGAGCCGTTCCGGGCGCGGGATCCTGATCGAGGGTGACCGCCTGCGAGATATGCCGGGGCGCGTTGTAGAAGACCAGATCCTTATCGTCGCGGACCGCGCCGTCGCCGCCGAGCAGCAGGGCATGCGCGTCCACCACATGTTCCGACCGCCAGGAAATCACCACGGCCAGAAGAGATGTCGGTATCGGCGTATTGGCGCCCTTGCTCAGTTCCATCGTCGTCGCACTATGCCATGCAATGCCGACACGCCCGCAGGTGCGCAGGTCATAGCGTTGTTCCGGGTCGGTGGGGCAGAGTTGTCCCATGACCGATCCGGTGCCGCCGGGGGACAAGAGGTCAGCGAACCGGCCGGGGGCGCGCAGGGTGCCCACACCCGCCGATGTCCTGGCCGCCGCGCAGTCCGCGGTGGACGCGGCGCAATCCGCCGCGGGGCAGGCTCTGGAGGCCGCGCAGCTGACCGCCGGCCAGGCATTCGATACCGCGGTGCGGTTACCGCCCGCCTCGGCGCAACTGGCTGCGCAATTACCCGACCTGCTGGACAACCTGTCGACCGCCATAGACAGACTCAACGCCACGGTCGACCGGCTCGACCGCACCCTGGCCCTCGCCGACCCCGCTTTTGTCGCCTATGACCGGTTACTGGTCCGGCTGGAGGCGTTGATCACGATGGGTGAGGACCTCTTCGGCGCGCTGTCGCGGTTGCCAGGGGTCTCCCGGCTCGGCCGGATCACCGGTATCGTCGCGCCGGATCTGCCGGAGTCCGAACCCGAACCGCCACGGAAACGGTCTCGGCGCAAGTCCTGATCGGTGCGCGCTGCCGGTCAGCAGACGTCGAGGGCTCTGCCGTTGTAGGGGGTGTCGTGGGCGGTGCGGTCGTTCACCGGCCGGACCAGTACTTCTTCGTCCTCGAAGGTGATCTGTGCGTTCTTACCGGCGCTGAGCAGGACCAGGATCAGTTGATCCGCGACCCGCTCGGCGGTTTCGCCGTCGGGATAGCGGCCGAGCACGCGGGCGCTCGGCCCGACCGTGCCGGTGTCCCGGTCGTAATCCCGGTTCCCGCCGCCGGTCGCCACCGCCAGTCGCGCGACGACCTCGGCCGCGCCCGGCCCGTCCTGCGGTCCGCGCACGGTTTCGATGCCGATCTCGATGATCTGATCGGCCCGAAGCCAGTCCCCACCATGTGTTTTCACCCAGAGCTGTGCCATCGCTCCATTGTGGCGCTGTTCGCGGTATCGGGCCGGGTGTTTCCTCCGGGGTTCGTTCGCCGCGCGATTCAGCGACCGGCCGGGATACTGCCGTGCGGGCTGGCCTCGCCGGCCGGATCCGCGGCGAGCGCCCGCCACACCGCCCTGGCCTTCAGCAGCATTTCGTCGTATTCGGCATCGGCCACCGAATCCAGCACAATGGCGCCGCCGGCACCGATCTGCCACCGGCCACCGTGCCGTACGGCCGTGCGGATCACGATATTGAGATCGGCGGTACCGCCCAGGCCGAGGAATCCGATCGTGCCCGAGTAGATACCGCGCGCACGGGTTTCCAGGGCGTCGATGATCTCCATGGTGCGGATCTTGGGCGCGCCGGTCATGGAACCGCCCGGGAAACACGCCCGCAGACAGCCGATCACATCGGTATCCGCGCGCAGCGTCCCGCGGACGGTCGAAACCAGTTGGTGCAGGGTCGAATACGTTTCGGTGGCCAGGAGTTCGTGCACCCGGACGCTGCCGGTTTCGCAGACCCGGCCCAGATCGTTGCGCAGCAGGTCGACGATCATCACGTTCTCCGCGCGGGTTTTCGGGTCCTCGGTCAGTGCGCGGCGGAGCTGTTCGTCGATATCCGGGTCCGGGTCGCGGCGCGCGGTGCCCTTGATGGGTTTCGTCTCGACCGTGCGAGTGCGATCGATCTTCAGGAACCGTTCGGGAGAGGAACAGGCGATATCCAGGTCGTCGAACCGCAGATAGGCCGAGTAGGGGGCGGGATTTGCGCGGCGCAGGATGCGGTAGGTGTCCAGTCCGCCGGATCGGGCCGGCAGGGTCAGTTGATCGGTCAGCGTGATCTCGTACGATTCGCCCGCCCGCAGCGCGGCCTGGCAGGTCGCGATATCGACCAGGTACTGCGCGCGCCCGCGGACGAGATGTTCCTCGACCGCCGAGACCGCGGTGTGGTCGTACCCGCCGTCGATCGGGTCGGGGTTCGACCAGGCCGGGAGCCTTTCGAGTGCTGCGGCCGTCGTGTCCAGCCAGGTGCGGGTCGCGTGCCGGGCCGCATCCCCCGGACCGGTGAGTGCCAGTAGATGTGTCCGGCCGGCGAGATGATCGACCACCACCAGCCGGTCGGCGAAAATCCACTGGGCGTCGGGGGCCGGTGCCGAGTACGCGGCCGCTCCACCGCAATCGGCTTTGACCTCGTAACCGAGATAGCCCACGTAGCCGCCGGCGAAGTCGAAGGGCAGCCGATCGGGCAGCGGCAGGGATCGGTCGCGCAGCTCCGCGGCCAGATAGTCCAAAATCGTGCCCGGTTCCTTCCGGGACTCACCGCCGGTGGCGGTGACCGTGACGAACCCGCTGCCGACCCGGTATCGCACCACTTCGGCCAGCGGTCCGGCGGCGTCACCGAGGAACGAGAAACGGTCCAGGCCGGGTTCCACGTGTTCACTGTCCAGCCAGAACGCGGTGGCCGATGCGCTGTACAACCGGAGGAAGGCCGCCTCGGTGTCGACGGCACGTTCGAGTACCCGGTGCTGGACGGTGACGGAGGAGAACATCGTGGTCCGAACCCTACGCCGGGCCCGTGTATCAAACTGTTGTCGGTTGCCTTCAGTTCGGGGTGGCAGTTGGGGCACAATGTCAGGCATGTCTGTTGCGCAGCCGGTGGGCGTGGATCGTGAACACGTCGACTTCACCGTGGTCGGGAACTGGATGGATGAGCGCGGGCTCCCCGGTGGAGAGTTTCGGGAGGTGAAGGCCCTCGGCGGGGGTACGCAGAACATCATGCTGCGGTTCACCCGCGGCGGCCGCGACTATGTGCTGCGTCGTGGTCCCGCGCATCTGCGTCCCAAGAGCAACGAGGTCATCCGGCGGGAGGCGCGGTTGCTGGGTGCGCTGTCCGGCACCGATGTGCGGGCGCCCCGCGTTATCGCGGCCGAGCCCGACGAATCGGTGCTGGGTGCGGTGTTCTACCTGATGGAACCGGTCGAGGGATACAACCCGCAGACCGAACTTCCGGCGGAATTCGCCGCCGACCCCGCGGCCCGGCACGCCATGGGGCTGTCGGCGGTCGAGGCCATCGCCCGGCTCGGCGCACTCGACTACCAGGCCCTCGGCCTGTCCGATTACGGCAAACCGGAAGGTTTCCTGGAACGGCAGGTCGGGCGGTGGATGCACGAACTCGACTCGTATTCGTCTCACGAGGGGTACCCCGGCCCGCAGATCCCGGGCCTGCCCGAGGTTGCCGACTGGCTGGAGCGGCACCGCCCCGCCACCTGGACCCCCGGGATCCTGCACGGCGACTGCCATCTCGCCAACATCATGTTCTCCTACGAGCGCCCGGAGGTCGCGGCGCTGGTGGACTGGGAGATGTCGACCATCGGCGATCCGCTGCTGGACCTCGGCTGGCAGATCGCCACCCGGCCGGAACCGGGCACCTCCGGTGCGGCGCTCATCGGCAAACTCGGCGAGGCCGGCGGCCTGCCGTCGAGTGCGGAGATGATCGAGCACTACGGCAAATTCTCCGACCGCGATCTGAGCGCGGTCACCTGGTACACCGTGCTGGCCTGTTTCAAGCTCGGCATCGTGCTGGAGGGCACCTATGCCCGTGCCTTCGCGGGTAAGGCGCCCAAGAAGGTCGGCGATTTCCTGCATGCCAACACCCTCGAGTTGTTCACGCGGGCGCGCAGCCTCATCGAGTGAGAACAGGTTTCACTCTTTCGGTCGATCCGGTTCTCCCCGCCGGTGCTGCGCGGGCAACCGGATCGATTCGGCCCGGGCGGTGCGGGGTGCGGGGAGTCGGAGGTATCGGTGGTGGAAGTGGACGATTCGGGTGAATCTCGCAGCGCATCCGGGCTGGGCGGCTACGGCTATATGGTCGCCCGACCAGTTGTCCGGAGAAATTCTTCGCCAACCCACTAGAACGTGTTCCAGTTCGTGTCGTAGTGTGGACGCTGTCACATGAAAGCCCGCGCATGCGAGAGGTCGGACACGAATGAAGACGAAGGGCGCGATCCTGTGGGGGATCGACGAGGAGTGGTCCGTCGAGGAAATCGAACTCGGCGACCCCCGCGCCGGTGAGGTGCAGATCCAGCTGGAAACCGCCGGAATGTGCCATTCCGACCATCACATGGTCACCGGCGCCACCCCCATGCCCTCCTTCCCGGCCATGGGCGGCCACGAAGGCGCGGGCGTTATCACCAAACTCGGCCCCGGCACCCCGCCCGACCTCGCCGTCGGCGATCACGTCGTGCTGTCGTTCATCCCCGCCTGCGGCCGCTGTCCGGCGTGTGTGTCCGGGAATATGGCCCTGTGCGATCTCGGCATGGGGCTGCTCTCCGGTCAGTCGATCAGTGACGGCAGCTACCGGATCCAGGCCCGCGGCAAGGACGTCATCCCGATGTGCCTGCTCGGGACCTTCTCGCCGTATATGACCGTGCACTACAGCTCGGTGGTCAAGATCGACCCCGAGATCCCGTTCGAGGTCGCCTGCCTGGTCGGCTGCGGTGTGCCCACCGGTTTCGGCTCGTCGACCCATGTGGCGAACGTGATGCCCGGGGATACGGCGGCCATCGTCGGTATCGGCGGCGTCGGGATGAGCGCTTTGCAGGGTGCGGTGCTCTCCGGTGCGCAGAAGGTCGTCGCGATCGACCCGAACCCGTGGAAACTGGAGCAGGCCAAGAAGTTCGGTGCCACCCACACCTACAAGAGCATGGCCGAGGCGATCATGCCGCTGATGGAGGCCACCGAGGGCCGGATGGCCGATAAGGTCGTCCTCACCATGGGGGAGATGCAGGGCGAATACATCGAAGAGGGGCTGACCCTCACCGCGAAGGCCGGCACCCTGGTCGTCACCTCGATGGGCCGGATGGACGCCTTCGACGTGAAGATGAACAACTTCCTGCTGTGCATGCTGCAGAAGACGGTCAAGGGCTGCATCTTCGGTGGCGGCAACGCCCGCCAGGACATCCCGCGTCTGCTGTCGCTCTACAAGGCCGGGCAGCTGAACCTCGACGATATGGTCACGCGCAGCTACTCCCTGGAGGATGTGAACCAGGGCTACAAGGACATGCTGGACGGTAAGAACATCCGCGGGATCATCAAATACTCCGACGCGGATCGCTGATCTCGGGTCGACGTTATTGCACGCGAACCGGACGTCCCGGGCGGTTGGGCCGACTGGCCCCGCCGCCCGGGACGCGCCATTCGGTCCACAATTCCCGTCGTCGGGCGTGATCCCCGCCGAGTATTCCGTTGCCCGGCACGTGTCGAACTTCTCTATCGGCCGGTAGCTGAATAATTGCCACTGCTGGCAAGGGTGGTCGCGCACTGTCATGGGTTACGGTCGGTGACGATGTTTCGCTTGCCAAACGACTTCGGTGGTGTCAGACGCGTGGACATGCGCGAACCGAGTCGTAAGCACTCGACAGCATCGTCCGTCGTCCGATAGGAGCCAGAAGCCGGTCCGGCCCGATTACCCGGGAATACCGCTGGTGGCAGTAGCAGGAACTGAAGGATATGCACGTTATCGAACGCGACGATGTACCGGAGATCACCTCGGTAGTCGTCGACGGGGCACCGCACAACATAGGTCTGCTCAAGGACTTCCACCGCAACCCGGTGCTCCAGCAGTTCGTTCCCGAGGTGGCGCGGCTGTCGATGAGCTGGGTGCGATTGCTGCCCGGCGAAGAACTGTCGGTCCACCAGCATCCGACCAAGAGCATGATCATCATCGCCGAGGGCACCGGGCGGACCATGGGTGATGCCACCACCGATATCCGGGCCGGTGACATCGTCGTGGTGCCACCGGGATCGCTGCACGGTTTCGTCGGCACCGCGCCCACCGGGTTCTGGGCGCTCTCGGTGCAGTTCGAAGGCGCGGGGCTGTACGAGGATCCGGACAATGCGCGCGTCGTATTCGACGCCGACCGCCTCGATGTCGAGCTGGTGCGTTCCGATAATCAGCGCTTCATGCGTGAGTACGAGAACAATGCGCTCGTCCGGATGATCCGAGACCTCGAGACGCAGTCGCCCGAGGTCCGCAACCGCCTGCTCGACCATCTGCAAACCTGGTCGGACGCGTTTCAGCGGGTGATCACGGCGCGGATCGTCGGCGAAGCCGACGGCCCGGCCAGGAAATTGGCCGCGGAGCATCTCGCCGAGGAGATCGGGCACAACCGGCTGCTCGCCGATATCCGAGACGGCCGCGAAGCGCAATGGGACCCCGTGATCGCCGCGGTGGCGTCCTGGTTCGTGGATCGAATGACGACCGCGCCGAGTGTCGAACGCACCGTACTGGCACATCTGGTGCTCGAGGGCAGCGGCATGGTCTTCCATGCCGCCGGTGTGGACGCCTTCGCGTCCAGCGAGTATTTCCGCCTGCACGACGGCGCCGACGCCGAACATCTCGAAATGGGCTATCGCGAACTAGCCGAACGCCGGGACTGGACACCGGACGAAGTTCGCGGGGTGCTCCGGCAAGGCTGGCAGATGATGGAACTGCTGTCCGACCGTATCGCCGAGCGCGCGCGTGCTGTCGCTGTCGTCGACCATGCCGGCTGAGTATCCGTCGTTCGAGAAGCTCGAACAACGGATCATGACAGCGATTTTCGACCGGGACAAGAAAACCATGGCCGAATTGATGCACCCGGACGGGTACGGATTCGACGCCACCATGGGGCTGGTGAGCCAGCGGACGCTGATCGACGGTATCGACGCGCTGGACCCGGGGGCGCGGTTCCGCGTCGAGGATATCCAGGTCGTCGATACCGGCAACGAGGTGAGAACACTGACCTACCGGCTCCGGCAATGGGGTCGTTTCGCCGGTGAACCGCTGCCGCCGGAGGTCTTCTGCAGCAGCGTATGGCGCCACGGCCCGGCCGGCTGGCAGACCGTGTTCCACCACGAAACGCCTGCCGCGCAGACATGATCGAGCGGAAAGTCGCGCAGCTGCCCGATCTCTCGAACCCCCCGGCGGCACCGGTAGCGGATCCGCCCGGTAGTGACGATCCGTGGCAGCAGGCATGGTGCCGGCTCTATGACACCCCGAACGCGCTGGTACCGCTGGGCACGATCATGCATTGGCGTTCTGTGGCCGGCGGTCTCGGTGTCGTGACGTCACTCGACCACGACACCGCTCTGGTCAGCCGCGGATACTTCTATCGGCCGCACACACCGCCGCCCGACGCGGTGGACCTGGAAGCCGATCGGCGCGCCGCGGCCGCGGCGGAAGCCGAATGGCTGCTCTACCCGGTGATCCGCACCGGCGACACGGGAGCGCTCGGCGCGTCCGGTCACCCAGGGTTGCCCTGGTTCGTCGAAGCCGAGTTCGTCCCCACCGGGGATATCGATCGCGACCTCCGCACGGTACTCGGTGGCACCCGGTTCCGGGACCTGCGGCGACTGGTCCGCCGATCGGACGAACACTTCGTCTGGGAGGTGACCCGCGGAGAACAGATCGACGACGGCACCCTGGTCGAGTTCGACCGCCTGCACCAGCTGAACCTGGCGAAGTACGGGCACCGGCACAACCATTTCGCCCTCCCGATTCTGCGTGGTCTGGCCGCGTCCGGGCTACGGGAACGACTATGCGTATTCGGGCACCGGACGCGCACGGGTATCCCGGTTCAGGCGGCGCTGGCTGTGCACTATCCGGAGTCCGCCACCTTGGAGATTCTGGTGCACGGTATCGATCATGCGGCTGTGCCGTCGTCACAGAACCTGTACGCGGCCACGATGTACCGCATCTACCGGTGGGGTCAGGCGCACGGTATCGGCCGGTTCAACCTGGGCCGCGGCGCCGAGCGGGTCAAACTCGATCTGGGCGCCAATCGATTCCACGTGGTCGCAAACTACCTCGTGCCCGCATCCGGGGCCACCACGCCGGACCCGGTCGTCGACCGGCTGGCCGCGGCCGCGCGCACCGCCACGACACGGTCGGTACATACCTTGAACACTGTGGTGGCCCGGCGTGGCCTCGGCGGTGTCGTCACAACACCCAGGAGCCCCGGATGAGTGCAATCGCGACTGCCGCAGCGGTGGGCCCGGTGTGGTTCGACGGTGAACTGGTCGCGGCCGAAAACGCGAAACTGCCCGTGCTGAGCATCGGATTACACAACGCCATCTGTGTTTTCGACGGTATCCGGGTGCACGAGTCATACGCGTTCGCCGTCACCGAACACGTCGACCGGCTGTGTTCCTCCGCTGCCGCCGTGGGGATGACGTTGCCCTGGACCGCCGCACAGATCGCCGCGGCCGTCGAGGCCACGGTGGCCGCGTCGGGATACAGCGAGGCCTACGTGCGGCCGGTCGCGTGGCGAGGGGCCGAAGCCGTGGGGATCAATACCGCCGGCACCACCGTCCATCTCGCCATAGCGGTGATCCGCTGGCCGGAACCGCAGGCTGTCGAACGACCCCCGCTCAGGCTGACCTTGTCCGAGTGGCGCCGGCCCGCTCCTACGATGGGTCCGGTCCAGGCCAAGACATCGGCGAACTATCTGGTCGGATCATTGGCACTGGCGCGGGCACACAGCGACGGATACGACGACGCGATATTGCTCGACCACCGCGGCCGGGTCGCCGAAGCCACCGGCGCGAATATCTTCCTGGTACGAGACGGTGAGTTGATCACCCCGGTGGCCGATAGCTTCCTGGACGGAATCACCCGGCAGACCGTGCTGCGACTTGCCGCCGACGCAGGTATCCGCACCCACATCGTCCGGGTGAGCCTCGAGGACATCAGCGCCGCGGACGAGGTGTTCCTCACCGGGACGGCGAGCGGTATCGCCCCGGTCGGACAGTTCTCGGATATCGAGTATCCCCGGGAGCGGCCGGTCACCGAGACACTCGCGGCGGCCTACGCCGATCTCGTATTCGCCCACCGGACAAAGGAGGGGCCACGTATACCGTCGGTATAGTCGGCACCGGAATATCGGCCTTGCATCTCGCGCTGCTGCTGCGCGAACACGGTGTGGGGACCACCCTGTATGCCGACAGGACACCAGCCCAGCTGCGCGATGCCCGGCTGCCGAACAATGTGTGCCGGTTCGGCCGGACGTTACGCCGGGAACAAGAGCTCGGTGTCGATCACTGGAATTTCCCGGATTTCGGTATGCGCTGCGCCCATGTGCGGGTCGCCGACGATCCGCCGATCACCTTCCGCGGCGATCTGACCGTCCCCGCGAGCTACGTCGATTTCCGGCTCTACCTGCCGCGGCTGCTGGCGGATTACCGCGAACGCGGCGGAGTCGTGGTGGCTGTACCGGACGCGCACGACGCACTCGCCCGGTACGGCAGCGAACACGATCTCATGGTGGTGGCGACAGGTGGCCACGGTCGGGACGAGCTGTTTCCGCGTGATCCGGCCCGTTCGGCTACGGCACCGGCCCGGTTTCTGCTGGCCGGGTTTTTCCACGGAGTGGAGCACACCGAGCCGATGGGTATGCAGCTCGAGATCGTCCCCGGGGTCGGCGAGATCTTCCAGACTCCGGTGTATTCGGTGGCCGGACGGGTCGCCGGAATAACCTTCGAAGCCGTTCCGGATGGTCCGTGGGCCGATCGGGTCCGCCACAATTACTACGACGACCCGGCCGGATGCGCGCGTACCGTCCGGGAGTTGCTGCGGGAAACCGGGTCCGAGATCGCGGATCGGATCGATCCCGGCCGATTCACGCTGACCCGCCCGCTGGATCTGCTCCAGGGCGCGATCACCCCGACCGTTCGCCGGCCCTGGGCCCGATTGCCCTCGGGAGGTTTCGCCGTGGCGGTCGGTGATGCCGCCGTACTGAACGATCCGGTCACCGGTCAGGGCGCCAACCTCGGTGTCGCGGCCGCTTGGGAACTCGGCCGTCTGATCATGGCGGCACAACGGTTCGACGAATCCTTCGCCCGTGACTGGGAGACACGCCTGTGGGATCTGGCTCGTCCGGTCACCGAATGGACCGCCTCGGCGCTCGGTCCGCCACCGGATCAGGTGTTCGATGTATTCCGGGCCGCAGCGGTCGATCAGGGTGTCGCGAACAGGTACCTGGACAACTTCGACGATCCCGCCGCGATGTGGGCCTCGATGGCGACACCGCAGGGCGCGAAGGATTTTCTCGCGAACGCGGCCACCGACATCACGGCCCGAATTCCCGAGCCGGACGTGGTGGACCGGGAGATGCGGCTGCTCGATGCCCTCGCCCGCGACGATCCGGCCGCCCGGCAATCACTGACTGCCCCGGACAGCATGCTGGTCGACCAGCACGGATGTCATCGTCTGCAGGACGAGTGGCCGGGCACGGCAGCGAACGAGATCGTCCGGCGTCCGATGGATATATCGCTGCTGCGGTTGGCCGATTCGGCGCTGCTCGTCACCTACCGGACCGGCGGACTGCACTGTTCCACCGTGTGGCGATACGAGCCGGATGCGGGCTGGGCGGTTGCGGTCCATCATCGGTCCCCGGATTCGAGGCAGGAGATCCAGTGACACCTCAATTATCGGTTCGTGGTCGGATCATCGACCCCGGGCATTCCGACTACGACGACGCCCGGCAGATCTGGAAGGGACTGGACAAGCGTCCCGCCCGGATCGTCCGCTGCGCCGACAGTACCGACCTGCGGCGGGTGGTCGATTACGCCGCGCGGCAGAACCTGCCGCTCGCGGTCGCCGGTGCCGGGCACGATGTGGCTGCCCGGTCCATGCCGGACGGCGCGCTGGTCGCCGCCACGGGTGCGCTCGACGGAGTCCATATCGATCCGGAGCGCCGCCTCGCGCACGTCGAACCCGGCGCCCGGTGGGGTGATGTATCCACCGCGGCGGCCCGGTACGGCCTCGCCACCACGGCAGCGTCCGTGGCCACCGTCGGCGTCGCGGGTTTCGCGCTGCACGGGGGGCTCGGCTGGCTGATGCGCCGATACGGTGCCGCCTGCGACAATATCCACGCGCTGGAACTCGTTACCGCGGACGGACAGCAGCACGTCGTCGACGAGGAGCACGAGCCGGACCTGTTCTGGGCCATGCGTGGTGCCGGCTCGAACTTCGGCGTTGTCACCGCTCTGACTCTGCGGCTGTATCCGATCCACCGAGTTGTCGCCGGCGTCATGCTCTATCCCGCGCACCAGGCGCCCGCTGTACTCGACGCGTATCGGACGATCACCGCACACGCCCCGGACGAACTCGTCACGCACTTCTACTACAACGGCAGCCCGGACGGCACCCACAGCACCGGAATAGGGCTGTGTTACAGCGGAGATCCGGATCGGCTGGCCGGAATACTCGCACCCCTGGCTCCACTCGGCGCGCCCCTCCAGGACACTGTGCGCGGGCGGGATCTCGCGGAACTGCAGGCCGTGCACGATGCCAGCACCCCGCGGGGAGCCCGTTACCACCTTCGTGCCCACTATCTGTCCGAGCTGGGTGACGAGGTGAGCGAGGCGATTCTCGCGCAATGCCGGACAGTCACCGGACCGTTCACGCAGATCTTCCTGGAGCAGCTCGGTGGTGCCGTCGGCCGGGTTCCGGCCGATGCCACCGCGTTCGGTGGGCGCGACGCCGCCTATTCGTTCCTGGTGATCAACGGCTGGCAGTCGGCGGACCAGGACGACGAGCAGATCGCCTGGACCCGCGGATTCGGCGACGCGGTGCGCCCGCACGCCGCGCCGGGCGGCTACCCGAACTATCTGGACTACGACGAGGACCACCGGATTCCGGCCGCTTTCGGCGCCGCATATCCCCGATTGCAAACGCTCAAACGACGTTTCGACCCGGCCAATATGTTCCGATTCAATCGCAATATCGTGGCGGAGGCCGACCATGTCGTTCACTGACAAAGTAGCCCTGATCACCGGCGCCTCACGGGGTATCGGTGCGGCGACCGCGGCGGAGCTCGCCGCGCGCGGCGCCACCGTGGTGGTGAACTACCAGAACGCGGACTATCGGGCCGAGGCCGAGGCGGTGGCGGAACAGATCGGCACCGGTCCCGGACGGGTCCGGATCGCGGCGGCGGATATCCGGATCGCCGAGCAGCGTCGCGCATTGATCGACAGCGTGATCGCCGAGGAGGGGCACCTCGACATCCTGGTCAACAATGCCGCGATCTACACCCGGCGGCCGCTCGCGGATATCGACGACGATCACCTGTCCGAACATCTGGACAACAATGTTCGCGGCGGCATCCTCACCACTGTCGCCGCCGCGGAGCACCTGCGTCCCGGCGGGCGGATCATCTACCTCTCGTCCGGTCTGGCCAGACGGTTGGCCGCCACCAGCACCGCCTACGCGGCGTCGAAAGCGGCGGTGGAGGCCGCCGCCCGCTGTCAGGCCGCGGAACTCGGTGCCCGCGGAATCACCGTCAACGCCGTCGCCCCGGGCATCGTCGAAACAGACCAGCTCGCCGGCAGCCTGCCACCGGGTCCGGAACGTGACGCGTTGATCGCCGCGACCGCGTTGGGCCGCATCGGCCAACCCCGGGATATCGCCCGTGTTGTCACGTTTCTTGCTTCCGGCGACGCAGGTTGGATCACCGGGCAGGTCATCGACGTGGACGGTGGTTTGCAGTAGGGCCGGAGCCCCGGCTCCGCGCTCGACATGCCGCAAACCGAGATGACGGTTAATCTGCCCCCAGATTTATTGCTTCACCGGCTATTTCTTTGCCGGTCAGTGCTGTACGAGGTGAACGAAATGCACGAACCGACCCATCGGGTTGTTATCAGCGCCGGCCGGACCGGGGTTACCGCACGCAGAGTGTTCACGGCGGTAGCGGTGTTGCTGGCGGGCGCTCTGGTGAGCACGCCCGCGCACGCGGACTACCGCAAACCCGGAACATGTCAGCAGGTATCCATACCGGTCGCGACGGCCGAAGGCGCGGTGGCGGACAACACCGTCGCCGCGACATATTGTGTGCCCGAGCGCTGGGCCGAAACCGGGCACCAGGCGGATGTTTTCGTTGCCGGCGCCACCTACAACCGTGAGTACTGGGACTCCTCGTTCCAGCCGGAGACCTACTCCTATGTCGATCAGACCTTGGCCGCCGGTCGCGCGACGCTGAACTTCGATCGTCTCGGTACCGGAGCCAGTTCCCGCCCGGCCAGCCAGAACCTGACGGTTTCCAGTGATGCGTTCGTCCTGCATCAGCTGATCGACTGGGTGCACCAGAAGGGCTACGCCCAGGTCGGCGCGGTCGGTCATTCCCTCGGCTCGGTCACCTTGCTCAACGAAGCGTCCCGCTGGCACGATCTCGATCGGGTGATCCTCACCGGAATCATCCATCTGCCCGGAGTGGGCCTGAATTCCACCGGGTTCTTCAGCAGTCTCTACCCGGCCGGCGGTGACGCGATCGCTGCCGGAGCGGACCCGGACCTCGGATACCTCACCACCCGGCCCGGCACCCGTGGCGCCGCGTTCTACGATCCGCGTACCGCCGACCCGGCCGTTATCGCCCACGATGAACAAACCAAGGATGTCGCAACAGTCGGGGAGGTGGCCGAATCGATGACCACGCTGCTGAGCCCCGCGCCGGTGAGCATCACCCGGAACATCACCGCACCGGTGCTGGTGGTTATGGGTGCCGAGGACGATATCTTCTGCAACTTCCTGGTCAGCTGCCGCGACGCCGCGTCGATTCACGCCAACGAGGCGCCCTACTACCCGGGAGCCGCGGACTTCGATGCCCTGATCGTTCCGGATGTCGCCCACAACCTCGCCCTCCATCCCAGCGCCCCGCAGACATTCCGGGCGGTCGAGCACTGGAGGACCACCGGAGACGCCTGATCGGCTTCCCGGCCGATACCCTGCTGTCACCCCGGGCGAATTCCGCGCTATCGATCGCGTCTCGTAACCTCGGGGTGTGCGCGCACTCGAGCAGATCAAGCAATGGCCGGTCCGGCATGCCGCGGCGGGCGTGGTCGGCCGGGACGGCCTGTGGTCGGCCGGTGACACCGACCGGGTCTTCCGCCTCGCGTCGGTGACCAAACCCCTCGCCGCGTACGCGGTACTGGTCGCGGTGGAGGAAGGCGCGATCGAGCTCGATCAGCCTGCCGGACCGTCCGGTTCGACCGTCCGGCATCTGCTGGCCCACACCTCGGGGGTCGCCTTCGACACCACCGAGATCCTGGCCCGGCCCGGCGCCAAGCGGATCTATTCGAGCGCGGGTTTCGAACTGCTGGCGGATTTCGTCGCCGAGCACACCGGTATCCCGTTCCCGGAATATCTGCGCGAGGCCGTATTCGAGCCGCTGGGTATGTCCGATACGGAGCTGACGGGTTCGGCCGGGCACGGCGCGCATTCCACGCTCGCCGATCTGCTGCGCTTCGCGGCCGAACTCCTCGAGCCACGGCTGATTTCGCCGCAAACACATACCGCCGCGACCACTGTCCAGTTTCCCGGCAGCAACGGGGTGCTGCCGGGATACGGTTCGCAGCGACCGAATGATTGGGGGCTCGGTTTCGAAATCCGCGATGGCAAATCGCCGCACTGGACCGGTACCGCGAACTCTCCTCGCACATACGGTCATTTCGGGCAGTCGGGTACGTTCATCTGGGTGGATCCGCAGCTCGACTCGGCGTGTGTCGCGTTGAGCGACGAGAATTTCGGTGACTGGTCGCGTGAAGTATGGCCTCCGTTCAGTGATTCGGTGATCCGGGAGATCACGCTCGCGCGCAACACGGTTACCGAGTAACACGTGTAACACCGGGCACTCGAGTACACTCGGGCAACGCCTTGATCGACGGACCCGTTGGGGAAGACGAGCTTCGTCGAAACCGGAGGTGTACGTGGTGCGCGGATCGACTCGATACGCGGAGACAACGGCGGGTGTGGTCTACATTCACTCGTCACCCACCGCGCTGTGCCCACATATCGAGTGGGCTCTCGCGGCAGCGCTCGGCAGCCCCGCAGGCCTGCGCTGGACCGCCCAGCCCGCGGCCCCGGGGCAACTCCGTGCCACCACCGAATGGGCGGGGCCGGTGGGGACAGCGGCCCGGATCGCGCAGTCACTACGTTCCTGGCCGGTACTGCGTTTCGAGGTCACCGAGGATCCGAGCGAGGGGGTCGACGGCGAGCGCTACAGCTTCGTCCCGTCCCTGGGGCTGTGGCACGGCGCCACGAGCGCCAACGGGGATGTGATGGTGAGCGAGATGCGGTTGCGGGTCATGATGCAGGCCGCCCGCGAACTGGGCCGGCATTCGGCCTACGACCTTTCGGCCGAGATCGACCGGGCGCTGGGCACCGAATGGGACGAGGACCTCGAGGTCTATCGCACCGGCAGCGAGGGCGCCGAGATCACCTGGTTGCGCCGCGACGTGGGCTGACGCCACCCGTCGTGTGTGGGCGCGGGGAGATTTCCGCGGCTGTACCGGGACCCACGAACACGCGGTATCAGAGCGGTTCGCCGCGGACCCAGCCGCTCGCCGCCAGTACGCGGGTCAGTTCACGCCAGCGGCGGTGGCGGTGACGGAACATGACGTGGACGAACAACCGGATGCCGATACCGCGCCAGCCGTCCTCCACCTCGACCTCGTCGGTATAACGGCACCGTTCCCCGTCGATCGGAGTGAAGGTGAGCCGGTGGTTCCAGACCCGCACCGGGCCGCCGCCTTCGTTGGTGTAGATCTCGGTAGGTCCGATATGCACCAGAGTCAGGCGGTGGGTCCAGCCCGGTACGAGACCGAACCACCACAGCCGGGCCGAGCCCGAGACTCCCGGGGCGATCGGGTCGGGAAAGTCGAGGTCCGGTACGCGGAGCAGGGGCGCGACAACGTACTCGAACAGTTCCGGGCGTTGCGCCAGCAGGCAGGCGTCACGTGCGGGGATGGGCAATTCGGTCGACAGCGTGACCTTGCTCATCCGACCATCATCGCGAATGCGCAGGGACCGGGCAACAGGTTCGGACCGAATCAGATAGCTGCGAGTGCGGCACCGGCCAGCACGGTGGGGGTGAAGAGTACCCAGTCGTTGATGATGTGGGCGCCCGCGCACACCCACAGATTCTTGGTGCGGATATAGGCGAGGGTCAGCACCAGCCGGGCTCCACCGATCACGATGAAGGCCTGGGCGAAATTCCAGTCGTAGGTCGGCAGATGCGCGGCCGCGAACCAGGCGGCGGTGATCAGCCAGGCCGCGAGAGCGGCAGCGTTGCGGGACAGGCCCGCTTTGGCGGTGAGGAAGAACAGCAGCGCCAGCAGCGGCATTATCGTGAAGAGCTCCTCGCCGACCAGCTGGATACCGGTGCCGGCGTAGAAGGCGATCGTCTCCACGACGCCGTCGATATTGTCGGTGACCTTGTTCTCGGCGACACCGAACACCGACCGCACCAGCAGCCCGAGCGCGACACTGACCACCAGGTTCAACCCGGCGAACCCGATCATCGTCACCACATCCCGGCCCGACACCCGCCGGAACAGCGCCCGCCAGTGCGGGCCGGTGAGTATCGCCAGCACGATCAGCGGGATCGCCGTGAACAGCACCCGGGGAAGCAATGCGACCACTGCGTTCGGTTGCGGCAGCAGCACCAGCGCGGCGAACCCCGCCACGACCGACAGCCACGCCAGTAACCACTGCATGCTGGTCAACCCCACCGGGACCCCGTTGTAGTACGGGAAATCGACGCCGTCCCGCCGCTCGAGCAGCGGCCCGAACCGTTGCCCGGCCCCGGCCGGTACCGGCCGGGAGGCCTCCGGCGTGTCCGCTGCTCCGGTCATCTCGCACTCCTTGTTCCGGTCCGCAATCCCACCGCAATTGTCGTCATCGTGCCCGGGTTGTTCGCAGCACCACGGCGGCCGGCCGGAAGGAATCGTGCCGTGCACACCCGATCGGTCGATCATCGCCAGGGCACGTACGAGGATTACGACCGGGCCCTGAAGCGCCGCACGCCCTCGACCCGTGGTCCGCGGAGCGCCTGGGGGAAGTGAGCGAGAAACTGATCGAAAGGTGACGAATCGGCGGCGCCGGGTTCTGGTGAACTCAGCCTTCGCGCGTGGGGGCGGGCCGGAGCACTTCGAGGTGTTTATCGTGGGGTGGGACACATACTGGCGCGTCGGGTATGAATGCGTCAGGACTGGACTGCTGCGGATGAGCTGCGAGATTTCCTGGAATTCTCGCAACTCGGTACGAGGCGGCGGTGGTCAACGCGGTCGGGACCAAGGGTGAGTCGATGGATGACGGTAAGACGCTGCGAGCTTGGTGGAACGACCCGGTCGACTACCGCTGGCTTCTGCGCACCTTGGCGGCCCGGTCGGCACTGGGTCCGCTGAGAGTGCTGATCGGCTTCGCGGGTGCTGTTATCGCGGTGATGGGCGTCGTGATCGCGGGCACGCCCGTGGGACCGCCCGGCCATCCCGGTATCCCGTCGACCATCGGGGTGGTGTCCGGGACGCTGTGGGCACTGCGCTGGTGGCTGCTGCCCTGGCCGAACAAAACCGAATCGCTGGTGCTGATCGGCTGCGCGGATGTGCTGTTCACCGTGGAGTTCCTCCAGGTGCAGGATCGGCTGTTCGGGGCGATGGGCGCGGTACTGCTCGTGGTCACCGGCAGTTATGTGGGCTTCTTCCACAGCGCCCGGGTACTGGCCGCGCATTCTGTGTGGGCACTGCTGTCGGTGATCGTGTTCTCGGTGCGGATCGCCACCGGCGGCGGCTCCGTTCAGCTGGCCATCGCGGTCGCGTTGCTGCTCGTATCGGCGGTCATCGTGTTACCCGCGCTGCAGCTCCTGTACTGGCTCCTGCGCACCGAATCGCTGTTGGACCCGCTGACCGGACTACTGAACCGCCGCGGCCTGGAGATCCGGCTGCCGCTGCTGGTGGCCGGATATCCCGCGATCTGCGTGATGACCTTCGACCTCGACCGGTTCAAGAGCGTCAACGACACCTGGGGGCACCGCGTCGGCGACGCCGTCCTGGTACGGACCGCCCGGCGACTGCACGACGCCGCGGGGGAGGCGGCCGTGGTGGCGCGCACGGGTGGGGAGGAGTTCGTGGTGGCCGCGCCTATCGCCACCGCCGCGGCGCGCACCGAGGCCGAACGCCTGCGCCGCGCGGTCGCCGAACCACCGGAGACCGCGGTGGAGGTCACAGCGAGCGTCGGTGTCGCGGTCTTCGACGCGACGATCTGTCCACGGTGTCCGCGCCCGGACCCGGACCGGCTGCTGCACTCCGCGGACGCCGCCATGTACCGGGCCAAACAGTCCGGCGGGAATCTGGTGGTGATCGACGAACTCACCCCGCCGCCCGATCACCGGCACCCGGTTCCCGGATAGCGCGATTCTCCGCTTCATACCGTCTGCTCCTGTCGGTGAACGCGTCGACCAGGCTGTAGGGCGCGTTGTCGCCGAAGAGGCACCAGTGCGGATGGTGCGTCGGCCCGATCGGGCCGTGCGTGGCTCTGCCGCGGGTGTCCCGCTATTTCTTCCGGCTCCGTTTCTGCCGGGTCGGCCGGGCTCCGGGCTGGGGCGCGGTGGCAGTCCGGTGTTCGGTGACTGCGCGCTGCTTCGCGGTTTCTTCCCGGCCGATGCGGGCGAATACGAGATGCTGCTGGGCGTAGGTCCACAGGTTGTTGCTCACCCAATAGAGCAGGATCGCGATCATGAGGATCGGTCCGCCGACGAGCACACCGAACGGGAAGACCCACAGGGCCAGCTTGTTCATCAGCGCCGACTGCGGGTTCGCCGCCGCCTCCGGACTCTGCCGCGCGATCGAGGCCCGCGCGTTGAAGTGCGTGGCCAGCGCCGCGATCACCATCAGTGGAATCGCGACCGCGGCGATCACTGCCGTACTCGGAACGCCGCCGTGGTCCGCGAAAGAAGTCAAGGTGCTCTCCGGGCTGGTGATCGCGGCGGAGATGGGTGCACCGAACAGCCGGGCGCTGAGGAACGACTGGACGTCGGTGGCGCTGAACACATAGTTCGGGGTGGTCGCATTTGCCTCGGCGCTCATCCCGAGCTGTCCCAGTCCGGTTCCGGTGCGGTTGAACGACCGCAGAACATGGAACAGGCCGAGGAATACCGGAGCCTGGACCAGCACCGGCAGGCAGCCCATCAGAGGGTTGAAGCCGTTTTCCTTCTGCAGTTTCTGCATTTCGGCGGCCTGCCGCTGCCGGTCACCGGCGTATTTCTTCTGCAGGGCCTTGATCTGCGGTCCCAGTTCCTGCATCTGGCGGGAGGTACGGATCTGGGAGATGGCCGGTTTCAGCAGGAACAGGCGGAGAGTGAAGACGAGGAACACGACCGCCAGGGCCCAGGCGACGCCGTTGTCCGGGCCGAGGATCGCGCCGAACGCCTTGTGCCAGAACCACAGGATCGCGGATACGGGGTAGTAGATGATGTCGAGCATGGTGAGCACCTCTTCGCCGCACACCACGGTGGTACCGCGGCGTGCGAATAGGGTTCACGCCCAGATGCGTCGACTCGGCAGCTGCGGCGTGGGGGGACGGGTCAGCGAAGAAGGCCCGGCGCAGCGCTGATTCGGCTACACCGCGGCCGGAACCCGTCCGGGTGCTCGGGGAAGACGCGGGCGGCCCGGGGTGTCAGGGGCACTCTGCCGGCGGAAAGCGCCGCGCAGGCGCTTCTCCTCACGCGGCGGCCCGGCCGCCGCCGTGATCAGTGAGTGCAGCTGGGAAACCGAATCCCGGCCGGCGATCGCGACAAGTACCGCGACCGCGACCGCGGCGCCCACAACAGTGGCCTGGCCGTCCGTCCCGGCCGTTGTCGCGATCACGAGGGTCAGCACGGCCACCCACGTGAGCTGAACAAGCTTCAGCTTCCGCGCGAGTGCCCACCAGTTCCGTGCCATGCCGCGAGTCTACTGAGCTGCGCTGGAAGTACGACAATTGCCCGCCGCCGATCCGGTCATGACAACCGTGTATGTATGGGCGATCCATGATCATAGGAGTGATCCGTGAGCAACGACACATCGTCGGCGGCGTCGGATCGGGTTGCTGCGCCGAAGCTTTCGGAGATGTTCACTCCCGTGCGGCTGGACTCGCTGGTTGCCGGGGTGATGGTCTCGGAGGGGCGGTCCGCACGCCGGTATCGGGAGTCGGTGATCAAAACCCCGCAGTATGGCAAAAAGCCGTCGACCAGGCGCTTCCGGCGTTGCGCCCCTCCGCGGTGCTTGCTAATGTCCGAATCGGATCGGCCGACTGTCGGCATCGTGTGATCCGCGCATTGCTCCACGCCGGGTATAGGACTGGCAGGGGTGCCGTGAACAATCCATTCGACGCCGGACGGGCCGTGGCGGTCGCGCAGCTGATGGGCACCAAGGTTCGGCTGGCGCTTACCAGTGGTGCGTCGGCATTGGAACGAGAGCTGCGCGGTCGTGTGGACGCACTCGGCGCTTCGGCCGGAACCCTGATCCGTAGCGACGCTCGGAGCGCGATCGAGATCGATCGGGCGGGTCAGGCCTTGATCCGCGACGATCAGGTGGTCGGCGGGCGCGTGCATCCCGCGCATGCCGCGTGGTTCCAGGAACTCCGGGATCGGGGCGTGGATACCGTCCGGTTCCGGGAGGATCTGGACACGGTGATGGATTTCCTCAGAGACGATCCGAAGTGGGCCTTCGACTCTGATCGACGGTACGACGCGGCCCTGGTTTTCGGCAGTCCCGACCTCGGTACCTCGTCGTTCGTCGGGAACTTCATGCACGAACACGCGCTCGACGAGTTACCGGTGGTCTTCTCGGGCTGGAAGGGCGAAGCGGCCAAGTTCCGGACGGCCGCCGAACGGCGGGGCCTCAATCCGTATCAGGCCGTCGAAGAGCCGAGGGCGCAGAACACGCGGGAAAATGTGACGAGATCAGTGGAGGAGCTGGACAAGCGGGGTAACCCGGCTCGATCCGTGCTGGCCTTCTGCACACCACAGCACGCACGCCGGGTATGGGCGACGATCAAGAAACAGCACCCCGACGTAGAGGACATCTCCATCGTCACGGCGAATATCTCCGCCGGGCCCTACACCGAGCACGGATTGCGTTCCCCGGACAAACCCGTTCCCAGCCCCGGTGAAATCACCAGGCAGATATTGCTCGAGGTACGCGGACTGCGGGACAGCCCGGCCTCGGGTCATATCGTCGAGCAGGAGATCCCCGACAATGTGCTCGAAGCGTTCGACCGGATGAGCCGGATAATCCCGCTCGACACACCCAGATAGGAAGGCCGGTCCCGCCCCCCAGGGCCGGCGCCAGTTTCACCCACCCGAAAACCAATGTGAAACAGTCGACGCGGACATACTGCCGTCGTACGACAACATCCGTACACGGTAGGAGCTTCTCAGCCCGCAGGTGACCGAATTCCTCAGGGATCTCTGCCCGCTTGTGAACCCGAGAATCAGGGTCCCACCAGTGACAGAACCGCCCGTTCCAATAACTCGTGATCGGTCAGTGCGGGCAGGATGAAGTCCGCGCCGGTCAATTCGTTCGGCGGGGTACCGCCGGCCGCTACCGCGACGATATGAGCACCGCCTTCTGCTGCCGTCGAGATATCACCTGGACTGTCGCCGATCAGAACGGTATTCGTATCGTCGAACGATGTCGCGTACTGCCGCGATGCGCGTGATCGGGCAATCGATACCAGTGTCGGCCGGTGGCTGTCGTCGTCGCCGTACGCTCCGACCGAGAGATCGAGATATTCTTCGAGCCCGAAGGTTTCGAGCTTGATCTTTGCGACGTCCCTGGGATTGCCGGTGAGCACGGACTGGTACAGACGCGAGTTGCTCGCGAGGTGGGCCAACGCATCAGCGGCTCCGGGCAGTCGGCGTCCAGTTCGCTCGAGATCGTGCCGGCGCACGGCATATGCCGTGGTGAGAGCCGAAGCGAATGTCTCGAATGGTGGCGGATTGCTCAAACCGTGCAATGCGGAAGCTGCTCGATAGATATCGGGTTCGGTGCGGCCGGTGACAGTCGGCATTCCGCGGAGTGCAACGCCGGTCACCTGCTCGAAGGCCGCAGCGAAAGCAGCTCGGCCGACGCCGCGAGTCTCGATGAGTGTGTGGTCGATATCCCACAACACGAGAACGTCTGTGGGCTTCGTCAATCCCATGCGGCCGATACCTCCCGGTCCTACTGTGAAGGCCATGGCCATGTCGGCGCGACCGAATGACGATATCGGAACACTTATCCGGATCCATCGTGAACGGGCCGGGCGTACACAAGTTGTTGTTGCCGGCTTGTCAGGAATCAGCGCCGACTACCTCGGTCAAATCGAACGCGGCCGGAAGATTCCGAGTGCGGGTGTGCTCCGAAAGTTGGCTCGGACTCTCGGCGTGCCGATCGGGCAGCTGCTCGGTGAACTGCCCGCGGCGGCGCCTGTCTCGGGTGTAGCCGATGCAGATCAATTGGCGTCGGCGCTCGTGGCATGGAGCGGTTCGCCTGTATCAGTGAGCGAACTGACCGGTCGAATCGGCAGTGCGTGGGATATCTGGCTGAGGAACGGCGAGCGCTACAGCAATCTGTTGCCGTTGCTCCCTGAACTCGTCAAGGACACCGAAGCAACACGTCGCGGGCTCCGGCACAACCAGCAGCATCGCGAAGTCTCCCGGCTCGCGAGCGATCTGTATGCGTTGCTGCGGACCGTTACTCGCCGGATAGGCCGGCACGACCTGTCGTTTCTGGTTGCCGACCGTGCACTCCATGCGGCCGAAGCTGCCGATGACCCGATCCGACTGGCAGTCGCACGCTGGAACATCGGGCACACTTTGTTACTCGCCGATGAGTACGACGCGGCTATCGAAATGGCCGAACTCGCCACCGCTGCCCTTCCCACTGGTACGAGCGCTGAACCGGAGACAGTCTCGTTGGCGGGTGCGCTTCAGTTGGTGGCGGCGGTCGCCGAAGCGCGTGCCGGACGGACATGGGCTGCCCGCGAGCGGCTGAACAATCTCCATCGCCACGCCGAACTGGCGAGAGACGCCGGCAACGTCGGGAACACGATGTTCGGGCCGCTCAATATCGGGCTGCACGGGTTGTCGATCGAGCTGGAGGCCGGCGACGCGACCGAAGCGCTCCGGCTGGCGGATCGGATCGACGCCGCCGGATGTCAGTCGGTGGAGCGGCGTTTCACCTTTGTTCTCGACCTTGCTCGCGCATACGCGCTTCGCCGTGAAGAAACGGGAACGCTCCTGCATCTCCTCGAGGCCGAACGAATCGCCCCCGAGGACCTCGCCCGTGATCGGCATTCGCACGGTTTGGTGCGCAACCTTCTCCGAAGTTCACGACGAAGCCATCGAAGTCAGGCAGCCGCGCTGGCAACTCGCTTACACATCGAAGTCTGACCACTCTGGCGGACAACCCGGTCTACTGGACCGGGTTGTCCGCGCGCTGCGGCCATAGCGTCGTTCCGGCCCCGCCGCCGGGTTCGAACATCCATCGGCATCAGTTCCCCGGCGGCGGGTGCACGCCATGTACACCAACGGCAGGGGACACGATGCGGCCGATTGCATTCGGATGGATCGATTACGACATGCGCGCTGCGCCCGACTGGGACCGAGCACAACTGTCGAGGTTCGCTCGGCGTCTCGGCTACAGCATTGTGTGGCCGGACGAGCACTCTGTGCTGCCCGTGGCCGTGCAGGCGCGCAACGCCGGAGCCGATGTCGTTGTCCTGCCTGCGCCTGATCATCTCGACCCACTGGAGCTGAACCGCGTCATGGATGTTGCCGACGTGGAAACGGTGCTGCCCCGGTTGTCCTTCGCCCGATGGTCGATGGCGGGGACAGGGCGATGATCGCGCTCGGTTGGACTGTCGTAGTCGGTGTACCAGCGGCGGTGTTGCTCTGGGCAGTGTGCTGGCCGAAACGCTGACCTGCGGTCGGCGGGTGATCCGCGATGCTGACGACCTGCCCCACGAAAGCCCCACGAAGTCTCCGTGGGCAAGATTCCGGTCGTTGGGCAGGGCAACCACCTGGGGTCTACTTGGTGGGCGCAGACGGGTTCGAACCGCCGACCGCTGGTGTGTAAAACCAGAGCTCTACCACTGAGCTATACGCCCGTAACCCCCGGAGCGTTGTCCGGGGGCACGGTCTATGAATCTAGCGCGGCGAGCGCTTTCTCCCAAGCCGCCTGGTCACGGGGCTCTCCGGGGCCGTTCTCCTCCGAGAAACGGATGATGCCCTCGCGGTCGATGACGAACGTGCCGCGGTTCGCGAAGCCCGTCGTATCGTTGAAGACGCCGTAGTCCTGGGCGACCTTGCCGTGCGGCCAGAAATCCGACAGCAGCGGGAAGGTATACCCCTGTTCCGCGGCCCAGATCTTATGGGTCGGCGGGGGGCCCACCGAGATCGCGATGATCTCGGCGTTGTCGTTCTGGAAGCGGGGCAGTTCGTCCCGGACCTTGCACAGCTCGCCCTGGCAGATGCCGGTGAAGGCGAGCGGGTAGAAGACGACCAGGACGTTCTTCTTGCCGCGATAGTCCGACAGCGAGACTTCCTGATTGTTCTGGTCCTTGAGGGTGAACTCCGGCGCCTGGGTGCCTACCTCGAGGGGCATGCGTATCCTCCGAATCTCCTGCCGCGCATCCGGCTCCCGGGGCGCGGCGCAGCTGTGGGCAGCTCAGCGCTGTTTGGTGGGAGCCTTGGGCTGCACCAGCCGGCTGGCCGACCATTCACCGAGTTTGATCGCCGAGGTCTGGGTGAGCCCGGCCGTCGGTGCGGATTCGGCGATCTCACTGGGATCGACGTGTCCGTCGTTACCGGTCTTGGGGGTCAGCACCCAGATGAAGCCGTCGTCGGCGAGTGGGCCGATCGCCTCCATCAACTCGTCGACCAGGTCACCGTCGCCGTCCCGCCACCACAGCAGGACCACATCGATGACCTCGTCGGAGTCCTCGTCCAGCAGTTCGCTGCCGGAGGTCTCCTCGACGTCGGCCCGGAGGTCGTCGTTGGTGTCCTCGTCCCAGCCCAGCTCCTGGACAACCATGCCGTGGGTGATGCCAAGCTTCTGAGCGAAATTATGATCGTCCGCCGCGGCGACCACGGTGGCGTCCTCCTCAACTCCCGACTACAAGATATCTGCAAGCGAACATGGTTATCGGCCCTAACGCAAGCCGATGGGGTAGATCGAATTTCTGGTGTCGCGACAAACCGCTGGTGACGGGCGATAAGGGGTCAGCCGGGGCAGGTATCGCGCACGACGTTGCGCGCGTCGTTCACGCGGCGGCTCGCGTCGTTGAGAGGTCCCACGGGGGAGGTGTAGGTCATCGCGCGGGTGGCCTGGGAGAGGTCGCGGGCGGCTTTGACGTATTCGAGGAGTTTCGCCTTCAAATCCTCGGGAAGGTTCGTGCCGGCGGCGTTCACACCGCCCTCCACCTGGTTCGCGGCATCGTCCAGCGCGGTCACCGCGGCGTCCCGTTTGGCGTCGTAGTCGGGGGCGTTGCTGTCGTGCGCGTCGACGAATTCGTTGTACTTGCTGACGCCGACGGCGGTGGTGCCGGCGAACGGATTGCAGTTGTCGGTGACTGCCTGGTCCCGGGCGGCGGCGATCTGGGAAGAGGTTGCCGCCGCGGACGAGGAGGACGCGGCATTCCGGTAGGCGCTCGCCTCGGCGGCGTTCGGTGTCGCCACCCCTTGGATCTGAGTCGCGCAACCCGCCACGGTCGCGCCGGTGAGCAGTGCCGCCGCCGCGCACATCAGCCCGAATCGGCGCGGGTCCAGCCCTTGCATCGTCCTCCCGGCTCCTCGAAATTCGCTTCGAACCTGCCTGTCGAACGGTACTGGATCGGCGGCTGACATGATGATGTGGGACGCGCCACGCAAGGACGCGGGCGCGCCCGGAATAGTCGTCACGGGTGACCTGCACACCAGCGGGCCACTCGGGGTCACCGCAGCCATCAGCTCGACCACCCCCTGTACGAGGAGCAGTTTTGACCGATCTGATCCACTCTGGCGTCCCGGCGGAATCCGCTGAGCCGGGTTCCGCTCCCACCTCTCGCGACGCCAACGGCGTACCGCCCGGTGGCCGAGTCCGCGTGATTCGTGAAGGAGTGGCCTCTTACCTACCGGATATAGATCCGGAGGAGACCAGCGAATGGCTCGAATCCTTCGATGAGATGCTCGAGCGCGAGGGTCCCGGCCGCGCCCGCTACCTGATGCTGCGGATGCTCGAACGCGCCGGTGAGCGCCGGGTGTCGATTCCTGCGCTGACCTCCACCGATTACGTCAACACCATTCCGACCGAGAACGAGCCCTGGTTCCCCGGCGATGAGGAGACCGAGCGGCGCTTCCGGGCCTGGATCCGCTGGAACGCGGCCATCATGGTGCACCGGGCGCAGCGCCCGGGTATCGGCGTCGGCGGCCATATCTCGACCTACGCGTCCTCGGCGGCGCTGTACGAAGTCGGGTTCAACCATTTCTTCCGCGGTAAGGACCATTCCGGCGGCGGCGATTCGATCTTCATCCAGGGTCACGCCTCACCCGGTATCTACGCTCGCGCCTTCCTCGAGGGCCGGCTGAGCACTGATCAGCTCGACGGTTTCCGCCAGGAGTACAGCCACGGCGGCCTCGGCAAGGGGCTGCCGTCGTATCCGCATCCGCGGCTGCTGAGCGATTTCTGGGAATTCCCGACGGTGTCGATGGGCCTGGGCCCGATGAATGCCATCTACCAGGCGCGGTTCAACCACTACCTGCACGATCGCGGGATCAAGGACACCTCCGACCAGCATGTGTGGGCGTTCCTGGGCGACGGGGAGATGGACGAACCCGAATCGCGTGGTCTGGCGCATGTGGCGGCCATGGAGGGTCTGGACAATCTGACCTTCGTGGTGAACTGCAACCTGCAGCGCCTGGACGGTCCGGTGCGCGGTAACGGCAAGATCATCCAGGAGCTGGAGTCGTTCTTCCGCGGTGCCGGCTGGAATGTCATCAAGGTGATCTGGGGTCGCGAGTGGGACGCGCTGCTGGGCGCCGACCGCGACGGCGCGCTGGTGAACCTGATGAACACCACACCCGACGGCGACTACCAGACCTACAAGGCCAACGACGGCGCCTATGTCCGCGACCATTTCTTCGGCCGCGACCCGCGCACGAAGGCTCTGGTCCAGGACCTGTCGGATCAGGAGATCTGGAACCTGAAGCGCGGCGGTCACGACTACCGCAAGGTGTACGCGGCCTACGCGGCGGCGCTGGCGCACAAGGGTCAGCCGACGGTGATCCTGGCCAAGACCATCAAGGGCTACACCCTCGGTAAGCATTTCGAAGGCCGCAATGCCACGCACCAGATGAAGAAGCTGACCCTGCAGGACCTCAAGGACTTCCGTGACCTGCAGCGGATCCCGATCAGCGATGCCGAACTGGAGAAGGATCCGTATCTGCCCCCGTACTACCACCCGGGCGCGGAGACCAAGGAGATCCAGTACATGCTGGATCGCCGCAAGGTGCTCGGCGGTTATCTGCCGGAGCGGCGGACCACCGTGGCACCGCTGAAGCTGCCCGGCGACGACGTGTACAAATCGGTGCGCAAGGGGTCCGGGAAGCAGAACGTGGCCACCACGATGGCCCTGGTGCGGCTCATGAAGGAGCTGCTGCGCGACAAGGAGATCGGCAAGCGGATCGTGCCGATCATTCCGGACGAGGCCCGCACCTTCGGCATGGACTCCTGGTTCCCGTCGCTGAAGATCTACAACCGCAACGGCCAGCTCTACACCTCGGTCGACGCGGAACTGATGCTCGCCTACAAGGAGAGCACGGTCGGGCAGATCCTGCACGAGGGCATCAACGAGGCCGGATCCACCGCATCGTTCACGGCGGTCGGTACGTCCTACGCCACGCACGGCGAGCCGATGATCCCGCTCTACATCTTCTATTCGATGTTCGGTTTCCAGCGGACCGGTGACGGTCTGTGGGCCGCGGCGGATCAGCTGGCCCGCGGGTTCGTGCTCGGCGCGACGGCCGGGCGCACCACGCTCACCGGTGAAGGCCTGCAGCACAACGACGGGCATTCGCTGCTGCTGGCGTCCACCAACCCGGCGGTGGTGGCGTACGATCCGGCGTTCTCGTTCGAGATCGCCCATATCGTGCGCGACGGCCTGCGCCGCATGTACGGCGGAACACCGGGTGTGGAGGGTTTCGGCGGGGAGAACATCTTCTACTACCTCACCCTGTACAACGAGCCCTACCAGCAGCCCGCCGAGCCCGAGGGGCTGGACGTGGACGGTCTGCTCAAGGGTCTCTACCTGTACCGCAAGGGCGGTGCGGGGGAGGTGCGCGCGCAGATCATGGTCTCCGGGGTCACCGTGCCCGACGGGTTGCGCGCCCAGCATCTGCTGGCCGAGCACTGGGGTGTCGCCGCCGATGTGTGGTCGGCGACGTCGTACAGCGAGCTGCGCCGGGAGGCGCTGGAACTGGAAACCGAGGCCCTGCACCATCCGGGCGAGGATCCGGGGCAGCCCTATGTCGCCCGTGCCCTGGCCGGCGCCGAGGGTCCGTTCGTCGCCGCCTCGGATTGGATGCGCGCGGTACCGGATCAGATCCGCAAATGGGTGCCGGGCGATTTCACGACGCTGGGCACCGACGGGTTCGGGTTCTCCGATACCCGGCCGGCCGCACGCCGGGTCTTCAACGTGGACGCCGAATCCATCGTCGTCGCGGCACTGGCCGGGCTGGGCCGGATGGGCAAGATCGATCCGGCGAAGGCCGCCGAGGCGGCAGCTCGGTACCGGATCGACGATGTATCCGCCGCCGAGAAGTTCACCGCCGGTGGGGCAGGAGATTCGGAGTGACGACAACTCGATGATCGAACGCAGACCGCCGCGTCCCCGCCGGGTCTCCGAAGGCTCCTCCGAGCACGAGGTGTATCTGCCCACCGGCGCACTGTCGCCGAACCGGCAGACCCGCGACCCCTTACCGGACACACTGCTCAAACGGGTCAAGCAGTTCTCCGGCCGGTTGTCCACGGAAGCCGTGGGGTCGATGCAGGACCGGCTGCCGTTCTTCGCCGACCTGGATGCCGCGCAGCGCGCCGGAGTCCAGATGCTGGTGCAGACCGCGGTGGTCAACTTCCTGGAATGGCTCCAGGACCCGGACAGCGATATCCGGTTCAGCCTGGACGCCTTCCAGGTGATCCCACAGGATCTGGCGCGGCGGCTGACGTTGCGCCAGACCGTGGACATGGTGCGGGTCGCCATGGAGTTCTTCGAACAGTGGCTGCCCGCACTGGCCCGCAACGACCGTCAGCTGGTCGCGCTCACCGAGGCGGTGCTGCGATACGGGCGTGAGCTCGGATTCGCGGCCGCCTCGGTGTACGCCAGCGCGGCCGAATCCCGGGGCGCCTGGGATACCCGGCTGGAAGCGCTGGTGGTGGACGCGGTGGTGCGCGGGGACACCGGGCCCGACATGCTCTCCCGTGCGGCGACCCTCAACTGGGATGCCACCGCCCCGGCCACCGTGCTGGTGGGTACACCGCCGCTGGATCAGGGCGTTTCGGTGGTCGGTGCCGTGCACACCGTCGCGGCGCGGCACGGACGGGCCGCGCTCGCGGTGGTGCAGGGTTCGCGGCTCGTGATGGTGGTGAGCGGGCATCTGGGCGACGCGCCGCATAATTCGTCGTTCATGGCGGATCTGCTCACCGAGGTCTTCTCCGACGGCCCCGTGGTGATCGGGCCGACCACCCGGACCCTGGGTGCCGCGCACAACAGTGCGCTCGAGGCCCTGGCGGGTATGGAGGCCGTTATCGGCTGGCGGGACGCGCCGCGGCCGGTGCACGCGATGGAACTGTTGCCCGAACGTGCCCTGCTCGGCGACCGAGCTGCGGTGGACGCGCTTGTCGAGTACCTTGTCCTTCCGTTGGCTTCGGCCGGTTCCGCCCTGGCGGACACCCTGGATGCCTATTTGGAATGCGGCGGTGCGGTCGAGATGTGCGCTCGGCAACTGTACGTTCATCCAAATACTGTCCGGTATCGCCTGAAGCGTATCGGTGAGGTGACCGGCCGGGATCCGTTGAATGCGCGGGACGCCTACGTGCTACGAATCGCCGCCACAGTAGGTCGGCTGACACGAACCCGTAACGAATCGTCAACATCTGTACCAGAGGAAACTTTTGTCCCGATGGACAAAGATGGGCCGTAACGCATGTGAGGTTTCGGTCGATGCGGACACCCCACGCGGGCTTTTGTGGGGACCATACAAAAGCCGTCCGCAAGCTTCATTCGCGTCGACATCTCGCAAGTAGGCCCTCACAGTGTTTTCTTAGGTACGTGATCGCGTTGTTCGCCCCTGGACAGGGCTCTCAGACACCCGGCATGCTCGCGCCTTGGCTCGACCTGCCCGGCGCTCGTGACCGCCTCGCACTGTGGTCGAAGGAATCGGGTCTGGATCTGATCCGGCTCGGCACCGAAGCGACCGCCGAAGAGATCACCGATACCGCCGTCACCCAGCCGTTGGTGGTAGCCGCCGCGCTGCTCGCCTTCGCCGAGATCGGCGAGAACCGGATACCGGCCGACACCATCGTGGCCGGGCACTCGGTAGGTGAACTCGCCGCCGCCGCGGTCGCCGGAGTGCTCTCCGCCGACCAAGCGGTTACGCTGGCGGCTATCCGCGGTGCCGAAATGGCTAAGGCGTGCGCGCTGGAGCCGACCGGTATGTCCGCGGTGCTCGGCGGCGACGAGGCCGCCGTGCTGGCCCGGCTCGAGGAACTGGAGCTGGTTCCCGCCAACCGCAATGCCACCGGCCAGATCGTCGCGGCCGGAAGTCTCGATGCTCTCGCCGAACTGGCGGCGAATCCGCCGGAGAAGGCGCGGGTGCGTGCGCTTCCGGTGGCGGGTGCGTTCCACACCGAGTACATGGCGCCGGCCCAACAGGCGGTCGCGGCGGCGATCGCCGAGATCACCCCGCACGAGCCCACGCGCACGCTGCTGTCGAACGCCGACGGCAAGCCGGTCGAATCCGGTGCGGACGCGGTGGCTAAGCTCGCCGCGCAGGTCACCCGGCCCGTCCGGTGGGATTTGTGCACCGGAACCGTCCGGCAGGCCGGCGTTTCGGCGGTGGCGGAGTTGCCACCGGCGGGAACGCTCGTCGGCATCGCCAAACGGGAGCTCAAGGGCACCCCGAACCTGGCGTTGAAGACACCCGAGGACATCCCCGCGCTGGCCGAATCGACGAGCACCGGCTAACTTGCCTGCGGCCGTGTTTTCCGGACCCCCGGAAAGTCACGGCACCGGGACGGCGTAACCGATCGCCGGCCCGGCCCGAAGAAACCTGTAGAGCCCTACACGGAGAAAAACAAGAAGGGAGCCACGAAGTGGCCGCTCTGACCCAGGAACAAATCGTCGAGGAACTCGGCAAGATCATCGAAGAGGTGACCGGTATCGAGCCCTCCGAGGTGACCATCGAGAAGTCCTTCGTCGATGACCTGGACATCGACTCGCTGTCCATGGTCGAGATCGCGGTGCAGACCGAGGACAAGTACGGCGTGAAGATCCCCGACGAGGATCTGGCCAGCCTGAAGACGGTCGGCGACGCTGTCGGCTACATCCAGAAGCTCGAGGCGGAGAACTCCGAGACCGCCGCCGAGCTCAAGGCCAAATTCGACAGCGCCGAGTAGGGCCGACACCGTGACCACTCCTTCCACCTTGAACGGGAACTTCCCGAACGTCGTCGTCACCAGCTTGGCGGCGTCCACGTCCATCGCGGGTGACGTCGATGCGACGTGGAAGGGTCTCCTCAACGGCGAGAGCGGTATCGACGTTCTCGAGGATTCCTTCATCGAGGAATACGACCTTCCCGTCCGCATCGGCGGCCACCTCAAGGTCCGTCCCGAAAGCTTGCTGAGCCGGGTCGAGATCCGCCGGATGGCCTACGTCGAACAACTCGCGACCGTGCTCGGTCGTGAGGTGTGGCGCAATGCGGGCAGCCCGGAGGTCGATCCGGACCGGCTGGGTGTGGCCATCGGCACTGGACTAGGTGGCGGTGACGCGCTCATCGATTCGGTCGACAAGCTGAAGAACGGCGGCTATCGCAAGATCTCGCCGCTCGCCGTTCAGATGGTCATGCCGAACGGGCCGTCCGCCGTCGTCGGTCTCGAGCTGAAGGCCCGGGCAGGAGTGGTCACTCCGGTCTCGGCATGCTCGTCCGGTTCGGAGGGCATCGCCAACGCATGGCGGATGATCGTCATGGGTGACGCCGATATGGTCGTCACCGGTGGTGTCGAAGGTTTCATCGACGCCGTGCCGATCGCCGCGTTCACCATGATGCGCGCGATGAGCACCCGCAACGACGATCCCAAGGCCGCTTCTCGTCCGTTCGACAAGGACCGGGACGGTTTCGTCTTCGGTGAGGCCGGCGCGCTCATGGTCATCGAGACCGAGGAGCACGCCAAGGCACGCGGGGCCACCATCCACGCCCGCCTGCTCGGTGCCGGAATCACCTCCGACGGTTTCCATCTGGTCGCCCCGGACCCGGAGGGCACGGGCGCCGCCCGCGCCATGACCCGGGCCCTGGAGACCGCGGGTCTGTCCAAACAGGACATCACCCATATCAACGCGCACGCCACCGCCACCCCGATCGGCGATACCGCCGAGGCGAAGGCGATCAACAAGGCCGTCGGCAACCACGCCTCGGTGTACGCGCCCAAATCGGCGCTCGGGCATTCGATCGGCGCCGTCGGCGCGCTGGAATCGGTGCTCACCGTGATGGCCATCCGGGACGGTATCGTGCCGCCCACCCTGAACCTGGAGAACCAGGATCCCGAGATCGACCTCGATGTGGTGCACGGCGAAGCCCGGCGCCAGGAAATCGAGTACGCGATCAACAATTCGTTCGGTTTCGGTGGGCACAATGTGGCGCTCGCCTTCGGTCGGGCCTAACAGCCGACAGACCTGACCGAATAATTCGACGACCCAGTGCGGGGGGGCGCGGCGCGAACCGGGGCCCCCCCGCCGGGGTTGGGCAACCCGGGGCCCGGGCGACGGCCACCCAAAGAGGGGGGGGAAAGCGGATTGAAAC
>NZ_JBEYBT010000027.1:0-45068 GCF_040632335.1 Nocardia sp. NPDC019395
GCGCCCCCGCGGCGCGGCCGCGCGCCGCGCTCGCCCCCCGCCCCGGGGGGGGCCCCGCCCGGGAGGGGGGGAACGGTGGGGAGGGGGGTTATCGGAGGTTGGGGGTTCGCGCGTCGGGGTGCAGGGACTTCGGTTCGTAACAAGTTTCGGATACCGTTCCACTGGCGCTGACCGGCGTTGCGTCCGCACCGGGTGGAGGGTTGCCCGCAGAGTGGGAGCTGCCGGTCACGGTGGCCAGCGGGTACGCCGACGGAAGGACCCGGCGGGTGTCGCCGTGGTCCGCTCGATCTTCCGCCCGAATGTGGCCGGCGCCTGGACGGATAGGTAACGCTGAGCGACTGGAGGGCCGATGGCCACAGGTCTACTGACCCGGACCCGCGGACGGGTCGATACGTTCTTCGGGATCGGAGTTCACGGCTCGACGGTGAGACGTGAGCTGATGGCGGGGACGGTGACGTTCCTGGCCATGTGCTACGTGCTCGCGGTCAATCCGTCCATCCTCGGCGATCAGGGCGACCTCGGTGCGCAGGGCATTCCGACCCAGGCGGTGTTCACCGCGACCGCGGTGGCGGCGGTGGTGGGTTCGCTGGTGATGGGGTTGTGGGCGCGGTATCCGATCGCGCTGGCCCCCGGTATGGGGTTGAACGCGTTCTTCGCGTACTCGGTGGTGCTGGGGATGGGGATCCCGTGGCAGGTCGCGTTGTCGGGGACGTTGTTGTCGGGCGTGATCTTCTTCATTCTGGCTGTCACCAAGATCCGCGAGAAGATCCTCAACGCGATCCCGCTGCAGTTGAAACTGGCGGTCGCGGCGGGGGTGGGTACCTTCGTGGCTTTCCTCGGGCTCAAGAACGCGGGGATCGTGGTGGCCGATCCGGCGACCCTGGTAGGTCTCGGTGATTTCACCCAGGGCACCACCGCGCTGGCCTTGTTCGGGCTGGTACTCACCGTTGTCTTCCTGGTGCGTGGCTGGCACGGGGCGGTGCTGTACGGCATCGTGGCGACGGCGGCTCTCGGCATGATCACTGGGCTGGTGGACATCCCGGACGGGGTGGCCGCTATTCCACACGGGCTCGACGAAACCTTCGGGCAAGCGGTGATCCACTTGCCCGACGCGTTCACCGCGCAGATGGCGGTGGTGGTGCTGACCATGCTGTTCGTCGATTTCTTCGATGCGTCGGGAACGTTGATCGGGGTCGCGAACCAGGCGGGTCTGCTGAACGCGAAGGGTGAGCTGCCGCGAGCGTCGAGCGCGCTGTCTGCCGATGCGGTGGGCACCATGGCCGGCGCGGTGATCGGTACATCGACAACAACGGCCTATGTGGAGTCGACGGCCGGTGTCTCCGCGGGCGGCCGGACCGGGCTCACCGCGGTGGTGACCGCCGCCTGGTTCGCGGTGGCCATGTTCTTCTTCCCGATATTCGCGGTGGTGGCGGGTTCTGGTGCGGTGACCGCGGCGGCGCTGATCGTGGTCGGGGTGCTCATGGCGCGGTCCCTGGGCGATATCGACTGGAGCCGGCTGGAGTTCGCGGTGCCGGCGTTCATCACGATTGTCATGATGCCGCTGACCTATTCGATCGCGAACGGCCTGGCCATGGGGATGATCTTCTATCCGGTGGTGATGGTGGCGCGCGGCCGGTTCCGGGAAGTGCATCCGGTGATGTGGGTGCTGACTCTGGTGTTCCTCGGATATTTCTTCCTGCTCGCAGAATAGCCTGCGGCGCGGCAGGTTAGGCTAACCTAGCTATGGGATTCGGACCTCGGTCCGTTTGTTTCCGTGGCTAACGATCTGCCGTAGATGAGGGGTTCCGATGACTGCCAGTTCGACGCTCGACCGCACCGATGACACCACGACCAGAGATCAGGCTCTGTCCGGCGACATCGGGCTGCTGATCCTGCGGGTGGTGTTCGGACTCCTGTTCGCCACCCACGGCGCACAAAAACTGTTCGGCTGGTTCGGTGGTGAGGGGCTCGAAGCCAACAACGCGGGCTTCGAAAAGATGGGATTCAACCCCGGCAGCCTATTCGGCACGCTGGCCGGGCTCAGCGAATTCGCGGGCGGGCTGCTACTGGCTCTCGGAGCGTTCACGCCGCTGGCCGCGGCGATCGTCCTGGGGACGGGGATCGTCATCGTGAACACGGGGTTCAGCAAAGGACTGCTCGGCGGCTACGAAATGGGGCTGCTTTTCGCTGTGGTCGCGCTGGTGATCGCGTTCACGGGGCCGGGGCGGCTCTCGGTGGACTCGGGGCGGCCGTGGGCGCGTACGGGGCTGACGTGGGGGTTGGTGTCTGTGGGTGCTGCGGTCGTTGCTGCGGTGGTCACGCTGATCTTCAAAGGGGTGCTGTAGCTCGTTGGGCTGTTGTCGGCGCGCTTGGCGGCGAAGGTGACAAGTGGGCCGACTGTCCGCATGCGGGGAAACGGGGGTGGGGGTTGCATGCGGACCGGCTGGCAATAGGGAAATAAGCCCCGCCGGGTCGGCCGGGGGCGGTGATGGCGCTGAGATCGGCTGCGCTGCTGGAAGTTCGGTGTCAGACCGTTGCGGCGGCGTCGAGGCGGTGGAGGGCCTTCAGCACAATTTCCGGGTCGGCGGTTTCCCAGTATGGGGGCAGGGATGCGCGCAGGTAGCCGCCGTAGCGGGCGGTGGCCAGGCGGGGGTCGAGGATGGCGACGACGCCGCGGTCGTCCACGCTGCGCAGTAGGCGGCCGGTTCCCTGGGCCAGCAGGAGTGCGGCGTGGCTGGCCGCGACAGTGAGAAAGCCGTTACCGCCGTGAGATTCGACGGCGCGTTGCCGGGCCGCCAGAAGTGGATCGTCGGGGCGGGGGAAGGGGATGCGGTCCAGGATGACCAGGCTCAGGGACGGGCCGGGGACGTCGACGCCCTGCCAGAGGGACAGCGTGCCGAACAGGGAGGTTTCCGGATCGTCGGCGAACTTGCGGACCAGGGCGCCGGTGGAATCCTCGCCCTGGCACAGGATCGGCGTTTTCAGCCGGGAGCGCAGCGCTTCCGAGGCGGCCTTCGCGGCGCGCATGGAGGAGAAAAGGCCGAGCGTACGGCCGCCCGCGGCGGATACCAGCCGCTCGATCTCGTCGAGATAGGCCGGGGGTAGACCATCCCGGCCGGGGGCGGGCAGATGCTTCGCGACATAGAGGATCCCGGATTTCGCGTGGTCGAACGGTGAGCCGACGTCCAGCGAGGTCCAGCGCACGGTATCCGTATCGCTCGGGGCTTCCGCGCTGTTGGCCAGGGCCGGATCGACCTTGCCGCCCGACTGTGGCGGCAACCCCCAGGTGCGGGCCAAACCGTCGAACGAACCGCCGATCTGCAGAGTCGCCGAGGTCAGCACGACCGTCGCCGTACCGAACAACTGGCTGCGTAGTAGTCCGCCGACGGCCAGGGGCGCCATATGCAGGGAGCGGCGGGTGACGCCGCGGATCTCATCGGCCGATAACCACACCACATCGCGACGGGCCGCCGGATCGGGTTCGTCGAAGGCGGTGAGGGCACGGACCGCGCTGTCGTGGATCTCCTCGACAGCGGCGACGGCCATATTGCGGCCGGCGGCGGCCTCCGGATCGGAGCCGGGAGCGTTGGAGCCCTGCGGGTTGAGTGCGGTGCGCGCGTTCCAGGCGGCGTCCCGGATCAGGGCGAGGACCTGGCCGATTCCGTTGGGTAATACTTCCCAGCGGCTCGGGCCGAGATCCTCGAGGGCGCCGTGCCAGGCCTCGGCCGCGGCCTCGAGCCGGTCGACCTCCTGTTCGTCGATGAGTTTGGCGCAACGCCGGGCGGCGGCGCTGATGGCCGTCGCCGACAGTTCGGCTGTCGCCACACCGGTGACCCGATCGACCAGTTCGTGCGCCTCGTCGACGACAACCACATCGTGTTCGGGCAGGACCTGGATACCGCTGATGGCGTCGATGGCCAGCAGTGCGTGATTGGTGACGACCACATCGGCCTGCGCGGATTCGGCGCGGGCGCGTTCGGCGAAGCAGTCCTGACCGAACGGGCACCGGGATTTGCCCAGGCATTCCCGCGAGGACACACTGACCTGCCGCCACGCGCGGTCGCTCACCCCCGGGGCGAGTTCATCGCGATCGCCGGTCTCGGTATCGGAGGCCCATTCGTTGAGTCGTTTGACCTCACGGCCGAGCCGGGAGACCGCGAACGCGTCGAAGAGTTCCGCTTCGGCGGGTTCTTCCGGGATAGCGCTGTTGATCTTGTTCAAACAAAGATAGTTGTTGCGCCCCTTGAGGATCGCGAACTCGGGTGGGCGCCCGAGTGGTTTCGCCAGGGTCTGGGCGAGCCGGGGCAGATCCCGGTCCACCAACTGCCGCTGCAGGGCGATGGTGGCGGTCGAGACAACCACCGTGCGACCGGTGCGTACCGCGTACCGAAGGCTGGGTACCAGATAGGCGAGGGATTTGCCGGTGCCGGTGCCGGCCTGTACCGCGAGATGCTGTTTCGTCTCGATGGCGTTGTCCACCGCGGCCACCATGGTCATCTGACCGGGGCGCTCCTTACCGCCGAGCGCGGTTACGGCTGTCGCCAGCAGGGTCGATACGGGTGGAAGTTCGGGCACTCGGGCAGCCTACTGCGCTGCACCGACACCCGTGCGCGGAGCCGGGAACCGTGCGATCCGCGGCGTGTGCGCCGACCCGCCGGTCGGCACCGGGTCCCGGTACTTCACAGCGATCTTACTCAGCAGTAAGGTCGGGCCATGGCGTGGAAACCTGATCAGATACCCGACCAGCGCGGGCGTACCTTCGTCGTCACCGGAGCCAACGGCGGCCTCGGTGCCGAGACCACCAAGGTCTTGGCCGGTAAGGGTGCCACCGTAGTGATGGCCTGCCGTAACACCGACAAGGCGCGCGAAGTCGCCGATACGATCGGCGGCGACCTCCAGGTGCGCCGCCTCGATCTGGCCGACCTGTCCTCGATCCGCGAATTCGCCGACGCCACCGGTGAATTCGATGTGCTGGTGAACAACGCGGGTCTGATGAACGTGCCCTTCTCGCATACCGTCGACGGTTTCGAGACCCAGTTCGGAGTGAACCATCTCGGGCATTTCGCGCTCACCGGTCTGCTGCTGGACCGGATACGCGACCGGGTGGTGACGCTGGCCAGTATCGCCCATAAGCAGACCCCCAAATTCTGGGTCGACGACCTGAACTACGAGCACCGGCGCTACCAGCGCAACCTCGCCTACGCGCAGGCCAAACTCTCGAACCTGATGTTCGCGCGGGAACTGCAGCGCCGGCTGGCCGCGGCCGGATCGGCGAAACGGTCCTACGGCGTGCACCCCGGCGTTTCGGCGACGGAACTGTTCACCCGTACCGAGACCCCGCTGGACCTGATAAGCAAACCGGTTATCCGGCTGGTCGGGCACGCACCGGCGAAAGCGGCGCATTCCACTCTGTTCGCGGCGACGATGCCGGACGCCGATCCGCAGACGTACTGGGGTCCGACCCGGCTGTTCCAGTCCCAGGGGCCGGTGGAGGCCTCACCGTCGACCCGGCTGTCGAAGGACACCGATCTGTGGCGGCGGCTGTGGTCGGAATCGGAGCGGATGACCGGCGTCGTATACGACTTCTGACCGGCGACGACGGCGGCTGTCGCGATGCCCACCTCACACTACGGCCGGTGTAGTAGACGGGTACCGTGGTAGCCGTGTCCGAAACGCCCCGTCACACCGTGCACCGCCCGGCTCTGATCGTCCTGGTGGTCGTGCTCGCGGTGGCGGCGCTGGCGTTGGGCTGGTGGCAGTGGGAGCGGTTCTCCTCGGCCAGCGGGACAGCGCAGAATCTCGGGTACGCGATGCAGTGGCCCTTGTTCGCGGGGTTCGCCCTGTTCGCCTATTTCCGATTCGTACGGTTGGAGCGGGAGTCGGACGAGGACCTCGACCGGACCACCGCAGGCGAGCCGGCCGATCGAGTCACCGGCCCATCGAACACTTCCGGCGCGGTCGGCTCCGCGACCCTGTCCGGCCCGGCCGCCCTGTTCGGTCGACGCCGGACCGCCGCGGCCCGGGAGCCCCGCGAGATCCCGGCCGGATTCCTGCCCGAACGACCGCGAGCCGCCGACGACGCCGATCCGGTGCTCGCCGAATACAACAGCTACCTGGCCCGGTTGAACGCCGCCGGCGATACCGCGGGTAATCAGGCGGGCACCGAAGCCCGCGATTCTGAGAGGAGCGCGGGTTGACCGCCAGCGAGGAAACCACCACCGCCCCCGAATCCGTCGCGGCCCGCCCCACCGGCGACCGCAAGATCGCGGGGGCGCTGCTGCGCTACCGCGTCCTCGCGTGGACCACCGGTCTGTGGCTGCTGCTGCTCACCGCCGAGATGATCGCGCAGTACGGATTCGGGGTCGATACGCCGTCGTGGATCGCCATGGTGCACGGCTGGGCGTACTTCATCTATCTGATCCTCACCGCCGACCTCGCGGTGAAGGTGCGCTGGCCGATCAAACGCACTGTCGGCACGCTGCTCGCGGGCACGATTCCGCTGCTGTCGTTCTTCGTCGAGCATCGCAACACCCAGCAGGTCAAACGCGATTTCGGGGTGTGACCGAAACCCGTCGCGGACAGGCGGGGCGGGCCGGGTCGCGTGAACTGGGCACTGGACCCGCGAGGTTCAGCCGGCCAGCGCGGTGAGCGCCGGTAGCAACTTGGCCAGCGCGCGACCCCGGTGCGATGCGGCATCTTTTTGTGCCGGGGTGAGCTGAGCCGCGCTCAGTGCACCGCCGTCCGGATGGAACAGCGGGTCGTAGCCGAAACCGCCGTCGCCCTGCGGGGCCCGGGCGACTGTTCCCGGCCATTCGCCGCGCACCACGATCTCGGCGCCGGCCGGGATCACCAGCGCACAGGCCGAGACGAAGTTCGCGCCCCGGCGATCATCGGGAACATCTGACAGCTGGGCCAGCAGCAGCGCATTGTTCGCGGCATCGTCACCGTGCCGGCCGGACCAGCGGGCCGACAGCACTCCCGGCATACCGTTCAGCGCGTCCACCGCGATCCCCGAATCGTCGGCGATACACGGCAACCGGGTGGCCGCGGCCCCGTCGCGAGCCTTGGCCAGCGCGTTCTCCTCGAATGTGGCCCCGGTCTCCGGCGCCTCCGGGTATTCCGGGACATCGTCGAGACCGACGATCTCGAGACCGGACACCCCCGCCTCGTCCAGGATCCGGCGCAGTTCGTTCAGTTTCTTGGCGTTGCGGCTGGCGAGCAGAACCCGGCGCTTCATCACTTCTTCTTGGCCGGTTCGGGCGTCTCCGGCAGTACCCCGGGATAGGGGAGAGCGAGCGCTTCCTTCTGCACGACGAACAGCTGCTCGCAGCCCGCCAGCGCGGAATCCAGCAATTTGTCGAGTGTGGACCGCGGGAAGGTCGCGCCCTCGCCCGTGCCCTGGATCTCCACCAGCGTGCCGGTATCGGTGGCGACGACATTCATATCGACCTCGGCGCGCGAATCCTCCTCGTAGGGCAGATCCAGCCGGACCCGGCCGTCCACCACGCCGACGCTGACCGCGGCGATCGCACAGGAGATCGGCTGCGGGTCGGCCAGGCCGCCCGCGGCGCCGAGATAAGTGACGGCATCGGACAGTGCGACGTAGGCGCCGGTGATGGCCGCGGTGCGGGTGCCGCCGTCGGCCTGCAACACATCACAGTCGACGGCGATGGTGTTCTCCCCGATCGCGGCCAGGTCGATACAGGCGCGTAGCGACCGCCCGACCAGCCGGCTGATCTCCTGGGTGCGTCCGCCGACTTTCCCCTTGACCGATTCCCGGCTGCTGCGGGTGTGCGTGGCGGCCGGCAGCATCGCGTATTCGGCGGTGAGCCAGCCCAATCCGGAATCACGTCGCCAGGGCGGTACGCCCTCGGTGACGCTGGCCGTGCACATCACCCGCGTCTGCCCGAACTCGACCAGCACCGAACCGGCCGGATGCGTGGTGAAACCTCGGGTTATCCGTACCTCGCGGAGTTCGTCGTCCGCCCTGCCATCGGCTCGTCTCGACACGCGCTCAGCGTAGTGGGAGACCCCGGCCCGGCGGTGCCTGGGGCTAGAGGTCGAAGATCTCGCCGGGGGTTACGGCGTGAACCGGGCCGGTGAACTCGGCCTTGGCTTCGGCGATAACGTCCTCGCGGGAGGTCCAGGGCGGAATATGGGTGAGCAGGAGTTCCCCGACTCCGGCCGTGGCGGCGATACGGCCGGCTTCGGTACCCGAAAGATGTATGCCCTCGGGACGATTCGCGGGGTCATGGGTCCACGAGGCCTCGGCCATGAGAACATCCGCGCCCTGGGCCAGATCCTGGACCGCGGGACAGACCGCGGTATCACCGGTGTAGACGAAAGTGCGACCCGTGGCGGTGACGATCCGCAGACCGTACGACTCCGGCGGATGGAACATCCGCCGCGCGGTGATCGTGTGGCCGGGACCGAACTCGACGGTTTCCCCTTCTGTCCAGGCACGGAAATCGATCACATCGGACCAGTCGTCGCATTCGCCGCCGACCTCGGCCGAGGCATTACCGATCCGCACCGGTGCGTCGGACGGACCGCGGACGACAGCCAGCCCGGTGGGCGGACTCGGGTGGTAGCGCCGCCAGACGAGCAGCCCGGGCAGATCCAGGCAGTGATCGGCGTGCAGATGGGTGAGGAAGATGTCGACCTCGCCCGGATCGGCGTATCGCTGCAGCGCACCGAGGATCCCCGGACCGAAATCGATGACGACCGGCGACATATCCGGACCGGTGAGCAGATATCCCGACGCTGGGGAATCCGGGCCGGACACACTGCCCGAGCACCCGAGGACCGTGAGGCGCATGTCCCCATGCTGCCACGATGTTTCCCGATTCAAGACGGCATCCCCCGAAAATACTGGCCGCATCCGCGGTCACCGAGGCGAGGCGAGCGGCCCGGTGCGCAGTTGTCGGCGATGTCGACGTTCATCACTGGAGAGTACCCAGCCGGCGAACAGTCCACCCATCGCGCCGAAAAGGTGCCCCTGCCACGATATTCCGTCCTGACCTGGGATGACGCCCCATAGCAGGGATCCATAGAAGACGAGCACCACCAGACCGAGCACGATCTGGCCGACCTGCCGGGCGAACCAGCCGCGGCAGATCAGATAGGTGAGCCAGCCGAAAACGAGCGACGACGCCCCGATGTGCACAGTATGTGTGCCGCCGGTGAGCCAGGTACCCACGCCGGCGACGATCCACACGATCGCGGTGGCCGCCAGTCCCCGCCGGATACCGGTGGCCAGGGTCAGGAACCCGAGGATCAGTACGGGCAGGGTATTGCCGAGCAGATGGTCCCAGCTGCCGTGCAGCAGGGGAGCGAAGAGGATACCGTCCAGACCGTCGACCTCGCGGGGCTCGATCCCGGATGTGCAGTCGATGCAGTAGTCGATCATCGAGTCGACGAACTCGATCAGATACAGCAGGACCAGGAAGGCGAAGGTCAGGACACCGGCCAGGGACCAGGTGCGGCGGGTAGCGGTGAACCGGGAGCCGGGCGGCGGGGTCCCGGGTGCATTGCCTGGGCCGGGCCTCAGGGCGGAGATACGGTCTGGGTCGAATGAAGCGCCCAGCGGTGCGCCACCGGTCATGACGATCTCCTCCTCAGCGCGCCGAGCCGCGGCCGTACTGATTCCGAGGGTACTGTGTTTTCTTGCGCCGCCTCCGGCGCCGCGGGTTCGGGCCTTGGCCCGCAATTTCCGTGGTTACGGTCCGAGCCCCGCGGCATCGGATGCGCCGCGAGAACACACTCAAGCCCAGAGCTGCCCTTCGAGGCGTTCCTCGGCTTCCTCGAGAGTGCCGTCGTAGGCCCCGGTGGACAGGTATTTCCAGCCGCCGTCGGCGACGACGAAAGCGATATCGGCGCGCTTTCCGGCGGTGATCGCCTTGCGGGCCACCCCCAGGGCCGCGTGCAGGATCGCGCCGGTGGAGATTCCGGCGAAGATGCCTTCTTCCAGGACCAGCTCGCGGGTCCGGCGGACGGCATCGTAGGGGCCGACGGAGAACCGGCTGGTCAGGACGGATTCGTCGTACAGTTCGGGGATGAAACCTTCGTCGATGTTGCGCAGGCCGTAGACCAGTTCGCCGTAGCGGGGTTCCGCGGCGACGATCTCGATACCCGCGACCTTTTCGCGCAGGAACCGGCCGGTCCCCATCAGGGTGCCGGTGGTGCCCAGGCCGGCGACGAAATGGGTGATCTCGGGCAGATCGGCGAGGATCTCCGGACCGGTCGTCTCGTAGTGGGCCAGGGCGTTGGCCGGGTTGCCGTACTGGTACAGCATCACCCAGTCCGGATTCGCCGCGGCGATCTCCTTGGCCTTGGCCACCGCCTGGTTGGAGCCGCCGGCGGCGGGCGAATCGATGATCTCGGCGCCGAACATGGTGAGCAGCTGACGCCGTTCCACCGAGGTGTTCTCCGGCATCACGCATACCAGGCGGTAGCCCTTGAGTTTCGCCGCCATGGCCAGCGAGATCCCGGTATTCCCGCTGGTGGGCTCCAGGATCGTGCAGCCGGGGGTGAGCCGTCCGTCGGTTTCGGCCTGTTCGATCATGCGCAGTGCCGGGCGGTCCTTGATGGAGCCGGTGGGGTTGCGGTCCTCGAGTTTGGCCCACAGGCGTACCGGCAGATCGCCCTCCCACTGGGGCGAGAGATTGCGCAGACCGACCAGCGGCGTATCGCCGAGGGTGGCGATCAGGGATTCGTAGCGCGCCACCGGAGCGTCAGGCCCCGCCCGCGACGGCCGGGAGAATCGTCACCGTCGCACCTTCGCCGACCGTGGTCTCGAGGCCGCCGGAGAACCGGACATCTTCGTCGTCGACGTAGATATTGACGTAGCGGTTCAGTTTGCCCTCGTTGAGCAGCCGCTCGGCCAGACCGGGATGGTTGGTCTCCAGATCGTCGATCACCGCGGCGAGCGTGGACCCCTTGGCCTCGACGCGTTTCTCGCCACCGGTGTGGGTGCGCATGATGGTCGGAATGGACACGGTGACCGGCATGGGTACTCCTCGCTGTGTTATCTGTCGGAAATCGTGGTGGTCAGGCGGATTCGTAGGCGTTGACGATCTGGACCGGTTCCTCGGTCACCTCGCCCTCGAGGATCCGGTAACTGCGCAGCTCGTGCCGTTCCGGGTCGCGGGTGGAGATCAGCACATAGTGCGCGCCGGGCTCGGAAGCGTAGGAGATATCGGTGCGGCTCGGATAGGCCTCGGTGGCGGTGTGCGAGTGGTAGATCACCACCGGCTCCTCGTCCGCGTCGTCCATCGCCCGCCACACCTTCAGTTGTTCACCGGAATCGAACCGGTAGAAGGTCGGTGAACGCTCGGCATTCAGCATCGCCACGAAACGTTCCGGACGGTCCGACCCCTCGGGCCCCGCGATAACCCCGCAGGCCTCGTCGGGATGGTCCGCGCGAGCGTGCGCCACCATGGAATCCACCAGGTCGGCCCTGATCACGAGCACAATCGAACCTCTCCGCATATCGTCTCGGCCCTTCGCCGACCCATCACAGCCGACAACCACCGAGGATATTCACCTATTCCCGGCCCGCCGCACACCCCCCGCCCGCCGGCCCCGACCGAACGCCCCCAGCCGCCGATCCCAGCGCCCCTCACCGCTCTGAACCCACCCCGTTCCAACCTGCTCAACACCGCCGCCCAGCCCGCCAGATCCGTCTACAGACCTGTCCGCACGCGACTCCACCCGCTTCCTGCACACGCGACTCCACCTGATCCCCCGCATCGACTCCAGCCGTCGCCCCCGGCGCGTTTGATCCCCTACCGCCAGCCGGTCCGCGTCCGACCGCACCCCCGTTTCCCGCATGCGGCCGGTCCGCGTTGGTGGTTCGGGGCCCGTCTCGTTCTGGAGCGACCAGAGGGAGGGAGCGCAGCGACCGACCGTCGGGAGTGAAGAACGAGACCAAGGGGGCCCCGAACCCGCGACGCCGCAGGCGGCGCCAAAAAATACAGCAACCTTCGCGGCCGGGCTCACGTTCCCGCCTTCAGGGCCCGGCTCACCTCCCCATCTTCACGGCCCGGCCCGCCTTCCCGCCCTGACAGACCGACTCCACGCTGGCGTAGGCCAGCGCCATCACCCCCCGAACAGCTCCCTGTACGCCGGTATCCCCGCCACCGACACCGCGGACAGAATCGCATCCACCACCGCCCGCTCCACACAGACCGCCGCCGCCGTGCACAACTCGTCGACCAGCGGCAGGTCACCGGGAAACGCCGCCGGTAGCGCGGGCAATCCCGTCGGTGTCGCCGTCCCCGTCGCCAGCGCGAAGAACGTATCCCCGTCGAGCGGCGAATGCGCCGGCCGCACCGCCCGTGCCAGCCCGTCGTGCGCGGTGGTGGCCAGCCGCCGGCATCCCAGCGGGTCCAGCGGCGCGTCGGTCGCCACTACTCCGATCGTGGTGTTGAGGACAGTGCTCTTCACCGGCAGCGCGTTGGCCGCCGCCAGCTGTTCCTCGCCGGCCCGCCGCAGCCCGGAGAATTCAGGGCCGTCCGTCCCGACTCCCCACGGCAACCCGGTACGCGGATCGAAAACCGAACCCACCGGGTTCGCGACCACCAGCGCGCCCACCGTGACCCCGGCTGCCGCCCCGTCCTCGAGCCGGATACTCGCGCTACCGATCCCGCCTTTGAGGGCACCCGCCTGCGCGCCGACTCCGGCACCGACACAACCACGCAGGAAGTCCGGTCCCGCGGCTTCGGCTGCGTGATAACCGAATTCGGCAGTGGGCCGCGTGTACCAGTCGCCGACCGGAAGATCGAATATGACGGCACCGGGCACGATCGGCACTACCCGCCCGGGGTCGCTCGGGTCCATCGGGATGCCCTCGCCGTGTTCCTCCAGCCAGCGCATGACGCCGTCCGCGGCGGCCAGGCCGTAGGCGCTGCCGCCGGTGAGCAGGATCGCGTGCGCCTGCCGCACCGTGTTCGCGGGGTCGAGGAGATCCGTCTCCCGGGTGCCCGGGCCGCCGCCGCGAACATCGACCGCGGCGACCGCCCCGCCCGGCGCGCGGACCACGGTGCAGCCGGTGGCGGCGCCGGATCCGCGGGTCGCGTCCGGGTCGAGTACATGGTGGTGGCCGACCAGCAGACCGGAGATATCGGTGAGCGCGTTACGCGGTCCGGGTGCGCCGGTCACGGCGCCATCGCCTGCAGTAGTGAATCCTGCATCCAGGTGAGCCAGTGGTACACATCCAGATGCGGTGCGCGGGGGTCGTCGGGCGGGAACTGCTCCGGAGTGTCGGCGTCGATTTCCAGGACCACACCCAGGGCCAGCCGGACGTCGGTCAGCGCGGCGAGCCAGGCGTCGGCTTCCTCCGGGGTGAGTGCGATCTTGCCGCCCTCTTCGGGAAGGGTACGCAGGACGACCCCGGCGGCCGCGAGTTTCTCGTCGATGATCTCCGGTTCGTGTAGTCCGCGTAGCGCGCTGTTGAGGTCGGCGCGGTCCGCGTCCGGGGAACCGGGTTCGGCGCGATGGAATTCGGGCAGCAGCCGGGCGAGTCGCGGATCGTCCGGCGGGACGGTGTTACCGCTGCGCAGTCCGGTCAGGGCGGCGAGTTCGTCCTCGGGGGCCGACGACGCTCGCTCACTCAGCAATCCGGACACAGCGCCGACCAGCGAGCGCAGCACGCTCGCTTCGCGCGCGTCCATCTCCGACCGCAGTTTGAGACCGCTCAATGAGTTCTTCCGGCTCCATTTACGCACGTCGCTACGGTAACCGTCCGATCAGTCGTCTCGTTGCATGGTCGCCCACAGCCCGGCCGCGTGCAGCCGGCGGACATCCTGTTCCATTTTGTCCCGCGAACCGGACGATACGACCGCCTTGCCCTCGTTGTGCACCTTGAGCATCAACTCGGTCGCCTTGGCTTTGCTGTAGCCGAACAGCTTCTGGAAGATATAGGCGACGTAGTGCATGAGGTTGACCGGATCGTCCCACACCACCGTGACCCACGGGCGGTCCTCTGCCTCCAGGATCTCGGTGGCTTCCACTGCCTCGGGGGTCGCCTGTGCCGCCGACAACGCGGCGCCGGCGGCGCCTGCGCGGACCACGATCGTCCGGGAGCGGGGTGCTGTCTTGCACAAGGCCATGAATCCAAGGGTACGACTCGAGGAGTAATTCACAACACCCGGAGCAGCGAGAATACGCCTGCCTCCGGGCCACCGTGGATAATGGGCGAACTTCGTGGCACAACGCCCGGAAAGTCCCTGTCCGGAATGGTGCCGTCCCGGCCGCGCCGGGATGCTTTCGGCGGTCCCGGGCCCGGCCTGTTTACAGTGAACAACCGTGGACCCGCGCGATACGGCCGGCAGTACCGCCCTGCTGACCGACCAATATGAGCTCACCATGCTGGCAGCTTCGCTGGCCGATGGTTCGGCGGCTCGACGGTGCACCTTCGAGGTGTTCGCCCGGCGTTTGCCGCACGGCCGCCGTTACGGCGTGGTAGCCGGTACGGGCCGCCTGCTCGACGCCCTCGCGCGATTCCGGTTCGGCGAGGCGGAGTTGGAAATCGCCGCCGGGTTCCTGGACGCCGCGACCGTCGATTGGCTGCGGGATTACCGTTTCACGGGTGATATCGACGGCTACGCGGAAGGCGAATTGTATTTTCCGGGTTCACCGATTCTGTCGGTGACCGGTTCGTTCGCCGAATGCGTAGTGCTGGAGACGCTCGCGCTGTCGGTACTGAACCACGACAGTGCCGTCGCGTCCGCGGCCGCGCGGATGGTGAGTGCCTCGGCCGGGCGCCGCATGATCGAGATGGGCTCGCGCCGCACCCACGAACAGGCCGCGCCGGCGAGTGCGCGGGCCGCGTACCTTGCCGGTTTCCACGCGACCTCCAATTTGGAGGCCGTGCGCCGCTACGGGGTGCCGGGCGCGGGTACCAGTGCGCATGCGTTCACCTTGGTACACAGCGGCCGCGACGGTGCGCACGAGATCGAAGCCTTCCGCAGTCAGGTCGCGGCGCTGGGCTCCGGCACCACGCTGCTGGTCGACACCTTCGATATCACTCGCGGTGTGGCACTGGCGGTACAGGTGGCCGGGCCGGAGCTGGGTGCCGTCCGGATCGACTCCGGTGACCTGGGCGAACTGGCCCGCCAGGTCCGCCGGCAACTGGACGATCTCGGCGCCCGCAACACCCGGATCGTCGTTTCCGGTGATCTCGACGAGTACGCGATCGCGGCCTTGCGGGCCGAACCCGTCGATGCCTATGGGGTGGGCACCCAGTTGGTGATCGGGTCGGGGGCCCCGACCGCGGGCATGGTGTACAAGCTGGTCGAGGTGGACGGTGTGCCGGTGGCCAAGCGGTCGAGTCACAAGGAATCCCGGGGCGGCGCGAAACGGGCAGTGCGCCTGGCACGGTCCACCGGCACGATCCTCGAAGAGATCGTCTACCCGGCGACCGGCCGGACCCCGGATGCCGATGGTCTCGAAGTACGGGATCTGATGGTCCCGCTGGTGCGCGGCGGCAAGTTGCTCGACCGGCCGCCGCTGGCCGAATCCCGGGACCTGGTGGCGCGGGGACTGGTGAGCCTGCCCTGGGAGGGCCTCAAACTATCGGACGGCGATCCGGCGGTGCCGACCACATTTGTGGCCTGAACCGCACGCGAAGAGGAAACTGACAGTATGAAACGCGCGCTGGTCGTCGTCGATGTGCAGAATGATTTCTGCGAGGGGGGTTCCCTGGCGGTGGCGGGCGGCGCCCGGGTCGCCGGGCTGATCAGCGAGTACCTGCGCGACTCCGAGTACGACGTGGTGGTGGCCACTCGCGACCATCACGTAGATCCGGGCGCGCATTTCTCCGATACCCCCGATTTCGTGGACAGCTGGCCGCCGCACTGCCGGGTCGGCACGCCCGGCGCGGAGTTCCATCCCGGGTTCGATACCGGCGCCGTGCAGGAGATCTTCTCGAAGGGTGAGTATTCGGCCGCCTATTCGGGTTTCGAAGGCGCCGCGCCCGACGGCACCGCCCTGGCCGACTGGCTGCGGGCACGCGATATCGATTCCGTGGATATCGTCGGAATCGCCACCGACCACTGTGTCCGGGCCACCGCCCTGGATTCGGCCGCGGCCGGTTTCTCCACCCGGGTGCTGCTCGGCTTGACCGCGGGCGTCGCCCCGGCGACGGTCGATTCGGCGCTGCGCCAACTGGATCGGGCCGGGGTCGAACTCGCGGGGACAGTGGCCGGTGGCTGACCGGGCATCGCGTCGATCCGGCACGGAAACGTTTGTCGGTGCTCCCGGGCACAATTCACGTCCATGACTGCGACCGGGGATGATGTTCGCGCCTTTGCTCTTTCGCTGCCGGGAACCAGCGAAGAGTTCGCCTGGGGGATGCCGATCTTCCGAGTGGAACGCCGGCTGTTCCTCACACTTCCGGAAGACGAAACCTCGATGGCCGTGCGCTGCCCGATCATCGACCGTGACGAACTGGTGGTCGCCGAACCCGACAAGTTCTGGATCGCCGGTCACGAATCGGGGAACGCGTGGGTCCGGGTGCGGCTGTCCGCCCTCGACGACCACGACGAATTATGGGCCATAATCCACGATTCGTGGCGCCAGGCCGCACCACCTCATCTGCTCGAGCGTGGGTGACCTTTCGCCGCGGGGCGTCCGCCCGGAACACCTATTGCCCGATTCCTGATGTCGCTGTTGCCAACTCCGGGACCTACTGTTCATCGCAACTGTGTGTGTATAGGTGAAAATGGCCGCCATGTCCGGCATTCACAGGGTCGTCGAAATGATGCGCATCCGAGCATTGGAGGCAGGCGTCAGCATGGGCCGGGTCGTCCACAGTTACCCCACAAATGTTGGGAAAGTTTTGCGAGAGGCAGCGGATACGGCAGATGGCCTCGAGGAGGCCGCCCGGAAGCGGCTCTCCAGCATATTCGACAACAAGGTGCAGGCCCGGCTCACGAGCGGTGAGGGAGACCGGCGATCCCATTGGTTGCTCTACGCGGGCGATAATGTGTACGCGTCGACGGTGCACAACAAAAATTACAACCTTGCGCAATCCAGGGCTTTGATGTGGCACCTGGATGAGTGGATCCGGGCGACCGCGGGAAAAAAACGCATCATAATCGTCGAAGGACGAGTGCCGGATGTGCCGGCTGGTTTCCGGAAGGTATACGACTCCCTTCTCGAGAGGGTGTTCGCGTCCGAACGAGGTGAGGTCGCGGCTATCGTCCTCAAAGGGAAAGTGGAGCGCGTCAAGGTCGTATCGGGGGAAGAGGGCGAGGGCCTCCAGTTCGCGGCGCTACTGCAAAACCATCGACCGGAGCATGTTCTCGGGTATTACGTACTACGCCAGATGCCGCAGGCGCTCGCGGCGCGGAAGAAGGCGCTCGATGCCGGGGAGCCCGCTCTCGATATGGATACGTATCTGAGTGAGACGCTCGACAGGTTCGCCCCGCATATGCCCAAGGGCATGGATGCTCGGCACACGTTCAACGATTTGATGGCCCGCGAGTACGCCCACACCGGCTTCGATGGGCAGTTCCGCGAAGGTGATGAGCACTGGCTGATGCGCGAAACGAACGATCCCGCGATCAAGGGAGCTGAGACTCCGGTGCAGGAAGTCTCCCTGGAATGTAATCAGCGGCGGGACAAACACTTCGCGGAGCTGTACCAAAACCTGGTGGACGAGGGGTACGCCGTATTCGGCCAGTTCGGCGATATTCACAAACTCGATGTCCCGCCGAAGATACGCGCGTTGGACGACAGCACGGCGGTCGAGCTCCCCGGGGGGTCCCCTCCGGCGGACCGGCCGACCGGCGCGTAGCGGGCGTGGCCGGCCCATCGATATACCGCGCGGTGGAGACCGCCGCAGTGGAGTGACTGTTGAACCAGGTTGCTCGTAGACGTATATTCGTAGACGAGTAAGGAGGTTGCGGTGGCGAAGAAGCGCAAGGTGAACAACCTGCTCGCGCTGGCCGTGCTCGCCGTGATGCGGGACGAGTCCATGCACCGGTACCAGATCGCGGCGCGGCTGCGGGAGTACGGCAAAGACCGGGATATGGATATCAAGTGGGGGTCGCTGTACACGGTTGTGCAGAACCTGGCCAAGGCCGGTTTTCTCGAGGTGGTGGGCAGCGAACGGGAGGGTGCGCGGCCCGAACGGGTGATCTACCGGATCACCGAGGCCGGCCGGGCCGAACTCGTGGACTGGACCCGGGAGCTGATCGCCGAACCGCAGCCCGAACGTGGCCGCTATATCGCCGGCCTGTCGATACTGGCGGCGCTCCCCCCGGACGAAGTCGCGGAGTTGCTGGGCAGGCGGCTCAGCGCGCTGCGGGAACAGATCGCGCAGGTGAAAAAGGAGTTCGCCGAGCTCTCCGGGACGCTGCCCAGGCTTTTCCTCATCGAATCCGAGTACGGGCTGGCAGTGCTGGAAGCGGAGGCCGAATGGACCCGGGCGCTGCGCACCGAACTTCTCGACGGAACCTTCTCCGGCCAGGCGGAATGGCAGTCGTGGCATACCGGGAAAGGTGTGGACGCGGCTCGTGCCCGCGCATATGTGGAGGGAGCTGATAGACCCACCGACCAGTGAATTACACCGGGCTCGGAGGTGGTGCGGCTACACCACCACCGAGACCGGATCACCGTCTCGGACCCTGTCCGCGCGTACGCACACCCGGCCACGAGTTTGGCAGAACACAGGATAACCGGGTCGGCGTACGTCCGCCTGCGGTCCGGTCATCGACCGGCTGCGGATGGGCTCCTCGAGCGCACCCGTCGAGGCGGGGCGCAGGACGGTTCGCCAACCACAGAGGTTCGGGGCCCGTCTCGTTCTGGAGCGACCAGCGGAAGGGAGCGCAGCGACCGACCGCCGGGAGTGAAGAACGAGACCAAGGGGGCCCCGAACCCCGCGCCGCCGGAGGCGGCGCCATAAACAAGGAGTACTCCTGTGTCCGGAATACAGACCGCGCTGGTGATCGGCGGCGGAATCGCGGGGCCCGTTGCGGCCACCGCACTGCGGAAGGCGGGTATCGGGGCCCGCGTCTACGAGGCCTATCCCGGGCCCGCGTTCACGATCGGCAGCGGGCTGGCCTTGGCGCCGAACGGCGTGGCCGCCCTGGATGTGATCGGTGCGGGCGACGCTGTCCGCGATATCGCCGTGCCGATACCGCGAATGTCGCTGTCTGTCGGTGGCAAACTGCTTCCGGCACCCAGCCTGCCGGATCAGCCGCCGATGCAGCTGGTCGATCGCGCCGAGCTGCATCGCGTACTGCACGAGCACGCCCTGGCTGCCGGGGTGCCTGTCGAGTTCGGCAAACGCCTGGTGGCCGTCGACCAGACCGATTCGGGGGTCACCGCCCGGTTCGCCGACGGCAGTACCGCCTCAGCCGATGTGCTCATCGGCGCCGACGGGATCCGTTCCACCGTGCGAGAGCTGGTCGATCCGGCGGCTCCGGGCCCGGAATTCACCGGCATGCTCGGATTCGGCGCGACGGTGGAATGCGATATCGAGACCCCGGACGAAACGATAGTCTTCGCCTACGGGAAGCGGGCATATTACCTGTACTGGCCGATCGGCGACGGCAGGATCGGCTGGGGGGCGAATCTGCCCAGCGCGGAATATCTTTCGCTGACCGAGGCCCGCGATATCCCGTCAGAGCGCTGGCTGGAGATCCTGCGCGAGACCTACGGTGCGGATCATCCCGGCGGCCCACTGGCCCGGGCGACCACTCCGGAACAACTGGAGGTCACCGGCGCATTGCACATCATGCCGCCGGTGCCGCGCTGGTACCGGCAGCGCATGGTGCTGGTCGGCGATGCGGTGCACGCGCCGTCCAACAGTTCCGGCCAGGGGGCTTCACTGGCGATCGAGAGTGCGGTCGAACTGGCACGCTGTCTCCGCGATATCCCCGATCCCGAGACCGCGTTCGCCGCCTACGAACGATCGCGCCGGTCCCGGGTCGAGGGGGTGGCGGCGCGCGCCGCGAAGATCAACCACAGTAAGACCCCGGGCCCGGTGGCCCGCAAAATAATGCAGTTGATCATGCCCATCATGGCCCGGACGATTAACCCGGAGAAGATGGTCGGCACCGAACAGCGCTACCGCATCGATTGGGACGAAAGGGTGCCGGCGCGCTGACGCACCGGCTGTCCCGTCAGCATTCGAAGGGGATGGTGTTGCCCGCGGCATCGCGGGCACCCGTCCCCTTCGCGATGGCCTCCGCCAATTCGGCGCAGGTTTTCCAGGTGCGGGGTGGGGTGTCATCGAGATTGCCGATCGTGTACCACTCCTCGGTTTCCCGATAGCGCACCAGACCGTGACCGCCCGGATCGAGGGTGATATCCAGGGCACCCGATATCGTCCCGGCTTCCCGGGTCATAACCGACGTTTCGGCCGGCAACTCGATGACTTCGGCTATTTGAACTCACCTCGTTTTGCGCAGTCGTCCACCGCGGTACGCAATGCGGTCTGCTCGTCCTGATCGACGCTCAGCCCGTACTTTAACTTGATCTGGACGTAGTGCGAGATATATCCGCACCGGAAACTTCCCGGTGGCAGGTAGTCCGAGGGGTCCTGGTCACCTTTGGACCGGTTGGCGGAGGGGTCGGAGGCGATGAGATTCACCGCGTCGTTGGCGATCCGGCGGCGGGTGTCGGTATCCAGGTCCTTGGCACCGGACCGCCAGGCCTCGGCGAGAGGGACGATATGTTCGGCGTCGACACCGGCCGGGTTGGTAATGAATTTGTACGGCTTCAGTTTGCCGGTTTTGGAGTCCATGACCCCGTAGGCGTCCTGCCAGCCGCCACCTTTGCCGATCTTCAGATCGCAGGTCTTCGCGTCCAGGGTGACCTCGCCGGTGGCGTCGCGCAGCATCATCACTTCGCGAGTGGTGCATTTGCTGTACTGGGCGAATTCCGGGCCGAAACCGTGTTCTGCTTCGTTGTTGTCCCAGTGCGGGAACTTCTCCCGGCTGTAGCCGGCCATCCCGGCCTCGGCTTTCACCGGGAGGCGGTCCAGCGCGGAACGCATTTCGGTGGCGGAGCCGCTGACGGATTTCGCGGCACCCGCCGCGGGGTCGGTTGTGCTGTCGCGTCCTTCGACGAAATATCCCGCGGCCAGGACCACCACGATCAGAATCGGTACGGCGACGGCGGCGAACTTACGTATCGGTGCGGGGAGTACGGAGAGCAGCGATTTCATCGCGCCACCTCCGAGAATCGTGCGGGGGTGGGCGATACGCCCGGACCTTCTTCATATGCTGTGGGCTTCAACGAATTTCCTTGCCGAGTTCCGGGTTGTGCCGAGCGTCAAGCTACCGGTCGCCCAGCTAACTCGAAGCTACTGCGCTGTGTGAGATTCGGCATACTCGCCCCGCGGCACCACCCCCGAGCCGCCGTGCCGGCGCCGACTCGGGGGTGAGCCTGCCACGAACGAGGGCTCGTATACCCGGCGCGAATCGCGGGCCGGCTGTCCGGGCCGGTTGCCGCGTGGCGGCCGCGGGGCTTGATGAGGGGGAGTCCCGTGGCTGCCGGTACGCCGGATGCGCTCGTCGTGACGTTTTTCGACCGGAGCTGGTCCGGTGCGTTCGGTGGTATGAAGATGTGCCGGCAGGTGAACATTTCGTCGACGTTCGGTGTCCAACTGCCCAAGGCCCGTGAAAAGCATAGGGAATTCCCATGATTGGGAGCGGGTGGGGTATCCGTGCGAGTTTTCCGGCGCTTTCAGCCGGTGGCTTCGTCGTCCGGGACGATCTGGGCGGTCGGGGGGACTCCGGTGTCCAGGAAATGGATCAACCGCTCTATACGGTCGGTGTGGTCGAGTGTGCGTGAGAGTTGGTAGCCGACGAGGGCGAGGGCGATGGCCGTTTCGGTCGCGTTGTCGGTGGCGGACAGTGTGGCGTGCAGCTTCTGATTCAGCGCCTGCATGGTGGCCTGTCCGTCGTCGTCATCGACGGTGTGCCGGCCGGTGGTGACCGCGCCCTGGGCTCGCGCGGTGGCCTGCGCGGTGCGTCCGGACATCCGGCCGAGCAGATCGAGGACCGGCGCCGCGGCGATCGGTTCGGGATGGCTCCGGTACACCTGGTCGGCCACCTGGCTGAACAGGTGGCCGATGCGGGACAGTTCACCGGCGATCTGGATGGCGGTGACCACATGGCGCAGGTCGCGCGCCACCGGCGCCTGTAGTGCCAGCAGGACGACGGTGCGGGCTTCGCATGCGCCGTACATCGTCTGTAACCGTTCGTCGAGGGCGAAGACCTCGTAGGTCGCGGTGAGATCGGCCCCGACGAGGGCATCGGTCATACGTTCGGCCGCCTCGTGGGTCAGGCGGCACATCTGTGTCAGATCCGCGGTCAACGCGACGAGCTCGTTGGTGAACTGAGTTCGCACGGGGGAATTGTGGCCCATAGCGCGCGTATCGGTCGAATGATCCGATGATTCGTTGTCTCGGGTGCGCGGGCGGGCGCGTACTCCGATTCCGGTGTTACCGTCGCCACATGACCGATTTGCGAAGTATCAAACATCGCGTCGTCACAACTATTCAGCGCCGCGTGGCCAATCCGCTGAACCGGCGGGTGCCCGTGCAGCAGTTGCTGGAGACGACCGGCCGGGTCAGTGGCCGGCCCCGGGTGGTCCCGATCGGTGGCCGCCGTAGCGGTAACGAGTTCTGGTTCGTCTCCGAGTTCGGTGATCGCAGTGATTACGTGCGCAATATTCGCGCGGACGGCCGGGTCCGGGTGCGATTGCGCGGTGAATGGTACTCCGGCACTGCGCATCTGGTGCCCGATGACGATCCGGTGCGACGGCTGTCTTCGCTACCCCGTGGCAACAGTGCCGTCGTCCGGGTAATGGGCACGGATTTGTTATCCGTTCGCGTCGATTTGGACGAATGATTCGCGCCGGCTCGGACGGCCGGCGAATCGGTGCGAATTCTTCTTGTCGGGGCGGCGGAAATTCAGGTAGAACTTGTTCTCATTTACTTTCGGCGGTCGAGTGACTGTCCACACAATTGGCGATAGTTGATGCGCCGGGGATATTTCTCGTGGGCACTGTCACACCGCCGCGAATTTGTTTGTCACCTCCCGTAACGATTAGCTTCCTCTCCGTTGGCATCGATGCCGGACCGGAGAGATTGAGCGCATGAACTTCGCAATATTGTGTGCCGCGGCGGCGGTATGCGGATCTCGGCGATGATTCCCGAGAGCCATACCGCGGCGATCGATTCGGACCCCCGTTCCGATTCCGCCGGAACCCCGCCGCCGGTACCCCGGGAGAAATCCGCACGGGAGATCGTCGGCAAGAACTTCTCGGGCACCATCGTGTCCTCGGTGCGAACCTTCGGCCGGGCCGTCGGTATGGCCCAGGAATCCGTTGCCGGCACGGCTTCGGACCTGGCCCGCGGCCGCTTCCAGTGGCAGGAGATGCTGATCCAGGCGTGGCGACTGGTGACGGTCACCGCCTTCCCGGCCATCTTGATGGCGGTCCCGTTCGGTGTGATCGTTTCCGTCCAGGTCGGCAACCTGATCCACAATCTCGGTGCCGATTCGCTGCTCGGCGCCACCGGCGGCCTCGGGGTGATCAAACAGGGCGCCCCCATGGCCACCGGATTCCTGCTCGGTGGAGCCGGGGCCGCGGCCATCGCGGCCGACCTGGGCGCCCGCACCATCCGGGAAGAGATCGACGCCCTGCACACCATGGGGATCAGTCCGATACACCGGCTGGTGATCCCGCGCATGGTGGCGATGCTGCTCGTCGCCCCGCTGCTGAACATTCTGGTGATCTTCGTCGGTATCGTCGCCGGGTATCTGGTGGCCATCGGCGGGCAAGGCGTGACGCCGGGGTCCTACTGGGCCACCTTCGGATCGTTCACGACCGCCGCCGATGTGTGGGTTTCACTGCTCAAAGCGATCATCTTCGGGTTCCTGGTGGTGATCATCGCCTGTCAGCGCGGGCTGGAGGCCAAGGGCGGCCCGCGCGGGGTCGCCGACGCCGTGAACGCCGCGGTGGTGCTGTCGGTGGTTTCGATCGTGATCGTCAATCTGGCGATGACCCAGGTGACCGCCATGTTCCTGCCCACCAGGCTGGCATGATGGCGGCCACCTCGTACGCCCCGAAGGGGCTCGGCCTCGTCGCGCGCTATTTCCGGCGCGGCAGCCGGGTCCTGGGCGCGGTGGATTCGCTGGGTTTCGTCGTGGTGTTCTGCTGGCAGGTGCTCTCCTCGATACCGCTGGCGCTGCGCCGCTACCGGGGCGAAACGCTGCGGGTCATCACGAATATGACCTGGGGTCGCGGCTCGGTGATCGTCGGCGGCGGGACCGTGCCGATGATGATCGTGCTGGGGCTGGTGATCGGCGCCTCGATCGGAGTCGAATCCTTCGCCACCCTGGACATGCTCGGGATGGGGCCCGTCACCGGAATCGTCTCGGCCTTCGCGACCACGCGGGAACTGGCACCCATCGCCGCCGCGGTGGGGTTCGCCGCGCAGGCCGGTTGCCGGATCACCGCGGAGATCGGTTCGATGCGTATCTCCGAGGAAATCGACGCCATCGAGGCGCTGGGGCTGCGGTCGGTGCCGTTCGTGGTGACCACCCGGGTCATCGCCGGCGCGATCGCCATCGTGCCGACCTTCCTGATCGCGCTGATCGGCTCCTACTTCGCCTGCCGCGGCCTGATCACCCTGGTACACGGTCAGTCCGCCGGGGTCTACGACCACTACTTCTTCCAGTTCATCGCCGGGTTCGACATCATCGCGGCCACGGTGAAGGTGGCGGTGTTCGGCACCGTGGTGATCTGTGTGCACAGCTATTACGGATTCTTCGCCACCGGCGGGCCCGAAGGTGTCGGTATCGCCTCGGGGCGGGCGGTACGCGCCAGTTTCGTCGCCATCATCGCCATCGACATGGTCCTGACGATCGTGCTGTGGGGATTCAACGCGGCGATCAGCTTCACGGGATAGGGACAGATGCCGAAGTACGGAATGCCCGGGGTCGCCGCCGGTCCGCGCAGCGCGCGGCGGGTCGGCGTGCTCGTGGTCGCGGTGCTGGCGGTGGTCACGCTGGCCGGATACGGCTACCGGACGATGACCTCGGACGACGGGCTGCGGGTCGCGTTGCGGACCGAGCAGATCGGTGACGGTGTCGTGGCCGGGACGCTGGTGCGGGTGGACGGCGTACAGGTCGGTTCGGTCACCGATATCGTCCCGGCCGGGCGCGGCACCCAGCAGATCAGCCTGTCCCTGGACGAGAACCGGTTGCACGGGATCGACGACAGCATGGTGGTGGACTACGCGCCCGCGAACCTCTTCGGGATCAGCGAGATCGAACTGCGGCCCGGGTCCGGCGGTGCGCCGCTGCGTTCCGGTGCCGTGGTGGACCTGACGGGTCGCCGGGCCGCCGATGTGTACGACGCGACCATGGGGGCGCTGCTGCGCAGCCTGTCGCAGACCAGCGGCACCGTGTTCACCGCGGATATGGCTCAGGTGATCTCCCAGGCCGCGGCGGACGTCAAAGCATTCACACCGCTGGCGGAGGCCCTGATCACGGCCGGCCGGGTGATCGCCGACCACCAGTCGATGCCGGCGAACGAACTCGTGGGGCGGCTCGGGCCGGCGTTCGAAGGCGGCGGGCAGTTCGCCGGTGCCACGATCGAAGTTCTCGACCAGATCGTCGATATCGATGTGCTGCGTACCGACCGGGCCGATTTCGATGCCGGGGTGAAGGCGCTGACCGGGGAGATCCTGCCCGCCCTCGCGGACACCATGAACAGCGCCGGACAGCTGTCCGGGTACACCGATATGCTCGCGCCCACCCTGAACCTGATGGCCCTGGCTGTGCCGGACCCGCAGCAATCGGCCGCTGATCTGCGCACGCTGCTCACACGGCTGGGGGTCGCGTTCAAGGACGGTCCGGAGGGGCCGGTGCTCGACCTCGACGTCGAGTTGACCGGAGTCGGGGGAGGTGCCCGGTGACCGCCCGGCGCGCCGCGTGGCGGCTGGCCCTCTTCGCCGGTGTGATGGCGCTGGTCCTCGCCCTGGTCATCGGCGCCATCAAACGGCCCGTGGACGGTGAAACCGAAACCCATCACGCGCTGTTCACCGACGCCAACGGTCTGAAGACCGGTGACGATGTGCGGATGTTCGGGGTGCAGGTCGGCAAGGTCGAGGCCGTCACCCTGGAGGGTGATAAGGCGAACGTCCGCCTCACCGTCACCACCGACACCCCGGTCTACGACAACAGCACGCTGGCGATCCGCTATCAGAACCTCACCGGCCAGCGCTATATCGATCTGCAGCAGCAGCCGAATCCGGGTGTCCGGCTCGCCGGCGACGCGAATATCGGCCCGGAGCAGACGGTTCCGTCCTTCGATGTGACCAGCCTGTTCAACGGTCTGCAACCGGTGCTGGCGACCCTGTCGCCGGAGGCGGTCAACCAGTTCACCGAGAGCATGCTCGCGGTGATCGAGGGCGACGGGTCGGGGATCGGGCCGGCGCTGGACGCCATCGGCACACTCAGCGAGTACGTGGAGGACCGTCAGCACGTCATCGGAACGCTGGTCCGCAATATGTCCGACCTCGCCGAACGGGTGGGCGGCCGGCTGTATCACCTGGTACCGCTGCTGGCCCGGCTCACCGATATCTTCGAGGCGCTGCAACGCAATGTCGGAGGGCTCGCGGATTTCGCGATGAGCGCGCCGTCGGTGCTCGAACCGGTGGACCGCCTGCTGGCCGCGCTGGGGCTGAGCCCGGAGATGGGCCCCGATATCGATGCCATGATCCGGAACCTCTTCCCCGATCCGCAGCAGGCCCTCGATACGTTCGGCCGGATGCCGGGCCTGCTGGCCGCGGTGGATACGGCCTTCCCGCGGACCCCGGCCGGGTTCCGGCCGGAATGCAGTAAGGGCGTGGCCGAGGTTCCGGCACCGGTGCGGGTGCTGATCGGCGGACAGCAGGTGGCGATATGCAACGGATGACCTTCGCCCGGTTCCCCTCGGCGCTCGGGCGCTGGTTCGACCGGGATCAGTTGATCACCGACGAACCCACGAAACTGCGGAAACAACTGCGGCTGGGGATCATCGGCGTCTGCGCGGTGGTGGCGCTGGGGGTCGCGGTCGGCGCGCTGTATGTGGTGCCGCTCGGTAAGAAGACCTATACCGCCGAACTCAGCGAGGCGCAGTCGGTCAAAACCGGCGACGATATCCGCCTGGCCGGGGTACCGGTGGGCGAGGTGAAATCGCTCGACCTGCAGCCCGGCCGGGTTCTGATGAGTTTCACCGTCGACCGTGACGTCTTCGTCGGTGATCAGAGTTCACTGGATATCCGCATGCTCACCCTGGTCGGCGGTCACTATGTCGCACTGTTCCCGGCGGGTGACGCTCCCCTCGAAGACAATCCGATTCCGGCCGACCGGGTCCGCCTGCCCTACAGCCTGATGGATACCTTCCAGGACGCCACGGCGCCGCTGCGCGAAACCGACGGCGATACCCTGCGCCGTAATCTCGCCTCGCTGGACACCTCCATCGACGCGGCACCGGAATCACTGCGCAGTGTGCTGGATACCGTCGGCAGTTACCTCGACGCCATCGAACGCCAGCGCGACCAGGTATCGAACGCTATCGCGACCGCCGACGAATACGTGACCATGTACGACGGCGCGAAAACCGATCTGGGCCGGTTGATGGACAACACCAACCTGATGGAGACGGTGCTGCAGGACAAGCGGGCCGAACTACGCCAGGCCCTGAGCCTGCTCACTTCGGTGGTGCAGCGGGTGAGCGCACTGGCGCCGAGCTGGAACGAGACGCTGAAACCGAAAGTTCAGCAGCTCGCCGACGCGCTGCCCCGGCTACAGGAGTACGGCGACCAGCTGGAGCCGATGATCGCCTCGGCGCACAGCCTGAGCGGGAAACTGCGTGAACTGGTCGGACCGGACGGCGGGGTGCGGGTCGACCAGTCGGGCACCACGGTGACCGCACCGGGCCTCGATCCGGGCGCCCTCGTCTGCGTCCCCCTCCCCGGGAAGGGGTGCTGATGCTGAGAAAGGTGCTGGCCTCGCCGGCCCTGATGTCGATCGCCGGCGCACTGGTACTGGTGCTCGCGGTGACCGCGGCGTACGTGATCGCCTTCGAACCGCTCAAGCAGACCCGCGCCTACTGCGCGATCATGCCCGACAGTATCGGGCTCTACCAGGGCAATCAGGTTTCGATGCGGGGGATAACGGTCGGTTCGGTGACCCGGATCGCCCCGGCGGGCGCGAAGGTGCGGGTCGATTTCGAGATCGACGCCGACCACCCGGTCTCCGCCGATGCCGGTGCCACCACGGTGTCCGATACCGTGGTCGCCGACCGGGAACTGGCGGTCCTGCCGGGCGCGGACTCCGCCGCGGAACAGGATCCGGGGCAGTGCCTCACCAAAACCCTGACCCCGAAGAGTCTCACCCAGACGATCACCGCCCTGGCCGAACTGTCCGATCAGGTCGGCGGTACCGAAAACCAGCCGAACGCGCTGGCGGGCGGCTTGGACGCGGTGGATTCGGCCACGGCCGGAACCGGTACGCAGATCAACGATCTGATCAACCAGCTCGGCCGGGTACTGGAATCCCCGGACGCCGATATCGCCCATCTGGCCGGTATTTTCGACGCCTACGCGTCGGTGTCGAACAAGGTCGCCGAACATTGGGGTGACCTGAAATCGATGCTCACCCGGCTGGGACCGACCCTGAACCAGGCGCATTCCGAACTGCTCACCCCCGGTATCGCCCTGTTCGACGGCCTGCGCGAAATCCTGCCGATGCTCAACGACCTGACCGTGATCCTGTCCGATCCGCTCATGTCCACCCTCGACAATCTGGTGCCACTGGTGAAACTGCTACGCGCGAATGTGGGTTCACTGAGCGATATCGTGCGCACCACACCGGTGCTGACCTCGGCACTGCGCACCGTCACCGACCCGGCGACCGGCGCGCCCGGGCTGACCTACGCACCGCCGCGGGTCGCGATACCGCAGCAGAACGCCGAGCAGGTCTGTGCCGCGGCGAACGCACTGTCGCCCGGGCGCTGCGCCGGCGCGGCCAACGGAATGATGGATCTGGATCTGGTGCGGCTGGTCCTGGGATCGGCGGGTGCGCGATGACATTTCGTATTCGATTCGACACGACACGACGAATCACGTTCGACCGCACCCGGCTGCGGCGCGGACTGGCGGCCTGCGGGCTCGCCGCGGCGCTGGCTGTTTCCGGGTGCGCGTTCGATCCCTCCGATATTCCGGTACCCGGCGCCACGGTCGCCGGTGGGAGCTATCCGCTGCGTATCGAATTCGCCAATGTGCTGAACCTGCCCGCGCGCGCGAAGGTTATCGCCAACGGAGCACAGGTCGGCAATGTGGAGAAGGTCGAGGTCGTTCCCGGTACCGCCGCCGGACCGGGGTACGTCGTGGTGGATATCCAGGTCGAGGATGCGGTCGAACTTCCCGCGACCACGGTCGCCGAACTGCGTCAGAACACCGTGCTCGGCGATATCCACGTCGCGTTGACCACACCGCCCGACGGCTACGACACCCTGCTCCGGCCGGGCGACACCATCACCCGCGACCGCACCAAGCCGCCGGTCCAGCTCGAGGACACCATGGCTTCGATCGCGTTCTTCGTCAACAGCGGCGCGGTCGGGCAGCTACAGGACATCGTCAACCGCTTCAACTCGGTGCTGCCCCAGGACCCGGCGCAGACGCAGCGGATAGCGCAGGTCCTGGCGACCGACGCGGTGGACCTGGCCGCACACCTGGACCAAGTGGATCTCCTGCTCAACGGTGTCGCCGATAACGCGCAGGTCATGCACGGGATCCAGGACGAGCTGGACAATATTCTGCGGCCCGAATCGGTGCAGCAGATGAACGACGCCACCGCGTCCATCGCCGGAGTCACCGAGATCTTCGGCGGACTGGGCCCGGTCGGTCAGTCGTTGAGCTGGCTCGCGCCGCTCGCGCAATCCGGCGGGGCGGCCGCCGCGGCGTTCGTACCGCTGGCGACCGGAGGCCCGCTGGATCTGCGTCAACCCTCGAATCTGAACATGCTGGTCGAGCTGTTACGAGACAAGATCATCCCGTTCGTGCAGAACGGGCCGAAGGTGGATATCGGCGCGGTGCACACCCCGGGACTGTCCACCGACGACCAGGTGAACCGGATCATCGAAACCCTGCGCATGATCGGAGCCGTGCGATGAAACTCGGTCCCTTGGCGTCGCTGGGCGGAATCGCGGCCATCACCGTGCTCGGCGCGGGTTACCTGACTTTCGGTGTGGTACGCGCCGACCCGTTCCGTGATTTCGTGAACGCCTCCCTGGTTCTCGACGATTCCGGCGGTCTCGGCGTGGGGTCACCGGTGCTGCTCACCGGTATCGAGGTGGGCCGGGTGACCGCTGTGGACCGGGTCACCGACGGTGTGGAAGTCGGTTTCCGGGTGGATGATTCGCACCGGCTGCCCGCGGACAGTGTCGTCACGATCGAGCACCTGTCCGCGCTCGGCGAACCTTATGTGCAGTTCGTACCGAAAACGGGTGCGGGGCCCTATATATCGGATGGGCAGCGGCTGGAATCGGAAGATATCCACAGTCCACTGTCGATCCCCGAGGCGGCGCGCATGGTCACCCGCACCATGAACCAGCTCGACCCGGCCACGATGGGCTCACTGGTGCGCACAATGAGCGAGGCGTTGCACGGCACCGACGCGGTGCTCCCGGAACTCACCCGCGCGGCGGACCTGCTCGCGGCCACCATCATGTCCCGCGAACCCCGGATCGCCGAACTACTGGACAACTTCGAAACCGCCGCCGGCGACAGCGAATGGGCGGGTCCGGCGACCTCGTCGGCGGCCACCGAATTCACCCGATTTGCCGAAGTTCTCGACGATTTCGTCGAGTCGGTGGGCAGGTTCACCGGCGCCGAGGGGTCGCCGGAAACCTACCTCCAAGGGGACGGGCTCGTCCCGCTGCTGCAGCGTTTGCGTACTGTGCTCGACGAGATCGGGCCGGAACTGGCCTCGCTGCAGCCGGGGCTGGCCCCGCTCACCGAATCGCTGGGCGCTGCGGGGCCGCAGGTGAATATCAGTAGTCTGATCGATCAGGCGCTGCAGAGTACGGACGAGGATTCGGTGCAGGTTCGGGTGGGGTTGAAGTAGGGGGACTTTCGGCACCGCCTTCTGCCTTCTGCGTTGCGGGGCTGTGTATATCGGGCCGTCTGCGGCATTTCGGGGCGGGGCACTGTTGATCGCGCCGATGCCGTGGTGGTGGTAGCGGCGAGAGGAACCGCGGAGAGGAGCTGGTGGTGCTCACTGGCGTCGAGGGTCTCTGTATGAACTAGCAAGGCTCATGGGACTGGTCTCGGCGTGGACCATTCGTGAAGGGGCGGGCTGTAATTTTGGAGCCGCTCCGCGGCTCGAGGGCGGGGCCCTATTAACCCCTGGTCTTCACTCCGGCGCTCAGTCGCTGCGCTCCTTCGCTCTGTCGCTGCAGACCAGGGGCGGGCCCCGCCCGTAAAGGTTGACCGAGAGTTGGAGCTGCCAGGGGTGGCCCTCGTGAACCCGGGTCTTCGCTTCCGGCTGTTGGTAGCGACGGACACGGGCCGGGACTCGACCACGGATATCGGCAATTCATGCTGGGTCGGGTGAGGCCGGGGGGTCGGTATCGGCGCGGTCGAGGATGGCTTGGGCTTGGTTGTCTACGTCGCCCAGGGCGGAGATCAGGTCCAGTGCGCCCAGTTCGAGCGGGGTCTCGTCGGCCATCTGGCGGAGTTCGGCGAGTACCGAGTCGATATCGTCCGCGGGTTCGGTGCGCTGTCCGTCCGATGCGTCGACCGGTTGCCAGGCGATGGCCTGCTGCCACCACGGATCGCGGGTCGCCCAGGCCCAGATGGTTTTGCGGACCAGGGGGGCGTTATCGGTGTAGAGCTGGAAGAACGCGTCGAGATCGCGGTGTTCGAGTTCGAATATCCCTTCCGGGAGCCGGCGGGCCCGGATATGGCACATGGGCGCGCGGGTGACCTGTAGGGCAGGGTCCTGCGGATCGGGGGGAGTTTCCAGTATCTCGTCGAGAATGCTCTCGGTGAGATACGGCAGGGTGAAGTTTCCCGTGGTCACCTTTATCCGGGTGGCGCCGCGCGGGTTGTAGAGGCGGCGGGTCGCGACATCGAGCACGGCCAGATCACGGTCGGCGGTGAGCGCCAGCAGGGCACGCAGACAATCGAACCGGTCGGGGACGGTGGCTTCCAGCAGGGCGCCGCGGGCGTCCGGCCGATGGTAGACCCGCAAACCGGTCCCGGAACGGTGGATCAAGGTGCACACCACACCCACCGCCTGCACCGGCGGGCTGGGCTCGGATGTGTCCGAAAGGGCTTGATAACGCTCGTATGCCCGTTCGGCCGAATCGAGACCGGCCGCCGGCAGTACGGCGAAAAGAGAACTCACCCGCCAAGTACAGCAAAATATGCGACCCGCCGCTGGTTCACTTCAGATAAAAACTTGCTGGGCAAGGGATCTCACGGCGATCAGATCCCGGCGACGTCCGCGAGCTGACCGATGGAGTAGGTGACCGTCATGGCCAGCGCACCGCCGATCACCACCCGGGCTACTGCCCGCACCCGGCTGCTGCCACCGAGCCATGCGCTGATCGAGCCGGTCAGTGCCAGTGCGAGCAGTACCGCGACCATGGTGACCGGGATCCGGGCCGGAGTCGGTGGCAGCAGGATCGCCAGCAGCGGCAGCAGCGCGCCGAGAGTGAACGAGACCGCCGAGGACAACGCCGCGTGCCATGGATTGGTCAGTTCGTCGGGATTCAAACCGAGCTCGGCCTCGGCGTGCGCGGCGAAAGCGTCGAATGCGGTCAGTTCCTCGGCCACCTGCCGGGCGGTCTCGGCGGACAGGCCCTTGGCGTGATAGATCGCGGTGAGCTGGTCGAGTTCGTCCGCGGGGTCTTCCTCCAGCTCCCGGCACTCCTGTGCGAGCATCGCGCGTTCCGCGTCACGCTGCGTGCTCACCGATACGTACTCACCGACCGCCATGGATATGGCGCCGGCACTGATCCCGGCGACACCGGCGGTGAGGATCGTGTCGGTACTGGACGCGGCCGCCGCCACGCCCACCACGAGCCCCGCGGTCGATACGATCCCGTCGTTCGCGCCCAGCACCCCGGCCCGCAACCAGTTGAGTTTGGCCGCAAGTCCGGTCTGCGGAAGGTAACGGTCCGCCGCTGCGTCGGTCATAGCCGCAGACTATTCCAATATCCGCAGGTGAGGACATGCTTTCTCGGGCGGTCGCATTGTTCGGACTGCGGGGAGCCGATCAGACTGCCACGATACGAACTCTGTCACCGCAGAGCTTCGTCATATCGTCATGGTCGGAGGTAATGATCGCGACGGGGGTGGGCTGACGGAGGGCCAGTTCGGCTACTGTGGCGTCGATCGCGTATTTGTGGCCGTGTAACCCGGCCTGCTTCAGCAAGGCTGCGGCCGCATGCGCACCTGCTTTGGTGACCGGCTCGACTCTGGTACGTGACAGCACCCACTGCAGCTGCGGCATATTCGTTTTCGAGTGGCTGACCTCGACGATGGTGTTCGCGCAGACCACCAATTCGGCGTCCATATCGTTGTACAGGCGTAGCCGCGCAAGCATCGAGCGGTCCCCGCGGACCCAGGCCGAAAGCCCCTCGGAGTCCAGGACCACGGCGGCGAATGGCTGGTTCACGCTACGTTGCTGTCAGCGGTTCCGCCGTAGAGTTCAGCTCGCGCGGAGCGTAGTTCCTCGTCGGTGAAACGGCCGTGTTCCTCCTCGTACCGACGGAGGTCCTCGGCAAGTAGGTCGTGTCTGATCTGTCGGTCTACCGCGGCGGCGACATAGCCGGACAGATTGTCGGTGATATTGCGCAGTTCGTCGACCTGCTCCGAGGGAAGCGTCACGGTGATCCGGGTCGATGTCATGACCCGATCATACCGCGGTATGCGCGTATGTGGGAGGGTTCGGACGGAGCTATCGGGGCACCGCGTAGATGTACAGCAGGGCGATCGTGACCAGGCCCATCGCCGGGGTGAGGACCCAGGTCTCCACCTTGTTTCCGGTACGGGAGATGATCGGGACGGCCAGGCGGGGCTTCAGCGGCCACAGCAGCGGGCAGCCGCGGTCGGTGAGGCAGTCGCCGACGATATGGATGAGCGCACCGAGGCCGATCGCGAACGGGAGCCAGTACGGGGAATCCGGGAGCCAGCGGTCCATCAGGACCGTTCCGCCGCCGGCCAGCAGCACACACAGCCCCCAGGCGCGGAACGAATCGCCCTTCGGGGTCAGATGCAGTGCCCGGAAACCGAAGGCCAGCATGACGAATATGACGCCGAGGGTGAAGTATCTGCCCAGGTAGACTACGCCCGCCCAGGTCGCCCAGCCAGCGAGTAGGACGAACAGCAGCCCGTGCGTCCCCTTGCGGTGCCCGCCGGATACGGCCGCGACCCCCTTTGCCACCACATTGCTCACCGGTCCCAGCGAATCCCCGATCGTGCCGCCCGGGTGATCGATATCCGGGAGCAATGCGGCACCTGCCGTGATCAGTGCGCCGAGGATCAATTCGAGCGCGCTGACGTCGACGGGTCCGTTCACGAATTCCATCACCGGGACGGGAACGACGGTGGCGGCGGTAGCGAAAGCCAGCGCGCCGCTGGTGGCATGGGAATGGCCGAGCAAAACACTCTCCCGGTCTCGAGGTGCGATCAGGCGTAACGATCAAAGTTAGCAATCGATGCCGACAAGCCGGTCCGGCCCACGACGCGCCGAAGTCACCTCGTCGCGAGACACGCCGTGCCGAAGGTGGTTTCGGAAAATCGACCCGGGATGCGTCTGTACCGGAGCCGTCATCGATGCAATGCTGGCGCGACCGGAACGCGGGTGGAGCGATCCGTTCATGGAGGGGGTGTCGAATGCGTGATTTCCAGCCGATGCTGCATCGGGTGCCTGATTTCGAACCGTCGGCAGGACAGTCCGGTGGGGCGGCGCCCCCTCGGTCGAGGGCCGCCGGTCTACCCGCCGAGACTCCGTCGGCGCGGATGCAGCCGCGAAAGGCCGATGACGGTGGTGCGCTCGCGTCGGCGCCGGACGAGTCGGGCGGTGCTGTCCGTGGGGCGGTGACGGTGACCTACGCGCCCCGGAAGGCGGTGGCGGAAACTCCCGCTGGTTGCCGGTCCCGCGTCGGCCGCAGGTCGCTGCGTGCCAATAGCAGTGCCCCGGCCGGTATCCGCCGAGCCCATAGGGCCGCGCACGCGGCCGATACCCGGCCCGAACCGGTCGACGCGCGGGAATTCGCCGGGAAGACATTGCGAATCCTGCTGGAGGTCCTGGATCGCCGCCGCCCCGTGGCGCAACTGAGCACATTGTGTGTCCCCGCGCTGGTTCACACCATCGGCGCCCTGGTGGCAGGCGATCACATCCCCAGCCGGATGCTGGGTACCGCGGTACTGACCAAGTATCGGTTGTTCCCGGTCGACGACCGGGCCTTCGAGTTGATCGCCATGTACCAGCGCGGTCCCCGCAGGCTCGCCCTCGCCGGCCGGGTCGAATACACGATCACCGGCTGGAGGGCGACGGCATTGCGCCTGACCTGATATCGGTCGGCCGATCGTGGGTTCCGGATACCCTCCGGGACGGGGGTGATCTGCAGGGCGCTCGTAAGCCTCACCGGGTGATCCCTGTATCGGGAATCACCACCGGAATTCGGTTATCTGCTGGTCCGGTGTGTGGCGGGTATCTTCCGATCGGAGCGGCGGCCGGGGCCCGTTTATCAGCAGCGTAACGATTGTGTGGGCAGAGATCTGCCCGGCTGCCTAGCATGAGACTGCGGCAGACTGCGTCGATGGGAGTGTGTGATGAACGATGATGTGGGCGTGGTGGATCCGGGAACGCCGAGTATCGCCCGGGTGTACGACTACCTGCTCGGTGGTAAGGACAACTACCCCGTCGATCAGGAGATCGGCGATCACTTCAAGGTCGACCTGCCCGGATCGGTGGCGATTGCCTTCGGCAACCGGCAAGCGCTGGTCCGCGCCGTGCGCGATATCGCCCGCAGCGGGGTCGAGCAGTTCATCGACCTGGGCAGCGGTCTGCCGACCGCCGATAACGTGCATCAGATCGCGGCGCGATATACCGACGGAGCGAAGGTGGTCTATGTCGACAGTGACCCCGTTGTGCTCGCGCACGGCCGGGCACTGCTGGTCGCCGATGAGAACACCACCGTGCTGCGGGCCGATGTACGCGAACCGGAACGGATTCGGCACAGCGACGAGGTGAATCGGCTTATCGATTTCAGCCGGCCGGTGGCGGTGGTCTTCAGTGCGATATTGCACCACCTCAACGACGATGAGGACCCGGGCGGTGTGGTTTCTTATTGGTGCGATCAGATTCCCTCGGGTAGCCAGGTTTTCATCTCCCACTTCCGGTCCGGCGGTAATGCCGAGACCGAGGCCGCGGAGCAGAAACTGCAGTCGACATTCGGCCGGGGGAGGTGGCGTACCGATGACGAAATCCGCGCACTGTTCGGCGATCTGGAAATTCTCGAACCGGGGATAGTGCCCGCGGTGCTGTGGCGGCCGGATATGCCGGACGGATCCGATCCGTCGATCCGCGGCATCGGCGCGGCGGAGCGTGAGCTGACCGTATGGGATCGGCTGATCTCCGCCGGATTGGGCCGTAAGAGATGATGTCGTTCCCCGGGGTGGCCGGGCGGACCTATGTGGTCACGGGTTCTGCTTCCGGGATCGGTGCCGCGACCACCGCTCTGCTGCGCGCGCGCGGCGCGACCGTCATCGGATGCGACCTGGACGAGGCGGATATCCGCGCAGATCTGTCCACGCCCGCGGGCCGGCAGTCACTGGTGGATCAGGTCACGGAGCGAGGGCCGATCGACGCCGTGCTCGCCATCGCCGGCGGCGGCCGGACAGGCCTCCTCGAAACCAACTACTTCGGTGCAGTCGCGACCCTGCGGGGGCTCCGGCCGCTGCTGGCGCAGAGCCCGGCACCGCGTGCTGTCGCGGTCTCGTCGACCTCAGCGCTGGCCCCGGCGGACGAACGCGTGGTACGTGCCTGTCTCGACGACGACGAGGCCGCGGCGCTCGCCTACCTCGAAGCCGACCCCGCAGTCGCCGGGCCGGCCGGCGCCTACGGTATCGCGAAACGCGCGCTGAATCGGTGGGTGCGTACCGTCGCCCCGACGGCGGAGTGGGCCGGGGCCGGTATCGCTCTCAATATCGTCGCCCCGGGTGTCGTGGATACACCGGCAGCTGCCTGGATCTTCGCCGACGAGGACACTCGGAACGAGATCGAATCCGCTGCGCCGCAACCGTTCGGAGGATTCCCGGGACGGCCGGAATGGATCAGCGAACTGATCTGCTGGTTGTCCGGTACCGAAAACCGTTTCGTCACCGGACAGATCATTTTCGCCGACGGCGGCGCCGAGGCAGCGGCAGTCGGTGACGCCCACTGGCGGTGAATCCGGATCCGGCGCCATCTGATTCGCGGTGATCTTCGAGGTGATCGCCGATCTACTGATCGGATTCGCGGGCCTGCGTGCTCGTCGTCGCACCCAGTAACCCCGGCAGCGCACCGATTCGCGATTCACCGGCCGAAATCCGGGTGCTTTTCCGAACGGCGTGGAGCAGACTCGGGCGAATGAAGGCTCGGAGTGTCGGCGAACTGATCGCCGCCCTGGACGGTGACCGGCGGGTGAAATATCTGCCGTTCTGGGGGCACCACCCGCGTCCGGACGGGGCGATCGGTGCGAGTTGCCTGAGTCAATGGTGGCCGGTGGAGTTCACGGTCGGCGGTGTAGATTTCCGGACGGCCGAGCACTACATGATGTGGCGTAAGGCGATGCTGTTCGACGACCGGGCCAGCGCGGAAAAGATTCTGGCCGCGGCGCATCCGGGTGAGGCGAAAGCATTGGGGCGAAGTATCCGGGGGTTCGTAGAGGATCTGTGGACCGAGCACCGGTACGGCATCGTCGTGGACGGTAGCCTGGCGAAATTCGGTCAGCACAAGGAGTTGCGGCGATTCCTGCTGAAAACCGGGGAGAGAGTCCTGGTGGAAGCCAGTCCGGTGGACCGGATCTGGGGCGTCGGGTTGACGGCCGACGACCCGCGAATCGAGGACCCGACCGCTTGGAAGGGGACCAACCTTCTCGGGTTCGCGCTGATGGAGGCACGCGAGGTGTTGCGGACCTGAACTCCCTCGGTGGCTATCAGGAGTAACGCTCGGCGGCAGTCGGTATCCGATGACTTTCCGGCCGCCCGGAACGAAGTGCCGCGGTGCCCGCCTGATCCGGGTCTGTCCGACGGGTTTTACGAACCATTTCGGTGGGCTCGGGAATCCACCGGGCGGGTTCTGTACTGCGTCCAGGTGGCCGGTCGCCCGCATTGTCCTGATCCTGTGCCTTACGCTGCTTTTCCGGACATCGGATGAATCGGAGGGCGAATGGTCAGCGGAAACGAGCCGAGCGGCCGTAAGCGGGATTCCGCGGCCACGCGGGCCGCGATTCTGGCGGCCGCGCAGGAATTGTTCGCCGAACGTGGATACGAGCGGGCGACCGTGCGGGATATCGCGACGCGTGCGGGGGTCAATCAGGCATTGCTGTTCAGATATTTCGGAAATAAAGACGAGCTCTTCCGGGCGACCATGACCGACCGCGGCCGGTCGGTGCTCGATGCGGGGCCGGTGGACGCGTTGTTGTCCAGGTTGCTGGAACGGGCGCTCGAGCCGAATGAGGCGCTTTCGCCCGGGAGTTGGTTGCAGGCAGCGTTACGTTCCAGTGGGCACGAAGAGGGGGCGTCGGTGATCCGCCGGGAACTGGGGGAGGAGTACATCCGGGCGCTGTCGACTCTCACCGAGGCGGACGACGGGGATGTGCGGGCCGATCTTGTGCTGGCCTGGTTGCTCGGGATCGGGCTGGTCCGTTCGGTACTGCACCGGGAGCCGTTGAACAGTGCGGATCCGGGTGAAGTTGCTGGTCATGTGCTACGTGCGGCAGGAGTTCTGCTGGAACGCAACGATGCGAGATTCCCTCCGGCATAACGCTGTTTCATCGTTGACGACCCAGTACGCAACCCCTTACCCTGCCTAAGTAAGCAATCGCTTACAACGGCTTCGAGCCGTCGGGTGCCGGGAAGGGAGACCGAATGTCCGTGAACACCGAGGTGCGTCAGTACCCCTTCGGCGAACCGGTTCGCCTCGATATGGATCCGCTCTACGCGAAGCTGCGCCGCGAAGAGCCGGTATCCCGGGTCGAACTGCCCTACGGCGGACAGGGCTGGCTGGTCACCCGCTATGACGACGTGAAACTGGTCCTCGGCGATCCGCGCTTCAGCCGCGCCGTCACCGTCGACCGGGAAGATGTTCCCCGCGCCACCCCGGCGCCGACCCGCCCCGATTCGCTGCTGAGCATGGACCCGCCCGAACACAGCAGGCTGCGCAAACTGGTCGCGAAGGCGTTCACCAGCCGCCGGGTCCAGGAACTTCGCCCGCGCACGCGCCAGATCGTCGACGAGAAACTCACCGCACTCGAACGCGCCGGCGCACCCGCCGACCTGGTCCAGGGATTCGCGCTACCCCTGCCCGTCACCGTCATCTGCGAAATGCTCGGCGTACCGCCGCAGGATCAGCACCGCTTCCGCGATTTCTCCGATGCGATCCTGTCGACCACCGCTTACACCCGCGAACAGATCGAAGACGCCCGCAATTCACTGGAGGGCTATCTCGCCGAGCAGGTCGCCGAGCGCCGGCGCAACCCCACCGACGATCTGCTCGGCGCCCTGGTCGCCGCGCGAGACGACGAAGACCGCCTCAGTGAGCGCGAACTGGTCAATCTGGGTGTCGGAATCCTGATCGCGGGCCACGAGACCACGGCCAACCAGATCGCCAACTTCACCTATGTGCTGCTCACCCAGCCCGAATACTGGAAGCAGCTGCGCGCCGAACCCGAGCTGATCCCGGGTGCGGTCGAGGAACTGCTCCGGCATACCCAGCTCGGTGCCGGCGGTGGGCAGCCGCGGGTGGCAACCGAAGACGTGGTGCTCAGCGGGGTCACGGTCCGGGCGGGGGACGCGGTGTTCGTGCACACCCAGTCCGCCAACCGCGACGAGGCCGTTTTCGACGATCCCGAGACGCTCGATCTCACCCGGCAGCGCAATCCGCACGTGGCCTTCGGGTACGGGGCACACCACTGCCTCGGTGCGCAGCTGGCACGGGTCGAACTCCAGGTCGCGCTCGAGGCGTTGCTGGAACGTTTCCCGGAACTGCGTCTCGCGGTGCCGGTCGACGAGGTGCCGTGGAAGTCCGGGCTGCTGGTGCGGGGTCCGAAGGAACTGCTCGTGGCCTGGTGAGTCACGGTTCGGGGTCGGTGCGGCGTCGCCGGTTTCCGCTCTTGCCTCCGTGGCGGCGGGGGAGAAGGGTGAAAGACACCGGTGGCGCCACCGGGGCGCTGCCCTGAAGAGAGAGGGGGTGGATCGTGTTCGCGCGATCTACCACTATTCAGGCGCAACCCTCCGCTATCGACACCGGAATTGCGCATATGCGTGATGTAGTCCTGCCCGCGCTCCGGGAGATCCCCGGATGCGTCGGGCTGTCCCTCATGGTCGACCGGGCAACCGGGCATTGCATCGCGACCAGTTCATGGGAGTCCGTCGAAGCGATGCACGACAGCAGCGAACGGATCGGCCCGATCCGGGAACGTGCCATCGCCGAGTTCGGCGAAAGCGCCCAGGTCGAGGAATGGGAGATAGCAGGCCTGCACCGGGTGCACCACTCTGAGGAGGGTGCGTGTGTGCGGGCGACCTGGGTCAAGACCGATCCGAGTCGTCTCGATTCCGCCGTTCATATCTACAAGGCCGCCACCCTGCCCGCGATGGAATTGCTCGACGGTTTCTGCAGTGCGAGTCTGCTGATCAACCGGAAGTCCGGTCGCGCCGTATCGTGCACCACCTACAACAGCGCCGAGGCGATGCGAGCGAGCCGCGAGCAGTCGGCTTCGCTGCGGGTCGATGCCGCGCGGGAGACCGGCGTCGAAGCTGTCGATGTACGCGAGTTCGAACTGGCGCTCGCGCATCTGCGGGTCCCGGAAATGGCCTGATCAGGCCAGCTGGTCGTCGTAGCGGGCGCGGGCGCGCTCGATATCGGGCAGGGTGCCGGTCGCCCAGCTCAGGAGGGCGTCGATGAGGTCCTGCAACGATTTGCCCAGCGGCGTGAGGCAGTACTCGACGGCGACGGGGCGGGTACTGGTGACGATGCGCTCGATCATCCCGTTGCGTTCGAGCCGCCGGAGTGCGGCCGTGAGCGACTTCTGTGTCACGACCGGTATGGCCCGGCGCAGTTCGTTGAAGCGCAGCTGCCCGTGCTCGCACAACGCGTCGAGTATCTGCAGCGACCATTTGTCGAGCACCTGATCGAGCAGGTCGCGGTGCTGCTGGGTGAGCTGCGGGCTGCCCGGCTGTGGTGAAGCGGTTTCCGTCATGAAACCTAGTCTCGTTGAAGTTCCCTCGGTGCACCAGGTAGACATCAGATACCTGCTCTTACCAGTGAAAGGGACACCATGGCAGTGCAGTTGCTGACTCCGGAGGGCATGTTCGCTCCCGTTCCGTACCACCACGTTTCGATCAGCACAGGCGCTCGCCACGTGCACGTCGCCGGCCAGATCGCCCGCGACGCCGAAGGCAATCCCGTCGCGCCCGGCGACTTGGCCGGCCAGCTGGCACACGCGTTGCGCAGCACGGCCCGCGGTCTGGCGGGGGCGGGCGCGACCTTCGCCGACGTCGTACGCCTGCGCTTCTTTGTCACGAACTGGAGCCCGGACAAGTACGACGATTTCGTCGCCGGTATCGAACGCGTGGTGGACGAGCTCGGGATACCGCAGCCGTTACCGCCACTGTCGGCGATCGGCGTCGACTACCTGTTCGAACCCGATGTGCTGGTCGAGGTCGAGGCATACGCCGTGCTCGACTGAGGTGCGGCATATGCTTCACCGTCGTGGGCGATCTCTGTCGGCACGGTGATGTCCGGTGTCACGGGGACCCGACGGTGGCGGAGCCGCCGTTCCGGAAGCCGGCCGTGAATGCTGCCCGTTCGGTATGAGTGAAGGTCAGTGCAGGGCCGGCCGGGTTCTTGGAATCCCGGACTCCGATATCGCCGCCCGGTAGCCATGCGACTTCGACGCATGCTTCCTTGCCGCTGCTTGTGTACGAGGTCGGCACCGGCGCCACGTGACGAAACTCGGCGGCTGGCGACTTGCCAGGGAACGGTCCGCCGGTCGAATGTTCAGAAATGGGCCTCTCGGCGACTCTGGCGTTCGAACTTCACAACACGTTTTATGAACGCATGGCGAGGTCACGCGACCTGGTGGTTCCCGATCGGGAAAGCGGATCAGCCGACTGTTCAGGAAACAATCGTTTTACGAACATCGCTTTCGGGTGGATCAGGTGCGGGGTGGATTCATCCGATGTGGGTGATGACGGTTTGTCGCGGGCGGGACAGGGTCGAGGTGATCGGCATCCTCGACCCGATTAGGAGTGCTCATGTGTCAGAAGCCGAAGCCGCCCAGTGCGGTCACCGCAGAGGTCAATCGGTCGGCGGCGGATTTCTACGATATGGGCAACCGAGCCGATTTCGCTGATGTGCAGCGGGGCTTGATCGCGCCTCTGCCGGGTCCGGTGTACTCGGATACCGACAGTTCGAAGGTGGTGTTCGATCCTGAGGAGTTCGCCTATCTCGCCGGTGACCCGCCGGTGCCGGACTCGGTGCACCCGAGTTTGTGGAGGCAGTCGCAGTTGATCAGCGTCGGTGGCCTGTTCAAGGTGACCGACGGGGTGTATCAGGCCCGCAACAACGATATCGCCAACCTCACCGTGATCGAGGGTGAGGACGGGATCGTGGTTGTCGACTGCATGGCCGGGGTCGAGTCCGCGCGCCAGAGTATGGAGTTGATCCGCGCGCACGTCACCGACAAGCCCGTGGTGGCGGTGATCTACACCCATACCCATATCGATCACTACGGCGGAGTGAAGGGCGTGGTGTCGGCTGAGGACGTGGCCTCAGGGAAGGTACCGATCATCGCCCCGGGTCACCAGTTCGACAAGTACGCGATCGGGGAGAACGTGGTCGCAGGCAATGCGATGGCACGCCGCAGCTTCTATGCTTTCGGTTCCATGCTGCCGGCGGGCCCGCAGGGCCTGGTCACCTGCGGGATCGGGATCAAGGCCAGCAAGGGCCCGACGGTGTCCTACATATCGCCGACCGACCTGATCACCGAAACCGGTACGCGCCGCGAACTCGCGGGCATCGAGTTCGAGTTCCTGTATGCCCCCGATACGGAGGCACCCGAGGAGATGCATATCTGGATTCCGCAGCTGAAGGCGTTGACGTGCGCGGAGAACGCCAACCACTCGCTGCACAATATCCAGACCCTGCGCGGTGCCCGCACTCGCGATGCCCGCAATTTCGCCCGCTACCTCGACGAGACGCTGCAGCGCTGGGGCGCGGAAGCCGAAGTGCACTATGGGCCGCATACATGGCCGGTATGGGGTAACGCGCATATCGCCGAGTTCCTGGAATCCCAGCGCGACACCTACAAATACATCCACGACCAAGCGCTCCGGCTGGCGAACAAGGGTTACACACCGTTGGAGGCGGCCGAGGTGATCGAGCTGCCCGACGAGCTGGGACGCAACTGGGTCAACCGCGGCTATCACGGGACCGTGCACCACGATGTGCGCGCGGTGTTCACCAAGGAGCTGGGCATGTGGGACGGCGACCCGGTCTCCCTGCACCCGCACCCACCGGTCGAGTCCGCCCAACGGTTCGTCGCCTTCGCCGGGGTCGACAACATCCTCGCCGAAGCCCGCCGGGCGATCGAGGCCGCCGATTATCGGTGGGCGGCCGAGATCCTGCACAAGGTGGTCTTCGCCCAGCCGGACAACCAGCAGGCCAAGGAACTACAGGCCGATGCCTACGAGCAGATGGGGTACCAGGCCGAGGGCCCGCAGTGGCGTGGCGTCTTCTTGACCGCGGCGCTGGAACTGCGGGAGGGGACCCAGCCGCCGCCGTATGTCTCGGCGAGCAAGGACACCATCTTGGCGATGCCGATCGATATCCTGTTCGACTTCGTCGCCGTGCACATCATCGGCGAGAAGGCCGCACAAGTCGACCTGCGAATCGATTTCGATTTCGCCGACCTCGGCGAACAGTGGACCACCTGGGTCCGCCGCGGTGTGTTCAACGCCCGCCGCGGCAGATCCGACGCGCCCCAGCTGACGGTGTCCGGACCGAAACCGCTGCTGGTGTCGGTACTGCTGGAACCACAGACATCGGGCAAGCTGGCTGCCGCCGGCAAGATCGGCCTCGACGGCGACCACAAGATCCTCGACACCTTCGCGGCATTGCTCGACGAATTCGACCCCGCCTTCCCGATCGTCACCCCCTGAACCCACCACCGCCGGCGTGCTTCCCGGCGGCGTCCTGCTGACCGCAATCGAGTGCTGTTTGTAGACTCAGGTCCGCCCGAGCAATGTCCACAAAAAGGCTGTACATGGACAACGAATGCTCAATAATCATCGCTGACCAGCGATGATTACCTCATCATCTGTCCAGGAATGCATCAATTGATGAACAGTGTTCGGACGCGTGGAGCCGACCGTGTCGAGGTCGCCGACACTCTGGCCGTGACGGCCCCCGGCCGGACCGCCCTTCAGCAGCTGCCACCGCATCATCGACACCGCCGACGTCACTTGGATTGCCGCCAACGCGGACCGTGACCCTGCAGCCGCCTTCTTGACTGACGTCAAAGAAGCCTTTACCGTAACCGCGACCTGCTTCTTGGACGACGTCCAAGAAGAGTGGTGGTGGAGCGGGAGGACGCGAGTCATGGAAATCAGTGGGCCTGACGATCGGCGCGAGGCGGCAGCGGTGCGGCGGCGTGAGGTCTCGTTCCCCTCTGGGCAGGATGAGTGTGCGGCGTGGCTGTACACCGCACGCGAGCTGAACGGCCCGCGTCCGATGGTGATCATGGGGCACGGGCTCGGGGCCGTGCGGGAGATGCGC
>NZ_JBEYBT010000028.1:0-37600 GCF_040632335.1 Nocardia sp. NPDC019395
CCGGCCGGCTGCAATCCGGCCGGTTCTCGCGTTCCAGGGTCGCATGGGCGAACCAGTGCCCGAATTCGCGATCAGGACGCAGGCCGATTCAGGCCGCGATATCGAACAGGGTCAATCGCTCCGGATCCGCGAGGGCGCGTTGTTCGGCGCGTTCGCGTACCGCGCAGGTCGGTCCGATACCTTCGGCGATCGAGCGCGGCGACAGAAGCCATCCGTGGCAGCGGCGGCAGTGCGCCACCAGCTTCACCGTGGGCCGGTCGGTATCGGTATCGGCCATGTCGTTCTCCTCGGACCCTGTGCGTTGCGAACCGAGAATCGCACGATGGTCCGACACCCCTGGTCGTCCAGACCGCCGCCTACGCTCCGCCGGCCGGGCCCTCGGGTTCGATCCGGACCAGAGCACTCACGGGCATCGAGAACGGATACCGGCCGGGTGCGTCCGCGTCCAGTTCGTCGGACTCGATCACCGCCCGCCCCTCGTCCGGATCGACCTCACGCACGACGAAGGTCGAGACCCCGGACTCTCCGATGCGCACCGTGTCGCCGACTTCGATCACGGACCGGAGTTTAATCGAAAGCGTGTTCGATTCTTGGTCCGATGAGTTCTCCGAGCCTCTGCGGCGTGCCCTCGATCCGCCGATCCCGGTCCTGGTGGATTGGAGCGTGGCGCTCGGGGGCGAGCCGAGTACGGGGTTCCGCCGCGATGAGGTCTCGATGCGCGCCAAGACCGCCGGTCTCGACACGACCGCCACCGTGCCGGGACATCTGCACGCCTGGGCCAGGACGACGACCGGGGCGTGGATCGGCCTGGTGACCACAGCGATTCCGACAGTCAACCGCGGCGGCTACGTCCGGGCTCGCCAGTGGTGCCCCGCCCACGCGCTGACACGCAACGAGCCGGACGGAGAGAACGGCGCCCGCCGGTAGCGAGCCGCAGCGCCGGAGATCCGCGCGTACACCCACCTGTGCACCTATGCCGCTGTAAAGTTGGGTGTATGAGTGTGCGCATGAATATTTCCTTGGATGACGATCTCGCGGACCGTCTCCGCGATGCGAGCGATGGCCGGCCGTCCGAGTACATCGCCCGCGCGGTCCGCGCGAAGATGGTCGAGGACGAACTGCGAGCGCTTCCGGACGCCGCCGGCGTTGAGCGCGACTGGCACGCCGAGGCCGAGCAGGCCGCCGAGTTCCTGTTCGAGCCGCAGCGGTGAGCGCGGCCACCGCCCCGGCGGCCGTCGACGAGCTCGTCCAGGCCGCCCGCGATCTCACCGACGCATGGCGGCGCCTCGCCCCGGCCGCCTACCCGGCGGGCAGCCTCACCGATCCGGCGGCGCTGCACCGGGTACTGGCCGAACTCGAGACCGCCACCGCGACCGGGGAGCAGGTGCTGCATCAGCTCACCGCCGAATGCGATCGCCTCGCCGACGCGACGGGCCCGGCCGCTCCTGCGGTCGATGAGGCCGGGCAGTGCCTGGAGGCCGCCGCTACCGCCGCCGCGGAGCAGGCCCGCTGTGTGGAGGTCGCTGCCACGATCCTCGGGCGCGCACTCGACGGCGGGGCCGCCGGTGCCTGAGCCGCAGCAGGGCCAGGTGTGGACCGCGACCAGCCGCCTGTCCGGACGCACTACCACCGTCGTGCTCCTGGACTCCGATGTGGTGATCCGGCAACGTCCGATGCTCGTCGTCGCGCCGGTCCGCCCGGCCCGCGAAGTGCCCTCGCGCCACCAGCTGCTCACCGTCGCGCTCGGCGCCGACGAGGTGGTCGCGCTCTACGATCTGGCGACCCTGCCGAAGGAGAGCCTGACCGAGCACACCGCCACCCTGCCGCCGGAAGTGCTGGAGCAGGTCCGCGTCGGGTTACGCGCCCGGTTCGACCTGTAGAAGACAAACGAGCACGTGCCCCTGGAGAAGATTCTCTCCAGGGGCACGGTCGTGTCGGCGGTCAGGTCAGAACAGCAGGAACAGGAAGAAGACGACCAGCAGCGGCGGCACCAACCAGAGCCACCGCATATCCAGCGGCCGGACGGGCTCGAGCCGTCCCTCTTCCTCCAACTTGCTGATGTGCTGGCGCGCACGCATCGACGACAGCCGCGGTGTCCCCGGCGGTAGCGGCGGGTCGAACACCTGGTGCAGCAGTTCGTGCGGGCAGGCCGGGTACGGGTGCCGCGCCTCGCGGCACACCGGGTTCCGACACGGGAAGCCCAAGTCGTAGCGCGGCGGCTGCGAGATATCCATACCGCCATCATCACCCGCCGGCCGCCCCCGCGCGCCCGGTTCGATCGCCGCGGCGTCGCTGCCGTCGCGGGCCGCCTCCGGCGAGACCCCCGTCCCGGGCCTTCCTCACCCACTCCAAATCTCTTGCATTCGGACCGTTCACTTCTTCACACAGCGATCTCCCGCACCGCACAACACCACACAGCACCCTCTCCCCCACACCGCTCTACCTCCCCAAACCCTCCAGCACCGCACATCAGCCCACCCCAGCAAGCAGACCTCTTTCATCAGGGGTAACGAAACGATAACGGGACTCGAACCAAACCCGGACACACCTCCTGCACCTCTGGTGAGGTGACGGGGAATTTCGTCCGACAAAACTCGGTAGCCTGAGGAAATGGCCGACGATCTCGCCCCCGGGACCTGCCCGCGCTGCGGTGAACCGATCGACCAGCCCGACCGTGGCCGACCGCGGAAATGGTGCTCCGACTACTGCCGCCGCCGCGCGAACGAGGAGGGTGTGCGGATCCATGAAGTCGTCCGCACCCGCGAGGTCCGCATCACCGAACGGGTCTCGACCGAACGACAGATCGCGCGTCTCCTGGACGATCCGGACGCAACCGAGTTACTGCTGCGGACCCTCGCCCACCGCTGGCGCCACACCGACATCGACGCCGAAACCCGCCGTCTGTGGGCACCGAAGCTGCTCGATATCTGGCAGGCATTCCATGCCCGCACCGACCCGAGAACCGCGAAGAACCCGCCATCGAAGGCGCCGACGAAGGCCGAGGAATTCCGGCTCGCGATCGATCGGGTGCTGTCTTCCCCGCGCGCGACCGCGACCGTTCTCGCCCGCGTCACCGACCGGTTCACAGCCGACGAGCTCCGGCCCGGCACCGATGGTGCGGTGCTCGACGCCGTTGCCTATCTCGCCTACAAGGCCCGCCGCCTGGTCCGGACCCCCACCACCTACACGCTCCCCCGGCGCGGGTGAACCTGCGCATCGGCTCGGTGGCAAGCGAGCGCAGCTCGTGCGGCAGCACCATCCCGACGGGCGCGATGCCGGTGTTCACCGCTCAGCGTTCGTAGCCGCTGTCGCGGTTCCTGCCGTACTGCGGTGGCCGCGGAGCGCGGTAGGGCTGCTGCTCGTAGGACTTCGGCGGTACGGCGCCGGGCCCGGTCGCGGGGCCGGGGTCGGCGTCGAAGTCAGTGTCGATATCGGCGGATAGGTCGGCCGAACGCAGCCGCGCGAGCGCGGCCTGCACTTCGGCGTCGCGCTTTGTCTTCTGCTCGGCAGCCTCGGCGGCGAGCCGGTCACGCTCCCGCTGCGTCGCGCGGTCGGTGTTGGCCGGCGGTGCGGGCGGACCGAACGAGCGCAACCGCACCGCTTTCACGCCTTCCCCGGATTTCAGCACGTGCCCGAGTTCGTCGACATGCGCCGTGCCGAACGCGCGCATGGAGACCCGGGCAGCCCGCCAGGTCTGGGTCATGCTCGCGATCTGGGCCTCGGCGGGCTCGGGGTCCAGGCGCTGCACGACGATTTCCGCGCGCGCTGCCGCGATCCACGGCGGTGAACCGGGAGCCTGTGTGTGCGGCCGGGTCGGGTCGATCCCGACCGCGCGCATGTGGATCTCGGTCAACGCCCGCTGCGTGTGTGCGCGCATCGCCGCGGCGGTTTTCGCGCGTTCGGTCGCAGCGAGCATGTCCGCGATGGTGAGCAGGCATTCGGTCAGCGCGCGTACCAGTTCGACGGTCTCGTCGCGGCGCGCCGTCTTCTGCGCGGTCAGCAGCATCCGCGCGACCGACTTCGGTGCCATCGCCGCTCCCCGGTGCGGGTGCCGCTGGTGTGCGGGCAGCTGCGCCGCGCGCGCGAGCTGGCGGGCGAGCTGATCCAGCGGACCGGGTGCGGTCTCGGTGCGCACCGACGCCGCAGCGAACAGGCCCGCGGTCTGCGATGCGGCCTTCGCCCAGCCGTCGCGGTCACCGACCGGGATCTCTCGCATGGCCGCGCTCCACTGCGCCAACTGGTCGATCGCGGCACGCTCATCCATCGACGACGGCCGCAATGCACGCCCGGAACGGGTCGTCATCGACTGGCCCCACTCGGCCAGCGCGGCGTCGCGGGCTTCGTCGGACTCGACCCACCCCGTCCAGGTCCGCATCGCCGACAACGTGAGATCCTTCGACAACTGACCGCCGGAGTACCAGACCGGTTTCACCGGCTGCCCGGTTTCGCGGTCCTTCTGCACGGCCATCCGCACCGCGTACCCGGTCACCTCCTCGGTCCCGCCCTTGGCATACCGCGGCCGGATCACGAGCCCCTCGTCCTTCAAGGCGCGCACGAACTCGGCTTCGTTCTCCGACGCGACCGCCGCCGCGCGTACCCGCCGGCGCAGCGCTTCGCGATCGGTTTCCACCGCACCGACACGCTCCGCGCGGGCCCGCTCGTCCGGCCGGGTCGCCTGTTCGGTGCTCAGCTCCTCCCGCGACGCCAGTACCTTGAGCCCGAACTCACGCTCGATCACCCGCGCCGCTTCCTGCGACCGCGGCCAATCCCGGCGAACATCGGCCAGTGAACCGTCCGGCCGAACTACCGACATTCCGATGTGGATGTGGTCTCCACCGGCCTTGGTCAGGCCGTGATGCACCGTGCCCCACCGCACGTCCGGAGTCCCGTCCTCGCGCTCGGTGAACCCCATCTCGGACATGAACCGGCGGGCGATCGCCGCCCACTTCTCCTCCGAGAGCTGCCCCTCACGCGGATCCAAACTCAGCGCGCAGTGCCAGGCATTCTGGTCGCGGGTGGCCTCCTCGAACGCGGCCTTGCGCGCCATCCCCTCGTCGATGAGCGCATACGCCTTGCGGTAATTCGTGGCCAGCACCGGCTGACCACGCAGCACTGTCTGCCGCGGCGAGTCCAGATACTTCGCGAGCTCGGTCGCCCGGGGCACGTCGATACTGCCGGCGTACACCGCCATCGTCACCAGATCGCCCGCGATCACCTTCGGGTTCGTGTGCTCGTTCGCGCGGCCCGGTCCCGCGAGATACCGGAACAACCCCGCCAGGTCCGAGCCCTTCACGATGTTCGGCATCACGACGGCATCAGCACCTGACTCGACGAGCGCGCTGGCGGCAGGCAGCACCGCAGTAGCGGCGTGGGCGCCCGGTCGATGGTTGCCGGATGACCATGCCGCACCCCGGTCCCGCACACCGAGTTTCGTGACATTGGCGCGGCTCCTCGGGCTCACTGTCACGAAACTCGAGCGTGCCGGAAAGGCTGTCCTCCGCCTGCAACGGGCGGTTGGACCACAGCACTTCGGTGCGCTCGCGGTGTGTACCGCCTTGTGTGGTCCACGCTTCCAGCTCGTACCGGTACCAGTCCGGGTACAGCTGCTGGTCGTAAAGATCGCAGGCGTACCCCGACACAACGACCGTCGCCGACGCTGCGTGCGCTGCCTCGGCCAACTCGGTATGCGCGGCCGCCGACATCGCTTCGACACGGTAGTTCCGAGTGCGAGTTCCGCCCGGGTACGGCGGATCCAGATAGATCAGAGTCCGATTCGTACGCGGACCCTGCCCGTAATCGCGCAGCACGTCCACCGCGGGCCGACACTCCAGCGACACTCGCCGCAGCCGCTCGGCCACAGGCCCGATTCGGTCGATGTACGAAGACAACCGGCCGGGACCGCAGAACCCGTCCTCGGCCGACCGGGCGTACCGCCAGCCCGTCGTACGTAGCGACCCACTGCGCCCCTGCGTGAGCATGACCCACACCCGACGAGCTACCTCGACCTCGTCCACATCGGCGTCCAGCTCCCGCGCGGTCCGATGTTCTGCACGAGCATGCGGAGTCAACGCGCAGGACCGCTCGAGATCCGCCGGACGATCCCGCAATACCCGCCAGAACGTCATGAGGTGCTGGTCCAGATCGTTCACCGTCTCCAACCGCGCCGGCGCCTTGGCCAGCAGCACCGACAATGACCCGGCGCATGGCTCGACGTAGTGCGAATGCGGCGGCAGCATCCCGGCGATCCGCTCGGCGATTCGAGCCTTGCTGCCGTAGTACATCACCGGGCTTGCCAGCCTGCTCACTGCTCTCCCCCGTCTGGATCCACCGCCGTGGCCCATTCCTCGTCGACGGCCAGATCCACATCTGGGTCGACCGATACACCGGTCACCGCGGGCGCTTTGCCCATCACCCACCGCGCAGCCTCATCCAGGCTCAGGCACGCCCGCACCACCGACCGCAGCGCCATATCGGTGCCCTCGGCGATCTCCCGATTCTGGTGCGCGTACCGAACCAACTGATTGAGGTTGTTACCCGCCCTGCGGATCTGGTTCTCCAGATCGAGCAATTGCAACACCGCGTGCGCGCGCCCGGCCTCGGTCTGCGCGGAATCCAGCGCGGTCTCCACCAGCAGCCGCGGCACGGTCATCCCGGCCGCCTCCGCCCGCGCGGCGAGGGCATCGTGCTCGGCGTCGGACAGCTTCACGATGTGGCGATGAGGTCGCCCGCCGGGCACGTTCGGCTGCCGCTCACGGCGTGCCTCCGCCCGCCGATTCGTCGACGCTCCTGCCACCGCAGCCTCCTCATGCCCAGCGCAGCGACCACCCGTTTCCGGGTGGGGTAACCCCTTGTGGGTTACCTAAATACTAGCTCGCTCCCGCTCTTTCGTTCCCAGAATACCGGAACGGAAGCAATCGGGCCGAGTGCCGAACGGGACCTCATAGAAGAAGGTTCCGGGCTCCGGAACGACCGGCGCTTCCCGGCCGGAACCGCGGGCGTGGAACCCGGCCGGCCGCCGGAAACTCGATGCCGGATCGGGCCGAAATCGCGGGAGCAAGTTATGGACTTAGACGGGCTAAGTGAGGGACACCGAGACCGGGCCGGAGCTCGTGTCCGCGCGGATCCGGCTGGAAAGTTCCAGGGCCGTTCGGGCTGAACCGGGGTGAGCAAGATATGCCAAAAGGGGGACCTTTTGGCCGGCGCCCGGCGGCGGTCGACCGGTTCGGCGGTGCGCGCAGATCGCGAATCCGGTCACCACCGCACCCCAGATGGCGGTCTTCCTGGTCGCGAATTTCGGCACCACCCGCGCCTGGTGACCGGCCCGTGAATCCCCGGAATGTCGGTGAGCAAGATATGCCAAAACCTGGGGGTTTTGACGCGCTCGGGCCCTCTACCCCCCACCGGGGAAGGGAGTCCAGGGGGCTGGTGGGCTCCTGCGTGCTGTTGGCCGGCCGGTAGGGTCCTGACACGACGAGACCCCGGCAGTTACCGGCTGCCGGGGTCTCGTCTTATGTGTGCCCTGGGGGTCAGATCCGGATGCGCAGCTCCCGGCCGACGGTCACCGGCCCGGTGCGCACTCCCCCGATGGCGTTGGCCGCGCACAGGTCGCCATGCGCACCGGGTGCGGGTTCGGCGGTGCGCACTGCGCAGGGTGCGTGCGCACTCTGTGCACCCTGCGCACTCGATACGGCTGGGTGCGCATAGGTGAGTGCGCATCGGATGTGCACATCTGCGCGCAGGGTGCGCATCCGCCCTTCGCCGGTGTGCAGGTGCGCATCGGCCATGTGCACCACTTCGGTGGAGTGCACCCCGTCCAGGGTGTCGGGGTGGGGGTTGTCGGTGAGTTGCCACAGTCCGGTGCGCAGGGCGCGCACTGCGTGGTGGGTGGTGTTGTTCACCGTGCGGCCCTCCGGTCGAGTTCGATGATCTGTCCGCCGGCCGCGGCGACCCGGGGGCGGCGCAACTCCTCGGCGGCCGACAGGATCTTGGCCACCGTGCGGTGGTGGAGACCGGTCTCCCGCGCGATCGTCGTGGGTGCGACACCTGCGGACGCACGGGCGAGAACCTCGGTGACTTCCTCGGCCGGTTTGGTCGTGGCGCCCTGGCGCACCAGTTCGACCGCCATCGCCGCCGCCTCGTGTGCACCGGCATGTGCAGTGCGTGTGCCCTGCGCATCCGGAGCAGCGGTAGGTGCCGCCGGAACCGGCTCCGGTTTCACGAGCGAGACCGGTTCGGCGGGCTGCTCCGGGGTTGCCGGGCGCTGGGGGTGCACATGCACTCCGGCCGGGTCCGGATGTGCACCGGTGGCCGGGTTCGGGGTCGTGTCGATGTGCACCGTGGGGTGCGCAGCCTCGGCGGGTGCGGCCGGTTCGGTGGCGTAGTGGTGCGCATGCGCATCGGCGACCGGGCGGGGGTACGCATCGATGCGCGTCCCGGTGCGCATCGGGTGGTGCGCATGCGCACTGCCTGTCTCGGTGTGCGCATCGGGTGCGGGTGCAGGGTGCGCATCGACGGCCGGGGCGGTGTCGAGTTCGGCGAATGCGGGCCCGGTGTGCACGGCTGGCGCCGGGTCGGCCGGTGCAGTGGGTGCGGGTCGGGTGGCGGTGGTGAGCGCTTCGAGGCGGGTGGTGATGTCGTCCTCGGGCGGCAGCTGCGCGGAGGCTTTCTCGATCGCGGCACCGAGACGCTTGCCCACCGCGTCGTGGCCGAACAGGGCGACACCGATCATGACCGGGGCCACGGCGTGCACGACGATGTCCCAGATCTTCAGCGGGGTGAAGTACGGGTAGGTGTTGAGCGTGACCGTGGCGACCAGCAGCGCGACCTCGATACGCCGGATGAGGTCTTCACCTTCGGTGATCTTCCAGCGGGCCACTGCCGACCCGCTGATCATGAACACCACCAGCACGGTGCTGATCAAAGCTTCGAGCAGGTAGCTCGCCCAGAACAGCGGGTCTTCCGCCCCGGTGGGGGCGATGTTCTGCTGCACGTTGACCGCGGACCACAGCATCGCGGCGACCACAACGCCGGCCAACGCGCGCCCGGACCACTTCTTGATCCGGTACAGGTGCGCGAGCTGGGCGTGCGGGCTGGCCTCACGGCGCTGCTCGGCCAGTGCCTTACGGGCGGTCACCAGGTCGTCGGCGTCGGCACGCACGATCTCGGCGGTAGCGCGGCGGACCTGGTCGGCGGCGGACTCCACCGACTGCAACCGGGCCACCTCTTCGCGGCGGCCGTGTTCACGGACCCGCTCGGCGACACGGCGTTTCTCGTCGAGCTCCCGCTGGGACAGCGCTTGGACCAGGGCCGGGTCGTCCTGGTGGGCGAGCCGGTCATGGGCGACCTGCACCCGGTCGGCCAGTTCAGCCGCGAGCAGCGGATCGACCTCAGTGTTTCTGGAGCGACGGAACATCAGCGGTCACCTTTCGGGCGGGCGATCTCGGTTTCGAGTCGGGAGATGGTGGATTCGGCGGTGGACAGAGCGGCCCGCAGTGCGTTGACCTGCGCGGCGGCGGATTCCTGGATGCGAGTGACCTCGGCGGCGTGGTCGCGGCGCAGCTGCTCGCGGTCGGTGCGGGCCTCGGCGCGGACGGCTGCGATGTCCTCGCGCAGCTGGGCGAGTTCGTCGCGGTGCGCGGCCTGGGTGTTCGTGAGGTCCCGGCGGGAGCGTTCGGCATCGGCGCGGGCGTCGGCGGCGGCCTGCTCGGCGATACCGCGCTCGTGTTCGGCCTGGGTGCGGTCGGTGGTGGCGGCGGTGAGCTGAGCTTCGACGCGGTCGATGCGGTCCTGGGTATCGGTCTGGATCCGCTGAATGCGGGCTTCGGTCTCTGCACGCAGGGTGGCGATTTCCTCGGCCGCTTCGCGTTTGACCGTGGCGACCTGCTCGTTCGCGGTGGCGACGGCCTGCTCGCGGGCCGCACGGGCTTCGGTGGCGGCGGTTTGTGCCTGGTCAGCGTCGCGGCGGGCCTGCTCGGCCTCGGCGTGGGCTTGAGCGACCTGGGTGTCACGGTCGGCGATCGCGTCGTCGGCCGCGCCCTCGGCGAGGACTTTATCCTCCAGCGCCCGATCCCGCTCGCGGCGAGCGGAGATGGCTTCGGCTTCGGCTTCGCCTGCCCGGGCCTGCGCGGCCTCGATCTCGCCGCGGGCTTCGGTCCGGATGCGGGCGACCTCGGCTACGGCCGCGTCCGGGTCGCCGGCGGTCGCGACGATATCGGCGACCTTGTCCAGCATCTCCCCCATCTGGGTGCGGTGGGAGGTCGTGGCCATCTGGATCTGGGCGAGCAGTTCGCGCAGCGAGGCCCGGGCGCTGGTTACCGGCGCCGGTTCCGGCCCGGACTTGCGCGGCGCCTGCCCGGCCGCCTCCAGCTGGAGCTCGCGGCGCCGCTGAAACGCGGTTGCGCGGTCGTGGCGGCGGCGGGTGCCGTCCGGGTCGAACACCATTTCCCCGCAGTACTCGGATTTCCGGCCGCGCCGGGCCGGGCCTTCCGGGATCGGGTGGCCGGCCACCTCGAATTCCCCGGTCGCGGGATCGAAGGACACCGGGAATTGGCAAACATGCTGGTCCGCGCCGGTTTCGGCGGTGCTCGGATCGGGTTGCGTCATACCTCGATTCTACCATAATCGTTTCTGTTTTGCGTAAATTCGTATTCGTCAATACGTTTTTACGAAACGAATTATGTGTAGGATTCGAGGCTTCCGACTCCCCGAGCAGCCGACCCACCGGCTTCATGTGGTCGGTGTATGGAGGCGTATGAGTTGCCCATACTCCGCCCATACACAGGTAGGGCGCGTGTGTACACCGGTATGGGCGCATCGATCCCGTACGGTCCGGTCATGCGCATCTACGCAACCGCCAACCAGAAGGGCGGCGTCGGCAAGACGGTCGACACGATCAACCTGGGTGCCGCGCTGGCCGAGCAGGGCCGCCGGGTGCTGGAGCTGGATTGGGATCCGCAGGGGCATCTGACCGAAGCGGTTGGTGCGCGGCCGGCCGACCCCGGCGGGCCCAGCTTGGCGCGTGCGCTACTGGGTCAGTGGAGCGGTGAGTTGTCGGAGCTGGTGCAGCCGGTCGGCGAGAACCTGTACGTCATCCCGACCAGCGACGAGATGTTCCTGCTCGAGCCCCAGATGTACGGCCGCTCCGGGCGGGAGTACCTGCTGTCCCGGTTCCTCGACACGCTGAAAGACGTCTTCGACGACATCGTGATCGACTGCCCGCCCTCCCTCGGTGCGCTCAACGACAACGCGCTGGTCGCCACCCGGCAGCGCCCACCAGGCGATGAGGTCCAGGGCAAGATCGTGATACCCGTGCAGGCCGAGGATTCGAGCATCCGCGCACTGCGGCTGTTCCTCCGGCAAGTCAGCACGCTGCAGGACGCATTGGGTATCCAGCTCGACATCGCGGGCCTGGTCGTCAACCTCTACGACTCCCGCAAGGGGCGTATCACCACCTCGACGCTGGAGGCGTTCCAGGCCCATCCGCTGGGCGTGCTGGCCGTGTTCAAGGACCTCAAGGAGGTCCGGGAGGCGTGGCGGTTGCAGACCACCGTGTTCTCCTACGCCCCCGACAGCGAGATAGCGGCCGGATTCCGGGCCCTGGCCGCGCGGCTGGATCCGGACCTGACGCCGGTGGCCGCACCGTGACCGGCCGCCGGCGCGAGCCGCTACCCCCACCGGACCTGACGGGCACCGACCCGGATCGCACACTACGGTCGCGGGTCGACCTCAGCGTGCCGGTGAATCCACCACCGTCCACACCTGCCCATACACAGGTACGGGAGGGTAAGGGCCGTGTAGGGGCAAGTAAGGGCGGGAGTACACGCACGGATCCGCCAGGGATGAGGCGGGCCTCGATCTACGTCAGCGTCGAGGCGGCCGACGCCCTGGAGCGGGCCGCAGACCGGATCGTGGAAGTTCTCGGCGACGGCACACCGCGGCACGTGGCGCTGTCGGCGTTGCTGATGGTCGGCGCCGCCCAGGTCGATGCGGTGGCCCAGGAACTGGCCCGGCAACGTGCCGAAGAACTGGCAGCCCGGCTTGCCGCACTGCCACCCATACCCGAGTAATACGCGCCCATACATGCCCTTACCTGGAGTGTGGGCGTGTATGGGCACGGCCGATACAGCCATACCGGGCTCTTGACATCGTGGTTCGAGGTGGCAGTGTCCTCGGTGAGGCCGGGGCCTGAGCCGCCGAGCTCGGACACTGGTCGAAACACCGCAGGGCTCAGTCGAGATGCTCCATGGCTGAGCCCTGCGGTGTTCTGCTCGGGGGTGCGGTTCCGATGCCTCCGCTCCCGCCCGTACCCGAGTGGTACACACCCATACCTGCCCATACACGTCCTTACCTCGGGTATGGGCCTGTACGGACAGGGTGAAAGCTCCCGCTCGGAAGTGGGGGTCACCGGTCCCGGGCCGCGATCTCACGACGTGCGTACTCCGCCTGCCGGGCCCGGGCCGCGGCGTGGCCGTGTGTACGCCCGGCCAGCTGGTCGCGGACCGCGCGGGCGGTCGGGTTCATTCCGGAGGAGTTGGTGCGGGCCTGCCGCATCGCCTCCAGTTCCCGGCGCCAGTGCGCGTGTTCGGCTTCGGCCTCGGCGACTTCGCGGGCCCGGTCCAGCCGGGCCGGGGGCATATCGTCGGGAATCTGCCGCAGCAGGTGCACCAGGTAGCCCGCGGGGTTGCGCGGTTGGTCGTAGGTGCGCCGCCCCGCGATCCGGTGTTCCTCGAACGCGCCGTACACGTCGTCGACGTCCCAGTCGGCCCGGGCTTTGCGGGTCACAGCGGCGGTCAGCCGTCCCCGGGGTATCAGGCGTACCCACAGCGGGAATCGTTCGTCCCTGCGCACGTTGGCGACCAGTTTGACCGCTTTCTGGTCGTACACCGGCGGTGCCCGGCGGACCCTCCTCTTGTCGATGTGGCGCGGAGCGCTTCCTTCCCTCTCGTTCTGGGATGAAGAAACCCCTGATCTCCCTGAGATAAAAACGGAACCCTCACTACGTTCGGGTGGGGTGCCAAAACCCAGTTCAAGCAGGTTTTCCACGATGGAGTTATCCACAGGCAGGGTGGCGGATTCGTGCAGGGCCGATACCGACGCCCAGCCCCGGGCCCGGTCCCCGCGGCGCCAGGAGTCGATGCGTTCGTCGCGGGTGCGGTGACGGCCGGTGAACACGGTGGTGCGGGTGCCGAACGCGGCGACCAGGCGGCGGCAGCGCAGGACGGTGGAACGTTCCCGGCTGGTCGCGGTCTTGAGCTGGTCGATGGTGACCCGGGAGTTGCGGCCGGTGCGGTAGTCGGCGCCGGCGGACTCGGCCTGCAGGTAGTTCGTGAACGTCTTCCGGGCCACCGATTCGACCTCGTCGCGGCGGCGTAGCTGCACGTAGTACTGGTCGTAGAGGGCCAGGTTGTGGGCGATCCAGCGCTCACGCGACCACCAGCACGACGGAGCCGCATCGTAGGCGTCGTCGGACAGCTGGAGCCGCATGGGCGGCAGGACGAACAGGACGGCAGCCCATGAAGACGTGCGCCGCCGGGCCAACGCGCCACCGAGGCAGCGGGCTGGATGTCTGTTGTGGTTGTCACGGTCATATTGAGACGCGCGCGCCGAGGTTGAGCAGGTAGCAGGGCGTGCGCTACCGTGAGACTCGCTCCCCAAGAGCTAAGTCCCTTCTTAAAGGGCGAGACCAAACCTCCGGCGGCCACCGGGGGTTTTCTCGCGTTATGGGGTTGTTCAGCGCGGGATCTCAGCCCGCCTGTGGTCAACCAGCCAATGGCAACTCCGTCTGCTCAGCCTTTGGTGCTCCGGGATAGTCAGGCAGTCCAAGCTCACGACGCAGTGCGATCTCGTAGAGCGTCCGCTTGTTGATACCGCGCACCTGCACGGCTTCGTCGATAGCCGCGAGGACCTCAAGCGACAGGTCTATGCCGACTCCCTTGGTCGGTGGAAGTGTCACTGGCCTACCCATGTGCATAGTTCTAGAGGTTTCAGCCCAATGGCGCCTACCGACACGCCGGACGACGCGGGAAGAACTGTTGCGTACATGCGCCACAAACTGTTTCACCAGCGAATTCCGTCGAGTGCAGCTCGCACGAGCGTGTGGAGTTCGGGCCTGCTCCAGTTGCCCTCTACACCAGGCAATTCCGACAGATAGCTGAGGATCTGGCTGGCACCCCAACCATGAGACTCGTGGAGTCCACTGGTGATCATCTGGAGGTACCGAGCCGCAGGCTTGTTCAACTCGACGGTGTGCGGGTTCCAGGGCGAGGTGAAAGTGAGAATTGGCCAACCATCGAGATCGTCTGCGTGGACCAGGGTTTCGTAGCGGCCGGATCCGAGTTGGCTGCGACCGGCGCGTAGGACCTCGGTGAGGTCGAGCTCTGGTCCGGGTTCGCGGTACATCTCCTGTGTCTGAAGATCGGCGAATTGGCTGGCAGTAACCAGATACCCGCGGGCAGCGGCGCCAGTGGGCCAGCCTGCTGGCGGATCGGGAGCGTAGAAGGCGACTCCGCCTGTCCACACGGGGGAGTCCCAGGCGAAGTAGATCGAGCCGGGAAGGGTCAGCGGCCGGGTTTTCAGGGGCGGGGTGCGATCCCGCATTCCCGGGTAGAGGTGGTCGGTGCCGGGTGGAGTCCCGCCCTCGATGTAGAAGTTCAGCCGGTCAGCGTGGAGGTTGGAGCCGTAGGAGGCGTACCACACGTAATCGGGCATGGGTGGTCCTTCCGTCGAGGGCGGGAGCCGAGATCTGTGGAGCGGCGGGCTATTCGGGCTTGGGCTCGTGGCTGTTGCCGCTGATGACGCGGTAGTACATTCCGCCGGCCTGTCGGATACCGCGTGCCTCGTTCTCGAGCACACGTGCGGCCTGCTCGATCGCGGCGTTCCAGTCGTCGGACAGCTCAGGCGTCCGCAGTTCGCTGACCAGCGAGGAAGCCTTCTGCCAGATCGCGGCCTCCCCGGTGGGGTCGTAGCGATCAGCCGCCCCGTTCGTTGCGCTCATTTGCCATCTCCTCTCTGTGCAGCCGCGCCGTTACTGGCGGGCCGGTGCTCGGGTACATGCAGGTGGTAGGCCAGACGAAGGGCATCTCCGGAGAAGACAGAGAGCAGGACCCGCACGCGGCGGCCATTGACGTCGACTCCGACCCGCGCGTGCTGGCCCACTGGTGTGCCGGGCTGCTGGTCAAGAAGCTCGGCCTCGTCGGGCTCCGGCATGCGCACGGTGATCTCGTCCTGGAACTGGACCTGGCGGAATCCAAGCGCCCTGTAGATACCGCCGGGGTAGACAACGTTTGTCTCGACGCGAAGGGGCGCGACACCGTCAATCTCCATGTTGGCGATATCGAGTGGGGTCCAGGTGTCCGCGATCATCGCCAGTTGCTCCGGTGCGGTGGGTTTGCTGACGTAGCGCAGCCGCCGGCGCCGCAGCAGCATCGTCCCGACCTTGCACTGGAGGTACTTCGCGACCTGCGGAGTCGCAGGCAATTCCGCAACCTCGGCAACGACCTGACGGGTAGTCCAGCCGTCCGCGGTGGCGTCGGCTTCCCATTGGTCGACCATGTTGACCGGATCGTCCGAGTAGGCACCGAGCTCGAATTTGGTCAGGTGCCACGTGATCAGGTCGCGGCTACGCACTGTGCGGCCGATCCCGGCGATAGCGGCGGTCAATAGCCCTTCCTGTTCCAGGCGACGGATCGCCTCACGCACTGTCGGTCGTGAGAACGAGTACCGCTCCGCGAGATCCAGCTCGGCAGGGATCTTGTCACCCGGCTGGAGATCTCCGCGGGTGATCTGGTCGCGCAGGTCGTCGTATACGACCCGCCATCGTGGGCGCCTACTCATGATCTCCATCTTTCCTGTGGGTTCCGACATTGTCATTACAGACCTGACAAAGACTATTGCCTTGCAACCTACTTTGTCATTACAGTCATTACAGACCTGACAGACATTACATGACGGTCTGGTCGGGGAAGTGACGAACGAAAGGTGCAGGGGGCATGCAGATCCCAACTCTTTGGACACGCGAGACCTGGCGGCGGGCAGCAACGCCGACGATCCCGGCCGTCTATGTGACCGCCGGTCACATGGTGTCGGAGGCCACCGATCACCACGCCGACTACGTCGGTCAGGACCTCTGGGTCGTGTCGTGGATGCCCGGACGCCAGCTCACCCGGGACCAGGCGCGCTCCGCGATGAACATCGCGGTGGCGCCTGATCTGCCCGAGGTGGAGCGCTGGGCGACCCGGGTAGGACTGACGGCCGCCGAGGCGCGCGGTTTCGTCGCGATGCCGGCGGTGGCGTGATGCGCTCCTACACCACCGGCAAGTGCGTGACGGTCACTGTGGGTGACCGGTTCACCGATGTGTACCGCGACGGTGCGCGGGTGCTGCTGGTCGTCGAGATCGCTGATCCGTGGACCGATGCGCAGGGTCGTGAGCGCTGCTCGGTGCTGTACCGGGTCGTCGTCCGTGACGGCAATCCGGTTGCGACCAGCCGGGTGCAGGAGATCGACGCGGCCCGGTTGACCGATCCGAAGCTCTACGCGCGGGTGGGTGAGCAGTGATGACCCGAGATCGGCATATCGACATCTACATCCCGGTCGGGCCGGGCTCGGACTCCGGATTCGGCGGGGTCGGTGTCGTCGGCACGATGGCCGGCCTCGTCGGTGCGGTCATCGGGTTCGCCGTCTGTGTCTGCGTGGCGGTCAGCTGCGCGGATTTCGGTGACGGCGGCGAGATCCCGGCGTCGACCTGCGCGCCGTTCTGCTCGACCAGTGCGGCCACCACGACCGATATGGAGGTGGCGCGGTGAGCACCACGAACGATCCGATCTACCGCTCTGACCGCGCGTGCGCTGGCCAGGAGCAGGCGCTGTTCTTCCCGACTCCGGGCCGGATGGTCGCTGTTCGCAGGGCGCAGGCGATGTGCGCGGGCTGCCCGGTACTGGCGCAGTGCGCGGCGTGGGCGGCTCCGCTGGTGGAGCGCAAGGACCTCGTGGAGTGCGTGGTTGGCGGTGTCCACGTCCCGGCTTGGTCCGCCCGCGGCGAGAAGTTCGAGGCCGCCGCCCAGGAGCTGGCCGAGGTTGCTCTGCTCGGGCACCTGTCCGGCGCGGAGACGGAGGCCGCGTGATGGTCACCGAAACCACCACTGGCGTGCAGCTTTTCCAGCTGCACCGCGACCGGGACCGGACCGGTTACAGCGGGACCGGCGTCGTCGCCGATGGGGTCGTGTGGCCTGACGGGACGGTGTCGATGCGCTGGCGGGGCCCGGTTCGCACGACCGTCGAGGCCGCGAGCCTCACCGATATCGAGACCATCCACGGCCACGACGGCGCGACCCGCGTCGTGCTGGTGGCCGATTTCCTGACTGGAGGTGCGGCATGGACCGCAGCGTGAAACAGCCCGCCGGCAGCACGGATATGTCGGCGTTTGGCCCGCTGGCCGCGGTCGTCGGCGGGTTCGGTGTGGCCGGGGCTGCGAATGCCTCGATGCGGATCGGTGAGGCGTGGTACGGCGGGCCCGACCAAGATCCCAGCTGGAACCCGATCATCCTCAGCTTGAACTTGATGACGGGGGATCTGGAGTGGACCGCCGCCGCGACCGGTGGTGCGGTCACTCTCGGTACCGGGACGGCTCTGGCTGCGGTCGGGTCGATATGGGCTGTGCGGGCGGGCTGCCGCAAGTGCAAAGCCATGTACCGGGACCGGGGCCGTATCCGCCGCGAGGCGATCGATTCGCAGGCCCGCTACATGGCCAAGGGCAAAGAACTCGCCGGCCTGGGGCTGAAAGCGGTGCTGGCCAAGGCGTCGAGCCTGAAGGTCGAGCTGCGCGAGGATGACGCGCCGGGTGTGATGATCGCCCGCGCGGTCGCCGATGGGCAGACCCTCTACGCCTCGTATGAGGATCTGCACCTCGATATCTGGGGTCCCCGCTCGGGTAAGTCCACCAGCCGCGTGATTCCGGCGGTGATGGAGGCTCCGGGCGCGGTCCTGGCGACGTCGAACAAACGCGATGTGGTCGACGCGACCCGCAAGGCGCGGGCGACCGAGGGCCGCACGGCGTGGGTGTTCGATCCGCAGGGCGTGGCCGCCGAAGCGCCGACCTGGTACTGGGACCCGATCGCGTGGGTGGCCGGTACCGATGGCGGTGCGGGTGCCCAGGAGCGGGCCGCTGAACTCGCCGGCCATTTCGCGGCGGGCAGTGAGGCCGATACCCGGGATGCGTTTTTCGATCCGGAGGGCGAGGACCTGCTGGCGGGCCTGTTTCTGGCGTGCGCGCTGAGCAAGGCGCCGATCACGCAGGCATTCACCTGGGTGACCTCGTCGACCGATACCGAGCCGGTCGAGATCCTCGACAAGGCCGGGTACGACCTGGTGGCCGGTGCGCTGTCGTCGCAGTATCAGGCCCCGGACAAGCAGCGCAGCGGCGTGTTCTCCACGGCGAAGAAGATGGCCTCCTGCTTGAAATACGAGCGGATCCGGCCGTGGGTCACTCCGGCGGCCAAGGGCGAGGCCGAGCGCCGCGAGTTCACCGCAGAGCAGTTCGTGACCAGCCGCGACACCCTCTACCCGCTGTCGAAGGAGGGCAAGGGCACGGCGGGGCCGTTGGTGACGGCGTTGTGCGCTGCGGTCGCCGGTGCTGCCGAAGCCGAGGCGACGCGGTATCCGGGTGGGCGCCTGCCGGTTCCGTTGATGGTGGTGCTGGATGAGGCCGCCAACATCGTGCGGTGGGCGGCGCTGCCGAAGATGTACTCCCATTTCGGGTCCCGCGGCATCGTCGTGATGACCATCCTGCAGTCGTGGGCCCAGGGTGTGCGCTGCTGGGGTGCGGAGGGCATGACCGCGCTGTGGTCGGCCGCCAACATCAAAGTCCTCGGTAGCGGCCTGGATGATGCGGCGTTCCTGCGGGACCGCTCCGAGTTGATCGGGCCGCATTACGAACTGACGACCTCGGTGTCCAAGTCCAAGGACAGCCGGTCGACGTCGACCTCGCGGTCCAGCGAAACCACCCTGCACGCCTCGGACTTGGCGGCGCTGCCCAAGGGCCGGGTCGTCGTGTTCTCGTCCGGCCACCGGCCGACGCTCGCGCAGAGCGTGCCGTGGTTCGAGCGCCCCTACGCCGATCAGATCCGCGCCGCGCTCGACGAAGCGGCGAAAACCCCTGAATCCGAGGCTGTGCGCCACCTGCACGTGGTCCCGCCCGTGCACGACGACGAGGAGAAGTCGGCATGACCGATATCGACAACACCACCCCTGCCCTCGGTGCCTCCGGTGACGGGTTCGACGAGGTCCCGCCGGATTACGACTACGACGCCCCGCCGCCGGAAGGGGTCGACTACCCCGACGATCCCGAGTTCGAGGCCGCACCGAACGAACTCGCCGGCGCCGTGGCCACCGTGGCGGCCGGGGGCACCGAGCCGGGTGAGCTGACCGACGTGCTGACCGAGGCGGTGCGCAAGGCGGTGGCCACCCAGGTCGCCGAGGCTGCGAAGAAGGTCGCCAAGGGCGTGATCGCGTCCGCACTGACCACCGCCGTGGTGGCAGGGATGCGTGAGACCGCCGTGAACGAGGCGGCGGTGGCCACCGACCCCGATCGTGTGGTCGAGGAGCCGGAAGAGCCCAAGCCTGAGAAGCGGTTCGCCACCTTGGACGCGTTCGTGGAGGAGTACATCGGCCAGACCTACCGCCGGGAGGTCACCGCCCGCGGGACCGAGGAGAAAACCCGCTGGTGCCCGGAGTGGTGGAACCACGGTGAGGCCGTGGCGCGGCTGACCCATCTGTGGGCGGCGTTCGAGCAGATGCGCCTCGATCCGGGACAGGCGATGTCGGCGTGGTGGATCCAGCACTGCGATCCGCACATGGACCGGCTCCTGGACGCCCAGGGCCCGTTCAAGTACTGCTCGGTCGCGGGCGGTCACAAGGACAAGCTGACGGCGTTGCCGACCGTGACGCCGCCGGCCGGACTGTTCGTCGACGACGAGGACAGCGACTCCGACCCGCAGCCCGCCGCGCCGCTGACCTCCTCACGGCTGATCCTGCCCGCCGCGCCGACCGGTAACCGGCGCGTCGTCTACCGGTCATTCCCGTGAGCGCACCGGCACATTCGCAGGGGTCGTGGGAGACGATCACCGGCGCCCTGGACCAGGCGGTCGGCCCCGGCCGCCCGTCCGGGGCGTGGACGCAGTACTGCTGCCCGGTCCATGAGGGCGACGGCCGCGGACACCGGCCCAGCCTCGGTGTGAAGTACGACAGCAACCAGCAGCGGACCGTGGTGCGGTGTTTCGCGGGCTGCGACAACGAGCAGGTCCTGGAATCGGTGGGGTTGCAGGTCCGCGACATGTTCGACCGCAAAACCACCCGCTCCGGAACGGACCGGGCCCGCGCGCCCCGCCAGCGCCCGCGGCCGGTCTCGCGCGCCGAACGCGCCCTGGCCGCGGCCGGGATGCCCACCGTCCAGCCGAAGAAGCCGGACAAGGGCGCCCAGACCTCACCGTGGAAAACCACGGCCACCTACGCGTATATGCGCGAGGACGGGTCCGTGGCTGGTGAGGTCGTGCGCAAGGAAGCCGATTTCGAGCACGGCGGCGGCAAGGAGTTCCACCAGCGGCGCTGGAACCCCGAGACAGGCCGGATGGAAGCGGGTGGGTTCGCGCCGATCCCGTACCAGCTGCCGCAGGTCCTGGCGCAGGTCGCCGCGGGCGGCGTCGTCTATGTCGTCGAGGGCGAAAAGGATGTCGCGGCGGCGGAGTCGGCCGGTCTGGTCGCCACCACCAACGCCGGTGGCGCGGCGGTCTGGTCGGGCGAGCACGCGAAATGGCTGGAAGGCGCCTCGACGGTGGTCATCGTCGCCGATGCCGACCCCGCCGGATATCGCCGGGCCGAACGGGTGATGGCCACCGTGGCCGGCCACGTCGGGCGGGTGCGGGTCGTCGGGCCCGCGACGGGCAAGGACCTGCACGACCACCTGATGTGCGGTCACGAGATCGGTGAGCTGGTGCCGATCCCGTACCTGGACCCCTACACCCGGCCCCCGAACCAGCAGCGGGCGGCGCCGGCCGCCGAGGCCGGGTCGGAGGCCCCCAACCCTGAATCCCCCGCAGCCGAGGCCGATCCGGTCTCGGCTGCGGTTTCTCACCACCTCGAAGGAGATCCCGATATGGGCAAGTACATGATGGCGCCCGACCTCGATGAGCGCCCGCCGCACAGTGATGAGGTCGACCGGATCGGCGGTGATTTCGCCAGGTACATGAACCTTTTTCTCACCCACCTGATCCAGATGGCGATCCGCAAAGCCGCCCAGCGTGTGGAAGACGCGCTCATCCTCGCCCAGCGGGAAGAGGACCAGCGTCGCGCCGAGGAGGCCCGGATCGCGGCCGAACGCAAGGCCGTCGAGACCCGGCTGGCGGCGATGGAGAAGCGCGGGTGGGCCAACGCCAGCCGCGAGGAACTCGCCGATGCGGTCCTGCAAGCGCGGGCCTGGTCGCCGGAGTCCGACGCCGCGAAACAAGCCTGGTACCGGCTGCGCTCGCACATCATGGGCGAGTACGGCATCTACATCGGTGACGATGACGAGGTCGCGTTCAACGGCCGCCCGGCCGAGCTGAGCGCGGCAATCGCTGCCTCGCAGTCCGAGCGGGTGCAGGACGCGCGGGCCCAGCGTGCGCACGACCGGATGGTGGAGACCGTCGCCGCCCAGCAGGGCCTCGACGAGTCGACGAAACAGAGCCTCTACGCCGAGATCCGGGAGTGGTCGCGGACCCCGTCCGCGGCGACACTCGACGAGCTGGGCAAGAAGCTGGCGGCGGCGAAGGTCCCGGAGAAGACCGTGGCCCAGGTCCGGTTCATCGGGGTGTATCTGTCCACCCAGGCGCCGGTCACCGACCCGGGACGTTCCACCGCGGCGCCCTCGCTGACCGGCACTCACCTGCTGCGCCAACTCGATTCCGCGCTGGTCGACCCCGGTGAGGAGATCAAACCGCGCATCGATGCGCTGCTGGTGTCCTACCAGGATCAGCTGCGGGCGGGCAAGGTCACCGAGCTGACCCAAGCGAAGCTGGCCAACGCGGTGCGGCTGCTCAGCCCGCAAGAGCAGGAAGCGGTCCGGGAGCGCGGGGCGGCGATCCGCCGGGAGCCGACCAAGCAGTTCGCGCAGATGTTCCCCGATCACGTCGACCGTGATGCGCTGGGCAGCGCCGTGCAGCTCTACGCGTCGCTGCAGCCGGAGGCCGACCGGCTCGTGGTGGTGGCCGGGGACTACGACTCCGCCGACGCGGCGGCGTTGCGCCAACGCGCCGACAAGGCCCGCAAGAAGATCCGGACCGCGATCGACTCCGGCAAAGGACTGCACCAGTTGGAGCGCGACCAGCTGGAGATGGTGCTGCGCGACGTGGACGCCGGCCGGACTCCACCGGCGATGGTGTTCACCGACGACCGCAGCGCCGCCGCCGCCGACTCCTCGCGCGCCGACAGCATCGCCCGCACCACCGGCCGCCAGGTCCGCAAGGAAACGATGGAGATGCTGACCGGTATCGGTGTCGACCCCGATACCGCCCGGTCGCTGCGCATCAACGTCGAGGGCGTGGTCGAGGACCAGGTCCACCTCGCAGCGGGCCGGATGTCGCTGCACGACTACGGCGATATCGGCCGCCAGGAGCAGCTCGCCGCGGCCATGACCGGCGCCGGTATCCCCGAGCCGGTCCGCAACCGGGTCATCAACCATGTGGACAAGGCCGCCACCGAGGCCGCGATCACCGGCAAACAGGCCGCCCGGATCGCCGAACGGTGGGCCGACCGCACCGAAACCGTGGCCGCCGCCCGCAATACTCCGGCGCCGGCACCGGCCTACGACAGCAAACACCGGCGCCTGGAGCGCGAGATCCGGCTCAAGGCGCTGGGGCTGAACGAAGACCAGATCGCCCAGCACATGGCCGCCGACGCGGGATCGGCGACCTCGGTCTCGGCCGCGATCCGCAACGCGCCCACCCACAACGGCAGCCGCGTCAACCCGATCGGTACCGGGGTGCGGCGCACCCACCACCGCGGCCGGGGCGACGACGGGATCGGACGCTGAGGCCAGACATGACCGCCGTTGAACCGGAGCAGCCCGACACCTACCCGTGGCGGGCTGCTCCATCTCACCTGAAAACCCGCCGTCAACTGCGGGCTATGGGGTTGAGCCCCAACGCCGAACCCACCGCACGGATGGTCCGCGAGGCTACCGGCCGCAAACGCCGGCGCCTGTGGGCTCACCTGTTCGACACCCGTCTGGCCGCCCCGAAGCGCACGGCCACACCTGCCCAGATGGAGGCCGTCGCCAAGGCGGTGCGCGGACGCCAGATCCGCGCCGCCGAACGCCGCGGGATCTCCGTCGAAGAACTCACTCAACAAGCCGATCCGGGACCCGCCTGGACCGGCACGCACGAAGAGAAGGAAGTACCAGCCATGTCCCTCAATGTTCTGGCCGCCGCCGAACTCATGATCTCCACGCAGTTCGGGTCGACCTCGATGCTGCAACGAAAGCTCAAGGTCGGGTTCGCGGAAGCAAACCAGCTCATGGACCAGCTCGAACAGCTCGGCATCGTCGGCCCGAGCAAAGGATCCCAGGCCCGCGATGTGCTCGTCACCCCCGCCGAGGCCGCGGCCGTCGCCGAGTCCGTGAAGGTATCCGCGCACGCCGCCGAAGGAATCACCATGTCCGACACGTTCACCGATCCCGACAGCGACCGCACTCGCGCCGCGACTGACGCCGACATCCTCGACGACCAGCGCAGCTTCTACGAAACCTCGCTAGACAACATCGACGTCGACCACGCCGAAGACCTCGCGCTGCACCTGCAGGACCCGGCAGCCACCGCCGAGCAGTTCGTCGACAACCGCGACTCCCGCGCCCACCACCTCGAAAAGAATCTCGGCCGGGTGCAAACGGAACTGAACCAGCACCTGCGCACCCACCGGGAGACGCTGGCCGCCGATCCGATCTGGGGTCCGCGGATCGCCGAGCAGGACACGCAAGACGCCGGCACCCAACCGCGCCTCGGGGAGGCGACCGAGCCCGGTCAGCGGCTGGCACAGCTGCACGCGCTGATGGCGGTCAACCGGGCCCGCCACGACCGCGACCAGCTGCGCTTCTTCCAGGACGCCGCCGACCGCTCCCGAACCGCCCTCGAACACGACCCCGAGAACCCCGACCAGCAGGCCAACGCCGCCGGCGCGGCGCGTGCGGCCGAGGAGTGGCGGCAGAAGCTGGGGCAGCGCGCGGCACGCTGGCAGGGCACCGTGCCGTGGCAGCGCTCCCGCGAGGCCCTGCCACAGGCCTTGGCCGATGCCCTGATCTGGCGGGAGCAGGACGACAAATCCCAGGCGATGGTCGAGGACCTCGTGGAGCACTACCGCTCCGGATGGGGTGTGGTCATCGACGCCGACGCGCTCACCGTGGCGATCGACCCCGATTTCGATCCGGCTCCGGTGCAGCAGTTCGACGAGGCCGCCGCCTTGTGGAGCCGCGAGGCCGCCGCGCTCGATATCGTCTCCGCCGCCCCGCTGACCGAAAGCGCCAAATCCGCAGCGGTGCACGCCTTGAACAACTGGACCGCCAGCTGGAACACCGAGGGCGGCTCCCACAGCTACATCGACACCCGCGACCAGCGCCGCGAACAACTGCGCAGCGAGCTGAACACCCTGCTGTCGCCGACCGACCGGGCCCGGGTCGAATTCACCGTCGACTACCTCAGTGGGGATGTGGCCGGGGTCGACCTGCTCGATACCCCGACCACCGTCGACCCGGGGGAAGAGGTCCGCGGCCGGATCCCGATGCTGCTGGAATCCTTCGCCGCCCAGCGGCTCTCCCCGCAGGGGATGGGGGAGGAGATAGCGGTGATGACGGCCGCCGACCAGGACAAAGTCCGGAATGTGGGGCGCGAGATCGTGGCCGGCCGCAATCCCGACCTCGCGGTGTGGCCGGGCTACGTCGACCGCGACTGGGTGCTCACCGAGCTGCGCCAGTACGCCACCGACGCCGCCGAGCAGTACGAGGTCGCGGACTGGATCACCGAGAACGACATGTCCGGGGAATCCCCCGAGATGTTCGGTGTCGGCGATGAGAACGAGGCCCGGCTGCTGCGGATGGACGAGGCCCGCAACCGGCTGCACGACATCGCCACCGCACCAGGGCGCAACGGGCTGGCGTCGATGGAACGTGCCCAGCTGGATGCGACACTCGCCGATATAGACACCGGCCGGATCCGCGGCGAGAAGGACCTGCCCGTCCTGATGTGGGCCGATGACCGCACCCGCGCCCAGATCGACGAGGAGCGCCAATTCGAGGCCGGATCCCACATCGGCCGCGACACCTGCCGCAGCATCGACGCACTCGTGGCCGGCACCGGCCGGGAGTTCGACCAGCGGCAGCAGGAGACGCTGTCCACGGCGGTCGCCGGTGTCGGTGCCGCGATTTCCAGCGTCGCCACCGGCCCGGGACTGGAGACCCTGGACACCCAGCGGCGCCGGTACAGCGAGAAGGTCCGCGGCCTCGGTGAGGCGCTGGCCCGCGCGGGTATCGACCCCGGCACCAAGCAGCAGGTCCGCGAAGTCGTGGACCGCAACGCACGCACCGCCGGCAAGTTCGGCCGCGCAACCACCGAACGGGAACAGCGGTGGAAGACCCGCACCGAACAAGTGGTCAGCGCCCGAGACGACGCGATCGCTCAGCGCCAGGCCGCCGACGCGGGCCGCGCACCGCGCCAAAACCGCAACTGCGCGACCCGGGCCGACCGCGGGGCCCAACCCAGCACACCCGCCCCGACCCGAGCCGCAGGCCGCCGTCAACTGCACAGCGACCTCGGTAGATAAACCACCCCCGGAATAGAGCTCAGCCCCTGGCGACCGGTAACCGCCAGGGGCTGAACTGTGTCCCGGACCGAACGCCGCCCCCTCGAATAGGTTGCAGCCCAACAAGATCGGAAACGATTCTTGTCGGTGGCCGGTGTCATGCTGCGTGGCTATGACAGTTCATCGAGTACGCGCACACACAAGAAACGGGCGTCCCGTACGGGCGCATTCACGGCGATCACCCGGCAGCGCCGGGCCTGTGGGGCTTCTCGCTCTCTGCGGAATGGCAGCGGCAGGGCTCATCCTGGTCGGCGGCAATACCGATTCCTCCTCGGGCAGCACCCCCGATACGACCCCGGTACCGCCGCCGGCACCGGCAGCCGTCTCGCCGGGCAATGCCGGTCCCGTGGCCGGGCCTGCCGGGTGCTTCCCGTTCCAGAGCGACTGCAACTGACCTGCTCACTCCTGGATTGGCGCGGGATCGGAAGCCGAGCAGGCCATCGCGCGGAGACGGTCCAGGACTGCGCGGCAGTCGGAGAGGGCGCTGTGGCCTCCTCCGAGCGGCTGCCAGGTGTAATCACCCCAGTAGTCGCTCCAATCGCCGAACCAGCGGGAATACCACTGCATCGCGCATTCGGCGCGCACCGTTTTCAGCCACGACCGGGCCGCCGGGTGCATGGTGAACAGGTCCAGGTTCGGCGCCAGGTCGAGGGTCGGTTCGGCCATGCGGTAGTGGCGGTCGAGGTCGTTGCGCAGGACCGAGATATCGAAGACCGCGTTGTAGATGATGACGCGCTGGCCCGCCAATACCCGGGTGAGGTCGGTGAGGATGTCGCTGAACGTCGGCGCCGAAGCGACCGTGTCGTCGCCGATCCCGTGAACGGCTCGCGCGTCCTCGGGGATCGGGATCTGTGGATTGACCCGGGTGTCGAGCAGCGTATTCCCGGCAGCGTCGGTAACGGCGATTTCGACGATGTAGGCGCCGTCGAGCCCAGTGGTCTCGGTGTCGAGAACAACTGTGGCCGGGTCGGCGAGCACGTCGGCCGCCCACACCGCAGCAGCAGCCCGGTCAGCGGCGAGTTGGGCCAGGAATTCCTCGTATTCGGCGATCTCCCGCGCCTGCTCACACGATTCGCAGATCGTCTCCCGATATTTGGACACCGAGACTCGGACCGCGGCGCATACCCGGCACGGGGCCGTACCTGCCAGGGCCCGCCCCGCGGCCAGGGCCGCGCGCTGACGGTCGGTGAGGGCCCGGATCGGGCGGGCCTGCTCGACGGCGTAGAGCGGGCAGGTCTGATGGCCGGTGTAGGCGAAATACAACCAGGCCACCGGGGTCAGCCCGGCCGGTGAAAGCCGTTGCGCCCGCAACTGCGAGGCGGTACACAGCCCCTCGGGAGCGAGCCCGCGCCGGTACACCGGCCGCCCCTGCCGGTACCACATGATCGAAGCGGCGGCGGCCGTAGACGTGGTCCTGACCGTGTCCTGCATTGTCGGTGCGGCCATCTCGCAAATCCCTTCACTGATGGGGTGATCCCAGCGCGGAAACACCGACAGTAAACCACAAATATGTGACATGAAAAGTTGCTCTCACCAGCTCAGATTAGCTAAAGTATCCACGTGGATACTTCAAATGATCCGCCCGTTTGCGAGGCCGCCGAACCCGCCCCGGAGACCACTGAGGAGGAGCCCGGACCGGCGCGGCAGTACTCGACCGGCAAGCTCACCGCCGCGCAGGCGAGGGTGGTCAGCGCCTGGCGCCACCAACTGCGGGTGCGAGACCCTCGATGGGGGACCCGTGACCAACTGCCGCGGGCGTCGAGTTCGGATTGCCTTGCGGCAGCGGTGATAGACCTGCTCGACCGGGCCGAGCCCGGTCCGCTGCAGTTGATCCGCTATGCCGACCAGCTCCGCCGCACGTTGGCCGGCGCACGCGGCCGGGAGGCTCCTGCGGTGTCGGCGGCCTCGTTCTACCTGCCCGGCGAGTACGCCGACCAGCTCGACGCCCTACTCACCGGTGCGCAGGAACATCACGCCGAACTGCTGGACGAAGCCCGCGAGCAGGTGCTGGCCGAACTCCCCGACGGGCCCCGTACTGCCCAGGTCATGGCGATGATCTCGGCAGTCGCCGAACGCGGTGTCCCGTTCCGCGTCTACCGGCTACCCGCCGGCGTCGTCGCCCGCCGCGCGATCGACCGGTGGGCACGACGTTCCCCGGCCTCGGTGGTCGCTGTGGCGGTCGGCTACGCCAGCGAGAGCCACCAGCAGTTCCACAAGGCCCGCAAGGACATGGGCATCGCCGACCGCCTCTGAACAGCGCAAATTTAAAGTATCCATGTGGATACTTCTGGTAACGCCGCATAGGAACGGCCTGGTGCAGTGGCGCTTTCCGCTAGGAAATCAAGTACCACGGTGTGTGGTTCCCCGGGACCAAAACCGGGCCATGTGGCTGCATCCATACCCGGCGGCAGAGTCGGTGTAGCCCTGCCCGGCGCGGTCGGCGATCAGCAGCCAGAACGATTTCGCGGAGGGGAAGTGGCGGCTGGTCTGCCATGTGTAGCCCGGCAGCTGGCGGCGAAGCCGGGACAGTATGTCGGTGGCGATGCCGTTGCCCCACAGGTTCTTCTGCACGTCGATATTGGCGATGTAGCCGATCCGGCACTCGTGGCAGACCAGGTAGTTGACCTTCCCCACCGGCCATTCCTGCTGATCCCGGTGCCAGAGTGTGATCGAACGGTAGTCGGTCGCAGCTCCTTCGGTGATCGTCGGGCCGTAGGGCTCGTAGCGCACCGCCCGTCGCACCTGCCACCGCCGCCAGTTCCGGCGCGGATCCATCTTCCGCAGAAACGGATACCGCGGCCTCGGCCACAGATACTGCGCGAACCGGTCCTCACCCTCGGTGGGGTCCTGTGCCGTTTCCTCGCCCGCCATGGTCATCTCCTCAGCACGGTGCCAGGGGGAAGCACGCCGGTGGCGGAGCAGCAGGTTCCGGCGGCGCAGCGGGTTTCGCGGGCACGACCGCCGAAGGCGCGACCGGCCCCTCGGTGCGCTCGGCAGGTGAGTCCATGTGAGTGAGAGTCAGAACGACCAGCACGAGAATCCCGCCGACCAGCAGCGCCCCGAGGGCCCACAGGGTCGGCATGACCGAGGCGCTGCGCGATCCCGGATAGTACGGAGACCGGCCACCACCCCGCCGCGGCGCCGGCCGATCCGTGAAGCGGGTGTACCCCTTCACGTTCGTGCCGCCCAGACGTCCCCCGCGCGCATGCCCCCGTGGCGACTCGATCCCCATAGCCGAAGTATGACGCGATGATCCGACACACCGAACCGGTTCGGACGGGTTCACCTCGGTCACCACCGGCGGGCAGCAGACCTACAGACGGAGATCGTCCCGGCGTGCGGATGTATGTCTCTATGTATATAGACATACAATCCTGGGTGACCCCCTCCACCTCCGCCGCAGTTCACCGGGTGTTTCCGGCCAGTAAGGGTGATGTGTTTTGATCACATCACGGAATAGGGCACCGAGGGTGGCACCGAATAGGGCACGGAAAAAATCTCATCGGACCAGGGGTGGCGAAAACCCGCCAGGCGCAATCCGAACGGACACGGGCGCCTTGTCTCGGTACCGGCCGGCCAGCCTTCGTCCCGCAGTAGCAGGAGCTTCGCATGGGGTCGTCTTGCTACTCACCGTTGCGGTGGGGATGCGCTGACGTGGGCAACCATGACGGGTAGTGGCACCGCGGCTCCGGAATGGAGCGGTTTCGACGCCGCTGTCCGTCATGGTTGCCGTCGTCGCTGACGCGCTGCCTTGCTCTTGCAGGCCGCCGAGCAGTAGACGGCGTCGGCCCGGCGTCGGACCCCCTGCCACACGACTCGACGGCAGACAGGACATTGGATCCCGGGGACGATCAGAGCACCACTGGCGATTCCGGCTTTCTCCGCGCGGGTGAGGTCGGCGAAGGCGTGGACGATCCGCCGGCCTCGGTCGTAGCGGTCGACCATCCGGACACGGCGGCGGTAGGCGCGGGCCACGCAGGCAGCGGAGCAGTAGCGGCGACGTGGATCGGCGCCGCGAGGTAGAAGATTCCGGCAACCCGCACAGCGGCGGGACCGGGCCCGGCCAGCCACTGTTCCGATTCTTCTCCGCTCGACTACCCGTCGCACCCCTGGTTTCGATACCGAGGATTGGAGACCAACCCGATTCCGTCGTCGAGGACCGCTCGCGCACATCGGTGTGGTCAGCGTCCGGAGCATGTCTCTATGTACAAGAGACATGTATTCCTGGGTAACCCCCGCTCTGTATCCGCACAGGATACAGGGCATTTCTGCCCAGTCGGGCATGGGGTGTTTTGATTTCCCCACGTATATCGCCACGTATTTCGCCACGTAAAACCCCACGTAAAGTCCTCGACCGACGCAGGCATGGCGAAAACCTGCCAGTCACCCGCCCTGCCTGCACAGCAGTGCGCCCCGGCGGATACCGGCCGCCGGGGCGCACTGGATATCGGGTGAGGTCAGGCGATCGCCTCCGTGGTGTGCAGGACCTCGCGAAGCTGGGCTCCGAGCCAGGCCCCGACTGCTGGGCTCACGGCGTTGCCGAAGCCGTCGACCTGGTCGCGGGCCGCGCCCCACACTTTGAAGGTGCCTTCCCGGTCGGGCAGGGTCGTGTCGAACCCGCAGCCCGCCCCCACCTCGGGAGCACCGAGCATCCGGAGGTAGAAGTCCTCGACCGCCATCTCGGCCAAGGTGGTGCCGGTGAGCAGTCCCGGGATCTGCTCGGAGGTGACCGTGGGCATCGGTTCGGTACCGAGGGTGGGCAGGGTGTTCTTCCGGAACGGGATGATCCCGGTCATCAGGCCGAGCGTTTCGGAGGCGACCACGGTCGGCAACGGTGTGTCCAGGCCGCGCGCGGCGCCCTGGAAGTTGTTGACCGCCGCCCACAGCGCCGAACCGGTCGACAGCAACGCGGTCTCCTGCTGGCTGGTCTGCGTGGTCAGCGGCTGCCAGAGGTGCCGCTCGGACCCGCGAGAACTCTTCGCGGGCATGAGGAACGCCGGGAATTCGCCAAACCTCTGTCGGCACCGTTCGATCCGCGCCATCGTCGCCGGCGCGAGCGGACTCCACACCTCACGGCCGTCGACGACGTATTTCTTCAGTGGCCGATCCCCGATCCGCGTACCGGGGTTGGTGAGATCCAGGGCGTGCAGCGAAGGGGTCATCGGCGGGACGACCTCGCGGTGGCAGCGAGGGCACCGGTAGTTGTATTGGGTGCCGTAGCGGACCGTCCCGTTCGGCGGAATGCCGGTTTTCCATGACCACACCGCTTCCACATCGTCATCACACGCGACGCAGCGAGACAGCGGCCGATGCTCCAGATCCGGAGCAGGTAGCCGCCGGTCCCACAGGGCCAGGTAGTAGCGGTCGCGGGACTGCGGCACCCCGAAGAACTGGCTGTTGAGGTAGAGGACCTTGTGGTCGTAGCCCTCGATATCGAAGCGGCTCAGCCAATACCGGTAGGTGGAACCGTCACCGACGCTTTTCCGATTCGGTAGCGCCGGTCCCCAGGAGGTCAGCTCGGTGGTGCATTCCACCAACACCAGGCTCGGATGGTGTTTCCGGACGTAGGCCAGCACGCAGTTCGCGGTCGCGCGGTCGCGCTCGGAGCGGGTGACCCGCTTCTCGAACTCGGGATCCTGAACCCCGAACAGGGTCCAACCCTCCTCGTAAGCCTTCTGCGTGTTCGCCTGCGAATGATTGACACACGAGATTCCGGCGACCAAAAGGTCGGCGGCGGGCAGGTCCTCCGCCGAGTGGTAATCGGCAGCCTCGGGATTCACCAGATCGGCGATCCAGTGCTCGACCGTGGGGTGATTGGCCTCATGCACGCCGATCTTGTACTCGTTGTGATTGGCCGCCATGATCGTCTCGAACCCGGCCATCTCGATACCGAGAGTGAGCCCACCGAACCCCGAGAACAGGTCCACGGCCACCGGATCGTCGTGGCGAAACCGCCGCCGACGCACTGCGGGCCGGTGTGTGGCGGTGCGGATCTTCGCCGGCGCGCTCATGCCTGCGCCTCCACCGCGACGACGCGGCGGGTCGGCATTTGGTCCCAGGTCCGGCCCTCGAGCAAGCGGCCGTTCTGCTTGGGTGTGCGCCCGCCCCACTGCTTGAAAAAGAATCCCGTCCCGGCTTTCACGCACTGGTCGCGCAGGTCCAGCGCCCAATTCGGGTGCATCGGCCGCGCGCTCGGCCCGGACTCGCCACCGACGATCACCCAGTTCAGCGACGGCACCGGCTCCCATTCCGCGCAGGCCCCGCCACAGGCGCACTCGTAGGCGTCGCCATCGTCGGGCCAGCGGCAGCGGCAGCCATCCGGGCACCGGTGCGGGAACAGGTGCTCGTACAGGTCGACTGGCCCGATCAACGGCTCACACGACAGGAACCGCACCGCCGCGGGGATCCGGTGCAACTGCGGAATCCGCTGATCGGCGGTGTCCTGGTTCTCCACCGAGACCCCGAACCAGACGTTCGGAGGGAACATCAGGCCCTGCTCGACCATCCGCCGCGCCCGCAGCGGCCGTTTGGTGAGGACCTGGTAGGTGTGCTGCGGCGTCGCGGCCATCACCTCGAACACCTGGTGCACGAAATCGGTCGGCACCTGGGCGTGGAACAGATCGGACATGCTGTTGACGAACACCAGCTTCGGGCGGCGCCAACGCCGCGGAATATCCAGCGACGACGGGTGCACCGTCACCCCGAACCCCGGTCCCGACGTGCGCGGATCACCATCACGCTGGTACTTCTCCGCGCCCATTCCCTTGAGCCTCTTGGCCATCGTTAGCGCGTAGCACGAGTCGCAGCCTGCTGATATCCGGTCACAGCCGGTCACCGGGTTCCAGGTGACCTCGGTCCATTCGATTGCGGTCATCACACCCCCAAAGTGTGAACAAAGTAGACAACTATGTTCACACTTTGAAGCATGGACGACTGAGTGTCAACTATATTGGCAACAATGTGTGCAATGCTGTCGGGTATGACGCAGCAGAACGAGCACCGCGCCGCCATCCGCGCCGCCCGCGAGGCCTACGACCAGGCCCGCGTCGAACTGTTCGCCGCCATCCGCGCAGGACTCGACGCCGGCATCGGCGTCAGCGCCGTCTCCCGCGACGCCGATTTCTCCCGCGAGTACATCACCAGGATCCGGGACGGCAAGGGCCCCAAAGACGCTCAGGTGTGAGGGCTAGGAGACGTACCCTCGGAATATTGAGCCGAATCGGGTACGGGGGAGGGTGTCGCGGTGGAAATCTTCGAGCAGCGCTATCGGTGGTACCTGGAGATGCTGCGGGATGAGCCCGCACTCGGCATCCGTGAGCTGGAGACCGTTGAGCGGCAGATCCGCCGCGTCAACCACGACTTCGAGCACGCCGATATCGACCCCGATCACAGATTGAAGCTGATCAAGCTCCGTAACGAGACGATGACCAAGCTGACCGCCGCGCAGCACCACGCCCGGATCGATGACGCCCGCGCAGTCGATGACCAGCAGCGGCGCGATAGGAGGCTCCGGCAGGTGCGGCTCGATCAAGAACGCCGGCGCGATCAGGGACGCGGGCGGGACAGGTGACGTGGCCGGTCTGGCGCCGGTGCGCCGGCGTCGGGAAGATAGCGAGATGCAGCCGCCCGCGGTCGTGTTGACCGAATACGCACCTGAAGACAGATCTGCACTAGAGCTGTGGTGGAAGAACGCGGCAGTGGCGGGGTACCTCGGCGACCTGGGAAGGCTTCTGAGGGAGTCCGAGGTGGGGTCCAGGATGACGGACGGTTACATCGCGCGCCCGACGCTGCGCTGGATGGCGCGACCCTCACCTACCGGCGAGCCGTTCGGCTTCATCGCAGTTCAGGTCACCGGCGATCGGGACGCCTCGTATGCGGTGGTGCCGCCTCTCTCAGGTGGTGTGAACATCGCCATTGACCCATTGCGATGTGGAGGCGGGCTCGGTCCAGCCACGATGAAGGCCCTGCTTGCGCAACCGGAACTCGCCGACCTGGCGACTCTGGGAGGTGCAGTGGATGTGACGAACCTTCCGTGCCTCAAGATGCTGCTGAAGCTCGGTATCAGCAGGGGCGCGCTTCGGGGAAGCGGCCGGAAGGTGTTCTTCGACTTCGTCATTCCCCGGACTTCGGAGCGGGACGAGTAAGGGATCTGACCGCCGGTGAGGGTCGCGTCTTTGGTGCCTACCGGCGGCCAGAGCGTTCGTTGCCAATGCTCAGAACGGGAGGGAGGAGCCCAGGTCCTGGATGACGGTGCGGGCGATCTCGGCGCTTTCCTCGCTCGCCGCCTCGACGGCGCTAGTGGCGATGGGTGAGAGCAACCCCTTAATCATTGTCAGACCGCGCTTGATGCGGCCTTGGTTCGGCTCCTCTTCGACCACTTCGGCGAGCACGGTGTCGACATTCGTGCGCACCTCGGCTTCGTCGTCGCCGTCGAGAGGAAGCGAGGGCAGGCCAGCCAGCAGTTGGGCGAGAGTTGCCGCCAGCTGCTCGTAGCCGGGGGCGATCTGTTCGCTGCGGCTCTGGCCCTGGTTCACGGTGTCGTTGTCCCAGGCGATCTGTGCGTTATCGCCGGTGACCGTGACGACCGGCCCGTGATAGTTGGTCACCGATCCGACGGCAGGATAGACACCGTCGTACTCGGTTTCGACGGGCACGCGGATCGGGTTTTTCGCGAACTCCCGTTCGATCTCGCGTGCCATGTTGCGAATGCCCTGCTTATTGATTTTGAAGCCGCTGTTACCCACCTCTACACCCTCCTAAACGCTCAGTTTCGACGGGTTCAATCTTCCACGTGCGTCCGACAGCGCCGCGAGGGGCTACGGCATCGAGATGTCGTCTCATAACCAAGGTTTCAAGACACCCCGCCGAGATCCTCGGGCCCGGAATGTAATCCCACGTCAAGGAGTCTCGAAATCTTGTCTCGAATTGTCGTCGCAAAACTTCGTAACGGTGTAAAATTATGAGACTACTGATCGAGTTGGGAGAACCACCATGGCGATTAATACCGCGAAGCTGGCCGAAATCGAGAGCGCGCTGACCGATGACGTACTCACCGATGAGGAACTGGCAGACCGCCTCCGCGATGCCGGTCTCCCGGAAGTGGCGCGGATCGTGGATGGGCTGCGCCGGTGAGCGGGACACCGCGCGACTCCCCGCTCCGCATCGTCCACCTGCCCTCCGGGTTCACCTCTTCCGGAGAGAAGGTCCGCGCCTGCTGTACATGCGGCTGGCGCACCACACCCCGCGTCAGTGAGGCCCGCGCCCTGTCGGCGTTGTTGAACACGCACGGCCACAACGATCCCCTGTGTCAGCTGTGCAGACGCGACTACAGCGGCCTGGACTGGTTCGAGATGCTCACGCACCACGTCGAGATCCTGACCGAACCCGCTTCGCGTAAGCAGTTCCTGGTGTGCCGCGGACTGCCCAAGTCTTGCCGGGAAGGTGCAGCCCAGAATCAAGTACACCTGGACCGCGCCGCGGCCGACCTGCTCGACATCGAGCTGCCCCGACCAACGCTGCGGGTGGTGCGGTAGTGGATCTCGGCTACGCCCGCGTCTCAACCACCCACCAGGACCTCGAACGACAGCTGGTCGCGCTCGGCGAGCACGGGATCTCGGACGAGCGGATCTACGCCGACAAGAAGACCGGCGCCACCGTCGACCGGCCAGCGTTCAAGAAGATGCTGAAGTACGCCCGCGAAGGCGACACCATCGTGGCAACCAACCTCGACCGGCTCGGGCGCAACCTACGCGAATGCCTCAACGTCATCCACGACTTGAGCGAGCGCGGTATCGGGGTCAAGACCCTGCGCGACCCGCTGCCAATCGATACCACCGACACCTCAGGCATGGCCGAGATCAGCGTCGCGCTGCTCGCCCTGTTCGCTCACATGGAGCGGGTCTTCATGAGGGAGAGGGCCGCTCACGCCCGTGAGGTCGCCAGCGCGCAGGGTAAACAGCCCGGCCGGCCGCGCAAGCTCAACGCGGCCCAGCTCGCCATGGCCCGCGCCGCACTGCGCGAGGACCAGCCAGTCGGCCAGGTCGCCGAGGTGTTCGGAGTCTCGCGCGCCACCCTCTACCGCTACCTCGCCGAGGAAGCAGAGCAAAACCAGATCGAGAACGAAACGAAGGAGTGAGCCCATGGCAAGGCTCATGTCGGTAGCGCTGACCGAACCCCAGGTACGCGCCCGCAGCAAAACCGTCACCCGGCGCATGGGCTGGCACGTCCTGCAACCGGGGGACCGGCTGACCCTGTGCCGCAAGGTGATGGGCCGGCGCCGCGGTGAACCGCTGGTTCGGATCGTCGACGTGCGGGTGCTCGCGGTGCGCCGAGAACGGCTCGACGAGATCACACCGGATGAGGTCTTGGCCGAGGGCTTCCCGGAGATGAGCCCGGCCGAGTTCGTCGAGTTCTTCTGTGGCAGCCACAAGGGCTGCACACCGGAAAGCACCGTGACCCGGATCGAGTGGGCCTACCTCGACCAGGAGCACGAGCAGTACGCGCTGCTGTAGCCCCGCCCCCAGAAGCCCCCGAACGCTCGACCGAGCTCCGGGAACCGAGAAGGAAGAAAAGAGATGAACTGGCAGAACGAAAGCTACGCGGACGCCTCGGGAGACCTGGCGGCCAGCTGGACCTTCCGAACCGAAGGGTTCAACGCCTTGGTAGGCCCCGGGGAACCCATGGCGGTACCCGAGCCCATCACCGGCGATGACCGACCGACAGTGACCATCTGCGGATCGATGCGGTATTTCCCGCTGATGATCGACGTCGCCGCGGAGCTGACGCGCAAGGGCGCGATCGTGCTCATGCCCTACAGGGTGGTCCCGCCCGGCGAGCAGAGCGGACCGGACAAGGCCGCCCTCGACCAGCTGCACCGCGACAAGATCGACCAGAGCGCCGCCGTTGTGGTGGTCACCGACCCGACCGGCTACTACGGCGACTCGACCCGCGGCGAGATCTGGCACGCGATCAACACCGGCAAGCCGGTCACGCTGTGCCAGCGCACCCCCGAAATCTCCGGTACCGGCCAGGAGCTGGCGGCCGACGAGGACCGGACGATACTGCTGCCCGAGTTCACCCCGGAAGCGGCCAGCATTGCCGATGCCCTGCGTATCGCCGCGATCGAGGGAGCCGAGGGCGGTTACGCCTGCGGCCACGACGCGGTCTACCTGTTGCCCGACGAGCTGTTGGCGAAACTGCCGGACCCGCTCGCCTGGGCGTTGTCCGGTGTGGAATTGCAGCCCCCGGAAGGACCGTGGCCGGAGTGGGCCCGCACCACGCACACGGTCAACTGGCCCCACCTGATCAGAACCCACCCCGAGGAGATGACCTGGAACTACGCGATGCTGGAGAACAACCTCGGCGCCAAACCCTCCGCGATCGCCGACGCCTACCGACTCCTGGCCACCCACGGCTGCCGCCCGTATCTGGAGGTGTGCCTGTGGGTCGACCCGGACGGAAGGATCGCCGTCGAACCGCTGGCGCTGAACGTCAGGACCCTCGTTGAGGTCGGACTGCTGGACCAGGTCGACAACATCCTGGTGGACAGTGGCCGCCCCCGCGAACTGCTACGCGACGAGGACGAAGCCTTCTGGAGTCTGATCGCCGCCTGACAAACACCCAATAAAAGAGAACCGGCCGGCTGCAATCCGGCCGGTTCTCGCGTTCCAGGGTCGCATGGGCGAACCAGTGCCCGAATTCGCGATCAGGACGCAGGCCGATTCAGGCC
>NZ_JBEYBT010000029.1:0-36145 GCF_040632335.1 Nocardia sp. NPDC019395
TTCACTCCCGGCGCTCAGTCGCTGCGCTCCTTCGCTCTGGTCGCTCCAGAACGAGACGGGCCCCGAACCACCGAGGCGGACCGGTCGCATGCGGGAAACGGGGGCGGGGATCGGATGCGGACAGACGGGCGGTAGGGGGAACGAAACGCGCCCGGGGGCGGCAGGGAAACGGGGGTGGGGTGGATGTGGACGGAGTGGTGGTAGGGGAGTCGAACGCGCCTGGAGGTGGCGGCGGGGTCATTGAGGGTCTCGTGAACTCGGCACCGGTGGTGGGAGCGTTGGATCGGGGTTTGGGGAGCTTCCAGGGTCTCGGAAGTGTCGGTGGCGCCGCTGGGGAGCGGTTCGGTTGGGGGTCGGGCGAAATCTGCTCGGGATTCAATTCGCGAAATGGCAGGGTTCCTGGGCTGGGTGGACCAGAATGCGCACATGGGACGCGATGGCGAGGGGGCTCGCGAGCGTAAGCGGCATGGGCGGCACTACACACCTCCGGCGCTGGCGGGATTCCTGGCGGGCCGGGTGGCGGCGCGGGTTGCGGGTGGGGCGGGGGTGCGGGTGCTGGATCCGGCGTGTGGGCGGGGGGAACTGTTGTTCGCGATCAGGGACGCGCTGGGGGAGCGGCTGCCCGGGACGCCTGTTGAGCTGGTGGGTTATGACCTGGATCCGGCGGGTTTGGCGGTGGCGCGGCAGCGGGCGGTGCGGATGGGGGTGGCGGCGGAGTGGCGGGAGGCGGATTTTCTGGCCGAGTGCGCGGCGGTGCCGGGGGAATCCTTCGACGCGGTGATCGCCAATCCGCCCTATGTGCGGACTCAGCAGTTGGGTGGCGCGGCGGCGCGGGCATTGCGGGGGCAGTTCGGTTTGCGGGGGCGGTTCGACCTCACCCATCCGTTCGTCGCCGCGTTGCCACGACTGCTGGTGCCGGGGGGAGTGCTCGGGCTGCTGTGTGCGAACCGATTCCTCACCACGAAGGCGGGGGCGAACCTGCGTGCGGTGCTACTGGCCGATCTGACCCCGGTGGAGCTGTACGACCTGGGCGATACCAAATTGTTCGAGGCGGCGGTGCTGCCGGCGGTGACGATCGCGGTACGTGGCCGGGTTCGTGAACCCTGCCGGTATGTGTCGATCTATCAAGACGGCTCGGACGATCCAGTGGTCGGCCCGAGTGCGGGAGACCCGGTGAGCGAGAGCGCCGGGACCGTACCGGGCGTGGACGCGGGAGGTCCGGCGGACGAGGTGCGGGAGATGTATAGCAGGGGTGGGCCGGCCGCGGCCGAGCCGATGGATGCGGGTTCTTCAGGAGGGAACGACCGTGCGCCGGTCGGTCTGCTGGGCGAGCCTGCCGGGCCGGAGCCGGCACCCGATTCGCCGCGGGAACCGTACGATGGCGGGCCGGCTGCCATGGAAGCGGATCTGTTCGCGTCGCTGATCGGCGGATGTGATGCGTCCGTGTGGCGGCAGGGGCATAGGTTCACGGTGAAAGTGGGGGAGCTGGCGGTTCCACCGGGTGAGGTGTCGGTGGGGTGGCGGATGGCGCGAACGGGGCACGACGACTGGCTCGATTCGGTTTCCGAGCGGATGTGGCACACTTTCGGCGACCTCGGACGTATCCGGGTGGGGATCAAGACCAATGCCGACCGGATTTTCATCGCCGCGCACTGGGGGGATCCGGACGCCGAACCGGAGCTGTTGTGCGATCTGATCACCCATCACGATCTGCGTCCGTGGCGGATCGAGCGTCGTCGGGAAACCCGGGTCCTGTACCCCTACGATCTGGACCACCCGCGCCGGGTGCCGGTGGATCTGGCGCATTATCCGCGCACCGCCGCCTATCTCGAACAACACCGGGACCTGCTCAGCGCGCGGACCTACCTCACCGGTGCCGGCCGGAAATGGTTCGAGCACTGGGTTCCGCAGCGGCCGAATCTGTGGCGGGTGCCGAAGGTGGTGTTCCCGGATATCAGCGATAGGCCGCGGTTCGCGCTGGACCGGTCGGGCGCGGTGGTCAACGGTGACTGCTATTGGATATCGCTGTCCGATCTGGGTGCGGGGGCGCGGGCCGAGGAGCTGGCCTGTCTGATGATGGGCGTCGCGAACTCGGAGCTCGGCGTGCGCTACTACGACGCGGTATGCGGTAACCGGTTGTATTCGGGCCGCCGGCGCTGGATAACCCAGTACGTTTCCCGGCTGCCGCTACCGGATCCGGCTACCGCCGCCGCCGGGGCGATCGTAGGTCTGGTGCGGGATCTGGCGCAGGAGCCGGAGCCCGGGCCGTCGGCGCAGAGCGAACTGGATGAGCTGGTGAACCGGTCTTTCGCCTTATGACGTGCGGGGTTCGCGCTCAGCTCGCGGCGCGGCCGGAGACCATCGGCAGCAGGGTGCGGCGGGCGAACTCGCGCCCGGCCGCCTCGTCGTCGATCGGAATGAGACCGTCCGGGGTGAGTGCCAGCGATTGCGCCAGCCTGGCCATGATCTCGGCGACCAGGTCGGGGTCGAAATCGGCGTTGTCCCCGCTATCGGCGAGTTCGCGTAGTTTCGCGGCGAGATAGGTGCGGCCGACGGCCAGGATCGGGGCGGCCTCGGTGGTGAGCCGCGGCAGGATCAGGTCCGGTTCGGTGCGCAGGAGGCGCAGCAGCAGCGGGTTCCCGGCGATCGCGGAGATGAAGGCGACGAAGATCTCCACGAGTTGTTCTTCGGAGCCGGCTACCGTGCGAACCCGGTTGTCGATTTTGGTGACGAACCGCTGCGCTTCGCGGACGGTCACCGCTTCCACGAGGTCGTTTTTCGATTCGAAGCGGCGGTAGAGGGTCGCGGGGCTGATTCCGGCGCGGCGGGCGATCTCGCCCATGCTGGTGCGTTTGATCCCGAAATCCAGGAACGCCGATAACGCGCTGTCGAGAACCTGCCCGCTGTCGGCGGGCGGTTCGGACAGGATGCGCTGCAGAATCGGCGGTACGGGTGGCATGGTTTCCACACTGTATCGGACCCCGTGCCCAGCACGTGATGCGATGCCTCCGCCGTCACCGCGGCCTCCGCGGGCCGCATGTACCGAACTCGAGGGGGTTCTCAGGGCCTGCGCGTGGTTTCCGTGCCGGGTATCACTCCGGCGGCAGGTCGAGTTCGGCCATCTCGTGTTCGATCGCGTTGGCCGCGAAATCGACTCCGTGGGAACGGAGTTCGTGGACCCGGCGTCTCAGTGCCTCGATACCCCCCGGTTGTGCCGCGATATCGGCTACGCTGACCCGCCTGCTGGGCCGGCGCGTCTCGGAACGCTCACACGCCACCCGTAATACCTCCTGCCGGCACCTTCGGTGCCTACGTGCTCGGGCTCGCCCGAAACACCGACGCCTTGCAGGACAGCGGGTTTCGAGCTCGCCCGTCTCCCCGGATACGTAGGCTCCATCGTATCAGCTACCAACTGGACGCTTGTCCAGAAATTTGCCCGGCGGGGCGGCTCCTCAGAGCTCCTTCGCGGTCTGATGTTCCGACATATGGTGCAGGTAGACCATGGCGTTGAGTTCGACACCCCGCTGCTGTTCGGCGGTGAGTTCCCGGCGTACCTTGCCCGGCACCCCGGCCACCAGTGAACCCGGCGGGATCTGGGCTCCCTCGGGGACCAGCGCGTTGGCCGCGATCAGACTGCCGCGGCCGATCACCGCGCCGTTGAGCACGGTCGCGCCCATACCGATCAGGCAGTCGTCCTCGATGGTGCAGCCGTGCAGGATCGCGTTATGACCCACCGAGACACCGGCGCCCACGGTGGTCGGGAAGCCCGGGTCGGCGTGCAGTACACAGCCGTCCTGGATATTGCTGCGTTCACCCACGGTGATCAGTTCGGTATCGCCGCGCAGAACCGCGTTGTACCAGATACTGGCCTGCGCCTCGAGCTTCACCTTGCCGATCACGCACGCGGTGGGCGCGATCCACGCGGTGTCGTGAATCTCCGGCCGGTTTCCGCTGACTTCCATCCTCATACAGCGAACTTAACGGGCACGGGACACGGTTGCCGCCGCGGCCTCAGCGGTCCCCGGGTTCGCTCGTCTCCTCGGATGCGCGCAGAAACCATTCGGCGTCGATATCGGCCGGGAGATTGCGCAATTTCTCCGGATTGCGGACAGCGTGAATGGCGGTGATCCGACCGGCGTCGATGGTGAAGGAGAAGATTCCCGGATGCTGTCCGTCGAACACCAGCAGTCCCGGCATCCCGTTGACCTCGATCATGGCGCCCCATCCGGCGGGAGCCGACGGTGCGTGGTACCAGCCGAGCAGCAACTTGGTGATGAGTTCGGCGCCGCGCACCGGCCTGCGGATCGCCGGGACCTTCCCGCCACCGTCGGCGGTCAGAGTGACCCGATCGTCGAGCAGTCCCAGCAGGGCGTTCATATCCCCGGACCGCCAGGCCAGCGAGAACGCCGAGACCACCTTCCGGTGCTCGTCCGGCGACGCCGGGAAGCGTGGTGTACCGTCCTCGACCCGCTTACGCGCCCGGGATGCGAGCTGCCGTACCGCGGCCGGGGTACGGCCCACCACATCGGCCACCTCCGGACCCGACATACCGAACACATCCTGCAGTACGAACGCGGTCCGCTCGGCCGGTGACAGCGATTCCAGCACCACCAGCAGCGCCATGGTGACGCGTTCGTCCTGCGATATCCGGTCCGCGGGATCTTCCCAGTCCGATACCGCGGGTTCGGGCAGCCATTCGCCCACGTATTGCTCGCGCCGCGCCCGTGCCGACCCGAGCTGATCCAGTGCCAGCCGCCCGACGACCGTGGTGAGCCAGGCCTGGAGGTTGTCGATAGCCGGACCACCGTTTTCTTGATGCCGTTGCCACCGCAGCCACGCTTCCTGCACCACATCGTCGGCATCGGCGAGGCTGCCGAGCGTGCTGTAGGCGAGCCGGCGCAGGTACGGGCGCAGTTCTTCGAAGTGCCGGGCCGGATCGCGCCCGTCGGCGGGGATGTGTTCATCGGTCACTGCGGTACCTCGTTCGTCCGGCCCGGCGAGCGGGCGCGATGGTGTCGTCGATACGACGAGACCGGTACTCGGTATGTGACAACCGTGCCGCGGGCTCGGATATGCCGCTGCGCCGGTCCCTGTAACCCGCGGTCTGCGAATCGTGGCCGATGGCTACGCTCACCCGGTGCGCAGAGGTGTTTCGATCGGGGCCGGGCTGCTGGCCGGGTTCGCGATCGATCGGGTAGTCGGTGACCCGGTGCGCGGGCATCCGGTGGCCGGGTTCGGGATGCTGGCGGCGAGCGTGGAGAAGGTGACCTACGCCGATCGCCGGTGGGCCGGAGTTGTCCACGAAGTAGTACTGGTCGGCGGGGTGGTGGGCGCGGGTATCGCGCTGAACCGGGGCGGTGTGCTGCCGGTGGCCCTGGCTACCTGGACGGTGCTGGGCGGGCGGAGCCTGGCGCGTACCGGCCATGCCATGGCACAGCGGCTGGAGTCCGGGGACGTGGCCGGCGCCAGGGAACTGCTGCCGGCGCTGTGCGGTCGCGACCCGGAAGTCCTCGACGCCGACGGACTCGCACGCGCGGCGCTCGAATCGATCGCGGAGAACACCTCCGACGCCGCCGTCGCGCCGCTGCTGTGGGGTGCGGTGGCGGGTGTCCCGGGGCTGCTGGGTTACCGGGCGGTCAACACTCTCGACGCTATGATCGGCTACCGCAACGAACGCTATCGGCGGTTCGGCTGGGCCGCCGCCCGGGTCGACGATGCCGCGAATCTCCTCCCGGCCCGGGTGACCGGGTTGCTCACCGCGGTGGTGGCGCCGCTGGTCGGCGGGCATCCCGCCACGGTGGTGCGGACCTGGCGCCGCGACGCCGGCCGGCACCCGAGCCCGAACGCGGGGGTGGTGGAGGCCGCCGCCGCCGGCGCGCTCGGTATCCGCCTCGGCGGCCGCACCGAGTACCGGCACGGTGTCGAACAGCGACCCGAACTCGGTGCGGGCCGCGCGCCGGCCGTCGCCGATCTGCGACGGGCGGTCCGGTTGTCGGAACTGGTGCAGTTCGCCGCGGTGGCTTCGGCGGTGGTATCGGTTCCGCTGTATGCGGCAGTCCGGAAGCGAATGCTGCCGGCCGGCTACCAGCATCAGCGCGGTGTGCGTCCATAGCGATCGGCCAGCCGCGCTTCCGCGGTGACGGGTTCGGATTCGGCGGTGGGTGACTGTATGGGTGCGGGCGCTGCCGGCGCGCGCTGTTTACGGCGTTCCCGGATCTCGGCCCACGCGAAATAGCCGAGGCCGAGCGGTGCCATGATGCCGAAGGCCAGCCACTGCAGGCCGTAGGAGAGGTACGGACCCGCGTCGAGCTGCGGGAGCGGAACGGGCGAGAACGCGCCGGGCTGGTCCTCCGACAGCTGGAGATAGGAGCCGCGGTCGCCCACCGGGACGGGGCTCAGCGGCAGATCCAGGACGGTGGTTTCCTGCGGGACGTCGATCGAGTAGACGTGCGGGATTCCGTCCTGCGTAGCCGGCGCACGTTCCGGATCGACATTCTCCGAGACTCGCACCCGCGCTTCGATCCGTTGTGTGCCCGCGGGCGCCGGTTCGATCGGGGGCGGCTGGGAGCCGTTCACGGCCGCCACCAGACCGCGGTCGATCAACAGGGTGCGGCCGTCGGTGAGCGTGAACGCCGACAGCACGCCGTAGGCCGGGGCTCCGTCGAGATGACGTAACCGCACCAGCACCGTCGAATCCGGGACATAGCTGCCCTCGGCGAACACCTTCCGCCATTCCGTGGCCTCGCCCGGATCGGCGCCGAACAGATCGGTGACGGGGACCGGGTCGGCGTCCACCGAATCGGCGATCAGCTGGTTGCGTTCGGAGGTGGCATCGTTCTTCCCGAGCTGCCAAGGAGCCAGCACGGTGAAACACAGATAGGCGAACGCGATCACCACCCCGAGCAGGATCAGCCAGCCGGGGCGCAGGAAGAAGGCCAGGCGGCGCATCAGGCCGGCTCACCGGTCACGGTCGGGCGCGCCGCGAGAGCCGCGCCGACCCAGTCCAGCAGTCCGGGGACCGCGGCCTCGATCTGGGCGCGGACCAGCTCGAACTCGGGGGTGGCGCCGTTGTAGGGGTCGGGTACGTCGATGCCGTCGGCGTCCGGATCGAAACTGCGCAGCAGCCGCCGGCGTTCGGACGGGACACCCCGGACGGCGAGGTGCCGGTCATGTTCGGTGGTCATCGAGACGATGAGATCCGCGTCGCTGTGCTCGTGCCCGAACTCGGCGGCCCGGTGCCCGGTGGGGTAGCCGTAGCGGCGCAGCGTTTCGGTGGTGCGGGGATCGGCATCCGCGCCGGTATGCCAGCCGTGCGTGCCGGCGCTGCTCACCCGGACCCGGCCGGCCAGGCCCGCCCGCGACAGATGCGCGGCCAGGATCTTCTCCGCCATCGGGGACCGGCAGATATTGCCGGTACAGACGAACGATATGTGCAGCTCACCCACGACAGCCATTCTGGCGGGTCGAGCCCCGCGGGCGCCACGTAGGGTGCGTCTCATGCTCGCCGACCACGTCGATCTCGCCGGCCTACGCCACCACGGTGACGTGGAAGCCCTCCCCGGTCTGCTCGATTTCGCGGTGAATGTGCAGGGCAGCGCTCCGCCTCCGTGGTTGCGCGACCGTCTGGCCGGCGCCCTGGATTCGCTCGGCCGGTACCCGTCGGCGGCCGACGACCGGATTGCGCGGGAAGCGGTCGCGTCCCGGCACGGGATCGATCCCGACCATGTCTTGACGCTGGCCGGCGGCGCCGAGGGTTTCGCCCTGCTGCCGCGGCTGGGCTCCCGGCTGGCGGCGGTGGTGCATCCGTCCTTCACCGAACCCGAGCTCGCGCTGCGGGAGGCGGGTGTGCCGGTGACGCGGGTCGTGCTGGAACCGCCCTACACCCTGGACCCGGCACTGGTGCCCGACGAGGCGGATCTGGTGGTCGTCGGCAACCCCACCAACCCCACCTCGGTGCTGCACCCGGCGCAGACCCTGCGGGCGCTGCGGCGTCCGGGCCGGATCGTCGTGGTGGACGAGGCGTTCATGGACGCGGTGCCCGGAGAACCGGAATCGCTGGCCGCGGAGGCCGGGTCCGGATTGCTGGTACTACGCAGCCTCACCAAGACCTGGGCGCTGGCCGGGTTGCGATGCGGCTATGTCCTCGGGGCGCCCGAGGTGCTCGACCGGCTGGTCACGGGCCGGGCGCATTGGCCGCTGGGCACCCTTCAGCTCACCGCGATAGCCGCGACGGCCGCGCCCCGGGCGGTGGCCGAGTCCATGGACAGGGCGCGCGAGATCGCGCGCGACCGCACCGCGATGGGTGAGCGGCTGCGTGCGGCCGGGGTCGGCGTCGGGAACCCGGCGACAGCCCCGTTCCTGCTGCTCCATGTCCGGGACGGGGAGTTGCTGCGCAAATATCTGGGTCAGCAGGGGATCGCGGTACGCCGTTGCGATACTTTCCCGGGGCTCGGTCCCGACCATCTGCGCGTCGCGGTACGACCGGCCGCGGATGTCGATCGGCTGGTGGACGCCGTACGCGCGGCCGGGATATCGAGCTGAGAAAACCTGCTGGACGCTCTGGTAAAGGAAGGTGCGGTGTGGCGAGGCTCGCGGAACTCATCGAGACGCTGGAGACGGCCTATCCGCCCCGGCTGGCCGAATCGTGGGATTCGGTGGGCCTGGTGTGCGGAGACCCGGAGGAGGACGTACGCCGGGTGCTGTTCGCCGTCGATGTCACCGCGGCGGTGGTGGAGGAAGCGGTCGCCTGGGGTGCGCAGGCCCTGGTGGCGCACCATCCGCTGCTGTTGCGGGGCGTAAACAGTGTGGCGGCGGACCGGCCGAAGGGCGCGCTGGTCCATCGGCTCGTCCGCGCGGGCTGTGCGTTGTTCACCGCGCATACCAACGCCGATTCCGCCGACCCGGGCGTATCCGATGCGCTGGCGGAAGCACTCGGCCTGACGGTCACCGGACCCCTGGACCCGAAACCGGTCCCCGCCGTGGACAAGTGGACCGTCCAGGTCCCGGCCGATCACACCGAAGCGGTGCTGGCGGCGCTGTTCGCCGCGGGCGGCGGGGCCGCCGGTGACTACCGGGAGGCGGCCTGGCGGGTCACCGGAACCGGCCAGTTCCGCCCGCTCGACGGGGCGAACCCGGCCGTCGGCGCTATCGGGGAGCTGACCCGGGTGAGCGAGGACCGGATCGAAGTCGTCGCCGCTCCGCGGGCCCGCGGTGTGATCCTGGCGGCCCTGCGCACGGCGCATCCGTACGAAGAACCCGCCTACCACGTGACCGAACGCGCGCAGCTGCCCGGCAACCTCGGTTTGGGTCGTATCGGCATACCGGCCGAACCGCTGACGTTGCGGGAGTTCACCGCCCGCGCCGCCGCCGCCCTCCCGGCGACCGCGTGGGGTGTGCGGGCCGCCGGTGACCCGGACCGGGTCCTGCGCCGTATCGCCGTCTGCGGTGGTGCGGGGGATTCGCTGCTCGATACCGTCACCCGGCTCGAGGTCGACGCTTATCTCACCGCCGACCTGCGCCATCATCCCGCCGACGAACATCTACGCCGATCCGGTCCGGCGCTGCTGGATGCCGCGCACTGGGCCACCGAATTCCCCTGGTGCGCGCAGGCTGCCGGGGTGGTTCGCGCGGGTCTGCCGGAGCTGGAAACCCGGGTGTCCACGGTGCGAACCGACCCGTGGACCGTCGGCTGCGGCAGCTGAGGGTGCCGCGCCGGTTTCGATATCCGGGGTTGGGACCGGCGGCCGGTGGCTCCGGTCGGGGACCGAGTACGGTGGACGTTCTATCCGTCCACAGCGTGCAGGGAGTTCGTTCGCGTTGAATGTCGAACCATCGATTCAGACCCAACTGCTGCGTCTCGCCGAGGTCGACACCGAGCTGACCCGGATCGCGCACCGGCGCAGCGTTCTGCCCGAACAGCAGGAGGTCGACCGGTTCGAGGCCGAACGCAACGCGCAGAAGGACGCGGCGGTGGCCGTGGAGATCGTGCTCGACGATCTCGATCGCGATATGCGCAAACTCGAGGGCGAGATCGAGGCGGTGCGTAAACGCGAGGATCGCGACCGCGGCGTACTCGAAGCCGGCTCGGTCGGCGCCAAACAACTCTCCGAACTCCAGCACGAACTGGGCAGCCTGGAACGCCGGCGTTCGGTGCTCGAGGACGATCTGCTGGAGGTGATGGAGCGTCGCGAGGCCTCCGCCGCCGATCACGAGCACGCCGGCGCCCGCCTGGACCGGGCCGAATCCGATCTCGCCGCTGCCCGCGAACGCCGCGACGAGGCGCTGGCAGATCTGGAGGTCGCCCAGCAGCGCTGCGATACCGACCGCGCGAACCTGGTCGGCGCCTTCCCGGATGAACTGCTGGCGATCTACGACCGCCAGCGCGCCGCCCACGGCACCGGCGCGGCGCTGCTGCGGGCCCGGCGGTGCGGTGCGTGCCGGATCGAACTGGACCGCGGCGAGATCGCGCGGATCGCGAAAACCGCACCCGAGGTGGTGGTGCGCTGCACGGAATGCGGCGCGGTGCTGGTGCGGACCAAAGAATCCGGATTGTGAGATCGAGCCCCCGGCGGCGGGGGCCGGGTGGCGGGCGCGGGAGGCCGGTATGAGTGTGCGCGAGGTGATCGTCGAGGCCGACGGGGGTTCCCGGGGAAACCCGGGTACGGCGGGTTACGGCGCGGTGGTGTTCGACGCGGACCGAGTGGGCGTGCTCGCCGAACGCAAGGAAGCGCTGGGGGTCACCACCAATAACGTCGCCGAGTACCGGGGCCTGATCGCGGGGCTGGAAGCCGCGGCGGAACTCGGCGCGCGGGTGGTCGCGGTGCGGATGGATTCCAAACTCGTGGTCGAGCAGATGTCGGGTCGCTGGAAGGTCAAGCACGCGGCGATGATCCCGCTCGCCGATCGGGCCCGCCGCCTGGCCGCGGGATTCGATCAGGTGACCTACCAATGGATTCCGCGCGCCGAGAACTCGCATGCCGACCGGCTCGCGAACGAGGCCATGGACGATGCCGGTCTCATCGAGGAGGTACACGAAGCTGTCGCTGCCACCTCGCCCGGCGCGGCGACCTCGCCGGGTAGCGGCCGCGGAGATACCTCATCGACCGCTGCGCGGCCGTCGGGCACCGCGAAACAGGCTCCGGACGCGGCGGCAACAGACGCCGACTCGCATAGCGCGACCGCGCGTTTGTCCGCCGCACCGGGCTGGACCGGCGCGACCGGCCGGCCCACCAGGTTCCTGCTGCTGCGCCACGGCCAGACCGAATTATCGGTCGAGCGGCGCTATTCCGGACGGGGGAACCCGCCGCTCACCGCGGTGGGCCGGGAGCAGGCGGCGCGGGCGGCGAAAATGCTTGCCGCCAAAGGTGATATCGGCGCGGTGGTGACCTCGCCGCTCGGGCGGGCCCGCGAAACCGCCGAGGCAGCGGCCGCCGCACTCGGTGTCGAGGTGCGCGTGATCGAGGGGCTCACCGAAACCGATTTCGGCCGGTGGGAGGGCCTGACCTTCAGTGAGGCCGCCGAACGCGACCCCGATCTACACGCCCGCTGGCTGGGCGACCCGTCGCTGCCCGCTCCGGGCGGGGAGAGTTTCGACGAGGTCCGCGAACGGGTGGAAGCGGCGCGCCGCGATCTGGTGGCGCGGTATCCGGGCGCGAATATCGTGGTGGTCAGTCACGTCACCCCGATCAAAACGCTGCTGCAGCTCGCGCTGGGCGTCGGTCCGTCGCTGTTGTACCGGCTGCACCTGGATCTGGCGTCGCTGTCGCTGGCGGAGTTCTATCCGGATGGCGGCTCCTCGGTCCGGCTGGTCAACGATACGAGCTATCTCTGAGTCGGTACATCGTCGGTGTTCATGACGACCCGGCCCGATGAGCGGCAGGGTCGGGAACGCCTGGATCGGCAGATCGGATCCGCGGCTGGGTGACCTGTCCGCCGAGCTCGGCGAATCAGGCTGGATAAGTGTGGATCTCGGTGGCCTTGAGGGCTGCCCACAGCTCCGACCCCGGCTGTAGCCGGAGATCGGCGACGGTGGCGGGAGTGATATCGGCGAGTGCCGGTACTGCGCCGTCGAGACGTACCCGCACCGTATGCGCGTGCTGTTCCAGACCCGCTACGGTCACCGGCCAGGCGTTGCGCGGGCTTCCGGCCGGACGCTCCGGATGTAGACCGACGGCGGCCGGCGCGAAAGTCAGATACACCGGGCCGGTGGCCGGTTCGGCGACGGTCAGTTCGCCGCCGCCCTCGATCCGCACCCGGGTTCCGGTCGCAGTACCACGGAACAGGTTGAGCCCCACCAGATCGGCCACATAGTCCGAGCGCGGCCGCCGGGCGACCTCGGCGGGCGGGCCCTGCTGGACCACCGCACCGTTCTCCACGATCACCAGCCGGTCGGCCAGTACCATCGCGTCCAGCGGATCGTGCGTGACCAGCAGCGTATGCCCGGGATAGTCGCCGAGGTGATGTGCGAGTTCGGCGCGCACGCGTACCCGGGTCGCGGCGTCCAGCGCCGCCAGCGGTTCGTCCAGGAGCAGGAGTGCCGGGTCGACGGCCAGGGCGCGGGCGAGTGCGACCCGCTGCGCCTGCCCGCCCGACAGTTCACGGGGCCGGGTCCGCGCGTATTCGGCCAGTCCCACCCGCCCCAGCCAGTGTGCTGCCTGATCGCGGGCCGCGGCCCGGCGCATCCCGCGGGCCCGCGGGCCGAACGCCACATTGTCGAGCGCGTCGAGATGGGCGAAGAGCAGATAGTCCTGGAACACCACACCGACCGACCGGTGTTCGGCGGATACGAATTCGGCGGGCGGCGCGTCCCACACCTGCTCGTTCAGCCGGACCGAACCGCCGGTCAACGGGGTGAGTCCGGCCAGCGCCCGCAGCGCGGTACTCTTGCCCGCGCCATTGGGGCCGAGCAGCGCGACGACCTCCCCGGGAGCCACCGTGAGATCCAGGTCGAGGGTGAAGTCGCCGCGGGTCACCCGCAGTTCCGCCGTGAGCGTCACAGCGCCCCCCGGATCCAGCGTTCCCGCAGGGCCGCCAGTACCACCACCGATACCAGCAGCAGGACCAGGCTCAGGACGATCGCGGCGGCCGGGTCGGTCTCCAGCGCCAAGTACACCGCCAGCGGCATCGTCGTCGTGCGGCCCGGGAAGTTACCGGCGAAGGTGATGGTGGCACCGAATTCGCCGAGGGCGCGGGCCCAGCAGAGCACGGTCCCGGCCACCACGCCCGGCAGGATCGAGGGCAGGGTCACGCGCCGGAAGGTCAGCCAGCGGGAGGCGCCCAGGGTGGCGGCGGCCTCCTCGTACCGGGGGTCGGTCCCGCGTAACGCCCCTTCGACGGAGATCACCAGGAACGGCATGGCCACGAAGGCTTCGGCCAGCACCACACCCGCGGTGGTGAACGGCAGGGAGATACCGAACCAGTCGTAGAGATACCCGCCGATCAGTCCGCGGCGGCCGAGCACCAGCAGCAATGCGACACCGCCGACCACGGGCGGTAGTACCAGCGGCACGGTGACCAGCGCGCGGATCAGTCCGCGTCCGGGCAGGTCACCGCGGGCGAGCAGCCACGCCAGCGGGATACCGAGCACCAGGCACAGCACGGTCGCCAGGCTCGCGCACACCAGGGAAAGCCGCAGTGCCTGCCCGACTTCCGCGCTGAACAGCCGCTCCGGCAGTCCTTGCCAGGGCGCGCGGATGAGCAACCCCACCAGTGGAACGATCAGGAACAGCACCCCGAGCAGGGCCGGTAAGACCAGGATGACCGGCCGCCGGGCGCGGACTGCCCGGCGCCGCCGCAGGGTCACCAGCCGGCGCGGCGCGGGGCCGGGGCTCACGGTGCGTCGAAACCGGCCATGGTGAAGACCGATCGAGCCTGCGGGGACATGACGAAGTCGACGAAGGCGGCGGCCGCTGCCGGGTTCGGTGCCGCGGCCACCGGCGCGATCGGATAGTCGTTGATCGCCTTATCCGATTCGGGGAACTCGATACCGGTCACCTTGTCGCCCGCGGCCCGGACATCCGTCCGGTACACCAGCGCGGCATCCACCTCATCGAGCGTGACCTTGGTCAGCACCGCTTTCACATCGGGTTCGCGGGTATCGGGTTTCGGAGCGACACCGGCCGCGGCGAAGACCTTATCGGCGGCCGCCCCGCACGGCACCTGCTCGGCGCACAACGCGATCCGTGGTTCGGGCCGGCCGAAATCGGCCAGCCCGCTGATACTGCCCGGGTTCCCCTTGGGTACCGCGATTTCGAGACGGTTGCGGGCGAAGGTGATCGGACCGGCCGTGATATCGCCGGATCCGACCACGTCCTCCATATTGCGCAGCGCCGCCGAGGCGAATACATCGGCCGGTGCGCCCTGCTGGATCTGTTCGGCCAGCGCCGAACTGCCGGCGAAACTGAACACCACGTCCACGCCGGGATGGGCTTCCTCGAACTGCTCGCCGAGCGTGGTGAACGCTTCGGTCAGCGAGGCCGCGGCGAAAACGGTGACGGTCCCGTGGATCCCGTCGCCCGCGCCGTCGCCGGAATCGCCGGCGGGGTCCCCGGCGCAGCCCGCCAGTACGGTGACCAGCACGGCCGCCGGGGCCAGACAGCGCAGTACACGTCCTATTACCGTTGTCATCGTCAGCTCTCCGGTATCTCGACCACCACATGCGTCGACTTGACCGACGCGACCGCCACACTGCCCACTTCGAGCCCGAGTTCGTCCACCGATTCCCGGCTCAGCAGCGATACCAGCCGGAACGGTCCGGCCTGCATCTCCACCTGCGCCATCACGGTGTCGGTGACCACCCTGGTCACAATGCCACGCATCCGGTTGCGAGCCGACGCCGCCACGGTCACTCCCGGTTCCGGTGCCTCGGCGATCTCCCGTGCGAACTCGGCCAGATCCTGCCCGCGGACCCCCTTACGCCCGTTTTCCAGCCGGACCGCCGGAAGCCGCCCCTGATCGATCCAGCGGCGCACGGTGTCATCACTGACCCCGAGCAGCCCGGCGACATCCTTTATCCGCAGATACGTCACACAACGCAGTATATATACGAATATGCGGAATAATATGGCGTCGAAGTACTCATATCGGCGGCCGTTCGCCGGGTTCGATCTGTCGTATCCGCATATATCCGAGACTGATCCGGAAAGTATTGTGCGGCACGAGAGTTCGGTATCGATCAGCCGCTGTTGCGCAATAGCTCCGAGGCTCCGGTGACCCGGTGGTCGTACGCGGTCCACAGGGTTCCGTCCGTCGTCCGTCGCAGCGTGAACCGGTATTTGCCGTAGCACGCTCGCGATACGGCCGACAGCCGGATCCGGCCGATCACCTGGTAGCGGTGCCCGTCGATATGCACTGTCCGGTACATAACCTGCTCGCCCCTCTCGTCGTCCGGTTGTGTGCCAACTCGGTGGCCACACTGGCAGGACGGCGCTGAAGGAAGCCTGAAACGAGCTGAAAGACGCTTCAGGAAGGCAGGAGAGAAGCGGCCGGTGCGGTCTGACCCGGCAGCGCGTGTGACATCGCCTGGTCTTGCGCCTGGGTACTGCCGGCTGTTCCGGCTACCTACCCGGCTTCGCAACGAGGAACTAGTCCGGCGATATCGTGTATTCGACGGAAACCGAATCGGGCCAATGCTGTTCCTCGGTCGTGACGGTCGCCTTGTAGTGGCCCGGTTCGGTGGGGAGTTGAGCGCTGTCGTACCACGGCAGCTGCTGGTCGGGGTCGGCGACCGAACCCGCGGCACCGGCGAACGGCATCGCCACTTCGCCGGTGGCCCCGGTGTCGAGGTTCTGCCAGGTCACATAGGCGGTGGTCTTACAGGGGCTGTTCGGGTCGGACGGTTGTTCGGCGATGAACGACGGGTCCGTGTTGTAGAACGCGAAGGTGAGTGCGATTCGACCGGTGGGCTCGTCGACATTGCCCCGGATGTTCCCGTAGCAGTCGCCACTGCCTTCTGTCACCAGGGTGTTGAGCGGCTCCTGCAGCGAAGGGCCGGCCGAGGCGGGGCTCGCGAAGACGATGAGAGGGACGCAGGTGACTGATGCCGCGGCCAGGGTGGTGCCGAATGTGCGCGCAGAGCGCATAGTGTCCTCCCGGTGTGGATGCAACGCTTACCCTGGGTAATCGTCGGACCCGGTGGGATGTGTTAACCGGCAGCACCGGCCGCGGGCTTCACCGACTCGACTAGTTCACCGGCACTGTGTATTCGACGGAAACGAATCGGGTAGTGCACATCCCTGGCCGAGACGGTCGCCCGGTAGCGGCCCGGCGCCGTGGGCAGCTGAACGGTCTCGTGCCATGGCGGTTGCTGCAAAGGGCCGGCCTTCGAGCCCGCCGCACCGGAGAACGGCGGGATGGTGCGGTGGTCCCGGACCATCCCGCCGCGGCCGTCAGTCGCGCGGGCCGCCCGCCACGTAGATGACCTGGCCCGAGACGAAGCCCGCGCCTTCGCTGGCCAGGAAGGACGCGGTATGCGCGATATCCTCCGGCTGTCCCACCCGGTTCACCGGGATCTGGGAGGCGGCCGCCTTCTGGAAGTCCTCGAAGTCGACGCCGACGCGGGAGGCCGTGGCCGCCGTCATATCGGTGACGATGAAGCCGGGCGCGATCGCGTTGGCGGTGACACCGTATTTACCCAGTTCGAAGGCGAGGGTTTTGGTGAAGCCCTGCATACCGGCCTTGGCCGCGGAGTAGTTGACCTGGCCGCGGTTGCCCAGCGCGGAGGTGCTGGACATATTCACGATGCGGCCCCATTTCTGCTCGACCATGTACTTCTGGGCGGCCTTGGTGAGCAGGAAGGCGCCGCGCAGGTGCACGCCCAGTACCGTGTCCCAATCGTCGACGCTCATCTTGAACAGCAGGTTGTCGCGGAGGACGCCGGCATTGTTGACCACGACGGTGGGCTGGCCCAGTTCACCGGCCAGCCGCTCCACCGCGGCGTTCACCGAATCCTCTTTGCTGACATCCGCGCCGAGCGCGATCGCCTGCCCACCGGCGCCGGTGATCGCCGAGACGGTGTCGGCGCACGCGGCTTCGTCCAGGTCGAGCACGCCGACCTTCATCCCGTCGGAGGCGAGCCGTTTGGCGATGGCGGCCCCGATTCCCCGGGCGGCGCCGGATACCACTGCGATCCTCTCGGCCATGTGTTCGAAGTCCTCTCGTGTGGGCAATAGTCCTTACGCCATCTAACAACGTGTGCGGGCGGGGGGCGAGGGGGTGCCGGGACAAGATCTCCGCGGGTGTGCTGTGTCCGCCGGACAGTGCCGGCCGGCGCTGCCATATAGTTCACCTGGGGGGCGGTAGATACGCACTCCCGGAGTCTGTTCCGTGACTCTATGCTCGAGAAGTCCTGTTGCCGCACGTTTGGAATGTGATGACCGATCCTCAGCCGCCCTTCGATCTGTCCAAAGGGCAGCAGAACCCGCCGGGTCAGCAGTATGCGCCGGGTCAGCAGTACCCGTCGGGCCAGCAGCAGTACCCGTCAGGCCAGCAATACGCGCCGGGTCAGCAGTACCCGTCCGGTCAGCAATATGCGTCGGGCCAGCAGTATGCGCCGGGTCAGCCGTATCCGTCGCAGCCGGATTTCGGCGGCCAGCCGCAGTACGGTGCACCGCAGCAGGGGTACGGCTATCCGGGGCAGCAGCCCTACGGCGCACCGGCGGGACCCCCGCTATCGCCCTCCGATGCCAAGACGTGGGCCATGATGGCTCATCTGGGCAGTATCCTGATCGGCTGGGTAGCGCCGCTCATCGTCTGGCTGATGTACAAGGATCGCGACGAGTTCGTCCGCCGGCATGCCGTGCAGGCGTTGAACTTCCAGATCCTGCTGTTCATCGCCATCGTGGTGTGTTCGATTCTGATGATCATTCTGGTCGGGCTCATTCTGCTGCCGATCGTCTGGATCGTGGGGCTCGTCTTCTCGATCATGGCCGCGGTGGCGGCCAACAAGGGCGAAGAGTACCGGTACCCGATCAATGTGTCGTTCGTGAAATAAGTGGACGCGGGCCGGTGAGTGCCCGCCCGCATCCGCGCCGCGGTACCGGATCGGCGCAGTTGTCCGGTACCGCGGCGGGTCTCACGGCCGCAGGATCGAGGTCAGGAATTCGGTCTGGTCGTAGACCACCTGTTCGAAGAGATCATCGAAGAAGATATCGAAATGACCGGCGGGATAACGTTTCACCTGCGCGTGTTTGGTTTTCCCCGCGACCCGCAGTGCCGGTTTCACCGGGGTGACCGAATCCTTGTCGCACAGCGTGTACAGCACCGGCATCTTCAGCTCCTTGGCATACCGGCCCGGGCGATCGAAAAACAGTGGAATGCCCACGCGGGCAGGGATTTTCGGCCGATAGGCGGGGCTCTCCTCCGCCAGCCGGCCGAAACCGGACGGGATACCCGCACCGGTCGACATCGCCGTAGCGCGTTTGCGTCCGGCCAGGCGGACCTGCACCGGTTTGCCGAATATCCTCCCGAATACCGCGTCCATGATCGCCAAGGTGGCCACTTTCACCAGGCTGATCGGGCCTTTCGCCAGTGCTGAGGAAACACCGCTGACGAACGGCGCCTGGGCCACAACCGCCGCGATATACGCGTCGTCCGGCCCCACCGCCAGGACATGGCCGCCACCCAGCGACGTCCCCCACAGCGCGATACGCGTGGCATCGAAACCGCGCAGGGTTCTGGCGTAGGCGATCGCGGCGGTCCAATCCTCGCGCTGCCGTGCGATATTGACCATCTGCCGCGGGTCACCGTCACTGTTACCGAAATGCCGGTAATCGAAGGCCAGCACCCCCATTCCCGCCGCGGCGAACCGCCGCGCGAACCGATCCAGACCCATTTCCCGGTTCGCCCCCAACCCGTGTCCCATCACAACGATGGGGCGGGGCTTGGGCGGACCGGCCGGTAGATACAACCAGCCGGCACACTTCTGACCTCCCGACGGGAAGCCGACCTCGACACGCTCCATGATCAGTGACGGTACCGAGTTGTTGTTTCGCGGGCGTTGTCAGTCCGGCTGGGCATCGGTGTCGCGGCCGGTCGATGCCCGAGCCCGGGCACCGCCGATGGTCCTGGAACGGCCGGACAACGACCGCCGGTAGCGCACCGAGTATCGTGTTGCGACGGATGAGCCGGCCGGGCGGTCGCGGCGCCGGGAACGGACACCGAACGGTGTCTTGCCCGGTATCGAGGAAAGTCCGGACTCCACAGAGCAGGGCGGTTGCTAACGGCAACCCGGGGTGACCCGCGGGACAGTGCCACAGAAAACAGACCGCCCGCGGCCCGCGAGGGTCGCGCGGTAAGGGTGAAACGGTGCGGTAAGAGCGCACCAGCGCCCCGGGTGACCGGGGCGGCTCGGTAAACCCCGCCCGGAGCAAGGTCGAAGGCCGCACCACCGGTGCGGTTGCGTAGGTGTTCGAGGGCTGCTCGCCCGAGCCTGCGGGTGGACCGCTCGAGGTACCCGGCGACGGTGTGCCCAGATGGATGGCCGCCACCCGGTGCGAACCGGGGACAGGATCCGGCTTAGAGGCCGGCTCATCCACCTCTTCGCCCCCGGCGAACCGTGCCTGCGGGTGCCTACGCCGAGTCGTCGAACTGGACACGCGCCGTCGACGCGCCGCGCAGGCCGGCGATGTGATCGGCTTCCTCGCGCAACTGTTCGCGCAGCTGTGCGTTCAGTGATCGGAACGGGCTGATCGTCAATGTCAGTGTCCGGCCGCTCTTGCGCGGCCGCCAGATTCCGGCGATCGCGCCGTCGGCCAGCACCGCGCCGGGTGCGCCGACCGTCTTCCACACCTGACGATGGTGTTTCTTGTCGACGATGGTCTCCCGGTCACGCATTTGCGTGTAGGGGTTGCTCGGCGGCAGCAGCCGGGCCCCGCGGGTTTCGGCCGGTGACCGCAGGGCGTCCAGGTCGTCGGTGTGGATCCACATCCGGCGGCCGTCGACCGAGACGGGGGTGAGTTGGTCCTGCAGCGTGCTCCACCACGGGGCGACGTCACCGGCGAGCACACCGAGCCAGGCGGCGAAATCCTTACGGGTGGACGGGCCGTAGCAGTGCAGGTAGCGCCGGAGCAGGGCGGCGCGGAAATCCTCGGGATCGGCGTCCGGGAGCGAATCGCCCAGCCATTCCCGGAGCAGTACGAACGGTGCCTTGTTCCGGGCGCGTGGAGCGAGGCAGACAATGCCCCGCAGCGTCAGAATCCGGATGACGAAGTGCACGACGGCCTCTCCGAGCGGTTGGTTCGCGCCGTCGGGGCCGATGGCCTGCCAGGTGTCGCGCCGCGCGGGCGAGAGTTCGCGCGCGATGCGCTCGGCGAGTTGTTCGCCGAGTTCGCCGATCGCCAGCTGCCGGCCGGACAGTACGTCCCCGATTTCCGCGGCGGCGAGGTCGACGGTTTCGTCCAGGCTCATCCCCAGTTCGTTCAGTGCCGGTTCGATGCCTCTTATCAGGTGTAGTCGCGCCGTCTCGGTGGGCGGTAGGGCCCCGGTGGTGAAGACCGGGGCGTCGGCGGTGGGGAAGTAGAACGGTGCGCCGCGCATGCACCAGGTCTGCAAAAGGTCCTTGTCCTCGCCGGCGACGTGGTCGAAGCCGTCCCGGGTCACCCCTTCGACGCGGGCATGCAGCGCGAGCAGCGCGGAACCCGGCGGACTGTCCTGTACACCGCACGCACCCGCCACCGAGCACAAATCACCGGCCGGCCTGCGTTGGGTGAGATGGTGCGCGCGTAGTCGAAACGCGACGACATCGCCGGTCCGGACCTCGGCGATACCGCCGGTGCGCTGCCGTGCTGCCACTGACGACCTCCCGTGCGGGATTCGAGGGTGCCGGACGAGCGTACCGGCCCGGCCGGTCCCGGCGGCGCCATGATTCGGTTCACGGGCGCCTCCGGTCCGGTGCGGCGGTCACCTCGAGGTGCCGCCACCGACTCTGCCGTGGACTGCCTCCCAGCCTGCCGCGAATGTCCGGCGTGCCGCTTCCAGGTCGGGCAGGTCGGCACCGTAGGCCGTGCGGTACTCGGACCACGCGAGCTCGAGTGCCTCCGCGGCCCGGCTCTGGATGCCCGCCGCCAGTACTTCGCCCGCCAGGTCCGTTACGGTGCGTCCTTTCACGGCGGCTCGGTTCATGAGGTTCCGGTGGGCTTCACAGTGGAGACGGACCGGGACGGTGATGTAGCTCATGGGTTTTCCTCGGGGCCGGGCCCCCACGGAGTGTTGCTCGTCTCCGATGCGGGCTGGACGGTTTGCGGGTGGCCGAGTGGGAGTTTCGGCCCACCCGTTGCCGGATACCGGCCGGTGTCAGCGACGCGGTATCTGATTAGTCGCGCGGGCGGGGGCGCGGGTTACGGTCCGCGGTGTCCCAGAAAATAGGGGTTGGACAGCCGGCCGGTGGCGAATTACAGTCGCCCACGCCGGCACGTCGGGTGGACGGGCCGCAGGTGTGCCGGCTATCGCCCTTTCACGGCGGAAACGCAGGTTCGAATCCTGCCGGGGGACTTCGGTTCTCGTTGTCCAGCGGCCCGAGATTCCGGTATCGGTGGTCGCTATTGCTGCCCGCACATGGCCGCGACCATCTGGTAGACGGCCTGGGCTTCCTGCGGGGTGACAGCGGCGCCGTTCGAGCCGAGGCGTTCGGTCAATGCGGTGGTCGCTTCGTCCTCCGGTGCACCGGAGCGGATATCGGCGCAGGTCTCGGTGAAGATCGCCGTGATCGCGGCATCGTCGCGGCCCTCGGCCAGTCCCGGGAACGCGCCGCGGAAACCGATCCCGAAGGAACCGGCTTTCAACTGGTCGATCTTCGCGGTGTCGGGGTTCGCGACGGCCGAGGTAGCGGTGTCGGCGGGATCCGGTGCCTCGCTCTCGCTCTGGCAGGCGGTCGCGGCGACCGCGAGAACGACGAGAGCGGCGGGCAGGAGTGCGAAGGGCTTTCTCACGGGCGGCATGGTAACTCCGCGAGATGGACACCGGCCCCCGCTGGGCGGGGGCCGATGTTCATCCAGCGGCAACTCAGGCGCCGGGGCCGATGACGAGCATCTGTGCCAGCGCGGTGGCCTGCTGCGGGCCGATGATGGGGAGCAAGTAGTCATAGATAAGAGTGGACATACGTGATGAAACTCCAGCTCGGGATCGTCGATCGCTTACGGTCCGCCACAGTAGCAGTTACGGGGTGACGAAGAACTTTTCCCACGGAATTGGTGCAGAGGTGGCATAAAAGGTGATCGGCGTCATAAGGTAGGCGCGTCGGCAGGCTCACCGGCGCTGTGTCCGGTCGAGCCGATTCATACCACTCAAAGACAGGGTCACAATACATATGCGGGTAGCACGCACCTTGGCAACCGGAGCTCTTATCGCCGGGGCCGCATCTGTTCTCGCTACCGTGGGCGCCGGCTCGGCCGGTGCCGTCGCGGTAACGCCGCTGCCCGGTGGAGTACGGGTGGACCTCAGTCACTCGGATACCCAGTGGGTGCACAACAGTAAATTCGGGCACACCCTCGCGGGTATACCGCATCCGTCGGCACCGTCGTTCGGTATGGCGCTGGACGCGGCCGCGGCGGTGTCCTCGAACCAGCCGAACGGCCGGGTGGTTTTCACCGTATTCGGCCCGCTGCACGAACTGAACGGGTCGATGCTGGCGTTGCAGTAAACGGACGCAACCTTTTTCGCGGCGCGGGCCGGTACCGGATCTCGGTACCGGCCCGCGCCCTCTGTATATCCACCGTGACCCGCTCAGGATTTATCGATGGCCGCCGCGGCCGCCGGGTAGTGGGCGAGGCAGCGGCCGGCCGCTGTGTCCTCGGCGTCGGCCAGGGTCTCGTACAGTGCGGTGTCCTCGCCCGCGGTGTGCGCCTCGGCGGCCCGGGCGCGTAGCGCGTCATACGATTCGACCGCGTCACGGTGATCACCGAGTACCGTCTGCAGGTGTTTCGCCCGTTTGCCCAGATCGGTCGCCCAATCGCCGACGGCCGGTGCGGCCGCTTCGCAGGAATACCGTAATCGCTTGGCGCTCTTGCGGATATCGTGAAGTAATTCGATGCGATCGGCCGGCGCCGCGGTCGGTTCGGCACGGACCAGGCGGCGCACTCGTTTGCGGTCGGCGCGAAGGACCCGGTCGAAAACCTCGGTCGCGGGCGTCCGGCTCACCGACGATGTCAGCGGTGGTTCAGTGCGCCAGCCCTTCAGTTCGCGCCGGACCGCCCGATAGCGTTTGCTGTCGAGGGCGGTGAGGATATCGGAATGCGCGGCCGCGTACCTGTCCCGCTCCGCCCGGACCAGCCTTTCGTGAGTGGGTTCCAGTGCGGCGCAATCGGGTTCGGCGTAGCGTTCCAGTAGTTCGGCGAATCGCGCGGCGCGTACCTCCGCGTCCCGGGCGACGCCGAGGATCCCGGCGAGCCAGGCGAGCTCGGTGCGGATCCGGGCGGCCGCGTCCGCGTCGAGCAGTCGTTTGTAGGAACGCAGGACGCTGCGTAGCCGCCGGGTCGCGACGCGCATCTGGTGCACCGAATCCTCGGCGTCGGCCCGGACTTCCGGTTCGGTCTCGATCAATCGCTCGATATCGGCGCGCAGGGCGGCGGTGAGCGCGACGCCGGCGGTGTGGTGCTTCTTGCTCATCGGGGTACCGCCGCGAACGTATCGGTCGCCTCGACGAGACGATCGACGATGCCGGGTTCGGCGGCCGAATGCCCGGCGTCGTCGACGATGTGCAGTCGCGATTTCGGCCAGGTGCGGTGCAGATCCCAGGCGCTCACGGCCGGGCAGACGATATCGTGGCGGCCCTGCACGATGACCCCCGGAATATCGGCGATCGCATCGATATCGCGCAGCAGCTGCCCCTCGTCCAGGAAACCGCCGTGGCGGAAATAGTGGTTCTCGATCCGGGCGAAAGCGAGCGCGAATCGCGGGTCGCCGCTGTCGGCCACCCGCTGCGGGTCGGGGCGCAGCGAACTGGTGGCGCCCTCCCAGGTGGACCAGGCGACCGCGGCCGCCGTGGCGGTCTCCGGATCGTCGGAGTGCAGCAGCCGGTGGTAGGCCTCGACAAGGTCGCCGTCGCGTTCGGATACCGGCACCGGGGCGAGGAATTTCTCCCATTCATCCGGGTACACATATCCGGCGCTGCCGTTGTAGTACCAGTCGATCTCCTTGCGGCGCAGCAGGAATATCCCGCGCAGCACCAGTTCGGTGACCCGCTCGGGATACTGCTGTGCGTAGGCCAGCGATAACGTCGACCCCCAGGAGCCGCCGAAGACGAGCCACCGTTCGATACCGAGTTCGCTCCGCAGTGCCTCGATATCGGCGATCAGATGCGCGGTGGTGTTCACTGACAGATCGGCGCCCTCGGCGATATGCGGGGTGGATTGCCCGCAGCCCCGCTGATCCAGCAGCACGATCCGGTAGCGGCCGGGGTCGAAATAGCGGCGGTTCAATCCGGACGTGCCCCCACCCGGGCCGCCGTGCAGGAATACCGCGGGTTTCCCGTCCGGGTTCCCGCTGGTCTCCCAGTAGATCGACTGGCCGTCGCCCACCTCGAGCATGCCGTGGTCGTAGGGTTCGACCGGTGGGTAGAGCGGGCGCATCACAGCGACGCCAGCCCCGAGGCCAGATCGGGTATCTCCAGCGCTTCGATGGCCTGGGTCCGCACATCGGGGCAGGTTTCGGTGGTGGCCCGGTCGACGACGCCCTTGTCGGCGAGTACCGCGGCGTTACCGATGCCGTTGGTGAGTGCCCATTCGTGCACCATCAGGTTCAGGCCCACCCGGCCCAGTGTCGGCCCCTGGACCCGCCAGTTGGACAGCTCCGGCCGCATCATGTCGCAGAGATTCTGCGCGGCCTTGTCGGTGACCCCGAGCGGGGTGGCCGGTGCCGCGCTGGTGCTCGTCTTCGTGGAGGTTGCCGCCGAGCTGCTGGTTTCGGAAGTTTCGGAGGAAGCCGGTGTTCCGGAGCCGGTCTGCACGCCCCCGCAGGCGGTCAGCAGCACCGCCCCGCATACTCCCGCCGTCATCAGGGCGCCCCGTGCTGTCGAAGCGGTTGTCCAAGCGCGTTGCCGCATCAGTACCTCTGCACTCGAGTCGAAACAGTCGACTTCGAGTTTGCCATCCCGCACCGGACCGGGAAGCCGCTCCGGTGCGGGGGCGGGACTCAGAAGCTGTGCTCGGGGCCCGGGAACGTACCGCGGCGTACTTCCTCGGCATAGGTGGTGGCTGCCGTGCGCAGTTCGTCCCCGACGGCGGCGAACCGCTTCACGAACTTCGCGGTCTTACCGCTGGTGTACCCGGCCATGTCCTGCCAGACCAGCACCTGGGCGTCGCATTCGGCACCGGCGCCGATACCGACGGTCGGGATGGTGAGCTTGCGGGTGACCTGACCGGCGACCTCGGCCGGCACCATCTCCATCACCACCGAGAAGGCGCCCGCCGACTGGACCGCGATCGCGTCGGCGAGCAGGCCCTCGGCGCCGGCGCCGCGGCCCTGCACCCGGAACCCGCCGAGGGTGTTGACGCTCTGCGGGGTGAACCCGATATGCGCCATCACCGGGATACCGGCGGCGGTGAGCAGCGCGATCTGGTCGGCGACGCGTTCGCCGCCCTCCAGCTTCACCGCGTGCGCGCCGCCTTCCTTCATGAAGCGGGTGGCGGTCGCGAGGGCCTGTTCGGGGGAGCTCTCATAGGTGCCGAACGGCAGATCCGCCACCACCAGGGCGTGCGGGGCGCCGCGCACCACGCCGCGGACCAGCGGAATCAGCTCGTCGACGGTGATCGGCACGGTGGTGTCGTACCCGTAGACCACGTTCGCGGCCGAATCGCCGATCAGCAGAACCGGAATGCCCGCCTCCTCGAAGAGGCGCGCGGTGGAGTAGTCGTAGGCGGTGAGCATGGCCCAGCGTTCGCCCGTCGCCTTCATCTGCTGTAGATGCTGGACGCGGGTCGGCCGCCGGGCCGGTTTCGCGGAACCGGTGGCTCCGTAGGCGGGGGTTTCCGTAGTGGAATCGGACATGGCTGATGATTCGGACATCATCGTCCCTTTCGTCTCCTCGAGGCCCTGGCCGGGTCCCCGGGTTCGGTTGACGCCTTCCAGTGTGCACCCGCGCCCGAACCGGAACTAAGCCCGCGACCTGGTGCGGTTGGTCACATCCCCGGGGGTCGGGCCTGGTAGCGCTAGCATGGCGGCGGTGCGGAGTGGGTGCGGAGTGCTGGCGGGTGTGCTGGCGGTAGTGGTGGTCTGCGTTGCGGGATGCGCGGACGACGGAGGCGACCCCGCCGCGGCGCCGGCGCCGGTCCCCGCGGAACTGAGCCGGTTCTATAACCAGGCCCCGGAATGGGGGTCCTGCGCCGGCTACACGGAGCCGGGGGAAGGGTTACCGCCCGCCGCGCAGTGCGCGCGCATCGAGGTGCCGGTCGACTACGCCGACCCCGGCGGCCCGACCGCGCAACTGGCCCTGTCGAGGCTGCGGGCCACCGGCGCGCCGATCGGGTCGCTACTGCTCAATCCCGGCGGGCCGGGGATGTCGGGGCTTTCCACGGTGTCGATCGGCGGTGGCACCCCCGTGGCGGAGCGATTCGACCGGGTGGGCTTCGATCCGCGCGGTGTCGGCGCGTCCACCCCCGCCGTGGCCTGCCTGACCCCGCCGGAAGCCGATGCCGAACGGGCCGAGAACCCGGAGCCGAACACACCCGAGGGGATCGCCGCCGACGAAACCGAGAACCGTGAATACGCCGACCGGTGTATGGAACGGACGGGGCCCGACCTGCTCGCGCATATCGGGACGCGGGAGGTCGTCCAGGATATGGACATCATCCGGGCGGTGCTCGGCGATCCGAAGCTCAACTACCTCGGCTATTCCTATGGAACCCGGCTCGGCGCGGCGTACGCGGAGAGGTTTCCCGGGAATGTGCGCGCGATGGTGCTCGACGGCGCCATCGATCCGGCCCAGGACCCGGTCGACGAATCGCTGCGCCAGGCCGCCGGGTTCCAGCAGGCCTTCGACGCCTACGCCGCGGACTGTGTACGTGCGCCGGACTGCCCGCTGGGTACCGACCCCGCCCAGGTGATCCCGCGTTTCCGGGCCCTGGTGGACCCGCTGTGGGATAAACCGGCGGCCACCACCGACCCCCGCGGGCTCAGCTACGACGATGCGATCACCGGCGTTCAGCAGACCCTCTACGGTGCCGATTTCTGGCCGGTCCTCACCGTCGGGCTGACCGAACTCGCCCAGGGTCGCGGCGATACGCTGCTGCAGCTCGCCGATCTGTACAACGGCCGCCGCGACGACGGCAGCTACAGCAATCTCACCGATTCCTTCAACGCGATCCGCTGTGTGGACGATCCGCGGGTCACCGACCGGGCGGTGGCCGGCCGCCAGGACGCCGAATACCGCGCGGCGGCTCCCTTCCTGGACGACGGGCGCGGTACCGGCGCGGCACCTCTGGAGTTGTGCGCGGGGTGGCCGGTACCGAACACCAGCCAACCGCACGAGATCTCCGCGCCGGGCCTGCCGGAGACCGTGGTGGTGTCCACCACGGGCGATCCGGCCACGCCCTATCAGGCGGGTGTCGACCTGGCCGGCCAGCTCGATGCCGCGCTGATCACGCATGAGGGCGATAGTCATACGGTCGTTTTCAACGGGGGCGCGGCCTGCGTCGACGATGCCGTGGTCAGCTATCTGGTCGACCTGAAATCTCCGCCCGAGGGCCTGCGCTGTTGATCCGACACACAGCACAGAACGTCATGTAACACGGATTTAACGCCGGGTGCCTACTCTCGCGGTCATGGATCGCCAGAAGGAATTCGTGCTGCGGACGCTCGAAGAGCGGGACATCCGCTTCGTGCGTCTCTGGTTCACCGACGTGCTGGGCTATCTCAAGTCCGTCGCCATCGCGCCCGCCGAGCTCGAGGGGGCGTTCGAAGAGGGCATCGGCTTCGACGGTTCGGCCATCGAAGGTTTCGCGCGGATCTCCGAGGCCGATATGGTAGCCCGGCCCGATCCGTCCACCTTCCAGGTGCTGCCGTGGGCCTCCAGCAAGGGACACCAGCATTCCGCCCGGATGTTCTGCGATATCACCATGCCCGACGGTTCGCCGTCGTGGGCCGATCCGCGCCACGTCCTGCGGCGTCAGCTCAACAAGGCCGGTGACGTCGGGTTCACCTGCTATGTGCACCCGGAGATCGAGTTCTTCCTGCTGAAGAACCAGGCCGACGGTGTCCCCCCGGTCCCCGCCGACAACGGTGGGTTCTTCGACCAGGCCGTGCACGATTCCGCGCCGAACTTCCGGCGCCACGCCATCGATGCCCTCGAATCGATGGGTATCTCGGTGGAGTTCAGCCATCACGAGGGCGCGCCCGGCCAGCAGGAGATCGACCTGCGGTACGCGGACGCGCTGTCGATGGCCGATAACGTGATGACCTTCCGGTACCTGATCAAGGAAGTCGCCATCGACGAGGGCGTGCGCGCGACCTTCATGCCCAAGCCGTTCTCGCAGTACCCGGGCTCGGCCATGCATACGCATATGAGCCTGTTCGAGGGCGAGGCGAACGCGTTCTCCGATCCGGACGATCCGAACAACCTCTCCGCGACCGCGCGCGCCTTCATCGCCGGCATCCTGGAACACGCGCATGAGATCAGCGCGGTCACCAACCAGTGGGTGAACTCCTACAAGCGACTCATCCACGGTGGCGAAGCGCCGACCGCGGCTTCCTGGGGCCGGTCCAACCGGTCGGCGCTGGTCCGGGTGCCCATGTACACCCCGAACAAATCGTCGTCGCGGCGCGTCGAGATCCGTAGCCCTGATTCCGCCTGCAACCCGTACCTGACCTTCGCGGTACTGCTGGCCGCCGGCCTGCGCGGTGTCGAGAAGGGGTACACGCTGCCGCCGGAGGCCGAGGACGATGTCTGGGCGCTGACCGCCGCTGAACGGCGCGCCATGGGCTTCAAGGAACTGCCCGGCACCCTGGACGAGGCGCTGCACGCGATGGAACGCTCGGAACTGGTCGCCGAAACGCTCGGCGAGCATGTCTTCGACTTCTTCCTGCGCAACAAGCGCCGGGAGTGGGCGGACTACCGGGCTCAGGTGACGCCGTTCGAACTGCGCGAGTACCTCGGCCTCTGACCCGCGGGGGTACGGCGCACATCCGGGCGCGGAGTGGGTAACTTGGGCTCATGGTCCGCCCCCCGTCCGCCCGGTCCGCCGTCCCCGGGGCCGGTCGGCTCGGATTGCTCGAGCCGACGGCCGCAGAATCACTGAAAACCCTCGGCTGGGACAACGTCGAGAGTATCCCGGTGCTGTGGTCGCTCTCGCGTGCGCCGGACGCCGATCTCGCGCTCAGCACCCTGATCCGGATCCAGGAATCGCTCGAAAGCGATTGGGACGCCCTCGATTCGGCGATCCGCAACGAGACAATGCTGCGCGGCCGGCTGTTCGCGCTTCTCGGGTCCTCGACGGCGTTCGGTGACCACCTGGTGGCCGACCCGCGGGCTTGGACGTTGTTGCGCCGGGCCGAACTGCCCACCCGCGAGGAGTTGATCGCCGACCTACTCGCGGTGGTGGGCGCCGAACCCGAGACCGGGCCGAATGCCGGTCCGATGCTCTTCCGGGCCGCCGAATCCGGGCCCGAAGTGGTGGCCGATCTGCGGAAACGCTATCGCGACCAGCTCATGCTGCTGGCCGCCGTCGACCTGGCCGCGACCGTGGAGAACGAACCGGTCATCCCGTACGAGGTGGTAGGCCGGCAATTGACGGCCCTCGCCGATGCCGCGCTCACCACCGCCCTGTCGGTCGCGGTGGCGCGGGTATGCCGCGACGAACCGTGTCCGGCCCGGCTGGCCGTGATCGCGATGGGTAAGAGCGGCGCGTGCGAACTCAACTACGTCAGCGATGTCGATATCGTGTTCGTCGCCGAACCCGCCGACGCCACCGCCACCCGTCTGGCCGCCGAGATGATGACGGTAGGCAGTTCGGCGTTCTTCGAGGTGGATGCCGCGCTACGTCCCGAGGGAAAAGCCGGCGCGCTGGTGCGCACCCTCGAATCGCATCTGGCCTACTACCAGCGCTGGGCGCGTACCTGGGAATTCCAGGCGCTGCTGAAAGCACGTCCGATGACCGGCGATCTGGAACTGGGGGAGCAGTACCGCGCCGCGACCGATGAAATGGTGTGGACCGCCTCCGAACGCCCGGATTTCGTTCCCGACGTCCAGGCGATGCGGCGCCGGGTGGAGGATCTGGTTCCCGAGGAACTGCGCGAGCGGGAGCTGAAACTGGGTAGTGGCAGCCTGCGCGATGTGGAGTTCGCGGTGCAGCTGCTGCAGCTCGTCCACGGCCGGGTCGACCCCGCGCTCCATGTGCAGGGGACCGTGGAAGCGCTCGCCGCGCTATCCGCACGCGGGTATGTGGGGCGTGAGGACGCCGCCAATCTGACTGCCTCCTACGAATTCCTGCGTCTGCTCGAACACCGGCTGCAACTGAGGCGGCTCAAACGCACCCACACCCTGCCGGCAGCCGACGACGAAGAGGGAATCCGCTGGCTGGCGCGGGCCGCGCATATCCGGCCCGACGGTAAACGGGATGCCGCCGGAGTGCTGCGGGTGGATCTGCGCCGGCACACCAGCCGGATCCGGCGCCTGCACACCAAACTCTTCTACCGCCCGCTGCTGGAATCGGTGGCCAGTATCGATTCCGAGGCATTGCGGCTCGGGCCCGATGCCGCCGTCCGCCAGCTCGCCGCGCTCGGTTACGCCGATCCCGAGCACGCGCTGGGGCATCTGAGGTCACTCACCAGCGGAGTGTCGCGGAAGGGCAGAATCCAGGCGCTGCTGCTGCCGACACTGCTGGCCTGGCTCGGCGACACCCCCGACCCCGATGCGGGCCTGCTCGCCTACCGGCGGGTGTCGGAAGGGCTGATCGATCAGGACTGGTATCTGCGGGTACTGCGCGACGAGGGCGCGGTGGGGCAGCGGCTGATGATGGTGCTGGGTTCCTCGGCGTATCTGCCCGATCTGCTGATCAACGCCCCCGAGACCATCCGGATGTTCGCCGACGGACCCGAGGGCCCGCTGCTGTTACGCCCGAAGACCACGGATGTCGCGGGCGGGATCCTCACCGCCGCCGACCGCTATGAGGACCCGAAACGTGCCGTGGCCACCGCGCGTTCGCTGCGCCGGCACGAACTGGCCCGGGTGGCCTCGGCGGATCTGCTGGGGCTGCTCGATGTTCCGCGGGTCTGTGAGGCGCTGTCATCGGTGTGGGTGACGGTGCTCGAGGCCGCGCTGCGGGCTGTTATCCGGGCCAGTGCCGCCGAACGGGGCGCGCCCGCGCCCGCGGATTTCGCGGTGATCGGCATGGGCCGGCTGGGCGGGATGGAACTGGGATACGGCTCGGACGCCGATGTGCTGTTCGTCTGCGATCCCCGGCCGGGCGAGGACGAACACGTCGCGGTGAAATGGGCGAACAGTATCGCCGAGCGGGTGCAGAAACTCCTCGGTGCGCCCAGCACCGACCCGCCGCTGCAGGTCGACGCCGGATTACGCCCCGAGGGCCGCAGCGGTGCGCTCGTGCGGACCCTCGCCGCCTACGACGCCTACTACCGGCAATGGGCTCAGCCGTGGGAGGTCCAGGCCCTGCTGCGGGCGCACCAGGTCGCCGGTGACGAGGCGCTGGGCCTGCGGTTCCTGCATACCATCGACCCGGTGCGTTACCCGTCCGGCGGCGTCTCGGCCGAGGCGGTGCGGGAAATCCGCCGGATCAAGGCCCGGGTGGATTCCGAACGGCTGCCCCGCGGCGCCGATCCCGCCACTCATACCAAGCTGGGTCGCGGCGGGCTGGCCGATATCGAATGGACCGTGCAACTGCTGCAATTGCGGCACGCGCACGAGGTGGAGGCGCTGCACAACACCTCGACCCTGCAATCGCTCGATGTCATCCAGCGCACGGAATTGCTCGATGCCGAGGACACCGAACTGCTGCGCCAGTCCTGGCTCGCCGCCACCGCGGCACGTAACGCGCTGGTCCTGGTCCGTGGTAAACCCACCGATCAGCTGCCCGGCCCCGGGCGTACGTTGTCGGCGGTCGCCCGGGTTGCGGGCTGGCCCAGCGACGACGGTGGTGAGTTCCTGGACAACTACCTGCGGGTCACCCGGCGGGCGCGCGCGGTGGTGGAACGGGTGTTCGGCGTCTAGGCGACCGCCGCCGTGCGGTCCGCGGATCGACTGTGCCGTCAGGTGCCGGTCAATGCGCGGAAACGGGCGACCAGGACGTCGAGCGCCCGCCGGTCTTCGAGATCGGGTGGGCGGTGGCCGCCGTCGGCGGTGACGGTTACCCGGGTACCGGGCCCGATACCCAGTTCCGCCCAGCACCAGGGCAGTACGGGCAGGTTCACCACATGCTCGTTGGCCGCGACCGTGATCCGGCCGGTGTAGCCGGTGGCGCCCGCGGCCAGTTCCTCGGCGGCTTCCGCGGTCAGCGTGCCGGGTGAGCCGAATTCTTCGACGTACACAGTCCCTCCTCCGGCACTGTTCGATGTTCAGTCGACGCGCGGCCCGGTGCGGTGAAGCGTGCTCACGGCCGGTCCTGTCACTGTTCCCCGGCCACCGGAAGTCGCGCCTCGAGCCAGGCGATGACGTCGGCGAGTACCTCGTCGCGCTCGGGTTCGTTGAACACCTCGTGATAGAGCCCCTCGTACCGGCGGACCGTGAGATCGGTGGTCCCGGCACGCTGTTCGATCCGGTCGGTACTCGCCGGTGCCGCGATGGCGTCGGCGGTACCGTGCAGTACCAGCGTGGGCACGCGCAACCGCGGCAGCCGGTCGAGTACCTGCCCGGCCGCGGTGAGGATCTCGGTGGCCGTGCGGGCGGGCAATTTCCCGCGGAACACCAGCGGATCGTCGTCATAGGCGGTGACCACTGCCGGGTCGCGACTGATCTGTGACGAATCGAGTTGCAGCACACCGAGGTTCGGCGCCAGACGGGTGAGCACAGGTGCCAGCAGTCGCTGCGCCGGATTCCCGGCATCGATGATCAGTGGGGGTGCCGAGACCACCACACCGGCGACGTCCAGCGGCGCGCGCGTGGCCAGGTACAGGGTGATCAGCGCGCCCATGGAATGGCCGATCACGAACGCGGGCACCCCGGGGTGTTCGGTGCGGGCGAGGTCGAGCAGGGCCTCCACATTGTCCGCGGCATTATCGATCGAGCCGAGATTCGCCCGCGCGCCGATCCGCCCCGACCTCCCGTGCCCCACATGATCGAGCGCGTGGACCGTGAAACCGGCGGCGGCCAGCGTATGACCGACGTACTCGTACCGCCCCGCATGTTCGGCGACCCCGTGCACGAGCACGATCACCGCGCTCACCGGAACCGCCGGGACCCAGGACATCCGGGCGAGCTTCGTACCCGCGTGCTCGAATTCCCCGCGCTGCGTGTGTATTTCCTGGTTGCCGGTCATAGGCCCTTCCTCACAGGGGATGCATGCGGTCCGCGAGGACCGCGGCGGAGCGGATATCGCATCACCGGTTATCCCTCGAAGCCGGTATATGTGGTCCGCGGAGGCCGCCGAAGCGCCGGCGGAGGTATCGCATCATCTCGGCTCCTGAAGCCCCCCGGCTGATCAACGACCCCGCCCCGTTCCGGTCTGCTCCGGTTCGGCGAGCGCGGTGAACAGGCGCCGGTTGAACTCGATCAGCCGAGCGTAGTTCACCCGGGACAGGCGCTCGTCGTTTCCGTGGATCCGTTCCAGATCCGCCGCGGTGAGCCGGATCGGCGCGAAATTGCACCGGGTCCCGGCCAGATCGTCGTAGTGGCGGGAATCGGTGGCGCCCGGCACCAGGCCGGTGGTCACGGCCACCTCCGGCGCCACCTGGCGGGTGATATCGGCGATCATGTCGAACAGCGGCCCCGGGCGCGTACCGGTTGAGGGTTCGGTGGACATACCCACCAGCTCGATCCGCACCCGGCTGTCGCGCACCGTCCGGCGGCAGTGCGCCAGCACCGAATCCACCGAATCCCCGGGCAGGATCCGGAAATTGACCAGGGCCTCGGCCTGCTGCGGCAGAACGTTCGGTTTCACCCCGCCCCGGATCACCGTCGGTGCGGTGGTGGTGCGCACCAGCGCCTCGGTCTGCGGGGTCGCGGCCATGATCCGGGCGACCACCGGCGCCGCCGCCCCGGCGAAACCGAGCAGCCGGCGTTTGGTGGCGGGCAGATACGGACGCAGGCGGGCCAGCATATCGGTGACCACCGGCGTCACCCGCAACGGCATCGGATGGTCCTGGATACGGCTCACCGCACGGGCCAGCCGCCCGATCGCGGTCTGCCGCCCCGGCATGGACGAATGGCCGCCGGTTTCCGATACCGACAACCGGACGGTGGCGTAACCCTTCTCACCCAGCATGATCGTGGCCACCGGCACCCGTACATCGTCGACGATCCCGTCGGTGATCACCCCGCCCTCGTCGAGCAGCAGCTCCGCCCGGACGCCGCGCTCGCGTAACCGGGCGGCCATCCGCACCGCACCCGCATCGCCGAACACCTCTTCGTCATGGCCGAAGGCCAGGTAGACGGTATGCCGCGGCCGCAGCCCGGCGGCCAGCGCGGATTCGGCTGCTTCCAGGATCGCCAGCACCCGGCTCTTATCGTCGATCGCGCCGCGACCCCAGATGAACTCCTGGTCGACCACACCTGCGAAAGGGGGATGGGTCCAGCCCGCGAGGTCCTCCGCGGGCACCACATCCTGATGCGCGAGCAGTACGGCCGCGGTCCGGGTGTCGTCGGTGCCGCGCCAGGTGTAGAGCCTGCTGTGGCCGAATTTCTCCAGCTCGAGTTCCGCGTGCACCCGCGGGAAGGACTGTTCCAGGTGCGCGCCGAGTCGGTTGAACTCCGCGTCGAGCGAGCTGTCCGGATCGGTCGTGTCCGTCTCCTCCCGCGATACGGTGACACAGCGCAGCGCGACCGCGAGCCGTTCCGCGGTGGCATCGTCGACCGGGTCACCGGGCGACGGACGGGACTCGACGTTGGTGGACATCCCTGTATTGTCCTCGCTTCCGCAATTCCGGCAGTCCGGACACCCCACGAGACGCGGGCCATCGCCGACCGGGATCCGTGGTGCGCCGCGGAGGTAGTCGGTGCCCGGCTCCGACGGGTTGCCCGTCCCGTGGCGGGACGGCTGGGACGCGGGCATTATTCTGGGAGTCATGGCAGCAGGCAAGCCCGACAAAGAGGCCAAGGCCGCGGCGAAAGCAGCGCGCAAACAGCAGTCGAAGGAACGTCGTCAGCAGATCTGGCAGGCGTTCCAGATGCAGCGCAAAGAAGACAAACTGCTGCTGCCGCTGCTGATCGGCACGGTGCTCGTCACCACGCTGGTGCTGTTCGGGATCGGGTTCATCTTCGATGTGCAGTGGTTCCTGCTGCCGCTGGGCCTGCTGCTGGGTGTGCTGCTGGCCTTCATCATCTTCGGCCGGCGCGTGCAGAAGACTGTCTACGGCAAAGCCGAGGGACAGGCCGGCGCGGCGGCCTGGGTGCTGGACAATCTGCAGGGCAAATGGCGGGTCAGCAACGGTATCGCCGCCACCACCCAACTCGACGCGGTGCACCGGGTCATCGGGCTGCCCGGCGTGATCTTCGTGGCGGAGGGTTCGCCGCAGCGGGTGCGGTCGCTGCTCGCCCAGGAGAAGAAGCGCACGGCCCGGCTGGTGGGTGATACTCCCATCTACGACGTGGTGATCGGTAACGACGAGGGGCAGGTTCCGCTCAAACAACTGCAGCGCTACCTGACCAAACTGCCTCGCAATATCGACACCAAACGAATGGACCAGATCGAGGGCCGGCTCAGCGCCCTGAGCGCGCGCGGGGGGCCGGCGATGCCGAAGGGGCCGATGCCGACGAACGCCAAGATGCGGGGTATGCAGCGGACCATCCGCCGACGGTAAGTTTTGCGCCGGGTCGGCGGGGGGCCGAACTACGCAGGCTGATCGCCGCATGCGGGGAAATGGGGTGGGGGTGTATGCGGACGGATACAGGTTTGCGGGGGCGAGGTTGACTGTCCGTGAAGGTTCTGTATCTTTTGGCGCCGCCTGCGGCGTCGCGTGGTTCGGGGCCCCCTTGGTCTCGTTCTTCACTCCCGGCGCTCAGTCGCTGCGCTCCTTCGCTCTGGTCGCTCCAGAACGAGACGGGCCCCGAACC
>NZ_JBEYBT010000030.1:0-32970 GCF_040632335.1 Nocardia sp. NPDC019395
AAGGAGCGCAGCGACTGAGCGCCGGGAGTGAAGAACGAGACCAAGGGGGCCCCGAACCCGCGACGCCGCAGGCGGCGCCAAAAACACAGAACCTCATCGGTAGGCTCACCCAACTCTGCGAGGCGCGCGCCTACCCCCGCCCCGCGGCCCGCGGCCCGCGAACCACCTAAACCCCCACCGGCCACCCATCCGCCGGACCGTCCGGGTCGGTGTTCAGCCGACCCGCGACCCAGTGGTCGCGCCGGATCCCACGATGCACACTCCCGAGCCGCGCCAGCCCCTCGTAACGGAACCCGTGTTTACGGGCGACCGCCGCCGACGCGTGGTTGCCGACGAATGCCCGCCAGGTGATGCGGATAAGCCCCATCTCCGCGGGATCGAACCCGAATCCACAGGTCAGCCCGACCGCCCGGGAGATAATTCCTTGTTTACGGTACTCAGGAGCCAGCCAAAATCCGATCTCGGCAGCCGTTTCGTCACGTGGTCGCGTGCCCAGGCCCACTGTCCCGATCAGGCGTCCTCGTTCTGCCGTACGGATCCCCCAGGTCGGACTGCGCCCGGCCCAGCCGTCCGCGACGGCAGTGCCGAGAAAATCTTCCGCGTCCGCGCGGCCGTACGGGGACGGGACGGTCACCCATTCGGCGATCGCCGGGTCCTGACAGCTTTCGACAATCGCATCGATATCAGCCTCTGTCGGCCGGCTCAGCCAGACGGTGCCGTCGGTCAGTGTCTGTTCCTCCACCCGCTCGATGGTCGCATCGCCGCTTGTGTTCCGGCCAGCCGTTTTTCCAGGTCCGGCGCAACCGGGCCGGGTGGCGCGCCGTAGAATCCGGGCGATGGTAGCCGCGCTTCTCGCCGATCAGTTCGAATCCCATCGTGGGCATCTGCTGGCGGTGGCCTACCGGATGACCGGCAGTGTGGCCGATGCCGAGGATGCGGTACAGGAGAGCTGGCTGCGTCTGGCCGGGGCCGCGCAATCGGAGATCGAGGATCTGCGGGCCTGGCTGACCACGGTGGTCTCCCGGTTGTGCCTGGATCGGCTGCGTAGCGCCGCGGTGCGGCGGGAAAGTTATGTGGGGCAGTGGCTTCCGGAGCCGGTGGTGACCCCGCTGGCCGGCGCGGGTGGTTCGGATCCGCTGGCCGCAGTGGTTTTGCGGCAGGAATTCCGGCTGGCGGCGCTGGTGGTGCTGGATCAGCTGACCCCGCCACAACGCGTTGCGTTCGTCCTGCACGAGGGGCTGGAGGTGCCCTACGGCGAGATCGCCACCATCCTGGATATCACCGCGGAGGCGGCGCGGCAGCTGGCCGCTCGGGCACGGAGGGCGGTGCGGGAGCAGACGCCGCAGCCCGTGGCAGACAGTGAGCACGAGGTGGCGGTTCAGCAACTTCTGGTGGCGATCGCGACCGGTGACGCGCAGGCGGTGGCTGCCGTACTGCATCCGGATGCGGTGATGATCGGCGATTCCGGCGGAACCACGCCGACCGCGCATAATGTGATCTTCGGCCCGGATAAGGTATCCCGCCTGTTCCTCGGGCTCATCCGCCGCTACGGGCTCGACCGGCCGGGGGAGGATTTCATGGCGGACGGGGTGGAGTTCGTCCGAGTCAACGGTCAGCTCGGGGCCTTGTTCAAGGCGCGCCCGGGTGATGGGGTGTATCCGGGGTTCCCTTCGCGGGTAATGGGTTTCACCGTGGTGGACGGCCTGATCCGCGGTGCCTACGATATCGCCAACCCGGCCAAGTTGAGCGGGATCAGAACAGACTGACACTCGGGTGAATCGGATACCTGCTCGCGGGTGAACACCGGGTCGCCGGACGGTTCAGGCGGGCGCCGGCCTGGTTCGATCGGTGAGCAGGAGCGCCGCCATGGTGCCCAGTACCGTCCCCATCAGCAGCCGTTGTATCCGGAGCCACAGCCGGCGCCCCGCCAGGAATCGGCTCACCGTACCCGCAGTGCATACGATCAGTGCGTTCACCGCCAGCGCGACCGTGATCTGTACCGCGCCCAGGCATAGGCTCTGCGACCACACCGGACCGGCCCCGGGTACGACGAACTGGGGGATCAGAGCCAGGTACATCACGGCGATCTTCGGGTTGAGCAGATTGGTCACGAGTCCCATGCCGAACAGCCGGCCGGCCGGATCCCGGGGCAGGGTCTCGGGTGCGAACACCGATACCGCGCCCGGCCGGAGAGTCTGCCAGGCGAGCCAGAGCAGGTAGCCCGCCCCGGCCAGCTTCAGCGCGGTGTACAGCTCGGGGACCAGCGAGAACACCGCGGTTATCCCGGTCGCGGCGGCGGTCAGGTACACCCCGAAACCGGCGGCGACGCCGGCCAGCGATATCAAACCGGCGCGCCGGCCCTGCGATATCGTGCGCGAGACCAGGTACATCATGTTCGGGCCGGGAGTGAGGACCAGTCCGAGCGCCGCCACCGCGACACCGGCCGCGGCCGAGGTTTCGATCATGCCTCCGATACTGGAGGTACCCGGCGGCGGTGTCTCGGTCCAGTTGGTACCTACTGGCCGGGTGGGCCGGGCCCGGTATCCCGCAGGACTGTCCGCGACGTCTCACCGGCGTTGTCGGTGGCTTCGGGGACAATGGGCAGAAGTCGAGGTGAGGAGGTGTCCCGTGGCGGACGGGCCACTGATCGTACAGAGCGATAAAACACTGCTGCTGGAGGTCGATCACGAGCTCGCGGACGTGGCACGGCAGGCGATCGCCCCGTTCGCCGAGCTGGAGCGGGCGCCCGAGCATGTGCACACCTACCGCGTCACCCCGCTGGCGCTGTGGAACGCGCGGGCCGCGGGACACGACGCCGAGCAGGTGGTGGATGCGCTGGTCAGCCATTCTCGGTACCCGGTCCCGCAGCCGCTGCTGGTCGATATCGTCGATACGATGGCCCGATACGGGCGGTTACAGCTGGTCAAACATCCGGCGCACGGTCTGACCCTGGTCAGTCTGGATCCGGCGGTCCTCGCGGAGGTGCTCCGGCACAAGAAGATCGCTCCGATGCTCGGTGAGCGTCTCGACGACGACACCGTGGTCGTGCATGCGGCCGAACGCGGGCATATCAAACAGCAGCTGCTGAAGATCGGATGGCCCGCGGAGGACCTGGCCGGTTACGTCGACGGCGAGGCGCACCCCATCGATCTGGACTATCACGGCCACGGCACGAGCTGGCAGTTGCGCGACTACCAGGAGATGGCGGCCGATTCGTTCTGGGCCGGCGGGTCCGGGGTGGTGGTATTGCCCTGCGGAGCGGGTAAGACGATGGTCGGCGCGGCCGCCATGGCCCGGGCCAAGGCCACCACCCTGATCCTGGTGACCAATACCGTCGCCGGCCGGCAGTGGCGGCGCGAACTGCTCGCGCGGACTTCGCTCACGGAGGACGAGATCGGCGAATACTCCGGCGAACGCAAGGAGATCCGGCCGGTCACGATCGCCACCTACCAGGTGATAACCCGGAAATCGAAGGGCGAGTACAAACACCTCGAACTGTTCGACAGCCGCGACTGGGGTCTGGTGATCTACGACGAGGTGCATCTGCTGCCCGCCCCGGTCTTCCGGATGACGGCGGATCTGCAGTCGCGGCGCCGCCTCGGCCTCACCGCGACGCTGGTCCGTGAGGACGGCCGCGAAGGCGATGTGTTCTCGCTGATCGGGCCCAAACGCTACGACGCGCCGTGGAAGGATATCGAGGCCCAGGGCTGGATCGCGCCGGCCGAATGTATCGAGGTCCGGGTGACGCTCACCGATGCCGAGCGGATGTCGTATGCCACCGCCGAACCGGAAGAGCGCTACAAACTGTGCTCCACCGCGCATACCAAGATCGCGGTGGTGAAATCCATTCTCGACCGGCATCGCGACGCGCCGACTCTGGTGATCGGTGCCTACCTGGATCAGCTGGACGAACTCGGCGCCGCGCTGGACGCACCGATTATTCAGGGCTCCACGAAGAACAAGGAGCGGGAAGCGCTGTTCGACGCGTTCCGGCGTGGGGAAGTGCCGGTACTCGTCGTCAGTAAGGTGGCGAACTTCTCCATCGACCTGCCGGAAGCATCGGTTGCGGTACAGGTTTCGGGAACTTTCGGCTCCCGGCAAGAGGAAGCCCAGCGACTCGGCCGGCTGCTGCGGCCCAAACAGGACGGTGGTCAGGCCCATTTCTATTCCGTGGTGGCCCGCGACACTCTCGATGCGGATTATGCCGCGCATCGGCAACGTTTTCTCGCGGAACAGGGATATGCCTATCGGATAACCGATGCCGATGATCTGCTGGGTCCCGCGTTCGGGGCGAGTGACCAATAGCGGCACCGGAGTTCGACCGACTGCGTAAGGAATGGCGACGTGCGACGCTTCGAATTCGTGGTGGACCGCCGGCATGCTCACGCGGTCAACGAAGTAGTCGCCGGACGCCGCCGGTTGCGGCTGGCCGCGGTGGTCGCGGTGCTGCTCGGCGCCGGCGCCACCGCCTATCTGGTGTGGTTGAGCCGGGCCTGGTCCTATCCGTTGGCCCTGGCCTGTGCCCTGGGCGCCGCGACCGCGATGTGGGTGGCGCTGTGGGCCCCGCGCCGCGCCGGTATCGCCCGGCTCTACGCGGAGGGAGAACTCGTACCGGCGGTCGTCTCCCGGATCCATCCTCGCGGCGCGGTGCTGCTCGCGCTGGTCAATGTGGCCCGCCGGGATACCGGTGAATCCCGGTACGCGCTGGTGACAAAGAACGTCCGGGGGCTGCCCGCGCATCGCGTCGCCGAGGGGGAACGGGTGCCGGCGATCGCGGTTCGCGGCGATTCGACGGCACCTGTGACCGCGGAACGCTGGCTGCCGGTCGATGTCATGCCGATCGCCTGGGGGACAGCGGATATCGCCGTGATCGAGTGCGCCCGCGCGGTTGTTACCGAGATCGAATGGCGCCTGCTCACCGATAATCTCGCGCTGGCGGATCGCGTGCAGCGCAGTGCCACCAGGCGACTGCTGCTGGATCCGGGTCAGCTTCCGGAGGGGCTCGGCGCCTGACTCGCGCCGCGGCGGCCGGCGGTGATCACGGGAAGCCGCCGCGCGCCGGATGTTCCGGTGCGCCCATCGGGCAGGGAATACGACTAACGTCGTCGTCCGGGGTTATCGCAGTGATCGCACGCCGACCGCGGAAGGTGGAAACGTATGAGGCTCGCCCACTGGCTGATCGCGGGGGTGGTGGTGCTGTCGAGTCTGTCCCTGGTACCGGCGGCGGCGCAGGCGCCGCCCGGCCCGCTGGCCGGCGCGGACGGGCTGGGAGACCCCTACTTCCCGCAGGACGGGAACGGCGGTTACGACGTGCAGCACTACGAGGTGACCCTGGGTTACGATCCGGCCGGCCACAATCTCACCGGGTCGACACGGATCGATGCCAATGCCACCCAGCCGCTCACCGCCTTCGATCTCGACTTCACGGGGCCGCCGGTGAGCGCGGTCCGGGTGAACAATATGCCCGCTGGATTCGCCTGGCGGGAACCGCACGAGCTGGTCGTCACGCCGGCGCTGCCGCTGCTGCCCGGTCTGCCCTTCACTGTCACAGTCGAATACGCGGGCGTTGCCGCCGATACCGGCGGCGAAGGCTGGACCTACGCGCCGACGGGCGGTGCTTTCGCCGCGGGACAACCGCATTCGGCCGCGACCTGGTACCCGCTCAACGACTCTCCCCGGGACAAGGCCACCTTCACCCTGCACGCGACCGTGCCCGCGGAATGGGAGGTCGTCTCCGGGGGCACCCGGGCGCGCGACGAGGTGCGTGACGGGTTCCGGACGGTCAGCTGGGAACAGCGCCGTCCGGTGATCGGCTACCTGACCACCGTCGCCATCGACCGTTTCGAATTCCTGGAGCAACGCCGCGCCGACGGTACTCCGCTGGTGAGCGCGTTCGCACCCGGCGCCGAGGAACTCCGGGAACATGAGCAGCGGTTGCCCGAAGTTCTCGATTTCATCGAAAATCTCTACGGTCCCTATCCTTTCGATACGGGCGGTGGTATCTACCTGTCCGCGCCGCTGCCGTTCTCCTTGGAAACGCAGACCCGGCCCACCTATGCCTCGTGGGCGGATCTGAACACGGTGGTGCACGAGGTGGCCCACCAGTGGTGGGGTGATTCGGTTTCGGTGTACAGCTGGTCGGATATCTGCCTGAACGAATGCCTCGCCAGCTATACCGCCGACTACCTGTGGCCGGAACGGATGGAAGGCGTCGATGTGGACGCCGAATACCGGGATACGATTCGTAAGGCCATGGAGAAACCCGCATTCTGGAAGGTGCCACTGCAGGATCCTGGCCCGGAGAAGATGTTCACCTCGGTGTATTACCGCGGCCCGCTTTTCTTGCACGCCCTGCGTAAACAGCTGGGGGACAGGGTGTTCTTCGACGCACTCCGCGAATTCATGGCCGCGCACGCCTATGGGCACGCCTCGATGCCGGAATTCCGTGCCTTCATCCAGTCGAAATCACCGGTCGATCTGACGGGGTTCTTCGATTCCTGGTTGCACGGCACCTCCGCGCCGCCCGACCAGTATCTCTATCCCGGAAACTTGCGGGGCTGAGTGAACCGGTAGTCGGCCCGGCCGGGATTACTCCAGTAACGCGACCGACGAGATCCGGTGCAAGGTGAACTGCCGGACGGTTCCGGTCACCGGGTCCAGTGCCTCGAGCTGCCCATTGCCGACCCGTACGGGTTCGACCACGCGCTGGATCGCCGTACCTTTGGCGTCGACGTAGCCGATATGCACCTGCCGGCGCACCCGCGCGGCGAGTTGCAGGAGGGCCAGTGCGGCGGCCGTGGTGGTGCGGCTCCCGTCGCTGCGGACTGCCTGACCGGAGGCCGCGCCGGCGGCGCGTTCACTCGCCCGCAGTTCGGTGACCAGGAGTTCGAGCTGTTCCCTGGTCGGCGGGGAGGGGCGGTACGGCTGGCGAGCGTGTGGGCGCACATTGATCCGCGCCCCGCGCTGCCGGAGGTCGACTATCGCGCCGGAGGCGTCTTCACCGGCCGGGGCGAACCCGGCCGTGCGCAACTCGTCGAACAGTTCGCCCAGCGGCGCCTGGGATATCGCGACTGTCGGCGCGATTCCGCGCAGTGCCAGGGTCGCGGCCACGGGGGAGGCGAGAACCTGGGCCAGGAGCGCGGGATCCTCACTGCGTACGAAGGATTGCGCCATCCCGGCGCGCAACCGGCCGTGCCGCCGGGCCACATCGTCGATGAGGTAGGTCAGCGTCTGCGGCACCGGGGTGCGGGAGTGGCGGTCGAAGAGGCTGTGCAATTCCGCGGCCGTGAGCCCGGCGTCGAGCGCTCGGCGCAGTGAGGATTCCGATAAGCGGTAAACGGTAGCGGCGCCGGCCGATTCCACATCGGCGACCAGCGCGATCCGTTGCTGCAACTCGGCGGCGAGCGGACCGGGCGCTACCACCGTCAGATCCGCTTGGACCAGGACATGATCGACGGGATCGGGTAGCGCTGCTTCGAGTTCGGCTTCGGCCGCCGACAGCGTTCCGGTCAGCAGGGCGCGGCCGGGGGTGGTGAGCGCGCCGCGGCCGATGAGCCCGAGCGCGGCGGCCTCGCGCAGGGTGTTGTCCACGACCTGGCCTCGATAGAGCCGCCGGCGTCGCGGGGCGCGCCAGGACAGCAGCCGGCCGATATCAGCGGGAACCAGGGCGGTACCCGGATCTTGTTCGGCCAGGGCCGCGAGAACGGTCCGGCGCTCGCGCACCGCGTAGGGCACGCGCAGTTCGTGGGCGAGCGCGGCCAGCGGTTTGTCCGCGTCGTCGCGCAGGCCGATCATCCACGGGTGCCGGTCCATTTCCAGCCAAGCGTGTGCCAGCGGTGCCCAGCGGCGTGCCGGTGGGGCCTCGAGCCAGGAATCGGCGGCCGGGGTGGGAGCCCAGAATTCGTCCGCGTCGAGTTCGGGTGCCGGGTCGGGGAAACCCTTCTCGATCAGTTTCGCCGCGGCCAGTAGTTCCACCAGTAGGCCGGCGCGGGGTTCGTCGATCCCGGCGGTCCGGGCGATCCGGCGCAACTCGCGCACCCCGAGCCCACCTGCCCGCAGCGCGGGTGCGGGTGCCTGGCCCAGTACCTCGAGAATCGCGGCGCAGTGCCGCAGCAGTTCACCGACCTCCCCGGCCCCCACCCCGTTCACCTCGTCCATCGAATGGGCAGTGGTCACCGGTTCGGGTGGGGTCAGGCGGTGTGGATCGGTAACCGGCTCGCCTCGTAGCAATTGACCCACCGCGGGCGGTAATTCCACCGTTTCGTCGTCGATCCAGCGCAACAGCCGCCGCGCCAGCAGCCGGGGGATCGGGCGATCGGCCGGGGCGTCCGGTGCCGCGTCACGGGTGCGGCCGCGTGGGCCCGTTTCGGCGAGTTTGTCCAGTAGGGCGCGTTCGGCCCCGGGGAGTTCGGCGAGGGCCGCGGAGATCTCCGCCTCGGTCAGCGAACCGGTGTCATCCGTTCCGCTGCCCAGCGGCCAGGGTAGGGCCTCGGCGACGGCGGGGACCAGCCGGAGGCGGTCGCCCACCGACCAGACCAGTGCTCGATCGGTGAGTTCGGTGAGGGCGGCATCCACTGTCGCGGCTTTGGCGCGCCCGCGCAGCGCCCGCTTCAATTCGGTACGCGTCAGCGGCTCCTCGCCGGACGCGGTGTTCACGGCCATCGTCTCCACGATCCCGAAGGCCGTCGTATCCAGATCGTCGGCGGCTCGCAGCACCGAGGCACGTTGTTCGGCACGGGTGGCGAGCACCGCCATCGAGGCGGGTAGCGGCACCGCGAGATCGGGTCGCCGCTCGAGCAGAGCCACCAGTTGGGCGTCGGATCGGCCGCCGAGCCAGGCGGTATACGAGTCTGGGCCGGTCATCCGGTCCAGACTAGCGGCGGCCGGATTCCGCGGTGTGGCTGCGGCCCGTCACAAGGCGGGTGATCGGTGAGCCGGTCCACCGAGCAGTGGTTGTCCTGTCGGCCCGCCGCGCCGTCATGCCAGAATAAGGAGGTGGTGAACAAATCGAAGAAACCCTACGTCGACAACGGCTGGCCCCAGGTTGCCGACGGCGAGCACGCCGTCACCGAGCTGTCGTCGGCTCGCTCCGGTAACCTCTCGCCCTTCGGCGAGGACACCGAGTTCCCGGTGGCTGCCGAGCAGTTGCCGTACGTGCATCCGAATACGGTGATCAACCGCTGAGCGGACGGACGAAAGAACCCCGCATCCGAAGATCTGGATGCGGGGTTCTTTCGTAGTACGGGGGTGTGCCGCTCAGGAAGGAAGCATGCCCTTGTGGGTCTCGTAGAAGCCCAGGACGGACGGATCCAGCTGAGTGTTGTTCGCCTTGACGGCCTCGAAGAGGTCCAGCGCGGGCTGCGGAACCTGGACTCCCTGTGCTTTGACAGTGGCCAGGGCGCGATCCACCGCGGTGTAGACCTCTTGGGTCTGGGTCGTCGGCGCGGAAGCCTCCACCTGCGGCGCGGCGGGCGCGGCCTGAGTGCTCGGGGTCTCCGTTTGCACGGCGGGGGTGTCGGCCGGGGTCTCGCGCGGGGTCGAGCCGCTGCTCAGACCCAGCGAGGAGGAGCAGGAGGGCCAGGCGCCCCAGCCCTGCGAGGCGAGGACCTTCTCGGCGACCACGATCTGCTGCTCGCGGCTGGCCTGGTTGGCGGTCGGCGCGTAATCCCCGCCACCGTTCGCCTGCCAGGTGCTCTCCGAGAACTGCAGTCCGCCGTGATAGCCGTTGCCGGTGTTGATGCCCCAGTTTCCACCGGCTTCGCACTGTGCGAGTCGATCCCAGTCGGAGTCGGGTGCCGCGCTGGCATTACCGGCGAGGGCTACACCCGCACCGCTGATCATGGCACCGGTGACGGCGACCTTGGCCACAGTGCGACCGGTATTGGTGGGCTTGCGATGGCGTCCACTCATTCGGGTTCGTCTTCCTCTCGTACGCACCTGCGAGGTTTTCGCTCGGGTCCAGGCTGAGAGGGTGCCCGTCCCGCCCTCGCCCCTGCGTTTTCCTTGGGGTCCGGTACCCGCGGGGCGAGGTTCGGTGCGGCGGGCCGGTGGGCCGGTGTGCCCGGCTGGGTAAGACGGTACGACGTTCCCGGCGAAAAATCACTTTTTGGTAACCGGCGTGTGCGGAGGGGTTGCGGAGCGGTCACGGTTGGCTCTCGGCGACTCTGTGCAGCTAGTGGACGCGCACTGAGGGACCGGAACGCGGTGCAATAGCCGTTATTCTACCGTTATGTGATTAACATCACATAACGGTTCGAGGGCGTGTCGGCCGGGTACTGAACAGTTGTCACCTGGATCGGCGGCCGGATCGCAGCGTGAATATCAGCGCGACAACGAAGCCGACCGGCGCCAGCATGGCGCCCAGGTACAACCACAACCCTGGTTTCCCGTCCGTGAGGATCGGGGTCAGGAAGATCGCTACGACGGACAGCAGTCCGAGGGCGAATAAGCCCAGCGCCACAATCAGGAGCCAGTTGCCGGGGGTGCGCGCGGGCGGCGGGGTGGCGGGCCGGGGATCGTCGGGGTTGGTCACCTTTCGACGGTAAAACTGATGTGCTGGTGTCCTGCCCACCGGGGTAGACTCGGCAACGATCTCGCGTCCTGCATGCTTGTGGGGCGCGTTTTTCGAGTAACGGCAGAACTCGCCACCGGCGGGTTTCAGCACATATGTGCCCGTGCCCCATGGGCCGGGCGCCGAACAGACGAACGGGTGAGCGCAGTGCCGACCGGCAAGGTGAAGTGGTACGACGTGGAAAAGGGCTTCGGCTTCCTTTCCCAGGACGAGGGTGAGGATGTCTATGTCCGCTCGTCCGCGCTGCCCCAGGGTGTGGAGACGCTGAAGCCGGGTCAGCGGGTGGAATTCGGAATGGCGGCCGGCCGGCGCGGCCCGCAGGCGCTGAGCCTGAAACTGGTCGAGGCCCCTCCATCGGTCCGGCAGAACCAGGAGCGCAACGCTCGTAAGGAGCCTCCGGCCCGTAAGCACAATCCGGACGAACTGCACGGGATGGTCGAGGACATGATCACCCTGCTGGAAGCCAAGGTGCAGCCCGATCTCCGGAAGGGCCGCTACCCGGATCGCAAAACGGCGCAGCGGATCTCCGAAGTGGTGCGCGCGGTGGCGCGGGAACTCGACCGCTGATCCGAATACTGAACCGGTAGTGGGCCGGTCCGGTTCGACCGGACCGGCCCACCGGTATCTCAGGCGGTTTTGATCGACCAGATCGCGTGCGGGATCGAGAATTCTTTTCCGGTCTCGTCGATCGCGATGATCATGACCTGCAGCTCCACGCCGATCAGCTCCAGCCCCGGCTCGGGACGCGAATCGACCGTCAGGGCGCGGATATCGTTCGGATGGTCGCGGTAGCTGCTGGGTTTCTCGACCACTTCGCCGTTCTCGCGCGCGTACAGCGGTAGCAGTTCCCAGGGCGTGCCCACGACCTCGGACGGCAGCGAGATCTGCAGCGGGTCGCCGGTCGGTACCTCGAGGGATACGGTCTCGCCCTGCCGGCAGTTCTCCATCCGCACCGTGCAGTAGTAGAACGGCGGAACCGTCACGGCTTTCCCGTGGGAGTACGCCGTGAGCTCCGGCTCGTGCGGTTCGACGTCGCGCGCCAGCAACCAGACCACGCCGGCGGTCCCGGCAACCAGCACCAGGATCCCGGCCAGGGCCAGCGCGAGGGTCATGCGGATTCTGTTCGTACTCACCGGATGGCGTCTCCTGGTCGGGGTTCGTGGTGGGGCACTTCTTGTTCGGCGTGCAACGGGCGGTGGCCGCCGAGGCCGGGCAGCAGGCTGTGCCCGCGGGAACTCAGCACAGTCTGGACCAGGCCCGCGGCGAGCAGTCCACTGACCACCGCGAACCCTTTCCAATAATCGGTCGGTAGCAGGACCCCGCCGGCTCCGCCGATCACCCAGCTCAGCTGCAGCACCGTCTCGGAGCGGCCGAACCCGGAGGCGACCGATTCCGGCGGGAGATCGTCTTGGATGGAGGCGTCCAGCGAGACCTTGGCCAGTGCGCTGGCCCCCGCCGCGACCAGCGCGGCCAGCGCGGCGCCGAACAGATTGCCCAGCATGAGCGCGACAGCCGAGACCACGGTGCAGGCGAGGGTGCAGTTCACCACGATCAGCGAGGGCCGGCCGAGCCGCAGCCGGGCGCCGGCCGCGTTACCGGCGAAGTTGCCTACGGCAGCCGCGGCGCCGACCAGTCCGAGCATCGCCGCCTGCTGTACCGGACGATGTTCGGTCGCTTTGGCGACGAAGGCGATATAGAAGGTCAGGAATCCGGTGAGCAACCGGATGCTGCCGTTACCCCACAACCCGGTGACCACCGCGCGCCCCAGCGGCTGACGGCGTTTACGCGGCGGCACGCCGGATTCGTGGCCACTTTCGAGCACTTCGGTCTGCGGGTCGTAGCCGTGGTAGGTAAGCGTCGCCGGGACCTCGCCCTCGGTGATCTCCACCCAGCGCGGGATATGCCAGCTCAGATAGGCACCGCCTACGGCGATACCGGCGGCCAGGATCAACGCGCCGGTCGAGCCGGCGACAGCGGCCGTCACCCCGGCCAGCCCGCCGGCCCCCAATGTGCCGCCGACCAGACCGAATACCGTCAGCCGGGAATTGGTGCGGACGAGGTCTATATCCGGTGGGAGAACACGCGGTGTCACCGCGCTCTTCAGCACAGCGAACGATTTGCTGAGCACCATCATGCACAGGGCCAGGGGATACAGCACCCAACTGTCGAAGCTGAAGATCAACACCACGGCGAGCACCACGCGTACGGCGAACGAACCGGCCAGCGCCAGCCTGCGGCCGCGCTGCAAACGATCCAGAGCCGGCCCGATGAGCGGCGCGATGATCGCGAACGGCGCGATGGTGATCAGCAGGTACAGCGCGACCTTGGATTTGCTCTCGGCGGTCGCGCTGGCGAAGAACAGGGTGTTGGCCAGCGCCACCGCGATCGCCGCGTCCAAGGCGAAGTTGGCCATTGTCGCGTAGGTGAGCGCGGTGAGTCCCGATTTGTCCGCACCGTCGGCCTCCGCGGCCCGCCGGAAGGTGGCGATACCCTTCCCGGTGAGCTCGCGGCCGCGCATCGCCGCGACCCGGGTGACGGTGAGTTTGCGGGGGACGTTGCGAGCGTCCGAGTCGGATCCGGAGTCGTCGGGTTCGCCGCCGCGGTACTCCTTGGTCAGCGGGGGCTCTTCGGTTTCGTGGCGCGCTGCTCCGGGATCGTGCGGGTCGCCCGTACCGATCTGTTCAGGAGTTGTACGGGAGTCGGCGGCATTCGGCGACCAGCGGTCGCGGGCGGCGTCGCCGTGGGGTGTGGATCGGTTCTCGGCGCGGTACTCCGCAGGACCTGCCTTCGCGGCGGCGGCGGTCGCGTTGCCGGCGGGCCGGGTCGTCTCGCCGTGGCGTCGGCCGCCGGCGCCTTCCACCGCTTCCCTCATCCCGCTGCCCGATACGCCGAACCGTTCGCGCTCGCCCCGAGCGGGTTGCGCCGCGTCCGCGACCTGCCCGGTCTGCCTGCCCGCGGCCCCGCGGTCGGCGCCCGGTGCGGCGGCGCGCGGCGGTATGTCCCGGCGTGGTTCGGCGAAGGCACGCCGACGGCCCTGTTCGGGCGGTGCCGGCTCCCGCACGGCCGCGGGTTCGGGTTGCGGTGCGGTGCCGCGGGGTTGCGGTGCGCTGCCGCGTGAGCCGCCCAGGGCGCCGAATACCCGGGCGAAACGGCTCAACCGGCCGGGTGCGGGAGCAGGCGGCGGTAGCCGGTCGTCGCCGTGGGGTGCCGGTCCGGGGCCGTCGTGCGCCGGACCGGATTCGCCGACCGGGAACGGGCGGGTCGGAGGTGGGGCCGGGCGGGTGTTGCCGGGGTCGGGTTCGCGATTGCGGTGTGGCACGTTCGGCGGGGGATAGCGGTCGAAACCTGGATGCCGCTGGGGTGGCGGAGACTCGCCGGCGTGCCACTGGCCGCGATCGGAACCGGAGGGCTCGCGGGAAGTGGGCACTCCTCAATTCTGGCCCACGGCGGGCGCGGCGAAACCCCGCCCTGTCCAGCGCGGCCGGAAAGTGAGCTGTGTCGCTTCCGCGGGTCGTGCGATCAGGCCGGGACGAAACGGACCTCGAAGGCCGCCGGCCAGTACTTTCCGGTGATCAGGAAGCGATCGGTTCCCGGGATCTGGGCGATACCGTTGAGCACATCGGCACCCGCGCGCTGCTCCGGCGTCAGCAGACCCGCGGCGTCTATGACCGACAGGACACGCCCGGTCTCCGGATCGATCCGCAGGATGTGATCGGTTTCCCAGTCATTGGCGTAGACCGATCCGTCCTCGGCGCAGTCCAGTTCGTTGAGGCGTGCATCGGTATGGCTGGTCAGCGCGACCGAACCCGTCACGGCGAAGGTGCTGGGGTCACGGAAGGTGAGGGTCGCCGATCCGTCGCTCATGACCAATCGTCCGTCGCGGTGGCACAGCCCCCAGCCCTCGCCCTGGTACGGCACCTGCCGCTGCTCGGCGAGCGAATGCGGATCGCGGGCGAAGGCCACCCCTTCCTTCCAGGTGAGCTGCCACAGGGTGTCGCCGGCGAGGGTGATGCCCTCGCCGAAATACGGCGGCGGTAGTTCGGCGCGGGCCAGTTCCGCGCCGGTACGCCGGTCGGTGCTGCGCACACCGGACCGGCCGACCATTCCGGTGCTCTCGTACAGCACGTCACCGTCGATTTCCAGGCCTTGGGTGAACGCAGACGGGTCGTGTGGATAGGTCGTGATCACCTCGACTGTCAGGCGCTGGGCCTGACCGTCGGCGTTCGCGCACGCGCCCGGCGCGAGCAGACAGACCAACGCGGCACCGACCCAGGTACGCCGAGTGTGCTTCATACGGCAAAATGTAGACCGTGAGCGCAGTATCTGTTTCGGACACCGACGTACGGTCGATCCTGAGCCGGGCCGTCGACCTGGCTCGTAGTGCGCTCGTGGACCTGGAACCGGCCGGGGTCGGGGCGCACCTCGGGGTACGTGCCGAGGACGAATGCGCCGCGACGCATTGCTTCGAGGCCACCCTCCCCGGGTACCACGGCTGGCAGTGGGCCGTGGTGGTCGCCGCGGCCCCGGATACCGACCGGGTGACGGTGAGCGAATCCGCGCTGCTGCCCGGCCCGGATGCGCTGACCGCGCCGGATTTCGTCCCGTGGGATCAGCGCATCCGCCCGGGCGATCTCGCCCCCGGGGATCTGCTGGCACCGCCTGCGGACGATCAGCGCCTGGCGCCCGGCTATATCGCGACCGGCGACCCCGAAGTCGACGAGGTGTGCTTCCAGGTCGGGCTGGGCCGTAAGCAGGTCCTGAGCCTGGAGGGCCGCGCCGATGCCGCCCAGCGCTGGTACGCCGAGTACGGCCCGGACAGCGAAATGGCGAAGGCCGCCCCCGCCTCCTGCGAAAGCTGTGGGTTCTACGTACCGCTGGCCGGCGCGCTGCGCTCCGCGTTCGGCGTCTGCGCGAACGCCATGGGCGCCGACGGGCATGTTGTGCACATGGGGTACGGCTGCGGAGCGCATTCGGACACCGCGCTGCCGACCGGCGCCGGGTCGCCGCTGTACGAGGCATACGACGACGCCGCCGTGGAGGTCTTTCCGGTGCGGTCGCCGAAACCGCCGGAGGGCGGGGCCGCGACGGGTACCGAGTCCGCGGACGGGTCATCGGGACCGGCACAGTCCGAGAACGGTGGCACGGAGACCCCAGTTGTCGCGGCGACGGCTCAGGAAGCGGATCCCGCAGAAGCTGTGCAGGAAGCTCCCGGAAAATTCGTGCCGGAATCCGCGGACACGGTTCCGGATCGGCCGCGGGATGCCGCGGCGGAGACGGGAGAAGTGGCGCGGCAGCCCGAAGCAGCCGAGTCGGGTTCCGGGTACGAGGCCGGAGCCTGCGGCGGCCCAGGTGCCGGGGCGGCAGAGGGATCGAACTCGAACTCCTAGCTCTATGAGGGCCCGGACGTCGGTGACACCGTCCCGGAGTCGCGACGCTGGTGGCTGACCGCCCGCACCGCTGTGTGGCCAGTGGTAGTTGTAGTGGATGTTCCGGACCGTGATCGCAGCTGAGTGGGCATCCTCGCTGGTGAACTCGCGGGCGTAGAGCAGTTCCTCGGCCAGGAATGCCGCGGCGGTCGCCCCCTTCTCGTCGTCGAGGGGGTCGGTGTAAGAGAGCCGGGAGAAGCCGTCGATTGCCGAGTGCAGGTAGGTGTATTCAGCCTTCACGCCAGCGGATTTTGCTCGGGCTGTGGCCCTGGCTTGATCGCTGTCGCGGCCGTATATGCGCCAGCTGGACGCGCACGCTCTCGATATCCCCATCTCGGCGGCGACGTGCGCGATCGGTCGGGTCTGGCATCGGGCTATCAGGCGATATCGACCCTCCACGCTGAGCGGGGTGTTGCGGTGGGTCACGGAAGCATGTCGGATCGTGTGATCGCCGGCGTCAACCGCCCGCGGTGCGTCTCACACAGTTCCCAAATCGTGTTGCGCGTGCGTTCGTCCAGAACAGCATCGGGCCACGGGGTCGGGATGGCCTTGGTGTTGAAGTAGGTGCCGTTGGTGTTGCGGACCTCGGGGCTAGTCGCGAGATGAATGCTGGACCGTGTGGCCTCGAGCAGTGCCTTGTGGCCGTAGACCACCGGCATCGCCAGCCGCAGCAGCGGCACGATCGGACGAGCCAGCGGTGGGTAGGCGCCGATGGTGAGGTCCCTGTTCATCGAGGTGTACGCATGTCCGGGGTAGGCCACGTTCAGCGTCACCGGTGTCCCTTCGACCTCCTGAGCAAAGCGGTAACTCATCGCCATCTGGGCCAGCTTGGTCTGGTTGTAGAAGGACAAGCCGACGTAGGACTTCTCACCCTGGAGGTTGTCCAGATCGATCCGGCCCTTCGGGATGCCGCCGGTGATGTTGATGACCCGAGCCTCACCCGAGGATGTCAGGGCTGGCATCAGCCAGTGCGTGAGGCAGAACGGCGCGACCACGTTGACCGCGAAAGCAGTCTCGATACCGTCCTCCGTCACCTCACGATGAGATCTGGTCGCTCCCGCGTTATTGATCAGCACGTCGACGCCACGACTCCGGGTGCTGACCTCCTCGGCGAGGCGCTTCACGTCGCTGAGCCGGGACATATCGGCAGTTATCGCCTCGACTCGGCGGTTCCCGCTGGAGCTGCGGAGTTCCTCCACGGCGGCATCGGCGCGGTTCTTGTCGCGCCCAACGAGGATCACGCGTGCGTCCAGTTCAGCCAACTGTCGCGCTGTCTCTTTCCCGATCCCTCCGGTGCTTCCGGTCACCAGCACGGTTTTGCCATCCACAACCATCGCTCCACTCCATCGGCTCATGTCACTTGGTGACACTATGGTCATCAAGTGTAGCGTTTAGTCTGAGTGTATGAGTGAGGGACTGAGGGAACGGACCCGGCGAGCTGTGCGGGCCGAGATCGCCGAGGTAGCCATCGACTTGTTCACCCGCCAGGGCTTCGAGAACACGACTGTCGATGAGATCGCAAGCGCAGCCGGCATGACCAAGCGCAGCTTCTTCCGGTACTTCCCGACCAAGGATGACGTCATCTTCGATGGCGTCGACCTCACCGGCGCGGACGTGGTCGCCGACATCGCCGCTCGACCTGCAGGCGAAGACCCCTGGGAGTCTCTACATCACGTACTCCGCGCTCGGCAGGGCGAGATCCATGCCAGTGAGCAGGTCCTTGATACGTTGCGGCTGATCGAGGCTACCCCCGCACTGATAGGACGACTCCACCAACGACGAGCAGAGTGGCGACGGCGGGTCGGTGACGCGCTCAAGGCTCGCCCGGGTGTCGAGATCGGCGCGTACACAGCGGATCTGCTCACCAACGCCGCGACCGCTGTACTGGATGCCGTGTCCAGTCAATGGGTGCGATCAGGCGGCAAAGCGGACCGCTCCAGTCTTCTCGACCAAGGATTCCTCCACGTCCACGTGGATCCCGACCCGCAATAGGTCTATTCCTCAGCACGTCGGCTACTTGTCGCTAACGCCCTGCCCCGCAACACCTAGCCGCCCTCGGTCCCTGGCACCGGCTCTTGTCGAAGGCCCGATTGTGCCGGCCTGCGCCAATTCCTGAACTGTACGAATTCGTGATCGGCGCGGCCCCGGAGGAGGAGTTCGCCGGAAGCGGCTCGGGATCGGCGAGTCCCGGCGGACACGTACGCTGATGCGGTGAGTGAGACCGGTGCGGGCGATATGGGCGAACCAGCGCGAATATCCGCGGAACGCGATTCCGCTACCCCCGACCCGTTCGGCACCGCCCGGCTCCGCGACGCCGTTCTGGCGGCCTGGCGTGATTCCCCGACCCGGCTGCGCGAGGACACGGCGGCCGAAGCCGACCTGGTGCGGGCCGGTTACCGCGACCGGCTGCTCACCGAATTGGCGCAGAACGCGGCGGACGCGGCGGCCGCGGCCGGAGTACCGGGTCATATCGTGGTGCGTTGTACCGGCCGGACCCTGTCGATCGCCAATACCGGCGCACCCCTCGATGAGGCGGGCGTGCACGCGCTGACCGCGCTGCGCTCCTCCGGGAAGACCGGCGGAACCGGGGAGGTCGGGCGGTTCGGGGTCGGTTTCACCGCGGTGCTGACCGTGAGCGAGGAGATCGAATTCCGGTCCACCAGTGGATCGCTGAGTTTCTCCCGGGACCGGACCCGGGCGGAGCTCGCCGCGCACGGTGTCCGGGTACCGGAGACCGGGGAAGAATTCGCGCCGCCGGTGCTGCGGCTGGCCTGGCCGCAGACCGCCCAGCCGCGGGCGGGCGCCGACACCGAGATCGTGCTCGCACTGCGGCCGGATATCGACCCGGCCGCACTGCTGGAATCCATGCGGGCCGAGGCGCCCGATCTGCTGCTGGAGTTGCCTGCGCTGAACGAGATCCGGATCGAGGATTTCACGGTGCGTTCCGCTGTCCGCGATCTCGCGACGCGGGGTTTGCGGGAAATCCGGATCAGTAGCGCCGGGTCCGAACAGCTCTGGTGGGAGTATCGGGCGGCGCGGGCTCGCTGGCTGGTGCCGGTGCGTGACGGCCGGCCGGTGGCAGCGCGACCGGATGTGCTGCGCGCTCCCACCCGCTCGGACGAGGAACTGTCCCTTCCGGTCGTGCTCATCGCCGATACCCCCATGCAGCCCGACCGTCGCCGCGTGCTGCCCGGGGCGCAGCTGACCGAACTGGCTACCGGTTACGCCGATTTCGCCCGGCTGTTGCCTCCCGGTTCGCGGCCGGTGCTCGTTCCGGCGCCGGGGTTCGCGCGCAGCGAGGTCGACGGTGTCCTCCGGGAAGCGATTCTGCGCGAACTGCGCGATACACCCTGGCTCCCGGTTTTCGCCCCCGCGCCCGGTGCCGGGGAGGCGGCCTGCGCGGCCGGCGGCCCGGACCGAGTCGCCGTACCGACCAGGACCAGTGTTTTCCCCGGACTCACCGCAGAACTGGCCGAACTGCTCGGCGATGTGCTCGATCCGCTGCTCGTCCCGGAGCTGTCCGGTTCGCGGTATACCGAGGCGCTGGCGGTGCTGGGGGTGCATCGGATCGGGTTGGCGCGGCTGGCGGAACTGTCCGCCGGACTGGACCGCCTCCCGGACTGGTGGTCGGCCCTGTACGCCGCGCTGGAACCGTTCGTCAACGATCAGCTGGCCGTCGAGGAACTCGGTGCGCTGGCCGTCCCGCTTGCCGACGGGCGTTCGGTGACCGGTCCGCGGACGGTCCTGCTGGACGACGAACTGGCCGCGCTCCCGGCGCCGGTGCCCGTGCACTGGGCGCGGCTGGTGCATCCGGCGGCGGCACACCCGCTACTGGCCCGGCTCGGCGCGCGGCTGGCGAATGTGACGGACCTGTTGTCGGATCCCGCGTTGCAGGTATGGCTGACCGATAACCCCGACGACCCCGACACTGTCGAATCGGTGCTGCGGTTGGCGGCGGTGGCCGACTCACCGGCCCTCCCGCCCTGGCTGGGGATGCTCGAACTATCCGACAGCGCGGGCGGTACGCGCCCCGCGGATGAACTCCTGCTCCCGGACGCCCCGCTGATCGAACTACTGGTGCCCGATTCACCGTTCGGGGTGGTGGCGCACGAGGTGGCCGCCGAGTACGGCGCCGATGCGTTACGGGCAATCGGTGTCGGCTGGGATTTCGGGATCGTGACGGAAACCGATCCGACCGGCCCCGACCATCACCTGGACGACGAAGAAGCCTGGTGGTCCGGCCTGTCCGAGGATCCGCCGGAGCTGGTCGCGGTGCGCGATCTGGACCTGGTCGACGACGCGGCCTGGCCGGAAGCGCTGTGGCGGTTGCTGTCCGATGAGCGGACCCGCCCGCTGCTCGCCGATCCCGACGGCTATACGGCGTGGTGGTTGCGCCGTAACGCCCGGATCGACGGTATCGAGCTGGGTGGCTATCGGCATCCGGCGGATACCGAATTCGCCGGGTTACTACCCGAACTCCCGATCCCCGGTCTGTCCGGTCCGGATCTGGACTCGCTGCGCGGATGCCTCGCCGACCCCGATGCCATCGATCTCGCGCTCGCCGCGACACTACTCGAAGCCCTGGCGGATTCCGGGAAAACACCTACTCCAGAAGTGGTTTCGCGGGTTCATTCCCGATTGGGCGCGGCGGTGCGGCGGCTGGATCTCACCGCGCTCGAGCTACCCGATCAGGTGCGGGCACTGTCCGGCGCGGTGATCGACGCCGGGGACGCGCTGGTCCTGGACAAGCCGTGGTTCGGTCTGGCGGTACCGCCGGACCGGCTGGTGGTCGCGGATCCGGATACCGCGGCGGACCTTGCCGTTCTGCTGGATCTGCCCCTGGTATCGGAGCAGGTGGACGCCGAGGTGCTCGGGTCGGGATACACCACCGGCTGGGAGCGGGAGCCACTCGGGGTGGTGGTGCGTGGTTTGTTCGCGTTGCCCGCGCGGCAGGGACCGCTGGTGCTGCACGATGAGCTACGGGTGCGGCTCTCGGGCGCGGTCGTGCGCACGGTGGACGTCGGGTGGTGGCAGGACGGCGCAACGACGCATATTCTGCGGCCGGGCCTGCCGCGCTGACCGTGCGCGTCAGTGCCTGTGCTGTTATTCGGCGTGATCCGCCAGTGCGTGCGCCAGCAGATCCAGTTGTGTGCGAACGCTTTCGCTGTCGTCGTCGACCAGCCAGCGCAGTACGATCCCGTCGATCACGCTGAGTGTGAATCGGGACAGTTGGCGCACCGGAACCTTCCAGGCGCTGCCGGTGGCGTCGCGGGCGTGGTCGAGGATATCGGCGACGGTGGAATCGTTGAAGTTGTACTGCTCCCGGGCGATCGCCAGTTTCGCGGGAGTCTGCTCGCCTTCGCGCAATGCGTAGGTGGTTGTCTCGTAGGTGAGCAACTGGCGTTCGGGTGTGGCTTCGATATTCAGCCACATGAGTTCCAGCCCGGCGCGCAGCAGATCGCGCAGTGCGGCGTTACCGCTGCCGGCCTCGTGCCAGACCGATTCGTTCGCGTCCACCGAATCGCGTAACTCCATCGACAGCGCTTTCACCAGTTCGGTCATCAGCGCGTCCTTGTTCTCGAAGCAGTAGTGCACCACACCTAGCGAGACACCCGCGGCCTGGGCGACATCGCGGGTGGTGACGCCCGCGACTCCCTTTTTCTCAGCTAGGCCGATCGCGGCCTCGATAAGGTGGGCCCGTCGTTCTTCGACGCTCAATCGGGAGGACACACGAGCGAGTTTGGCCGCATAGGTCCCAACAGTCAATTCCCTGACTCGGCGCCCGGACCTGCGCCCGAGGCTGTTCCACCCGGTGACCGTCCGGCCCCGCTGCCTCGCACTATGCGGCCCGGTCTCATAATCCGGTCTGGGCGCCTTTGTCGCCGCGGCGGGCACCGCGGCGCTGGATCGCGAAGATCGCGTAACCGAGCAACCCGACCACCAGACCCATCAGGCATACCGGCAGCGCCGATTCCCAGCGTTCGCCGCCGAGCCGGACAACCACGGTGGCGATCGCGAACAGAACGCAGCCGACGGCGAGTACCGGGCGGGGATCGGTCAACCGCGAGGGTAACTGCGGGAGCTGCGCGTTCATCCGTTCAGCGTAACCGCAGTACGCGCGCCGATCCGACGCGTGTCACGTATGGTTCACTTTGTGAATACCCACTCGGATGTGCGGGCGCTGGCCAGCGACCTCTCGCTGGCGGTGGTGCGCTTGACGCGGCATCTGCGGGGACGGCGTGCGGAATCGCAGATATCGCTGACCCAGCTCTCTGTTCTGGCCACACTCGGTAACGAGGGCGCGATGACGCCCGGCACACTCGCGGCCAAGGAACGAGTCCAGCCTCCCTCGATGACCCGGGTTATCGCCTCGCTCACCGACCTCGGCCTGGTAGCCCGCAACCCGCACCCCACCGACGGCCGCCAGATCATCGTCTCGCTGTCCCCCGCTGGCCACGCCCTCCTCGCCGATGAGCGCAGCGCCCGCGAAGCCTGGATGAGCGACCGCCTCTCCGACCTGGCCCCCGATCAGCTCATCGTCCTCGAAGAAGCCGTATCGATCCTCAACCAGATCGTCGCCGACTCCGAGTAGCTCCCCAGGGCACCGTTACTGCCCGCGCCGCTCAACGGAACGGCTCATCACTGTCCACGATCTCCCGCCCCAGCGGGAACAACGCCAGCGGAATCAGCTTCAGATTCGCCCACGCGAACGGGATCCCGATGATCGTGCAGGCCAACGCCACGCTGGTCGTGAGGTGCCCCAACGCCAGCCACCACCCCGCAACAATGAACCAAATTATGTTACCCACCAGCGCCCCCGCGCCCGCCCCCGGTTTCTCCACGGTCGTGCGCCCGAACGGCCACAACATATAGAGCGCATTGCGTAGCGCGGCGACGCCGAAGGGAATCGTGATGATGAGGATGAAGCAGATCAGGGCTGCAACGAAGTAACCCAGCGCCATCCAGAACCCCGCGAGAATCAACCAGAGGATATTGAGCAACAGCTGGATCAGCTTCATACCCCAAGCATGCCCCAGTGTGACCGTATCCGCACCCACAGGGCGGTCGGTCCGGTGCGGCTTGGCAGGATGGTCGCCGTGGCCGTGGTTCTCGATGTGGACAGTGCTGCCGATCCGCGTGTCGACGATTTCCGGGATCTGAAGGCAGCAGACCGCAGACCCGACCGTCCCGGCGGGAAAGGTCTGGTCATCGCGGAGGGAACCGTGGTCGTGCGGCGAATGCTGGAATCGCCGTTCCGGCCGCACGCCCTGCTCGGGGTCGATAAGCGGTGGCAGGAACTGGCACCCGATCTCGCGGGGTTCGATATCCCGTTCTTCCGGGCGTCTGCCGAGGTGATGGCAGAGGTAGTCGGATTCCATCTGAACCGAGGGGTGCTGGCCGTATCTCTCCGGCCCCCCGCTCGGGATTTCACCGAACTCGTCGCCGGCGCCACGACTGTCGCGGTGCTCGAAGGGGTCAACGACCACGAGAACCTGGGTTCGATGTTCCGCAATGCGGCGGGTCTGGGGGTGGACGCGGTGCTGTTCGGGGCGGGTTGCGCCGATCCGCTGTACCGTCGGTCGGTGCGGGTTTCGATGGGTCATGCGCTGCGGGTGCCGTTCGCCCCGGTACCGGATTGGCCGGACGGCTTGGCTACGCTGCGCCGCGGCGGTTTCCAGGTCGTCGCGTTGAGTCCCGATCCCGCGGCGGTGCCCTTGGCGGCCGCTCTCACCGGCCGGCGGGTGGCGCTGCTGCTCGGCGCCGAGGGGCCGGGTCTGACCGAGGAAGCGATGGCGGCATCGGATGTACGGGCACGGATCCCGATGGCACCGGGCACCGATTCGCTGAACGTGGCGACCGCCGCGGCGATGGCGTTCTACGAACGGGTGCGGGCCTCATGACCCCGGCGGAACGTTCCGGGTACGGCAGGTACTCGAACCCGCCCAGCGAACCTACCCCGTGGGCGGCCGGGATCACCGTCGCCGCACTGGTGGCGGCACTGACCACGGTGGGGGTGTACGCCTTCGGCGCGGCCCTGACCCAGGTACATCCACTGCTCTCGCTGGCGGTGAACCTGATCGCGGCCGTCGGGATCGCGCCCACCGCCTGGCGCTGGCGGACCCGCCCGGTCACCCGATGGGTGCTGGCCGGCGTCGGTGTGGGTGTGCTGCTTGCCTGGATCGGGTTGTTGTTCGCGGCCTGACTCGGCTGCCGGCACTACTTTTCGGCGGTCACCGCGGCATCGTGCCCGCGCAGCCAGGACAGCAGTCCTTTGCGCTCATGGGTGATCCGGTTGTGCGGCGGGCGTGGATCGTGCTGCGGGTCCGATGCGTCATCTTCGGGATGGAGACGGAAACCGAAGACGCGGATATCGTCCGGAGCCAGCCGATCTCGGGCATGCGCGGCAGCGCTCTCGCTCCCTGGGGAGTCGATGACCTCCGGGAAATAGCGGAAACCGAGCCATTCGTAGTTCGCGGTATCCGCGAAACCCGGTGGATCGAACGGCAGCACCAGCGGATCGGGCAGTTCGCCGATTCGCCACTGGATGGGATGCTCACCGGCCCAGTGCGGCCGCTCCCAGATATGCGGAAGCCCCTGATCCTGCAGAATATTGAGCCGGGTGGAACTGAATGCCCGGCGTAACTCGCCGCGTTCCCAGTGCGCGAACGCACCCCAGCCGTATTCGAGATCGAAGGAAACCAGGTAGGTGTGCTCCTCTGCCAGTGGCCGGACGAGCAGTTCGGGAATCTCGGTCGGACGGACCCGGGAAGCGTAGGAACTGCACAGCAGGGTGAGGCCGGGGTAGCACCCGATGAAGAGTTCATCGGGTGCCGGGCCGGAAGCGTCGCCGAGGGTGGCCGATACGGTCGGTTGGACATCGAGACCCGGGTGCAGTTGCCGGGCCAGTGCGTAGGCCGCATCCGGGTCGGGATCGGGGTCGGCACGCAGCACCGCGAGCGGGTCGGACGTGTCGACGTACCAGACCGAGGAAATCTTGGACAGCAATCCACCCACCTCCGATAGCGCACGAACCGGGTCGTGAACTTCTCGGCGCGCACCGCGGCCGTCGCCGAACCGGCTCCGAATCGAACCGTGTCGCCGTACAGCGGAACTTACTCGCCCGATCGGGTGAATTGGGCGGTTGTCGCGGGAAACACGCCGGTTCGCGGCTATCTAGTGACCTGAGCTGCGGACCCCGAGCAGAACGTCTTCCCAGGACGGCATGGGGGCCTTACCCCGTTTGCCGCGCGCCGGCGATTTCGCGGCCTTGGCCGGTGCCTTCTTGGCGGCCGGTTTCGCCGCCGGAGCGGCAGCCTTTTCGGGAGCCTGTGCGACCGTCTCGGATTCGTCCGCCGGTTCCTCGGTGGCCGCGCTCGGCGATTCATCGTCCCGCGCGGGCGTTTCGGCAACCACCGGATCGGTGCTGTTGTCCGCCGCGGTGGGCGGCTCGGACTGCGCGGCCGCATCGGCCGGAGGCTCGGGTGGCGCGGCCGCGACGGCGGGCGCTTCGGGCTGCGCGGCCACGGGGCGAGCAGCGGGCTGCGCGACCGCGGGGCGAGCAGCGGGCTGCGCGGCCGCGACGGCCGGCGGCTCGGGTTCAGCCGCTGCGGGGGGAGGGGGCTGCGTGGCGGTGGCCGCGGCGGGCTCGGCTTCGGCGGGCGCCGCGGGTTCGGGTGCTGTGGCAGGCTCCGCCGGCTGCGCTACGGCATGAGTAGCCGCCGGAACCGGGCGGGCCGCCGGGGGTGCCGGGGCTTCTGCCGGTGCCGGCTGGGTCTCGGCGGCGGGTGGCCGATACGGTTCCGCCGGTGCCGGGGCGGTCGCCGGATTCGTAGCCGCGGGCAGCGCGGGCGCGCCGGCGGGCCGGTTACTGGCGCCGGGCGGGAGCGGTGCGGCCGCGGGCAGTGTGGCGGTGCCGCCGGCGACCGCACGCTGCTCGTAGTAGTCGTCCATCGCGGTGGGCCGCGCCGGTTCCCGGCGGGGTTCGGCCACAACCGGTTCGGGGGCCGCCGGAACTTCCGCTTCGACCGGCAGGATCGAGGCGAGCCCGCGCAGGGCACGACCGAAATCGGGATCGATCAGATCAGTGGCCGGATCATCGAGCGGAGATACGGTGCCGCCGTGGGCGTCGGGCTGGTAGCGCCAGTGCGCGGCGATCTCCGAACGACCGTTCTGCCACTGCAACTGGGCGACCCAGAACCCTTTCTCGTCCTTCCAGGCGTCCCATTCGGCGTTGTCGAGCGTATGCCCGCGGGCGCTGAACGCCGCGGTCACGACATCGATCAGGATCTCCACCGCCGGGCCGTCGGGCCGGATCGGATGGGCCTTCTGGGCGAGTTCGGCGGCGCGTGCGCGTTCCAGCAGTACTGGATACGCGAAACGTTCCACCCGGCTCAACGGCATCCCGGATTCCTGGGTCACCTGTTCCACAGAAGCGCCGGCGCGGATTCGAGCCTGGATATCGCGAGGACGCATAGTTGCTTCCATTTCGATCTCGATCTGGCCGAATCGGGCAAGGTCGCCGCGGGCCGCGGCGCGGAGTTTGTCGTCTGCGGGAAGCCGGAATTTCTGGCCACTTTCCGTGTCGACGCACACGATATGGGCGGAGTCGGGCGTCACCCCGATCACTCGAAGTTCACGCACCACTACCTCCTTATCGCGTCGCTCGCGATACCGCCCACGTTCTGGAACAGTAGTGCACTTCTGGGATTCGTGTGGCAAGACACGCGGCACCGAAATGTACCCTGTGGGCGCCACCTACCGCTAATCTTCTCTATTCCCTTGTGTATCAAGTTGATTCCGGGCAATCCGGTCAGTACGGCGAAGGGCCCGCCGCGCGACACGCGCGACGGGCCCGAATTCGCAGGTGATCTCGGGTCAGCCGAGGTTCGCGACCACCCAATCGATGCAGCGGGTGAGTTGCGTGACGTCCTCCGGATCGATGGCCGGGAACATCCCGACGCGCAATTGGTTGCGGCCCAGCTTGCGATACGGCTCGGTATCGACGATGCCGTTGGCGCGCAGCGTTTTGGCGACCGCGGCGGCATCCACCGAATCGGCGAAGTCGATGGTGCCGACCACCTGGGAACGGTGCGCCGGGTCGGTGACGAACGGGGTCGCGTACTCGCTGGCCTCGGCCCACGAGTACAGGCGCGACGACGAATCCAGCGTCCGCTTGACCGCCCAATCCAAGCCGCCGTTGCCGTTCAGCCAATCGATCTGATCGGCGAACAGCAGCAGAGTCGCCAGCGCCGGAGTGTTGTAGGTCTGATCCTTGAGGCTGTTCTCGATGGCGATCGGCAGCGAAAGGAAATCCGGGGTCCAGCGACCCGAATCCTTGATCTCCTGGACCCGGGCCAGCGCGGCCGGGCTCATCAGCGCGATCCAGAGTCCGCCGTCGGCGGCGAAGCATTTCTGGGGCGCGAAGTAGTAGATATCGGCATCGGTGATATTCACCGGAAGCCCACCCGCGCCGGAGGTCGCGTCGATGGCGACGAGCGCGCTATCCGATCCGGCCGGCCGCTGGACCGGAACCGAAACGCCGGTGGAGGTTTCGTTGTGCGCCCAGGCGATCAGATCGGCGGCGGGATCGGCGGCCGGTTCCGGTGCGCGGCCCGGATCGGCCGAAATCACGATCGGCTCACCGAGAAACGGGTTCTTCTTGGTGACAGAGGCGAACTTCGAGCTGAACTCGCCGTAGGTCAGGTGCAGCGAGCGTTCACGGACCAGGCCGAACGCGGCGGCATCCCAGAAAGCGGTGGTGCCGCCGTTACCGAGAACGACCTCGTAGCCCTCCGGTAACGAGAACAGGTCCCGCAACCCGGACCGCACGCGGGCGACCACATCCTTGACCGGTTTCTGCCGGTGGCTGGTGCCGAAGACCGAGGCACCCACCTCCACCAGGGACTGCAGCTGCTCCGGGCGAACCTTGGACGGGCCGCAACCGAAACGACCGTCGGCGGGCTTGAGGTCATCGGGGATAGTCGGGAACGCACTGGTCATGGCCAACAGCGTAACCGCGCCGTTGCTGTGCCGCGTACCACACTCCGGCTAACGTGAGTGGGTATGAGCATGCGGTCGTCAAGGGGCGCTGCCGGAGATCGGTCCGACGATGGCCGCGCACGTGGCCACAGCGACGGACCGGGCCGGCCCGCTCCGGCCTGGCGCGTGCGCGACCTGCTGCCGCGGCGCTTCCGCCGCCGCGGTGAGGCGCCCACGGGCGCCGACCGTCGCGACCTGTTGACGCGCGGCACCGCCGGGTCGGCCACCGTGCTGGCCACTCGGACCAGGCGGCGTGAACCTGGCTATACCTTCCGGGTGCGTGTCCGCCTGCCCGGGCTCGCGCCATACGAAGCGCAGGTCCGGCAGCGTGTATCGGGTGCCGAATTGGACCGGATGGGTCCCGGTGATCTGGTGTGCTGCCGGGTCGACCCGGACGACCGCGATCGAATGGTGCTGTATCTACCGGGCGATGCGGACCCGGGCCGGGCAGCCCTGGCGAAGATCCTGGCCGACGGCCGGCGGGCCACCGCGACGGTCCTGGCGGTGACGTCGGTCGCCACCGACTACTGCGGCTGCGACGATCCGGTCATGCGGTTGGACCTGGAGCTGCGCACCTGGGACGAACCGGAACCCTGGCGGGTGCGGGTGGTGCAATCGGTACCGCTGTCCGCGATCGGCCTGCTCGACCTCGGGGCCAAGCTGCGGGTCGCCTTCTTCACGGTCGACGGTGGCGATTCGGTCGCCATTGATTGGGAGGCCGACCCGGACTGCGTGTGAGGTGCCCACTGGACCCGCGGTCCGGGGTGAACACGGTCGGCGAAGGTGGAAGGATTGCGGGGATCGGTGTCATACGGAGGGCGGGGGCACCGTGACGTTTTCCCAGCCCGCGACCTCCTGCGGGGCCCGCGGGCCCGGGCCGGTGTAGATGGCGGCCGGGCGTACCAGTTTGCCCAGTTTCTTCTGTTCCATGATGTGCGCGCACCAGCCCGCGGTCCGGCCGCAGGTGAACATGGCGGGCATCATATGGGCCGGTACCCCGGCGAAGTCCAGGATGACCGCTGCCCAGAACTCGACATTCGTTTCGATGGCGCGGTCGGGGCGGCGTTCGCGTAGCTCCGCCAGCGCCGCCTGCTCCAGTGCGGCGGCCACTTCATAGCGGGGGGCGGCCAGGCGGGCGGCGGTATCGCGCAGCACCCGTGCCCGCGGGTCTTCGGCGCGGTAGACCCGGTGGCCGAAGCCCATGAGCTTTTCTTTGCGGTCCAGGATCCCCTTGACCAGGGCGCGCGCGTCGCCGGATCGTTCCACGTCTTCGATCATCGGTAGGACTCGTGCCGGGGCGCCACCGTGTAGCGGGCCCGACATCGCGCCGATGGCGCCCGATAGGGAGGCCGCGACATCCGCGCCGGTGGACGCGATCACCCGGGCGGTGAACGTGGAGGCGTTCATACCGTGTTCGGCGGCCGATACCCAGTAGGCGTCGATGGCCTCGGTATGCCGCGGGTCCGGATCACCTTTCCAGCGCGTCATGAACCGCTCGGTGACCGTGGTGCATTCGTCGATCCGGCGCTGCGGCACCGCGGGCTGGTAGATCCCGCGCGCCGACTGCGCGACGTAGGAAAGTGCCATCACCGAGGCGCGGGCCAGATTCTCCCGGGCGGTGACCTCGTCGATATCGAGAAGCGGCTGATAACCCCAGATGGGAGCGAGCATGGCCAGGCCGGCTTGGACGTCGACCCGGACATCGCCGGTGTGCACCGGGAGCGGGAAGGGTTCGGCCGGGGGGAGACCGTGCCCGAACTCGCCGTCGACCAGCAGCGCCCAGGCATCGCCGAAGGTGACTCGGTTGCGGACCAGGTCTTCGATATCGACCCCGCGGTAGCGCAGTGCGCCGCCGTCCTTGTCGGGTTCGGCGATATCGCTGGTGAACGCGACCACACCCTCGAGGCCGCTGACGAAATCTTCCGGGACTCCGCCGGCCCCCGCTGCGCCTGAATTGGTGGTCATACGCGACTCTCCTTTCAACAGAACTCTATCGCTTTCCTACTCAGGAGTAACGTCTGGCCCATGGCTGAGGTGGAGGAGTCGGGCGCCGGTCTCGGGGCCCTGCGGGCCGAATACGGTGCGACCCAGCCGGGTTCGCCGGAATCGGGTCCGCTGCTCGGTGCGCGGGACAGCGAACTCGACGAGAACTCGGTGGCCGGGGGCTGGGAGCCGCTGCTCCGGCAGTGGATCGAACAGGCCGCGGCCGCCGGGATCGCCGAACCCAATGCGATGGTCCTCGGCACGGTGGATAGGCAAGGGCCGGAGCCGCGGCCGGTGACGCGCACCGTGCTCTGCAAGGGTCTCTCACCCGACGGCGTGATCTTCTATACGAATTACGACTCGGACAAGGGAGCGCAACTGGCGGCGGTGCCCTACGCCTCGGCGACCTTCCTCTGGACGCAACTCGCGCGGCAGGTCCATGTGCGCGGCCGGGTCGAATCGGTGCCTCCCGAGGTAACCGAGCTGTACTGGCGGTCGCGGCCCCGCGAATCGCAGCTCGGTGCGTGGGCCTCGGACCAGTCGCGGCCCATCGCCTCGCGCCTGGAACTGGACCGCCGCCTGGAGCGGGTCACTGCCCGTTTCGCTACCGCGGACGAGATTCCGGTGCCACCGAACTGGGGCGGATATCTGCTGCGCCCCGGCGAGGTGGAGTTCTGGCAGGGCCGGCGCGGCCGGTTACACAACCGGATCCGGGTTCGGATCGGCGACACCGGCATGTCGGTGCAGCGTCTGCAGCCGTGAGCTCACCGGCGGGTCCGGCGCGGGGCGGCTTTTCGCCCCCATTTATGTCTTCGGTGATATTTCGCACGGTTTCGTCACAGGTGGCCTGGGTACCGTTTGGCTACCCGGTGACGTGCGGGTTCATCCGCGCGGCGCGGGTCGATCCGGGCAAGCGAGCGAGTAGCGGCCCGGATCCGGAATTCGGCCGGTCACAGCGATGCGGGCCGGTATCCGGTCCGCCGGATCTCACGTTCGCGCGCCCCGATTGTGAGATCGACGCGCAGGTACCCTCCCCGCCGGAGCCTGCGAGGGAAGGTCTAGCGTCTACCGGTAACGCACCGCGTGCCGACCGCATGCGATGCCGATGGTCATAAGCCTGAGAGGGAACCTTCCGTGCCCGAGAATCACATCAATGACGCCAAACCGGTTCTCACCTACCCGGGTGGCGAATACCCCATGACGATCGCCGAGGCCGCCGAAGGAAACGACGGTATCGATCTCGGCAAGCTGCTGTCGAGCACGGGATATACGACCTATGACCCCGGGTTCGTCAACACCGCGTCTACCAAATCGGCGATCACCTATATCGACGGTGAACAGGGAATTCTGCGTTACCGCGGGTATCCGATCGAGCAGCTGGCGGATAATTCGACCTTCATCGAGGTCAGCTACCTGCTCATCTACGGTGAACTCCCCACCCAGCACCAGCTCGAAGACTTCACCGACAAGATCCGCCGGCACACCCTGCTGCACGAGGATCTGAAGCGTTTCTTCGACGGCTTCCCCCGTAACGCGCATCCCATGCCGGTGCTCTCCTCGGCGGTCAACGCTCTCTCGGCGTACTACCAGGACTCCCTGGACCCGCGTGATCCGGAACAGGTCGAACTGTCCACCATCCGGCTACTGGCCAAACTGCCCACCATCGCCGCGTATTCGTACAAGAAGTCGGTGGGCCAGCCGTTCCTCTACCCGGACAATTCGCTGTCGCTGGTGGAGAACTTCCTGCGGATGACCTTCGGTTTCCCGGCCGAGCCCTACCAGGTGGACCCGGAAATCGCGTCGGCGCTGGATATGCTGCTGATCCTGCACGCCGACCACGAGCAGAACTGCTCCACCTCCACGGTCCGGCTGGTCGGCTCCTCGGACGCCAACCTGTTCACGTCCGTATCCGGCGGTATCAACGCCCTGTGGGGTCCGCTGCACGGTGGCGCCAACCAGGCCGTTCTGGAAATGCTGGACGGAATCCTCGCGGACGGCGGCGACGTCAAGGAATTCATCCGCAAGGTCAAGAACAAAGAAGACGGTGTGAAGCTGATGGGCTTCGGTCACCGGGTCTACCGCAACTACGACCCGCGCGCCGCCATCGCCAAGAAACACGCCGACACCATTCTGAGCAAGCTCGGCAACGATCCGCTGTTCGATATCGCCCAGGCGCTGGAAGAGGCTGCGCTCACCGACGATTACTTCGTCGAGCGCAAGCTCTACCCGAATGTCGACTTCTACACGGGCGTCATCTATAAGGCCATGGGCTTCCCGACGCGGATGTTCACGGTACTGTTCGCCATGGGCCGCCTTCCGGGCTGGATCGCGCACTGGCGGGAAATGCACAGCGAAGCCATCAAGATCGGCCGTCCGCGCCAGATCTACACCGGTTACAGCGCCCGTGACTACAACGAAATCACCAACCGCTGAAACTGATTGAATCGAAGGGGATTCAAGGCATGAGCAAACCGGAGATCGAATTCCAGGCGGGACCTCCCCCCACCGAACTGGTCATCAAGGACATCACCGTCGGTGAAGGTCCGGAAGCGGTGCCCGGTGGCACTGTCGAGGTTCACTACGTCGGTGTGGAATTCGATACCGGCGAGGAGTTCGATTCGTCGTGGAACCGTGGCGAATCGCTCACGTTCCCACTGCGCGGCCTGATCCAGGGCTGGCAGGACGGAATTCCCGGGATGAAGGTCGGCGGGCGTCGCCAGCTGACCATCCCGCCGGAACTGGCCTACGGGCCCGCCGGCGGCGGACATGCGCTCTCCGGCAAAACCCTGGTCTTCATCATCGACCTGCTCGACGCGAAGTAGCACCGCCACCCCCGGACACGTACTCGGCGCGGGGGGGCGCCCGCGGGGCGCCCCCCCGCGGGGGCCCCCGGGAAGCGGGCGCCGCCGCCGGGGCGCGCGGGCGCGCCGCGCGGAGCCGCGGCCGCCGCAT
>NZ_JBEYBT010000031.1:0-32674 GCF_040632335.1 Nocardia sp. NPDC019395
GCGACTGAGCGCCGGGAGTGAAGAACGAGACCAAGGGGGCCCCGAACCCGCGACGCCGCAGGCGGCGCCAAAAAACACAGAACCTTCACGAACGGTCCTGCTTCCCACCTTCACGAACTGCCCCGCTTACCTCCGGCTGTGGTCGGTGATCGGAGCGCGCGGCCCGAACCGCGGTTTACGGGCCTGCCCGCTGATCTCCAGCAGCCGGATCGTCCGGTAGCGATGCGGGCGTACCGGCTCGAGGTATTCGACCATCTCGGCGTCATCGATCTCCCGGCCGAGCAGCGTCCAGCCCACCACCGATGCCAGGTGGAAATCGCCGACGGACAGGGCATCGGCGTCACCGAACGCGCGTTGCGCTGTCTCCGCGGCTGTCCACTCCCCTATACCGTGGATGGTGCGCAGCCGACGAGCTGCCTCCGCCGGTGGTAACCCGGCCGTGCGCTCCAGCGAATCGGCCACCCGCGCGACCCGGACAATGGTCTGCCAGCGCTGAGGGCCGACATTGGCCCGGTGGTAGGTCCATGACGGGATCCGGCGCCAGGTCTCGGCGTCCGGCGGGACCCGCATTCCGTCCGGTGCCGGCCCCGGCGGGCGCCCGCCGAAACGGTGTACCAGAGTCCGCCACGCGGAATGGGCCGACACAATGGTGACCTTCTGTTCCAGGATCGCGGGTATGAGTGCTTCCAGCACCAGCCCGGTGCGCAGCATCCGCAAACCCGGGTACCGCTGGTGTGCGGCGGCGACCGTGGGGTGGATAGCGACGAAATCGTCGGTGTCCTCGTCCACGCAGAGCATTCGGTCGAGCTGTTCGAGGAATTCCGCGGCACCCTCACCCCAGGCTTGCCCGCTTATGGTGGTGGGCGCCGTCTGGCTCAGCCGGTAGGTGACAGGCCCGGTGGGCATCCGCGACACTCGCCAGTGCGCACCGTCACGGTCGATCTGATGGCAAGGATCCCCCGGTCCGCGGCGCAACGGCGCGAGGGTGTGCGCCAGGTGGACGGGGGCGCTGGTGGTCAGTTCCCGGGTGATCCCGGACCCTGCCGGAAGTCCCGCTGAGCGAGGAGGCACCACGCCATTGTGCCCCTTAACGGGTAACAACACCGATTTGCGGCACGATATCCACCGAGTTGAGCAAATATGTGGCTGCTGCCATGACTGGAGGTTTTCATGATCACCGAGGCGCTCAATTGGATGCTCGATCTCTGGGGCAGCGTTTTCGCCGGAAGTTCCGGTTACGAGATTCAGCCGGGCACCTTGCCGTCCGGTAGCTGAAGTGCCGGTGGCGGGTGGCCGAGTCCGGTACGAGGTCACCCGCTACCGTTCAAGCCACCGCTTATGGGACGAAATCACCATTGCCCCAACAGTATTTGAGCCAAATGCCGGCCTCGCCCCGCGTTCAGTTGAGCGGCCTGCGTCCGGCACGAGAAGCCGTCCGCCAGGAAGACGGCATCGGCAGGCGCGTTCGCCAGCGCCGGAAGTAAACCGTTACCGGCCACAGCGAGTGATATCTCGTAGTGCCCCTGCTGCATTCCGAAATTCCCGGCCAACCCGCAGCAGCCCGCGATTTCCGTCACATTCACACCCATCTGGGCAAATATCCGGCGATCCGCTTCGAAACCCACCACCGAATATTGATGGCAGTGCGGTTGCACCACAATCGAACGGCCCGGATAGCTCGGCGGGTGCCAATCCGGTTGCGCCAGCAGGAACTCGGCGAGTGTGCGGACCGCGGCCGCGACGGGACGGGCCCGGGGATCGTCGGGGAGCAGCTCCGGGAGGTCGGCCCGCAATGCGGCGGTGCACGAGGGTTCCAGGCCGATAACGAGTCCACCGGCACGAATATGGGAATCGAGGTGGTCGAGGGTTTTGCGCAGCCGGGCGCGAGCTCCGTCCAGTTGCCCGGTACTGATCCAGGTGAGCCCACAGCACAGCTGCCGGTCCGGAAGCACCACCCGGTATCCGAGCGAATTCAGCAGGGTCACGGCGGCCTGCGCTATCTCGGGGTCGAAGGCATTGGTGAAGGTATCCACCCAGAGCATCACGGTCGCCTTCGCCGGCTCGGCGACCTGCTGTTTCCTCGATTCACCACGCCATATCCGGCGGAACGGGCGGGCGGCCAGTTCCGGCGCCCGCCGCCGCGGATCGGCACCCGCCGCCCGCATACCCAGCCGCCGCAGTGCTCCTACCCGGGCCGCCGCGTTCACCAGGCGCGGTATCCGCGTCGCCCCCGCCAGCCACCGCGGGAGCATGCCCAGCGCGTAGTGGTCCCGCGGCCGCGGGCGCCCCCGGTACCGGCGATACAGCGTCTCGGACTTGTAGGTCGCCATATCGACCCCGGCCGGACAGTCGGTACTACAGGCCCGGCAGGACAGGCACAGATCCAGGGATTCGGCCACGGCGGGCGCGGACCAGTCGAGCTCGCCCCGGACGACCTCCTGCAACACCCTGGCCCGGCCGCGGGTGGTGTCCTTCTCGTCGGCTGTGGCGAGGTAGGAAGGGCACATGAATCCGCCGGTCGCCCGGGTGTCCGCCCGGCATTTACCCACACCCACACAGCGATGTACCGCGGTGGACAGGTCGCCGGCGTCACGGTCGAGGGCGAAACCGCCGGCCGGCGTCGCCGGACCCAGGCCGCGGAGCCGGAGATCGGCATCGAGCGGGCGGGGCTCGACCAGTACCCCCGGATTGAGCAGACCGGCCGGATCGAACAGCGCCTTGTAACCGGCGAAAACCGCGCGTACCTCGGGCGAGTACATGATCTCGAGCAGTTCCGAGCGGGCCCTGCCGTCACCGTGTTCGCCGCTGAGCGAACCCCCGTACCGAACCACCAGATGTGCCGCATCGGTCAGGAACCAGCGGAAGCGATCGGGCGCGTCGGCGATGGGCAGATCCAGTCGCACGTGCATGCACCCGTCGCCGATATGCCCGTAGAGCAGCCCGTCGAGTTTGTACTCACACATCAGATCGTCGAAATCGCGCAGGTAGGGGCCCAGGCGCGCCGGCGGGACCGCGGCATCCTCCCACCCGGGCCAGGCAGGCTGTCCGTCGCGGGTGCGCCCCGCCAGCCCGGCGCCGTCGGCGCGGATCCGCCACAGCGCCGCGGCGGCACGTGGATCGGCGATGGTCCGGGTATCGAGAGCCCCTGCGGTACGGCACAACTGTTCGGCCGCGTCCTGCGCCGCGGCAGGGCTCGCACCCGCCAGCTCGACGAACAACCAGCCGTCTCCCCGCGGCAGATCCGGCACCTGCCTACCGTGCGCGCGGACCATATCGACCAGCCGGGCGTCGATACCTTCCACCGCGACGGGCGCTACCGATACCACGGCGGCGATATCGTCGGCCGCGGTCGCCAGATCCCGATAGCCGAGCACGACCAGCAGGGTGGCGGCCGGGATCTCCACCAGTTCGACCTCGGCTTCGAGCAGTACACCGCAGGTGCCCTCGCTGCCGACGAAGGAACCGGCAACCGAACCACCGCGTTCCGGTAGCAGGTATTCCAGCCCGTAGCCGGAGGCCTGCCGGTCGAACCGGCCGAGATCGGTGCGCAGCACGGCGAGGGAGTCCCGGGTGAATCCGGCCAACCCGGGAACCGCGGCCAGATTGTCGGTGAGCGTGCGCGGTGCGCCGGTGCCGTCGAGGATCCGCAGCTCACAGACCCGGTCGGAGGTACGGCCCCAGGCGATGGCGTGCGGTCCACAGGCGTTGTTGCCGATCATCCCGCCGAGCGTGCAGCGGTTCTGCGTGGAGGGGTCGGGACCGAAACGCAACCCGTGCTCGCGCGCCCGGCGCTGCAGGTCCGAAAGCACGACACCGGGCTGCACCCGGGCCGTCCGGCGTTGCGGATCGATCTCCGCGATACGGGCCATATGACGGCTGAAATCGAGGACGATGCCGGGGCCGACGGCATTGCCCGCCACCGAGGTACCGCCGCCACGCGGGGTCACGGGGACGCCCTCGGAGCGGGCGACCTCGAGTACCGCCGCGATATCGGCGTCCTCGCGGGGGAACACCACGACCTCGGGCAACACGCGGTAGTTCGACGCATCGGACGAGTATTCGACGCGACGGCGGTGGGAGGCGTCCACGAATTCCGCACCGATCCGAGCGCTCAACCTGCGGGCGAGGGCATCCCGTCGCCTGTCCTGGTCGGTCACATGGACCAGCGTAGGCGTAATTTTTGGCGGGCCCGCGGCGCCGCGGGGGTTCGGGGCGGCCGCTTTCGGTGAGGTGGGTACGGGGACCTGGTGGATATCGCGGGCGACTCCCCGTGATATCCACCTTCTTGTCACCCGGGTGGAGTATGACTGCAGACGTGGCCAGATGGCTGTTACACGTCGACCTCGACCAGTTCCAGGCCGCGGTGGAATTCCGGCGGCACCCCGAACTGCGGGGGCGGCCGGTGATCGTGGGCGGGAACGGGGATCCCGAGGAACCCCGCAAGGTGGTGACCTGCGCGTCGTATCCGGCGCGCGGCTACGGGATCCGGGCGGGGATGGCGCTGCGGACAGCGGCCCGTAAATGTCCCGAGGCCGTGTTCCTGCCCCTCGACGTTCCCAGCTACGACGAGGCGTCCGAGCAGGTCATGACGCTGTTGCGCAGTTTCACCGATCAGGTGGAGGTCTGGGGCTGGGACGAGGCCTTCGTGGCGGCCGAGACCGACGATCCAGAACAGCTCGCGGGCGCGATCCGCGCCGCCGTCGCCGAACTGGACCTCGGCTGCGCGGTCGGTATCGGCGACAACAAGCTCACCGCCAAACTGGCGACAGGGTTCGCCAAATCGGTCGGGAAATCCCCGGACACCCCTGCCGAACACCCGGGTGCGAGCGCCGGGATGTTCCGGCTGACTGCCGAGAATTGGTCGCGGGTCATGGCTCATCGGCCGACGAATGCGCTGTGGGGGATCGGCAACCGGATCGCGGCCCGGCTGGCCGAGCTGGATATCCATACGATCGGGGATCTGATGGCCGCCGACCGGGCGGTGCTGGCGGCGGAGTTCGGACCCACCAATGGGCCCTACCTGTGGGTTATGGGACGGGGGGCGGGCGATACCCAGGTGGTGACGAAACCGCCGCCCCCGGTGGGGCGCAGTAAATCGGAGACCTTCCCACGCGACCTCACCGAGCGCGACGAGATCCGCGCCCAGGTCGCGCGCTTGGCCGCGGAGGTCACCGAGGAGATCGCGGCGGCCGGGCGGGTCGCGGTCCGGGTGGCGGTTACGGTGCGCACCAGCACGTTCTATACGCGCAGCAAACAGTCGAAGCTGGCGGAACCCACCACCGATATCGCCATCGTCACCGATACCGCGTTGGGCATTCTCGATCGTTTCCCGCTGGACCGGCCGATCCGGTTGCTCGGGGTGCGTCTGGAACTCGCGCCCGTGGCGGATCCGGCCGCCGGCGATCCTTGACCTCAAGGAAGGTTTAGCTTTTAGTGTCGGTGCACTGGGGTCGAATAGGACTCCGGAGCGGAAGGACATGTCAGATGAGCATGGAATCGGTTGCCTGGGACCAGATGTACCGGCGTATGCACGCGCCCGAGGAACAGCGGGCGTTCAGCCTCGCCACCGCCCGGCGCATCCTGCGGTTCGCGCGGCCGCATCGCCGCCGGATGGGCGGGTTTCTCGTGTTCAGCGTGGTCGCCGCGGTCCTGGCGGTCGCGACACCGCTGCTCGCGGGTCGCGTTGTCGACGGTATCGTCGGCGGCGCCGTGCCGCGGACAGTGATCCTGCTGGCACTGGCCATCGCAGTCCTCGCCGTCCTCGATGCCGGGCTCGGCCTGGCCATCCGCTGGCTGTCGGCGCGTATCGGGGAGGGCCTGATCCTCGACCTGCGCACCGCCGTCTTCGATCACGTACAGCGGATGCCGATCGCGTTCTTCACCCGGACCCGGACCGGCGCCCTCGTCAGCCGCCTGAACAACGATGTGATCGGGGCACAGCGCGCCTTCAGCGACACCCTGTCCGGCGTGGTCGCCAACCTCGTCACGGTCGCGCTCACGCTGGTGGTGATGCTCCAGATCTCCTGGCAGATCACGCTGCTCGCGTTACTGCTGCTGCCGGTGTTCGTGATCCCGGCCCGGCGGATGGGCAACCGGCTGGCCGATATCCAGCGTGAGGCGGCCGGATTGAACGCGGCCATGAGCACCCAGATGACCGAGCGCTTCTCCGCCCCCGGCGCGACCCTGGTGAAACTGTTCGGCCGGCCGGACCAGGAATCCGCCGAATTCGCCCTGCGCGCCCGGCGTGTACGCGATATCGGGGTCCGCACCGCCATGCTGCAGACCGTGTTCGTCACCGCGTTGACGCTGGTCTCGGCGCTGGCGGTCGCGCTCGTGTACGGCCTGGGCGGCTGGTACGCATTGCGCGGGCAGTTGGACGCCGGCGCGGTCGTCGCCCTGTCGCTGCTGCTGACCAGGCTCTACTCCCCGCTCACCGCGCTGGCCAGCGCCCGGATGGAGATCATGTCGGCGCTGGTCAGCTTCGAGCGAGTGTTCGAGGTCCTGGATCTCGAACCGTTGATCCAGGACGCCCCGGACGCGCGACCGGCACCGGAAGGCCCGGTCTCGGTCGAATTCGACGACGTGCGGTTCGGGTACCCATCCGCGGACAAGGTCTCGCTGGCCTCACTCGAGGAGGTCGCGACTCTGGACACCCGGGGCGGCGAGGAGGTGCTGCACGGGGTCTCCCTGCGGGCCGAGCCCGGTCAGCTGATCGCGCTGGTGGGCTCCTCGGGGGCGGGTAAATCGACCATCGCCCAATTGGTTTCGCGACTGTACGACGTCGATTCCGGCACCGTACGGCTCGGCGAAGCCGACGTCCGCGAGTTGAGCACCGCCTCGATCCGCGACACGGTCGGCCTGGTCACCCAGGACGGCCACCTGTTCCACGACACCATCCGCGCCAATCTGCTGCTCGCCGCACCCGCCGCCGACGAGGCGCAGCTGTGGGACGCACTCGATCGCGCCCGCCTGGCCGACCTGGTCGCCGCACTGCCCGACGGGTTGGACACGGTGGTCGGGGAACGGGGTTACCGGCTCTCCGGCGGGGAACGTCAACGCCTCACCATCGCCCGCCTGCTGCTCAAACAGCCGCGGGTGGTGATCCTCGACGAAGCCACCGCCTCCCTCGACTCCACCTCCGAAGCGGCGGTACAAGCCGCGCTGAACGAGGCGCTGCAGGGGCGTACGGCCCTGGTGATCGCGCACCGGCTCTCCACCGTTCGCGCCGCCGACCAGATCCTGGTGGTGGAGGCGGGCCGGATCGTGGAACGCGGATCGCATACCGAACTGCTCGCGGCGGACGGACGGTACGCCGAGCTCTACCGGACGCAATTCGCCGAACCCGCGCCGGCCGCGGCCTGACGGTCGATGTCATTCCACCCGGAAGGACCGCGTATGCCATCCGGTGGCGCCGTCGGGCACCGGATCGGCCTGCTGTTCGGTCTGCACAACGCCTGCCCCGTCGGTGGCCCGGACCCGCACCGTATGGTTGCCGGGCGTCGCGTCCCAGCGCCAGGTCCACTGGCGCCAGGTGTCCAGTGAGTACTCCGGCGCCAGCTCGGCCGGTTTCCAGGGCCCGTCGTCGACCTGGACCTCGACGGCACTGATACCGCGGTGTTGCGCCCACGCCACCCCCGCCACGACGGCCGGTCCCGCGGCGACGGTCCCGTACGCGGCGGGAACGTCGATCCGGGCCGCGGTCTTGATCGGGCCGCGAGCCGACCATCCGCGCTGGGTCCAATAGGCCCTGGCCATATCGAATCTGGTGAGTTCGAGATCGACCACCCATTTGGTGGCGCTGACGTATCCGTAGAGCCCGGGCACCACCAGCCGCGCCGGATACCCGTGTTCGACCGGGAGCGGGGCACCGTTCATTCCCACGGCCAGCAGCGCGTCGCGGCCGTCTGTCAGCGCCGCGACGGGGGTACCGGCGGTGAATCCGTCGGCACTGGTGGACAGGACCATATCCGAATCGGGACGGACCCCGGCCTCGGCGAGCAGGTCCGCCAGCGGGTATCCGATCCAGCTCGCGTTGCCGATCAGATCCCCGCCGACCTCGTTGGAGACGCAGGTGAGCGTGATGATCTTCTCCACTGCGGGCCGCCGCAGCAGATCGGCCATGGTCAGCTCGATCTCGCGATCCACCATGCCGTGGATGCGCAGCCGCCAGTCCTCGCTCGTTACCGCCGGAATACGCAGGGCGGTGTCGATTCGGTAGAACGTGTCGTTGGGCGTGACGAATTCGGTGAGACCGGGCACTGCCGGATCGGTACCCGCCGGCGGAGGCGCCGCGGCGACCCGGGGCCGCGGGACGACGAAACGTTCCAGATCCGCGGTGACCGCACGCATCTGCTCACCGATCCAGCGCCCGGCGATCGCGGTCCCGGCAGCGACCGCGGTTGCTCCCGCGGCCAGGATCAGGAACCGGCGCCTGGACGGACTCGCGGACTCATCCGCGACCGCCACCGGATCCGGCGCGCGAAGCGGCGCCCGTGCCATGAGGAACCGCAGGGTGACGACACCGGCCGCGGTCCCGAGCAGGGTGGGGATCGCGAACACCAGGGTCGCGTTCGGCCGCTGCAGCACGATGACGCATACGAACAATCCGAGGGCCACCAGCAGCGCGCTACCGTACGGCCGGCGCCGTTCCAGCAGGCCCACGGCGACAGCGAACAGCACCATCACCAGACTCATCGACAGGAACAGCACCGGCTTGTCCCGGGTACCGAATTGTTCGATGGCGAACTCGCGCAACGCCTCCGGTGTGTGGTCGATAACCGTCGCGCCGAGCGCCACGAACGGCGAAGCGTCGGGATCGATGAGACCGGCGAACAGTTCCGCGATTCCGAGAACCATTCCGGCGGCCACGAGGCCGCACAAACTCGCCGCCACCGCTCCCGCGCCGCGCTCTCCCGTCGGCTCCGGCGATCGTCTCGCCGCGCCGGCCGAGTCCGTTGTCTCCTGCATCAGGCCCTCGTTCCTCTATCGGGCTCGTCGACCCCGCCTGCCTCGAAATTTATGGTGTCCACCTGCTGTGGATGGTGTCATTCCCGGCACGGCCGGGGAAGGCGGCGAGGTAGGGCGTCACCGAACCGTCAGAATCACGCACCGCCGGTCACCCGGCCGTGACCCACCTCCTCGGTAGGCCCCGTGCCGAGCGACCGCGGACATAGACGGAACCATCAGCCGGCCAGCGCCCTCGACCGCGCCGAATCGTGCCGCGACGGCATCGATGGACGGGTTCGGCTCGCTCGCCGGTGCGGATGGGCACGAGTACGCGGAGCGGAACTCGCGTATGAAAGGGCCGCGACAGTCCTGGAGAACTACCGCGGCCCGTGGGTGGGTTCGGTCAGGCGGATACGGCCAGGGCACCACCGTCCAAGGCCGGCTCCCGGACCGGGTCTATGGCGTACGCCAGGATTTCGGCGACATCCGATACCGGGCGCACATCCAGTTCGGCCAGCACATCGCCGGGCACGTCGTCGAGGTCCGGCTCGTTTCGGGCCGGGATGAACACGGTCTTCAACCCGGCACGCTGGGCGGCGAGCAGTTTCTGTTTCACCCCGCCGATCGGCAGCACCCGGCCGTTCAGCGTGACCTCGCCGGTCATTCCGACATCGGAACGCACCGGCCGCCCCAGCGCCAGCGAGACCAGCGCCGTGACCATGGTGACGCCGGCGGACGGACCGTCCTTGGGCACGGCGCCGGCCGGAACATGCAGGTGCAGGCTGCGATCCAGGACCGAGGATTCGATACCGATCTCGCCCAGATGCGACCGCACGTAGGTCAGCGCGATCTGCGCCGATTCCTTCATGACCTCACCCAGCTGCCCGGTCAGCGTCAGCGATCGCTCGCCGTCGGCGTTGTTCGCCTCGATGTAGAGGACGTCACCGCCGAGCCCGGTGACCGCCAGCCCCGTCGCCACTCCCGGCACCGCGGTCCGTTCCGCCGAATCCGGGGTGAACCGTGGCCGGCCGAGATAGTCCTTCAGGTCGGCGATATCGATGGTCAATATTTCGCCGTCCGGGTTCGCGGCCCGCTCGCCGAGACCGGCGGGTTGCGTCGACGTGCCGATGTCCGTTCCGGCCTCGTGACCCAGCTCCGGGACGGATTCGGAGGCGGCGCCGGACAGCCGGGTCGCGGCCTTGCGCAGCGCCTTGGCGATGAGGCGTTCCATCTGCCGGACCCCGGCTTCGCGGGTGTAGTCGGCCGCGATCTCCCGCAGTGCCGCATCGGTGATCTGCACCTCGTCGGCTGTCAGCGCGTTGCGCTCCAGCTGCCGGGGCAGCAGGAAATCGCGTGCGATGGCTACCTTGTCGTCCTCGGTGTAGCCGTCGACGGTGATCACTTCCATCCGGTCCAGCAGCGGGCCGGGGATGGTTTCCATAACGTTCGCGGTCGCCAGGAACAGCACGTCCGACAGGTCCAGATCCATATCCAGGTAGTGGTCCCGGAAGGTGTGGTTCTGGGCGGGATCGAGCACCTCGAGCAGCGCGGACGCCGGATCGCCGCGGAAATCCGCGCCGAGTTTGTCGATCTCGTCGAGTAGCACCACCGGGTTCATCGAACCGGCCTCTTTTATCGCGCGCACGATCCGGCCGGGCAGCGCGCCGACATAGGTGCGCCGATGTCCGCGGATCTCCGCTTCGTCGCGGACCCCGCCCAGCGCGACGCGCACGAATTTGCGGCCCAGTGCCCGCGCGACCGATTCGCCGAGCGAGGTTTTACCCACTCCGGGCGGGCCGGCCAGCACCAGGACCGCACCCGACCCACGGCCGCCGACGATCTCCAATCCGCGGCGGGCACGCCGGTCCCGGACCGCGAGATACTCGACCATCCGCTCTTTCACCTCGTCCAAACCGTGGTGGTCCGCGTCGAGAACGGCACGGGCGGCCGAAATATCGGTGGAATCGGTGGTTTTCACCGTCCAGGGAAGTTCGAGCACGGTGTCGAGCCAGGTGCGGATCCAGCCGGATTCCGGACTCTGATCGCTGGACCGCTCCAGTCGGCCCACTTCGCGCAGCGCTGTCTCCCGGACGGTTTCGGGCAGATCGGCCTGTTCGACCCGGGTGCGGTAATCGTCGGCGCCGTCGGGTTCGTCCTCGCCCAGTTCCTTGCGGATGGCGTTGAGCTGCTGGCGCAGCAGGAATTCCCGCTGGCTCTTCTCCATGTTCTCGCGGACCTCGTCACCGATCTTCTCGGTGACCTCGGCTTCGGCGATATGCGCCTTCGTCCATTCGATCAGGCTGTTCAATCGCGCGGCGGTATCCGGGGTTTCGAGCAGTTCCCGTTTCTGGTCGGCGGTGAGATAGGCGGCGTATCCGGCCGTATCGGCGACGGCCGAGGGATCGGTGAGCTGGTTGAAGGCGTCGATCATCTGCCATGCTTCGCGGCGTTGCAGCACGGAGACGACGAGCTTCTTGTATTCGTCGGCCAGTTCGCGGGTGCGGCCGTCGGCGGTCTGGTCCTCGACCGGTTCGGCCTCGACCCACAGCGCGGCACCGGGACCGGTGACACCGTGCCCGATCTTCGCGCGTCGTTCCGCTTTCAATACCGCGGCCGGGGTGCCGCCGCGCATGCGGCCGATCTGGTCGACAGAGGCGATCACGCCGTAGGCGGCGTAGCCTTCGGTCAGGCGGGGGGCGAGCAGGACGGTTCCGGTCTTCGCGGCCTGCGCGGCATCGATCGCGGCCTGCGCGGATTCGTCCAGTTCGATGGGGACGACCATGCCCGGCAGCACGATGGGATCGGTCAGGAACAGCACCGGAAGATTCAGTGGTGTAGTCACGAACACAACCTCCAATAGTTGAGCTATCCCGACTCAACTTCTTCAGGCTCGTTGTTGTTCCACTCCGTGCCGATGTTCGCCCAGGGCGAAGACCACACCGTGACGCACGACACCTGCAGCAGGCGGTCAGTGCCCGGCGAACGCCTCCGCCAACCACCACGCCCCACCGTCACCGGCGATCTTGGCGTCGATCACCAACGGCCGGGCGGTCCCGGTCCGCCGATAGTGATCGAGCCATTCGCGTACCGGGGCCAGATCGCGGACCGAACGGACGGTGACTCCGGTGGCGCCGAAACCCGCGGCGATGGCGGCGATATCCGTCTCTGGGAAGGTCACGGTGGCATGGTCGGCGCCGGTGAAATGATGAACCTCGGCACCGTAGGCGGAATCGTTGTACACGATCGCGACCAGCGGTATTTCCGCACGGACCGCCGTCTCCAGTTCGGCGACAGCCATCAGGAACCCGCCGTCCCCGGCCCCGAGCACCGGCAGCCGGCCGGGCTGGGCGAAGGCCGCGCCGATCGCGGTGTGCAGACCGAGTCCGATCGACTGGAACGCCTGAGTGAAACAGAAGCCGAACTCGTCGGGCACCGACAGATGGGTGGCCGGATAGCCCATGAAATTCCCGGAATCGATCGAGACGATCCGTTCCGGCGGCAGGATCTCGTCGAGCGCGATGGTCAGTACCCGGGGATCGATTCGGTCGCCCGTGGAAATATCGTCTACCGGAACATCCTGCCAGCGGCTCGATTTCGCGATACGAGCGGCGATATCCGCGGTGCGGTAACCGGTTACATCCACCGCGCCGGAGGCCCGGATCGCGGCCAGTACATCCTGAGCCGTCAGACCACAGTCGCCGAGCACCCCGAGGTCGACCGGGCGGTGCGCGCCGATGGCCTCGATATCGTCATCGACCTGCACGATCGCGGTTTCCGGACCGATCAAGCGACCGTGCCGCATGGTCCAGTCGTTCAGCGCACAGCCCCACCCGACGATCAGGTCCGCGCCGGCGATGAGGTCTGCCGTTGCCGGCGACGAGAAACCGCCGGAAATACCGAGGGCGAATTCATCGCCCGTGAACAGGCCGTTCGCGACGGCCGATGTGGCGACCAGCGCACCGCGGGCCCGCGCCAGTTCGGCGATGGCAGGTCCGGCGGCGCGACCGCCGCGCCCGGCCACGAAGACCGGCTTGCGCGCATCCCGCAAGACCTCGGCGAATCGGGCCACCGATACCGCATCCGGCCGGACCCGTGCCGGTGCCACCGCGGCCTCGATCGGCCCGGCCACGGCGGCGGGTGCGGCCGCGATATCGATCGCCACATTGAGCACGACGGTGCGCCGCCGCACGACAGCCGAACGGTATGCCCGCGTGATATCGGCGACCACCGTCTGCGCCGAATACACCCGGTCGCTCACCGCGCCCACACTGCGGACCAGGGCGTCCTGATCGATCCGGAAGTTCGACCGCAGCGCCGCGGCCGGGCTGTCCGCGGTCAGCACGATCATCGGGGTGCGGCTCTTGGCGGCCTCGCCGATCCCGGTCATCGCGTTGGTCAAACCGCAACCCTGGTGCACGGAGACCACACCGACCCGCCCCGACATCCGCGAATACGCATCTGCCATGGTCGCGGCGCCGCCCTCGTGCCGGGTCGCGGTGAACGGCACCCCGGCCCGGCGGAGGGCATCGGTCATCACGAAATTGCCGCTGCCGACCACACCGAAAACATGCCCGGCACCGAGATCGGCCAGCCCCCGGCCCAGCACATCGGCCACCGTCGGACCGTGATTCCGTTCGCGCGCGGTGTTCTGCCCGATCGAATCCGGCCGGTTCGCGGATGTCATCCGAGCGCGCCGTCCGGATCGATAACGGCGAGGACCCGCGCCGGGCTGCCGGTGCCACCGACGATCGGCAGCGGGCTGACGATCAGCATCGCACCCGACGTCGGCAGCCGCCCGAGGTTGCGCAGGGAGGTGATCCCGTATTTGTCGTTGCCCAGGAAGTAGTGGTGCACCGGGAACACCGGGTCGAAGCCACCGGCCAGACCGGCATCTACACCGACCGTCTCAACCCCCAGCCCGGTGATATCCCGTTCGGTGGCCAGCCAGCGGGCACAGTCGACGGCCACGCCCGGCGTATGCGAGCCGGTGTCGTCGGTATTGAGGAAGGCAGCCTGCGAATCACCCCGCGACTCCCAGCCGGTCCGCAACAGCAGCCACATTCCCGTAGTCAGCGGCCCGTGGATCTGTTCCCAGGCCTCGACATCGGCGATGGTGAGCAGGTAATCCGGGTCGGTGGCGACCTTATCGGTCAGGTCGAGTACCGCGGCGCGCCCGATGAGCCGGCGCACCGGGATCTGTGACACATCGTCGCCGTCGCGTCCGGTGATCCAGTGCACCGGAGCGTCGAGATGAGTGCCGATATGTTCCCCGGTGTGGATATTGTTGTGCCGCCAGAACGGTCCGGGCTCGTTGTAGGCGCTGACCTCCTCGAGACCGAAATCGATCAGGTTGGCGAACGGCTCGGGCAGGCGCAGCGCCGGGGTGGAAGCGCTCAGGGCGGTGGTCAGGTCGACCACCTCGAGCCGTCCGGTGGTGAGGGCGTCGAGGAACGTCGGCAGCGCCGTGGCGGCGGCCTGGGGGTTGCTCATATCCGCACCTTATTCCGGTTTCGCCGCGGCGGGCCCGGATACCGGCGCCGCGGCCACCGAATCGCATGAGCCCGCCGGTCGCGGGCGCCGCGCCGACGATCACGGCACGGCCCGGCTCTGATTGACACCCGGGACAGGCCGGTGACAATGTGATGATCTCCAATCCACAATCCGGCCCCAGGGGAGCGCGCGATGATCACACTCTCGTCCGGAGTGTTGATCGATTGGGAGGATCTCACCGGGCAGACCAAATTCGTGGTCGACCTGATCAGTTTTCCGATATTCAGCGCCGCGGCCGGCTGGTTCACCAACTGGACCGGTGTGGTGATGCTCTTCTGGCCGCTGCTGTTCCGCGGCGTCCGGATTCCGGGGCTCGCCGTGCTCTACCCCTATCTGCCCCGGCGGGTTCAGGTACTGCCCACTTTCTCCGAGGACGGTTCCCGGCTCGGTTTCCAGGGTTTCATCCCGGCGCGGGCCGAGAAAATGGCCAGTATCTGCGTCGACAAAGCATTGATGCGGATCGGCAGCCCACGAGATTTCATTCACGAACTGGACCTCGAGGGTATCGCGGACTATATCGCCGCCCTGGCCGGTAAACAGGTGAAACCCCTCGTGGACGAGGTGATGAACCGGGAGAATCCGGAGCTGTGGCAGACCCTGCCGCGGCAGATGCGCCACCTCATCTACCAGCGGGTCGAACGGGAGATGCCCGATCTGTGCCGGAAGGCTTTCGCCTCGCTCGGCGACAATGTCGATCAGCTCATCGATATCAAGGGTTTCGTCATCCGCTATCTGCAGGACAACCCGCATATCCTGAAAGATCTGACGACCACCATCGCGGCTCCGGAACTGAAATTCATGGTGCGGATCGGTTTACTCGGTGCTCCGTTCGGTTTGCTGCTCGCGCTGTATCTGAACATTCACCAGGACATACCGGTCTGGGGCTGGGTGCCCTCCTGGGTGATCGTTTTGCTCGTAACGGCACTCATCGGCGTGGTGGTGAATATCATCGCGATTCGGGTGGTGTTCACCCCCGGCGATCCGCAGCCCCGGTACAAGTATTTGTGGAAACAGGCGCTGCTGGCCAAACGTCAGCCGCAGGCCGCCACCGATCTGGCGCATATTCTCGCGTATCAGGTGCTCACCCTGCCCAACTTGTCCGATGAACTGTTGAACGGACCCAACGGCGACAAGACCCGGCTGCTGCTCGAACAACTCATCTCCGACGAGATCCACCGGCAACTCGGCCGGACCACCTCGGTGGTGCGGGCCGCGTTCGGCCGCCGGCAGTTCGACAACCTGAAGGTCGGAGCGGCCGGCGCGGCGGTGGGGCTGGCCCCGGCCCTGGTCGAGGACGCCGATTTCATCCGGGAGCAGGCCGAGAACATCGACGAGTTCGCGGCCCGCAAACTTCAGCAGTTGACGCCCGGCGAGTTCATGGAGATGTTCTACGCGTCGGTGGAGCAGGACGCCTGGCTGCTCTATCTGCACGGCGCGGTGCTCGGTCTGTTCGTCGGTGCCACCCATCTCCTGATCTTCGGCTGGTAGTGCGATAGTTCCGCCTTCGCCACCGCATCCGGGTACCGCCTAGTAAATACAAGCATGCGTGCTTGTATTTGCCCGTGAACGCTGGAATGCTGGAGTCGCACCCGCCGGTGCCGTATCGAAACACGCACCTCCGGTGCTGTACGGAAGCGACGATCTGATGGCCGATCTCGACACTTTGCTGGACGACCTCGCCGCGGAGAGCGCCGAGCTCGAAACTCTGGTCGCACCCCTGCCACCCGAACAATGGACACAGCCGACCCCCGCCGAAGGTTGGACCATCGCCCACCAGATCGGCCACCTCGCCTGGACCGATGAGGTCGCGACGCTGTCCGCCACCGATGCGCGTACCGGGGAATCCGGCTTCGCCGAACTGCTGACCGAGGCCGCCGCGCGAATAACGACCTTCGCCGACGACGCGGCCGCGAAGGCCGCCGCCGATCCGGTACCGGAGCTGCTGCAACGCTGGCGGCGCGGACGGACCGCGCTGGCCGCCGCCCTGCGCGCGGTCCCCGGCGACGGCAAGGTCAGCTGGTTCGGGCCACCGATGCGCCCGGGGTCGATGGCCACCGCACGACTCATGGAAACCTGGGCGCACGGCCAAGATATCGCCGATGCGCTCGGTGTACGCCGCGAGCCGACCGACCGGCTGCGCGCGGTAGCCCATATCGGTGTGCGCACCCGGGATTTCGCCTACGCCGTCCGCGAGCTGCCGGCACCGGCACACGAGTTCCGGGTGGAACTCACCGCACCGTCCGGCGCGCGGTGGTCCTGGGGACCCGAAGACTCGCCACAGCGGATCACGGGACCGGCGATCGATTTCTGCCTGCTGGTGACCCAGCGCCGCCATCCGGACGATCTGGCACTGCGTGCGAACGGTGCCGAGGCGGCGGAGTGGCTGACGATCGCGCAGGCATTCGCGGGTCCGCCGGGTTCAGGCCGGGAAGCGGGCGCCTTCCACTGACGGGCCGGCGAGCGTCGGACCAGGTTCTCGCTACAGCCGGACATCGTTGGCCGGGGTGCCTGCGCACGACATCGAGTACGGCGCTCGCCGGCTGGTGTTATGTACCCCTGGGGCCGACTACGAAACCCGGCGCCGGATCCGAACGAACCGCGCGGAGTCCGGGGTGAAGTGTGATGATCGTCTCGGCATATACCCCGTTTATCGCCGCGGCACCGACTCCCATCTGCCCTGATACGATCGCGGGGCGATTCGGCGATATGTCACATCCCGAGCCGGGCGGCTATCGAATCCCGGACTGCCTGCAATAAACCGGAAGGTTATAGTACTTTTGTCGGGCAGCCGTGGAGGGAGGGCCCGTGGGCTTCATCAAGTACGCAAGCGATGTAACGGCGCCGATCACCGTGGCCTTCGCTTATGCCGCCGATTCCCAGTCGATCCCGCACTGGCTGGCGTATGCCGAACAGGTCACGCCGCACGGCGAGATCGAAAGCGGCCCGGGTGCCCGGTACCGCATTCGGTTCCGTCTCGGATTATGGCGCCCCGTCCTGGACTGTGAGGTCACCGAGCACCGGCGGGACGCGGTCCTCGGCTACACCCTGACCGGTGGGCCGCTCACCGCCCAGCTGACACTGCGTTTCGATCCACTCGGCCGCGGGCAATCGGTGCTCACCTCCGAACTCGACTACACCGGATCACGCGGTTTCGCGGCCCCGCTCCGGGATCGGCCGCGAAACGCGCTACTGCGCACCGCACTGCGCCGGAGTGAATCGCGATTGCGCGCGGCGATCGAAGAACTCCACGGTACCGACCTTGTCGGCCGACTTGCGTAAGGTACTGCCATGATCATCGTGAGTACCGACGGCTCGTGCCTGCGAAACCCCGGCGGAGCCATCGGCTGGGCGTGGGTCGATCACGCGGGCGGCGCCGAAAGCGGCGGCGCGGCAACGGGTACCAATCAGATCGCGGAGTTACGCGCGGTACTCGAGGCCATCCGGGCGCATTCGGGTTCCGATCCGCTGCTGATCGAGAGCGATTCGCTCTACGCGATCAAATGCGCATCGGAATGGCTGCCCAACTGGCGCAACAACGGCTGGCGTACCTCCACCGGCGCGGCGGTGAAGAATATCGAACTCATCCGGGATATCGACCATGCCATCGCGGCCCGCCCCGGGCCCGTCCGCTTCCGCTGGGTGCGCGGTCATGTGGGCAACTACTTCAACGAACAGGCCGACGCCCTCGCCGGCGCCGCCGCCCGAAAGGCCGCGGCGACCGCACCCCGCGACGATCGCGCGACCTCCGGCACACGGCCGGCCCCCGAAACCTCCGCGGCAGCAGGGAAGGCTGCGGAACCGACGGCCGTCCCGGCCGCCGACTACGCGACAACAGCGCAGGCGCTTCACCTGTTCTGACAGGGGTGCAGCGCCCGCGCTGTTGTCGCCGTAGTGCCGATATCGGATACCACCCGAATAGCCTCCGGCGGTGGTGGCTCGACCCACCGCCGGAGGCGCCCGGGATCAGATCAGTTACCCGGAGCCGGAGCCGCGGGCTGCCCCCCGGGAGCCGCCGGCGCGGGACCGGCCGGTGCCTGCTGGGACGGATCGCCGCCCGCGCCGCCCAGCATGGCCAGGTCCCACTGGTTCACGATCCAGCGGTCGCCGTCCTTCTCCAGACCCGCGGTGATGGCGATATCCTGCCGTTTCGGCTCGGGGGTCACGGAATTCGTCTTCATCAGGCCGACATTGACCAGAACCTTGGCGCTCTTCTCGTCACCGGACTGGAAACCGCAGGTCGCTTCGTCGACCCAGGATTTCACCTTCGATTCGGTGAGCAACTGGCGCAGAACATCCCAGTTCTGTTCCAGCGAGGACACCACATCGGCGGTGGCGCCTTCCTTCATGGCCTTCAGGAAACCGTCGAGGTCACCCTGGTAGTCGTAGGTATTGGTTTCCCGGGCGAAATCACAGGCCGCCCGGGTGGATTCGTCCTGCGCCGCCAGTTCGCCGTTGTTCTGCTGGTAGGCACGGAAATAGACAACTCCCGCGGCGACCAGTGCCACCAGCACCACACCGGTGATGAAAGCGACCACCACCGGGAGTATCCCGGAGTTGCGGTCGGTGTTCTGCGCTGCCGCGGTCTCGTTCTTCGCCATAGCTTCGAGTCCTAACTTCTGATTCGTCTCGCGGCTGCCACTACTGCTGCATCATCGGCGTATCGAAATTGGCGACCATCCAGGTTCCGTCGATCTTCTCCATATCGACGTTGGCCGCTACCTTGACCCGTCCCGGCGCCTGCTGCTGCGGACCGCCGGCAGTGGTGAACTGCTGGTCGATGACCAGCACCACCCGGGCCTTATCGTCCGCACCCGACTCGTAGCCGCACTGAACATCGGCGGCGGTGGAGTTCACCTTGGTCTCGGCGAACCGGGCCTTCAGATCGGGACCGATCTGCCCGACCAGCTTCTTCCACTCGCCGGTAGCGGTCTGATCGAGCCGCTGCACGTAGTCGTCGGCTTTGTCGCCGGTGTAGGTGGCGAAGTTGTTCCCGAAATCGCAAGCGGCCTTGGTGGCCGCGGCGCGACGGTCGAGTTCGTCCTGACGATCGCCGGCGAGGAAGAAGAAGACCCCGACTGCCACCAGTGCCGCTATCAGCAGCACCGCCGCGCCGGCTATGACCGGCACGGGGAAATGCGACCGGATACCGGAAGATTTTCCGGCCTCGTTTCCCGCTTCCGGCTTTTCGTCGGCGGCGGCGGCACCGGATTTGTCCAGTTTCACGGTTTCTTCGGTTTCGGATCCGGCGGATTCGCCCGAAGCGGGTTTGCCCGTCGCGACCGTCGGAGTCTCATCCGCCGATGCCTTATCCAGGGCGACCGTCCCGTCATCGGCAGCCGATTCGGCTTTACTGTCCGATGATTCGGCCGCGGCTGCCTTGTCGACCTTCACCGTGGCATCCGGCTCCGCAGCCCCGGTACCGGCGGTATCACCCGACGGTTCGGCCTTCGACGTGTCATCGGACGCCGATGTCTCGGCGCTGCCGGTCGATTTGCTCTCGGAAGTGGTGTGCTCAGCCGCGGCGTCCGCTGGCACACCAGTGCCTTCCGGCTCCAAAGGGTCGGAGACGGGTTTTTCTGTGGACATCTGTACTGTTCACACCTTCCCGGCGCAGCTGCGGAAGCGCCGTAATCTACCCGGTCGGAAAAACGACCGCCGGGTGTGGCGGGCATCTCTGCGAGAGTATGCACCGTCGCACCCGGCGCCGGACGACCGGTCTCCACTACCGCACGGGCGGCAGCGTACGTTCGTTCGGATCCACCCCCGGTGGGATGTTCGCGCCGTTGTCCGGCACGTTCGGTCGTGGAGCGTTGGCCGCACCACGGATCTGCTGGCCGGGGCCGGGGTTGTCGCAGTAGTTCCACATCGGCAGCGTGCCGTCCTGGACCACCTGAGTCTTGATCGGTGTGGACTTGTACTGGCAGTACGGCCGGAACCAGATATCCAGAATGGCGTGGAACTCGTTGTCGTGGGCGGGTACGCCCAGGGCCGCGCCGCCCTGTTCGAGCGCGGGGAAAAGCGCTGCCAGCGCGGGTTGGCGCAGTTGGGCCGCCCGGGTGACCGCGACAAAATTGTTGAGCAGCGAGGTGATCGGATCGCTGGTGGCGTCCAGCGTCGCGGTGACACTCGCCAACTGCCCCGGTGCCTGATCCAGCACGTTCACCAGTTCGGCGTTCGCCTTGTTGAACTGATCGAACAGCACCTGCGAATTCGCGGTCAAGGTACCCAGATCCGGCTGGGCCTGGGCGGTTGTCGCCGAGATGGTGCGCAGATTCGCGATGAGGTTCGTGGTCTGCGGCAGCAGCGATTCCAGCCCGGCCGATACCAGGCTGACGCCTTCGATCATCGAACGCAGCTGATCGGGACCACCGCTGAGCGCGGTATCGAGCTCTTTCAGGATCACCGAGAAATGTTCCGGATTCACCTGCGAGATCAGATCGCTGGAGTTCTCCAGCACCGCGGAGATCGGCACCGGAGTGCTGACCCGCTCGGGGTCGAAGGTGATCTCCGAACCGTCGGTCAGATACGGACCCTGGTTCGCGGCGGGCCGGAAGTCGATGTACTGCTCACCGGCGCCGGACAGCGCCTGCACCGCGACCTTGGTGTCCACCGGGATATTCCACCGGGAATCGATCTTGGCTTCGGCCTGGATCCCGGCGCCGTTGTCGACGAGCTCGAGGTTGCTGACCTCGCCGACCCGGAAGCCGCGCAGCGTCACATCGTTGCCGGGCTGCAGGCCGCCGGAGCGGTCCAGGTTCACGACAACCGTGTAGGTGCTACGCAGCGGGTTCACCCGCATAACGTCGACCAGCAAATAGGTTCCGCCGATCACCAACGCCAGGACGATGCCGATATTCGACCAGAGGATCTTGTTCCTGAGCATCACTGGCCTCCCACGCGCTGCTGGACGACCTGGAGGATCTGGATCAGGCTGCCCGCGAAATCCTGTAGATCGCGCACGTCGAAGAAGTGGCTGGTGCCGGGGGCGGTGAGCATCGCGATATCGAGGTTGGTGACATTGACCTGCGCGGCCAGACTGCTGCCGCGGAAAGTGGCGTCCACCGGACCGCGCAATTCGTGCAGGATATCCATGAGCGCCCCGAAGTTGTCCCCGGTGGCCGCCAGGGCCGCCATCAGACTGTTCAGGCTGTCGAGTGTGCCGGCGAGGTCACCGCCCGCGGTGTTGGCGTAATCCCCGAGTGCGGCGCTGGTGGTGGCGATCTTGCTCAGCAGATCACCGAGGGCCCGGTTGTTCTCGGCGACCGCGCCGATCATATCCGGCAGCGTATCGGCGACCTGACCGAGTTCGGCGCGGCGGTTGTCGAGGGTATCGGCCAGTGTGCTGAACTCGCCCAGCACACTGTCGATCCGCGCCGAATTGGCGTTGATACTGGCGACCACGCCGGTGATCTCGTTGGTCAGATGGACCACCTGATCGCTGCGGCCACCGACGATGGAATCGAGTTCGGTGCCCAGCCGGGTGAGGTGGGCGATACCGCCGCCGTTGAACATCAGCGATACCGACAGCAGCAGCTCTTCCACCGTGGCGCCGGCGGAGGTCTTCTCGATGGGAAGCGTATCGCCGTCCTCGAGCAGTGCCGTTCCGGGTTCGGTCTGCGGTTTGGCGACCGCGATGAAAACATCGCCGAGCGGTGTCGCCTGGCGTAGTTCGGCAGTGGTACCGACCGGGAGTTCGATGTCCTTGCGGACCTCCATATCGACGATGGCCTGGAAGTTCTTGGTCTCGATATTGGTGACCACACCGACATCGGAACCGCCGACCTTGACCTTCGCCTGATCGGGCAGGTTGAGCGCATTCTCGAAAACCGCCCGCAGGGTGAAGGTTTCACCGCCGGTGCCGGGGGTCGGCAGCGGCACGTCCTCCACCGTCAGGCCGCAGCCGGAGGCCAGCGCCACCGTACCGGCCGCCACCAGGGCGGCCACGGTACGGCGGGCCCGTCGGATTGTTCGCATCATTTCGTCAGTCCCAGCAGTGCGGCGGTGAGTCCGAAGTCCGGTCCGAAATCCTCGGGCCGGCCGGTCCGGCAGCCATCGGATCGCATCTGGATCCGTTCACAGAACAGGCTCACGATTTCACCGCCCGCGAGGTTGGTGCCGATCAGCGCGTGCAATCGGACGTAGCCCTGCTCATAGTTCATCGAGCGGTGGATGTTCTGCAGCAGCATGGGCGCGACATCGACCACCTCGGTGACGCCGTGCGCGTTCTGGCGCAACTGGTCGATCACCGTGTTCATCCGGGTCAGCGTGTCCACCAGCTGATCCTGATGGGTGGCGAAGATCGAACTGGTGTTGTTCAGGAAGTCGTAGAGCTGCTGCAGTGTGGCCTGCAGACCGGGCGCCTGCTCGGCCAGCATGGTGGTCATCTGAGTGGCCTGATTACTGAAATCGCGGACGGACTGGTCGTTCTCGGCCAGCATCGTGGTCAGCTCGTTCAGCTTGGTGATGATGTTGGCGATGGCGCCCTTGTTGTCGACACCGACCTTCAGCGCGCTGGACAGCGCGTTGAGGGTGTCGCGCATCTTCTCACCCTGACCGTTGAGCATCGGGTAGAGCACCCGGCCCGACAGCGGTCCGAGGCCCTCCTGACCCTCCTGCGGTTTCAGCGCGTCGGCGAACTGGTCGATGGTCTTGAGCATGGTGTCCAGCTCCACCGGAACGTCGGTCCGTTCCAGCGGCAGATGGTCGCCGTCTTCCAGCTTCTCGCCTTCGACGTAGCGCGGCGTGAACTCGATATGCCTATTGGTCACGATCGACGGTGAAACGATCACGGCCATCGCCGATTTCGGAATCTCCACATCGCCGTCGATGCTCATATGGACTTCGACCAGATCGCCGTGCGGCACGATTTTGTCGACCTTGCCGACCTGGAGCCCGAGCACGGTGATCGGGTTGCCCTCGAACATACCGGCGATGTTCTCGAAATCGGCGGTGATCTTCATATCGCCGCCGACCGCGCTGTTCACCATCGAGCAGCTGCCGAGCGCCAGCGCAGAGGCACCGATGACGAACGCTTTCGCGGCTTTTTTCACGTTGCCGATATTCAACGGATTCATCCCTGGCACCCCTCGGCGACTTGGGCGAAGCACAACCAGTTGTCCGGGAACAGCCAGGGGATACCGACCTCGGCGTAGTTGCCGTTACCCCAGGCATTGGCCAGATAACGCACCGACGGCGGCATGATCGACAGCAGCCGGTCCAGGTTGTCCTTGTTCTTCTGCAGGCCCGAGGCCATGGTGTTCAACTGGTCCAGGGTGGTGGTGAACTGGTTGTTGTTCTGCGCACCGATGGCCTGCAGCTGTGCGGTCAGGGTGGCCACATTGTCCAGCAGAGTCCGCAGCAGTTGCTGACGTTCCACCACGCGCGAGGCGATGGCCTCGCCCTGGGTGATGATCAGCAGTGCGCTGTTGCGGTTATCGGCCAGGATGGTGGTCACCCGGTCGAGGTCCTTCAGCAGTTGCTCGACATCGCCCTTGCGGCTGTCGATCACCTTGGCCAGGGCACCGATACTGTCGAGTGACTGGACGACCAGTTCCGGCGAACCGTTGAGCTGTTCGTTGAACAGGTTCAGCGATTCGGCGAGTTTGCCCGGATCGAGCTCCTGGAACTCCGGGGTGCCCTTGTCGACCACGTCCGCGAGATCGTAAGGGACCGCGGTGTTGTTCTTCGGGATCCGGTCGTCCGGCAGCCCCGTACCGTCACCGGGCTCCAGATCGACGTAGCGCGCGCCGAGCAGGGTGGCCATCTTGATGGCGGCCCGGGCGTCCGGCCCGAGTTCCACATCGCCGTCGACGCGCAGGGTCACCAATACGTGATCGCCCTCGAGCTCGGCACCCGAGACGTTCCCGACCGGTACTCCGGCCACATTGACCTTGTCGCCCACGGTGATACCCGCGGACTGGACGAACTCGGCCTTGATCGACTGTTTCCCGAAACCGAAGTTACTGAAGATGGTCGAGGCCAGGACAAGTACAGCGACGACGACGACACCGATGATGCCGAGGCCGAAATAGCGATTGTTGTTGAACCAGGTCTTGAGTTTCGTCATCATGGCCGGCACACCGCCGATTGCGAATTGCCGCCGATCTGCGAGAACAGACCGCGGGGGAACAGGACTCCGTACAGCGAGACATCCAGCCGGCAGATATACGCGTTCGCGTAGGCGCCCTCGGAGGTGAATCGGCCGGCGTCGGCGAGGATGGCGGGCAGGTCGATCGCCGCCTGATCCAGTTTGGCGCCGTTGGCCAGGAACAGGGTCAAAGCGTCACGTGTCGAATTCTGGACCGCCTCCAGCTTCGGCTGGATATTGCCCACCATCCCGACAAGCGCGGTGGTGGCGCCCGCGATCTGCTCGGTCGACCCGAGCAGCGACTGCCCCTGCTCGTACAGGCCGCCGATCAGCGCTCTGGTCTGAGTTATCAGCGTCTCCAATTCGTCCCCTCGTTTGGCCAGACCAGCCATCACGCCACTGAGGTTGGTGATCACGTCGCTGAGGATGGCATCACGCCGCTGGAAATCGGTGGCCATGGTGGCGGCCTGGGTGATGAACGAACTCAACGAGACCCGGTCGCCCTGCAGGGCGAGGATGAAGGTCTCCGAGAGCCGGTTCACCTGCGCGGGTTCGAGTACCTCGAACAGCGGCTGGAATCCGTTGAGCAGCGCCGAGACATCGAAGGAGGGCTCGGTGCGGTCGACGGGGATGGTGGAATCCTCCGGCAGCTGGGACGCGTCCCCGCCGGAGCCCGGCGCCAGCGCGACATAGCGCTGACCGATCAGGTTCTGGTAGCGGACCAGCGCCTTGGTATTACCGAAGAGAGTCTGATCGTCCTGGACGATGAAACTGACCTTGGCATTGGCGCCATCCAGTTCGACCTTCTCGACCTTCCCGACGCGCACACCCGCCATCCGGACGTCGTCGCCCTCACGCAGGCCCAGCACATCGGTGAAAACCGCGGAATACGATTTCGTACCGCCGTCGACCGTACGGGCCAGCGTATTCCACACCAGCACGGTGACCAGCACCGATACCACTGCGAACAGACTGAACCCGATCAGCGGTTTCCGGACGCCCCTCACGCGGCGTCCCCCTCGGTCACTCGCAAGGTTCCGCCTTCGAGAATCGAACTCAACATCAAGTACTCCACTGAGGTCGGCTTCCGGCCGAGCAGGGCCGTCACCGCCGCATCTCCCTCGTAGGCGATGGGCTGGGCCGCCGGTGCGGCACCGTTACCGCTGTCCGCCGCCGGTGCGGCAGCACCGGGTTCGGCCGGCGGAGCCGGCGGCTGGTCACCGGGCTGTGCGGCCGGCGCGGGGGCCGGCGCGCCGGGCATGCCCGGAATCTGCGGCAGCCCCTGCGGGAACAGGCCCTCCAGTGGCGTACCGGCGAACGGGTTGTTCACCGGCGGCGCGGCCGGTGCGGGCGCGCCGGCCTGGCTGGTGATACCGGGGATCGCCGGCAGACCGGGAATCGGCGGCAGCACCGGCAGGCCGTCGGCCGCGGGGAGCCGGCCCGGTTTCATCTGTTCGGGCAAGTATCCAGGATCGGCCACCGCGGGTGCGGTGGCGCAGCTCGGGCCGGCCAGATCGCCGTAGCGCGGGCAGTCCGCCACGGTGTTCGGGTTGAACGGCGTGAAGCTGACTCCGGCGTTCCACACCATCTGCCGCTGCGGGCCCCAGGTGAACGTTGTGTTCAGGGCGCGGGCCGAGTTGTTCAGATTGCTGATCGCGTTGGTGATGGAGGCCGGATTCGCGGCCAGCGCACTGAAGGTCTGATTCGCGCCGATGGTGACGTCTTTACCGGTATTCGGATTCCGCGCGAACAGATCGTTGACCTGATCGACCGTGCTGCTGGCACCGCTGATCAGGCTGACCAGTTGTTCGCGCCGGTCGGCGATCGTGCTCGCGGTCTGCACCGACGAAGCGAGCACATCCATCAGCTCTGGTGCCGATTCGTTGAGCGCATGTGCCGAACCCGCGAAATCGTCGAGGAAGACACCGAGATCCGGAATGGATTCGTCCACCGAGGTCAGCCAGTGATCGAGCCGTTCGATGGTCGAACCGGGCGCCCGCCCACTGCCGTCGAGGGCATAGGACAGGGTGCCCAGGACGCGGCCGAACTGCATCGGGTCGATCTGGTCGAGGATGTTCTGAACCGTGGTCAATGTGTCCTGCAGGGCGATGGTGCCCTGGCTCCGGTCTTCCGCGATCTCCGAGCCCTCTTCGAGATGGCCGTCGGCGGGACCGTTGTAGAGCAACTCCACGGAGGTGACCGCGAACAGGTTGCTGGGCACCACCCGGGCGGTGACCGTCGCCGGGATCTGCTCGACGAACTCCGGTTTCAGCTCGATATTCACCTGCTGGAGTTCGCCCTGGGCGGCCACCGATACCGTTTCGACCGCACCGACCAGCACCCCGCGGAACTTCACATCCGCTTTCTGTGGCAGTCCGTCACCGGTGGTGGTCAGGTTCGCGGTCACCCGCACTTTCTCCACGAAATAGCCCTGATAGCGGGCCATCAGGAAACCGAGCACCACGGCGAAGACGACCAGGCCGCATACGCCGGCGATGAACAACTGCTTCATCGTGGGCCCACGCCCACTCGGATCGATGATCATTCGGCTACCCCGAGATCCTGATGCCGGGGTCGACACCCCAGATGGCCAAGGTCATGAAGAGGTCCACGAAAACGACCACGATGATGCACATCTTGATCGCGCGACCGGCCGCCACACCCACGCCCTCCGGGCCACCGGAGGCGAAAAAGCCGTAGTAGCACTGGATGAACGTGGTTATCGCAACGAAGAGTATTGCTTTGAGCAGCGAATACAGGACATCCGTCGGAATCAGGAACTGATAGAAATAGTGCTGATAGGTACCGCTGGCGGTATCGCCGATCAACTGCACCGTGACGGAGCAGGAGATGTAGGCCATCGCGAGACCGAGGCAGTACAGCGGCAGGATGGTGATCATCGCGGCGATCATCCGCGTACTGACCAGGTAGGGCAGTGGCCGGATAGCGATCGATTCCAGCGCGTCGATCTCTTCGGAGATCCGCATCGCGCCGAGTTGCGCGGTGAAACGACAGCCCGCCTGGGCGGCGAAGGCCAGTGCGGCGAGCAAGGGCCCCAATTCGCGTGTCGTGCCGAATGCGGAGATCGCGCCGGTGAGCGGACTCAGACCGAGCAGGTCGAGCGAAGTGAAACCCTGCAGACCGACAGTGATACCGCCGAAGGCGCTCAGGATGAGCACCACGCCGATGGTCCCGCCACCGACGATGAGATTGCCGTTACCCCAGGTGACATCGGACAGCAGCCGCCACACCTCTTTGGGGTACTGCTTGAACGCGAGCGGCATCGAACCGACGGACCGCAGGAAGAAGAACACCTGATGTCCGAGCCGGGCGAGCATATCGGCCGGCGCACCGGCAGCTTTTCGCAGCTGCTGAAGGGGTTTCAGCAGCGGAGGAACATAGGTTGCTGACACCTGCTCACACCACCTGAGGCGGGAACAAGGTGTTGTACACCTGGGTGAAGATCACATTCACTCCGAACAACATCACCGCGGACATGACAACGGCGGTATTCACCGAGTTGGCGACACCACCAGGACCACCGCGGGTGTTCAACCCGGTATCGCAAGCGATGATTGCCGCAAGCAGACCGAACAACAGCGATTTCACCAGAGCGACAAAAAGATCGAGTGATATCGCGAAGGACGCGAAGGTCGAGATATACGAGCCCGGGGTGCCACCCTGGACGAAGATATTGAAAATGTATCCGGTCAAAAATCCGACGAAGACAACAAAACCGCAGAGCAGCACGCTGACGAGCATTGCCGCGCCGAGCCGGGGCGCCACCAGCCGGCGCAGTGGATCGACGCCCATAACCTTCATCGCGTCGATTTCTTCACGGATGGTGCGGGAACCGAGATCGGCGCAGATAGCCGAGCCGACAGCACCGGCGATCATCAAAACGGTGACCAGTGGCGCGCCCTGCTGGATGATGCCGAGACCGTTGGCCGCACCGATGAACGAGGTGGCGCCGACCTGCTGCGCAACCGATCCGACCTGGATAGATACGATAACGCCGATCGGAACGGCGACCAGCAGAGTGGGCGCCGCGGCCACATTGGCCATGAACGCGCATTGCCGGATGAACTCCGCGAGCGGGAATCGGCCGCGGAAGATACTGACCACGAGCTCGGTAACGGCCTCGACGCCCATCGTCATCTGGCGGCCGAGGGTCTCCAAAGAACGTCTGGGGTGGTCGCGCCAGTAGTCCCGCGTCCACTCGACCGCTCCGCTCAACCGAGAACCTGTTGGTGGACTCTTGGTCGACTGCACTGACTAACCCCTCTCGACGTCGGTTACCTACCCCGACGGCTGGTTTGCTTGAGGCACCTTACTACGTAGTAGTGCGAAACACACCATAGACGGGAGAGGGCTGTCATAGACGTTCATCCCTCCGTGGCGTGACCATTGGGTTATCACATGTGTCTTGGTGCATATCCCAATGAGAGTTCCTCGATTCTGGAAGAACATACAGCTGACCGGCGGATAAAGCGCGCTGAGCGGCTGGATCGGCGCAGAACGGCCGTTCACATAAATAACGGATGATTTTCCTGAAAATTACCGATTTGCGGCGACATGGAGATTCGACCGTTACTCGACCCGCGTAGCGAAATCAGCGGCAATTAATAGCGTTAAGCTATTCTTCCGAAGGTATCGTGGCCGGAGTTCGCGCAGTCTGCGCCGTGCGTGGCGTACATCCGGCCGAATGCTCGACCGAAGAGCCGAACTCGCGAGTGGCACAACAGAACCCACGAGTAGAGGCGACTCGGGGCGCGCATCGCGGCCGTTGCTGCCACGATGAGGTGCCACACATTGATATCGTGCGGGCTTCGAGGTCTGGAGGGATATGTTCAGGAAACTCGCCCAGGCGGCCGGTGCCGTCTTCGCCGTCGCGCTGAGTGCGGCACTGCTCAGCTCCGGGACGGCGGCCGCCGATCCCGGCAGACCCGTACTCGGTGGCGGATCCGGGCTGATCGTCTCCTCGGAGGCCGGTCATATGTCCGATATGGCGGTCCAATGCACGCTCACCACGATCGGCCACGACGGAGCCGGCCGGCTGGTCGGGCTCACCGCGGGACACTGCGGAACACCTGGGCACGAGGTCTATTCCGAACAGGATCCAGGGGCGGGAGCACTCGGCCGATTCGTCTATTCGAACTCCGACCTCGACTACGCAGTACTGGAATTCGACGCCGGTCGGGTCACTCCGGTCAACCGGGTCGGCAATCTCAGTATCACCGGGGTCGGCAATCCGGCGCAGTTCCCGAATATCGTCTGCAAAGAAGGCCGTACCACCGGCAACACCTGCGGTATCGCCTACGGTGATGTCTTCGCGAGCACTATGGAGACCTGGTCGCAGATGTGCGTGATGGAAGGCGACTCCGGCGCACCGGTCGTCGTCGGCTCGACACTTGTCGGCATGGTGAACGCCTATCTCGCCATTGCCTGCTTCGGCCCCGAAGTGGGTACGAATATGTCGACCATCATGGGCGATATCAACAATCGGGGGAGTGTCGGAGCGGGTTTCCGGCCCGTCTGACGCCGCCACACCTGGTAACGACAAACGAGCGGGCCACCGGCCCGCTCGTTTTCGTTTCCGGGAATCGCAGGGAGCTCAGAGCTCGTCGACACACACCACGAAGCGACGCTCCGGATAGACATATCCGCTGCTCCCGGCACCGCAAGCGTTCACATCGTCGGCATTCTCCTCGATGGCGACCACCTTGACCCCGTCCTCGGCAGTCGTTTCGGTGCAGTCGATTCGCTGCGGACCCGCGGACCCGCTGCCGACGTCCATACAGCCACCGACGACCCAGTCGATATCGAGGCACAGCGCGCCCATCTCGATCCCGTTGCGACTCTCGGCGTAGTAGTTGTCGGCGTCGCTGACACATTCGGTGCTGCGCGCGGCCTTACCGATCACCCGGTAGTTGGACGAACCGGTACCGCAGGACGCCTCCTCGATACTGGCATCGGTCGTGGTGCCCGCGAGTTGCACACAGTCGCCGACCTCGGCGTCGAAGCTGACGTCGCCACCATCCTCGGCTTCGGTAGTGGTCGGCGCGCTGGACGTGGTGGTGGGTTGTGTTTCCGCACCGGTGCCGGGCGCGCCGGTCACATCCACGGCGTCCACGGTTCCGGTTTCGGTCACGGGCTGCGCCCGGCCGTCGATGGTCGAACTACAACCGGCCACCGCCAGCGCGACCGCCATTCCGGCAACCGCCAACGTCAATCGCGACGAAGTCCATCCAGACACGCACAGTCCTCCCGCTGCGACGCCGAACCCTTCCCCCGGAATCCGAACCTCACTACAGCTTTGCTTGGAACAACACGCCATGAATACACCATGGCGGCGCGAGCGTCGACTCGGTGAGACCCCGCACGTCCGGGGACGGACCGCCGCAGCCGAGCCACCGTCGCGGCGACGGAAGGCTCGTGACATATCTCATCTAGAGGTTTGGATACTTTTGTGTCCATTTTTCGACATGCAGCCGTCGATGGCGCAAAAAGCCCAAGTGAGGGCCTCGAACGTATCGCAATCAGACTCTCGGCGTCGCCGGAGTGGCCCACACCACGCCTCATGCATAACGGCTATGTAACGGAACCATCGGTTGGTCACGAAGAGATGAAGGCAGTAGGAAGGACGTCGGAGCGGAGGCGCACCAGCATGAACGGCATAACTTCCGCGATGCACCAACGCCCGTCGGGACCGCTCCACAACTCCACGACCCGCGGCGCTGGTACGCACTCTCGAACTCTCGAGCAGATCACCGGTTCCCGGCGGCCGTGGAGGCGCTCCACAACTCCGCGAACACTCGCCGGGGTGCTCCACCGGACGTATCGGTAGCCCACAGGCCGCCGCACGCTCCAGAGTCGAATGGACGGACGAACACTCTTATGCATGTCACCGAGAACACCGGGTCGCAGTCGACCGCGCGCCGAGCCGGTCGCCGGCTACGGCAGGGTGTCCTGTTGACGGCCGCGATCGCCACCGCCACCACGCTGGCCACCGCGCCCGCCGACGCACTACCGCCTATCCCTTCGGGTTCGGCCACCGGGATCACCGAGACCGAGCCGACCCCGCCGAAGGCGAACTTCGCGCCACCCGCGATCAACCCCTCCGAGGGTGAGGATGTCGGCGTCGCTCAGCCGATCATCATCAACTTCAAGGAGCCGATCGCCGACCGGGCCGCGGCCGAGCGGGCCATCAAGATCACTCCGTCGACCGAGGTTCCCGGGCATTTCTACTGGTGGAGCGATAAGCAGGTGCGCTGGCGGCCGGACGAGTTCTGGCCCGCGCAGTCCGATGTGGTGGTGGAGGCCGGCGGTAGCCGCAGCTCGTTCCACGTCGGGGACGCTGTGATCGCCACTGCCGACGACAACACCAAGATGATCACTGTGACTCGCAACGGCGAGGTCATCCGCACCATGCCCACCTCGATGGGCAAAACGGACCACGAAACGCCGAACGGCACCTACATCGTGGGTGAGCAGCTGCGCCAGATGGTCATGGACTCGTCCACCTACGGTGTGCCGACGGACGCCCCGGAGGGCTACAAGCTCGACGTCGAATACGCGACCCGGATCTCCAACAGCGGTATCTTCGTGCACGCGGCGCCGTGGTCGGTGGGTTCGCAGGGGTATGAGAACACGAGCCACGGTTGCCTGAACGTGAGCACGGAGGACGCGCGGTGGTTCTTCGAGAACGTGGGTAAGGGTGATCCGGTGGTTGTCCAGAACACTCAGGGCGGGACCATGGACGCCGGGGACGGGCTGGGGGACTGGAACGCCTGAGTGGTCTGAGCTGGGTTGGCCCCGCTTGTTGACGTAGGTGACGGGCGGGGCCAGTTCGCGTAGGTGGCCGGCAGGGCCGGCGCGCGGAGGTGGCCAGCAAAGCCGGCGCGCGAAGGTGGCCAGCAAGGCCAACACGCGTAAGTGGCCAGCAAAGCCAACACGCGAAGGCGAGAAGCTGATCAGTCCGCGAAGGTTCTGTGTCTTTTGCGCCGCCTGCGGCGTCGCGGGTTCGGGGCCCCCTTGGTCTCGTTCTTCACTCCCGGCGCTCAGTCGCTGCGCTCCTTCGCTCTGGTCGCT
>NZ_JBEYBT010000032.1:0-29304 GCF_040632335.1 Nocardia sp. NPDC019395
GCGCCGCCGGCCCGCCCACGCGCCCCCCCCCCCCGCCCCCGCCCCCCCGCGCGCCGCCGCCCCCGCCCCCCCCCCCAGGGACCTGGGCCGTTGGGTTCTGCTGTTACTTCGAGACGGTGACGTCCACGTTGTGGATACCGGGGCCCTCGGGCCGCAGTTCGGACGTGCCGTTACCGGACGACGACAGCGCACGCAGGGTCCAGGTGCCCGGGGCCGCGAAGAAGCGGAAGTCACCGGTTCCGGAGGCGACGACCTCGGCGGTGAAATCACCGTTGCCGTCGAGCAGCCGCACGAATGCGCCTGCCACGGGCTCGCCGTCGGTGCCGAGAACACGGCCGGTGATAACCGTTTCCTTCTCCACATCGACGCCGGCCGGGATGGCCTGACCTTGGGTAGGTGCTGCACACATGGTGGTTACTCTCCCAACTCGATAGGTGCGCCGACCAGCGAACCGTATTCGGTCCAACTGCCATCGTAGTTCTTGACGTTCTGGTGGCCGAGCAGCTCCTGCAGCACGAACCAGGTGTGCGAGGAACGCTCGCCGATCCGGCAGTAGGCGATGGTGTCCTTGTTGCCGTCCAGGCCGGCGTCGCCGTAGATCTCGGCGAGTTCCTTGTCGGACCGGAAGGTGCCGTCCTCGTTGGCGGCCTTGCTCCACGGCACGTTGATCGCGCTGGGGATATGGCCGGGCCGCTGGCTCTGCTCCTGCGGCAGATGCGCGGGAGCCAGGATCTTGCCGGAGAACTCGTCGGGCGAGCGCACGTCGACCAGGTTCTTGGTGCCGATGGCGGCGATGACCTCGTCGCGGAACGCGCGGATCGTGTTATCCGGTTCGGCGGCCTTGTACTGGGTGGCCGGACGGCTCACCTCGTCGCGCGACAGGGGGCGCCCGTCGAGCTCCCACTTCTTGCGGCCGCCGTCGAGCAGCTTGACGTTGTTGTGGCCGTACAGCTTGAAGTACCAGTACGCGTAGGCGGCGAACCAGTTGTTGTTGCCGCCGTAGAGGACCACTTCGTCGTCGTTGGCGATTCCGCGCTCCGAGAGCAGGGTGGAGAACTGCTCCTGGTTCACGAAGTCACGACGAACCTGATCCTGCAGGTCCTTCTTCCAGTCGAGCCGGACGGCGCCCTCGATGTGTCCGCCTTCGTAGGCGGTGGTGTCCTCGTCGACCTCGACGAAGACGACGCCGGGGGTCTTGAGATTCTCTTCGGCCCAGTCGACGGAGACCAGGACATCGGAGCGAGCCATTTGTTTCCTTTCAGTGGTGACTAGCGATCAGTTCAGTTCGATGCGGGGGACAGGGAGCGGGGAGCCAGCCGGGTGGCCAGCGGGTACAACTGGCAGCCGAGGCAGATCCCGAACGCGGCATTGAGGAATGCCGCGAACAAAGCGAACCCGGCGAAAACCGCGCCCACTACCGAGGCGCCGAGCAGGAAGCCCAGCACGCTCACGGCCGCGAATACGAAGCCCAGGAGCTGGGCGAACCGCAGCGGCGGGGCGGGCTCGGTCTCGGTGACCGGACCGAGACGCGGTGCGACCAGCCGGGCGTAGAGCAGGCCGTACGGGTGGCGGCGCGGGCCCAGTGCCGCGCCGAGCGCGAACACCACGGCCTGCACCGCGATGAGAACCGCGGCGGCCGGTGTGACGACCGCCGCCAGCAGTAATACCGAGATCAGGACCGCTGTGGTGACCCACGCGCCGAACCGGGGGCCACGGATATCGACCTGCCCGGTGGCGGATTCCCCGCCGCTTCCGGAAGTGGTGATAGAGGACATGGACGAAACTCCTGCGCTCGAACTGTTCGGCGGATTTCGGCCGGTTCGCCGGGGGATGAGATCGCTCGCGCGACGAACCGTGGTCGGCGTCAGGAAATGACCCGACCGCTCAGCGGCACAGGCAGCAACAACCACCGAGGCGGCACAGATCGACTGTGCGGCGACGGGTGAGCATCAGCTCGCGGTGGGATTGCACACCGCGCAGTCTACCCAATCCCGGCGAGGTTCGAGCGGGTAGGGGGTGATCACCTGGTCAGGCCCCCTTACTACCCGGAGACTCAGCGCATTGATCCCGCTGTCAGCGGGCTGAGCGCGCTGCGGAGATCGCTGGTCTTGGGCACTCCCGAGATCCGGAATCGTTCCCGGCCCTCGGCATCGAAGACGAAGGTGGTGGGCAGCGATAGAACGTTCAACGCCCTGGCCAGATCCGGATCCGCATCGATATCGAGTTCGATATCGCGCGGCGGCTGGGGTGAGTCCGCCAGATCACGAGTGGCATCGGCTACGACCCGGCGCACCGCCTCGCACGGCCCGCACCAGTCCGCGGAGAAGTGGAGTACCGCCGGCCCCGATCCAGTGACCCCGGCGGCCAGGAGCAGATCGTCGCGTGTGGCCGTATCCCGATCCAGTGTGGCCGGAGCTGTGCGTACCGTGCCCTCACGGTGGCGCAGGTAGAGGCCTACTGCCAGCCCTGCCAGCAGCATCACCGCCAGAATGGTGATCTCGATCATGGTCGCCGCAATCTGTTCAGGTCGATCGTTACATCTTCACCCCGGCCCTCCACCACGATATGGCCGCCCAGGGCGGTGACCTCGGTGGGCTGGATGCCGAACGGGAGTTCCTTGGTATCGATCGTACGGGTGAACATCGCCAGCACCGCCGGGATATCCGCTTCGTCGACCACCGGTTGCGACGGTACCGGCGAGATCTCTTCGGAATACAGGCCGGTGGCCACGATGCGTACTTGGTCACCGTCGAGCAGCAGATCCGCCGCGACGCTCACCCGTTCTCCGGGGAAACTCGCCCCCTGCGCTCCGCCAGGCGCCGCGGGCAGTGTTCCCGTCAGCACCAGGGCACCCGCGGTGGTCATTCCCGACCCACCCGAGCCGCCGGTTCCGTCGGATTTGTCCGCGGGCCGCGAATGCACCTCGAGGTCGGGGATACCGAACAGGCGGCCGAGCTCGGTCGGCGCGACCCGCATCCGGACATTCACCTGGTCGACCGGCAGACTGCGCACCCGGCCGTCGACGAGATCGCTCAGCGGCAGCCGCATACCCTTGAGGGTCGCTTCGAGGGCGATCTCGCCGGGAATATCGGCTCGCACGCTGTCGGCGTTGACCTCGATATTGTCGTAGCGGCCTTCGAACGCCTGCCGCAGGAACGGGAACCCGTGAAAGGTGACTTCGGGGTCGGCGCTGAGCTCCGCACCGACCCGCAGCGATCGGGACACTCGATACTCCGAATATGCGGCCGCGCCGAAATCGGCAACCACTGCCACGCCGGCCAGGCAGAGCAGTCCGATGATGAGCTTCCGCATGTCATGCACCCTAGTGGACGCCGCTGTGCCCATTGCGCGGCCTTCGGTGTCGCAGGGTCGGGGCGCTGTCTCTGTTACAGGGGCTGTTGATACCGCCCGACTCCGCTATCGCCCGACTCCGCATCTATTGCGCCGTCTCCGGGGCGCGGGGGTGTTGGCCCTGCTCTCGGGGTAGACCGTTGACTCTGGTCTCGGGGTAGACCACAGACTATTCGTGAGCTCGGGGTAGACCTTTCCGTGAAGGGGCGGGCTGTGTTTTTGGAGCCGCTCCGCGGCTCGAGGGCGGGGCCCTGTTAACCCGGTTCTTCACTCCCGGCGCTCAGTCGCTGCGCTCCTTCGCTCTGGTCGCTCCAGAACCGGGCGGGCCCCGCCCGAAAGGGTGGGCCTTTCAGGACCAGAAGTCCGAGGCTGGGGTCAGGTAGTGGATTTTGTCCAGGTGGTCGGTTGCTGCGACGAGTGAAGCGGAGGATTGTCCTGGGTTCGGGATATCCGTGATCGGTGGCCCGGTCTCGTGCGCCGGAGGCCGCGCCATAGGCGCTGAAGCCGACATCACAGCTACATGCAGCGCGTCCGAGCCCGCATGACGGCCGATCCGGCAGATCCACCGAGTGCATGCGATACACCCGTTTCCCTCCACATCCGGCGGGTCTACCCCGTCGGGCGGGGTTAATAGGGCCCCGACCCGCGACGCCGGAGGCGTCGCAATATATACAGCGCGCTAATCTTGCAGCGATTACTGTGGATGAGCAACGTGGCGACGGCGACGAAGCTGGCTTTCGCGTAGCTACGAGATGGGAGGAGTGCCGTGGAGCTGCTCCTGCTGACTTCCGACCCCGACCCCGATTCGGTTCTGCCCTCGCTATCGCTGCTCGCGCACAATGTGCGTCCCGCACCGACCGAGGTGGCATCGTTGCTCGAGGCGGGTACGGCTGACGTCGCGCTGGTGGATGCCCGGACCGATCTGGCTGCCGCGCGCGGCCTGTGCCGGCTGCTCGGCAGTACCGGCTCGTCGGTTCCGGTAGTCGCCGTTCTTACCGAGGGCGGCCTGGTCGCGGTGAACGCCGACTGGGGTCTCGACGATATTCTGCTGCCCGGTACCGGCCCGGCCGAACTGGACGCGCGGCTGCGCTTGCTGGTCGGCCGTACCGGTGGTGCGGCCAGTCCGGAGAACACGGGCAAGATCACCCTCGGTGAGCTGGTGATCGACGAGGGGACCTATACCGCGCGGTTGCGCGGCCGTCCGCTCGACCTCACCTATAAGGAATTCGAGCTGCTGAAGTACCTCGCCCAGCATGCCGGCCGGGTTTTCACCCGCGCCCAGCTGCTGCAGGAGGTCTGGGGGTACGACTTCTTCGGCGGTACTCGCACGGTCGATGTGCATGTGCGGCGGTTGCGGGCCAAGTTGGGCAGCGAATACGAATCGCTCATCGGCACCGTCCGCAATGTCGGTTACAAAGCCGTCCGCCCCGCCCGGTCATCGAACAAGGGCGATGCCGATTCCCGTACCGCGAACGGTGAACGCGACGGTGCCGAAGAGGATTCGATGGCACCGGTCAACGGCACCGCCCAGTGAGCGGGGATCCGATGTCCGACCTCGAATTGCGTTGGGTCGATGGCCCGCTCGACGGCCGCGGCGATGAGGTGAGCGCTCTGCTGGGTGCCGCCGCGGCTGCCGACGGTGTCGCGCCGGTCTCCGAACAGGGGCTGCTGGCACTGCGCGGGGATTCGCCCACACGTCATCTGCTGGCCCTGTGGGGCGGTGCGGTAGCCGGTTACGCGAGCCTGACTCCGGCGCACGACGAGCACCCCGCCATGGCGGAGGCGGCGGTAGCCCCCGCGCAACGTGGTCACGGTATCGGCCGGGAGCTGGTGGCTGCCGCGCTCACCGCCGGTGGTGCGGAAACCCGGATCTGGGCACACGGGAAACTGCCTGCTGCGCAGGCGGTGGCCGGCCGGTTGCATCTGGTCGCCGCGCGCGAACTCTGGCAGATGCGCCGAGCTCTGGCGACTCCTGAGCTACCGGGTGTGACGATTCCGGACGATCTGGTGGTGCGCACCTACGCGGGCCCTGCCGATGATGCCGAATTGCTCCGGGTCAACAACGCGGCCTTCGATTGGCACCCTGAACAGGGCGGGTGGACCGATGCCGAACTCGTGGCGCGGCGCGCGGAATCCTGGTTCGATCCGGCCGGTCTCTTCCTGGCCTTCGCCGCGGGAGAACCGGATCGGTTGCTGGGATTCCACTGGACCAAGATCCATCACGACGAGAGCCCGCCGGCGGGTGAGGTCTACGTGGTCGGAATCGATCCAGCCGCGCAAGGGCGCGGACTCGGCCGGTTGCTCACACTGATCGGTCTGCATCACCTGCGGGACGCAGGTTTGGGTGAGGTGCTGCTGTACACGGAGGCGGACAACACTGCCGCGGTCCGGACCTACACCCGGCTCGGTTTCACTCCGGCCCATATCGATATCGCCTATTCGGCTCGGGGATAAGACCCCGTAGTTCCCTTGCGTGGCCGCCGGGCCGGGCGCAGGCCGCGGTCCGGTCGCGGGTGGCCGAGTGGATCACGGTGGTCGCCGGAGCGTGCGGTGAGTAACAGCGCGGCAAACATCACACATATCGGGCGCTATAACGCCACCCTGTTCACCTTCCGTTCACTCGCCCTGGTCCGGCTGTCTACCGACGGGACCTAGGTTGATTCTGGGCGGTCGTGGGCCGCCTGGTGTGCAAGTTCCCCGCGGACGGCCGCACCATCACACCGCCCGGGCCGGTGAGGGACCGGGCGAGTAGGACGTATCCGGAGGACTGGAGTGAATTTCAAGCGCAGCAGCGCCCTCGTGGGCGTACTCGCGGCCGCGATTCTGCCGTTGTCTGCCTGTGGCAGCGACGACAACGCGGCAACGACCGGTGTCGAAGCCAATTCCGACGTCCAGTGCGGCGGCAAGGAGGCGCTCAAGGCCAGCGGCTCGTCGGCGCAGAAGAACGCCGTCGAGCGTTTCACCGCGGCCTTCGAGACCAACTGCGACGGCCAGACCCTCAACTACACCTCCAGTGGCTCTGGTGCCGGTGTGAAGGAATTCCTCGGCGGCCAGACCGATTTCGCCGGCTCCGACTCCCCGCTCAGCGAGAAGAAGGGTGAAGTCGCCTCCGCGGCACAGCGTTGCGCTTCCCCGGCGTGGAACCTGCCGACCGTATTCGGCCCGATCGCCATCACCTACAACGTCAACGGTGTCACCGATCTCGCGCTCGACGGCCCGACGATGGCCAAGGTCTTCAACGGCACCATCAAGACCTGGGACGCCCCCGAGATCAAGGCGCTGAACCCGGACGCGCAGCTGCCCGCGGAGCCGATCAAGGTCATCTACCGGTCGGACGAGTCCGGCACCACCGACAACCTGCAGCTCTACCTGGATGCCGCTTCCGACGGCGCGTGGGGCAAGGAAGCCGGCAAGGTCTTCAACGGCGGCGTCGGTGAAGGCGCCAAGGGCAACGAGGGCACCTCGGCCGCGGTGAAGTCCACCCCGAACTCCATCTCCTACAACGAGTGGTCGTTCGCCAAGGCGCAGAACCTGTCCGTCACGCGGGTCGTCACCTCCGCCGGCCCGGAGCCGGTCGAGCTGACCTCCGCGACGGCCGGTAAGGCCATCGACGGTGCGAAGATCAAGGGCGAGGGCAACGATCTGGTGCTCGACACCTCGTCGTTCTACAAACCCACCGAGACCGGTGCCTACCCGATCATCCTGCCGACCTATGAGATCGTGTGCTCGAAGTACGCCGACGGAGAGGTCGCGACCGCGGTCAAGGCGTTCCTGCACTCCGCGATCAGCAACGGTCAAACAGGTCTGGAGGACAACGGATACGTCCCGATCCCGGAACAGTTCAAGACCAAGCTGACCACGGCGATCGACGCCATCTCCTGATAGCGCGAAAATGACAGTCAACCCAGAGGTGGCCTCCGCAGGCTCGTCCGCCGGGACGAGCCTGCGCAAGGCCGGAGACACCGCATCCATGTCGAGCGAACCGAACAAATCGCCATTACGCACCGAAGGTGGCGGAGGCGGCCGGCGGGCCGAAATGGTTTTCAAATCGCTGGCCGTGGCCGCCGCCGCGATCATCGTGGGCTCGATCGCGCTGATCGCGTTGTTCCTGCTGATCCGTGCGGTGCCTTCGCTCGGGGCTGACCAGGTGAATTTCTTCACCAGCACGGAGTTCAACACCGGCGACGCGGACAACCTCCGCTTCGGTATCCGTGACCTGTTCATGGTTACGGTGTTGAGCTCCGCGTTCGCGCTGATCATCGCGGTGCCGATCGGTGTCGGTATCGCCTTGTTCCTCACCCGCTACGCGCCCAAACAGCTGGCCCGCCCCTTCTCGATGCTGACCGATCTACTGGCCGCCGTGCCGTCGATCGTGTACGGCCTGTGGGGTCTGCTGGTCCTGGCGCCCTATCTGAAACCGCTCCAGCAGTTCCTCAACGACAATCTGGGCTGGTTCTTCCTCTTCGCCGACGGCAATGTGTCCATCGCCGGCGGCGGCACGATCTTCACGGCCGGCGTGGTGCTGGCCGTGATGATCCTGCCGATCATCACCTCGGTGGCCCGGGAGGTGTTCGCGCTGACCCCGATGGCGCATATCGAGGCGGCGCAGGCGCTCGGCGCCACCAAGTGGGAGGTCGTGCGGATGACGGTGCTGCCCTACGGGCGCAGCGGCGTGATCGCGGGCTCCATGCTCGGCCTGGGCCGGGCGCTCGGTGAGACCATCGCGGTGCTCATCATCCTGAAAACATCCGCGGACGCGGGTGGCTGGTCGCTGTTCGACGGTGGCTTCACCTTCGCATCCAAAATCGCCTCGGCCGCTGCCGAATTCAGCGCGCCCCTGCCGACCGGTGCCTATATCGCGGCGGGCTTCGTGCTCTTCGTGCTGACCTTCGTAGTGAACGCGCTGGCCCGGTTCGTCGCAGGCGGAAAGGTGAACGGCTGATGAGCACCATGACCAAATTCGATCAGCCGATCAAGGCGCCTACCTTCCGGAACGTGAGCACCGCGCGGCGGATCAAGAACAATATCGCCACCGGGCTGTTCACGCTCTGCTTCATCATCGCGCTCATTCCACTGGGCTGGGTGCTGGGTATGGTGGTCGCCAACGGTTTCGAAGCGATCCTGTCGCTGGACTGGTGGCAGAATTCGCAGAAGGGCGTGCTGCCCGATCAGACCGGCGGCGGTGTCTATCACGCGATCTACGGCACCCTCGTCCAATCGGCTGTGGCGGCCGTTATCGCGGTCCCGCTGGGCATCATGGCCGCGATCTACCTGATCGAGTACGGGACCGGCCGTTTCGCCAAGGTGACCACCTTCATGGTCGATATCCTGGCCGGTATCCCCTCGATCGTCGCGGCCCTGTTCATCTTCGCGCTCTGGATCGCGACCCTGGGGTTCCCGCAGAGTTCGTTCGCGGTGGCCCTGGCCCTGGTGCTGCTGATGCTTCCGGTGGTGGTGCGCAACACCGAGGAAATGCTCAAACTCGTCCCCGACGAGCTGCGTGAAGCCTCGTATGCGCTCGGTATCCCGAAGTGGAAGACGATCGTCAAGATCGTTATTCCGACCGCCTTGCCGGGCATGATATCCGGCATCCTGCTCGCGCTGGCCCGCGTTATGGGCGAGACCGCGCCGGTGCTGGTGCTGGTCGGCTACAGCAAGTCGATCAATATGAATATCTTCGACGGCAATATGGCCTCGCTGCCGCTGCTGATCTACCAGGAGCTGGCGAACGCGGAAGATGCGGGGCGTCAGCGCGTATGGGGCGCGGCGCTCACGCTGATCCTGCTGATCGCGTTGCTGTACCTGGCGGCTGCGGGAGTCAACAAGTTCCTGATGCGGAACCGATAAGGCGGAAACGGAAAAATAGATGGCCAAGCGCATCGATATCAAAGACCTGAACATCTTCTACGGCAAGTTCCACGCCGTCGCCGATGTCTCGCTGAACGTGTTGCCGCGCAGCGTGACCGCCTTCATCGGTCCGTCCGGTTGTGGTAAATCGACCGTACTGCGGTCGCTGAACCGAATGCACGAGGTGACCCCGAACGCGAGCGTTTCGGGCGCGGTCATGCTCGACGGCGAGGATATCTACGCCTCCCAGGTGGATCCGGTCGGCGTGCGCCGCACCATCGGTATGGTGTTCCAGCGGCCGAACCCGTTCCCCACCATGTCCATTCGCGACAACGTGGTGGCCGGCCTCAAATTGCAGGGCGTGCGTAACAAGGGTGAACTGGACGAGGTCGCCGAACGTTCCCTGCGGGGCGCGAACCTGTGGAACGAGGTCAAGGACCGGTTGGACAAGCCGGGTGGCGGGCTGTCGGGTGGTCAGCAGCAGCGGCTGTGCATCGCCCGTGCGATCGCGGTGTCGCCGGATGTGCTGCTGATGGACGAGCCGTGTTCGGCCCTGGACCCGATCTCCACGCTGGCGATCGAGGATCTGATCACGGAGCTGAAGAAGGAATACACGATCGTCATCGTCACCCACAACATGCAGCAGGCGGCGCGGGTGAGCGATAAGACCGGGTTCTTCAATCTGGAAGCCCAGGGCAAACCGGGCCGGCTGGTCGAGATCGACGATACGGAGAAGATCTTCTCCAACCCGGGCGAGAAGGCCACCGAGGACTACATCTCCGGCCGCTTCGGCTGAGCCACCGGCAGCACCGACGACGAGAAGCCCGCGGGAACGATTCCCGCGGGCTTCTCTGTCTCGTCGTACAGGCCGAAATGCCTCGTGTCGCCACCTGATCCGCGGCTGCCGCTGCACTGCCCATCTCAGGTGAGGCCAGCCGAGTCATTGCTGCTTCCAATATATTTCGATATTCTGGCTGAGGCAGGGGGGAGAAAAAAGATGACACGACCTCTGCGAAATCTGTTCGAATGAAAGAGGATTCGTGATGGCAGTACGTTTACTCACCAGTGGATTGCTCGGTGTGGCCACGATTGTGGCCGCGGCGTTGCTGGCCCCGCAGGCTGCGGCTGTGCCGGCAGAACCGTGCAATGAGTTCACCGTTGGCAGCACTCGCGATGAGGGCGCGACGAAATGGCTGTGCTACTCACATGGCCAGGGCCGATACGAATGGATCGTGGCCCGATAGCCATACCGGATCAGGTCGAAATCTACGCTGTCGGCAACTGGCAATCCGTCGGCACGTAACCCGATTCCGATGATCGGCCCCGCCCGATACCACGCGGGTTTCAGCGACCTCCGCAGCGCCCAGGAATTCTGGGCGCTGCGGAGATAGTCGTTTCTGTACCGGCCGGCTACGACTCCCGCGTCTACCCAACCGGGAACGGTCCATCCCGGCCGACGGCGGGCCGGCCCGGCCGCCGCGGAATCCGGCAGCCGAACCTGGGCCCGGGTCTAGACCTCGGTGTCTTCGTCGGACGGCAGTTCGCCGGTGACCAGAAAAATCACCCGGCGGCCGATTTCCACGGCGTGGTCGGCGAAGCGCTCGTAGTAGCGGCCCAGCAGGGTGACATCGACCGCGGCCGCCACTCCGTACTTCCATTCACGGTCCATCAGCAGGGTGAACAGGTGGCGATGCAGATCGTCCATCGCCTCGTCGTCCTGGTTCAGTTGCGCCGCGCGGTCGGGATCACGGGTGTCCAGCACCTCCTGGGCTCCACTGCCCATGCTGACCGCGATCCGGCCCATCTCGGCGAAGTAGCCGTTGACCGCCTCCGGAAGGGCATGGTTGGGGTGCCGGCGACGGGCCACCTTGGCCACATGCAGGGCGAGAGTACCCATCCGGTTGACGTCGTTGACGATCTGGATCGCACTGACCACCTGGCGGAGGTCTCCGGCGACCGGCGCCTGCAGCGCGAGCAGAGCGAACGACTTCTCCTCGGCGTCGGCGATCATCTCGGCGATCCGATCACCCTCGCTGATGACCTGCTCGGCCAGGGGCAGGTCGGCCTGGAGCAGAGCCTGCGTTGCGCGATCCATGGCCGAACCGGCAAGGCCGGCCATTTCGCCCAGCAGGTGGGCGAGATCGGCCATTCGCTCGTTGTAGATGACACGCATGAAACAGAAGACTAGTTCGCAGTACTGTCCGCGTCACCAACACCGGGTTAATAACGCGGTCATCGGGCCGTGCGGGCACGGTCTACTGCACGGCGCAAGGATCGTCTCCGGCGTTCACATGCTCGAGGTCCGAGGGCAGTTCCGCCGGTGCCGTGCTGGCGGGCGGCACATTGGTGATCGGGCTGCCGACCGGCGTCGGATCGTTCACCACCTGCTGGTAGTTCTCGCCCAGGACCAGCTCGACGATACTGTCCAGTGAATCGTCGACCTCCATGGTTGCCCCGGGTACCGCGCTCGCGACCGTCGCGGCCTCGGACTCGTGCCCGGTGGTGTAGCGCACCTTGGTTTCGGGCGCGTTCCCCTCCGTGTAGTTGCCGACGTTGTAGATGTTGAACCCGGTATTGGCCATCTGGCTCGCGGTTGTATTGGCCAGGCCCTCGATTCCCGAACCGTTGGAGACCAGGAGCGAAACGGTGCTCGGGTCGACCGCGGTGAGCGACGGGGGAACGGGAGCCGCCGAAACCGGTGGTGGAGCCGGCGCGGTCTTCTCGCCGGGCAGTGGCTGATCGTCGCGGATCGCCTGGAAGATCGCCTGGATATCGGCGGTGCGGGGGATCTCGTTGCCGCTGGAGGTGGTGCCCGCGGTGGGAACGGTCAAGAAGGTCACCGCCCCCGACTCCAGGTCCTGCAGTGACCGGCCGAGCATCAGCAGATCGTTCGGCTGGACCCCGTCGACGAAGGTCGCGTCGGTGAATGCCTTGATGAAGCCGTTCAACTTCCCGGCATCCAACATGACTTTGCCGGACAGCGCGCCGCGCAGCAGCGAGGCCAGGAACTTCTGCTGGCGGTTGATCCGGTCGTAATCGCTGCGCTCTTCGCCGTAGACGTGGCGAGCACGTACATATTTCAGCGCGGTGGCGCCGTCGATGCGGTGGCGGCCGGCCTCCGGAATGATGGTGCCGAGCATCCCGTCTTCGAGCGGCTTGGATACACACACTTCGACGCCGTCGACCTTGTTCACCATCTGTTCGAAGCCGGCGAAGTCGATCCCGATGAAATGGTTGATCGTGCTGCCCGTCAACCGCTGGATGGTGGACAGCAGACAGCGGGGGCCACCTGCTGCGTACACGGCGTTGAGTTTGTCGCTCATGGCCGAGTCGAGGGTTTCTTCGGTGTATCCGGGCTTGCTGTTGTCCCAGCCCTTGCACTCCGGCCGCGTTACGTCCAGATCGCGCGGGAACGATACGACCACCACGCGCTGGCGGTTCTTCGGAATGTGCACCAGCATCGTTGTGTCCGCGCGGGCGCCCTCGGCATCTTCCACGGTGCCCGCACCGACGTCGGCGTTGGCGCCGGCCCGGGTGTCGGTGCCGACGATCAGATAGTTCTCGTCACCGAGCTGCGCCTGCGCGTCGATCACATTGTCTTCGTTCTCCGCGAGGGCGGAGACCTGGGTGAAGCTGTTACCCGTGGCGCGCAGGTAGCTCCAGCCGCCACCGGTGATCAGCAGCGCCAGCACCGAGAGGAACGCGACCCCCGCGCGCCCGGCCATGCGCATCCGCTTCTCGCGCCGCGACCGTGCGGTCGACGGTGACCGACGTTTCGGCTTGCCGACCGTCTGGGCTTCGGCGGGTCCGGAAGTGGGCCAGCCGCCGGTATCGGTCCGGCCGCCGATCCGGGAGCCGCCCGGCTCGTCCTCGTCGAGGGGCGACAGCACATCGGTGGCGTTGTCGTCGGTTACCACCAGCTTGGCGCGCTTGTTGCCGCGAAGTGTGCTGCGTGATTGCCGGGAGCGTTTCGCGGCCTGGTCACCGTCCGGTCGCGGTCCGCTGTGCGCCGGGTCCGGCTGCTGGGGTACCGCGGTGGTGGGTCCAGGTTCCGCGGCCGGGGCCACGGCCGGACGCTGTGCGCTCGGTGGCCGGTTCCGGGCCGGTTGCGCCGGTACGGCCGCCCGGCCCTCGGTAACCGGGCGGGATGCGGCTCGGCCGGGAGGTTGATCACCGCCGGCGTGGGGCCCGGCGTCCGCGGGGCGGGCCGGCGGACGAACGGGTCCGGCTTGATTGCCGTCGGCGCGCGGGGCCGGTGGCACGGCTGCCCGGCTCTCGGTCGCGGGCCGGGGTGCGCCCCGGCCGGGCGGGAGATCGCCGGCGGGGCGGGCGGGTGGCCGAACCGGTGCGCCCTGCTCGGCCTCGCCGTGCGGGGTGGGCCCGACGGTCGGCTGAGCCCGGGAAGTGGGTGGTTGGGGCCGGTCGGGACGTCGCGGATCCGGCCCGCCCGGTGGTGGCGCCTGCCGCTGCGGCGGCCCGGGTTGGGCGGGGGGCGCTCCCTGCGCGGGTGCCGGGGGCCCGGGCTGCCGGGCCGGTGCCGCGGCGGGCCGGGCGGGGCCGGCCGGGGGACGAGCCGCCCGGGCGGGCGGTGGAGCCCCCGGGCCGGGCTGGTCCGGTCCGGTCCGCTGATCCGCGCTCTGGCGTGGGGCCGGGCCCGCCGGCCGCGCCTGGCGGTCCGGCGGCGGCTGTCCGTGGGCGGGCGGTGACGCGTGCCGACCCGTATCGGCCGGACGACGCCGGGCCGTGCGTTCGCTGTCCACGCGTTCGACCAGGTCCTGCACCGTCAGAGGTGCCTGATCCGCCTGCGGCGGCGGCTCGGGTTGCCGTTGCCGCCGTGCCCCTCGTGCGCCGTCCATTTCGGGGGGCTCTGCCGCAGGATATCGCTCCCACGGTGCGCGACCTCCGGGCCGTGGTGAACGCCCGTTCCGATCGTCACCCACCAATGAACCTCGCTCTTCCGCAACTCGCTGCCGCCACAGCCGTGCTCGAAAGGCTGTAACGGGATTCCGCAATGATAACGATTTCGCCACTGAGAGCCACTCGGGCGTCACGAGTGGATGTCGGCGAGGGTAATGCTGGAAAGTTGCCTGAAGCTATGTTTTCATGCGCCGAGCGGCCGTTTCGGCTATCCGGAGTTTCGGCGTGTCGGTTCGGTCACCCGCCACTGTGCATCACATCGGCCGCGGCCGGGACGGTCCCGTCGTCCGGATCGTCGAGCCATCCGTGCGGCAGCGCGACCTTCCCCGGGGAGCCTTGGCGCCCCCGCGGTCCTTCGGCGTCCGGGGGGAACGGCACGGCGGGATCGAGTTGCGCGATCAACCCGTCGAGCTCGCCGAGCGTGGACACCGTGGCGAAGCTGCGCCGCAGTTCGGCGCCGAGTGGAAAACCCATGAAGTACCACGCCATATGCTTGCGAAGATCGCGCATACCCTTGTCCTCGCCGTGATGTTCGGCGAGCAGTCCGGCATGGCGGGCCAGGATCTTGCCGACTTCGCCGAGTGTCGGCGGGGTCGGGGCGGGTTCGCCGCGAAGTGCGGCGCTCAGTTCCCCGAACAACCACGGCCGCCCCAGGCAACCGCGGCCGACGACGACCCCGTCGCAGCCGGTTTGTGCCATCATCGCGACCGCATCGCCCGCGCTGAAAATATCCCCGTTGCCCAGCACCGGGATGGTGGTCACCGCCTCCTTCAGCCGCGCGATGGCCGACCAGTCCGCGGTTCCGGAGTAACGCTGGGCGGCAGTGCGGGCGTGTAGCGAGACGGCCGCGGCGCCCTCGGCTTCGGCAATCCGCCCGGTGTCGAGCCAGGTCCGGTGTTCGTCATCGATCCCGATGCGGAACTTCATGGTCACCGGAACTCCGGCCGGTTCGGCGGCCCGGACCATTTCCCGGACGATCGCGGCGAAAAGGTTCCGCTTGTAGGGCAGGGCTGCGCCACCACCGAGCCGGGTCACCTTCGGCACCGGGCAGCCGAGGTTCATATCGATATGGTCGGCCCAGCCCTCACCGACGATGATCCGCACCGCTTCGCCGAGCGTCGCCGGGTCCACGCCGTACAACTGCATGGACCGCGGAGACTCGCCCCGGTCGAACGACATCATGTGCAATGTCTTCTCGTTGCGCTCGACGACAGCGCGGGCGGTGATCATCTCGCAGACATAGATGGCCGTCGGACTACCGAACTCCCGGCACAGCTTCCGGAAGGCCAGATTGGTGATTCCCGCCATCGGGGCGAGCACAACCGGCGGATCCACCGGGTAGGGGCCGATCCGCAAACCTGTCTCCTGTTCCACCTCTGTCTGCACGAGGTCCTATTTTCCCTGTTACAGCCGGGGTAGTCACTATCGGGTGCCTCACCGTAGGCCCGTGACCACACGGTCGCCGGGGATATAAGGGGCAGATGGCAGAGGCCGGTCGCGGTGTGATCTGCTGTGCATTCGAGATGGGTGCCGGTCGGTGTTGCCACGGGCCGGCGCTAGCCTCATCTGCGTCGAACCACTGGGAGTTCGCGGCCCGACCCGGGCCGGTGACGACCGGCGGAAGTGTGGACCCTGAGTCCGCCAGGGCAGCCGACCCGTGCTGCCGGAGGCGACGTAATCGAACCGCCGCGGCGATACAGATATGAACCGCCGCCGGGCGACGCAAATCAACACAGCAGCGACCGGCCGGCGGAGTGAACCCGGTCACGCGGGCCGCCGTCGGAATGACATCGGCGGCCACCTGTTCCGCCGAACAAACCCTCCCGGGAGCGCATCGAACCGCGGGCGAACGAAAGAGACGACATCACCATGGCAGACCAGACCGAAGATTCCGGCGAGAAGTCGAGCGAAGCCGCGGGCGACGAGACCGTTTCTCCCGGCAAGAAGACTGCGGCGCAGCAGCAGCCCGCTGCCGGCGACCGCCGGGGCACCGTATCGATCCAGGTGTCCAGTCTGGTGCGCGGCGTACTGATCGCCGTCCTCGCCGTGGTGGCGATCGTATTCGCCGTCCTGTACTTCACCGCGCGCGGTGAGCTGGCCGATCGTGACGAACACGCCGCGGACAACAGCCACGCCGAACAACTGGCCACCGACTACGCGATCGGTGCGGCCACGGTGAACTTCCAGGATCTCGACGCCTGGATCGCCGCGCTGAAGACGAACACCACCCCGCAGCTCGCCGGAAAGTTCGACGAGACGGCGCCGAAGCTGGAACAGATCCTGGTACCGCTGCAGTGGACATCGACGGCGACCCCGATCACCGCCAAGGTGATGTCGGAGCAGGACGGCGTGTTCAAGACGAACGTTTTCGTCAACGTGACCTCGACCAACGCCCAGAACCCGGACGGAACACAGACAACGGTCACCTATACGGTCACGCTGGACGAGAACGCGGGCTGGCAGGTCACGGATGTGGGCGGGGTGGACGGGGCACTGCCCACCAACTGATGGTGTGAGCCCGGTCCGCGGCTGCACTGGTCTACCGGGATCCGGCCGGCGTCGTGGCTGAGTGCGTTCGTGAACCGGTTTCATGCGAACCGTGGCTTATCCGTCTCCGGGCGCACGGGGTGTTGTGCTCTGCGTCCGACGCCGAAAACAACGAACCGCCGGGGTAACCCGGCGGTTCGTTTGGTTCTGCTGGTTGCTCGGCGGTCAGCTGGATGCTGTGGCCAGGGACTTCTCGCGTTTGGCCGCTTCGCGGGCGAGCATGCGGTCGCGCTGTTCCTCGAACTTGACGACGTCCTTGGACAGCTTGTCGAGGAAATTGCCCAGTCGTTCCCGCGTCTGTTCACCGTGCGCGGTGAAGTCGGTACGGCCGAAGATATTCCACTTCTTGAGGACGGGCTGAACGACCTCTTCCAGGTGCTGGCGCAGATCGTAGATGCCGTGCTTGGCCATCAGCACACCGTTGCGCCGGAAGTTCGGCATACCGGCACCCGGCATCTGGAAATTCTCCAGGATCAAGGTGATCGCGTCGAGCGCCTGGTCGGGGCAGAGGTCCAGGGCCGCGCCGCACATATTGCGGTAGAAGATCATGTGCAGGTTTTCGTCGGCGGCGATGCGTTGCAGCATGCGGTCGGCGATGGCGTCGTCGCAGACTTTGCCGGTGTTGCGGTGGGAAACTCGGGTGGCGAGTTCCTGGAAGGTGACGTACGCGACCGAATGCAGGAATCCGGCGTCGGCTTCGGCGGGGGAGGCGAAGCCGTTCGTCATGTGGACCATGCGTGCTTGTTCGAGTGCGACGGGGTCGACGCCGCGGGTGACGACGAGGTAGTCGCGCATGGCGATGCCGTGGCGGTTTTCTTCCGCGGTCCAGCGTCCGACCCAGGTGCCCCAGGCGCCGTCTTGGGAGAAGTTCTCGGCGATCTCGCGGTGGTAGGAGGGCAGGTTGTCCTCGGTGAGGAGGTTGGTGATCATGGCCGCTTTGGCGACTTCGTTGAGCGAGGACTGTTCGGGTTCCCAGTCCACGCCGCCGAGGGCGGCGAAGTTGCGGCCTTCGTCCCACGGGACGTAGTCGTGCGGATGCCACTCTTTTGCCAGGGAGAGGTGCCGGTTGACGTTCTGCTCGGCAACCGGCTCCAACTCGGTGAGCAGCTCGAGTTGAGTCAGATCCCTTGCCATGTGATCAAGCCCTTCATACGTTGCGTTCGTGCGGGTCACCTGATGTAGACCGTTGCCGATGCGGCCCTACCTTACGGCACCGTAGGTGTGATGCGAAACGCATCCGACGGACAAAAGTGCACGGTGGTGCACGACTTTCCCGCCACCGGCCGTCACACCGATTCTATGACCCGAAACTGGGTTATGGGCATATCGACCCCTGTCCCAATTGTGTTAGCGGAGGTGGGAAGCAGCACATTCCCGGGGTGCGGGGTGCGCCGCTCCGGCGGGGCAGCGGGGGCTCGTGCTGCTGCTCACGGACGTCTTTCCGGGCTGCGCCGGCCGTCGCCGGGGTGTGCGCTACGGGTGGGCCGAAATCGTACGGGGCGACTCCGGTCACAGTGGTAACGGGGTAACCCTGGGGTAAGTCACAGGATGGTCACGAATGCTGTCCGCATCGGACAATTTCTACTGCCGATCCCGGTGACAAAGACGGGCGCCCGGCCGTGGGGCCGGGCGCCCGGGTGTGCCCCCACCAGGGCTCGAACCTGGGACCTGCGGATTAAAAGTCCGTAGCTCTACCAACTGAGCTATAGGGGCGCGGGCGCAAGTGTACTGGGAATGATGCGCTATTCCGTAATCGGGTGGTTACGCTGGTGCTTTCTGTCACTCGGGCGAGTTGGAGCGTGTGTTCCACGACCCGGCTGTGGTCGCCGGGACTCCGGTGTCGGGCGAGGTCGGGCGCCTTCGCGGTCGGCTCCGCCCGCCTTGGCGGCTGTAAACCATACCTATAGGTATCGAAATACGGTACCTCTGGCATTGTTGATACAACGGGTAGCACGATACGATCCAAATATGTTGGATACCAATGCCTTTGGATCGGTAAAGGCAGAGTTCTCGCAAATATGGGGTCCCGGGGCGTATTTCCCGGAGTGTCGGCGGCGGGTTGCCGCTCATGGGTGGGACGGTATGTGCCGGCCGATGGGAGTGGCCGGCTGAACTCCGGTTCGAAACCCGCTCGTGTGGATGAACATCCGGTCTTACCCGTGGTGTTTCGCTCTGGCGTCCGGGGCTTGGTGAACCGCGGTGTGTTCGGAAAAGCCGGGTCGCGAAATGATAGCTCGCTCTATCGGTTTACCGCGTGTCGGTACCCGTTTCCGAGTACCTTGAAGATTCAGCGAATTCGGGGTGTCTCTTGGGTCGACACTGCGGGAGGCGAATCGGGGACGAGGTACAGCGCAACGGAGTTGCCCGGATGCGCACCCCCTGCGGCGCACCCGGGCGTTCGAATTATACCAGCCGGTGTGTTTCCTCCCTGCTCTGGGTTTCAAACCAAAAGTTCGATACAGGTCAATAAACCGACCAGAGGTCGGATACAACAGGATAAGTCCGCACCATCGGCTCGCTCGTCAAAAGCAGATGATCGGTCGCGGGCATTCCGCAGGTGGAAATTCCGGCGGATGCACAAGGCTTCGGAGGCGTTTCGAGCATGGCACGGCAGCAAGAGCGGGCCCGTCGGACACGGGCAGCAATTATCCGGTCCGCCGCCGTTGAGTTCGGGAAGAGCGGCTACGCCGCGGCTTCGCTCAACCGCATTTTGGAAGGGTCGCGAGCGACCAAGGGCGCCATGTACTTCCATTTCGATTCGAAGGAAGATCTGGCGCGAGCCGTACTCGACTCCGCCGTCGAACGATACAGCCACACCATCGACCGCTGGCTCGTTCGCGTGGAACTGGGACCGCTCGATATTCTGCACGGCGTCCTGGACGAACTGGCATTGCGGCTCGAACACGACACCATCGTTCAAGCCGAATTCCGTCTGGTCGTCGACCCGGGTTTCGGTCAGCAGAATCGCGGGGGCTGCCGGATGCTCTCCTCGACCATCCGGAGCCTGGCTGTCGGGGCGATCGACCAAAGGCAGCTGTGTCCCGATACCGACCCCGACCGTTTCACGCGCACGCTGGCCGGCGCGCTGATCGGCCAGCGCTACATCGTCGACGCGCATATGGGCGGGCCCGATCTGCGTACGCGCTTCCAGGAGTCGTTGGAGATCGTGGTGCGGGCGAGTTGTACGACGGAGTGGTCGGAGAAGTTCGGGCAGCACGGGTGGCGTGCGCACGCTCATCTCGATGACCTCGGTTCGAGTACCTGACCAGCTGATTTGGGAATTGTGCGCACCCTGACATAAGCTATGCGAGCTCCCAACGGATAGCCGTTGAAAAGCCGGTCCGGAGAAATCCGGGACGAGCCCCCTTCGTCTAGCGGCCTAGGACGCCGCCCTTTCAAGGCGGTAGCGCGGGTTCGAATCCCGTAGGGGGTACGACCTATGAGAGTAGGTCGCACAGAGCAAGGCCCTGTGGCGCAGTTGGTTAGCGCGCCGCCCTGTCACGGCGGAGGTCGCGGGTTCGAGTCCCGTCAGGGTCGCCAGTGGATGCCGGAGCGATCCGCCATCCATCGGATGGCATTCGTTCCGGGTGCCTGCGGCCAGGTAGCTCAGTTGGTACGAGCGTTCGCCTGAAAAGCGAAAGGTCGCCGGTTCGATCCCGGCCCTGGCCACATCAACCCCCCTGATCGCCCGCGATCGGGGGGTTTCTGTTCGTCCGGACCCAGCGTAAGTGGAATGCTGGGGGCATGGCCGAACGGTGGTACTACTGCTTGAAGCATCAGCGTGCCGAGCGCGGACGCCAGTGCTGGTTCCGCGACCGGATGGGACCCTACCCGGATCGTGCGACTGCCGAACGCGCGCTCGAGATAGTACGGCAGCGCAATGCGGCACAGGACGCGTCGGACCAGGCTTGGCGCGAAGGGCAATGAGGTAGCGGTACGCCCCGGTGGTGGCCGTTTCGACCGGTGCGCTGCGGCTGCGGGTATGCGGTTGGGCTACCGTTCACAGGTAATACGTAGCGACGCTCGCGGCACATGGATCGGCTGACGAGCGAGACCAGCAGGGAGGGCGACCCTTGAGGGTTACCGTTGTTGTGCCGACATACAACGAGCGGGACAATCTGCCGGTTGCGGTGGAGCGGCTGACGGAGCTACCCGTGCCCGACCTGCACGTGCTGGTCGTCGACGACAACTCCCCGGACGGTACCGGTGAGGTGGCCGACAAACTGGCCGCAGATCTGCCGAACGTCGTATCGGTCCTGCACCGGACCGAGAAGGACGGTCTGGGCCGCGCATACATCGCCGGTATCACCCGCGCGCTCGACGAGGGTGCCGATGTGGTGATCCAGATGGACGCCGATCTGTCCCATCCCGCCGAGGTCATCCCTGCCATGCTGGATGAATTGACGCGACGGGGAACGGGTGTGGTGCTGGGGTCCCGTTACGTTCCCGGCGGTTCGACCGCCGCCGAATGGAAGTGGTACCGCAAGGCGCTCTCGGCCTGGGCGAACTTCTATGTCAACGCCATTCTGCGGCTCGGTATCAAGGACGCCACCGCTGGATTCAAGGCCTGGAAGGCCGATACGCTGCGCGCGATCGAGATCGAGTCGATCCGTAGCAACGGCTATTCGTTCCAGGTCGAGATGAACTATCGGGCCAAGAAGCAGGGCTTCGGCATCTCCGAGGTTCCGATCCGCTTCGAGGAACGGACCCTGGGCGCCTCCAAGATGAGCCTGGCGGTCCAGCTCGAATCCGCGCTCATGCCCTGGAAGCTGTTGTTCGGGCGGTCCCTCTGATCGGAGCCACCGGGCGGGCCTCATCCGCGGCCCGCGCCAGGTTGGCGCGATAGCGGAGATACGCCTAGCCGCGTCCGGACGGCCAATCACGCAACGTATCGAGGTAGCGCTGCCGGACCGCGGCGACCTCCCGGTCCATATCCGCGGGGTCCCAGGCCGCGATATCGATCGGCGGCAGAATCGCGACGTCGACCGTACCGGGGCGCGCGATCATGGAATCCCGGCGGCCGATCTCTGCGGCATTCCGGATCACCACCGGGATCACCGGTACACCGGCCTGCGCGGCGATATGGAATGCGCCCTTCTTGAATCTGCCGGGCTGCGGTGTATACGAGCGGGTGCCTTCCGGTGCGATCGCGATGGAGAGCCCGTCTCGCAGCGTGTGCACAACCGGCGCCAGCGAGGCTTTCGCGCGGTCGGTATTCGAACGGTCGATGAAGGTGACGCCCACGAATCGCATCAGCGGGCCGAAAACCGGATTCCGGATCAGTTCCTTCTTACCGACCCCGGTGACTCCCGCGCCGAGAACGGCCGGGACTATCAGCACGTCGAACTGGCTCTGGTGGTTGAACAGGAACACCGCCGGTCGTGGGCCGCGGGCGTGCTCGGCGCCGGTGACCCGGAGCCGGATACCGCACAACCACAGTGGCCAGCGGGTGCCGTAGCGCATAAGTGAATCGGCCATCATCCGGCGGTTGCGGGTGTATGCACGGCGGGCCACGCCGAAGAACGCGCCGCCGAGCAGCGCCCCGAATCCGAGCATCGTTCGCAGGTAGTCGCCGGCGCCGGGCGGGGTCCGGGCTCCGACGGCCGGCCCGGACCAGCCGTTGTCCGCCGCGGTGACAGCGAGCGGTCTGTCCGGTGCGATCGCGACCGGCGTTCCGGCAGCCGACATCAAGGGGAGATCGCCGCCGCTGCCTGCGTAGATGTAGGAGCTCCGGAGATCCACACCGTGGCTGGTGGCGAAGCCGGACACCGCCGTTGCCTTGTCCGGACCGTAGGGCAGCGGTCCGTCGAACCGGCCGGTGAGACGGCCGGCGGCCACTTCCGGCCGGGCGCCGAGGATATGGGTGATACCGAGCGCCGCGGCCGCGGGCCGGAGTTGGCATTCGGCCGCGGTCCCGACCAGCACGACCGTATGCCCGGCCGCGATATGTTCCTGCACCAGACGCCAGACTTCTGGATACAGCCGGTCGTACCAGCCCCGTTTGAATACGCGCTCACTCAGGGCGGCCAGTTCGTCCGGTGACCGGCCGGCCGCGAGCTCGATGACGCGTTCGAGGAATTCGGGCCCCGAATCCTCGCCGCTGTGCCGTAGTTGCTCGAAGAGGAGGCCGGTCAGTTCCCGGTCGGGCGTGCGTAGCCGGCGAGCGGCCAGAGTGCGCAGGTCCGCGACTGCCGACAGGTCGAAGAACGCGCCGATACCCGGACCCTGCGGTCCGGAACGGATCGATGCGACCGCCGCGTCCGGATTCGAGGTCTGCGAGATCGGGGTATCACCGGCTTCCCTGGTGCTCATCGGGTTTGCCCGGGAGCGAGGTTGGAGGGGTCGAGTGCCGCGGCGCGGGAGATCCGGACGCCGATTGTGCGGAGCCGGTCGGCGAAGTCTCGCCGCGCCGCGGACAGTGCGGCCACGGCTTCCGCCGAGTCCGGATCGGCAGCCTCGATGAGCCCGTGATTCGCGGCTAATTCGAGCGCACTGCCGAAAAGTTCGGTGGAAACCGATTCCGTACTGTGCAGACGTTTCTGCAGCAGCATTTGCCGGCCGACAGATACACATTCGGCGATGAAATTCTTGCGGTCGATTTGCGCGGTGGCCTCCTGGGCGGCCAGGCGTTCGGCCACGACCAATTGTGCGTCGAAAAAGGAGCGCAGAACACGGTGCGCCATCATGAAACCGGTGCCGGTGAGGGCGGCCAGGATTTCACCGCCGAGCGTATCGCGGGGGCGCGTTCGCCACGCCGGATCCACCAGTAACATTTCCGCGGTGATCCGCTCGGAGAATTCGGCCCGGTCGGGAAAGAAGAATTCGAACTTCAGCAGGTCGCGGAGGCGATACGCCTCTGCCCAGCCGATGCCCAGGGCATCGGCATCCGGCCCGATGGCACCGGCGGCAGGATCGTCGGGCGCCGCTTCGACACCGGCCAGAATGGCCAGCTCGACAATCGCGCGGTCGACGAACCAGTGGACGGCGCTGTTGCGGTAGAACGCGGCTTCGAGGTGGGCGCCGGGTTCGATCGAATACACCGGCTCGACGCCGCCGCGATATACCGTGACCACCTTCGCAAGTGACAATTGCTCCAGTACGACGGCCAGGCTCTGTTCGTCGCGCAGTTTCGCGACCTCGCCGCGCGGGAGGTCGCGCTTTTCGATGTAGTCCAGGACCGGGTTGAGCACCTCGCAGACCTGGGCCCGGGTCAGCGCGCGGTCGTGCACGCCGAGCAGAGCCAGTGCGACCAAGGCATTGACGGTTATCGGGGTGACCGCGTTGATACCGACGGCGACATCGAAGGCGAGCCGCTGGACAGCCCGGCGCTCCCGGTCACCCACATGCGCGCCCAGGGTTTCCAGCTGTGCCCGCGGGGCGCGTCCGGTCGTATCGGTGGGGTGCAGCGGAATCGTGACCGGGGGTTCGGTGAGCGGGTCGCCGTGGGTGGCGAGCCGGTCGCGTGTCGAGAGTGGCTCGCCGAAGCGCACGTAAACATGACCGGCCGAATGCTGCTGGTTGCGTACGTAGCGGGCGAGCCAGGCCAGCCCCTCGGGTTTCTTACGTCCACCCACTTGTTCGTCGGCGATGGCGCCGAGTTCGTTGAGTCGTTCATAAGTGATCGACACCGGTACGAGCAGCGCATCGGCGACCCGGTCGCGCCGCACCGCCGAGGCCAGATAGTTCAGCAGTCCGTAGCGCGGCGGACGGAGTTTCCCGGTGCGGGTGCGACCGCCCTCGAAATACCATTCGAGATTGAACCGGCGGGCCAGCAGATAACCGAAATATTCCTCGACAACCGCCTGGTAGACCGTATCGCCGCCGAAACTGCGCCGGATGAAAATAGTGCCGGTGCGCCGGGCGATCGGCCCCAGCGGCCAAAAGCGCAGATTGGCCCCTCCCACCACATGGTTGGGCGGAAAATCATTGCGTGCCAGCACATCACCGAGTACGAAAGCGTCCACGTAGGAGCGGTGCGAGGGCAGGAAGACCAGCGGATAACGCCGGTTGAGGTCCCGTAGCGCGGCGAGCCCGGATTCGTCGCAGTCCACCTTCCAGGTCGACGCGTGCACCGGGCGCATGGCCTGGGTGAACAGATCCGACACTGTCCGGCTCTGCGCGGCGACCAGTTCGTTCAGCGCCTTTTCGGCGCGACGCGCCACCTCCTGCGGATCGGTCCCGGTCTCGTCGGCGATATGTTCCAGGCGCCGCAGAAAATCGGGTGAGTCCAGGATCTCCTCGGCTACCAGACGCGGCACCTTGTACCGGTCGCCGATCACGGTGCGCGCCGCGCGTTCGAGCGCTACGACGGCGGCCCGCACAACAGCGCGGGCGAAGGGTTCGGTACTGCCGGTGTGGTGCAGCGCGGCGGCCTCGGGGTTGTTCGAACGCAACTCGCTGAGCCGGGCGGGAGCGCCGGTGAGCACCATATGCCGGTCGGGGGAGTTCGCTACCAGCCGTCGCTGTGCGAGCCGGTTGGGGCGGCGGGGGTTGGTGAGCAGCGCCAGATCACTGAATGTCACTCGCCGGACGCCGTCGCGTTCGGGTGGCAGCCACAACACTCGGACGGGTACCACCAGCGGATCGTCGGTGCGGCCGGTGAGCCTGTCGGCCACGGCACCGGGATCGAGATCGAGTTGGGTGACGGGGGCGCGTACGCCGAGTTCCGCGGCCAACCCGCCATCGGCCAGCCAGCGCCCGACAAGTTCCCGTTCGGTGCCGGAGACCGAATCCACCAGCGCGACCACCGATTCCGGCGGGTCGTCGAAAGGCGCCGGTGCGTCACCGCGGTTCTCGATCATGGTGTGTGGATCCTCTGCGTCCGATCCGGGCTCGCGGCTTATCTCTGCCCGCTGTGGTCTGCGTGGGACTCCTTCGCCGGGAAGCCGGTCGCCGACGGTGGTGAAATTCGAAACTACTCCATCCGAACACTATGGACGGCTCGCGCGCGGTTCGGAGGCGGTTTGCGATGGTCCCTCGAGATACGCCGGACCGCCTCTGATTCTTTGCCCGATCGCGATATACGACCGCACGCGGGTCACGGCGGACCGGTCCGTTCCGGAGCGGTGCCGCGGCGGCTGTCCGGACGTCATCGAACCACTCACCGGGACAGATGCGTTCGACAGCGGATCACCCCGCGGCGCGCCGTTCCGGTGCGAATGGTGTGGTAGGCCCCGGCGAGGTCCGCGGGGTAGGGAACGCAACGGTCACGGCGGGCGCCGGCCGGCGGGGGAAATCACAATATGCCTCATCGGAAACAGGGACTCGAAGACGTGTGCGGCGCGTTCTGGTCCTCCTATAGGTTAGGCAACCCTATATATTTTGGAAAGGGGTGGGTCTCTGCCGCCCTGGTCCGGGTGGTTATCCGTGTGGTTTCGACCGCCCATCCGGTCGTTGCCGGATGCCGTCACACCGGGTGCTGGGCGGCTCCGCGGATTAGACTCGCCGCATGAGTGGTTGGGGCGTCGGGGACATCCCCGATCAGCAGGGCCGGACCGTTATCGTGACCGGCGCGAACAGTGGTCTGGGCGCGGTCGCCGCCCGGGCATTGGCGGGCGCCGGAGCGCAGGTGATCCTGGCCTGCCGAAACGTGGACAAGGGGCAGGCCGTCGCCGATGAAATCGGCGAACGCGCGGAGGTCCGGCGGCTGGATCTGGCCGATCTGTCCTCGATCCGCGAGTTCGCGGCCGGAGTGGACAGCGCGAACGTCGTGGTCAACAACGCGGGAGTGATGGCGGTCCCGCTCCGCCGCACCGCCGACGGCTTCGAAATGCAGATCGGCACGAACCACCTCGGCCACTTCGCTCTGGCCGGTCTGCTGCTCGGCAAGATCAGTGAGCGGATCGTCACGGTCTCCAGCAGTGTTCACACCATCGGTGCGATCGATCTGCACGACCTGAACTGGGAGCGCCGGCCGTACAAACGCTGGTCGGCATACGCACAGTCGAAACTGGCGAATCTGCTGTTCACGTTCGAACTGCAGCGCCGGCTGACCGCCGCCGGATCGGCGAAACTCGCCCTCGCGGCCCATCCTGGGTATGCCGCCACCGGGCTGCAGTCACATACCGAGTCCATCCTGGACAAGGTCATGTCCCTCGGTAACAAATTGGGCGCCCAGAGTGCCGAGATGGGTGCGCTGCCGGAACTTTTCGCTGCCACGGCCCCGGTCGAGCCCGGCGGCTACTACGGACCCACCGGGTTGGGTGGGTCGCGCGGCTACCCGGGGCCGTCCGGCTGCTCCAAACGGGCCAAGGACGAGCTCACAGCCCGCTCTCTGTGGGATCTGTCGGAGCGGCTCACCGGAGTGAAGTTCGACTTCACCGGGTGACCGGACGCTGCTCGGAGCGGAAACGGGGGCCGAGCAAGAAATAGTTCCCGCCGGATGTCACACCTGGAGTGAGCGCGTCGTCGACACCACGAGACCGCGACAACGAAAGGAATCGAGACATGGAACCCCGCGTCGATGTATTCGCCAACAAGATCACCGCGAGCTATACGAGACGACTCGGCACCGCCGGGAAAGTGGTGGACGATTCGGGTCTGCCCGCAGCCGTCCACGAGCTGGTGAAGATCCGGGCGAGCCAGATCAACGGCTGCTCGTTCTGCGTGGATATGCATACCAAGGACGCCGCCCACGCCGGGGAATCCCCGGTGCGGATCAACCTGGTCGCCGCGTGGCGGGAAGCGACGGTGTTCACCGAACCCGAACGTGCCGCGCTCGAGCTCACCGAGGTGGCCACCCGGCTGGCCGATGGCAGCGGGATCAGCGAGGAGATCTGGCAGCGGGTGCGCAAGCACTACAACGACGAGCAGATCGGCGGGTTGATCGCCGCGATCGCCACGATCAACGCCTGGAACCGGATCAACACCATTGCGCACACTCCGGCCGGTAGTTACGAACCCGGACAGTTCTGAAATTTGCCGCGGGCGGAATTGTGTTGAGGGTCACTTACTTTCGACCGATTCCGCCCCGGGTTCACATCGGCGGTTCCCCGCCTGGTAGCCTGATCAATCGTGCAGCGCGTGTATTTCTGGTTTAGCAAGCCGGCCCGGGGTGGGTCGGTCTGCGGCAACCACGCGCGCTGACCAGTTCCCCGAGCCGGATGACGACCGGCTCGACGGGGAAATTCCGTGGGTCGGCATGAACGAGAAGGACACCACCCACGATGACAACCGCAGTCGATATCGATGCCGATCATTGCGATCTGGACGATCAACGCACCCTCAGCATCAGCCCGCTGCGTTCCCCCGCGGAAGTGCGCCGGGTCCACGCCATCACCGATGAACACGCCGCCACCGTGCGCGCCGGCCGCCGGGCCACCGTCGAGGTGCTCGACGGCACCGACGACCGCCTCATGGTGATCGTCGGCCCGTGCTCCGTGCACGACCCCGCGGCCGCGCTCGAATACGCGCGCCGGCTCGCCGCCACGCAGGCCGCATTGTCCGACCGGCTGCATCTGGTGATGCGGGTGTACTTCGAGAAACCGCGGACCACCCTGGGCTGGAAGGGTCTCATCAATGACCCCCACCTCAACGGCAGCTTCGACGTCAATACCGGGCTGGGCATCGGCCGCCAGTTACTGCTCGACATCACCGCCATGGGCCTGCCCGTGGCCTGCGAATTCCTCGACCCGATCACCCCGCAGTACATCTCCGATCTGGTGTCCTACGGCGCCATCGGCGCACGTACCGCCGCCAGCCAGGTACATCGGCAGCTCAGTAGCGCGCTGTCCATGCCGGTGGGGATCAAGAACGGTACCGACGGTGACGTGCAGGTCGCGGTGGACGGGGTCCGGGCGGCCGCGGCCAGCCATGTGTTCCCCGGTACCGATCTGGAAGGCCGTTCCGCGCTCATCCAGACCGCCGGTAACGAGGACTGCCATGTGATCCTGCGCGGCGGGTCCAACGGCACGAACTACGACGCCGCCTCGGTCGCCGATGCGCGCGCCCGGCTGGAGAAGTCCGAGCTGCCCCAGCGGATCGTCGTCGACGCGAGCCACGGAAACAGCAAAAAAGACCATAAACGCCAGCCCATCGTGGTCGCCGATATCGCAGACCGGCTGGCCGCCGGCGAACCCGGTGTCGTCGGCGTGATGCTGGAGAGCTTCCTTGTCGAAGGCCGCCAGGACCTGACCCTGGGCCGCTCCGCCGACCTCACCTACGGCCAGTCGATCACCGACGCGTGCCTGGATTGGGAGACAACCGTCGCCCAACTGGAACGCCTCGCCGACGCGGTCCGCCTCCGCCGGGAGCGCTGAGAAGAACCGGCTCCCGCAGGCCCGGATGCCTAAACATCCACACCACAGATCACCTGATCAGCTCGGCACATCCGTTTCGGATGCCGCCAGACCTGTCCGCATGCGACTCCACCCCGTATCCACGCATACGTTCGATCGGCATGCGATGGTTCGGGGCCGTCTCGATCCGGCAGCGACGGAGTAAGGTCGCGCACCACCGAGCGCTGGAGCGAGGAACCGAGACGGCCCCGACCCTGCCGCCGCCCCCGGCGCGTTTGATCCCCTACCGCCCGTCTGTCCGCATGCGACCTCACCCCCGTTTCCCGCATGCGGCCGGTCGGCCTTGGTGGTTCGGGGCCCGTCTCGTTCTGGAGCGACCAGAGCGAAGGAGCGCAGCGACTGAGCG
>NZ_JBEYBT010000033.1:0-23800 GCF_040632335.1 Nocardia sp. NPDC019395
GCGACTGAGCGCCGGGAGTGAAGAACGAGACCAAGGGGGCCCCGAACCCGCGACGCCGCAGGCGGCGCCAAAAAACACAGAACCTTCACGAACTGCTCAGCTTCTCGCCTTCGTGAGCTGGCCCTGCCCCCTTGCCACCTTCACGGCCCCGCCCCGCCACCGAGAAATCACGCAAACCCCACAGCCCGCTCACCCCAGGCAGTGAGCAGATCACCCTCCGGATCCGGAACCACCCGATCGACAGTGTCGATAACCAGCGTTTCCCGCGCTTCCGGATGATAGGGCGGCCAATGTTTGGAACCGTCCAACGCGGCCGGCACACCGTGGGCGGCGAAGGCCAGCCAGCGGCGCATCACCCGCCCCGAAACCTCGGTGGCCTGTCGGCGCCCGCCCAGCCAGAAGGTGGGGTCGTGGTCGAAGGTGCCGAAGTTGCCGAATACGTACGGCAGTTCCGTGGCGTGCCCGGCCCCGACCCGGGCGGCCCGCAGCATCGGCGTCGCGTGATCGAAGCGGTACATCCAGGTGCGCGAATGCCGGGAGTGCCCGTCGGCCACCCATAGGGCGGGCATCCGGAACGCGGCGTCGGTGGACATCGCGAGCGCTCCGCGCGGTTTCGCCAGGTCGGGGTACACCGAGGTGATCTCCGCGACCCGCTCCGGCGTCAGGTCCGGATGGCTGGCCTGTACCTGCTCCAGCATCGTGTTCACCGCATCCGGTGTGACCGGCATGATCGGCGACCGGAACAGCCGGAACAGCGATGCCTCGTCCTTGTTGGTGCCGATGATGAGAGGCACTCGGTGCGAGCGGCCGTCGCGGAACCGGTCGGTGGGGTAGCCCGGCAGCAGATCCTCGTCCACCACCGGCGCCGCGGCCAGAGTTCCGGGGGCCTGCAGCGGGACCTCGTCGATCAGTACCGCGGCGGCCCGGACGATCCGCTCGATCGGGCAGGTCAGCAGCTCGTCGACCCGTGACCTCGGCAGTTCCGCCAATTCGAGGAAACGATCGGCCACCCCGGCCGCTCGTTCCCTGCCGTAGACGGTGGTCGCGGGCGGGCTCTGGGCGATGGCGCGGTGGAACAGGCCCGCGGCGCGCGGGGCGGTGAGCAGGGCGGTAACACAGCCGGCACCGGAGGATTCCCCGAACAGCGTCACATTGCCGGGGTCGCCGCCGAAACCGGCGATATTGTCGCGTACCCACTCCAGCGCCGCGAGCTGGTCGAGCAGGCCGAGGTTCGGCGCGAATTCATCGCTGAGCGACGACAGGTCGAGGAAGCCGAGCGCCCCCACCCGATAGTTCACGGTGACCACGACCACATCACCGGTCGCGGCGAGGGTGCTGCCGTCGTACACGGCCTGCGCGGCCGAACCCAGGCAGTACGCGCCGCCGTGCAACCAGACCATCACCGGGCGCGGCTCGTCGGCGGTCGAAGCAGGGGCCCAGACGTTCAACCAGAGGCAGTCCTCACCCATGGCCAGTGAGCGGTCCATGGGGACGGTGTTGTCCATATCCTGCGGCGCGATCCGGCCGAAGGCCACACAGTCGCGGATCCCGTCCCAGCGTTCCGGCGCCCGGGGCGGCCGGAACCGCCGTGGACCGGCCGCGGCGGCGGCATACGGAATTCCGCGCCAGACCGATACCGGGCCCTCCCGGGTCCCCCGGACCGCACCGAACTCGGTGCCGGCCACCGGTGCGGAATCGCCCACCGCAGGCGCTACATCGAAGCACTGGACATTCATCACAGACCTCCTCTACCTGTGCATTCGAGGGTACGACCGATCTGGTTACACTTCGGTTGCGGAAATATCGCGTTGTGCCCGGAAACTCCGGGTCGGGATGTCTCTAGAATTCGGCCATGCCGAGTTACGAATTCCGGTGCCGCAGCTGCGGCAACACCTTCGAAGTCAACCGTCCGATGGCACAGGCATCGGATCCGGCGGTCTGCCCCGGGGGCCACGACGACACCGTGAAACTGCTCACCACATTCGCGACGACCGGGCGCGCCTCGGCACCGGCGGCTCCGGCACCAGCGGGCGGTGGCGGATGTTGCGGTGGCGGCTGCTGCGCCTGAGCCGCCACACGGTTCACACATCGGCGTGACCGCCCGCGGCCGGATACCTGTGACCAGGATCTGCTCCCCCGTCGGATTCAGCTGGGGTGCTCGTCGCTCACACGATCGGTATGGCCGAGATCGCGCGCCGGAGCGATCCGGTCCCGCACACGCTGCTTCAGCACGGCGATATCCGGGAAGCCTCCGTCGGCTTTACGCTCCCACACCTGATCGCCGTCGACAGTGATCCGGAAGATTCCCCCCTCGCCGGGGATCAGGGCGACTTCACCGATATCGGTGGTGAAGGTACTCAGCAGTTCCTGTGCCATCCAGCTCGCCCGCAGCAACCAGCGGCACTGGGTGCAATATTCGATGGCGATACGCGGCATGGCGTGCACACTACCGCCGGTCGAGCCTCGGGACCGGGCGAGTCACCCGGTCATGGCTCGATATCGCCGTCCACGTAGCACCACGATCCGTCGACCCGCGTGAACCGGCTGATTTCGTGCAGGCGGCCGCGGCCGCCGGGATCTCGATAGTGGGCGGTGAACTCCACCGTGCCGGACCGGTCGAACGGCCCGCCACCGGCCACCCGCTGGATCTCCAGGTACAACCATCGCCGGCCCGGATCGAGCTCCAGCCGTGCGGGTCGCGTATCGGGATGCCAGGACCGGCGCAGATAGGCGGTATCGCCGAGCGCGAACGCGGTATAGCGCGAACGCATGAGTGCTTCGGCGCTCGGCGCGGGACGGCCCGCCAGCAGCGGACCGCAGCACGCGCCGAACGTTTCGCCACGACGACAGGGGCACGGGTCGGTTTCGTCCACTCTCCGATTCTGCGCCGCACCGGAATACCCGGGCCGCGGGGCCCGCACCAGAGGGCCCGCCGTAGCGCTGGTGTTCGAGGAGAGTCACGCGCATCAGGTCACCACAGCGTTCCTCACTCACGTCGGAGAGTGGCGGTCGGGCGGTGGACCGCGGCCAGTTCACCGGCGATCCGCTCGGTGTCCTCACGCCAGCGCCGCAATTCGCCGACACCCGGTGCCAGCTCGTAGTCGTGGTGATGCGCGGCATGCGACAGGGCGGTCCACAGCGCGGCGGTCCGCGCCGCGGTGGGCGGATCCGCGATCACTCGCAGGGCCAGCAGCTGGGCGCGCATCGGGCACCGCGCGAGGCCGGGTTCGGTTCGCGCCCAGAGGTCGTCCACCGACTGTTCTAGCGCGATCCGCAGAATCCACGCTGTCGCCCGGGACCAGACAGATCCGGCCGCGGAAACCGAACCGTCCAGTAAGCGATCCACTACTGCCAGCCGTTCGGTAACCGTCGGCCGGGGTTGCTGGGAATCGACCGGCCGCCGGTGCTCCGCCGGATCACCCGCCCGCCGGGAACCGCCCGTACCGCGGCCGCGGCGTACCTGCCCGCGGGCCCGGCGCCGGGGTCCGCTGCCGGGGGCGCCGGTTATCGCTGATTCCGGACCGGTCGCACCACACTCGGAGGCAGCCGCCGCCCGGTCGTCGCGATCATCGGATCCGTGTGGGTTCACCGGTTCAGCCAGTCGACGAACCGTTCGGTATCGGCGATCAGGTCCGATAGATCACGCGCGATAGGGATATGAGCGCCGGCGGTGGCGTCGCGGACGACCTCGACCGCCCACCGGCCCTCCTTGGCCAGTTGTTTGTTCAGGTCCTCGATGCGACGACCGGGACCCAGCACCGCGAGGGTGACCATGGCGCGGGTGGATTGTGCGGTATCGATACGCCGCTGCACTTCGCGATGATCCATTCCCGCGGCGAGCAGGTCCCGTTTGGCGCGGGCCAGGCCGGCCGCCTCGAGCGCGGAACGGCAGCAGCTGGCGACCAGTTCGTCGGCGATGGCCTGCGGCAACTGAGGGGTCCGCAGCAGTGCGCGCGCGTCGTCGAGGTACCGGTGCACCGGGTCGCTGGACAACCGGATCTCGACCACCGAGCGTTCCCGCCGCTGCACCTCGAGGATCCGGGCGTCGATCTGCATCCGGCGCACCGCCTCCGCGAGCCGGTCGTCGTGGGTGAAGACCACCACCTGCCGGTCCCAGGCGACGGTCGCCAGCACTCGGGCCAATCCGTCTACCTTGGCCGGATCCATCGCCTGGACCGGGTCGTCGATCACCACGAAACGGAACGGGCTCGCGGCCACGGTGGCGCGGGGCAGGAAGAGGGCCAGACCGAGCGCATGGAGTTCCCCCTGGCTCATCACCCCGAGGGCAGCACCGTCCACCTCGTCCACCGTGACATCGAGCTGTACCCGGCGGGCGGTGTTCGCGTTGCCCTGTAACCGGATTCCGCCGAGTTCGATACTGCTCTGCTGACGCAGGCTCTGCCACACCCAGCGGGCGGTTCCGGCCAGCGGGGCCAGCCGCTCTTCGCGGACCCGGGCGGTCGCCGATTTCAGCCATTCCTCGGCGGCCCGGGCGATCGTCAGGTCCGTGGCCCGGTCGGCCACTGTCCGGGCCAGTTCCAGCCAGACACGCAGGCGGGGGGCCAGCGGCGCCCAAACCTGTTCGAGACGGTCCAGTTCCTTCGCGGCACGGTGCTGCAGATAACCCAATTCGTCGGACAACCGGTCGAAGACGGCGCCGAGTTCATCCGGCGGTGGGTCCTCGGATCCGGCGAGCTGCCCCCAGAGCATCCAGGTTTCGCGTAGGGCGCCGGCATCGAGGTAGGCCGGTTCAGCGGAGTCCAGCTCGGCGGGGACCTCCCCGACCGATGCCCGCAGTTCCGCCAGCACGGTGGCCAGCTCGGCCCGGGCTCGCAGTAGATCCGCGGTCCGTTCGGACAGTTCGGTGACAGCGGCCGCGGTGTCGGCCGACCAGCGCCGGTCCAGAACCCCGTGACCACACACTGGGCACCGGCACACGGCATCATCGTCCGCCCGGTCCGGCCGGGTGACAGGCTCGGACAATCGATGCCCGGGACCGGTGCCGACCGGGCCCGCAGCTGCCTCCGCGACATGGCGGTACGCCATCCGCAGCAGGTCGAGTACACGCAGATCCGCCACCGCTTCGGGTGAACTCACGACCGAGACCGCGGACTGTGCGGTACGCAGCCGGGCGAGCAGTTCCCCGACCCGGTCCGTCGCGGGCAATCCCAGAGCCAGTACGGCACGTAGCGCGGCCGGTTCCGGCCCACCGGTGCTATCGGTGACCAGTCGTTCCAGCTCGGCGAGATCGGGTTCGGGCCGCCCGAGAATCCGGGCGGCGCGCGCCGCCCGCTCATCGGCGACTCCGGACAGTTCGGACAGCAGAACCTGCCGTTCCCGCCGTACCGCGCGGGCCGAGCTCTCCATTTCCAAACGCCCGGAGCGGATCTGTTCGTGCGCGGCGATCAGATCGTCCAGGCCGAGCAACTGGTGCAGGGCATCGAACAGCTCACTGGGTTTCCCGTCGACCAGCGCGCCGAGTTCGCTATAGGACAGAAACGGCCGATACAGCTCCATCGGTGCGGCCCATTCGGCGGCCGGGAAGGCGGTTCCCGGCTCTCCGGCCCGGCGCTGGGTCCAATCACCGCCGGCCAGCGGCGTATCGGCCGCCCACTCCCGGGCCACGGTCACCGCCGCGGGCGGACCGTCGGTCCGCAGATCCAATTCGATCCGCACCGGGCCGGATCGGTGCAGATTGCGCCAGCCCTCCCGCCAGGCCGCCGACCGGCCGTCCCACCGCCGGTTGGCTCCGGTGAGAACCAGTTCGGCAGCCTCGGCGAAACTGGATTTTCCGCTGCCGTTGCGTCCCGTGACCAGGGTGAGCCCCGGGCCGGGCGGGAATTCCAGCACGGTTTCAGGCCCGATACCGCGGAAACCCTCGATCCGGATGGCCCGCAGGAAGATTCCGCCGAGCCCGAAACCGGAATCGCTGTTCGCGGAATCCGCATCGCTCGTCCCCGGGGTTGTCAAGGCGGCTCTGATGACCGCGGCGACCTCGCCGGAGACATCCGGATCCGCTGCCAGCCGGGCAACGATCAGCTCACCGGGCCGCACCGGCGTTGTCTTCCGGGAATGTTCACGCACAGGCTCCACGAAATTTCTCCACGCCCCCTATGGACCACATGCGCACCCCGGTCCCGATGTGATCGACCGATCCAGAGCTGCACGGAACGATCTGAAGCTGCCCGGAACGCTACCCGATGGCGGACCGATCGCACAGGCGGAGGCCGCTTCGGCGTACCGGAAGGCCGGATGCGCCGGACGATCCCGGCCCGGATATCGAACGTGCCCGCGGGGATGGGATCTGGTCATCGGCCGACCCGACGGGACACCGATGGCCACCCCTCGCCAACCCCGTCGGGCAGCTCGTTGGTGTCACCCTCCTCGGGGTGGCTCGGTCTGGCCGAACAGGACAGGATGCCAGAGGCCACTCGATTACGCAAGGTCGGGGTCGGCTCGAATCTCTGTCGGCGACAACTGCTTCCATGCGCATCGTCGTTCGGCGAGACCTTGTCGGTGCGGTGCGCTAGAACTCTTCCGACGGAGAAAACGGGGGCAAGATGATCGAACGATACGAGGTCACCGGATGACACAACGGTGGTCGGAGAACCAGGTGAGCGCACTCGCGCCGGATGCGAGTTCACTCACCGCGGCACGCAAACTCGCCGGCAAATGGTCCGGTACCGGATGGTGCGATACCGCACTGTGGGGACTGTGCACGGGCAGCGGTAAGACGCCGTACCAGACGATCGTCGATCTGTCCGGCCCGGCCTTCCGGTGTTCCTGTCCGAGTCGGAAGTTTCCCTGCAAACACGCGCTGTCACTATTGCTGCTCTGGTCGGACGGCACGGTCACCGAAACCGGCGATACGGCCGATTTCGCGGCGGAGTGGATCGGCCGCCGAGTCGAGAAGGCGGCCGCGCCGAAGCCGAACCGCACGCCGAGCGCCGCGGCGGCGCGGCAACGGCGCGAGCGGGTCGAGAGCGGATCGGCCGAACTCGGTACCTGGCTGGCCGACCAGATCCGAACAGGACTGGCGCAAACGGACCGGTCCCCCGCCGCATTCGAAGCCGTGGCCGCCCGCATGATCGATGCACAGGCACCGGGTATCGCGGCTGTCCTGCGCCGGTTACCGGCGGCGGTGGTCGGGCGGCCGAACTGGCCGGAAGTCGTGCTGGGCCGGTTCGCGTGGCTGCGTCTGCTGTTGGCCGCGCACGAGAACCTGGATGAACTGTCCGCACCCCTCGCGGCCACGGTCCGCACCCATATCGGCTACCCGACGGCGACGGAATCCGTCCTCGGCGAACCGGCCGTGGGCGACCGGTGGGTCACCGTGGGGATGCGCACCACTGAAGAAGACCGGCTGCACACCCGGCAGAGCTGGTTGTACGGCCTGCGCACCGGCCGCTGGGCGCTGCTGCTCGACCATTCACACGGTTCGCCGGCCTTTTCCGCCCAGGTGCCACCGATCGGCCTGATGACGGAAGCGGAGCTGCACTTCTACCCGGTGGCCGCGCCGCTGCGCGCGCTGTCCGGACAGCCGGACGGAGCCGATTCCGCCGTGCGAGCACCGGAATCCGGCGAATTCTCGGCCGCCACCGGGCCCGGCACGATCGCCGGCGCGCTGGCCGAATTCGCCGGCGCCCTCGCTGCCGATCCGTGGCTGGAGTCCTGGCCGGTGCTGCTGCACCGGGTTGTACCGACCCGGCTGGGATCGGACTGGATGCTCACCGAACTCGACGGCACAGCCATACCGCTGGTGGAACCCGCCGAGCCATGGCGCCTGCTCGCGCTCTCCGGTGGCCGGCCTGTCACCGTTTTCGGCCTCTGGACCGGCGGTCGCCTGGACGTGGTCTCGGTAGTGGCCGGCGACGAGTTCCACGATGCCGGACCCGTTGCCGACACCACCTACTCCGCGCTGACCGCTACGCCGGAAGCCGCCTCCATCGCACTGCTCGGCACGACCCGGGGTGCCGCCACATTGCCCCCACTACCCGGCCCGGTCGCCACGGCTGCCGCGAAACTGCCCGGCGACGACGCCGCGTACCGCCTGCTGGAAGCCACGGCCCTGGAAATCTCCTGGACCCGCGGGGGATACCTTCCCGTCGGGGCCGAACCGCCCGCCGAGACCGCCGCCGCGGACCCGCGGCCGATTCTCCCGGGCGCCGCGGCCGACCGGCTGTCCCTACTGATCGAGGCCCGGCCGGCATTTCTACCGGAATGGTTCGCCGCCGCGGCACCACACGATTTCCGTGCACCGGATCGGCTGGTCGGGCAGCTGCTCGAGTTCGCGTCCAGGGACAGCGGTCTCCGCGAGCCGGCGCTACGGCTGGCCGGAACCAGGGGCCGCTGGCTGGCCGGCTGGATCCCGCGCTGGGAGGATCTCGCCCGGCGCGATACCGCACAACCGGAGCCGGGCGCCGAAACCTGGCGACTGGGAATGCCACCGGAGCGAGTCCGGTGGCTGGCCGCGCTGCGCTGCCGGGATCCTGCCGCCGCGCGGGAAGCTCTCGAGGCAGCCTGGCCGCGGGAATCGGGCGCACCGAAGGCCGAACTGCTGGCGGTACTGGCCGACGGTCTGGGCTCCGGCGACGAGGATCTGCTCGAACTCGCGTTGCGTGACCGCCGCGGCGATGTCCGCCGGACAGCCGCCGAACTGCTTTCCCGCCTTCCCGGTTCGGCCTTCTCGGCCCGGATGTCCGCCCGGGCCGGCGACTGGCTGAAATGCGCCCGAAATGATCCGGACCAGACTCCCGAGCTGATCGTGGATATCCCGGAAAGCCTGGACGAGGCAACCGTCCGTGACGGTTTCACCGATAACGCCAACGAATTCGGCTACCGCTGGAACGGGCAGCCCGACCGCATCGGCGCGCGCCTGCGCAGACTCGTCGCCGCCCTGCCGCTCGATTATTGGTCCGGCTCGCTGGGCACCCCGGACCGGGCCGTCACCGCCCGCATCGATGACCGATTCCGCCAACCGCTGTTCGACGGCTGGATGGACGCGGCACTGGGCCGGCGCGATACCGCGTGGGCCCCGGCCCTGTTCGCCGCGGGCACCCCGTCGAACGCGGCCATTCTGCGGCGCCGGGAACTGTTCGCCCTGCTGCCACCCGCGGACCAGGCGCGCCACCTGACGCGATTGGACGCCTCGTGGCTGTCCGAAATCGAATCACTGCTGCCTGCGGTAGCCCAGCCGTGGCCGCCCGAAGTGGCCCGGCACCTGTTGCGTCTGTTCGAGGAACGTGCCCGCACCGCGGCGCGCCGGCCGGGCACGCCGGGCACCCAGCCGACCGCCCACCGTTCGCTGCTGCACACCGCCGGCTGCCATATGCCACCGGACTGCGAGCGCGCGGCCGACGCACTGGGAAGCCGCTGCGAAGACAGGGATTGGGCGATGGCGATGAGCCTGCTCGCCCACGACCTCCACCAACGATCCGCAATGCTCGAGGAGCTGAAGTGACCACCATCGAATCCGCCCCCGCCGCACCGTTGCTGCGCCCGCACGCCGAACAGGCTTTCGCGGACGAACTTCGGGCCCTCGCCACCGCCGACGACCGGCCCCGGCCGCCGTCGTGGAAACTGTCACCGTGGGCGGTGGTGACCTATCTGCTGGGCGGCACCCTGGACGACGGCACGGTGATCACTCCCAAATACGTCGGCCCGCGCCGGCTCATGGAGGTCGCGGTCGCCACCCTCGCCACCGATCGCGCGCTGCTGCTGCTCGGCGTCCCCGGTACCGCGAAGACCTGGGTTTCCGAACACCTTTCGGCGGCCGTCAGCGGCTCTTCGACCCTGCTGGTCCAGGGCACCTCGGGTACCGCGGAGGAAGCCGTCCGGTACGGCTGGAACTATGCCCGGCTGCTCGCCGAGGGTCCGAGCGACGCCGCCCTGGTGGCCTCACCGATCCTCACCGCGATGCGCACCGGGGCGATCGCCCGGCTCGAGGAGCTCACCCGGATCCCCTCCGACGTGCAGGACGCGCTGATAACCATCCTGTCGGAGAAAACGCTGCCGATCCCCGAACTCGGTACGGAAGTCCAGGCCGCCAAAGGATTCAATATCATCGCCACCGCCAACGATCGCGACCGCGGCGTGAACGAACTGTCGTCCGCGCTGCGCCGCCGATTCAACACGGTCGTCCTGCCGCTGCCCGGTAGTGCGGCCGAAGAGATCGATATCGTCACCCGCCGGGTGGCGCAGCTGGGCTCGGCACTGGAACTGCCCGAGGTACCGGCCGCCGCCGAGGAAGTCCGGCGTGTGGTGCGGATCTTCCGGGAGCTGCGTGGAGGTATCACGGACGACGGCCGGACCAAGCTCAAATCTCCGTCGGGCACGCTCTCGACCGCCGAGGCCATCTCGGTGATCACCAACGGGATGGCGCTGTCGGCGCATTTCGGCGACGGCGTGCTCCGGGCGGCCGATATCGCGGGCGCGGTGATCGGTTCGGTGATCAAGGACCCGGTGACCGATGCGGTGGTGTGGACCGAATACCTCGAAGCCGTCGTACGCGAACGCGACGAATGGTCCGACTTCTACCGCGCCTGCCGGGAGATCACCGGATGAGCGAGTCGGGCCCGGAGGCGGCAGCGCAGTGTAACCACACAGGGCCCTCGCTCATCCGCGATGGACACAGCATGAGCGAGTCAGGCCCGGAGGCCGGCGAGACCAGGGTCTACGGAATACGTCATCACGGGCCGGGTTCGGCGCGGTCGTTGCGGTTGGCACTGGAGGAGTTCCAGCCGGATATGGTCCTGATCGAGGGTCCCGCGGACGCGGACCCGCTGGTGGTCCATACCGCCGCCGAGACGATGGCGCCGCCGGTGGCGCTGCTGGGTTACGTCGCCGATGAACCGGCGCGGGCCGCGTTCTGGCCGTACGCGGTGTTCTCCCCCGAGTGGCAGGCGCTGCGCTATGCCGTCGAGAACAATGTGCCCGTACGGTTCTGCGATCTCCCCGCCGCCACAGTGCTGGCCGTCGAGGACAAGGGCGGCGGCCGGGATGCCTTGGCCGAACTCGCTGCCGCGGGGGGTTACGACGACGCGGAGCGCTGGTGGGACGCCGTGGTCGAATCGAGCACGGATACCGATACTTTCGCCGCCATCACCGAGGCGATGGCGGCGCTGCGGGAAACCGCCGTCGTCGAGCCGCTTTCCGGCGACACCGGGAAATCCGTCGACTCTCCGCGGGAACCACCTGCCGGCACCGAAATCGAACCCGCCGACCCGGCATCCGGTGGCTCGCAGACGACCGGCGCCGGAGTGGATCCCACCGGCCCACCGACCGGCGGACCGCGGACCACCGGCGACACCACCGCGGACGGCGACCAGGCCGACCCCGGCGAAACCGAGCCGGAGCCGCTGCTCCTCGATCGGCATACGCTCGTCCGGGAGGCCCATATGCGGCAGATGCTGCGCAAGGCCCGCAAGGACGGGGCGCGGCGGATCGCTGTGGTCTGCGGTGCCTGGCACGCCCCCGCGCTATGCGACCCGCTCGGTTCCGCGGCCACCGATCTGCGCCTGTTGAAAGGGCTTCCGAAGGTCAAGGCCGGTCTGACCTGGGTACCGTGGACACATTCACGCCTCGCCGCGGCCTCCGGCTACGGCGCGGGGGTCACCTCACCCGGCTGGTATCACCATCTGTTCACCGAGACCGAGCACCCCGTCGCGTCCTGGCTCACGAAGGTCGCCGGGCTGCTGCGCGGCCACGACCTACCCGTATCGAGTGCCCATATCATCGAGGCCGTTCGGCTCGCCCGAACCCTCGCCGCGCTCCGGGCCCGGCCGCTGGCCGGATTGTCCGAGGTCACCGAGGCGACCCGGGCAGTGCTGTGCGAGGGCGACGAGACCGTCCTGCGGCTCGTCGGCGACGAACTCGTGGTCGGTGAGGCGCTCGGTGCCGTTCCGGCCGAAACCCCCACTGTGCCGCTGGAAGCCGATCTCCGCGCTCAAATGCGCTCGCTGCGGCTGAAACAGGAGGCCCTGTCCCGGACTCTCGGCCTGGATCTGCGTAGAGAACGTGATATCGCCAAATCGCGGCTGCTGCACCGGCTGCGGCTGCTGGGTGTGGATTGGGGTGCTCCCACGGCCGGAACGGTCCAGTCCACCGGAACATTCCGGGAGACCTGGGAGCTGCGCTGGGAACCGGAATTCGCGGTCCGGGTGATCGAAGCGGCCCGCTGGGGCACCACTGTGCAGTCGGCCGCCGAGGCGAAAATTCTCGATACCGCCGCCCGGACCGGCAGCGGTGTCACCGAACTGACCGGCGCACTCGAATTCGCCCTGCTGGCCGACCTACCGGGTGCCCTCGACGGCCTGATCGCCGATCTCGGTTCCGCGGCAGCGGTCGACCACGATATAACCCATCTACTCGCCGCCCTGCCCGGGATCTTGCGCACCCTGCGCTACGGCGATGTACGCGGCACCGATACCTCCGCGCTGACCCATGTCGCCGACAGCATGCTGGTGCGGATCTGCGCCGGTCTACCGGCCGCGGTCACCGGGCTGGGTGACGATACCGCCGCGGCCCTGCGCGATCAGCTCGATACGGTCACCACCGCGGTACACACCCGCGACCACGCCGAATCCACCGAGCGGTGGCTCGCGGCCCTGGCCCGGCTCGCCGACCGGCCGGATATCCACGGTGTCCTGGCCGGCCGGGTGGTCCGGCTGCTGTGCGATGCCGACCGGTTCGACGCCGACGAAGCGGCCTGCAGACTCGCCGCGGCGCTGTCCATCGGCCATACCGCGGCGGCCAAAGCCGCCTGGGTCGACGGTTTCGTCGGCGGGCGCGGGCTGGTGCTCGTCCACGATCGGGCCCTGCTCCGGCTCATCGACAACTGGCTCGCCGGGCTTTCCGGCGAGCAATTCCTGGAAGTGGTGCCGCTGTTGCGCCGCACCTTCGGCGCTTTCGAGTCCGGGGAGCGCCGGGCCATCGGTTCGGCGGTACGCGACCCGGACCCGGCCGGCGGATCGACCGTCACCACCGATACCGACGCCGAACGCGGCGGACTCGCACTCCGCGCTGTCGCCGACCTCCTGGGAGTACCCGCATGACCACGACCGCACCGCACTCTGTTCCGGAGAACGAGCGACTGCGCCGCTGGCGCCTCGTTCTCGGTTCGGCGGCCGAACCAGCGCTCGGCGGGCTCACCGGTGCCGACGATTCGGCCATCGACAGGGCCCTGGGCACTGTCTACGATTCGGCCCGCGGAAGCGGCCGATCAGGTGGCGACCGGTCCGGTAGCCTCGGCGGATCCGCGCCGCGGGTGGCCCGCTGGCTCGGCGATATCCGCACCTACTTCCCGTCGACCGTGGTCGAGGTGATGCAACGCGACGCGGTGGAGCGACTGAATCTGACCCAGCTGCTGCTCGAACCCGAACTCATGGAAGCGGTCGAACCCGATGTCCATCTGGTCGGCACACTGCTCAGCCTGAACCGGGTGATCCCGGAAACCACCAAATCCACCGCTCGGATGGTGGTGCGCAAGGTCGTCAAGCAGATCGAGGAACGTATCGCCTCCCGCACCGTCGCCGCGGTGAGCGGCGCACTCAACCGGGCCGCCCGGACCTCCCGGCCCAAACCCCGCGATATCGATTTCGACCGCACCATCCGCAAGAACCTCGCCAACTACCTGCCCGAACAGCGCACCATCATCGCCGAACACCTGGTCGGCTACGGCCGCCGCGCACAGGCGGTGCACCGCGATGTGATCCTGGCCATCGATCAATCCGGATCGATGGCCTCCAGCGTCGTGTATTCCTCGGTGTTCGGGGCGGTACTGGCCTCGATGCGCTCGCTGCGCACCTCACTGGTCGTCTTCGATACCGAGGTCGTCGATCTAACCGAGAAACTGGCCGATCCGGTCGACGTCCTGTTCGGCACCCAACTCGGCGGCGGCACATACATCAACCGCGCGATCGCCTACTGCCAGTCGCTGATCACCCGGCCGGCCGACAGCCTGTTCTTCCTCATCTCCGACCTGTACGAGGGCGGAGTCCGGGACGAGATGCTGCGGCGGATCAACGCCATGAAGGAATCCGGAGTCCAGGTGGTAGTGCTCCTGGCACTGTCCGACGACGGCGCACCTTCCTACGATCGCGAAAACGCCGCCGCCCTGGCCGCGCTCGGCATCCCCGCATTCGCCTGCACCCCGGACCACTTCCCGGCCCTCCTCGCCGAAGCCCTCAATCGCGGCGACCTCCGCCACTGGGCCACCGACCACCCCTGACCCCCGTTTCCCGCATGCGGTCGGTCAGCGTTGGTGGTTCGGGGCCCGTCTCGTTCTGGAGCGACCAGAGCGAAGGAGCGCAGCGACTGAGCGCCGGGAGTGAAGAACGAGACCAAGGGGGCCCCGAACCCGCGCCGCCGCAGGCGGCGCCAAAAACACAGAACCTTCCCGAACTACCCCACCTGCCACCTTGGCGGATCAGCGCGCCAATACACAGCCCGACCACGGAACGCGAACCTGGATCCGCAATATCCGTGGTCGGGCCTCCAAACCCTGCGACGCAGATTCTGCGCCACAACACCGTTCACATATCGGCGATCGCAGCCAGCGGTGGCGTGCGGGCCGCGCGCACCGCGGGCCAGAGCGCCGCCAGCACACCCACGACCGCCGATCCGATCAGCATGTACACCACCTGATCCCACGGAACAGCGATCTGTTCCAGCCCCAGATCGCGCAGCGTGCGCAGGAACCCGACGCCCAACCCGAGCCCCAGCACCGCACCTACCAGCGCACCGAATATCGCGATCAGCATGGACTCCAGATAGATCGTGCGCCGGACCTGCGACCGCTGGGTGCCGACCGCCCGCAGCATGCCGATCTCCCTGCGCCGCTCCACCACCGAGAGTGCCAGCGTATTGACAATGCCGAGTACCGCGATCACCACCGCCAAGGCCAGCAAGCCGTACAGGATGGCCAGCATATTGTTGATCTGTTTCGCCCGTTCGCCTTTGAATTCCTCGCGGTCCTGTACCTGGACGATCACGAATTCCTCGGTGGCACGTTCCAGGTCGGTCCGCATCGCCGCGAGATCGGTACCGGGCTCGGCCTTGATCAGCACTGCCGCGTCGGTCCGCATGGACGGCGGCATCGCCTTCTCGTAAACGGCCGGCGGGACGATCAGCGGCCCCAGTACCGGCGAATCCGCATACACACCGGAGACGGTGAGCGGGATCTCGGTGCCGTCCAGTGTGGTGATCACCAGTTGGTCGCCGGCCCCGACCCCGTGCTGAGTCGCCTCGTCCGCACCGAGCAGGATATCCGTATCGCCGAGTTCCGCTGTGCCGCTGAGGATATCGATGCTCACCACCTGGTCCAGCGGCCCGTCCGGTGAGGTACCGAACTCATCGTCGTCACCGACTTTCAGCGCTACCCCGCGTAGTCCGACGACCTCGGCGGCCGCGGGCACCTTCGTCCGTACCGCCTCGCTCGCGCCGGTCGGCACACCCATCATCTGGGGACCGGCCAGAACGTAATCTGCTTCGACCCCCTGGTCGACGACCTGAGAGATACTGACCTTGGCCGATTCGCCCAGCATGCCGATCGCGGTGACCAGCATCAATCCCAGGGTCAATGCGAACGCTGTGGCAGCGGTCCGGCGGGGGTTGCGGATCGCGTTGTTGCGCGCCATCTGCCCGATCGCCCCGAACGGACGGATCAACCATCCCAGCGCCGACAGAACGGGTCGCGACAGGGCGGGCGCCGCGAACAGCACCGCGAGAATCAGTCCCAGCGCCCCGACCCCGACGATCGCTGCCGCTCCACCGCCGGTGTTCCGGGCGCCGAGCACCACCAGCGCCACGCCCGCGACGGCCAGCACCGCGCCCGCGATCGTGCGGCGCCGCAGTGAATCCCCGGCGGATGCGAATTCCTCCCGCATCGCCTGCACCGGCGGAATACGGGAGGCTCGCCGGGCCGGCGCGTACGCGCTCACCACTGTCACCAGCAAGCCGACCAGGAAAGCCACCAGTACCGTGCGCGGCAAGACCGTCATCCGTCCGGTCGGCAACCCCAGATCGAAGGCGTTCAGGAGCGCGGCCAGGCCGTAGGCGAGCCCGATACCCGCGAGCAACCCGAGCACGCTGCCCAGCACACCGACGATCAATGCCTCGGCGACCACCGAGCGACCCACCTGCCCGCTGCCGGCACCGACCGCCCGTAGCAACGCCAGTTCCCGCAATCGCTGCGCGACCAGCATCGAGAAGGTGTTGTAGATGATGAAAGTGCCCACGATCAGGGCGATCGCACCGAAGGCGAGCAGGAAATAGTTCAGGAAGTTCAGGGCCTCGGAGATCTCGGCCTTCATCTCCGCGCGGACCTGATCACCGTTCTGCGCCTTGTAGTCCGGATAGAGCATGGACAACCGGTCGCGCAGGGTATCGGCGGATACCCCCTCGGCAGCGATATCGAGATACGCGACGTGCGCACCGTCGGTGAACAGTTCCCGGGCCTGTGGCTCGGTGAACTTCACACCGATGAAACCACCGGTATCGGTTGCCGGGGCGTAGAGCCCTGTGACGGTCACGTCGATCGGAGCGCCGTGGGAGGGCACCAGCACCTTCGTATGGTCACCCACCGCCAGTCCGGCGCGTTCGGCCGCGCCGGTGTTGAGCGCGACCTGTCCCGGTTCGGCGGGCGGCACCCCGGCGACGAACGGGTCCGGTTCGGCGACGGACCGCTCGGGCGGCAGATAGACCTGTCCCGTGCTCGGGGCGCCACCGGTCTGCACCGCTTTCTTCCCGGCCGGGTCGAGCAGTACCACCCCGCCCTCGATACCCGGCGATACCGTGCGGACCCCGTCCATGGCGGCCACATCGTCGGCCACCTCCTGCGGAATACCGGCCGACTGCCGCTCCTCGGGGCTCAGTCGTACATCGACGCCTTGGGCCTCGTTCGCGAAAATACCGTCGAAGGTGCGTTGCAGCGTATCGGTGAATACGAACGAGCCCGCGATGAAGGCGGTGCCGAGCACCACCGACAGCAGGGTGAGCACCAACCGGACCTTGTGCGCGGCGAGATTTCGCAGGGCGACCGTACGCATCGGATGTGCGGCCACTACCGAGCCCCCCGCATTCCGCACGAACGCCCCGCACTCGGTTCGGCCCCGCGATTGTGGCTCACCGGACCTACGGCATCATGCGGGGACACCCCGCGACCCCGGTCGGCCCGGCGAACAGCTCCGCGATTGTGGCTCACCGAACCTCCAGGGCCTTCATCCGGTCCAGCACCGTCTCGGCGGTCGGGTCGCGCATCTCGTCGACGATATGGCCGTCGGCCAGGAAGATCACCCGGTCGGCGACCGCGGCCGCGCTGGGTTCGTGGGTGACGATGACAACGGTCTGGCCGAACTCGTCCACCGCGGCCCGCAGGATGGACAGCACCTCCCCCGAGGACCGAGAGTCCAGGTTGCCGGTCGGTTCGTCACCGAAGATGATCTCCGGTTTACCGGCCAGCGCCCGCGCGCACGCGACGCGCTGCTGCTGCCCGCCGGACAGTTCGCTGGGCCGGTGGCCGAGCCGGTCGGTGAGGCCGAGCCGCTTCAGCACGGTAGCCAGCCACTCCGCGTCGGGTTCCCGGCCGGCGATATCGAGCGGCAGCGTGATGTTCTCCAGCGCGGTGAGCGTCGGAACCAGGTTGAACGCCTGGAATACGAATCCCACCCGGTCGCGGCGCAGGGCCGTCATCTCTTTGTCGGACAGGTCGGTGAGTTCGGTATCGCCGATCAGCACCCGGCCCGAGCTCGCGGCGTCCAGCCCGGCCAGACAGTGCATGAGGGTCGACTTTCCCGAACCGGACGGGCCCATGATGGCGGTGAATTCCCCGCGGGCGAGGTCGACCGATACCGCGTCCAGGGCGGTGACCCGGGTATCCCCGGACCCGTAGACCTTGGTGAGTTCGATGGCACCGGCAGCGACCGCGGACCCGGGGCGGGCCGAGTCCGTGTCGACAGCATGAGCAGTCATGGGTCCAGTTTGTCGGGCCGAGGCCGATCGCGCCATCGGGGGTTCTCTGTATTTCTGGGCCTCGCTGAACTCGGCACCGCCGCCGGCCATGTCCGGGCCGGGAGCGGTGCCGTATCCAGTCAGTTCAGCGGGGCCGACTTCCACCAGGTGAGCATTTCGGGGATGGTGCCGACGATGCCGTCGGTGTACATCAGGTACTGCGCCCGTTCCGGATGGTTGCTGAATACCGTGACCATTTTCGGGCCGTCGCTGTCCCACTTGTAGTTGGTGTAGGTGCGGTCGCCGTTGGTGTCGCTCGATTTCTCGGCCGTACCCGGGAGACTCTTGACCACCGACTCCACCTCGGCGGCGGTGTCGTAGACGTAGATCCGGTAGAACGGGTCCTCATTGTTTCCGCCGCCGTAGCAGCGCCACTGCCAGGCCCATTTTCCGAGATCGGGTTCGCCGTCGTCGGGGCTGGGGGTGTAGCTGTCATCGGTTTCCCAGCATTTCGCGCCTTCGTAGCCGATCTCCTCGTCCTTGGACTTGGGGACCATCCGGGGGAACTCTTTGCTGATGGAATCCGCGTTGGCCGGGACCGGCGCGACGGCAGTCTGGGTGCTGGTGCCGGCGGCCCCGGCTCCCGGCCCCTCTCCACCGCCGCTGTTGGCCGCGAGGGCTACGACGCCGATGACCACACCGATCAGTACCACCAGCCCGACACAGATGGCCGCGATGAGCCCGGTATTCGATTTGGCCGGTGGCGGCCCGCCCTGCGCCATCTGCGACATCGGCTGCGGATAGCTGGTGGGCTGGGTGTACGCGCCCGACCCGCTGCCGTACGCGTTCGGATAGCCCGGGCCGGTCCCGTAGGGCTGCTGATGCATATCGCTGTTCGGCCGCTGGCCCATATCGACCGGGGGCGGCTGCTGCTGGAAACCGCCGGCATACGGCTGCTGACCCTGCTGCTGGGCGCCGCTGGTGTACGGCTGCCCCTGCTGCTGGATACCACTGGCGTACGGCTGTGCCTGGGTGCCGCTGGCATACGGCTGCGGCGCCGCCGTACTCGGATACTGGGTCGCGCCGCTGCTGTACGGGGCGTTCGGCGGCGCGAAGGCCGCTGCGCCCGCGGTCGGCGGCAGGGCCGTCGGAACCCCGGGCGCGCCCGGAGACGACAGTGCGAATTTCGCCGCCTCGGCGAACTCGCTGCACGAGGTGAAGCGATCGTCGGGGCGTTTGGCCATCGCTTTGGCCAGCACGGCGTCCAGCGACGGCGGAAGTTCCGGCCGGGCCGCGTTCAGCGACGGTGGTGGCGCCTGCAGATGACCCTGGATGACACCCGCGGGATTGGTCGAGGTGAACGGCCCGTTGCCGGTGAGCAGCCAGAACAGCGAACAGGCCAGGGAGTACTGGTCCGAACGGTGATCGAGATCGGCGCCGGTGAGCTGTTCGGGTGAGGCGTAGGCCAGGGTGGCGGTGAAGGTGCCGGTCTGGGTGAGGTGTCCGGTGTCGTCGCGCAACCGGGCGATACCGAAATCGGTGAGGTAGACCCGTTCACCGCGACCGCCGGTCGACCGGGCCAGCAGGATATTGGCCGGTTTCACGTCGCGGTGCATCACCCCCATACCGTGCGCGTAGTCCAGCGCCGACGCGGTTTCGGCGATGATCTGCACCGCGCGTTCGGGTGGCAGCTTCTGCGGTTCGACCGACGCGGCATCGATCCCGTCGATGTACTGCATGGAGATCCACAGCTGCTCGTCCTCGAGGCCGCGGTCGTACACCGTCACGATATTGGGGTGGTCCAGGCGGGCGACCAGATCGGCCTCCCGTTCGAATCTGGCACGCACCTCCTTATCGAAGAACATCTCCCGATTCAGCAATTTCAGCGCCGTCATCCGCGGTAGCCGCGGATGTTTCGCCAGGTAGACCGAGCCCATCCCACCCCGGCCGAGCTGCCGGTCGATGACATAGCCGGCGAAAACATCGCCGTTGGCCAGCATGTCCACTCCAATTCCCGCCGCGCTACCGGGACCCACCGGCGCGCAAGCGTAGACCAAAAGCGTGACCGGACCGCATCGATCCGGACACGCGAAATCATCGAAACCATAGCAGGAGGCGGTACTTCACCGGCGGCTCTCTTCTGCCGCATACCTGCCCGCAATACCGCCGCTACATCGATGCCGTCACGCGGAGCCGCCGGGATCCGCCGGCGGGCGGCCCACCTCGGGTCACGGCGAGGTCCCGCCGGGGCGGCGGCGGAAGCCGGGCAGATCGATGATCGCGGGTTCGGCCCCCTCCGGACGGGTCGGCTCGACGGGGCGCGGCTGATCACCGGGGGTGGGTGGACGCGGCCGGGGACCGGGCGGGCGGAACTCGTTCGGGGCGGGTGGCGGCTCGCCCGGCGGCGGGCGGTGGCCGGCGGCACCGTTTCGCGGCCCGGCTGCCCCGGCCCCGCGCGGCGGCGCTACCGGTCCGGGCCGGCGGTACTCACTGGACGGATGCCGCGGCGGCACCGCGCCGGGCTGCCGGAACTCGGCGGACCGGTACGGAGGACCACCCCGTGCGCCTGGCCGGCCGAATTCACCGGAGCCGTGGACCGGACGGCCGGGTGGCGCCGGCGGTCGCTGATCGGGACGCAATCTCACTCCGGGCCGCGGCCCCGGCGGCCGCAACGCGTGCTGGGCGGCGGCGGCGAACTCGGCACAGCTGAGGAAACGTTCGGCCGGGTTCTTGGCCAGTGCGCGCGCCATGACGTCGTCGAGGCCGGGCGGTAGCCCGGCCCGGATCCGGCTCAGCCGGGGAACCGGCGCGGTGAGGTGCGCCTGGATGAGTTCGGCCGGATTGGTGGACGGATAAGGACCGGATCCGGTGAGCAACCAGAACAGCGTGCACGCGAGCGAGTACTGGTCGCCGCGCTGGTCCAGCTTCGCGCCGGTCAGTTGTTCGGGCGCCGCGTAGGCCAGGGTCGCGGTGATGGTGTCGGCCGCGGCGATGGTGGTTTCGGCGTCGCGCACCCCGGCGATACCGAAATCGGTGAGCAGGACCCGTTCCGGATGACCGATGGGCGGTTTCGCGAGCAGAATGTTGCCCGGTTTCACATCCCGGTGCAGTACGCCGTTGGCGTGCGCGAAGTCCAGCGCGATACCGGTATCGGCGATGATCTGAACAGCCCGCCGCGGGTCGAGAACCTGCAGGTCCACCAGCGAGGCATCCGACCCCGGGACGTACTGCATCGAGATCCACAGCTGTTTGCCCTCGGCGCCGCGGTCGTAGACGGTGACGATATTGGGATGCTCGAGCTTTCCGGCGAGTTCGGCTTCGCGTTCGAAACGCAACCGGATCTCCCGGTCGGAGTACAGGTCCGGGTTGAGCAGTTTGAGCGCGACCAGCCGGGGCAGTCGCGGATGTCTGGCGAGGAAGACCATGCCCATTCCACCGACACCCAGACGCCGTCGGATGGCATAGCCCGCGAAGTCCTCACCAGGCTGGAGCATCGCCGAATTCCCCCTCGTCGGGTCGTGCACGATTCTACCGGTGTATCTTCTCGCACCGCCCGGGCGCAACAGGAGGGCCCGGTGTCGGTGGCGGCCGATACGCTGACCGTATGCGCATTGGAGCACACGTCCGGATGGACAGCGACCCGATCGGGTTCGGCGAGCAACTCGGCGCCGATGTCGTACAACTGTTCGTGGTGGATCCGCAGAGCTGGGACAAACCCGCGCCTCACCCGGCTACCGAGCAGATCCTGGCCAGCCCGATCGATGTGGTGGTGCATTCCTCCTATCAGATCAATGTGGCCAGTACCAACAACCGGTTACGGATGCCCTCCCGTAACGCGGTGGCCCAGCAGGCGCGGGCGGCCGCCGATATCGGCGCGTTCGGCCTGGTCGTACACGGCGGGCACGTCCGTTCCGATGAGGAGATGGAGGCCGGGTTCGTCAACTGGCGCAAACTTTTCGAACGCCAGCAGGACAAGGGCGGTTTCGCGGTGCCCATCCTGATCGAGAACACCGCCGGTGGAAACCATGCCATGGCCAGGCATTTCGACACGATCGCCAAACTGTGGGACGCGGTCGGCGAATACGGCGCCGGATTCTGCCTGGACACCTGCCATGCCTGGGCCGGCGGGGAAGACCTGGTGGGCGTGGTGGAACGGATCCGGGCGATCACCGGCCGGATCGACCTGGTGCACCTGAACTCTTCCCGCGATTCGTTCGATTCGGGTGCCGACCGGCATGCGAACTTCGCGACCGGAACCATCGACCCCGAACTGCTCGCGGAGGTGTGCCGGACCGCCGACGCTCCGGTGGTACTGGAAACCCCCGCCGAGGGGATGGCCGAGGATCTGGCCTACCTCCGCGAACATATCGGCTGATACCTGGGGTTGCCGCACGCGTTCTCGGTGGCTCACGGGTCCACCTCCGCCCTAAGTATCGGAGGCCGGCGCATGTCCCGGTAGCCCGCGCTGCCCGGATCGCGTTGGGATCAGCCCGACCGCAAATCTGTTGGCCGGTCCGGTGTGGTGGTGTGCTCGAACAGCGATATCAACCGCTGCGATCCGTGAGGTACCCATGACATCCGAAAAGACTTCCCCCGCCGTACTCCCCGCCGTGGTCAAGCTCGGATCCCGGATCGGGGCCCGGGTCGACGGGGTGCGGCTCGGCGGCGATCTCGGCCCGGCCGCGGTCGAGACCATCCGCAAGGCTCTGGTGGAACACAAGGTGATCTTCTTCCGGGGCCAGGACCAACTGACCGAGGACGGGCAGTACGAGTTCGCCCAGCTGCTCGGCAGTCCCACCACGCCGCATCCGACGGTTACCTCGCACGGCGAGAAAACCCTGGCCATCGACTCCGAGTACGGCACCGCCAACAGCTGGCATACCGATGTGACCTTCGTGGACCGGATTCCGAAGGCATCCATCCTGCGCGCGGTCACGTTGCCGACCTACGGCGGCTCCACCACCTGGGCCTCGACCGTCGCGGCCTACGAATCCCTGCCCGAACAGCTGCGGCAGCTGGCCGAGAATCTCCGAGCGGTGCACAGCAACGTCTACGACTATGTGGGCCGCCACGGTCAGCAGCCCGACGCCAAGGCCCGCGAACATCGGGCCGAATTCGAATCGACCCTCTACGAGACGGAGCATCCCGTGGTGCGGGTGCATCCGGAGAGCGGAGAACGCGCACTGCTGCTCGGCCATTTCGTGAAGAATTTCGCCGGCTTCTCGAACACCGAATCACAAACCCTGTTCCGCCTCTTCCAGGATCGCGTGACCCGCCTGGAGAACACGGTCCGCTGGGACTGGACGCTCGGCGATGTGGCGATCTGGGACAACCGCGCGACCCAGCACTACGCGATCAACGACTACGACAACCAGCCCCGCCGCCTCACCCGGATCACCCTCGCCGGCGATATCCCCGTCGGCGTCGACGCCCGCCCCAGCAAAGTCATCACCGGCGATGCCGAGCACTACTCGGTAATCGAACAACCCCAGCGCCTGGCCTCCTAGTTCCCGTCACGGCCACCCGACAGCCTCGACGCAGGCCGAGCACCGGCCGCGAGTCTCAGGCACCGACGGCATGGACCAACGGCCACCGCAGACACCGCAAAACAGCCGGACCGCGGTAGCCGACCCCGCCGCCGCCCCCGGGCGCGTTTAATCCCCTACCACCAATCAGTCCACTTCCATCCCCACCCCATTTCCCCGCATGCGACCAGTCCACCTCGGTGGTTCGGGGCCCGTCTCGTTCTGGAGCGACCAGAGCGAAGGAGCGCAGCGACTGAGCGCCGGGAGTGAAGAACGAGACCAAGGGGGCCCCGAACCCGCGACGCCGCAGGCGGCGCCAAAAAACACAG
>NZ_JBEYBT010000034.1:0-21013 GCF_040632335.1 Nocardia sp. NPDC019395
CGGGGTCGTCGTTTGCGGAGCGGGCTCGGTTGTTCGGGTTGGCGCGGTCGAGTTGGGCTGATTACGATCGTTCGTTGATCAGTGCGGGTGGCGGAGTATACGACCGCACCGCCAAGGCCGTTCCGGTGAGCGCGCAAGTGCGTGCGGCGCTGAAACTTCCGGCTTCGGTCACCCGGCTGTCCCCGCCGGAGATGATCCGCGCGATCCTCGAGGCGCCGGTCGACCTGTTGTGGAACGGCGGGATCGGTACCTACATCAAAGCGAGTACCGAAACCAATGCCGATGTGGGCGATAAATCCAACGACCTCGTGCGGGTGGATGCCGACAAGCTCCGGGTGAAGGTGATCGGTGAGGGTGGCAACCTGGGTGCCACCGCGTTGGGTCGGATCGAATTCTGCCGTAACGGTGGGAAGATGAACACCGACGCGCTGGACAATTCCGCGGGCGTGGATTGCTCGGATCACGAGGTGAATATCAAGGTTCTGCTCGATGCCGCGGTATCGGCGGGGGAGCTGGATATCGCGGACCGGAATCCGCTGCTCGCGGAAATGACCGATGAGGTCGCCGAACTCGTCTTACGGGAGAATATCTCACAGAATTTCCGGATCGGGCTCTCCCGTTCGGTCGCCAACCGGCGTGGGGCCGTACATCGGCGGTTGCTCACCGAATTGGAAACCCGTCGCGGGGTGGACCGCAATCTGGAGGCGTTGCCATCGGACGCGGAGATGGAGCGACGCATCGCGGCCGGGACGGGGCTCACCTCTCCGGAATTGGCCACCGTCATCGCTCATGTCAAGCTCTCGCTGAAAGCCGATCTGTTGGCCAGTAACCTGCCCGACAGTCCGACCTTCACCGCGGTCCTGCCGCAGTACTTCCCGACTCCGCTGCGTGATCGTTTCGCCGACGCCATCTCCAAGCACCCACTGCGCCGGGAGATCGTCGCCACCGTGGTGGTCAACGAAATGGTCGATTTCGGCAGCGCGACCTTCGCGTTCCGGCTGGCCGAGGAAATCGGCGCCACGACAGACGATGCCGTGCGGGCCTTCACCGCCGCGGTGGATATCTTCCGGTTGCGGGACCTGTGGCAGCGGATCCGGACGACCGCCATGCCGACGGCGGTTCGTGATCGGCTCGAACTGGAAACCCACCGCGTCGTCGAACGGGGCGCTCGGTGGCTGTTGCTGAACCGGCCGCAACCGATCGCCATCGGCGCGGATATCGCCCGCTACCGCGACGGTGTCCGGGCATTGGCGAGAGATGTTCCCGGTTGGCTGCCGGCGCCCCTGGCCGAACATGTTACGGCGCGCGCCGAGGCGGCGGCCGAGGAAGGCGCCCCAGCCGACCTGGCGACCGAGGTCTATCACCTCATCCACCTCTACCCGCTGCTGGACGTGCTGGATATCGCCGATATCGCCGAGCGTGACGCGCACGAGGTCGCAGATCTCTACTTCGCGCTGAATGCCCATCTGGAGATCACTCGGCTGATCAGCGCGGTGAACGACCTCGACTACAACCAGCGCTGGGCCGGCCTGGCACGGCTGGCATTGCGGGACGATCTCTACGAATCGCTGCGCCTGCTGACTCTCGAGATCGCCACCGCCACCGATCCGGAGGATCCGGTATCGGAGAAGCTGGAGTACTGGGAACAGACGAACCGCTCCCGCCTGGCCCGTGCCCGGGCAGCGCTCACCGAGATCTTCGGCGTGGCCCGCCACGATCTGGCGACCCTTTCGGTGGCCGCGCGTCAGGTGCGTAGTCTGGCCGGTACCTCGGAATCGGGGATCGTAGCCTGACAGCACCGCGACCGAGGTCCGGCCCGTCTCTTCGGGCCGGACCTCGGTCGTGGTGCGACCGACGCGCTCAGCGTGTGCCCTTACGACCGGATACCCGAGCGGGCTCGGGTATCCGGTTCACGGCTGTTGTGCCCGGGTACCGCAGGACGCACAGAATTTCGCCGAGGGAAGAAGTTCGGCGCCGCATTCGCGGCAGGATGTGGGTCCGGTGGCGAAGCGTGAGCCGCAGTGCACGCAGAAATTCGCCCCGGCCGGGTTGACCGTCGAGCAGTCCGTGCAGACCGGGGCAGCGGTTGCACCCGGTGGCAGCGCGTCCGGTTCCGGGTCGGTGGGTAGTTCGGCGTGCGCGGGCTCTCGCGCCGCGGGGGAATGGTGCTGCCACGGCGACGCGGGCGGGCCGGAAAGATGTCCGGGCGGCGGCGGATTCGGCGGCTGGAGTGCGTTGATGCCCAGCGCCGCGCCGAGGAAACCGCCGTCGTGGCCGTGTCCGGTGGCCAGGCCCTGTCCGGCACCCAGAGCCATTTCCCCGGCCGCGTACTCCCGGAAATCTCCGGCGAGCCGGATATAAGTGACGTCCTTGGCAAGTCGTTTGAGCCGGTCGGCGTCCTCGGGGGCCAGGGTGATATCGAAATTGCCCAGGCGGGGGATCCGCAGGCCGTATTCGTAGAGCGCGATATTGGTCTGGTGCAGGACCGCGTGCTCGATCGCCGGCAACTGCCCGGACAGGCCCAGTAGCGGCCATTCGCCGCGGGAGACTCCCTGGGTCACCGCGATTTTCATCGCTTTGAGGAGTAGGTCCGCGCTCCACGATTCGATACCGGCCGGATCGTGGAGATCGGTGCTGCCGGCCAGTGACATGATCAGCTGCTGGGCATCGCGGACCGCCAGCGCGAATTCACCGAAGACACGCAGCGTGACGATCTGCTCGCTCACCGGGTCGGCGATATCGGCCAGCCGGCCGCCGAACTTGATCCCGGCGAAATCCCGGGTGGAGACGAAATAGAGTTCGGCCCGGTAGTAGTTCCCGCCCGACAGTGTGTCGACCAGGGCGCCGAGGACCGGGAGTTCGTCGGCGTCCAGCCGGTGCCGGCCCGGGCCGAGAGCGCCCATCACCTGCCCGGATTTCACGAAGAGCGCGGTCTGGTCGGTTCTGACGATGACGCGGGAGTACCGCCGGATGTTGATATCGGGCCACTTGTGGACGAGTTGTTTCGCGGCGGTCTCCGGGACGGCGATGAACTCGCGCTCGAACCATGCCATGGGAACACTCCTCAACAGTTGACTTGATTAGCGTATCGACGTTCAGCGGCTCGATCAATCGCGCATTCGACCTGCGTCTAAACCTCTTTTCGCACGAAACTTGCTGGTTTCCACCGCGTAAAGCCCGGTGGCTACCTATTGATCGTGCCGCTGACTAGCGGTACATTGCTCGCAGACATGATCTGCGCCACTCGAAAGGCAAGACGATGACAACTGTTCAAGAGCCTCGGGAACAGGAGGCGCCGGGCGCGAGCCTGCATGCGGAAGACGCGGGCTATCACAAGTCACTGCGTCCGCGGCAGCTCCAGATGATCGCCATCGGTGGCGCCATCGGCACCGGGTTGTTCCTCGGCGCCGGCAGCCGGCTCCACGATGCCGGTCCGGGTCTGTTCCTGGTCTACGCGGTCTGCGGCATCTTCGTATTCTTCATCCTGCGGGCCCTGGGCGAACTGGTGCTGCACCGCCCGTCCTCCGGATCCTTCGTGTCCTACGCCCGTGAGTTCTACGGGGAGAAGCTGGCTTTCGCGGTCGGCTGGATGTACTTCTTCCACTGGTGCATGACGGGCATCGTGGATATCACCGCGATCGCCACCTACGTCCACTTCTGGGGCGCGTTCCACGTGATACCCCAGTGGACGATCGCGCTGATCGCGCTGGCGATCGTGGTCGCGATCAATATGATCTCGGTCAAATGGTTCGGTGAACTGGAGTTCTGGGCCGCGCTGATCAAGGTCGTCGCGCTGGTGACCTTCCTGATCGTCGGCACGATCTTCCTGGCCGGGCGCTTCGAGATCGATGGCGCCGCCACGGGGCCCAGCCTCATCTCCGACAGCGGCGGTTTGTTCCCGACCGGATTCCTGCCACTGATCGTCGTCACCACCGGTGTGGTCTTCGCTTACGCCGCAGTGGAACTCGTCGGTACCGCCGCAGGTGAGGCGGAGAACCCCGAGAAGATCATGCCGCGCGCCATCAACTCGGTGATCGCCCGTATCGCGCTGTTCTACGTCGGTTCGCTGGTGCTGCTCGGCCTGCTGCTGCCCTACACCGCGTTCAAGTCCGGCGAGAGCCCGTTCGTCACCTTCTTCTCCAAGATCGGTATCGACGGTGCCGGCTCGGTGATGAACCTGGTGGTGCTGACCGCCGCGTTCTCCAGCTTGAACGCCGGTTTGTACTCGACCGGCCGGATCCTGCGCTCGATGTCGATGAACGGTAGTGCGCCGAAGGTGGCAGGCCGGATGTCCAGCACCGGTGTGCCGTACGTCGGTATTCTCGCGACCGGTGTTATCGCGCTGGCCGGTGTCGGGTTGAACGCGGCGGTACCCAAGCAGGCGTTCGAGATCGTGCTGAATGTCTCCGCACTGGGCACAATCTTCTCGTGGACCGCTATCGTTCTCTGCCAGCTCCAGCTGTGGCGCTGGGCCCGCGACGGCAAGGTGAGCCGGCCGAAGTTCCGCCTGCCCGGGACCCCGTACACCAGTTACGCGACTCTGCTGTTCCTGGCCGGGGTGGTGCTGCTGATGTTGTTCAGCTCGGAGATCGAACAGCGGGCCGCGGTGATCGCGATGCTCGTGGTCGGTGTTCCAGCGCTGGTGGGTGGCTGGTTCCTGGCCCGGAAACGGGTCGGCGAGCTGGTCGCACAGCGTGCCCCCGCGGCTGCGGCACCCGCCGAATCCGTGGATTCCGGCAGTACCGTCCGCATCCTGGACGAACCGGACGAGAAGAGCTGATCTCGCCGGGACCGTGGATTTCCCCGGGGGCTCTACTGCCCCCGGGGAAATCTGCATTCCCAGCAAAGGGAACCTCGGGTTCCCGGCGCTCGTGGCGCAGGATAACAATGGACTCTCGGTTCACCCAGTGGGTTTGAGAGGTCGTGCATGCCAGAGCATTCGAGCTCGTCCGAGCGTCCGCTTCCGCCGCCCTGGTCCAAGCGGCGGGTTCGCGGTGCCGCGATGCCCCGGCGGTCCGCGCACACCTGGTCGACCCGGCGCACCACCAGCAGCGGAAGTGTGCACCGTGGCTCGGCCGAGGAATCGGACCTCACCCGGGCCGCCGAGGAACTCCTCGCCGAGTCCGGTGGGAGCGTTCCGCGCAGTCCGACCGATGCCGCCGCGCTTCCGAACGAGTCCGGGATTTTCGTCCCCTTGACCGTGGGGTCGATACCGGTGGTCGGCGCGCCCCCGCAGTCCGGCAGCCGGTCGCAGCCCGACAGCGATTCCGGACCCCAGCCGGATAACGCCGAATCCGCGTCCCGCGACGCCGCGGACTCGCTGCTCGCCGGCTCCCCGGAACCCTCCGGTCTCACCGATTTCGACCGAGCCGTGGCCGCTCTCACCGGCGACGATATCGCGCGGCTCAACAGCCTCGGTGGCGCGGACGATGACGACGACGACCTCGAGGCGCTGCTGCTGGCCGACGACGACGAGGACGAGCTCGATCCTTTCGCCGGGTTCGAGGACGAAGCACAGTCCGGCCGGAATGCTCGTTCCCGCCCGAGTGTGCGCCGGCTGGGCGCCGGGCTGGTGGCGTTGCCCCGGGTGGATCCGGTCGATCCGGCCACCGCGGTCCTCGAGGATCCGGTGGTGCCGGAGAACAAACGCTTCTGCTGGAAGTGCCAGGCGCCGAACGGCCGTTCCGGTCCGGACGGCCCGGGCGCGGTGGCCGGGGAGTGCGCACGCTGCGGGTCCGCGTACAACTACTTGCCCGCCCTGTCCGCGGGTGAGGTGGTCGCCGAGCAGTACGTCGTCAAAGGCTGTCTGGCGCACGGCGGGCTCGGCTGGATCTACCTGGCGGTCGATACGAATGTCAGCGATCGCTGGGTGGTGCTGAAGGGTCTGCAGAATCCGCAGGATTTCGAGGCACATGTGGTGGCGCTGGCCGAACGCCAGTTTCTCTCCGAGATCACCCACCCCGGCGTGGTGAAGATCTACAACTTCGTCAAACACCGCTCCCACCGCGAGGTGGCCGACGGCTACATCGTGATGGAGTACGTCGGCGGGCGCTCGTTGAAGAAGATGCTGGACCTCGCCGGCTCGCAACGTATCCCGGTGTCCGAGACCCTCACCTACATGATGGAAGTCCTGCCCTCGCTCGATTACCTCCATTCGTTCGGACTGGCCTACAACGACCTGAAACCGGACAACATCATGGTCACCGCCGACGAGGTCAAACTGATCGACCTCGGTGCCGTGGCGGCCATGGAGTCCTACGGAAGCATCTACGGCACTCCCGGCTATCAGGCCCCGGAGATCATCGAGACCGGGCCGACCGTCGCCTCCGATATCTACGCCGCCGGTCGCACCCTGGCGGCCCTGATCCTCGATCTACGCAAAGACTCCAACGGCAACTATCGCGCCGAGACACCTACGCCCGAGGATTACCCGCTGCTGCAGCGGTATCCGTGCCTGCACCGGCTGCTGGTCCGCGCGACCCATCCGGAGCCGAGCCGTCGCTTCCCGTCCACCTACGCCATGTACTGCCAGCTGGCCGGGGTGTTGCGGATGGTGCTCGCCACCGACACCGGCCGCGAACATCCGCAGGCCTCGGTGGAATTCGGTTCCCTGCGCGGTGATTTCGGGATCGATACGCTGATCGGCCAGACCGACGGCATGGTCGACGGTGTCCACCGCAGTCTCGACCTCGACGCCGCGGCGGTGGTGGCGGCGCTACCGGTCCCGCTGATCGACGCCGACGATCCCAGCGCCGAGTTGCTCTCTCCGCTGCTGCACGGTGACGCGCGCCGGACCCTGGATTCGCTGCGCCAGACCTCCGAGCGCATCGCGGCAGGCACAATCGACGCTCCCGAGACCTTCGAGGTGGAAGGTGCGCTGGCCGCTGTCCGCGCCCATGTCGACCTCGGCGATCTGACGGCGGCGCTGGCCCTGCTGGACGCGCTGCGCCCCCGCGCGGCCACCGACTGGCGGATCGAATGGTTCAGCGGTGTCACCGCCCTGCTGGAGGGGCGCTACGAGCGGGCATACCTGCACTTCGACGAGGTGCACACGATGCTGCCCGGCGAGATCGCTCCCGCGCTGGCATTGGCCGCGACCGCGGAACTCGTACTGCAATCGGCACCTAGCCCCGATGACTCCGATCGCTGGCAGCGGGCAGCCACCGATTTCTACCGGTTGGTCTGGCAGACCAACCACGGTGTGGTCAGCGCGGCGTTCGGCCTGGCCAGGCGGCTGGCGGCGGACGGTGAACCGTTGCAGGCGGTGCGGGTGCTCGACGAGGTGCCCGATACGTCCCGGCACTACGGCACCGCGCGGATGACCGGCAGCCTGCTGCTGGTTTCCCGGTCGCATCCCGAGATCAACGAGATCGATCTGCTCGAGGCCGCTTCCCGGCTGGCGCTCCCCGACGAGCCGCGGGCACTGCAACTGCAGGTCGTGGTGGTCGGGACGGCGCTGGAATGGTTGCGGACCCGGATGCGCCCGGCGTCCGGCGACACCACCCTGCTCGGTTACCCGCTGACCGTGCCCGGTTTACGCGGTGGTCTGGAATCGCGGCTACGGGCTCTGGCCCGTAACGCACCGGGACGGTTGCACCGCTACCGCCTGGTGGATCTGGCGAACAGTGTGCGCCCGACCACCAGATGGTGAGGTCAGGACTGTCCGGATACGCGGCGGCGATGCAGCGCCGTGGGCAGCAGCGGAGCCGACACCAGCACGATGACCAGCAGTAGGAGCCACAGCCACCCGCCGAACACGAGGGCGAGGATCAAGGCGAATGCGGCCGCGCAGCCGCCCATGATCGCGAACCCGACGGCCGGATCGGCGTTCTGGCTCGGTGCGGGCGGTGGCGCCGCCGCGGGAAGGTCGGTGAACAGAGCCGCGAGCTCCGGCGTGGTGGTCACGGCGGCCGCGGCGGCTGTGCGTTGCTCGTACTCGGTAAGCGTCAGACGGCCCGCGCCCAGATGCTCGGCGAGCTCTTGTAACGCGCGATCGCGCTCCCCGACGGTTATCCGTGCCCCCGGTAGCTCACTCATACTCGCAGAATAGGACGGTTCCGGCCGGGCCGGGTGGCCCGGAATTCGCCACTGCCGGGAAGGCGCGCATTGTCGTCACCACCGATTCCCAGATGTGGGGAGTAATTACGCTGGCTTACAGAATTGCGGGCAGAGGAGTTGTGTATGTCCACATTGATCCCGTTTCGGCGTCCGGCCGCCGACGCATGGGAGTGGCAGTTGCTCGGGTCCTGTCGCGGCCTGGAATCGACGGTGTTCTTCCATCCCGACGGGGAACGCGGCCGGGCCCGCGCGGCCCGGGTGCGGCGGGCGAAACAGATCTGTCACGCCTGCCCGGTCCTGGACAGTTGCCGCAATTACGCACTGGCAGTTGGGGAACCGTACGGAGTGTGGGGCGGAATGTCGGAGGATGAGCGACGCACCTACGCCCGGTGGGCCGGCGACCGGAGAGCGACGAACTAGAGAATCCCGCACCAACGCGGATCGAACCGGGTATTTCTGATCGTGTCCGGCGCGGCTTGTCACCGTTTCGATGTGGTTTCCTAGTTATATGGCTGCTGGTGTGGAGTACACGATCGATGAACTGGCACGCGCCGCCGGCACGACCGTGCGCAGCCTGCGGGTTTATCACGAACGGGGGGTCCTGCCCCCACCGCAGGTCAAGGGGAGGACAGGCTTTTACAGCCCCGAACATCTCAATCGAGTGCGCACGATCAGCAGGCTGCTGGATCGGGGGATCAAACTCAACGGGATCAGGGAATTGCTCAACGCCTGGGATCGCGGTGACGATCTCGGCGATATCCTCGGCGTCGGGGCGTTGCTCGGCGGTACGGAAGGCGGCGAACCGGCCGCGGGTGCGGCGGCCGCGGCCACCGATACCATTCCCGCCACCGAGCTGCAGGAACGGTACGCCGCGGTACCCAACGGGCTGGCCCGGATAGTGGCCGCCGGACTGTACGAACCAGTGGATGCCGTCACCTATCGGCCCGCCGATCGGCAACTCGTCCGGATGGCCGATCAGTTGGTGGCGGCGGGGGTTCCGGACGCCGAAGTCCTGGGGGAGTTCGAGCGGATGCGCGCGGACTGCGATCGGATGGCGCGTCGTTTCGTCGACCTGTTCCATCGCACCGCCTGGCAGCAGTACCGGGACTCCGAGCGCAATCCCGCGGATCTGGCCGAGCTGACGGGGCAGTTGCAGCTGGCTCGAACGCTGCCGGGCAAGGTTTCCGCGGAACTGGTGAATCGGTTCGTCGCGCACTACATCGAAAGCGATAGCGAGTTGTCCGAGCTCCCGGCGGAGAGCTGAGGAAGCGTCGGTACCCTTCTTCTCCGCGCTGGGGAGTGCTCACGTAGCGTTTCGCTGATCGACGGTACATTCGACGGTGGCTCTTCCCGAGTCGACGGCTCGAACGTATACCTAAGTATGTTCCGCCCGCTACCGATGCGCGCGCCCCGGACCCCGGGCACAATCTGCCCCCTGGTATCTGAGGCGGTAGATGAGGTTTGGGCATGGGAAGCGTGACGCTGTGGATGCAGATATCACTCGACGGGTTCACCGAGGGGCCCGATGAGGCGGTCCACTGGCCGGTTGTCGACGAGGAACTCTGTGCCGAGTACCTGTACGAACTCCGGCAGGCCGATGTTCTGCTGTACGGGCGCAGGACTTACGAGATCATGTCGGCGTTCTGGCCGACCGCCGACCTCGCCCCGGTCTCCCCGTTCTACGTCGAGTTCGCGCGGTTCTGGCGTGCGGCCCCCAAACTCGTCGTCACCCGGACCTTACGGGATCCGGGCTGGAACACCGGGATCATCGGTCCCGACCTGGTCGAAGAAGTGAACCGGCGAAAAGCCGCGGGGCAGAAGATGATACTGCTCGGTGGTACCGAAACCGCCGCGGCGTTCCTCGAACACGATCTGATCGACGAGTACCGGATATTCGTCCATCCGCTGCTGCTGGGCGATGGGGTGCCGCTGTTCCGGTCGCCGGTCGACACCACCGGGTTGTGTCTGGTGGATGTGCTGACCTTCGACAGCGCGGTGGTGCAGATGCACTACCGCCATGCGACCCGCGTCATGTGCTGAGGGGCACATCTTCTGGCGAGTCGCATGACCGCCGATGAGCGTTAACCGCACGGCCGGTCGTGACGTGCACTAATTTACGTCCCTATGGTGGTGATTTATCCGGACGGTGCGGTACCCGCCGCGCCCGCGACCGAGTTCATCGGTCGGGACCGGGAAATCGCACGCCTGCGGGAGCTGCTGGGGTCCCCGGGCGTCCGCTTGATCACGCTCGTCGGTCCGGGCGGTATCGGGAAGACGCGGCTGGCCGCCGAAGCATTGCGGCGGACCGATCCGGGACGTCCCGTGTACTGGGCGCGCCTGGCCGAACTCGACCGTGACCGCGGTGATTCGGCGGAGAATGTCCTGCGTTCGGTGGTGCGCACCGATATCAGCGATCCGAGTTCGCTGGATATCGGCGTGGGCGGCCGTGCCGATGCGACGGCCGAGCGGGCAATTCTGGTCCTGGACAACTGCGAACACGTCCTCGCGGCGGTCGGCCGGGCGGTGATCGATCTACTCGCCGGCAGTGCCGGCCTGACCATCCTGGCGACCAGCCGCGAACCCATCGGCTGGGCCGACGAGTACATCGTGGGTGTGGGGCCACTGTCGCCCCCCGAGGCGCTGCAACTGTTCCGGCAGCGCGCCGAGCTCACCGGACGGCCCGTACCCGGCGAACCGGACCAGCTCGCTGTCGTGCACCGTATCTGCCGGCGAGTGGAGCGCTCACCACTGCTCATCCGGCTGGCGGCCGCGCGGCTGCGGCATCGGCCACCGGCGATGGTGCTGGCCGAGCTCACCGGTGACGCCGATGACCAGCGGATGCGCTGGTCCCAGAGCGACCGCGCGGGTACCGAACCGCGCCATCGCGGCGTTTTCGATGTGATCGCCTGGTCGTTCGATCTCTGCTGCGCCGACGAGCAGCTCTTGCTGTGCCGTATGTCGGTGTTCGCGGCCGGCTACGAAACCGACGGTTTCGAACCGCAACGCAACGGCGTCGAACTCGACGCGGTCGTCGCGGTATGTGCCGACGAACTACTGCCCGCCGAACGGATCGCTCCGTTGCTCGAGCGGCTCGCCGAACGCTCGCTGGTGTCGACCTTCCGCGCCGAGAGCAGTGTGCGCTGGTATCTGGTGGAGAGCGTGCGTGTGTTCGCCGGTGACCGGCTGCGCCGGGACCCGGCCGGAGCCCGCCGCCCGGCGGCCCGGCACCGCCGGTATTACCGGGACCGGGTGGCCGAGGCCCGTTCCCTCTGGTACGGGCCGAGCGAAGAGCGCTGGCTGGATTGGGCGCGTACCTCCTGGGACGACATCCTGATCGGTATCGAAACCGGTCTCGGCGATCCGGACGAGGCGCTGATCGGGCTGGAGACGGCGTCGGTGCTGCTATCGGTATGGGTACCGTTCGCCAACGGCGGTAGCTGCGCGCTCACCCGGCTCACCACCGCGGCGCTCGACGCCACCCGGGACAAAGGCACCGGCCCGCACCATATTCGCGCCACCGCCTTACTCGCATGGTTCAACCTCTGGCAGGGCGACAGCGCGCGAGCGGCGCAACTGCTGGACGAATGTGTTGCCGGATGCCTGCCCGGGCAGACCGACGGCGACTCCTGGCGCCGCGATCCGGAAACCGATATCGGCCTCCCGCCGTCGGTGGAATGGATCTGGGGTCTGGAACTCATGCTGTTCCGGCTGGACCCGCGCGCGATCACGGTGCTCGACCGCGCGACTCGCAAGTTCACCGATGCGGGCGATCGGATAGGGATGGAACGCGGCACCGTATTCGCCGCCCTCGCCGCGGCCGTGCTGGGCGATCCCGAACGCGCCGCCGAACTGACCCGCCGGCACATCGAGCGATCGATGGCCGCGGAATCCGCGCTGTCGGTGCACTGGGCCCGGGTGGGGAGAGCCTTGGCGCTCGCCCGGTCGAATGAACCCGCGGACGCGTTACGACCGGCGTACTCGGTGGTGTCCGGGCAGTACGCGCTCGGCGATACGTGGAAGACGTCCTGGTCGGTGGGGGTGTGCGTGATGGTGCTGACCCACCTGCTCGCGCTGGACCCCGCGGCGGTCGGCCCGGCGCCGGCCCAGCGTGTGCGGGCCGGTGAACTGGCCTGGTTGATCGGGGTTTTCGGCGCCTGTCACCGTTCGATGGGGATCAGTATCGAGCAGGTGCCGATGATATCGCGCGGTGTACGCCACGCCACCGAGGTCGCGACAGCGATCGTCGGGCCCGCCGATTTCGCGGAGGCCGAACAGCACGGCAGGCTGTACCGGCCGGGCAGCGAGATGGTCCGGGAGTATCTGCGGCGCCGCTGGCCGGTGTGCCCGGCCGAAAGTGCCGTGCATACGCCGCATACCGCATCCCGCTGGGACGAGCTGACACCGGCCGAACGCGAAGTGGCGGTTCTGGCTGCCGCGGGCTGGACCAACAACGCCATCGCACAGCGGCGCGCTAGCTCTGTGCGCACAGTGGACGCCCAGGTCGCGAGTATCCGCCAGAAGTTGCTGATCGGTTCGCGCCGCGATATCGCCGGTCACATCCCGGAGCAACTGGCCGAGGCCGTTGATCTGGAACGGGCCGCCGGTCATCGGGGCCGGCGGGCGACGAAACCGCGGTAGGGAACCACCGGCGCTGGATCACCGACAGGCGTAGAAGTACGGCTTATAAGCGCAGATATCGTGGTACCCGCCGTCGCTGTCGTAGGTTTCGCTGCGCTGCGCGGGGATCGCGTGCACCGGTTCGCTGCGATTGCTGAGGTCACTGGGGATGGCGTGGGTGTCGTTGTAGGTGCCCTTGCCCGGGTGGCTGTCGTCGCGAGTGCTGTGTCCCGGGGCATCGGCGTGGGCCGATTGCGGGGCCAGCGCGGCGGGCGCAACCGCGAGCGCCCCGGCCAGCGCGACGGCCGCCGCGAACTTCTTCACCAGTCTGTGCGTGCGAGCGATGGTCATGGTGGTCTCCGTTTCGTCCAGGCGCAGAACTTATACGGTGGATCAATATTTGAGGGTCCGTAGTTCTATGTGCCGCTACTTAACGGTACGGTACACGAGTGTTTGAATATGTGCGCTTCGTTTTCCCGCGAATGGGAAGGCCTGCGTCGCAATCGAACGCACTCGAAGCCGGCCCGTCTCCGCAGGTCCAGCGAGCCCCGGGCCGCGGACCCGATCAGGACCGCTCCCACAAACGCCTCCGCTGTCTCCCTCGTACGTGCCGCACGTGTCCCCGGATTCCTTCGGATGGTGGCCCCAGGGAGGAGGTTCAGATTCCCGTCGCCTGCTCCTCAGCTCGATCAACCTCGCCGGCCCCAGTCTCGGTCCATGCCTTGATCGTCAGAGCAGCCCCACATCGACTCGCCAGAACAGTCCACCTTCCCGGGTGGGGCCCGCCCGGTTCTGGAGCGACCAGAGCGAAGGAGCGCAGCGACTGAGCGCCGGAAGTGAAGAACCGGGTTAATAGGGCCCCACCCTCGAGCCGCGGAGCGGCTCCAATAACACAGCCCGCCCCTTCACGAATGGTCTACGCCGAGAACATGGGTAGTTGGTCTACCCCGAGAACAGGGCTAACAGGCCTCCGGCGAGCAGGGGTTTACCTGTGCCTCGCCGGGCGGGGTTGGCTGTGCCCCGATAGGCGCTGTGCCACGCCGGGCTGGGTGACCTGTGCCCCGCCGGGCAGGGTCACCTGTGGCCCGCCGGGCAGAGTTACCAGCGCCCCGACCAGCATGGGGCTCACAGGACCCCGATCCACAGGGCCAACAGGCCCCCACCCGCGCCGCCCACGGCGGCACAAAAATTACAACCGCGGGTCGACCGGTTCGGACTCCAGAGCAAGCACCGCGAATACCGCTTCATGCACTCGCCACAGCGGCTCCCCGGCGGCCAGCCGATCCAGCGCTTCCAGGCCCAGCGCGTATTCGCGCAGCGCCAGAGAGCGTTTCCGGCCGAGCCCGCGCTTCCTCAGCCGGCGCAGATTCTCCGCGCGCGGGTACTCGGGCCCGTAGATGATCCGGAGGTATTCCGGCCCCCGGCATTTCACCCCAGGTTGCACGAGCCGCCCCGCCGGGTTCGTCCGGGCCGGTCCCTTGGGCGCCGCGGTAGCCGAATCGGAGCAATCCGGATTCGCGCCGTTGCTGTTCGGCCCGTCGGCGGGTAGTGCCGGCGCCTCCGCATCGCTCCCTCGTGGTTTCGGTGCCGCGTGGACGAGGGCGTCAGCCGGTTTCACCACCATCCCTTCGCCGCCGCTGCCCGTCAGCGACAGCCACCATGTGGTTGCGGCCGCCTCACTGTCCCGATCGGTGAGGTCGACATCCATTCGCCGCGTACCCGTCAGCAGGTCCGGGTCGGCGGTGACCAGCCGGTCGATCCTTTCCAGCTGCCAGTGATGGTCGCGCACCGCGTAGTTCGCGCCCTCGCCGGCGAGTAGTCCGAACGGAGCCACCCGCAATCCCGTGAGACCGTCCACCGGCCAGCAGTAGTGACCGTAGGCACGGGTGAACGCGTCGATATCGGCCTTCCGGCCGGACATCCGGTCGCGCAGCTCGCCGACTTCCTGACCTCGTGCGGCCACCGCCGCCAGCACCTCACCAGCCGCGGCGGTCGAGGCGCGTCCCGCGGCGCCGACCGCCGCGTACTGATTGCGCAGCAGCTGCTGCGCCTTAGCCGACCAGGGCATGATCTCGGTGTCCAGTAGTAGCCAGCCGGTGTCCAGCTCGTCGAACAGGCCGGCCGATACCGCTGCCGCGCGCATCCGGGCGAGTACGGCTTCGGTGCGGTCCGGGTCGTCGAAGAACGGCCGCCCGGTACGCGTGTAGATCATGCCCGTTCCCTGCTCGACGCCGAACCGGTGCCGTGCGGACTCCGGCGAGCGGGCGAGCAGAACCACGGCGCGCGACCCCATATGTTTCTCCTCGCACAGCACCCGGGTGACGCCTTCACTCCGGAAGTAGTCGAAGGCCTCGGCCGGGTGCTCGAGGAAGCCCGGCGACTCCGAGGTCGCACAGGGAGCCATGGTCGGTGGCAGGTACACCAGCCAGCGGGGGTCCACGGCGAACCGGCTCATCACCTCGAGGGCCGCACCGGCGTTCTCCTCCTGCACCCCGACCCTGCCGTGATGCCGAGTTTCCACGACGCGACGGCCGACGACATCGTCGAGGTTCAGGATGCCGGGGTCCCGGTGGGCGAGCCCGGGGGAGGCCGGTTTCGGTCCGCCGCCGACCGGGGCCAGCGGGCGGCTAGGTTCGTACCAGACCTGTTCGGCCGGTACGGATACGGTCTGCCGCTCCGGATAGCGCAGCGCCGAGAGCTGTCCACCGAATACCACTCCGGTATCCAGGCAGAGGGTGTTGTTCACCCAGCGTAGATCGGTGACCGGGGTGTGGCCGTACAGCACGGTCGCGCGTCCGCGATAGTCCTCGGCCCACGGGTACCGCACCGGCAGCCCGAATTCGTCTGTTTCACCGGTTGATTCGCCGTACATGGCGAACGACCGGACCCGGCCGGAGGACCGGCCGTGATATTCCGCTTTCAGTCCGGCGTGGGCCACGACCAACTGTCCACCGTCGAGCACATAGTGGCTGATCAGGCCCCGGCAGAATTCCAACGCCGCCGCGCGGAAGTCACTGTCCTCGGCTTCGAGCTGGGCCAGCGATTCGGCCAGCCCGTGCGTCGGTTTCACCTTCCGCCCGGAGAGGGCGCGCACGAGTTTGTTCTCGTGGTTTCCGGTGACACACAGCGCGTCTCCCGCGCCGACCATCCCCATCACCAGCCGCAGCACTCCGGGTGTATCGGGTCCCCGATCGACCAGATCGCCGACGAAAACAGCGGTCCGGCCTTCGGGGTGGCGAGCGCCGACGGCCCGGCCCGCCGCGTCCCGGCCGATTCGGTATCCGAGCGCGGCGAGCAAGGTCTCCAGTTCCGCCCGGCAGCCGTGCACATCGCCGATCACATCGAACGGCCCTGTGAGGTCGCGGCGGTCGTTCCACAGCCGTTCGTCCACGATCCGCGCCGCGCCGATCTCGTCGGCCCCGCGCAGGGTGTGTACCCGCCGGAAGCCCTCTCGATCCAGTCCACGCAGACCGCGCCGCAGTTCGCGCTGCTGGCGGCCTACCACGTGGGCGCCCAGCGCGGACCGGCCCGGCCGGTGCGCGTTACGTTCCGTGCACACCGAATCCGGTACATCGAGCACGATTGCCACCGGCAGCACATCGTGTTCGCGAGCGAGCGCGACGAGTTCCTTGCGAGCGCCCGGCTGCACATTGGTGGCGTCGACGACGGTCCGCAGCCCGCGGCGCAACCGCATACCGACGATGTGATGCAGCAGCGCGAATGCCTCGGGTGTCGCGGACTGGTCGTTCTCGTCATCGCTCACCAATCCGCGGCAGAAGTCGGAGGAGATCACCGAGGTCGGCGGGAAATGGGTGCGGGCGAAGGTCGATTTTCCCGATCCGGTGCAGCCGATGAGCACTACCAGGCACAGGTCCGGTACGGCGAGATCGGTCACTGCGGTGCTCCTTCGGTTTCGGTATGCGCGCGGGTGAACACCGCGAGCTGGGTCGGCGGGCCGAACTCGGGGTCCGGGGCTCCGACCGGCGCGAAACGTACCTGGTAACCGAAGTGCCCGGCGATCCGCCGGCCCCAGGACCGGAACTCCGCCCGGGTCCATTCGAACCGGTGATCGGTATGCCGGAAGCTGCCTGCCGTCAGGCCGTCGTACCGGACGTTGTATTCGGCGTTGGGTGTGGTGACCAGCACCGAATGCGGTGCCGCCGCGCCGAACACCACGTATTCGACGGCCGGCAGGCGCGGCGGGTCGATATGTTCGATGACCTCCATGAGCACGGCCGCGTCGAAACCGCGCAGTGCGCTGTCGGTATAGGTGAGCGATCCTTGCCGCAGGGTCAGCCTGCGTGCGACCGGCCCGGGTAGCCGATCCAGCCGCAATCTCCGCCGGGCGATGGACAGTGCCCGCGTGGATACGTCGACACCCACGATCTCCTGAAACGACCTGTCGTCGATCAACTCTCGCAGTAGCGCGCCCTCGCCGCAGCCGAGATCCAGGACGCGGGTGGCGCCGGTGTCCCGGAGGGCGGCCAGTACGGTCGCCCGCCGCTGCACCGCCAGCGATCGCCTGGGTGCGTCGTCGGCGGTGGCGTTGCTTCGCCCGGCCGGGTCGCCGGTCGTGGGTTCTGCGCTGTTCCCCGCTGTGCCGGCGTTTGCGGTGGCCGGGTCGCCGAATCCGGGTCCGGCGGTGCGACCTCCCGGGAGGGCGTCCTCGGTTCCCGGCTCGGCCGTGTCGACCGTCGTTGCGGTGGGGCCCGGTTCGGTAGCGGGATCCTGGGCGCCCAGCTCTCGGCCCGAGTCTTCTCCGGCTGCCGATTCCTCGTCGACCGCCCCGAGCTCCTCGGGATCCGATTCGTCGAGCTCGGCCAGCCGGGCCAGTGCGGTGCGGACCAGCGCGTGGCGCCGGGCCAGATAACGGCGGGTGATCCAGGCACGCTCGGGGTGGGCGGCGAGCCAGGCGCCGCCGGCCCGCAGGAGTTTGTCCACCTCACCGGCATCCAGCCAGTAGTGCTTGGCGCCGTCGAGGACGGGCAGCAGAACGTAGAGATGGTTGAGGGCGTCGGCCAATCGCAGTGTTCCCGTCAGCACGAGTCGCAGATGGGCCGAATCACCCCATTCGGGAAAGGCCGGGTCGAGGGGGAGCGGTGTCGCGGCCACCGACCAGCCGAGCGGGGCGAAGATCCGTTCGGCGAGCTCCGGCCCGCCGCGGCAACCGACCGCGGGTAACTCCAGGCGCAGCGGCAACGGGGTGCGAGCCAATTCCGGGCGCTGTGCGCAGTCACCGCGCAGTGCGCTGCGGAAAACCGCGCCGATCGCCACCGACATCAGCGAGGACGCCGCATAGGGTCGGTCGTTCACGTACTGCCCGAGGCTGAACGCCTGCATATCCCTGGACCGCCCGCGTACCAGCCGCACCGGATCCACTTCGAGCAGCAGCGCCGCGGTACACCGGTCCGGTGCGGCCTGCGGATAGAGCACATGCGCCGTGCCGTACGACAATCCGAATTCCTGCACCCGGTCCGGGTTCTTGTGCAGCAGGAAACCGAGATCGGTTGCGGGCGTACCGCTGTCCGCATCCGGTGTGCAGGTGATCGTCAACAGCATGCTGTGATCGTCGCCGAGTGGTACCGGCGCGGCAAGGCAGTTTCACCGTCGGTCCGGCCCGCGGTGGGGCGGGCGCCGCTAGCCGGGCCAGCGCCAGTTCGCCACCTCGGGAATATCCTCGCCGTGCTGCCGGGTCCAGGTCCGCGCCCGCAGGCGCGCGTCCACCATCTCCTGCCGCAACCCGGCCGCCTGCTGGCGCAGCGCCGGTACCCGGTCGATCACATCCATCACCAGGTGGTATCGGTCCAGGTCGTTGAGCATGACCATATCGAAGGGTGTGGTGGTGGTCCCCTCCTCCTTGTAACCCCGCACATGCAGACCGGAATGATTGGTGCGGCGGTAGGTCAGGCGGTGCACCAACCACGGATAGCCGTGAAAGGCGAAGATCACCGGGGAATCCCGGGTGAACAGAGTGTCGAATTCGCTGTCCGGTAAGCCGTGCGGATGCTCCTCGGCCGGCAGCAGCCGCATCAGATCGACCACATTCACCACGCGCACCCGCAACCACGGCAGCTTCTCGCGCAGAATCGCCGCCGCGGCCAGGGTTTCCAAGGTCGGCACATCACCGGCGCAGGCCAGCACCACATCGGGTGTGGTGGCCGGTTCATCGCGGTGGCCCGCCCATTCCCAGATGCCGATACCCCGTGCGCAGTGCAGCGCCGCCTCGGTCGCCGGCAGCCAATCCGGCTGCGGCTGTTTACCCGCCACCACCACGTTCACGTAATGCCGTGAACGCAGGCAGTGGTCGTACACCGACAGCAAGGTGTTGGCGTCCGGTGGTAGATAGACGCGGACGATCTCGGGTTTCTTGTTCAGCACCACATCGAGGAAACCCGGGTCCTGATGGGTGAAACCGTTGTGGTCCTGCCGCCAGACATGCGAGGACAGCAGATAGTTCAGGCTGGCCAGCGGGCGCCGCCACGGAACAGCCGCGCTGGCATCGAGCCATTTGGCGTGCTGATTGAACATCGCGTCGACGATATGGATGAAGGCCTCGTAGCAGGTGAAGACGCCGTGCCGGCCGGTGAGCAGATACCCCTCCAGCAGGCCCTGGCACATATGTTCGGACAGCACCTCGATCACCCGGCCGGTCCGGTCCAGGTTCATATCGTGGACCCCGATCTCGGCCTGCCAGTTCCGGCCGGTCACGGTGAGGATGTCCTGTAGCCGGTTACTGGCCAGCTCGTCGGGCGCGAAAGTGAGGAAATTGTCCGGGTTGCGTTCGGTGACCTCGCGCAGCCAGCCACCCAGCACCCGTGTCGCCTCATGGCTGGTGCGGCCGGGCTCGCTGACGTCCACCGCGTACTCGCGCCAATCGGGCAGGCGCAGGTCACGGACCAGGGCGCCGCCATTGGCCACCGGGCTGGCGCTCATCCGTTTCGCGCCGACCGGAACGAGCCGGCGCAACTCCGATACCGGCGTCCCTTCTTCGTCGAACAACTCCTCGGGGCGATAGGAACGCAGCCACTGTTCGAGTACCGCCCGATGCCCGGCATCATCGCGTGCCGCGGGCAGCGGGACCTGATGCGCCCGGAACGTACCCTCCACCGGTTCCCCGTCGACCTGGGGCGGGCCGGTCCAGCCCTTGGGGGTTCGCAGCACGATCATCGGCCAATGCGGCCGGCTGGTATCGCTGCCGTCGCGGGCGGCACGCTGGATCTGCGCGATCCGCTCCAGGCACGCGTCCATCGCGGCCGCCATATCCTGATGGACCCGGGCCGGATCGCTCCCGGCGACGATCAGCGGCTCGTAGCCGTTGCCACGCAACAGCGAGATCAGCTCGGACTCCGGGATACGGGCCAGCAGAGTCGGACTGGCGATCTTGTACTCGTTCAATGCGAGAATCGGCAGCACCGCGCCGTCCCGCGCCGGATTCAGGAATTTGTTGGCATGCCAGCTACCCGCCAGCGGCCCTGTTTCGGCCTCACCGTCGCCCACCACGCAGAACACCGTCAGATGCGGATTGTCCAGCGCCGCACCGAACGCGTGCAACAGGGAATAGCCGAGCTCACCACCCTCGTGGAACGAGCCGGGTGTCTCCGGCGCGCAATGGCTGGGTACCCCACCGGGAAACGAGAACTGGGCGAACAGGGCGCGCATCCCCTCCCCGTCGCGGGGCACATGGCTATAGAGCTCCGAATAGGTGCCCTCGAGCCACGCGCATGCGTTCGGTCCCGGCCCGCCGTGCCCCGGCCCCGCCACGAACACGGAGTCCAGACCCCGCGCCAGGATCGCCCGATTGGCATGTACCCACACCAGATTCAGCCCCGGCACGGTCCCGAAGTGACCGAGCAGCCGCGGCTTCACATGCTCGGGCGCCAGGGGTTCGCGCACCAGCGGATTCGCCATCAGATAGATCTGCCCCACCGACAGATAATTGGCGGCCCGCCACCACGCGTCCAGGGTCTCCAGCTCATCGGCATCGAGGGGACCCTCCGCCGTAGGAGACAGCACGTACGGTCGGGGCGCTATGGATTCACCCCCGTCACTGCCCACATTGTCGGCAGCAGTATCCCCACCTGCTCGTGCCAACTGCGTCATACGCCGAACCTCCTGGAGGTCGTGGTCGCACCGGGCATCCCACACGCTGTGTGGTCGTTCACAACGATAGCTGGAGGTGTGCCAACCCGGGCCGGGTTCCCGCGTGTGTGGTCGGACGGGCGGGGCGTTGGTCTGTGTTCACGGGGGCGGCGTACCCGTGAATTCGGCCGGTAACCGGTATGCCGGGTTGACCCTCGGGTGAAGGTTCTGTGTTTTTTGGCGCCGCCGCAGGCGGCGC
>NZ_JBEYBT010000035.1:0-19953 GCF_040632335.1 Nocardia sp. NPDC019395
CGTTCGTCACGCCCGGCGCTCAGTCGCTGCGCTCCTTCGCTCTGGTCGCTCCAGAACGAGACGGGCCCCGAACCACCAAGGTGGACCGGCGGCATGCGGGAAACGGGGGCGGGGGTCGGATGCGGACAGACTGGCGGTAGGTGATTTGAACGCGCCCCGGGGGCGGCGGTGGGTCGGCAATGGCCGGGGGCGGGGAGAGACCGTGGAGGGTCTCGTTGGGTGTGACGGCGTTGCGGGGTCGCTTCGGTTGTCGGGGCCGATGCATCGGCGGGTGTGCTACGGGCCACTGGAACTTCGTTGTTCCGGCCACGTCGTTGTGGTGTGTTCCGTAACGCCCTCAGTATGGGTGAGGGCACCGACAGATTCGGGTCAGCTCAGGCGCCACAGCGGGGATACGGGTCCGTGGCCTTTGCCCAGGTCGTAGGCGGCGTCGAGGCAGCGGCGGGTCCATTCTTTGGCGAATTCGAATGCGTCGGGGACGGAGTATCCGTTGGCGAGCGCGCAGGCCAGTGCGGCGGCCAGGGTGTCGCCGCCGCCGTGGTCGTTGCCGGTGGCGATTCGGGGTGCCCGGAATTCGAGGAAGCGGTCGCCGTCGAACAGCAGGTCGGTGCTGTCGGCGGAGGAGCGCAGATGGCCGCCCTTCACAACGACCCACTGTGGGCCGAGGGCGTGCAAGGCCTGTGCCGCTGTCCGTGCGGACTCGGGATCGGTCACCTGCACTCCGGTCAGCAATCGCACCTCGTCCAGATTCGGGGTCACGATGGTGGCCAGCGGGAACAGGGTGTAGCGCACGGCGTCCAGGGCTTCGGTGTGCAGTAGCGGGTCGCCGTGCATGGACGCGGCGACCGGGTCGACCACCAGCGGGACCTCGCCGTCGCGGCCGATCCCGACCTCCCGGCACACGCCGGCCACCGCCTCGATGATGTCGCTGGAGGCGAGCATCCCGGTCTTGGCGGCGCCGATCCCGATATCGTCGGCCACCGACCGCACCTGATCGGCGACGACCTGCGGCGGGATCTCGTGGAACCCACTCACCCCCACCGAGTTCTGCACCGTCACCGCCGCCACCGCCACCAGGGCGTGCACTCCGCACAGGGCCATGGTGCGGGTATCGGCCTGGATTCCGGCGCCGCCACCCGAATCGGTTCCGGCGATGGTGAGCACCCGGACCGGCGTCTGCCCGGGGGGTGTCAACGGCAACAAATTCACGCAGCCACCCTACGTGGGGCCTCCGCGGCGGGTCAGACCCAAGCTTTGATCGGCTCGGTGTCCAGGGCCAGACCGACGGGTTCGGGCAGTTCGACGCTGTCGCCGATCGACACGGTCACCCGCCGCTGGTAGCGCCCGTCCACCGGCTGGCTGAATACGGTGATCTCGGCGAATTCCCGATCTACCAGGAGGTACACGGGAATACCTGTTGCCGCGTACGCCACGGGCTTCTCCCGGCGATCTCGGTGCTCGGTGTCACGATCGCGGGAGGTCACCTCCACCACCATCAGTACCGGGGCAGGCTCGGCCCATTCGCCCTGTCCGACGAACGCGTCGGCATCGGTCAGGGCGCCGTCCGGCCGAGCCCGGCCCTTGCGGTACGCGTCGACCTGCAGGCCTTGTTCGATACTCAGGAACAAGTCTGGGCGGGCAAGGATGAACACACGGATCAGCCATTGCAGAATCCGCCCGTGATCGCCGTTTGCCGGCGCCTTGGCCCCCAGCCGCCCGTCGATGAACTCCAGTCGAATACCTTCGGACACTCGACCGGCCAACCGGGCGAGTTCCTCGAACTCCTCGGTGGTCATGATCTCGTCATGAACGGCGGTCATGCGATAACGATATCTGCCTGGTTGTCCCGGTCATCGAACGAATACGGGCCGATCGAACGAAACTCGCCTGTTGTCGGGCGTCGGCACTCGGCGTCGCGGGCGCACCCGGTCGAATGTGGTGCCGGCGTGCTCTACGGTCCGGTCGTCACCGGATGGTCTGGTCGATGAGCCTGCGGGCGGCCCGGTCTGTGCGGTCGACATCTGTAGTGATCAGACGGTCCTGGAGGATGCCGCGGAGACCGGAGATCAGCAGGGTCGCGACGACCTCCGGGTCGTCGACCGAATCGAGTTCGCGAAGTCCGGAGGTCAGTGCGGAGACGAATGTCGCGATCGCTTCGTCGGCGTAGCGGGCGTACGGGCCGTGTGGGGCGCAGGCCGCGCCGAGTACCTGCAGCATCACAGTGACGCTCACGGCGCCGGGGCCGGTGGTGTTCGACTTCCAGAAGTCCCACAGCCGCTCGCGCAGCGTGGCCGCGTCGTCGATATCGGCGAAAACGACCGTGAGGTCGGGGCGGTGCGTGGCCAGGGCCTGGAGCAGCAGTTCTTCTTTGGTGCCGAAGTAGTAGATCAGCATGCGGGAGCTGGTGCCCAATGCGGCGGCCAGGGGGCGGAGCGAGAGATTCGCAAGGCCGTGTTCGGCGATATAGCGCACCACCGCGTCGAGGAGTTCGGCGCGTTTCGCGTGGTCGAGTGGACGGGCCATGGGTTGACTGTAGCGAATGCTACAGGTATTCATGGTCGCGTGAATGTACCGATCGCTTCAGAAACTCGGCCGGTGTCCGACGGGGTGGTGATCACCGCCTATGCGGGGGTCACCTCGCTCGCGGACGATATGGATGAAACCTGGGCCGGGCTGGTGCGCGGCGATACCGGTATCACCACACTCGACGACGATTTCGTCGCCGAATACGACCTGCCGGTCCGGATCGGCGGCAAGCTGAAATCGCATCCCGGCGCGGAGCTCACCCGGGTCGAGCAGCGCCGGCATTCCTACGTCGAGCAGCTCGCCCTGGTACTGGGGCGGCGGGTCTGGGCGGCGGCGGGGCGGCCAGAGGTGGAAGGTGAGCGGCTCGCGGTGTGTATCGGGACCGGGCTGGGCGGCGGCGACGCGCTCATCGACGCCGTCGACGCGATGCGCGCGGGCGGATACCGCAAGGTGTCGCCGATGTCGGTGCCGATGGTCATGCCGAACGGTCCCGCGGCGGCGGTCAGTCTCGAAATCGGTGCCAAGGCAGGTGTTTTCGCTCCCGTATCGGCCTGTTCTTCCGGTACCGAGGCGATAGCGCACGCCTGGCGGCTGATCACCACCGGCGAGGCCGATGTGGTGGTGGCGGGCGGTGTGGAAGGCCATATCCACGCGGTGCCGATCGCGAGTTTCGCCATGATGCGCGCGATGAGCACCCGCAACGATGAGCCGGAACTGGCCTCGCGCCCGTTCGACCGGGATCGCGACGGTTTCGTCTTCGGCGAGGCCGGTGCGCTGCTCGTCCTCGAATCGGAGCGGCACGCCCGCGCCCGTGGTGCCCGCGTCCACGCCCGGGTTCTCGGGGCGGGCATCACCTCCGACGCGTACCACATCGTCGCCTCGGATCCGGCCGGCGCGGGTGCGGCCCGGGCCATGCGGAAAGCGATCGCCACGGCGGGCCTGGGCGCCGACGATATCCAGCATGTCAACGCCCACGCGACCTCGACCTCCATCGGCGACGCATCCGAAGCGACGGCGATCGGGGCAGTCACTCCCGATGCCACGGTCTATGCCCCCAAATCCGCACTCGGTCACTCCATCGGGGCGGTGGGCGCCCTCGAAACCATCCTCACCGCACTCACGCTGCGCGAACAGGTCGTACCGCCGACTCTCAACCTGGAGAATCCGGACGCAGATCTCGATATAGTCCACGATTCTCCGCGTCCGCAGCGCATCGAGCACGCCCTGACGAATTCCTTCGGATTCGGCGGCCACAATGTCACTCTCGCTTTGGGACGGGCTTGAATCGAACGGACTCTCGAACACGGGCTGGTCGCCGGACACCGCGGTGGGATCGATGCCGGCCTTGTGGATGCGCTTCCGCCGTTCCGTGCGGCGCCCGGTCGGTGCGTGCCGGGCGCCATCAGCGATGTGACCCCTCAGCCCGGGACCTTGTCCAAGAACCCGAGTACCGTCTCGATCCGGCCCTGATCGTCGGTGACCAGGACATCGAAGCCGATGATCACGGGTTCCGCGCCGGACGGACCCAGGCCCCACTGGAAACGGACCTGGCGATGATGCGTATCCGGTTCTCCCACCGGAGTGAAGACGAATCCGGGGAACTGTTCGTGCACGGCGCCGATGGTGATGTCGATCGCGTCCCGGCCCACGGCTTCGGCGAGTGGGTCGGTGTAGGTGGCTTCCGGTGTCCAGTGCTCGGTGAGCAGGGCGGTGCGGGCCTGCGGGTCGGTGCTGTTCCAGGTCTGCAGGTAGGTGGTGACGATGTCGTTCATCGGTTGATCCCTCCGGGGCCGGGGTGAATGTGTGCTCACAGCATCGCCACGATCCGGCGGCCTGACGATTACCTGAGAGGTAATGGGATCGGCTACCAGAGCGGCTAATATTCGATCGGTGGCGACACTGGACACCGAATCCTCGATAGGCGGCCTGATCCGCACGTGGCGGGAGCGGCGGCGGCTGAGCCAGCTGCAGCTGGCCACGCAGGCGGAGGTGTCGACGCGGCATCTGAGTTTTGTGGAGACCGGCCGGTCGCGGCCCACCCGGGAGATGATCGAGCGCCTCGCCACGCATCTGGACGTACCACTGCGGGAACGCAATGAACTACTGCTCTCGGCCGGCTACGCGCCCCGCTACGGACAGCGCGACCCGGACGCACCCGAATTACGCGCGGTGATGGACGCCTTCCGCACCCTGCTCGACGCACACCTCCCGCATCCGGCGCTGGTACTGGATCGCGGCTGGGACGTGGTCGATCGAAATACCGCCACCGATGTGCTGCTCGAAGGATGCGCCGCGGAGCTGCTCGAACCGCCGGTCAATGCGATCCGGGTCTCCTTGCATCCGGACGGTTTGGCGCCGAGGATCCGTAATCTCGGGCAGTGGCGGGGTCATCTGCTGAGTCAGATCCGGTCGCGGCTGGCGTCCACCGGGGATCCGCAGCTGCGGTCACTGCTGGAAGAGGTATCGGCCTACCCGTGCCGGGATACGGGGGTCGTGGCGCGGGCCGATGTGGTGGTACCGCTCCGGCTGAGTATCGGCGAGACCGAGTTCTCCTTTTTCAGTATCACCACCTCGGCGATGTCGGCGACCGATATCACGATCGACGAACTGCATATCGAGGCCTTCTACCCAGCGGACGAGGCGACGGTGCGAGCCTTCCGCGGGATGTGAGCGCCCGTAGAAGCACGTGTAGACGCTCGCTTATGTAGAAGAGTGTTCGAGCCATGTTCCGTCTCGCTTCTGACGGCTGTACTGGATGCAGTCACCAGCCAACACTTTTCGACACTCAGGAGCGGATATGCGAATCGCGGTTTTCGGAGCCACCGGTACGGTCGGCCGGCTCGTCGTCGACCAGGCACTCGAGCGCGGGTACGAGGTCACCGCGCTCACCCGGGACGCCGCCCGGATAACCCGGGCACACGAACGACTGCACATCGTGCAGGGCGATGTGCTCGACGCCGGCGCGGTCGAACGAGCCGTCACCGGCCAGGACGCGGTCGTGGTGGTACTCGGCAACGGCCGCAAAGGTGTGGCGCGGGCCGAGGGCACCCGGACGGTCATCGAGGCGATGAACCGGGCGGGGGTGAAACGGCTCGTCTGCCAGTCCACCCTCGGCGCCGGCGACAGCCGGGGAAACCTGAACTTCGTCTGGAAATACATCATGTTCGGTCTGCTGCTGCGCCCCGCCTACGCCGACCACCAGCAGCAGGAGGCCTACGTTCGAGCCAGCGACCTGGATTGGACCATCGTGCGCCCCAGCGCTTTCACCGACGGTCCCCGCACCGGCACCTACCGCCACGGGTTCGGCCCCGGCGAAACCGGTCTCGACCTGAAGATCGCGCGAGCCGATATCGCGGAATTCCTGCTGAACCAAGTGACCGACCGCACCTACGTGCACCGGGCTCCGGGGCTTTCCCACTGAACTCGGCCGGATCATGGCAAACACCGTCGCGCTCGGCGATTGCCCGGTGCCGGAAAACCGCACCGGGCAGCCGGAATCGGTCGAGTCGAGTGGTGCGACCGGGGCCGTGGGGTCAGGAATGTTCGTGGATAGCGTCCCATGCGGGAAAGGGGTCGGGGTAGGTGGTCCATACACCCGGCCCGGCCGCGTATTCGGTATCGGTGAGCAGCGCTTCGTCCAGCATCTCCCGCAATGCAGTCCGGTCGAGGCGGACCCCGATGAAAACGATTTCCTGACCTGCCGGGATCTCCAGCGACGACCACCACGCGGCGGGTTCGAAGGTGAGGTTCGGCCCCGCCTGCGACCAGATCGCGGCGAGGTCTGGGCGGCTGGCGATCCAGCAGAAACCTTTGCTGCGCAACAGCCGACGCACCTGGGCCAACGCGCCGGCCAGACGCTGCGGGTGGAACGGCCGGTCGGCACGGTAGGTCAGGCTGCTGATCCCGTATTCTTCGGTTTCCGGCACATGTCCACCGGCCAGTTCGTCGGCCCAGCCCTCGGTGCTCGCCGCGGCCACCGGATCGTAGCGGCCGGTACCGAGTACCTCGCCCAGGTCGACGATGCCGTTGCTGCTGCGAATCAGCTCGGCCCGCGGGTTCATCCGCCGCACGGTCGCTTCCACCGCGCCCACGATCTGCGTGCTCACCAGGTCGGTCTTGTTGATCAGCACGACATCGGCGAATTCCACCTGGTCGGCGAGGAGATCGGCGATACCGCGTTCGTCGCCGTCGCCGGCTTCCAGATTGCGGGCGGCAAGTGTTTCGCCGCGGGTGATCTCGGTGAGGAACGTGGACGCGTCCACGACCGTCACCATGGTGTCGAGGCGGGCGAGCTCGCCGAGTGCGAAGCCGTCCTCGAATTCCCATTCGAACGTCGCCGCCACCGGCATCGGTTCGGAGATACCGGTGGATTCGATCACCAACTGGTCGAATCTCCCCTCGCGGGCGAGCTTTCCCACCGCCTCGATCAGGTCTTCACGCAGTGTGCAGCAGATACAGCCGTTGGTGAGTTCGACCAACTTCTCCTGCGTCCGATCCAGGTGGCCTTGGCCGGCGACGAGGGCCGCGTCGATGTTCACCTCGCTCATATCGTTCACGATCACCGCGATGCGGCGGCCTTCACGGTTGGCGAGTATGTGGTTGAGCAGGGTGGTTTTACCCGCGCCGAGGAATCCGGACAGCACGGTCACCGGCAGCGGTCGGGGAAGCGCAGAACTGGTCACCCACAAATGGTAACCATTTTCATTAAGACGCGTCTGGCAGGGCTGCCGCACTACGGGTTATGCGCTGCCGGACCACGATGATCAGGCAGAGGCCGACGCCCAAGCTGGTGGCGTAGACGGGGAAAGCCCATACCGCCGGCTCCCACACGGTGATCGTGAGCAATGTGATGATTCCGTTCACCGCCACGAGGCCGAAGACGAGCGGGTTCTCGGTCCCGGGCGCGGACCAGGCTTTACGGAAGGTCGGGATCGCCGCGGCCAGATCGCCCAGCACGGCGAAGATCACGGCTGTCTGCGGATCATCCCAGGCGAGCCAGATCGCCAGCGCGACCACCGAAGCGGCCCCGCAGAGCAGATCGGCGAACGACAGCCGCCAATAGCTCGACCGGTTCGCGAACGACGCGAGGAACACCACTGCCGGGCCCGCACCCATCGAAAAGGTGAGGACCGCGGGCAAGCCGACACCGTCGTCGAGCTGAGCGCCGAACCCGGTCAGCGACGCGGCAGCCCACAGGAACCACGAGAGACGATTCGGTTTGACTGCGCCGCGAAAAGTGAGCAGGGCATAGCTGAGCGTTCCCACCATGCTGAGAGCAGCGCCGAGGAAGACGAACCGTGGATCGATCACCGATCCACGAGAACATCGGGACCCCTGGCCCGGCAAGCAGGCCGTCCCGGCCCACCGACTAGAGGGCTCCTGCGGTTCGCGCGCTTTCTCGTCGCCGCGGTTGTTGCCGGCGATGCAGATATAGGTTGCGGCCGATTTTGTGCTCGTGTGCGAAATGGTTCGGTGCTTCGATCGTCAGGGCCACCAGATCGTTGCCGCGATTACCAGTAGCGGTAGTCCGATTGCGATGGCGAAACCGGTCAGCACCAGGCCACCCATGGTGTCACCTGCGCGGATGATCAGCGTGCGAAGCTGAGCCGTGGAGCCACGGTCTCCACGTCGGCCACCTCCATCACTGCGTTGAGTTCGAGTGGGCTGAGGTGGTCAGGTGCCGGGAGGATCACCAGGTCGGCCCGGGCGTTGCGTGCCTGATCGGCCGCTCGTAGCACTGACCGTTCGCAGGGCCACACGACGCGGTATCCGAGTCGGTCCGCGAGTCGGTGTATCTGGGCGCGATCCCATTCGGGTGCGCGGCTGATGTCGTAGTCGATCCAGCCGAACGCGATCGAGTGGTTCATCGCGCCGTCTTGTCGGGCTGCACGTAGCCACGGATTGGGGGGTCGGTCCGGGAGGGGGCTATCGGGTGGGGGTTATTCATTGCGCGTAGTCCTGCAGCGACCCGTTCCAGAAGTGCAGGGTCATTGCGACAGATGGTGTGCCAATACCCCAGCGTCGTAGCCATTGCGCGGTTGACGGGTCGGCGGAAGGGAAGCGGCAAAGTCGCGCCCATAGTTGAACCCCCTTGTGTTGGTGTGAATCACATGAGGTCGGAGGCCGATGAAACTTCCGACACGAGAAGAGTCCCGCGACATATGGGGACGAAATAACCCAAGATTTGGGACACTCAGGGACATTTCGGCTAGAACCTAGACATGACAAACGAACGGCTGCGGGGTGCAATGGCCGGCGCGAACCTGACGAAACATGCTCTGGCGGAGCGGCTCGAGGTCAGCACGAAAACCGTCGAGCGGTGGATCACCCAGGATCGGTGTCCACATCCCGGTCTGCGGCTGAAGGCGGCTCGGGTTCTCGACCGGGACGAAACGTACCTGTGGCCAGAGTTGCTGGCTGGCAACAGGTCCGCAGCTGCTTCACTGTCGGAGCTGGTGCAGATCTGGCCGACCCGGCCCGAAGTGCCGCATGAGGTATGGCGCTCGCTCATGAAGCAAGCCGGCGATTACATCGACGTCTTGGTCTACGCGGGAGGCTTTCTGGTCGAGTCACTGGACTTCGTGAACGTCGTCCGCATCAAGGCGGCTGCCGGTGTTCAGGTTCGGATTCTTCTGGGCGAAAGCGACGCACCGGAGGTCGTGGCACGGGGACGTGAGGAAGGTCTGCCCGCGCTGGCGAAGCGGTGTGAGTCGACGCTGGAGTATCTCCGGGAAACGATGGAGCTGCCGATGGTAGATATCCGGACGCATCGCACCACGCTGTACAACAGCATCTACCGATTCGGCGACTCGCTGCTGGTCAACACTCACAGCTACGGTGCGTACGCGGCGAAATCTCCGGTTCAGCACCTCCAGAAGGTCCCCGGCGGGCAACTCTTCGCTTACTACATGGATTCGTTCGAGGCAGTCTGGAAGACAGGCCGCACCGTAATCTGACCTCATGGGACGGCGAATCGACTACCACCAGGACCTCCATGCACCGGCCGCGAACAGTGTCCGCCCGAGCGCGGCCGCATTCGTCCAGAAGGGCGGGGAAGTCCTGCTGATTTGCAGGTCCGACAACGGCAACTGGTCCATGCCGGGAGGTGCGCACGACCCGGGTGAATCCCTCAGTCGCACCGCTGTTCGCGAGACTCGAGAAGAGACGGGAGTGGATATCCATACGACCGGCATTGTCGGCATCTTCACCGATCCAACCCACGTCATCCACTACACGAGCAACGACGAGGTCCGTCAGGAATTCACCGTTGTATATCGCGGCGAGGCGATCGGTGGGCAACCCGTGACGAGCAGCGAGAGCACGCGCGTCGAGTGGGTGCCGGTCGAGCAGATCCCCGACTTGACGATGGACCGCAGCCAGCGGAAGCGCATCGACTGGGCGCTGAACGAGAGCGAACCTTACATCGATCCCGATGCGCGCTGAGCCGCTGCTCGCAGTCGCGGTTCCGCCTTCGTAATCGCGGTGTGAACGACATTGCCCGGTTCGTAGCGTCGCAAGATTTCAGCCAGCCGCTCATCCACGGTGAAGTCCTCCCCGTTCGGACCTGTCGACAGGTCGGACCACCACAGGAAATCTTCGGCCTTCCCGAGGTCGGCCACACCCGAGAGCAGGAATTCCTCGAATATTCCCGCGTCCAGACCTCTCACTCCGGCCTCGACCTCCGCGGCTGTGTGAAACGCGACCATATGGCACACGACCGGCGAGTATCCGAGTGATTGCAGCAACCGCGCACCGTCTATTGGGTGAAACCCGAGGTCAGGATGACCGTAGCCGACGTCATGCAGGTAGGCAGCCATAACCGCATCCCCACGAAGGTCGGCCGGCAGCAGCTCCGCTACGGACTCCATCCGGCGCCCCACCGCGACCGAGTGAGCCCGCCGCGATTCAGTCAGCGGAGCCAACAGGTCATCCACAGCCAAATTCACGGCCGCCATCGTACGCCCGGCACATCTCCGAAGTAGGTTGCCGAATATCGCCCTACAGGACATATGTCGCAGGTGACACCACGAGTGCCCCTCGTGCTGAATGATTTTCGCCATTGCGATCGGACTACCGCTACTGGTAATTGCTGCGCCGATCTGGTGGCCGTGCTGATCGATTCACTCGAACCACACCCAGGCCCACCCGCTCCAGGCCGGGCACGGGATGCGCCCGGCCTGGAGCGGGAAACGTTGAGGCGTGGATGAGCCTCAGGGGGTCTGCTCAGGTGGTGATCGGCAGGTATACGCGGTTACCGGTATCGGCGAATTCGGCCGACTTCTCGGCCATGCCCGCCTCGATGGCCTGCACATCGGTCAGGTTGTGCTGCTCCGCGTAATCGCGGACATCCTGCGAGATCCGCATCGAGCAGAACTTCGGCCCGCACATCGAGCAGAAATGCGCGGTTTTCGCTGGTTCCGCGGGCATCGTCTCGTCGTGGTACTCGCGGGCCGTATCCGGGTCCAGGGACAGGGCGAACTGGTCGCGCCAGCGGAATTCGAAACGGGCCTTGGATAATTCGTCGTCGCGGTGCTGGGCGTGCGGGTGACCCTTGGCGAGATCGGCGGCATGTGCGGCGATCTTGTACGTGATGACACCGGTTTTCACATCGTCCCGGTTGGGCAGGCCGAGGTGTTCCTTCGGCGTGACGTAACACAGCATCGCGGTGCCCGCTTGCGCGATCATCGCGGCGCCGATGGCAGAGGTGATGTGGTCGTAGGCGGGCGCGATATCGGTGGCCAGTGGGCCGAGCGTGTAGAAGGGAGCTTCTTCGCACAGCTCCTCCTCCAGCCGCACATTCTCGACGATCTTGTGCATCGGCACATGACCCGGGCCCTCGATCATCACCTGCACGCCGTGCGCTTTCGCGATCCCGGTCAGTTCCCCGAGTGTGCGGAGTTCGGCGAACTGGGCCTCGTCGTTGGCGTCGGCGATCGAACCGGGACGCAGGCCGTCACCGAGCGAGAACGTCACGTCGTAGCGTGCCAGGATTTCGCACAGTTCCTCGAAATGCGTGTACAGGAACGATTCCCGATGATGAGCCAGGCACCACGCGGCCATGATCGAACCGCCGCGCGAAACGATCCCGGTGACTCGTTTCGCGGTGAGCGGCACGTACCGCAGCAGCACGCCGGCGTGCACGGTCATATAGTCGACGCCCTGTTCGCACTGTTCGATCACGGTGTCGCGGTAGATCTCCCAGGTGAGTGCGGCCGGATCACCGTTGACCTTCTCCAGCGCCTGATAGATCGGCACGGTGCCGACCGGGACAGGCGAATTGCGCAGAATCCACTCACGGGTCTCGTGGATGTTCTTGCCGGTGGACAGATCCATGATGGTGTCGGCTCCCCAGCGGGTGGCCCAGACCATCTTCTCGACCTCCTCGGCGATCGAAGACGAGACCGCGGAGTTACCGATATTGGCGTTGATCTTCACCAGGAACTTCTTGCCGATAATCGTCGGTTCCAGTTCCGGATGCCGGTGATTGGCCGGAATAACGGCCCGCCCGGCGGCGACCTCCGCGCGTACCAGTTCCGGTGTCACGCCTTCGCGGGCGGCGATGAACCGCATCTCCGCGGTGATGATCCCGGCCCGGGCCCAGTTCAGCTGGGTGGATGGCCCCGCGACTTCCGGTTTGCCCCAGCCGTCCCGTAGCGGCGGCAGGCCCGTCTCCAGATCGATTGTGGCGGTGTCGTCGGTGTACGGGCCGGAGGTGTCGTACACGTCGAAATATTCGCCGTTGGTCAATTCGACCCGGCGCACCGGTACCCGGAGGCCGTCCACATCCCGGTAGTGCTTGACGCTTCCCTCGATCGAACCGGTGGTCACGGAATCGACAGGTGTGCTCGTCATATTTCCTCCCTACGCCGGCATTACCCGGTCAGGTTCATACGGTCGACAGCCCTGAGCGCCCCTGCTGGGGCTAGCCGTCCTCTCAGCCCGCTGGTGCGAGCCCCCGTTGGCGTGTGAAATTTTCCGGTACCGACCATAGTGTGGCTGGGGGACCGGCGCTTGAGCGGCTGACTGTGGCCGGGGTGTTCGATACGGCTTCCAGGGGGTGGAGCGATAAGGTCGAACGGTGACGCTCTCGCATGGATCGCTGATGACCGTGGACGAGTTCGAGGAACTCGACGCCGCGGCTCAGCGCATATCCGAGGGGCTGCGGCTGGAATATCTCAACGGACTGCTGGCCGCGAAGGCGCGACCGGATGTGAACCACAGCCGAGTCGTGCAGTGGCTGGCCCGGTTCCTGGTGCCGCGCCGGTCGGAGTTGTGGTTGTTCGCGGATGTCGGTCTGCGGGCCGGTCGCGGCGGGGGCAGCCGGGTACGCCCGGACGCGATACTCGCGCCCGCGTCGGCCTTCTCCGGAGAAGGGGAGTGGTCGGATCCGCAACCGGTCCTGATGACCATCGAGGTCACCTCCCGGGCGCAGCACACCGAACTGCGGGACCGGCTGGACAAACCGTTCCTCTACGCCGCCACCGGCATACCGCTCTACCTGTTGATCGACCGCGGCTCCGCGGAGGTCAACGTATTCAGCGAACCCGACGACGGCCGCTACGCCTCCCGCGAAACCCTCCCTTTCGGCACCGACGTCGAAATCCCCGACCCCCTGGGCGTGATCCTGGCCACCGACTCCCTCCTCGACTGGACCTGACGATCACCTGAGTCGAAACTCCCCCCGACCTTCGCCGCCACGCACCTTCCCCTCCCAGCCCTCTCACTTGGTCAACCTTCCCGGGCGGGGCCCGCCCGGTTCTGGAGCGACCAGAGGAAGGGAGCGCAGCGACCGACCGGCGGGAGTGAAGAACCGGGTTAATAGGGCCCCGCCCTCGAGCCGCGGAGCGGCTCCAAAATTACAGCCCGCCCCTTCGCGGTTGGTCTACGTCGAGACCCGAGGTTTATAGGGCCCGCCCTCGAGCCGCGAAGCCGCTCCAAAATCACAGCCCGCCCCTTCACGGACGGTCCACCCCGTGACCACAGCTAACAGGCCCCGGAGAGCACAGCTAACAGGCCCCCGCCCCCGCTTCCCCGGAGGCGGCGCAATCGAACTCTGCGATTACCGGTGCGTGATCGCTGGCACCCTTGCCCTTGCGTTCCTCGCGGTCCACACCGGCATCGGTGACCGTGGCCGCCAGTGCCGGGGAGGCGAGGATGAAATCGATGCGCATACCCTCCTTCCGGGGGAAGCGCAGCTGGGTGTAATCCCAGTAGGTGTAGACACCGGGACCCGGTGCGTAGGGGCGCATGACATCGGTGAATCCGGTCGCCGTGATGGCCTCGAACGCGTCCCGTTCCGGCTGGGAGACATGGGTTTTGCCGGTGAAGAATTCGGTGGACCAGACATCGTCGTCGGTGGGCGCGATATTCCAGTCCCCGACGAGAGCGGTTCTGGTATCGGGACGGTCGGCCAGCCAGCGGACGGCGTTATCGCGCAGCGCCGCCAGCCAGGCGAGTTTGTACTCGTAGTGCGGATCGGTCAGGGCACGGCCGTTGGGCACATACAGGCTCCACACCCGGACCCCGCCGCAGGTCGCGCCCAGCGCCCGGGCCTCGACCGTGGGCGTGGTGATCAGCGTGTCCGCCGCATCCCGGTCGAACCCGGGCTGATCCGGGAAACCGATTTCCACATCCTCGAGCCCGACCCGGGAGGCTATCGCCACCCCGTTCCACTGGTTCAGCCCCACATGCGCGACCTCGTAACCGGCCTCGGCGAACCGTTCGAAGGGGAACTGGTCGTCGCGGCATTTGGTTTCCTGTAATGCCACGACGTCGATGTCCTGGCGGTCCAGCCAGGCCAGTACCCGGTCCTGCCGGGAGCGGATCGAATTGACATTCCAAGTGGCCAGTCGCATGGGTCCTGTATATATTGCGCCGTCTTCGGCGTTGTGGGGCTGGGGGCCTATCGACCTCGGGGCTGGAGGTTGAACATCGGTGAAAGGGGCGGGCTGTGTTAGTTGGAGCCGCTCCGCGGCTCGAGGGCGGGGCCCTATTAACCCGGTTCTTCACTCCCGGCGGTCGGTCGCTGCGCTCCCTTCCTCTGGTCGCTCCAGAACCGGGCGGGCCCCGCCCGCGGAGGGTGATCGTGCGGGGGCGGCGGAAATCGGGGTGAGGCGAGATTCTGTAGGGGGGTTATGGGGTGGCTGCTGAGCCGGGGACGGCGTAGCGGTAGCTGTGGTGGTCGAGGAAGCCGAGTTCGCCGAAGAGTTCCAGGGCGTTCACGTTGCCGGCTTCGACCTGGACGTACGCGTGGGTTGCGCCGCGGTCGTGGCCCCAGCGCAGCAGTTCGCCGCAGACGAGGGCGGCGAGGCCGTGGCGGCGGTGGGCGGCGAGGACGGCTACGCAGGTCAGGCCGATCCAGCGGCGGCCGTCTGTGGCGGTGGTGAGGGCGCCGCGGGCGATCGCGATGGGACTGGGCAGACCCAGTGAGGCGAAGCCCAGCTGGCCCTCGTGGACCGCGGAGAGCACCTCGGGCAGTGGGACGGTGGCCGTATGACCGCTCGGTTCGTCGCCGCGGTGGCGGTGGATCTCCAGCCAGGCGATATCGGGTTCGGTGGCGATACGGACCATGGACGGCCCCTGCGGGAGCACGAAATTCTCCAGGGCGACGCCCAGTACCCGGGTCTCTCCCCAGCTGTTCCAGCCCGGCGGTACGGTGGCCAGCCGGTCCGGTAGCGCGAGCTGCAGTGGTAGCCCCTTCGCCGTGTACCAGGCTCCGAGCCGGTTCAAGGTTTCCGGGGTGACGCGGGCCGGGCCGCTCGAATCACCGATGGGCACAGCCGAATTGGCACGACGCGTATAGCCGTGTCCGGCGCGCAGCATCCAGCCGTCGATCCAAGCGTATTCGGTTCCCGGCCAGCCGTAGGCCGCGGCGGATTCCAGGGTGCGGATCTCGGCGGTGCGAATCGGCCGGGGTGCCAGCGTTTTCAGTGCTACGACCCGGGCGGCGGGGATCATCACCGGATGGCCGTCGGCCGCCATGACGGTGAGCGGATTCGTCGACATCACTTCGCCGATGACGTCGGTCAGCGGTGGTTCGCTGCCGTCGGGCAATCGATACCGGACCACCACCCGTTCGCCGACGGGGATATCCGTTGCCGCGGGATCGTTCTCGGGTTCGGGCGGTTCAGTCGTCATGTCCGAAGGGGTCCGGATCGTTACCGGGTAGCCAGCTCAGGCCCGGAACACCCCAGCCGCTACGTTTCACCGTCTTCTTCGCCGCTCGCGCGTAGCGGCCGATCAGTACATCGATATAGAGATACCCGTCCAGATGCCCGACCTCGTGCTGCAACATCCGGGCGAAGAAACCCGTGCCTTCGACCGTGACCGGTTCACCGTGCTCGTCGGTCCCGGTGACCTTCGCCCAATCGGCCCGCCCGGTGGGGAATTGTTCGCCCGGTACCGATAGGCAGCCCTCGTCGTCGTCATCGGGGTCCGGCATGGTTTCCGGGATTTCCGAGGTCTCCAGGACCGGGTTGATCACGGCCCCGCGGCGCCGTGCCACCGTGCCGTCGGCTGCCGGGGCGGGGCAGTCGTAGACGAAGAGTCGCTTGGATACTCCGACCTGGTTGGCGGCCAGGCCCACGCCGTTGGCGGCGTCCAGCGTTTCGTACATATCGGTGATCAGCCCGGCCAATTCGGCCGGTGATTCGGTCACCGGCTCGGTCGGGCGGTGCAGTACGGGATCACCGACGATCACGATGGGCAGGATTGACATGATGACGAGCTTATTGCGGTAGGGGCCGCGATATGAAAAGGGCCTGTTCGGCGGAGTCGCCGGCACGGGTTCCGGCTGGGCCGGCCGGTCGGCGAACCGAATTTCTGGTACCGGCGTACCGGACACGCCCGGGTGGACTCGGCAGCGGCCGACTGGGTGTCGTGGTTGAATATCGCAAGGCAGTAACACGGTGAGGCGTTCGGTCACGATTCGATCGCATCCGGTGGTAACTCGGCGAGGAGCAAGATGGACGGCGCAGCAGCGCGGGACCTTACCGCAATCCAGGGCAGTCCTCCGGCCAATACAGCGAGCACGACCCCCGAACCGGCCCATGATCCGGACAGCGGCCTGAGTCGCCGCGAACACGAGATCCTGGCCTTCGAGCGGCAGTGGTGGAAATACGCGGGCGCCAAAGAAGAGGCGATCCGCGAAATGTTCGCGCTATCGCCCACCCGCTACTACCAAGTGCTCAACACCCTTATCGACCGCCCGGAGGCACTGGCCGTCGACCCCATGCTCGTGAAACGCCTGCGCCGCCTACGCTCGAGCCGCCAGAAATCCCGCGCCGCCCGCCGCCTCGGCTTCCAGGCGTAGAACTCCACCACCTTGTCCATCGGCACCGGCCGGTGCATGTCGTGGTCCAACCCGGCCAGGTTGGTATTTGTGATCGGTGCCCGTCCCGGGCCGAAGACGGCCGACCGACGAGCGTGAAACCGCCCACCACCACCCCCGCGCCCCCATCTCCGGACTCGAAAGCCTGCCCTCGACCTTCCTGATAGTGAGCTCCGCAGGTCGGGGCCCGCCCCGTGTCTGCAGCGACCAGAGGGAAGGAGCGCAGCGACTGACCGGCGGGAGTGAAGACACGGGGTTAATAGGGCCCCGACCCGCGCCGCCGGAGGCGGCGCAAAAGATACAGCAACCGCTAGGCTCGGGCGGGTGAGCAATTCCAACCCTGGCTCCGGTGGGCCGCCGCTGCGCGCGACGGCGATGGTTCTGATCGCCCTGGCGATCGTTTTCGCCGGTCTGGGCGCGATGTCGCTGTCGAGCGCGGATTCCGACACCGCCGATAACGCAGAGGGCGCCGGCTCCTCGTCGGCGACCGCCGCCCCGGCCGCACCGCGCGTCACCGGCCCCGCGGCTGCGCCCACCACCGCCGCGGCGGGTTCCACCACCGCGGGCGCCACCACCACTGCGGCCGCCGGTGAAGTGGACCGGTCCACGCCGATTCAGGTGCTCAACAACAGCCTGGTCGCCGGTTTGGCCTCCACTACGGCGAACCAGCTCGCGGCGCGCGGCTGGACAAACACTTCGACCGGTAACTACGCCGCCACCACGCTCACCGCCACCACCGTCTACTTCGGTGACGAACCGGCCGACCAGGCCACCGCGGCGGCGGTCGCCGCTGATCTCGGAGCCACCACCGCACCCATGGTTCCCGGTGTGGGGGACGGTTCCGGGGTGGTCGTCGTGGTGACCGGCAGGTGATTCCGGCTGCCGGAGGTCGGGTGCGTCCCGGGCGGTCAGGGCGGGCGTGGCATCATCGTCTCCGTCGAATGATCGTTGTCGAAACGCTCAACCCGTAAACTCGGTACTCGTAAAGGAGTTCCCAGATGGCACCGTCCTCATCTCGTCGCCCGTCATGGCGGATCGTGACCCCGGTGCTGGCTGTCGCGGCTTTCGGCCTCGTTGCCTGCACGAACAGTCAGGAATCCAGCGACGTGACGGGAACGACGCCGCCGGTGTTCACCTCTTCGCCCGCCCCGGCCGGTGAGGGCGAGCACGGTGAGCACGGCGAAGAGCAGGACACCCCGGCAGGTTCGGGCACGGAGGTCGAGCTGAAATCGCCGAGCGGCGCGAAAATCGGCACCGCGAACTTCACCGACGAGGGCAATCATCTGCGCATCACCGTCGACGCCACGGGCCTGACCCCCGGCTTCCACGGCCTGCATATCCACCAGGACGGCAAATGCGAGCCGAATTCCGCGCCGCCCGCCGGTGGCGCGCCCGGTGACTTCCTCTCCGCCGGTGGCCATCTGCAGGTCGGCGGCGCCACCGGGCATCCCGCCAGCGGTGATCTGACTTCGCTGCAGGTCCGGGAGGACGGTCACGCTTACCTGGCGACCACCACCGACAAGGTCAGCATGGCCGATGTGCAGGGCAAGGCGCTGATCATCCACTCCGGCACCGATAACTTCGCCAATATTCCGGGCCGCTACACCCGCGAAGGTGGTACCGGCCCGGACCAGCAGACGATGAGCACCGGCGATGCGGGTGACCGCGTCGCCTGCGGCGTCATCGGGTAGCTACCGACCCGCTACGGAGGGCTGTATGGGTGGGGCACGGATCGATCCGGTACCGTTCCGTGGCTCGCCCCGGCCGACCATCGGTATCGAATGGGAGATCGCACTCGTCGACAAGGCGAGCCGTGACCTGTCCAATACCGCGGCCGCCGTATTCGATGCCGTCGGCGAACTGCGCGCCCACGACGGCACCCCGCAGGTCAGCAAGGAATTGCTGCGCAACACCGTGGAGTTGGTCACCGGCGTACACGAAACCGTCGGGGCGGCCGTGCAGGATCTGTCCGGCACCATGGACACCGTGCGCCGCGCCGCCGACGGGCTCGGGGTGGATCTCTTCTGCGCCGGGACCCATCCGTTCGCGCAGTGGTCCACCCAACAGCTCACTCGCTCGGAGCATTACGACGAGCTGATCGAACGCACCCAGTGGTGGGGCCGGCAGATGCTGATCTGGGGTGTGCACGTGCATGTCGGAGTCACCCATCGGGAGAAGGTTTTCCCGATCCTCAATTCGCTGCTGCTCACCTACCCGCATCTGCTGGCCCTATCGGCGTCCTCGCCCATGTGGTCGGGTTCGGATACCGGCTATGCGAGCAACCGCGCCTTGATGTTCCAGCAGTTGCCGACCGCGGGCCTGCCCTTCCAATTCGAGAACTGGACCCAGTTCGAACGTTACGTGCACGACGAGATGAAAACCGGTGTGTTCGAACAACTCGGCGGTATGCACTGGGATATCCGTCCCGCCCCGAAGTGGGGCACCATCGAGGTGCGGATCTGCGACGGGATCTCCAACCGCGCCGAGCTCGCCGCCCTCGCGGCCTTTATCCACAGCCTGATCGTGCACCTGGACGACCGTGTGGAGAACGGCGAGGATCTGCCGACCCTCCCGCCCTGGCACGTGCAGGAGAACAAATGGCGCGCCGCCCGCTACGGCCTGGACGCCATCGTGATCGTGGACGCGGACAACACCGAACGCCTGGTCACCGAGGATCTCGACGATCTGCTGAACCGGCTCGAACCAACCGCCGAACGCCTGGGTTGTTCCGCCGAGCTGGCGACGGTCGCCGAGATCCCCCGCCGCGGCGCGAACTACCAGCGGCAACGCCAGACCGCCGCCGCCGCGCAAGGCGACCTGGTAGCCGTAGTCGACTCCCTGGTACGCGAACTGAGCGATTCCGCACCATCCCCACATCCCCCCTGACGACCCGAGCCCCCCTCCCAGACCTCGCCGAACTTCTTCTTCTGCTGGTGCTACTCCGCCGCCGCCCCTGGCGCGTTTGATCCCCTACCGCCGGTCTGTCCGCATCCGACCCCCCACCCCCGTTTCCCGCATGCGGCCGGTCCGCGTTGGTGGTTCGGGGCCCGTCTCGTTCTGGAGCGACCAGAGCGAAGGAGCGCAGCGACTGAGCGCCG
>NZ_JBEYBT010000036.1:0-17930 GCF_040632335.1 Nocardia sp. NPDC019395
CTGGAGCGACAGAGCGAAGGAGCGCAGCGACTGAGCGCCGGAGTGAAGAACCGGGCTACCCGGGGCCCCGCCCTCGAGCCGCGGAGCGGCTCCAATAACACAGCCCGCCCCTTCACGGATCGCCTACGCCAAGAGCGCGGTTACCTTCACAGACGGTCCACGTAGAGGAACGTGGTTACATCTACGTCGAGAGCGAGCGGCCAACAGCGCCCCGACCCCGCGACGACGAAGGCGGCACCGTAGGCACCTCCCTCACGCGTTCGCGACCAAGCCCAGCTCGGTACTCGATGCCAGCGTTTCGTGCGCCGGCAGCACCCGCACCGTGTACCCCACCGCCCCCGACAGCGGCACCGGCGTTTCGACAGTGAACAACTCGATTCCCGTTTCCGGGTTCTCGCGCCCGGCCGCCGCCATCGTGACCGTCCGGATATCGGAGAGGTCGTCCTCGGGCGAAACCCGGCCCAGCACCGCCTGTACCAGCACGTCCCGCGGTTGGAGACCGGCCAGATCCACTCGCGCGGTGAGCGACAGCGGCGCGCCCAGTACCGGCGTATCGGGCAGGCCGGTCGAGTCCACCTGCACCACCCGCACCCCGGGCCAGGCCTGCGCCACCCGGTTCCGGTAGTCCGCGGCTTCCCGCGCATCTCGCAGATCCGCGTCGGTGGCCCGCCGGCCCGCGGCGGCGGCCGGTGCGTAGTACCGCTGGGCGTAGTCGCGCACCATACGGTCCGCCTGCACCTTCGGCCCGAGGGTGTACAGCGTGTGCCGGACCATCTCGAGCCAGCGCTGCGGTAGCCCGCGCGTATCGCGGTCGTAGAACCGGGGTGCGACCGTCCGCTCCATCAGCTCGTAGAGCGCGGTGGCTTCCAGATCGTCGCGCCGGTCGTCGTCGGTGACTCCGTCCGCCGTCGGGATGGCCCAGCCGTTCTCCCCGTCGAACATCTCGTCCCACCACCCGTCGCGAATGGACAGATTGAGGCCGCCGTTGAGCGCCGATTTCATCCCGGAGGTCCCGCACGCCTCCAGGGGTCGTAACGGATTGTTCAGCCACACATCACAACCCCAGTACAGATATCGGGCCATGGACATGTCGTAGTCGGGTAGGAAAACGATGCGGTGCCGTACCTCCGGGTCGTCGGCGAACCGCACCACCTGCTGGATGAGCGCTTTGCCACCTTCGTCGGCCGGATGACTCTTTCCCGCCACCACCAACTGCACGGGGCGGTCCGGGTCCAGCAGCAGATCGCGTAGTCGTCGCGGCTCACGCAGCATCAGCGTCAGCCGCTTGTAGGTGGGAACCCTGCGCGCGAAACCGACGGTCAGCACATCCGGGTCGAAAACCGAATCCACCCAGTTCAATTCGGCCTCGGCGGCCCCGCGTTGTAACCACGATACGCGCAACCGCCGGCGCACCTCCTCGACAAGCGTCGCGCGCAGGGTGTTGCGGATATTCCACAACCGCTCCGGATCCAGATCGCGCAGCGTCTCCCAGTCACCCGGGCCGCCGGTGGTGTCCAGCACCTCGCCCCACTCTCGTGCGGCCCAGGTGGGGGCGTGGACACCGTTGGTCACCGATCCGATCGGCACCTCCGCGGCATCGAATCCCGGCCACAGCGGGTTGAACATGCTCCGGCTGACGGCACCGTGCAGTCGCGACACACCGTTGGCGCGCTGAGCGAGCCGTAACCCCATATGCGCCATATTGAACACCGACGGGTCGGCTTCCCGGCCCAGCGCGACAATCCGGTCGACACCGATACCGGGCAGCAGCGGAGAGTCCGATTCACCCGCTGCGCCGCCGAAATACCTGTGTATCAGCGATACCGGGAATCGGTCGATACCGGCGGGCACCGGGGTGTGCGTGGTAAATACCGTCGCGGCCCGCACCGCGGCCAGTGCCGTATCGAAATCGTGCCCGGCGGAAAGATATTCGCGAATCCGTTCCAGGCCGAGGAAACCCGCGTGCCCCTCGTTCATATGGAAAACGTCCGGATCCGGGAGCCCGGCGGCCGCGGTATAGGCCCGTACCGCGCGCACCCCACCGACCCCGGCGAGGATCTCCTGTTCGATCCGGTGGTCCTGATCGCCGCCGTAGAGCCGGTCGGTGACGGCCCGCAGGTCCGGGTCGTTACCCGCGATATCCGAATCCAGCAGCAGCAGCGGCACCCGCCCCACCTGTGCGATCCACACCCGCGCGGACAGCACCCGCCGATCCGGCATCGCCACATGCACCAGAACCGGCGAACCGTCCACGGCCAGCAGCCGCAGCGGCAACCCCTGCGGGTCCAGCGCGGGATAGCGCTCGGCCTGCCATCCGTCGGCGGTCAGCGACTGCCGGAAATACCCGGACCGGTAGAGCAGCCCCACCGCGATCAACGGCACACCGAGATCGGAGGCCGCCTTCAGATGGTCCCCGGCCAGGATCCCGAGACCACCGGAATAGTTCGGCAGCACCTCGGTGACCCCGAATTCCATCGAAAAGTACGCGACCCCCCGCACCCCGAGATCGGCGCCGGGCCGATCCAGGTAAGCCCGCAGATCGGCAGCCACGGAATCCAGCCGCGCGCAAAACTCGGGGTCGTCCGCGAGCTCGGCCATCCGGGCGGGCGGCACCTCCCCCAGCATCCGCACGGGATCGTGCCCGATCTCGGCCCACCGCCGCGGGTCCAGCGCGGCGAACAGGTCCTGCGTCGGACCATGCCACGACCAGCGCAGATTGGTCGACAATTCACCCAGCGCGGCCAGACGCTCCGGCAAATGGGCGCGGACGGTGAACCGACGCAGTGCCTTCATGCTGTGTTTATAGCGCCGCCTGCACCGGCGCGGGTTTCGGCCCCCCTCGGTCCGTGCTTTCGGTCTCGAGACTCGCGGCTCGCCGCATGCGTTTCTCGCCTGCACCACAGACGGCGATCAGGTCTCTGTAGTCGACCAGGATCTAGGTAATTCTGCGTACGGGGTGGTGTCGAGGCTGTTTCTATGGAAGTGAGACAGAGATCTACGGTGAATGGCCTGCCTCACGAGTTGAATGCCGGTGCGACGTAGCTGCGGATCATGCGCTGTTCGACGTCGTTGTCCGGGAGGGGCCAATGTGCGAAGGACATGACTACACGCACGATCCATTGCGCCGCGTGTGGGTCGTGATCGGTGATTCCGGTGAGGTCCGCGGCGAGTCGGCTGAGCAGTGGTGAGGTGTGCATCCGGCCGAGTTCCTGTGTGCGTGGGTCGAGCATCATCGGTCGTAGCGGGTTGGCGCGGATCTGTTCGAGTGCCACGGTGATGGCGGTGACGACTCGTTCGGCGCCGCTGAGTCCGTCGACGGCGTCCCGGACGGTGTCGACGATGCCGGAGGACAGGCGCATCAGTACGGCATCGCGGATCTGAGCTTTGCCACCGGCGTAGCGGTAGATGGTGGCTCGCGAGCAGTGCACCCGTGCGGCCAGGGTATCGATATCGAAGGCATCCAGGCCGCGACTGACGATGAGGTCGGTGGCTGCCGCGTAGATTCGCTCGGCCGCGGCCGCACGGCGACTCTGCCCGACCACCCAGTCGTCACGAACCATCCGCGTCCACCTCCGTGAATCAGATTCTGCACGACTTCTCAGATCTGAGACGTCATCTCCATATTGTTCCAGCATTTTCGCAGGTGGTCACCACGCCGGTGAGACGACCGTGTGGCAGTGCACGACGGTCGGATCGCAGCTTTGCCGCAGGTCGTTGACGTAGTTCCCGCTGTCCACGCACCGTTGGGCTATGACTCCGCTCGATGGTGGCCTCGGTCTCGCGCTGTTCGACGACCACAACATCCAAGATCCGTACCCGCTCTACGAGCGGATGCATCGGGCCGGACCCGTCCATCGGATCGGTGACTCGGATTTCTATGCGGTGAGCGGTTGGGACGCGGTCCACGAGGCGGTCACCCGATGTGACGATTTCTCCTCCAACCTGACCGCGACGATGATGTACCGCCCGGGAGACGGCGTGACCGCGTTCCGGATCGGTGAGCTCGGCGGTGCCACGCAGGCGCTGGCGACCGCTGACGAGCCGAGCCATACAGTGCACCGCAAGGCACTGCTGCCCCACTTGGTAGCCAAACGCATCAACGCTGTCGAACCCCTCATCGCCCGGACCGCTGAGCACCTGTGGAAGCTCGATGCCGATGACGGCGGCATCGAATGGATGGCGGCGATGGCCGACAAACTCCCGATGATGATCGTCGCGCGGATCATCGGCGTGCCCGTTGCCGATATCGGCAAACTGAGCCGATGGGGGTACTCCGCGACCCAGCTGGTCGAAGGGCTGGTCACCGAAGACCAACTGGAGGCCGCGGGTGCCGCGGTGATGGAACTGGCCGGCTACATCGACGGACAGTTCCGGCAGGCGGCCGCCGACCCGCGCGAGGATCTCCTGGGCGATCTCGCAACAGCGTGTGCCACTGGGGAACTGGCCGAGACCGCGGCGTTGACCATGATGATCACCCTGTTCAGCGCGGGTGGAGAATCCACGGCCTCGCTCATCGGTACCGCGGCGTGGATTCTCGCGACCCGCCCCGGTATCCAGCGGCGAGTCCGGGAAGATCCCGAGCTCCTCGGTATCTTCCTCGAAGAGGTGCTGCGTTACGAGCCACCGTTCCGGGGTCACTATCGACACGTCGTCGACGACACGGAACTGTGCGGGGTGCACCTCAGGGCAGGCTCGCGACTGTTCTTGTTGTGGGGCGCGGCCAACCGGGATCCGTCGCATTTCGACGATCCCGCCGAATTCCGGCTCGACCGGGCAGCGGCGAAGAATCACCTCAGTTTCGGTCGAGGGCCACACTTCTGCGTCGGCGCCGCCCTGGCCAGACTCGAAGCCCGCATCGTGATCGGCCACCTTCTCGAACGCACCACCACTGTTCGAGCGACCGCCACCGGACGGTGGCTGCCGAGCCTGCTCGTCAGACGTCTGAGCCACCTGCACCTGAGCATCGGATGAACGGCCGGACACCGAGCAACCCGCAGTCAGCTGGACGACGACGCAGGGGGGCCGCAGCCCCCGCGCGTCGGCGCACCGAGAAAAGCACCGTGTGCGAAATCTCGTTGTCACGGCTGGACGGCTTCGTTAATGTTCCGGTCGTGTTTGCAGGTTCTGTGTCGATGAAGCCCTGGTCGCGCCGCTGACGGCGGCGATCGGAATTCCGACGATTCTCTGAAGCCGCCGTCCGAGCAGTCGTGCCGGGCGGCGATCTGTGCTGTCCCGGCTCCCTTCCTCGAGCTGCGGAGCTTCGATGTCTACTTCTCGTACTTTTTCCGGTTCTCACACGGCCCACAGCGGCCTGCCTTCTGCCGATCACCGGCACATAGAACCTCCGTCCACGGATCGGCTGCCGGCCGGCGCGCACGCGCATATCCGCGCGACCTCGATCCACGTGACCCTCGGTTCGCGGCCGGTTCTGGCGGATGTCTCCGTCACCGTGTCCGCTCGTTCCCGGCTCGCCGTCGTCGGCGAGAACGGGCGCGGTAAGACCACGCTGTTGCAGGTCTTGGCGGGCCTGCGCCGACCCGACAGCGGCACCGTCGGCCGCATCGGCACGGTCGGTGTCGCGCAGCAGGCCCTGCCGTTCCGCGAGGGCACGACCGTGGGCACTCTCGTCACCGAATCCATCGAGCCGTCGGTGCGGGCCTTGCGGGACCTCGATTCCGCGACCCGTTCGCTCGCCGACGGCGTATCCGGAGCCGACGACGCCTACGCCGCCGCGTTGGACGCGGCCACCCGGCTCGACGCCTGGGATGCCGAACGCCGGGTCGATATCGCGCTGGCGACCCTCGGGGCGTGTACCGACAGAGAACGCCCCCTGGAGACGCTCTCTGTGGGGCAACGCTATCGAGTCCGGCTCGCGTGCCTGCTCGGAGCGACCCAGGACATCCTGCTCCTGGACGAGCCGACCAATCACCTCGACCGGGACGGACTGGACTTCCTCACCCGGCGGTTGCATTCCCGGGCTGGTGGACTGGCGGTCGTCAGTCACGACCGTGCGCTGCTGCGTGAGGTCGCCGACGAGTTCCTCGATCTGGATCCGAGCCGGGACGGCCGGCCACAGATCTTCGCGGGCGGGTACGCCGGTTGGCAGGAGGGCCGGCGCCGGGCCCGCGAACAGTGGGAGAACGACCACGCGGACCAGCTGGCCGAGCACGCCCGCCTGCGGGAAGCTGTCGCACACGCCCGCGACCGGCTCGAGACCGGTTGGCGCCCGGACAAGGGTCACGGTAAGCATCAGCGGCAGTCCCGGACGCCGGGCCTCGTACAAGCACTCAACCGGCGCCGGGCGGATCTCGACGCACACGCCGTCACCGTGCCGGAACCGCCCCTGCGGCTGCGTTTTCCCGAGCTCGCCGTCCGGCGCGGCACCCCACTGCTGCGCTGTGATGACATCACGGTGGCGGGTCGGCTGGACGCCCCCGTCACGCTCGCCCTGGACGCCGGCCAACGCCTCGTGGTCACCGGGCACAACGGTGCCGGCAAATCCACACTGCTGACGGTGCTGGCCGGTGAACTCGAGCCGTCCACCGGCAGCGTCCACCACCACGACACCGCCCGGATCGTCCGCATCGACCAGGAGATACCGGCCTGGGATCCGGAGCCGACCGCGCAGGAACTCTACGACCGTCACGTGCGCGGTCTCGCCTTGCACAGCGATATCGCTCCGGTACCGCTGGCGTCGATAGGCCTGCTGGAGAAGGCGTCGCACCGGACACCGGTCGGGAAACTGTCCCAGGGCCAGCAGCGCCGCCTGCATCTAGCCCTCCGACTGGCCACCCGCCCCACGGTGCTCCTCTGCGACGAACCCACGAACCACCTGTCGATATCACTCGTCGACGACCTCACCGCCGCCCTGTCGGACACCCCGGCAACCGTCGTCGTCGCCACCCACGACCGCCAGCTGCTCGCCGACCTGTCCCACTGGCCCCACCTCCCCCTCCCCTCCGGCCCCAGAGGCGACGATGAGCACCCCTGATCACCGGCACGCCCAAAGGACCTCACGGTTGGATCGGCCTCCCGCCCACCGAACTACCGCCTGCTCGGCCCGGTCCAAATGTGTTGTGGTGCCCGTTCCACACCGACCCCTTCCTACGTGCGATCAGCCTTTGCGGGTGGGGCCCGCCCGGTTCTGGAGCGACAGAGCGAAGGAGCGCAGCGACTGAGCGCCGGAGTGAAGAACCGGGTTAATAGGGCCCCGCCCTCGAGGCGCGGAGCGCCTCCAAAAACACAGCCCGCCCCTTCACGGATGGTTTACATCGAAAGCGGAGTCACCTTCGCATATGGTCTACGCCGAGCGCGGAGTCGCCTCCACGGATGATCTACGTCCGGAGCGGGGCCAACAGCGCCCCCACCCCCACGCCCGGAGGCGGCGCCATAGAAACAGCCACCCCGACCACGCGACGCCGAAGACGGCGCCAATAATGTTGCTGGATGACCGGCCGCATCGCGATCGATGACACCGCCCCGCATATCCCCGGAGGATATCCGGCGAAGGCGGTGGTCGGAGAGGTGTTCCCCGTGCGCGCCGTGGTGTGGCGGGACGGTCACGGGCTGGTCGGCGCGACCCTGGCGATACGCGCGCCCGGGGCATCGCGGTCCACCCGGGTCCAGATGACCCCCGACTACCAGCCCGATGTGTTCAACGGGATCTTCACCCCCAGTGCGCCCGGCCTGTGGCACTACCGCGTCGAGGGCTGGGCCGATTCCATCGCGACGTGGCGGTCCGCTGTGGAAGCGAAACTGGCGGTCGGGCAGAGCGCGGTCGATCTCGCCAACGATCTGGAGGCCGGCGCCCGGTTGTTCGACCGGGCGGCGCAGGCTGTCGGTAAGAAACAGTTCGAGCGGCTGCGCGCGGTGGCGGCGGCTCTGCGCGGGGCCGAACCGCTGCCCGCGCGGGTCGCTCCGGCGTTCACCGATGAAGTCGCGGAGATCCTGCGGGCCGACCCGCTGCGGGATCTGGTCACCCGTGGCCGGCAGTTCTCGGTTCTGGTCGAACGTACCCGCGCCCTGACCGGCGCGTGGTACGAGTTCTTCCCCCGTTCGACCGGTGGTCGCGATACCGCCGGCGATCCGGTGCACGGCACCTTCGCCACCGCGGCCGCCGATCTGCCGCGGATCGCGGCGATGGGGTTCGATGTCGCCTATCTGCCACCGATCCATCCGATCGGCCGGGTGAATCGCAAGGGCCGCAACAACGCGCTCACCGCCGGTCCCGGCGAGGTCGGCTCACCGTGGGCGATCGGGTCGGCCGAGGGCGGGCACGACGCGTTCCATCCGCAGCTCGGTACCGAGGCCGATTTCTCGGCGTTCGTCCGCGCCGCGGCCGAGCTCGGCCTCGAGGTCGCCTTGGATCTGGCCCTCCAGTGCGCGCCCGACCACCCGTGGGTCACCGCCCATCCCGAATGGTTCACGACCCTGCCGGACGGCACGATCGCCTACGCCGAGAACCCGCCGAAGAAATACCAGGACATCTACCCGCTCGATTTCGACAACGACCCCGACGGCCTGTACGCCGAGGTGCTACGGGTGGTGCGGTATTGGATCGGGTTGGGCGTGAAGATCTTCCGTGTCGACAACCCGCACACCAAACCCGCCGATTTCTGGGAATGGCTGATCACCGCCGTCCGCCGCACCGACCCCGACGTGGTACTGCTGTCAGAGGCGTTCACCTATCCGGCCCGCCTGTACGGTCTGGCCCGGCGGGGTTTCAGCCAGTCCTACACCTACTTCACCTGGCGCACCCATAAGCACGAACTGATCGAGTTCGGCAGCGAACTCGCCGCCAAAGCCGACGAGGCGCGACCCAACCTGTTCGTGAACACCCCGGATATCCTGCACGAAAGCCTCCAGCACGGCGGCCCGGGCATGTTCGCCGTGCGCGCCGCGCTCGCCGCCACCCTCGCCCCGAGCTGGGGCGTCTATTCCGGTTACGAACTGTACGAACACCAGCCAGTGCGCCCCGGCAGCGAGGAGTATCTGGATTCGGAGAAGTACGAGCTGCGCCCCCGTCCGTTCGCCGAGGCCCGCGCCCGCGGCGAATCGCTGGAACCCTGGCTGACCCGGCTCAACGAGATCCGCCGCCGCCATCCGGCGCTGCGGCAGCTGCGCTGTCTGCATTTCCATCACATCGACAACGACAATCTGCTGGCGTATTCGAAGATCGACCCCGCGACCGGTGATGCCGTCCTGGTCGTACTGAATCTCAATCCGTTCACCGCCGAACAGGGCATGCTCTCGCTGGATATGCCCGCCATCGGCCGCGAATGGCACGACCACCCGGTCGTCCACGACGAGATAAGCGGCGAGCAGTACCACTGGGCCCAGACCAACTACATCCGGCTCGACCCGGCCCGCGCGGTCGCCCATATCATCGCCTTGCCCCCGGTTCCGCATCACGCCCGCGCCGGACTGGCCTACCGGCGGTCCTTCGGATGAGGTCACGGTGAATCGGCGGGATCTGCTGCTGCTGGCCGCGGGCAACCACCCCGACCCGCATACGGTTCTCGGCGCCCACCCCGGTCCGGACGGCACGGTCGTCCGGGTGCTGCGGCCGGAAGCGGAATCGGTCTCGATCCTGGTCGGTGGCACACAGCACCGGCTGGAGTCCCTGGGTCACGGAGTTTTCGCCGCCGCCCTCCCGTACCCCGAACTGCTGGATTACCGCGTCGTCACCACCTACCCGCATCATCCGGCCACCGTTCTCGCGGACGGCTACCGCAACCTGCCGACTCTCGGCGAGCTCGATCTGCATCTGATCGGCGAAGGCCGCCATCAGCGGTTGTGGGAGGTACTCGGCGCGCATCCGCGGCGCTACCCAGGGCTGGACGGCGAGGTCACCGGGGTGTCGTTCGCGGTATGGGCCCCGAACGCCCGCGGTGTCACGGTGTTCGGCGATTTCGACCATTGGCAGGGCGGCACCTGGCCGATGCGCGCGCTCGGACAGTCCGGTGTGTGGGAGGTTTTCGTACCCGGCGCCGCGCCCGGTGACCGATACAAGTATCGCGTGCACGGCGCCGACGGCCGCGTCGCCGACCACGCGGACCCGCTCGCTTTCGCCACCGAACTCCCGCCCGCCACCGCTTCTGTCGTCGCCGAGAGCACCCATCACTGGACCGACCAGCGCTGGCTCACCACCCGATCCCACACCGACCCGGCCCGGGCACCGATGAGTGTCTTCGAGGTCCATCTCGCATCCTGGCAGCCGGGCCTCTCCTACCGAGAGCTGGCCGACCGGCTCAGCGACTATGTGCGCCGCCTCGGTTTCACCCACGTGGAACTCCTGCCCATCGCCGAGCACCCTTTCGGTGGTTCGTGGGGGTATCAGGTCACCTCCTACTATGCCCCGACCGCGCGGTTCGGCAGCCCCGACGATTTCCGCGCCTTCGTCGACCGCCTGCACGCCGACGGCATCGGCGTCATCCTCGACTGGGTGCCGGCACATTTCCCCCGCGACGCCTGGGCGCTGGCCCGCTTCGACGGCACCCCGCTCTACGAGCACCCGGATCCCCGCCGCGGCGAGCAACCTGCGTGGGGCACCTATGTTTTCGACTACGGCCGCCCGGAGGTCCGCAATTTCCTGGTCGCCAACGCCCGTTATTGGATCGAGGAGTTCCATATCGACGGTCTGCGGGTCGATGCGGTCGCCGCCATGCTGTATCTGGACTACGGCCGGCCCGCCGGCGGCTGGGAGCCGAATATCCACGGTGGTCGCGAAAATCTGGAGGCGGTCGCTTTCCTCACCGAATTGAACGACAGCCTGCACGGTTCGTATCCGGGTGTGCTGACCGTCGCCGAGGAATCCACCACCTGGCCCGGTGTCACCCGGGCCACCGAGGTGGGCGGTCTGGGTTTCGGCATGAAATGGAATATGGGCTGGATGCACGACACGCTGGGCTATCTGGGCCGCGATCCGGTACACCGCATCTGGCACCACAACGAGATCACCTTCTCGCTCATGTACGCGTGGAGCGAGAACTACCTGCTACCCATCAGCCACGACGAAGTCGTGCACGGGAAGGGGACGCTGTGGACCCGGATGCCCGGCGACGAATTCGCCAAAGCCGGGGGTGTGCGGGCGCTACTCGCCTATATGTGGGCCCACCCCGGTAAACAACTGCTGTTCATGGGCCAGGAGTTCGGCCACTTCCGCGAGTGGTGGCACGACCACAGCCTCGACTGGCACGAGCTGGACAATCCGCTGCACCGCGGGATCCAGCTACTGGTCGCCGACCTCAACAATGTCTACCGCGCGCAGCCGGCGCTGTGGAGCCAGGACACCACGCCCGGCGGCCACTCCTGGATCACCAGTGACGACCGGGAGTCCAATGTGCTGGCGTTCCTGCGGCATGCCTCCGACGGCAGCACCGTGGCCTGCGTCTGCAACTTCTCCGGTAGCACCTACGCCGACTACCGGATAGGCCTGCCCCAGGCGGGTGACTGGTTCGAGATCCTGAACACCGACGCGCTCGAATACGGCGGAACCGGCGCGGGAAACCTCGGCGTGGTCCACGCCGAACCCACCACCCTGCACGACCGGCCCGCATCCGCCGGGCTCACGCTGGGCCCGCTCAGCGTCATCTGGCTGACCCAGCGCCCCGGCGGGAGTCAGTAGAGGGCCGTCGCCAGTTTGCGGCGGGCCGCGACGACAAAAGGTTCGGCCTGATCGAACAACTCGAACAGTTCCACCAGCCGGGTACGCACGGTGGTGCGTTCGTCACCCGAGGTCCGGCTGATCAATCCGATCAGCCGATCGAACGCCGCCTCGGGACGCTGCTGGAACATCTCCACATCGGCGGCGTCCAGCGCGGCGGCGATATTCGCCGGATCCGCGTCGGCCGTCGCGATCGCCGTTTCCGGCAGCTCCTGGGCCCGCGCCAGGAACTTCACCTGACGCAGTGCCGCTTTGGCCTCGGTATTACCCGGTTCCTGGGACACGATCGATTCGTAGGCCGACTGCGCGCCCGCGAGGTCGCCCTGTTCGAGCAATGCCTCGGCGGCCGCGAAACGCGGGTCGACGGGCTGCTCGGCCGGTTCGGCGTCCGGGTCTCCTTCGAGCTTGCCCTCCACCGCCTGAACGACAGCGGCCAGCCATTGCCGGACCTGATCCTCGGGCTGCCCGCCCTGGAAATCGGCCAGCGGCTGACCACCCGCGACGGCGATCACGGTCGGAATGCCCTGCACGCCGAACGCCTGCGCGATCCGCATATTGCTCTCGGCTTCGACGGCGGCCAGATCCCAGGTGCCGTTCGCCTCGCCCACGAGCCGTTCCAGCAGCTGCACCAGCTCGATACTGCCGGGGCTGCGCTGTGAATACAGCGCCACCACGACAGGTACCTGGCTGGAGCGGCGCAGAACCTTGGCCTCGAAATCCGCCTCGGTGACCGTATGGTCGCCGACGTCGGCCCCCGCACCCGCGGGCGGCTGTTTCAGGGCGGACAGATCGACCGCCCCGGACATGGCGGCGGCTGCGGCTGGTGAAGGACGGCGAGATGCTGGTCGAGTCACAGGTTCCAGTCTGTCACGACGAGGCGGCGAGAGTCTTCGGGGACTCGGTGCCACCGGGCGCACCCGCTTCGGCGAATTTGCCGCTGCGCACGGCCCACACCTCGAACAGCACCGTGAAGAACGGCGGAATGCTGGACAGCAGTGCCAGCACGGTGGTCTTCCAGTTCCATTCGAACTCACGCGACGCCAGCAGCGCGACCAGCACGAACAGAATGAAGATGGTGCCGTGTACCGGACCGAAGATCTTCACGCCGATTTCGTTGCCCTCTTCGGGCAGGTACTTGAAGGCCATCCCGATCAGCAACCCCGCCCAGGAAATAGCCTCGAGCACGGCGAAGAAGCGGAACCGGCCGGCAGTGGTGCGCAGACCAAGAAAGTTCATGCGCACCATTGTGCCTCAGCCACTACACGCCGTCGTAGTCGAACCGGTCACACCGGTCATACCGGACGTTCAGACCTTGATGATCAGCGCATCGCCCTGACCGCCGCCACCGCAGAGCGCCGCCGCACCGACCCCACCACCGCGCCGCTTCAACTCCAGCGCCAGATGCAGCACGATCCGTGCGCCCGACATCCCGAGCGGATGCCCGACGGCGATGGCGCCACCGTTGACATTCACCTTCTCCGGGTCGATACCGAGCTTGCGGGTCGAGGCGATACCCACCGCCGCGAATGCCTCGTTGATCTCCACCAGATCCAGATCGGCCGGCGCGATGCCTTCCTTGGCGCACGCCTTCGCAATGGCATTCGCCGGCTGATCCTGCAGTGTCGAATCCGGCCCGGCCACCACACCGGCCGCACCGATCTCGGCGATCCAGCTCAACCCGAGCTCCTGCGCCTTGGCCTTGCTCATCACCACGACTGCCGCGGCGCCGTCGGAGATCTGCGAGGCCGACCCGGCCGTGATCGAGCCGTCCTTGCTGAACGAGGGACGCAACTTCGACAGCGACTCGGCGGTGGTGTCGGCGCGGATCCCCTCGTCCTGCCGGAACAGCACCGGGTCGCCTTTACGCTGCGGCACCTCGACCGGCACCACCTCGTCGTCGAACACCCCGTTCTTCCATGCGGCGGCGGCCCGCTGATGCGAGGCCGCGGCGAAAGCGTCCTGATCGGCCCGGGCAATCGGATCCTTGCCGTTGCGCTGCTCGGTGAGCGCGCCCATCGCCTGGTCGGTGAAGATATCGTGCAGGCCGTCGTAGGCCATATGGTCGCGCAGCGTCACATCGCCGTATTTGAAACCCTCCCGGCTCTTTTCGAGCATATGCGGGGCGCGGCTCATCGACTCCTGACCGCCGGCGACCACGATCTCGTGCTCCCCCGCCCGGATCAGCTGATCCGCAAGGGCGATGGCGTTGATACCGGACAGGCACACCTTGTTCAGGGTGAGCGCCGGGACATCCATCGGAATACCGCCGGCGACGGCGGCCTGCCGAGCCGGAATCTGCCCGGCCCCCGCGGTGAGCACCTGACCCATGATCACGTAGTCGACCTGGTCGCCGCGGACACCGCCCTTCTCCAACGCGGCGGCGATTGCGAAGCCACCGAGATCGGAGCCACTGAAACCCTTCAAACCGCCCAGCAGGCGGCCGATCGGAGTACGGGCACCGGACACGATCACGGAGTTGGTCACGACGAACCTCCTGTGTCTATGGCGCCGCCTCCGGCGGCGCGGGGTCGGGGCCCTATTAACCCCGGTCTTCACTCCCGCCGGTCGGTCGCTGCGCTCCCTCCCTCTGGTCGCTCCAGACCGGGGCGGGCCCCGACCAGCCATGTGATCGGTCCGGGAGATGGTTTCCACGTATCTCCCAGCGGTGCCGGAGCCCAGTTCGGTACAACAGCGACCTCGGCGCGTCGTGGACGCGCCGTGCGGACTACTTCACGGTAACCTGCGGGCGCACGAGAACCGAGCAGAGGTATGCCCGGATCACCCGCGAATATTTGAAGGCAGCTGCCCTCGATCGACCGCGTTCTGGGTGGGCACAGGCGAACGCGGCGCCGGAACGCGCTACGTTCGAAGGGTGAGCACCGCTACCCCGTCATCAGAATTCATCCCTGCCGACTACGTCGTCGCAGTCGATCACGTCGGCATCGCCGTACCCGACCTGGACGCGGCCGTGGCTTGGTACGCCGAGACTCTCGGCCTGGTCGAAACCCACCGGGAGGTCAACGAGGAACAGGGCGTCCAGGAGGCGATGCTGTCCGCCCCCGCCGCCGAGGACGATTCGACTGCTCTGCAGTTGCTGGCTCCGCTCGACGAAACGTCCACCATCGCCAAGTTCATCGACCGCAGCGGCCCCGGTCTGCAGCAACTGGCCTTCCGAGTCACCGATATCGACGCCGTTTCCGCATATCTGCGCGATCGCGGGATCCGTCTGCTGTACGAGGCGCCGCGTCGCGGAACCGCCGATTCCCGGATCAACTTCGTCCACCCGAAGGATGCTGGCGGTGTGCTGGTCGAGTTACTGGAACCAGATCCGAATGTTACGCACTAGTATCGTAATCGGACTGTAAGGAGTAGCTCCGATAACATTCCCGGTCGACTCACCATGCGCCGGTCTCAGGCTGTAGTTTGTTGGCCATGTCGTCACCCGAGTCCGATCGCAATCGCTTCGTTGCGCTGCCCTTCACCGTCGTGCGCAAGGGTTATGCGCAAGACGAGGTACGTAACTATTTCGACCGTTTCGATGCCGAGTTGCGGGTCACCGCCACCGACCGCGATGCCGCTGCCGCCCAGGCCCGCAACCTCGCCAGTCAGCTGGAGGATGCCCGCGACGAAATCGACGAGCTCCGTAAGGAAGTCGACCGGCTGTCCGTCCCGCCGACCACCGCGGAAGGGATGAGCGATCGTATCTCCCGGATGCTGCGACTGGCTTCCGACGAGGCGTCCGAAGTTCGTGCGCTCGCGCAGGCCGAGGCCGCGGAGATGGTGTCCATCGCCGAGCAGCAGGCCACGGAGATGCGCGGCAAGTACGAATCGCTGCTCGCCGAGACCAAAGAGAAGCGCGAAGCTCTCGAAATCGAGTACGAGCAGACCGTCGCCAACGCTCGTACCGAGTCCGCCAAGATCATCGAAGCCGCCCAGGCCGAGTCCGAACGCCTGGCCAAGGAGTCCGACGCCAAGCGCAAGGCGACGCAGCAGGACTTCGAGGTCACCATGGCCGAGCGGCGCACCAAGCTGACCCGCGCCATGGAGGAGCTCGAGGCCACCAGCCGCGCCGAGGCCGCACAGCGCATCAAGGACGCCACCGACGAGGCCAACCGCCTCATCACCTCCGCCACCCAGACCTCCGAGCGCAAGATCGCGCACGCCAAGGAACTGGCAGAGGAGATGCGGGTCCTGCGCGGCCGGGTCCTGGCCCAGCTGCTCGGCATCCGTGGCCAGCTCGATTCGGTACCCGCCATGCTCGCCGCCGTGAACCGCGAGAGCGAACTGCTCGACGGTGTCCCCGAACAGCCCCGTAAGTCCATCGGCAGTGGTCAGAACAAGTCGGTTTCCGGCTCGCGCCAGAAGGCGATCCCCGAGGTCGGCAACGAGGACGAGTCGGACGATATCGTCGAGGAAGATCGCGAGAACGCCGACATCAGCAACTGAGCTCGACCAGAGCTGCTGTCGGAACGTAAACGGCGACACGACAAATCACGCCGAAGGCCGCCCCCACGGGGGCGGCCTTCCTCATGTCCGGTGTGCTGCGGCGTCGCCTCGGGCGGCCCCCGAGTCGGGGCCTGTCAACCAGCTCTTCACTCGCGGCGGTCGGTCGCTGCGCGAACTCCGCTGGACGCTCCGGAAACGCACAGTGTTGGACGCCGCCGTCTGGCGTAGCGGGGGCCCTTGTTGACCACCGCTCTCGGCGTGGACCAGCTGTGAAGGGGTGTTGCTAGGACCAGCGACGGGTTATGCCTCGGGTGTTCCGGCCATTCCAGCAGCCACGATGCCAATGTCGGCGGTCTGTTTCGCCACTGCCGGCCGGCCACGCGACCACGTGCGCGATGCCCGGCATGATCTCGTGATCGCAGCCCGGGCATCGGTACCGCTTCACCGCCCGGGCACCGGGCACCGTCCGCACCACGTACTCGTCACCGTCGGGGCCCGTTTCGGTCCGGCGGTAGACATCGCCCAGTCCGGTGCCCAATTGTTGCGGCGCCCCGTAACGCTCGCTGCGCGGTTTCCGTCGTGGCATGTCTTCCAGTCTAGAAGAGCCGGAATTCGTTGCTCTCCGTCCCACGTAGAGCGTTGTAATCCAGCGTGAGGCACCGGATCCCGCGGTCCTCCGCAAGCGTCCGCGCCTGTGGTTTGATCTGCTGCGCCGCGAACACTCCGGCCACCGGCGTGAGCAGCGGGTCCCGGTTCAGCAACTCGAGGTAGCGGGTGAGCTGCTCGACCCCGTCGATCTCACCCCGCCGTTTGATCTCCACCGCGACCGTCTGCCCGTCCGCGTCCCGGCACAGCAGGTCCACGGGACCGATGGCGGTCATGTACTCCCGCCGGATCAAACTGAACCCGGTACCGAGGGTCTCCACATGCTCGGCCAGCAACTCCTGCAGATGCGCCTCCACCCCGTCCTTCACCAGACCGGGATCCACACCGAGCTCATGGCTGGAGTCGTGCTCGATCTCCTCGATACTGATCCGCAATTCCTCCCCCGCCTTGTTGCTCACCACCCAGAGCGCCTTCAACTGTTCCGCGGCGGCATCCGGCTCACGTTCCTCGACCCAGCACGGCGGACTCATCCAGTTCAACGGCTTGTACGACCCCCCATCGGAATGCACAAGCACCGACCCGTCCGCCTTGAGCATCAGCAGCCGGCGAGCCATCGGCAGATGAGCGGTCAACCGCCCCACATAGTCGACCTGGCAACGAGCAATCACGAGTCGCATCCGGCAGAGTCTAGGCCCTACCCGAGCACGATTCGGAACGGCGCCTCGCGGGGAACCCGGGCGAACAGACCGGAACAGCTCAGCGACGCCGGGTATAGGCGACGGTCATTCGATTTCGAATACGCTGTCCGACCCAGAAGTACGCACCCAGCGCACCACCGAACGTTAGTCCGAGCAGCACAACAACTGCGATCACTACCCTGACAACGGAGATGGCTGCGGCCGAGGGTCATAGCCGGACAGCCCGGCATATCCGCCATTGGGCGCCGCGGCGCCGAATCGTGGATCCCCGTACGGAATAACATTCGATGCCGGACCACAACGATGATCTCGACACGTTCTTGACCGCGGCCGAGGGTTGCTCCAGCGGTCGGGGTGGCCAGGGCCATCTACCTCGAAAAGCACTTCAGGGGCCCACGAATGTGGGCCCCTGAAGGGAATTATGTTCCGGCGGTGTCCTACTCTCCCACACCCTGTCGAGTGCAGTACCATCGGCGCTGGCAGGCTTAGCTTCCGGGTTCGGAATGGGACCGGGC
>NZ_JBEYBT010000037.1:0-12827 GCF_040632335.1 Nocardia sp. NPDC019395
CCCCGACCTTCCCCTGTCGGCTCATCTTGTGGGGGGGGGGCCGGGCCGTTTAGGTAGCCCCCTCGGGGCCCCCCCCCCCCCCCTGCCCCCTGTGTGGCCCCCCCTCCCGGGCCGCCCAACACTGTTGGTTACGGCAGGCTCAGTGGTCATCGTCATCGTCGTCTTAGTTGCGGTCGGCGAAACCTGACGGCCCCGTTGGCAACGCCGTGATCGTGCGGCGCGCGATCTTCGGCACTTTCCTGAACGGCAAACAGGGGCCGGCGACGCGAGGTCGCCGGGCCCCTGCTGACCAGTCCCGTTACCGATGTGTCACGCCGAGTCGATCCGGGTGGCGAGCCATTCGAGAACATCACGGACACCTTGGTCGTAGCCGGTTTGGTGCACACCAGAGGCGAAGAACTCGGCGGCGTCGCCTCCTTGGCGGGCGAGGTCGGCCATATCCGACAGCGCGGCACTGGTGGCTGGGTCGGTGCGGGCGGTGAGGTCGGCGGCGAGACCGGTGAGCTGGCCGGCTCCGTCCCCGACGAGCGCGGTCGCCGCGGTTGCTGCGAGGTCGGTCGCTACCGGGGCGAGGCCGGTGAGCTCGAGGCCGGCTCCGACGGGATCGCCGGCGGCGAGTCTGTCCACGGCGCGCCAGGCGACCTCTTGTGCGAGGCCGATGTTGGTGGCGATCCGGCCGAGATCGACCTTGGCGACGAGATCGACGACCTGTGCGGCCACGGCTGTCCAGCCACTGGGGTCGGATGGCGCTGCCAGCGACAGAGCCCGAGCGACCAGGCGCAGATCGACCTCGTCGGCAACCTGGACGAGAGGGCTGAACAGGTTGTTGAGTTCGCCGCTGATCCGGTGCGCGCCGGGAATATCCCCGGCCAACACGGCCTGGGGCAATCGTGCGATGTTGTCGCCGATCGCGGGAAGGTTGGCGGTGAATTCGGCCAGCCCGCCGAGCACGAGGATCACCTGCCGGGCCACCGACGCCGGATCCAGCACACCCGACGAACTGGCGACGGTGGGATCGTCGAGCAGTGCGGTGTTGCCGGTGAATGCGCGCCCGACCGCCGCCAGGGCAGGGGAGGTTTCGGGTGATGTAGCGCAATAGAGGTCGCCGACCGCGCACACGGTTCGTACCCGGTCGCCCAGGCTGCCGAAATCCTCGCGCGGGCCGGCGATACCTTGCCCGTCGACCGATTGTCCGAGCTGGGGTGTGCTCGGGTCCCGATTCGGGTCGGACAGTAGGCCGGCGCCGAGGATCTTCGAGTCCGGGATCGGGCCGCGGCCATGCCCTATCTCGGCGAGGGTGTCGCCGGCGATGTCCGCGCCTTGGGAGTACCCGGCGAGCACGACCCGTGTGGTCGGACACAGTTCGGCAAGCGTCCCGGATAAGGCTTGCACTCCAGCGGATTCCGACTGTGGGTACGGGGCGGGCGCGGCGGCATATGGCAGTGAGCGCACGTCGATGTCGGGGCCGTATCGGGCGCGCAGGCCGTCACCGATCGGGGCAAGCATCCCTACGGCAGCGCTTGAGTCGGCGCCGGGGTTGGTTTCCCCGGTTCCAGGCACCAGGACCGCCGTCCAACGGGGACAGGCGCCGCCGTTGGCGGGTTCGGCGGTCGCTACCCCGGTAGCGGTCGCCGTGACGGTGGTTGCGCTGATCACCACGGCGGCGGCTACCGCAATCGCACGCGCGGTGCGCCTGGGTGCGGTGGTCCGGTCGGGCCGGACGCGGCGTGTGGGGGCACGCCAGGGTGTGAGTCGGCGGTTGAACATCAAGGCTCCCTGGAACGTCTTCTCCGGTGGCGCGGGGAGGTTTCTCGCCGCACCTGGAACTCCGCGTTTTCGGGCTTCTTTTGGACATGCCGGGTCAGGGGGCGATCAGTGGTGGGAACTCGGGAACTCGGTAACTACGAACTCCTGAGGCGAATGATTGGCCGCCACTCTCCGTCGTCGGACATCAGCCTCAGCATCGAAACAAACTGGTTTGGAGGTGAATTGGTGATTCTGTGGCGGGTCACCGGCCGGAACGCGATTGCTGTCCGATGTACCTGATATCAGAACTGGTGCGAACAGGAAAAGAGCCCTGCAACCCGATGGTGACGGGATGCAGGGCTCGTAGTGGGGCGGCCGGGACAGCAGAGGGGAACCGTCACCGTGGCAATCGAAAACAACGTGTCCGAGGAACCCGATCACACCCGGGAACTATGGCCGCGACCGACGAACCCGATCCTGCGAAAACTGAATCCGGGCCGGGCACTGCGACGGTGGCGGGTTAACCGCGCCATCCGGTTCGAGTACCGCGGTCCCGCGCTCACCGAGGGCGACGCGAACGAGCGCCGTGCGATCCTGTTCTTCCATCGCGACCACCCGGATGTGGAGATCGGTAAGGTCCTCTTCCTAATCTGCCACGAGTGCCGGTGGGGGCACATCGGCAACGTCTCTGTACAGAAGCGCTTCTGGGGTAATGGCATCGCCAGCCGCGCCCTGGCCGAGATCCGCGATCCGCTGCCCGGATACACCTGGCGGACCAGCCTGCACAAGACCACCGCGAAAAGCTTCTGGCTGCTCATCGCCGAACGCACCGGCAAGGACTACGCCGACATCGGCCGATACTGCGACCACATGTATCCCGACCAGGCGCGCCACTGACACTCTCGACCGGGCGCGTCGACGCGGTGCTGGTGGTTGATGCCCATCTTTACCCTTGAAAGCACTAAAGGCGCCCAACGGCTGGACGCCTTCACGCTGCCCTCCGGGCAACGCTCCCTCTGGGAGCGTTCTGCGCCGCTGTTCATGGAGGTTCTCGGCGTCGCGCCGGGAACGCTCCGAGATTCGCTCTCGGTCCTGCCGGGCTTCGCGCCCGGGAACAGCTTTCGCGGTACTGCGGATCGAGCCAGTTCAGTCGAGGGAACCGAACTGTTGATCTTCTACCGGGCTATCAGCCCCGCAGTTGATCGATGCCTTCTTTGATCAAGCGACATATCGCGATGGCCAAAGGCCCCCACTTCGCCGCCTGGTCCCTCCACGTATTCCGTCTATGCCGGGATTCGTTCTCGGGCATCACACCTCCTCTCTTAGCTGCTCAGCCCCCCATATGGGAAGGGCCGCATCAGCCAGTCGAGAAAGGTGCGATATCAGAATACACGCCCGGTCAGCAGGCTGAATCTTCTTGCGCGGCCGCCGTCCCAGCCGTCGCATGAGACAGATCACCGACCGGGCGGGGTATCCACGCGGTCGCGTGTGCCACCTTGAAGCGCGAGAACCGGCCAGGTAGCCGCTGGCCGGTTCTCGTTCTGTCCCGGGTCAGCATCCAGGATCAGGGTCCTTCGTCGTGCTGGGACCCCTACCGCCACGTTGTGCTCGGCGTGGTCCGCGCGGGTGCGGGCGGCTGCGCGGCCTTCGCGGGTGCCGTCGACGAGAAGAGGGGATCGACACGGATAGCGGCGAGTCGTCTCTGAACATTCACCTTGGGCGCGGCATCGTTGGACGGCGAAGTGCGGAGGAAGTCTCGACCCTGCATGAGCACGTCAGCCACTCGAAGGGAGCGAACCGATGAACTACGGTGCGGACGCTGTGCAGAAGTTTGCATTCACCACATGGGAACGAATCTGGTACGTGCTGATGTGCATCGGTCTCGGCGCCGGATACTTCGCCAAGGTCCCGGCCAAGAAAGCGCTGCAGGACTTCGGGATGACGACCATGACCGGCGCCGAACGGTTCTGGTACGTGCTGATGTGCGTCGCGTTCGGGGCCGGCTATTTCGCCAAGATCCCGACCGCCAAAGCGCTCTCCGAACTCCCGCAGTTCGCCGAGATCTCCCGGACATCGGGCCCCGCCGCCGGTAGGTGACCGGTCCCGGATTGGTGCCCAGCCTGATACTGCCGGAGCGCGTGTCCGGCCCCGGTTTCCGCGTGATGTGCCCGTAGTGTCCGGTCTGACCAGGCTTTATCCAGCTTGAGTAGCGGAGGTGGGCATGGCGGAGACAGACGAGTCGGGACAGTCGGCCCCGGCCGGGGTCGAGACCGTCGACAGCACCACCGAGTCCTGACCCCGGTCCGGGTGCCGGCGCCGATGCTGGCTGTGGCCGGTCAACCGCCGGATGATGCGGGGTGGGCGGTGGAGATGAAATGGGACGGCGTCCGAGCGATCGTCGTTTGCACTGGTGGGGTGTGTCGGCTCTACAGCCGCAACCGGCGCGAGATCACCGATTCCTACCCCGAACTCGCCACTGAGCTCACCGCACGAGCCCAGGGCCGAGAGCTGGTCCTGGACGGGGAGATCATCGCCCAAACCCCGGACGGGGCGCCATCGTTCGGGCGGTTGCAGCGCCGCATGCACGTCTCCCGCCCGACCCGTGCGCTGGTCGCGGCGGTGCCAGCGCAGCTGTTCTTGTTCGACGTCCTCACTGATACCGGTGAGGACGTCACTGGGCTGGGGTACCTGGACCGCAGGGACCGGCTGCAGGAGCTGGGATACACAACCGCGCCGGTGCAGACCCCACCGTACTGGCTCGATGTCGCCGCCGATCGGTTGATCGACGCGGCCCGCGACAACCGTCTCGAGGGCATCGTGTCCAAACGCATCGACTCGGCGTATCTGCCGGGGCGCCGGTCGCGGGCCTGGATCAAAACCCCGCTCCGCAAGACCACCGAGGCAATCGTGGCTGGCTGGACCACCGGCCACGGCGGCCTGCACTCAAGTTTCGGGTCCCTGGTCCTGGCAGGCCACGACCACACCGGGCACCTGGTGCATATCGGCAATGTCGGTACCGGGTTCACCCTCGCCGCCCGCGGGGCGTTGCGGGCCCGACTCGACGAGATCACCCGCCCCGGTGCCCTGTTCCCGCTGGCGGCGGTGGTCCGTGGCCGCGGTGGCGAGGTCCATTGGGTGGAACCGGTGCTCGTCGGCGATATCGAATACCGCGAGTACACCGGCGAAGGGCTACGGCATCCAAGTTGGCGGGGACTGCGCGACGACAAGGCCCCCGAGGAAGTGAGAGTGCCGCTGCCGCGGTAGGCGCCAGGCGAGCATGGCGGACCTCCGGCCTTTCGATATCGCGGCCTTAGTGCGGGTACGCAACGACCACACGGAACCCGATCCTGAGTGTCAGCGTTCGGGTTCAGACAAACCCAGGCGCGCTGCAGCTTCGCGAAGTGCCTGGTAGCCGCTGTCGTCTGCTTTGGCCTGGTTGTAGGGGGTATACGGCAGGCCTGCATTCACGACATTGAGCGGCCGGTCCTCGTCGTGAACTGCACCGAGGCTGACAGCGAGGTTGTATCCAGCCTCTGTCGCTATCCAATTGAAGCAACGTGTGCGAGGTATCGGTTCGGCAGCGAGCGCTGCCGTCGCGTGATTGATGAGCCGCGTGGCGATGCCCATGCGACGTGCTCGCGTGACGGTGTACGTGTCGCGGTCGTAGGCGCGGGGCGAGTCCGCATACGGAAGGAACGCAACGAACACCGCCAGTGCATGCCCATAGCCGTGCTCGTCGGCAGCAACCCACACGCGCAGTCGCGGGTTGTCGTGCGGGTGGCTCGCGCGGATGTCGATGTCGTCCATCTCATGTTTGGTCACCGCTCCAGTATCGAGTCGCGTGGTTCTGGTCGTGGCCGGCTGGCTCGACATTCGAGAGGTTGGAGAAGAATTTAGGGAGAGGGAGGTATTTATGCAGTTAGGGAATGGTTTTGGGGAAGGGTAGGGCAGGGGGAGAGAGGGGTGCAGAAGGGATATTGAAGGGATACCGAAGATGTGAAATAGAAGCGGGTGAGACGTAGCCACCCCCTCCCGTACCCGCTCATCGCCAGCGGCCGCGGTATCCCGGTGGCAAGGGCCGCAGGCCCGCGGCAATACCTCTTGGACCTGTCCTGCGCTGGAAGTTGCGCTATGGCTCCTGTCGGTGGGTGGGTGCACCATCCAGAGCATGAGCGAGCACGACGCCGTCAACACCACTGGGAAGTCCTGTTCCGGCGCATACCGAGGTTGAGTGCGGTGGCGCACTACGACTCGCCGCGAGGATGTCTATCTGGGGTACACCTCAGATAGACGGGGGCCGGATCAATGCCGGGGCTGCGAGCTGTTGGTGGCCGCTGCTACAGTTACCGGCAATGCGGAGGTCGCGGGTTCGAGTCCCGTCGGGTCCATTCGAGGGCCTGTAGCTCAGCTGGTAGAGCAACGCACTGTCCGTGCGGCACACGATGCCCGGAGATGGGGAGGGCCCGCCGATTCGGCGGGGCCTTTCTCGTTCCATCGAACCCAGGCTCGATTTCTGGCCGCCAATAAATGAACCTCAACAGCGGCTATTCGCCGAACCTAGACCTCGAAAGCAGCTGTCGCTGTCGTCGATTCGAATCTGAACGCTCACGTGGTGGCGTTCCTGCGCTGGCTCGTGCACGACACCGATGAGTTCCCCACTCGTCCGGCGGAACCAACCTCATGAGATGGAACAGTTAGAACAGTGTGCCCTGCTCGGTGGTCGGAAACACCGAGGTATCGGAACCTTCCGGGCCCGGGGTGGGCCGTCCTCTACGGTGTGAGAGCCCGTGTTGCCTACCGCGGTACCTGCCGACCGGCCGGGGCCTTCGACCTGTCGAAAGTGAGTCGCCATGCGTTGTTCTCGCGTGATCGCCGCCGCCGCGGTGGCGGTGTTCGGAGTGCTCGGCTGGGCGGCGGTCCCGGCCGCTTCAGCGCAATCCGACCGTGTGGTGTACGCCTGCGAGCAACTCTTCCTCCCGGAGGGGGAGGGTGCGAGCATACCGGTGGACGCCTTCGGCTGCAGTGTGGTGAACGACGCTGGTCGCGAGGCCCGCACCGGCAGTGTGGAGGGGGTCGAGATCCGGGACGCGCAGAAGGGTGACGTCTTCCACTGCTCTTCGGCCGATGTCGATGAAGACCCGAACAGCGGATCGGGCGAAAAGTTGGCGGTGGAGGGCTTCTACTGCGACCGCGTCTGAGCCGACTGCCGGGCACGGCTGCGAGCCGACCAGCACACGGCGGGGCCTGAGCCGGTGTCCGTGGCGGGGACGGCTCGGCCATACCGCCGGGCACGGGGTAGAGCTGGGACGGATCCGGTACGACACGGCCATCGACCGCATACACCGGCTCCCAGATCTCGGACATACCTTCGATTATTCGCCGGAGCACGCCAACATCTATGAGGTCCACTACGGTACCCTCGCCACCCAAACCTCGCTCGTGTAGTCCATCCGCCGCCGGGTCCTTTTCTGGAGTTGACCAGTTCGGAGTGGACGATCAGCCGGCCGGAATCGTGCGGGTGTTCTTCCGCCACGTGGTGCTCGGCGCCACCCAAGGATTACTACTGGAACCTCGGGCAGTGGCCCTCACTGGAGGTCCTGTTCAACGACTCCGGAGCTGTGCTTATCGGTGAGGCGCTGCTCCAGCTCGGCGACCTCCTCTGGAATGAACACCCACTCGGCGAGCGAGTCTCCAGGATCGTCGGACAGTGCGCGCATGCTGCGTTGTTTTCGCGGTGCCATGCTCGAACCTCGGCCTGAGCCTGGCCGGCGCCGAATCCTTTCGAGGTGAGCCGGTCTATTACGTCCACGTGCCTGAATTCGGCACTCGGTTGCGTGGTGGGTTTGTCCGAGGTCAGTGGTGCTGCGGGAGATCGGGCCGCGTTGATCGGTGACGGTTCCGGCTGAGCTGGACTGTCGATCTGCAGTGGGGTGCTTAGGGTGTTGCGGGACCGGTTCTGGCGGTCGTGGGGGTCGGTGACGACCACGCGGTCGATACCCCGCAACTCGACGTATTGTCGGCCGGTCGCGGTAATACGGGCCAGCAGGGCCAGCTGTGCGCGCCCTGGTGTGGAGAAATGGCGGCGGTCCTGGAAGTCGATGCGTGTCTGGACGATCTCGACCAGACCACGCTCGGCGAGAGCACGCGCCGCCCGCCTGTACGCGGCGCGCCAACTCCGCAGGCGGTCACGCTCATCCGGCAAGCGTGGATGTCCGGGCTCCAGCGCAGGGGTGTGCATCTCGGCTAGACCCAGGTCGGCGAGCAAGTAGTAGTCGGTGCTGTTCGCAACGGACTGGGCTATCAACTCAAGTCGAGCGATCATCTCACGTCGGGGTAGTCCAGCCGTGAGTATGGCGGCCCGGCGGCTGAGCAGACTGTCCTGCTTGCGCGGCGTGGCCGTAGGGACGCGAGATTCCTGACTTTTCCTCCCGACGACCTTGGCTGCCCCCACGAGCCTCCCTGGGGAGAGAAGGTCCCAGCATGTGACCCCGTTCTTGGGAGCTTCGCACAGGGCGACGAGAAGTCGCCGCTGGACGATTCCCAATCCCTGTGACATGCACCGATTCTAAGTGTATCCACCCCTGCATCCCTCGGTGCTCCAATGGATTCGCCCAGAAATGGGTGAGCCTCCTCCCGAGTGCAAGTCGTGAAGGAGGCGGAATAGTCCAATGTCCGTTTCGTACTGAACAGAGGTCCAAGGAATGAGGGTAGACCCCCCATCCACCATCGAAAACAGCTCACTTCCGTCTGATCCCGACCCTCATCGACCCGTGCATCCGCTCATCGCGGTTTCACTGGCTGTCAGTCTTGCTGTCGCAGCCGGGCTCTTAGTCGGCTGGGATGCCGCGGCAACCGTGCTTTTCGGTGTACTTTCCTTCTTCTCCCCGCCCCCCAGATCAGGGCGATTGAAGTAAGCGAAGGAAGTTACTGCTAGCCGATCTCCGATCGCTGCCCGCGATCGGAGATCTCAGGCAGGTACTTGTATAGCGTGGTCCGCGATATCCCCAGCAGCCGCGCGATCGAGGCGACCGACTCGTCGGGTCGGGTGAGCAGTGCGCGGGCCTGCCGGATCTGCTCCTCGCTCATCGCTGGTGGCCGGCCGAGGCGCTGCCCGCGGGCCCGGGCGGCGGCCAGGCCTTCGTGGGTGCCGTCGACGATGAGTTCGCGGATGAATTCGGCCAGTGCGGCGAAGACGTGGAACACCAGGCGGCCGCCGGGGGTGGTGGTGTCGAGTGCTTCGTGCAGGGACCGGAAGCCGATCCCGCGGCGCCGTAGATCGGCCACGATCGAGATCAGGTCCTGCAGACTGCGGCCGAGCCGGTCCAGGGAGGCGACCACGAGGGTGTCGCCGGCGCGTATGTAGTCCAGGCACGCCGACAGCTGCTCGCGTTCGACATCCTTCCCGGACTTCTTGTCGGCGAACACCTTCTTGCACCCGGCCGCCTTCAGGGCCCGGGTCTGCCGGTCCAGGTTCTGGTCCCGGGTCGAGACGCGGGCGTACCCGATCAGCGCTCCTCCCCCGCCTACTGGATCCAGGGCGTCGCCGTCGAGGGAAAGCGGTTCGAGCGCATAGGTGTCCGTCACCCCTCGAATCGTACATAAAAGGGCGACTGGCTGTTGTTGAACAGACGGACTTTGCGACACGTTTATTGAACAGTCAGCGTTTTCGGTCGACCTGGGCGTTTGTCCGCCGGGGCCGGTTTCGGCTCGACTTTTCAAGAAACGATTAGTTGTATGAGGCCGTGACGTTGGTGACGCCGTGCGGGACGCGGGCTGCCGGGGGCTGGCCGCCAACGGCTCCGTGAGGCCGGTGGTAGTTGTAGTGGATATTCCACACCGCCAGGGCCTCGGCGCGTTGCTTCTCCGATGTCCAGGTGCGGGCGTAGAGGAACTCTTCAGAGATGATCCTGTTGTATCTCTCGACCTTGCCGTTGTGGCGCGGCGTGTAGGGCGCGATTCGCTGGTGCCGTGATCCGAGAAGTGCGCGGGCGAAGGCGTCAGCGCGGTAGCACGCTCCGTTGTCGGTGACGACACGCTCGATTCGTGTGATTCCGTGTGCCGCGAACCAGATTCGTGCCCGATGAAGGAACGCAACCGCCGTGATGGCCTTCTCGTTGTCGAGCGCTTCGGTGTAGGCGAGGCGGGTGTGTCCGTCTATGGCGGAGTGGAGATAGACGTAGCCGCCTAGTCCTTTCGTTCGCTTGTGCCGGTTGGCATCTTTCGCCTCTTTGCTGCCGCGACCATGGGCTCGCCAGCCACCGCCGTCGGGGATTCGCCCTACCTTCTTCACGTCCACGTGGATCATGTGGCCTGGGCGTCGGGCAATGATTCTGCGGGGTTGCCGGTTAGCCGCGCCATCTGGATCGATGAACCGTCGGCGACTCAGGCCCAAGGCTGCAAGATGCCGAGACACTGTCCGGCGACTGACAACGATGCCTTCGATCTGTAGCTCGAAAGCAATCCGGGCGGCTGCCCACTTGTACGTGCGGCGGAGATCCTCGATCCTGACGACGACCGCAGCATCGGTGGCTGTGGGCTGCCGATGGGGAGTCGAAGACCGATCGAGCAGGCCGAGATCGCCATGGCGTCGGTGGCGGTTGACCCACTTCGAAGCACAGGCGCGCGAGATCCCCATCTCTGCCGCGACGTGCGCGATCGGGCGGTTCTGGCAGCGTTGCACCAGACGCCGACGGCCCTCGATCGATAGCGGCGCGTTGCTATGCGTCATCTCGTCACTGTCCCGAGTCGGCGTCAGGCGCTGGCGGATTGGGCGATGGTGGTGCGTCAGCAACGGCATTGAGGGCATCTAGGATCGTGTGCTCCTCGAACGCGAAGTGTTCGCGAAGGCGGGCGACGAGGCCGTGCAGCTCGGCTCGCAGCGCCCGAGGGTCACTGGTTCCGGGCGTATAGCCCTCGAGCAGCTCACGGATCAGCGCGTTGATCTCGGCTACCACGACATGCTCGGCCTTGAGTTTTTCCAGCGTCGGTGCCAGTGCCGGAAAGGCTTCCGCCACCATCGGAAATGCGCCGAAGTCCTCTCCCATGTGGTGTCGTTCGAGCGCACCGCAGAAGGTAACGCAACGCTCGAGCATCTGGTCATGCAACGTTCTCGGCGGCAACATCATAGGGGTGACGGCGTCGGCAGTTGCGATGATGGCGTCGACCTGGGCGATAACGAAATCTAGTTCGGCGGACAGCCATTGGTGTACCTCGCGCATGAAGTCGCCCATCCCGCGCACTCGGTCGAGCCCCTGACGAGGCGGGAGGGGACGGATCTCCACCAGGGGGATCACCCGAGCTGTCATCTGCTGGTAGGAGCCATACCCGACATGCTTGCGCACAACCGCCTCCCAGAAGCGGTCACGCACCGCACCAGTCAATTCGGCGGTGGTCGCTGGGTAGGTTTCGGAACCGACCTCAACCCTCACCAATGGATGGGCCCGAAGATTGTGCAGCCAGGCTGGATTACGGCCTGCACCGCCAGCAGAGGCGACGACCAGGCGTTTGCCGTCGATGTCGAGGTAGCCCAGTGGAGTGGTGTGGCGGCGACGGGAACGTGCGCCGACGGTAGTCAGCAGAAGCAGAGACGAGCCTTGAAAGGGACCACCAACGACGCCGGCGTTCGAACGGAACTCATCGATGACGCGATGTTGGAAGTCGTGGACAGCTGAGGATGACTCAGATTCGTGCATGGAAGATCCTTTGTCCGCTCGCGCTGGACATCACACCGCCAAACCCGTGACCAGCCTGATGTCAGGCTGCGGTTGGGTTGGCCGACGTGTACCAGCGGCGAATGAGAGCAGGGTGACAACGCCGTCGACTTCCTCAGCGGACAAAGGTAGGCCTGAGGTAGCGATCTCGCGTGGTGGGTATCTGGTTCCTCGTCCGCCCTCTAACTCGGACTCACTGCATACGGCAGGGACACGAACACCCGTGTCAGCATCCTGCCACCGACGGCAGGGCGAGATCAACAGATGTCAACAACGTCCTGACCCGCAACAATTAGTTCTTGGACGGCACCGACGGGTTGCACTGAGTGCCAGAACGCCGATTCGACGAATCAATCAACCCAGTCTGGCGCTGAGTTGGGCACCGAGTTCGCGAAAGCCCAAGGCGAGCGCGACCCGTTGGGACTGCGGAGTACGGGCACGCCACTGAGGAAGCAACCCAGCCTCCAGCGCGTGTGCCACCGCCACAGAACCCGTCAGTCGCCCCAAGCCCTGCCCCCGGTTCCCGGGCGCCGTCAGCACACTCATGTGGGCGGTCCGGCTCGGCCACATGCGATATCCGGCAGCAGCGACCACCTTGTCGTGGATCCGGACAGCGAAGGCCGGGGAGGTGATCTCACGGAGCCCGCTTTCCTCCGAATCGTGCTCACCCGCCAGCACTTCGAGCCGGCGTAGGTCGGGGTGCTCGGCAGAAAGCCGATCGACCGGTACCGTACCCGTTGGCGCCTGTAGAAAATCGTGCTCGTCGAGATAGGCCAGCGTGGCCGGGCCCAGCACTTCTTCCAGGCAAAGGACACGACCAAGCATTCCGGGATCCGCAAAGTCCTCGACGGACAACTCTGCGACGGCGCTGCGAACAGCCGCTGCCGCGGACGCACTGGGCACGGTCACGATCGCTCGCCCCTGCAGCACGATAAAGCCGGCCCAGCCCTGTGGGCAGATCATTGCTCGCGGCGAGATCGCCACATCCACGGGCTCGGTCGAAGAGAATGAAACCGGTGCCCCGGCCAGCCCTTCCCACAGGGCGTGGGCTCTTGTCGGCACGGAGTTCGTTGGCATGGCCGCATTCTGCTCACTCGCGCGCCCGAAGGCGACCCATATTCCACGCCTCGACCCGGGGCGCCGCGGATTCGACCACTGGAGGAATCCCGGGCCGACGCCGGGGCCGGTGTCGGTCTTCAGAAATAGGATATTTCCGAATGGAACTCCGGTCGTCATCATCGCTGACCAGCGATGATGACGCGCCCATCCGTCCAATAATGCATCAATTGATGAACAGTGTTCGGACGCGTGGAGCCGACCGTGTCGAGGTCGCCGACACTCTGGCCGTGACGGCCCCCGGCCGGACCGCCC
>NZ_JBEYBT010000038.1:0-10103 GCF_040632335.1 Nocardia sp. NPDC019395
GAGCGACAGAGCGAAGGAGCGCAGCGACTGAGCGCCGGAGTGAAGAACCGGGCTACCCGGGGCCCCGCCCTCGAGCCGCGGAGCGGCTCCAAAATCACAGCCCGCCCCTTAACGAACGGTCTCCCTCTCGCTCTTTCGCGGGTGGTCTCCCTGTCGCTTCTTCGCGGGTGATCTACATCGAGAGCGCGGTTACCGTCACGGACGATCTACTCCGAGATGCGGGTTGACAGCACCCCGACCCGCGACACCGAAGGCGGCGCCATAGACACCGCACCCCCACCCCCACACCGCCGAAAGCGGCGCCGGATATACAACTACCAGTCCGCGATAGCCCCGGTCCGCTCGATCCCGCGATCCACCATCTCGACGATCTCCGCCGCCGACTCCGAGGCCGACATCCGCACCCCGTCCAGCGAATTCACCCTGGCCGCCAGGGTCACACTGCTCAGCATCCAGATACTGTCGCAGTCGAACAGGTCGGCACTGAACAGCGGTTCATAGCGGCAGTCGTAGCCGTTGCGCTCGGCCTCGGCGTACAACGCCCGCTGGGTGATCCCCGGCAGGATGCCGTTTTTCGCCGGAGGCGTGATCAGCTGCTTGTCCCGGACGATCACCACACTGGAACGCGGCCCCTCCAGGACCCGGTGCTCGGTACTGGTGAAGATCACATCATCGGCGCCCATCCGGGCGGCGAACCGCAGCGCGGCCATATTGGTCGCGTAGGAAAGGGTTTTCGCACCCAGCAGCTGCCACGGCGCGGCCTGGGCGAGGTCGATCGAGATACCGCGGGTCAGCGTCACTACCGCGACGCCCTCGGATCTCGACTCGGCCACCCGTTGCGGGAGCGCCGTGACCATCACGTAGCTCGTCGGAACCGGAACCGCTTCGGACAGTTCACCCGAACGCACCGCCGCCTTCGGGTTACCGAGTGCGCTCTCCCGGCCGCGGGTCAGCACCAGTCGCATAACCCCTTCGTCCTCGGCGCCCCATTCCTTGGCCGCGGTTTCCATCACCGCCCGCCAGCGGCCGATATCGGGCTCGGGCAGATCGAGCGCTTGCGCGGAACGACGCAACCTGGCCAGATGGAAATCGAGCGCGCATACCGTGCCACCGCGGACCAACGCCGTCTCGAATATTCCGTCACCGCGCAGGACGCCGATATCGTCGGCATACAGCAACGGCTGGTCCGCGTCGCGGACCTCGCCGTCGAGTGTTACAAGTACTCGATCCACCATGCGCACGAGCGTAGGCCAAGCTGTGTTTATTTGCGCCGCCTGCGGCGTCGCGGGTTTCGGCCCCCTTTGGGCACCGCCGCCGGGCCCGTTCGAGGTCGGGGGACCTTCGTCGGTGCGTCAGGTCGCCTCGATGCCATCTCTGCCGAATGACGCATTCCGGGCGGTGGCGTACACGGTGCCCAGCCGGGTCGCGACCTTCGTTAAGGTCCGATGATGGCTCGACGGACCGAAACCGACCCGGCCGCGGTGCGAGAGGCGGTGACCGCGGTGCGCGAGTGGCTGCTGGACGAGACAACGCCGGCCCCGGCACGCGCCGAGCTGGCTGCCGCGGTCCGGGGTACCGCCCGGGCGCTGGCCGCCGCGGCGCCGGGGCATTCGGTGGAGGTCCGGGTGCCGCCGTTCGTCGCCGTCCAATGTGTCGAAGGTCCCCGGCACACCCGCGGCAATCCGCCGAATGTCGTGGAAACCGATCCGCGCACCTGGCTGCTGCTGGCGACCGGGTTACAGGACTTCGCGGCGGCGGTCGCCGCGGGCACGGTCGACGCCTCCGGCGGCCGGGCCCCCGAGATCGCACGGTGGCTGCCGCTGGTGCCGGTGCATCCCGCCCGGGATTGACCCGAATCGCCTGGTGAGCACCCCGCCCATGCGCGCAGGCCGCAACTGCTCCTAGAGTGGAGGCCGTGTCCGTGGTCGTCGCACCCAGTCCTGTCCTCGCTGTACCGGGAGCCGTGGCCGCCGTGCCCGGATCTCCGGACGCCTCGGTCCCGTGGCACTACGGTGATCCGCTCGGCGAACAACGCACCGCCATCGAGGGGATCGCGATCGTGGATCGCTCCCATCGCTTCCTCGCGAGTATCACCGGTGCCGAACGGCTGAGCTGGTTACACACCGTGACCAGTCAGCACATCGCCGAACTCGCCGACGGGCGCAGCGCGGAGAACCTGGACCTCGACCTCAACGGCCGTGTACTGCACCATTTCGTCCTCACCGAACTGGCGAGCACGGTGTGGCTCGATACCGAAGCCGAACGCGGCCCCGGCCTATTGGATTTCCTCACCAAGATGGTGTTCTGGGCCGATGCGCGGCCCCGGCCGGAACCGGACTACGCGATGCTCGGCCTGCTCGGCCCGCTCGCTCATACACTGACGGCGCCACTGGGCCTGGACCGGTTGCCCGAAACCTATGAGGCCCTCCCCCTCGCGGGCGGTGGTTTCCTGCGCCGGATGCCCTGGCCGACCGCGGACTCTTTCGACCTGGTCGTCCCGCGCGAACAGCTGATGTCGCGGTGGTCCGAACTCACCGCCGCCGGCGCTCGACCAGCCGGATCCTGGGCCTACGAAGCGCTGCGGGTCGCCGCCGCACGCCCGCGGATCGGCTTGGACACCGACGAACGGACCATCCCGCACGAGGTGAACTGGATCGGCGGACCCGACGAATACGGTGCCGTGCACCTGGACAAGGGGTGCTACCGCGGCCAGGAAACCGTGGCCCGCGTGCACAACCTCGGTAAACCGCCCCGCCGCCTGGTCCTGCTGCACTTGGACGGATCCGCCGACGAACGCCCCGCGCCCGGCGACCCCGTCACCGCGGGCGGGCGGACAGTAGGTGTCCTGGGCACCCTCGTCGATCATTACGAACTCGGCCCCATCGCGCTGGCGCTGATCAAGCGCAATGTTCCCGCCGATACCCAGCTCACTGTGGGTACCGCGGCCGCCGCGATCGACCCCGACTCGGTCGTCGCCGACGACAGCCCCCAGCCCGGCCGCCAGGCCATCGAACGGCTCCGCGGCCGCTGACCCGCCACCGAGCACAAGGATCCGAGAGGAGCGCCGATGCGGGTTGGGGATACCGGCCGGGTGCAGGCCGTCTGCGTCGTACACGCGGAGCTGGCGGTACCGGGCCGCGTCGGCCGCAGCGCCATCGACAAACGCCCGCTCACGGGACGTGTCCCGGCCCGACGGCTCGGCCTCGACGGGGACCATGTGTGCAATACCAGGGACCACGGCGGAGTGCATCAGGCCGTGTACGGCTACGCCGAAGAAGACGCACTGAGCTGGTCCGCCGAGCTCGGCAGGGAGCTGCCCGCCGGCTGGTTCGGCGAGAACCTGCGGGTCACCGGTCTCCCGCTCAGCGACGCCGTCCTCGGAGCCCGCTGCACCATCGGTGACGCGGTATTCGAGGTCAGCGGGCCCCGGGTACCGTGCGCCACCTTCGGGCACTGGTCGGGTGAACAGCAGTGGGTGCGGCGGTTCACCCGGCGCGCGAACACCGGCTGTTATTTCCGGGTCCTGACCGAAGGCAGCGTCGCGGCCGGCGACCCCGTCGAAATGGTGTACGTACCCGACCACGGCATCACCGTCCGAGATATCTTCACCGGCGCGGATCCACAGCGACTCGAACTCCTGCTCGCCGCGGAGCCCACCGTCTCCGATGAAATCCGTGCCCAGATCGCGCGCCACGCGAAACGCTCCGCCGGACCGGTGACGAAGCCGAACCCGGACGGCGGCACGGAAGCGAGCGCGGCGGCGCCCATGGACGGACCGGCCACGGAATCGGAGGCCATCGGATGAGCGTCGACCTGGTCGAGGTGGTGCGTTCGGGCTTCCGGGAATGCGTGCACCGGGGGTCGGTGGTGATCATCGGGCCGGACGGCGAGCCGACCTTCGAGGCCGGTTCGGTACACGTGCCGATCTATCCGCGGTCCACCAACAAACCGCTCCAGGCGCTCACCTTGCTGAAGCTCGGCTTCGACCCGGTCGACGAGGCCGAACTGGCCATTGCCACGGCCTCGCACACCGGTGAACCCGAACATATCGAACTGGTCGAACGGCTGCTGCGCCGCTACGGATTCCGCGAAGACGATCTGGCCTGCCCACCCGACCTGCCGATGGACGAAAAGACCCGTGCGGGTGTGCTCCACCGAGGCGGAGAGCCCGCCAAACGGTATATGAACTGCTCCGGCAAGCACGCCGCGATGCTGGCCACCTGCGCGGTGAACGGGTGGCCGACCGACGCTTATATCGACCCCGGCCATCCTCTGCAGCAGGCGGTGTCGGCCCAGGTGATCGCGCTGACCGGCGAACCCGAATCCGATCTCGGAATCGACGGGTGCGGCCTACCCATCGTTCCGGTCGCGCTGGTCAATCTGGCGCGGGCCTTCGCGACCCTCGCCACTGCCGCGCCGGGCACACCCGAACACCGCATCGCCGGCGCACTCCGTGCGCGGCCGTGGGTGATTTCGGGCACCAACGGCCCCGATCTGCTGTCCATGCGTGCTGTCCCCGGACTGCTCTGCAAGATCGGCGCCGACGGCGTGCACGCGGGTGCGCTGCCCGACGGCAGCGCCTTCGGATACAAGATCGACGACGGCGCCGATCGCGCCAGAATCCCGCTGACCATGGCGATTCTGCAGCGTATGGGGGTCGCGTGGTCCGCGGAACTGGCCGAGCTGGCCGCCCCCGCGGTACTCGGCGGCGGCAACCGAGTGGGTGTGATCCGCGCCATACCGGGGGTAATCTCGACTGGCGGCTGAGCGGCGAAATATCGGCAAACCGGTCGGTCGATCCGGCCGATAGCCGACTCGTGGAAGCGCGACGGCCGGACACGCGCTAAAGTGTCTGTCAGGAAGATATTAATTCGAACGGGGCCGCCACCAATCCCCAGGCCGCCCCGCTGTGACGCGAGGGGGTCAGCCATGGGCCGTGGCCGGGCTAAGGCAAAGCAGACCAAGGTCGCTCGCGAGCTGAAGTACAGCTCGCCGACGACCGACTTCACGAGCCTTCAGCGCGAGCTATCCGGTAGTGACAACGCCCGGCGCGGCGGGGTCATCTCGGACGAGCACGACGCGGACGACGCCTTATCCAAGTGGGACGAGGACGCCGACGACGACTGGCGTCGCTGACCAGGTGCACAGCCGGGGAGGCCGATGCGCCTCCCCTTTGGCCGTTAACGCCGGTTCGCGCCGTTCCCCGCCAGTCGCGCGGTGGATGACGTGAACCGGCGATCCGGTCCGAACGGCACCTGGCAGTAACGCCGGCTCCGAACCACTCTGGCCGACGGCCCGCCCAGCGGGTCGCCGGTCCACGACTGATGTCCGACTCTCTCCTCTGTGGGCTTACAGACGAGAGGTCGGTTCAGCGCGTACACGCCGATCCTCGCAATCCCCAGGGAGATTCGAGGCCGGTTGCGGCCTCACCGGCAGGTACCGGTCGTATACATACGACCCGTCGCCTTCATAGCTCACCACATCCCTTTCGGACGGAAGTCCAGTGAGTACCCCGGGTCCGAGCGACTCAGCGCAGAACCGCGGCATCCCGTGGAACCGACCATCGGAGTGAAGCCCCAGGCTCGAAGACTCCGACCCCGCCGTCGCCGCCAGGCGCGTTAATTCCCCTACCGCCCGTCTGTCCGCATCCGACCCCCCACCCCCGTTTCCCGCATGCGGCCGGTCGGCCTTGGTGGTTCGGGGCCCGTCTCGTTCTGGAGCGACCAGAGCGAAGGAGCGCAGCGACTGAGCGCCGGGAGTGAAGAACGAGACCAAGGGGGCCCCGAACCCGCGCCGCCGCAGGCGGCGCCAAAAAACACAGCAACCTTCACGGTCGCGGCCCGCCCCCGCATCTACAGCGACAGAGCTCAGCGACCGAGCGCCCGGGTGAAGACGCGGGGGCAACAGAGCCCCAACCACGCGACGCCGAAGGCTCCAGAGATTCAGAAGCGGGGGTGGTCTCCGAGTAGGACAGCGCGTGAGGCATCGGCGTCCTTCGCCTTCTTCAAGCTGCCCAGCGTCCAGCATTCGATATGGCGCGCGGTGAGTACCGCCAAGGCCCGGTCGACGTCCTCCGGGGCCACCACCGCGACCATCCCGACGCCCATATTGAACGTTTTCTCCATCTCCACGCGATCCACCCGACCGCGCTGAGCGATCAGCTTGAACACCGGTGCCGGGCTCCACGAGCCCCGATCCAATTCCGCGACCAGGCCGGGTGGCAGCACCCGCGCCAGATTGGCCGCCAGTCCGCCGCCGGTGATATGCGCGAAGGTCCGGACATCGGTTTCCGCGATGAGAGCCAGGCAGTCCTTGGCGTAGATCCGGGTCGGTTCCAGCAGCTCCTCACCGAGGGTGCGGCCGAACTCATCCACATGCCCGGTCAGCGCCATCCGGTCGATTTCCAGCAGTACCTTGCGCGCCAGGCTGTAGCCGTTGGAATGCAGGCCGGAGGACCCCATGGCGATGACAACATCACCGGGCCGCACCCGATCCGGGCCGAGCAGCTCGTCGGCCTCGACCACCCCGACTCCGGTCGCCGACAGGTCGTAATCCTGCTCACCCATCATGCCCGGATGTTCGGCCGTCTCACCACCCAGCAACGCGCAGCCCGCGCGGACACAGCCGTCGGCGATCCCGGACACCAGTTCGGCGACCCGCTCCGGTACCACCTTGCCGACCGCGATGTAATCCTGGAGGAACAGCGGTTCGGCACCGCACACCACCAGATCGTCGACAACCATCGCCACCAGATCGAGGCCCACGGTGTCGTGCTTGTCCATGGCCTGCGCGACGGCGATCTTGGTGCCGACGCCGTCGGTGGACGAAGCGAGCAGCGGCTCCCGGTAGTTCTTCTTCAGAGCGAACAGCCCGGCGAAACCACCGAGTCCACCCTGCACTTCCGGGCGGGTGGCCTTACGCGCGAGCGGTGCGAACAACTCGACGGCCCGATCACCGGCCTCGATATCCACGCCGGCTTCGGCATAGGAGGCACCGGCACCGGTAGCGTTCTGCTCAGTCATTGTCGGGGGAAGCTCCAAACCGAATCCGCGGATAATTTGCCTGGTAAGAGTCTATGGCGCGCCTCCCGCGCGCGGTGTTCCGGGATGTGTTTTGTTTGCGGCACCCGCGCTGACGAGGTCCGGTCCACAACGGACCGGCAGACCGGTTCGGCGGAGCCGGCGACCTCGCGGGTTCAACACGCGCCTGATCGAATACGCCCGGCGGCGCCGAGTTCGGCGAGGCCCTGAATGTTGCGGTCCGTCCGAACCCGCGCGCCGACAAACACTACTCACCCCCGGCTGAGGGCGCTCGCGTTGGCGTTGTCGGTGAGCAGAGATTGGGAACGGCCGCCGAGTTCGAGGAGGTTCTTGCCGATCGACGCTTCGGTGGGGAGCGGAATCGGGTAGTGGCCGTCGAAGCAGGCGGCGCACAGACGGGAGCTGGGTTGTTCGGTCGCGGCGATCATTCCGTCGAGCGATATGTAGCCCAGCGTGTCGGCACCGATGGAACGGCGGACTCCCTCGACCATTTCGCGCATCGCGGCGGGATCGACCGGTCCGCCCGCGGGACCGTCCGCGTCGGTGCCGGCGTTGTTGGCGACCAGCTCGGCGCGGGAGGCGAAATCGATACCGTAGAAACACGGCCACTTCACCGGCGGTGAGGCGATCCGCACATGGATCTCCAGGGCACCCGCCTCGCGGAGCATCCGGATCAGGGCCCGCTGGGTATTCCCGCGAACGATGGAATCGTCGACGACGATGAGGCGCTTACCGCGGATGACCTCGCGTAGCGGGTTGAGTTTCAGCCGGATACCCAGTTGCCGGATGGTCTGGCTGGGCTGGATGAAAGTGCGGCCCACGTAGGCGTTCTTCATCAGGCCCTGCCCGTAGGGCAGACCCGAGCCCTGCGCGTAGCCCACCGCGGCCGGCGTACCGGATTCGGGGACCGGTATCACCAGGTCGGCGTCGACCGGGTGCTCGGCTGCCAGCCGGCGGCCGATATCGACACGGGTCGCGTGTACCGACCGGCCGGAAATGGTGCTGTCCGGGCGGGCCAGGTACACGTACTCGAACACGCAGCCCTTGGGTTCGGGGTTGGCGAACCGCAGCGACCGCACGCCGTCGGCGTCTATGGCGAGCAGTTCACCGGGTTCGATTTCCCGGACGAAGGAGGCGCCGACGATATCGAGGGCGGCGGTTTCACTGGCGACCACCCAGCCGCGCTCCAACCTGCCCAGCACAAGCGGGCGCACGCCGTGCGGGTCACGGGCGGCGTAGAGGGTGTGCTCGTCCATGAAGGTCAGGCAGAACGCGCCGCGCACGGTTGGCAGCAGCTCCATGGCCGCCTGTTCGATACTCGAATCCGCCGCGGCGTGCGCCAGCAGGGCCGTCATCACATCGGAATCGGAGGTCGCCGAGACGGTGCCGGGGCGGCCTGGACTGACCAAGCCGAGTTCACGCGCACGATCGGCGAGTTCGGCGGTGTTGACCAGATTGCCGTTGTGCCCTAGGGCGAGGCCCGATCCGACAGCGGTGGTCCGGAAGATCGGCTGGGCGTTCTCCCAGGTGGTTGCCCCGGTGGTCGAGTACCGGCAGTGTCCGATGGCCACATGGCCGGGCATGGCCGCGAGCGTCTGCTCGTCGAATACCTGGCTCACCAGACCGAGATCCTTGAAGACCAGCACCTGTGAACCGTCGGAGACGGCGATACCGGCCGCCTCCTGGCCGCGATGCTGCAGCGCATACAGGCCGTAATAGGTGAGTTTGGCCACGTCCTCCCCCGGAGCCCAGACTCCGAAGACTCCGCATTCCTCACGAGGCGGATTCTCCGTCTCCTCGGTTGCGGTGGAATTGCTGAGGGCCGATCGATCGGCGAGGGTCACCGTGCGCTCCCTGGTCGGGCGGGTGTGGGGGCACTCGACAGTCTACGGGTGCCCGCCGTCGGAGCGGCAGCGGATCAGCAGAGCGCCGGCAAGCGCGGTCGTAGCGGTCGAATACGGATCCCGGCAACCCGGCGCGGGATCCCGGCAACCGCGGGCCGGCAAACCGTCACACCCGGTCAACTCGCTGTCAACCTGCGAAAACAGCATCCGAACGGAACGCGCACGGCCACGGCGGGACCGGCGGACCGGACCTCGGACCGCACCCCCGCGGGAGGCAGCTCATAAGCCGGGCGCACGGTCCGGCGCAACGTGGGCGATATCACCCGGCGCCGAAGGACCGGCGCAACCGAGTCGGTCAGCGGGCGCGGCCCAGCAAACGACCACCCGGCGGCAGATAGGCGTCCACCTCGGTTCCGAGATCTTTGGCCGCTGTAGCTATATCTGCCGGAGTAAGCCGCGCCGTGATCACCACCGGGCTCCCGGCCTCGGCGCGACGGTTCCAGGGCGGCGAGAATTCGAGATCGAGCCCGATCCGCATTTCCACCGCACCGGCGACAGGGGTGGCGGCGAAGCTCAGGTTCGGTTCGGTGAACACCAGCCGGGCCGGCCCGGGAACCTCGCCACCGGACGGTTCCGCCTCAGCGGCGATCCGCCGTAGCCATTCGGCCAGTTCCACCGCATCGTCGAGTGTCAGTGCCTGCCACCGGAAGGACCAGTTCCCGTCCGGGCAGTTCGCGGTACCGGCGATTATCAGCCAGCTGTACCGGATTCGCGGATCGATATGGTCCGGAAACTGGTATCCGGCAACAGAGAGCTCCACACCGTATCCGTCGCTGTCGATCAACCTCACCGGCGCAGTCTGTCACTATCGAGACGCCCGCGCCTAGTGGACAAATTCACCGAACCCCCAGCGACGCCACCGATTCGGGCGAATCCCGCCGAGCTCAACATCCCGACCAGCCCGAATACCCCACCAACGACCCCGAACCCCGAACCCCCGCAATGTCCAGAGCATGCGCCCCCGTTTCTGTGCATGCGGTGTATCAGCACCCGCAGCACCATTACCGAACTCGCCGCCGCCTCGGCGCGTTTGATCCACCTACCGCCCGTCTGTCCGCATCCGACCCCACCCCCGTTTCCCGCATGCGGCCGGTCCGCCTTGGTGGTTCGGGGCCCGTCTCGTTCTGGAGCGACCAGAGCGAAGGAGCGCAGCGACTGA
>NZ_JBEYBT010000039.1:0-7766 GCF_040632335.1 Nocardia sp. NPDC019395
GGCGCTCAGTCGCTGCGCTCCTTCGCTCTGTCGCTCCAGAACCGGGCGGGCCCCGCCCGCGAAGGTTGAACGGCCGGGGGAGGGGGTGGGAGGGGTCGAGTGGGCGGTGGGCTCCCTTGTCCTGGTCGCTCCAGAGCGGGGCGGGTGGGTTGTGCGGGACCGGGGATTGTTGCGAGATCGTTTGGTATGTCGTGTCGGTGGACACATTGATTCGGGAGTGGCAACGCGTAATCTGTTACTACGACATGTCGTAGTAACAGGAGGTTCGGTGTGGACGCCCTGGATGTCTCGCGATGGCAGTTCGGCATCACGACCGTCTACCACTTCTTGTTCGTTCCCTTGACGATCGGCCTGGCGCCGCTGGTCGCGGGGATGCAGACAGCGTGGGTTGTCACCGGTAAGGACCATTGGTACCGGCTGACCAAATTCTTCGGGAAACTGTTCCTGATCAACTTCGCGCTCGGTGTCGCCACCGGGATCGTGCAGGAATTCCAGTTCGGGATGAACTGGAGCGAATACTCACGGTTCGTCGGTGATGTCTTCGGCGCACCGCTGGCCCTCGAGGGGCTGGTGGCCTTCTTCATGGAATCCACCTTTATCGGGCTGTGGATATTCGGCTGGTCCCGGTTACCGAAACTGGTGCACTTGGGCACCATCTGGATGGTGGCGATCGGCGTCAACGCCTCCGCGTACTTCATCATCGCGGCCAATTCCTTCATGCAGCATCCGGTCGGAGCCAGGTACAACCCGGAAACGGGTCGGGCCGAATTGACCAGCATCGTCGAGTTGCTCACCAACAACACCGCGCTCGCTGCGTTCCCGCACGTGGTGGCGGGGTCGTTCCTGACCGCGGCCACCTTCGTCGCCGGTATCGCCGGCTGGTGGATGGTCCGCAACGCGCGCGGTGGTGACCCCGGCAAACTCGCCGAGGCCCGCATCATGTGGCGTCCGGCCGCACGGGTCTCCCTGCTGGTGGCGGTGATCTCGGGCGTCGCGCTGATCTACACCGGCGATGTACAGGGCAAGCTCATGTTCGAGCAGCAGCCCATGAAGATGGCATCGGCGGAATCGTTGTGCCACACCGAGGTAGATCCGGATTTCTCGATTCTCACCGTCGGTACCCACAACAACTGCGACAGCGTCACGCATGTGCTCGAGGTGCCCTACGTACTGCCCTGGCTGGCCGAAGGCAAGTTCAGCGGGGTGGAACTGGAGGGCGTCGTCGACCTGCAGAAGACTTTCAACGAAAAGTTCGGGCCCGGCGATTACCGGCCGAACCTGTTCGTCACCTACTGGTCGTTCCGCGCCATGATCGGCCTGGCCGCGGGGTCCGTGCTGCTGGTATTGGTCGGATTCTGGGTGACCAGGCGCGGGCGGGTACCCGATGAACGGTGGTTCTCCTGGTTGAGCCTGCTCGCCATCCCGACCCCGTTCCTGGCCAATTCGGCCGGCTGGGTGTTCACCGAGATGGGGCGGCAGCCCTGGGTGGTGGTACCCAATCCGACGGGTGACCAGGACCTACGGTTGATGGTGCAGCAGGGGGTGTCCGATCATTCGGCCGCGACGGTGTGGATCTCGCTGGTCACTTTCACCGTGCTCTACGGGCTGCTCGCCATTGTGTGGTTCTACTTGATGCGCCGCTATGTGCGGGAAGGTCCCGAACGCTCGCCCGAGGAGTCGGCCGAGGGTGGGAGCACCGCGGAAAAATCTGCCGCCGAGCAGCTTTCGTTCGCTTACTAGGAGCCGGGGATGGAACTGCAGGAATTCTGGTTCGTACTGATCGGGGTGCTCTTCACCGGATACTTTGTGCTGGAGGGCTTCGATTTCGGAGTCGGGATGCTCATGCCGATCCTCGGTAAGGGATCCGATACCCGGCGCCGGGTGGTGCTCAACACCATCGGGCCGGTGTGGGACGGCAACGAGGTCTGGCTGATCACCGCCGGCGGCGCGCTGTTCGCGGCGTTCCCGGAGTGGTACGCGAGCATGTTCTCGGGGTTCTACTTTCCACTGCTGCTGTTGCTGGTGGCGTTGATCCTGCGGATCTGCGCCATCGAATACCGCGGCAAGATCGACGATCCGCGCTGGCGGGCCCGCTGTGATATCGGCATAGGTATCGGCTCCTGGGTGCCCGCACTGGCGTGGGGCTGGGTCTTCGCCAATATCGTGCGCGGCGTGCCGCTGGATGCCGATAAGCAGTTCACCGGAGCAGTCGCGGACCTGTTCAGTCCGTACGCATTGCTGGGCGGGCTCACCACCGGTCTGCTGTTCGCCCTTCACGGGGCGGTATTCCTCGCGCTCAAGACCGCCGGCGAGGTCCGCGAAGACGCGGTGCGCATCGCACGGCTGCTGCTGGTGCCCACGGTGGCCGCGGTCGGCGGTTTCGGGCTGTGGACCCAATTCGCCCACGGAACGGACTGGACCTGGATTCTGGTGGCGCTGGCGGTATTCGGTCTTCTCGCCGGGGCGGCGGCACTGTTCGCCGGCCGTGACGGCTGGTCCTTCGCCGGGACCGCGCTCACCGTGCTCGCCGCCTCCGGGCTGCTGTTCGGCGCCCTGTTCCCGGATGTGCTGCCCTCCACCATCGACCCGGCCTTCAGTCTGACGGTCGACAACGCGTCGTCGACCCCGTACACGTTGAAAGTGATGAGCTGGGCGGCGGTTATCGTTACACCGGTCGTCCTCGGTTATCAGACCTGGACGTACTGGGTTTTCCGCAAACGCATCAGTGTCGAGCACATCCCGCCCGGAATCGGGCTTTCGCCCCGCGTCGCAACCGAGGAGTGAATCCGAATGGCCCGCCCGCCTGTGGACCCACGCCTGTGGCGGTACGCGCGCTCGGCCCGGAAATATCTGGCGCTCAGTGTCGGCCTCTCCCTGGTGACCACGCTGGCCATCGTGGCCTCCGCCGTGCTGCTGGGGCGGGTACTGGCCGGTGTCATCACCGATCCCGGGCAACGCACGGCCGGTGCGTGGAGTGCCGAACTGGTACTGCTCGCGGTGGCGATCGCGGTGCGCGGGCTGGCTGCCTGGTGGCAGTCGCGGATCGCGCACCGGGCGGGCGCCCGGGTCGTCACCGAACTGGAGCAGGCGGTTCTCGCGCGGGGTGCCGGACTTCCGCCGCGAGAGCTGGAACCGCGGCGCACCGAACTCGCCGTCGTGGTGGGCAGCGGACTCAGCGGTTTGCGCGCCTACCTGACCGGCTATGTGCCCGCCCTGCTGCTGGCGGTACTGGTGCCGCCGGTGGTGCTGGCGGTGATCGCGGCCCACGACCTCACCTCGGCGATCATCGTGGTCATCACCCTCCCGCTGATCCCGATCTTCATGATCCTCATCGGCCTGCTCACCGAGGGTCGCGCCCGCGCCACCCTGGACGCCACCACCCGGTTGTCGGATCAACTGCTGGACCTCTTCGCCGGTATGCCGACCCTGCGCGCGCTCGGCCGGGAGACCGGCACCGCGGCGGACACCCCGGTCCGGAGTATGAGCGGCCGGGTCCGGGACTTGGGCGAATCGCTGCACCGGCGCACGATGAGCGCGCTGCGGATCGCGTTCCTTTCCTCGATGGTGCTGGAACTGCTGGCGACGCTGTCGGTGGCGCTGGTCGCCGTGGCGATCGGGATGCGGCTGGTGCACGGCGATATGAGTCTGTACGCCGGTGTGGTCGCACTGGTCCTCGCACCCGAGGTGTATCTGCCGTTGCGCACCGTGGGCGAGCGCTTCCATGCCGCGCAGGACGGAATGGCGGCCGCGGACAAGGCTTTCGCGATTCTAGAGCCGGACAGTTCAGTGGCGGTGCCACGCGCCCCCGGCCACGACCGGGAACCTCGGACTTCTCCGGTGGCGAGCGGACCGCGCCGATCGGATTCTCTCGCCTCCCCGGCCGCCCCCGCGCCACGCGGTGGGGTCATCGAATTGCGCGATCTCACTGTCGAATCCAGAGACGGGGCCGCGCCGGACGGCCTGACCGCCCGGCTGCGGCCCGGCGCCGTCACCGCGTTGACCGGACCCAACGGCAGCGGTAAATCGACTGCGTTGCAGGCGATACTGGGCCTGCTCGAACCCACCCGGGGCGCCGTGCTCGTCGACGGCGTCGATATCCGGCGGATTCCTCCGGACCAGTGGTGGAATCGCGTGGCCTGGCTCCCGCAGCGCCCGGTGCTGGTGCCGGGCACGTTGCGGGAGAACCTCGAACTGCTGGGCGCCACCGTCGCCGGTTCGTCCCGGCGTGGCGCGGCCCGGGTGCTCAGCGAACTGGATGCCGCCTGTGCCGTAACAGGTTTCGATGCCGTGCTCGAGGCGCTGCCTGCCGGATGGGATACCGTGGTCGGGTCCGGTGGGGTCGGACTCTCGCTGGGGCAACGGCAGCGTATGGCCCTGACCCGGGTACTGGCCGCCGACCGGCCGATCCTGCTACTGGACGAGCCGACCGCGCACCTGGATTCCGACAGTGAGGTCGCGGTGGCGGCGGCGCTCACCACACTCGCGCGGACCGGTGTCACCGTGGTGGTGGTCGCCCATCGCCCGGCTCTGCTGTCCGCCGCCGATGAGATCGTCACGCTCCCGTCGACCTCCGACCGAATATCGCGATGAAACCCCGAAGCTCAGCCACCCGCCACCCGCCCCGACCGGGCGGTGCCGCGGGCACCTCCTGGCCGCCGCGTCGATGGACCCGGGTGCGGCTGCTGCTGCGCGACACCCGCCAGATGTGGGAGTTGCTGGAGATTCCGCGATGGCGGTTGGTGGTCGCGATCTCCTGGGGTGTACTGGCATTGGGCAGCGGCCTCGGTTTGGCGGCGCTCGCGGCCTGGTTGATCGCCCGGGCCTGGCAGATGCCGCCGGTATTGGACCTCACTGTCGCGGTGGTCGCGGTCCGGGCGCTGGGAATTTCCCGGGGGCTGTGCCGCTACCTGGAGCGGCTCGCCACCCACGACGTCGCGCTGCGTTCGATGACCGCGGCGCGCGCCTCGGTCTACCGGGCACTCGCTCGTGCGCCCCTGTGGCTCACTCGCCGTTCCGATGCCGGTGCACCCGGTCCGGCCGTACCCACCGCACCTGGCGGTCCCGGCGTGCCCGGTCGGCTGCGGCGCGGTGATGTGCTGGTTCGGGTGGGCAGCGATATCGACGACCTCGGTGCCGTGGTGGTCCGCGCTTTCGTTCCCATCGCGGTGGCGCTGATCCTAGCGGCGATGGCTGTCGCGATACTGGCCTTCATCTCGCTCGCGGCCGCGGCTGTTCTGGCCGTCGCGCTCATTGTCGCCGGCATCGTCGCGCCCTGGCTGTCCGCGCAGGCGGCGGCCGGTGCCGAACGAGCGGCGCGGGGGGACCGTGCGGAGTTCACCGCGCATGCGCTCACCGTTCTCGACCACGCCGCCGAACTACGTGTCGCCGGGAAACTGGACAGTGCACTCGCCACCGCCGTCGCGGCTGGTGATCGGGTCCTCGTGGCCGAGGACCGCGCCGCCGGGCGTAATGCCTGGGCGGCGGCGGCCACCCCGCTCGCAACCGGAGTGAGTGTGCTCGCCGCACTGCTGATCGGAATCGCCCTCTACGGTCCGGACGGGGGGTCCGCGGGGGCGATGACACCGATGGCGCTGGCGGTACTGGTGCTGCTACCCCTCTCGTCGTTCGAGGCGACCGGCGCGCTACCGAACGCGGCGCAGACCATCACGGTCGCGCGGGCGGCGTTACACCGGCTGCGTGCGGTCTCACCGGACCACTCCGCCGAACAGCCGGCGCCGTCCCGTCCCGGCGTCACGGTGACCGCGACGGCATCGGCCGATACCCGCAAGAGATTCGGAACGGGCGGGGATCCGCACCCCTTCCCGTATGCCGACAGCCGCGCCGACGGGGTGGTGATCGGCTGGGTGGGTGACGGTCAATGGCAGATCCCGGAACGCCCCCGGACGCCGCGGGTGGTGGTGGTCGGCCCGAGCGGGGCAGGTAAAACGACCCTGCTCATGGCCTGGGCCGGCCTCTTCGATACCCCGGACGAACAGGTCCGGTTCTTCGCCGAGGACGCGCACCTGTTCGGCACGAGCGTGCTGGAGAATCTCCGGGTGGCCCGCGGTGACCTGGATCCCGAGGCCGCCGAGCGGGCATTGCGTGCGGTCGGTCTGGGTGACTGGCTCGACGACCTGCCCGAAGGTGTTGACACGAGCCTCGTCGGCGGTGCCGCCGCGGTATCGGGCGGACAACGGCGTCGGATACTGCTCGCGCGTGCCCTGGTCTCGCCCGCGCGGACCCTGCTGCTCGACGAACCCACCGAACATCTGGACAGCACGTCCGGGGCCGGTCTGTTGTGCGCCCTGCTCGATACCGGCAGTGGGCTGGTCGCACCGGACCGCGATGTGGTGGTGGTCACGCACCAACTCCCGGCCGGGCATCGGGCCGGACTGGTTATCACCGTCGACGAATCCGGCCAGGTCCGGGCGGCTTTTCCCGACGATGCCGACTTCCGGTACGCCGTCGGCGAAATTCCGTTGCCGACCCCGGCGGCCCGCGGCTAAATTCGTCGGTACACAAGGAAGGAGGTGATCCAACGAATGGAAATTCAACGGACGCGTGAGGTGGCTGTCAGCTGAGCGCTGTAGCCGGCTGTGCACGGATTCCGTTCACCCGTATGTGCTGAGCGAATTCCAGGCAGCCACCCGGCCCCCGAGTCCCTGATCTGTCCGATCGGGATCGGCCGCGAATCCACGGTATTCACATCGTGGTCCGCGCCGATACGGCTCGGGGGTCGTTCCATTTCGCGGCATATTCCATGAGCGCCACGGCAGGGTTTCAGCCGATATAGCGCTGCAAGCGCGCGGAGAGCCGAGGCTGCAGCGGTCCATCGGCCACCACCCGCTCTTCCACATATGCCAGATCGCCGCCCTCGACGATGCCGTAGAGGCGTTTCGCGCCGCCCACCACCGCGCCGGTCTGGCTGCGGATCACCACATCGGTGGCCAATTCCCAGGACGACTGGGTCAGTGCGGTGCCGTAGAACAGTTCGACGATGCCCGTGCTGTGTGTGAGCAGCAATTCCAGCACCTCGTCGTTACCTTCGATACCGACGCGCCAGAAGCCGCTCTCACGCAGGTCCGGACCGCCGTAACTGCCGTCGGATTCGACGAACCAGGAGCGCGAATCCCAGCTCAGGTAGTCCCCGCCGTCGTGGGAGACCACGATCTGCTGTCCGAACCGGTAATCGCCGCGTTCGGGATTGTTCCCCTCGCCCTCACCGCGCCACACGCCGACCAACGGCAACAGCGCCAGCATGGCCGGGTTCAGATCCGGGCCGAGTCGCAGATTGGCCGTATCGTCGGGCAGCGGCAGATCCGGGAGAACGGGGACGTTGCGGCCGGCGGTCGCTTTGGCACGTTCGGCCGCGTCGGCCACAGCCTGATCGCCGCTCAGCTGGGGCTGATCCTGCGCCGAGCGGCCGTTTCCGTTCTGGGCGGACGTATCGTCCGCCGGTTCGCCGTTCGTGGTATCGCTCGCTCGCTCGGCCGGATCGGGACCCTCGCTCGCGAGACCACTCATGATTCGGTGAACAGCCGGTAGAAGACGTACAGGCCGAACCATCCGATGAGGATCGATACGGCGATCAGCAGAATCTCGAAGAAGAGGACCACGGGGGATATTTTAGGTGCCGTCATCGGTGGGTGTTGTTCCGGCCCTGTTTTCGGCGTGCTGTGTTTTTTGGCGCCGCCTGCGGCGTCGCGGGTTCGGGGCCCCCTTGGTCTCGTTCTTCACTCCCGGCGCTCAGTCGCTGCGCTCCTTCG
>NZ_JBEYBT010000040.1:0-6827 GCF_040632335.1 Nocardia sp. NPDC019395
CCTTGGTCTCGTTCTTCACTCCCGCCGGTCGGTCGCTGCGCTCCCTTCCTCTGGTCGCTCCAGAACGAGACGGGCCCCGAACCACCAAGGTGGACCGGCCGCATGCGGGAAACGGGGGGTCGGATGCGGACCGACTGGCGGTAGGGGGATCGAACGCGCCTGGCGGCGACGCCCCGACGGCCTTGCGGCCCCGGCACGCATAAGGTCACTCGTATGCCGAGTTCTGCTGTCGCGGCTTCGCCCGCCGGGCTGTGTGCCTTCATCGATTCGTCTCCTTCCCCGTTTCACGTGTGCCGGACCATCGCCGAGGAGTTGGACGCCGAGGGTTTTGTCCGCCTCGACGAAACCCAGCCCTGGCCCAACGCCGGGGGCCGGTACTACATCGTGCGCGGCGGATCGCTCGTCGCCTGGGCGGATCCCGCGCAGACCGGGCCGTTCCGCGTGGTGGGGGCGCATACCGACAGCCCGAATCTGCGGGTCAAACAGCATCCCGATCTGACGGTGGCCGGGTGGCAGTTGGTGCGGCTCGAGCCGTACGGCGGGGCATGGTTGAACTCCTGGCTGGACCGTGAGCTGGGGCTTTCGGGGCGGCTCAGTGTGCGGGAGGGGAACAGCCTCGTCGAGCGGTTGGTGCGGATCGACGAGCCGATCCTGCGGGTTCCGCAACTCGCCATCCATCTTTCCGAGGACAGGCGCGGGGTGGCCCTCGACCCGCAGCGGCATGTGAACGCGATCTGGGGTGTGGGTAGTGAGCCCGCGTCCTTCCTGGGCTATGTGGCCGACGCTGCCGGGGTGGATCCGGCGGCGGTGCTCGGCTGGGAACTGATGACTCACGATCTGGCGGCGAGCCGTGTGATCGGCGTCGGCCGGGACCTGATCAGTGCGCCGCGGCTGGACAATCAGGGCACCTGTTACGCGGGCCTGCAGGCATTCCGGACGGCTGTGGACAACCCGGGGTCGGCGGTTCCGGTGCTCGCGGTATTCGACCATGAGGAGGTCGGCAGCCAATCCGACCGCGGCGCGCAGTCCGAGCTGCTGCCCACAGTGCTCGAGCGGATCGTGCTGGCCCGGGGTGGCGGCCGGTCCGATTTCCTGGCCGCGATGGCGGGTTCGGTGTGTGCCTCCGGCGATATGGCGCATGCCACCCACCCGAATTATCCGGAGCGGCACGAACCGTCGCACGGTATCGAGATCAACGGCGGTCCGGTGCTCAAGGTCAATCAGAACCTGCGCTACGCCACGGACGCGGTCGGCGCGGGAGCGTTCGCGCTGGCCTGTGCGCGGGCCGGGGTCCCGATGCAGCGGTATGTACATCGTGCCGATCTGCCCTGCGGTTCGACCATCGGTCCGATGACCGCGGCCCGCACCGGGATGCCGACTGTGGATGTCGGTGCGCCCCAGCTGGCGATGCATTCGGCGCGGGAGCTGATGGGTGCCGCGGATATCACCGCCTACGCCGCGGCGCTGGCCGCCTTCCTCGCTCCCGAGGATTGAGTCCGGCCGCCCGCTTACGGAGGTCGTGTCCGGGACGACCCGTTCGAACGCCTCCGGCGTGGCCGTTTCACTGCCGTCCGGCGGTGGTTCCCCCGCTCGATGCCGGCGACGCCGACCGGGAGCAATCGGCTGGCGATGAACGGCCGGCCTGCCGCGGTCCTTGTCCAGGTGGGGCCGGGAGCCCGCCCGGCGCAGGTGAAACGTAAGATTCGTGCTGGATCGAACCTGTCGGGGCCCCGCCGTCGAGGCCCCGTGTTCCGGCCCTGCCCCGTACTCCCGATATGCCACGGCGAACCTGCCGAAACGCAGCCGTGGTGTGGTGGTCACGAGGCCAGGAAACCGGAGCCCGCGCGCGCCGGCGCGTCAACCTACGAAAGGATCCTGGTAATCCCGTGACTGAGCTGGTCGATACGGTCGCCACCGCCGCCGCAACCCCGGATACGCCGCAGCCGTACGCCGAGCTCGGCCTCAAGGACGACGAATACGCGCGGATCCGGGACATCCTGGGTCGCCGGCCCACCGATGCCGAACTGGCCATGTATTCGGTCATGTGGAGCGAGCACTGCTCCTACAAATCCTCGAAGGTGCATCTGCGTTATTTCGGGGAGACCACCACCGACGAGATGCGCGCCGAGATGCTCGCCGGTATCGGCGAGAACGCGGGTGTGGTCGATATCGGTGACGGCTGGGCGGTCACCTTCAAGGTGGAGAGCCACAACCATCCCTCCTACGTGGAGCCGTATCAGGGCGCGGCCACCGGTGTCGGCGGGATCGTCCGCGACATCATGGCCATGGGTGCGCGGCCGATCGCGGTGATGGACCAGCTGCGCTTCGGTGCCGCGGATGCCGCCGATACGCGTCGCGTGGTCGACGGCGTGGTGCGTGGGGTCGGCGGTTACGGCAACTCGCTGGGGTTGCCGAATATCGGCGGCGAAACCGTCTTCGATGCCTCCTACCAGGGCAATCCTCTGGTGAATGCGTTGTGCGCCGGGGTCATGCGGGTGGAGGATCTGCATCTGGCCTTCGCGTCCGGTGCCGGTAACAAGATCATTCTGTTCGGCGCGCGCACCGGTCTCGACGGTATCGGTGGCGTTTCGGTGCTCGCCTCGGACACTTTCTCCGGCGACGAATCCGGCACCGGCCGCAAGAAACTGCCGAGCGTTCAGGTGGGCGACCCGTTCACCGAGAAAGTCCTCATCGAATGCTGTCTGGAGCTGTACCACGCCGGGCTGGTCGTCGGTATCCAGGACCTCGGCGGCGCCGGGCTGTCCTGCGCGACCTCCGAGCTCGCCGCGGCCGGTGACGGCGGTATGCGGATCGACCTGGACCGAGTCCCGCTGCGGGCGGCCGATATGACTCCCGCGGAAATCCTGTCCAGCGAATCGCAGGAGCGGATGTGCGCGGTGGTGACCCCGGAGAACGTGGACGCGTTCCTGGCGGTCTGCGCCAAATGGGACGTGCTGGCCACAGTGATCGGCGAGGTCACCGACGGTGAGCGGCTCGAGGTCACCTGGCACGGGGAGACCGTGGTGGATGTCCCGCCGCGCACCGTGGCGCACGAGGGACCCGTGTACGAGCGCCCTGTCGAACGCCCCACCGACCAGGACACCCTCAACGCCGATACCCCGGACAACCTCCCGCGGCCGAAAACCGCCGAGGAACTGCGCGAGACGCTGCTGAAGATGGTGGCCAGCCCGCAGTTGTGCAGCCGCCGGTGGATCACCGAACAGTACGACCGCTACGTGCGCGGTAACACCGTCCTCGCCGAACACGCCGACGCCGGCATGATCCGGGTGGACGAGGCGACCGGTCGCGGTATCGCGCTGGCCACCGATGCCAACGGCCACTACACCAGGCTCGATCCCTACACCGGCGCCCGCCTGGCCCTGGCCGAGGCGTACCGCAACGTGGCCAGCACCGGCGCCACCCCGAAGGCCGTCACCAACTGCCTGAATTTCGGGTCCCCGGAGGATCCCGGCGTGATGTGGCAGTTCCAGCAGGCCGTGCGCGGTCTCGCCGACGGATGCGTGGAGCTCGGCATCCCGGTGACGGGCGGCAATGTCAGCTTCTACAACCAGACCGGGGAGAACGCGATCCTCCCCACCCCGGTGGTCGGGGTACTCGGCGTGATCGACGATGTGCACCGCCGCATCCCCACCGGGCTCGGCCTCGAGCCGGGGGAGACGCTGATCCTGCTCGGCGATACCCGGGACGAGTTCGGTGGTTCGGTGTGGTCGCAGGTCGCCCACGGCCACCTGGGCGGGCTGCCGCCGCAGGTCGATTTCGCTCGCGAGAAGCTGCTCGCCGAGGTGCTCACCGCCGGCTCCCGCGACGGCATGATCAGCGCCGCCCACGACCTCTCCGAGGGCGGGCTGGCCCAGGCCGTGGTCGAGGCCGCGCTGGCCGGCGAAACCGGCTGCCGGGTGCTGCTGCCCGAGGACGCCGACCCGTTCGTCATGTTGTTCGCCGAATCCGCGGGACGGGTACTGGTCGCGGTGCCCCGTTCGGAGGAAACGCGGTTCACCCGGATGTGCACAGCCCGGGAACTGCCCTGGGTGCGGATCGGTGTGGTGGATCAGGGCGCCGATTCGATCGAGGTACAGGGCCAGTTCTCGATCACCATGGCCGAACTGCGGGCCGCGCACGAGGACACCCTGCCGGCTCTTTTCGGCGGTCATGCCTGACTCCGGGGCGGGCGTGCCACGCCGGGGGTGACCCGAGCCACCCGCCGGCGCCGGTTCCGCCCGCCATACTGGACAGGTGCTGGAAACCGCCGACACGATGACCAGATTGCGGTCGCGTTGTGTCGCGGTGATCGAGCGAACCGAGCGGATCATCGACCTGAACTATGTGGGTCTGGTGGTCGCCACGGTGTTCTTCGCCCTCTCGGTGACCCCGTCGCTGCTGCCCCGGGACTGGATGTTCCAGGGCCTGATCAGCGGGATCAACGCGGCCCTCGGGTACGGCGTGGGATGCCTGCTGGAATGGCTGTTCCGGCTGTGGATCCGGCCCCGCCTCACCAGGATTCCCGCGCCACCCACCTGGGTCCGGTACGCGCTGAAATCCGCGGTACTGCTCGGCGCGGCGGTAAGCGCCGGGTACATGCTCGTGCAGTCGGCGCATTGGCAGCGCGAGATCGCCGCGCTGATGGGAATGGAGGGAACCACCACCCCGGCCTATCTGCGCACCGGCGGACTGAGCCTCACCATCGGCATACTCGTCGTCGCCGGCTACCGCACCGCCCGCGAGATCGTGCTCTTCCTCGCCAAGGAACTGAACCGCTGGGTCCGGATACCGCGGGAACTGGCGCCGGCGGCCGGAGCGCTGCTGCTCGTACTGCTCGTGGTGACCCTGTTCAACGGTGTGGCGACCCGGGCGTTCTTCGCCGTCGCCAACTCCGCGTTCAGCGTCCGCAATCACAACACCTCCGAATACGCCGTACAGCCCCAGCTGCCGGAACGTTCGGGCAGCCCGGAGTCCTTGGCCGCGTGGGACACCCTCGGTTTCGAGGGCCGCTGGTTCGTATCGCACGGACCCAGCGCGGAACGGATCTCCTGGGTCACCGGCCGCCCCGCCCGCGAACCGATCCGCGCCTATATCGGACTCGAATCCGTGGCCGATACCGAACGCACCCAGGCCGAACTGGCCGTCGCGGAACTCGAGCGGACGGGCGCTTTCGACCGAAAAGTGCTGGTCGTGGTCACCACCACCGGTACCGGCTGGGTGAACTCGATGGCCGCCAGCGCGATCGAGTACATGTACGGCGGCGATTCGGCCCTCGTGGCCAGCCAGTACTCGTACCTGCCCAGCGCGCTGTCCTTCCTGGCCGACCGAGGTAAAGCCGCCGTGGCAGGCCGGGAGTTGTTCGACGCCGTATACGAACACATCCGCACCCGCGCGCCCGAAGAGCGGCCGAAACTGCTGGTGTACGGCGAAAGCCTCGGGTCCCAGGGCTCGGAGGCCGCGTTCGACGGCCTGGCCGATCTGCGCGCGAAAGTCGACGGTGCGCTCTGGGTGGGCCCGCCGAACTCCAACCGGCTGTGGCAGCAGTACATCAGCCGTCGCGACCCGGGTTCCCCGGAAACGCAGCCGGTGTACGCCGACGGCCTGGTGATCCGGTTCGCCGACGATTCCGCCGATCTCGCCGCTCCGGGCCCGGAATGGCGGGCCCCGCGGATCGCCTATCTGCAGCATGCCTCCGACCCGATCGTCTGGTGGTCACCGGATCTCCTACTGACCGAGCCGGATTGGCTGTCCGAACCGCGCGGCGCGGATGTCTCGCCGCGGATGCGCTGGGTGCCGCTGGTGACGTTCTGGCAGGTCACCGCGGACCTCACGAACGCGCAGGGCGTCCGCGACGGGCACGGCCACCGGTACGGCAGCCTGGTGATGGACGCCTGGGCGGCGATCACCCGGCCACCGGACTGGAATCCGGAACTGGCGGAACGGATACGACTGGAGATCGAGGCGTACGAGGCCTACGAGCGCGAGGTGAAATGAGAACCCGGGTCGTCGCCGCGGTGGCCGCGCCGCTGCTGTGGAACAACTGGTTGTTACCGCGCCTGGCACTGGGGCACCGGGGGCGCACCGCGGCCAATGCTGTCGTGGCCACCGGGTACGCGCTGACGTTCGGTGGCCGCCCGGACTGGTCGTCCGGCAGGGGGGTCCGTATCGGGGCCGGCTGCGCGGCCGGGGTCGCGATCGGGTGCGCGGCGGCGTTCGCGATACCGGCGGTACGGGGCTCGCTCGCGGTCGCGGAGGAGCGGGCGGCGGATGTCGGGACGCTGGAATGGGTGGCGGTGCATATTCCGCTCGGTACGGTCTACGCCGAGGAACTGATCTTCCGGGCGACTCTGGATCCGCTGCTGGACAGGGAATGCGGGGGTCGTATCGGTACATTGCTGGGCGGCGCGGTTTTCGGTCTCTGGCATATCTATCCGGCTCGCGTCGCGGGTGACAATGTTCTGGGCACTGTTGTGTTCACGGGCGGGGCAGGTCTGGTGTTCGGAGGTCTGGGGCGTTGGGCGGGGAGTGCGACGGCTCCCGCACTGATGCATTGGGCGGTGAATGCGGGTGGTGCTTTGCTGTCGCGGGTTGGGTCTGATGTGGGGCTGGGGCAGGTGGGCTCTGAGGGCGGGGGTGGGGAGCAGGACTGTTCGTGACGGCTGTTGTGTTCTTGGCGCGATGGTCAGGGAAGGTGACAAGCGGGGGTAGTCCGGGAAGGTGAGAAGCTGATCGGTTCGTGAAGGTTCTGTGTTTTTTGGCGCCGCCTGCGGCGTCGCGGGTTCGGGGCCCCCTTGGTCTCGTTCTTCACTCCCGGCGCTCAGTCGCTG
>NZ_JBEYBT010000041.1:0-5426 GCF_040632335.1 Nocardia sp. NPDC019395
GTGTGTGCGTGTGTTCTTTGAGAACTCAATAGTGTGTTGATGAATGTCAGTGCCAAATATTTTATTTGGTTTCGGTTCTTCATACCCCCGTGTGGAGGGCCGAACATTTAAGTCAGCTAAATTCCGGCTGGCGATTTGTTTTGCTAGGTTTTCGGACTCTAGTTTGTACTTTTGATTGCGCCCTTCGGGGTGTGGTTGTGAGTCTTCAACGGAGAGTTTGATCCTGGCTCAGGACGAACGCTGGCGGCGTGCTTAACACATGCAAGTCGAGCGGTAAGGCCCTTCGGGGTACACGAGCGGCGAACGGGTGAGTAACACGTGGGTGATCTGCCTCGCACTCTGGGATAAGCCTGGGAAACTGGGTCTAATACCGGATATGACTCCTGGTTGCATGATCAGGGGTGGAAAGATTTATCGGTGCGAGATGAGCCCGCGGCCTATCAGCTTGTTGGTGGGGTAATGGCCTACCAAGGCGACGACGGGTAGCCGGCCTGAGAGGGCGACCGGCCACACTGGGACTGAGACACGGCCCAGACTCCTACGGGAGGCAGCAGTGGGGAATATTGCACAATGGGCGGAAGCCTGATGCAGCGACGCCGCGTGAGGGATGACGGCCTTCGGGTTGTAAACCTCTTTCGACTCCGACGAAGCGAAAGTGACGGTAGGAGTATAAGAAGCACCGGCCAACTACGTGCCAGCAGCCGCGGTAATACGTAGGGTGCGAGCGTTGTCCGGAATTACTGGGCGTAAAGAGCTTGTAGGCGGCTTGTCGCGTCGATCGTGAAAACTCGGGGCTCAACCCCGAGCTTGCGGTCGATACGGGCAGGCTTGAGTACTTCAGGGGAGACTGGAATTCCTGGTGTAGCGGTGAAATGCGCAGATATCAGGAGGAACACCGGTGGCGAAGGCGGGTCTCTGGGAAGTAACTGACGCTGAGAAGCGAAAGCGTGGGTAGCGAACAGGATTAGATACCCTGGTAGTCCACGCCGTAAACGGTGGGTACTAGGTGTGGGTTTCCTTCCACGGGATCCGTGCCGTAGCTAACGCATTAAGTACCCCGCCTGGGGAGTACGGCCGCAAGGCTAAAACTCAAAGGAATTGACGGGGGCCCGCACAAGCGGCGGAGCATGTGGATTAATTCGATGCAACGCGAAGAACCTTACCTGGGTTTGACATACACCGGAAACCTGCAGAGATGTAGGCCCCCTTGTGGTCGGTGTACAGGTGGTGCATGGCTGTCGTCAGCTCGTGTCGTGAGATGTTGGGTTAAGTCCCGCAACGAGCGCAACCCTTATCTTATGTTGCCAGCGCGTAATGGCGGGGACTCGTGAGAGACTGCCGGGGTCAACTCGGAGGAAGGTGGGGACGACGTCAAGTCATCATGCCCCTTATGTCCAGGGCTTCACACATGCTACAATGGCCGGTACAGAGGGCTGCGATACCGTGAGGTGGAGCGAATCCCTTAAAGCCGGTCTCAGTTCGGATCGGGGTCTGCAACTCGACCCCGTGAAGTTGGAGTCGCTAGTAATCGCAGATCAGCAACGCTGCGGTGAATACGTTCCCGGGCCTTGTACACACCGCCCGTCACGTCATGAAAGTCGGTAACACCCGAAGCCGGTGGCCTAACCCTTGTGGAGGGAGCCGTCGAAGGTGGGATCGGCGATTGGGACGAAGTCGTAACAAGGTAGCCGTACCGGAAGGTGCGGCTGGATCACCTCCTTTCTAAGGAGCATTCTCCATGCCGGCTCGAAGAGTCGAGTTCCGGTTGTGGCAGAGGCCGTTCATGTCCCCGACTGTGGGACTGCGGTTGCTCATGGGTGGAACGCTGACAACCTCCATCACATTCGGCTGGGACTGTGTTCCCGGTGCTGGTGGATATATCAACACACTGTTGGGTCCTGAAAGAACAGGCGTTCTTTCCAGGCAATAAACATGATCTGCTCGGATCTCCGTCATACCGCGAGAGCTTCCCTTCGGGGGGTTTTCGGCTGGTGCGGGTGCAAGGTTCGGGTGGGTGTGTTGTTTGAGAACTGCACAGTGGACGCGAGCATCTTTGTTTTGTAAGTGTTTTAGAGCGTTCGGTGGATGCCTTGGCACCAGGAGCCGATGAAGGACGTAGGAGGCTGCGATAAGCCTCGGGGAGCTGTCAACCGAGCTGTGATCCGAGGGTGTCCGAATGGGGAAACCCAGCACGAGTTAAATGTCGTGTTACCCGCCAGTGAATATATAGCTGGTGTGGAGGGAACGTGGGGAAGTGAAACATCTCAGTACCCACAGGAAGAGAAAACAATAGTGATTCCGTGAGTAGTGGCGAGCGAAAGCGGATGAGGCTAAACCATGCACGTGTGATAGCCGGCAGGCGTTGCGTGTGTGGGGTAGTGGGGCTCATTTTCTTGTTACTGCCGTGACAAGCAACAGTAAGAAAAGATCGTGTTAGTCGAATTGGTCTGGGACGGCCAACCGTAGACGGTGAGAGTCCGGTAGGCGAAAACACGTTCTCTGTTGTAGTGAGTGCCCGAGTAGCAGCGGGCCCGTGAAATCTGCTGTGAATCTGCCGGGACCACCCGGTAAGCCTGAATACTACCTGGTGACCGATAGCGGACTAGTACCGTGAGGGAAAGGTGAAAAGTACCCCGGGAGGGGAGTGAAATAGTACCTGAAACCGTGCGCTTACAATCCGTCAAAGCCTGTGAGTCCTTGTGGCTGTGGGTGATGGCGTGCCTTTTGAAGAATGAGCCTGCGAGTTAGTGGCATGTGGCGAGGTTAACCCGTGTGGGGTAGCCGTAGCGAAAGCGAGTCCGAATAGGGCGTTGGAGTCGCGTGTTCTAGACCCGAAGCGGAGTGATCTACCCATGGCCAGGGTGAAGCGACGGTAAGACGTCGTGGAGGCCCGAACCCACTTAGGTTGAAAACTGAGGGGATGAGCTGTGGGTAGGGGTGAAAGGCCAATCAAACTCCGTGATAGCTGGTTCTCCCCGAAATGCATTTAGGTGCAGCGTCGCGTGTTTCTCACCGGAGGTAGAGCTACTGGATGGTCTAGGGGGCCCACAAGCTTACCGAAATCAGCCAAACTCCGAATGCCGGTGAGTGAGAGCGCGGCAGTGAGACTGCGGGGGATAAGCTTCGTAGTCGAGAGGGAAACAGCCCAGATCGCCGGCTAAGGCCCCTAAGCGTGTACTAAGTGGAAAAGGATGTGGGATTGCGCAGACAGCCAGGAGGTTGGCTTAGAAGCAGCCACCCTTGAAAGAGTGCGTAATAGCTCACTGGTCGAGTGATCCTGCGCCGACAATGTAGCGGGGCTCAAGTACACCGCCGAAGCCGCGGCAGTCACACAATACATCCGTGCACCCTTACGGGGGTGTGTGCAGTGGTGTGGCTGGGTAGGGGAGCGTCGTGTAGCCAGGGAAGCAGCGGGGTGACCTAGTTGTGGAGGCTGCGCGAGTGAGAATGCAGGCATGAGTAGCGAAAGACGAGTGAGAAACTCGTCCGCCGAATGACCAAGGGTTCCTGGGCCAGGTTAATCCGCCCAGGGTGAGTCGGGACCTAAGGCGAGGCCGACAGGCGTAGTCGATGGACAACGGGTTGATATTCCCGTACCCGTGTATCCGCGCCCAATGGCGAATCATCTGTGCTAAGTGCCCAAAAGCTGATGGACCTCCTTCGGGAGGCCGGAGGTGGCTGCGCATGACCCTGGGTGTAGTAGTCAAGCGATGGGGTGACGCAGGAAGGTAGCTGGGCCAGTCAGTGGTTGTACTGGTGTAAGCCTGTAGGGCGTTGTGTAGGCAAATCCGCACAGCATGTGCCTGAGAGGTGATGCGTAGCCGATTGAGGCGAATTCAGTGATCCTATGCTGCCGAGAAAAGCCTCTAGTGAGTTGGTGCACGGCCCGTACCCCAAACCGACACAGGTGGTCAGGTAGAGAATACTAAGGCGATCGAGAGAACTGTGGTCAAGGAACTCGGCAAAATGCCCCCGTAACTTCGGGAGAAGGGGGGCCATGTCCGGTGAACGCCTTTACGGTGGGAGCTGGGTGTGGCCGCAGAGACCAGAGAGAAGCGACTGTTTACTAAAAACACAGGTCCGTGCGAAGTCGTAAGACGATGTATACGGACTGACGCCTGCCCGGTGCCGGAAGGTTAAGAGGACCGGTTAGCGCTTCGGCGCGAAGCTGAGAATTTAAGCCCCGGTAAACGGCGGTGGTAACTATAACCATCCTAAGGTAGCGAAATTCCTTGTCGGGTAAGTTCCGACCTGCACGAATGGCGTAACGACTTCTCTGCTGTCTCGACCACAGACTCGGCGAAATTGCATTACGAGTAAAGATGCTCGTTACGCGCGGCAGGACGAAAAGACCCCGGGACCTTCACTATAGCTTGGTATTGGTGTTCGGTACGGTTTGTGTAGGATAGGTGGGAGACTGTGAAACTCGCACGCCAGTGTGGGTGGAGTCATCGTTGAAATACCACTCTGATCGTATTGGACCTCTAACCTCGGACCATGATCTGGTTCAGGGACAGTGCCTGGTGGGTAGTTTAACTGGGGCGGTTGCCTCCCAAAATGTAACGGAGGCGCCCAAAGGTTCCCTCAGCCTGGTTGGCAATCAGGTGTTGAGTGCAAGTGCACAAGGGAGCTTGACTGTGAGACAGACATGTCGAGCAGGGACGAAAGTCGGGACTAGTGATCCGGCACCGGCATGTGGAAGCGGTGTCGCTCAACGGATAAAAGGTACCCCGGGGATAACAGGCTGATCTTCCCCAAGAGTCCATATCGACGGGATGGTTTGGCACCTCGATGTCGGCTCGTCGCATCCTGGGGCTGGAGTAGGTCCCAAGGGTTGGGCTGTTCGCCCATTAAAGCGGCACGCGAGCTGGGTTTAGAACGTCGTGAGACAGTTCGGTCTCTATCCGCCGCGCGCGTTGGAAACTTGAGGAAGGCTGTCCCTAGTACGAGAGGACCGGGACGGACGAACCTCTGGTGTGCCAGTTGTCCCGCCAGGGGCACGGCTGGTTGGCTACGTTCGGAAGGGATAACCGCTGAAAGCATCTAAGCGGGAAGCCTGTTCCAAGATGAGGTTTCCCACCACCTCGAGTGGTTAAGGCCCCCTACAGACCATGGGGTTGATAGGCCGGAACTGGAAGCACAGTAATGTGTGGAGGTGACCGGTACTAATAGGCCGAGGGCTTACTGAACAAAGATTGCTACGCGTCCACTGTGCAGTATCTGAAACAACACACAGATACAGAAGACACAACAAGCCCGGGTTCCGGGTGGTTTGTGGCTGTCTGTGTGGATAGTTTCATAGAGTTACGGCGGTTATAGCGGCGGGGAAACGCCCGGTCCCATTCCGAACCCGGAAGCTAAGCCTGCCAGCGCCGATGGTACTGCACTCGACAGGGTGTGGGAGAGTAGGACACCGCCGGAACATA
>NZ_JBEYBT010000042.1:0-2178 GCF_040632335.1 Nocardia sp. NPDC019395
TGTCGCTTCCGCCTGAAGACTGACCCTCTGATTCCGGGTGAATGCTGACCCACCCCGTGAACGATCATGAGGTGCTGAACGTGGAGGACTGGGCGGAGATCCGCCGGTTGCATCGCGCTGAGGGGATGGCGATTCGCGCGATCGCTCGCCGGATGAAGGTTTCGAAGAACACGGTGAAGAAGGCGCTGGGTTCGCATGAACCGCCGCGATATCGGCGCGAGCCGCGCGGGTCGGCGGTGGATGAGTTCGAGCCGCAGATCAGGGCGGTGCTGGCGGAGTTCCCGGACATGCCGACGACGGTGATCATGGAACGAGTCGGCTGGCAGCGCGGCAAAACGGTGTTCTTCGAGCGGGTGCAGCAGTTGCGGCCGTTGTTCAAGCCGGTGGATCCGGCATCACGCACTGAGTATCAGCCCGGTGAGCTGGCCCAGTGCGATCTGTGGTTCCCGTCGGTAGATGTTCCGTTGGGATTCGGGCATGTGGGGCATCCGCCGGTGTTGGTGATGGTCAGCGGCTATTCGCGGATCATGGCTGCGACGATGATCCCGACCAGGCAGAGCCCGGATCTGCTGGCCGGGCATTGGTTGTTGATCTCGGGGTGGGGGCGTGTTCCCAGAGCTTTGGTCTGGGACAACGAATCCGCGGTCGGTCAATGGCGCGGCGGAAAGCCGCAGCTGACCGAGACGATGAATGCGTTCCGGGGATCGCTGGGCATCCGGGTGATCCAGTGCCGTCCTCGTGATCCGGAGGCCAAGGGTTTGGTGGAACGGGCGAATGGCTATCTGGAGACGTCGTTTCTGCCGGGCAGGGTGTTCACCAGCCCGGCCGATTTCAATGCCCAGCTCGGCGAGTGGCTGATCAAAGCCAACCAGCGTCACCATCGTCGACTGGAGTGTCGACCCCTCGATCGGTGGGAGGCCGATCGGCGGTCGATGCTCGAGCTGCCGCCGGTGGATCCGGTGGTCGGCTGGCGGCTCACCACTCGCCTGCCTCGCGACCATTACGTTCGCCTGGACTCCAACGACTACTCGGTGCATCCGGCTGCGATCGGCCGTCGGGTCGAGGTTCGCGCTGATCCGGAGCAGGTGGTGGTCACCTTGGCCGGCGCCGAGCTTGCTCGGCATCAACGGTGCTGGGCTGGGCACCAAACCATCACCGATCCCGACCATGCGGCTGCGGCCGCGGATCTTCGCCGTTCTCGGCGTTTGGTCGCGGTTCCCGCGATCGACACCGATGTCGAGCATCGAAACCTTTCCGACTACGACCGCATGTTCGACCTCGGTGAGGCGAGCAGCAGCGAGGAGATCGCCTGATGGCCGCCAAGACCGCAACCAATGGTTCACGCAACGTCACCTCCGAAATCGCCTACCTCGCTCGAGCGCTCAAAGCCCCGACACTCGGCAATGCGGTCGAGCGACTCGCCGAACGCGCCCGCGCCGAGAACTGGAGCCATGAAGAGTTCCTCGCTGCCTGCCTGCAGCGCGAGGTCTCCGCCCGCGAATCCCACGGTGGTGAAGGCCGCATCCGCGGAGCGCGGTTTCCATCTCGAAAGGCACTGGAAGAGTTCGACTTCGATCACCAGCGATCCCTAAAACGCGATGCGATCACCCACCTGGGGACCTTGGATTTCATCACCGCCAAGGAGAACGTCGTGTTCCTCGGACCGCCCGGCACCGGCAAAACGCATCTGTCGATCGGGCTCGGCATCCGCGCCTGCCAAGCCGGGCACCGCGTCGCGTTCGCCACCGCATCGGAATGGGTCTCGCGGCTGGCTGAGTCTCATCACGCCGGAAAACTGCAGGCTGAGCTGATCAAACTCGGCCGGATTCCGCTGATCATCGTGGATGAAGTCGGCTATATCCCGTTCGAAGCCGAGGCCGCGAACCTGTTCTTTCAGCTCGTCTCGTCCCGCTACGAGCGGGCATCACTGATCGTGACGAGCAACAAACCATTCGGCCGATGGGGCGAGGTCTTCGGCGACGACGTTGTCGCCGCCGCGATGATCGACCGCCTCGTCCACCACGCCGAAGTCCTCTCGATGAAAGGAGACAGCTACCGACTCAAGGACCGCGACCTCGGCCGCGTCCCAGCGGCCAAAACCAACGACTGACCAAAACCAACAGGGGTGGGTCCGGATTCCACCGGAACGACCGGGTCACGATTCAACCGAAGTTGACA
>NZ_JBEYBT010000043.1:0-2037 GCF_040632335.1 Nocardia sp. NPDC019395
CTTCACTCCCGGCGCTCAGTCGCTGCGCTCCTTCGCTCTGGTCGCTCCAGAACGAGACGGGCCCCGAACCACCAAGGCGGACCGGTCGCATGCGGAAAACGGGTGGGGATTGCAGGTGGACGGACTGGCGTCAGCGGGATTCGACCGGCGTTATTAGAGGAGTAGGGGGCTCTGTCGGCGTATCGGAGGTTCCGTCCTGTGCACCGGGGGTCTCGGTCTGAAGGGGTGCCGCGGCCGACCGGGGTTTCGATCGGTTGACCGCATCGGTCAGGAACTTGTCGGTGCAGGCCGAACTCGAACCGGCGGCGAGCGGCACACTACTGCGGCGGCGGGCGAACCAGGTCGCGTGGAATCCGGCGGCCATCGCGGCCAGCAGGGCCAGCACGACGGGTCCGGCGACGACCGGGTGGTCTGCCATATACACCGCGAGATAGCGGTACCCGAGCAGGAGCGTGGCCAGCGTCAGCACGCCGCCGCCGACCAAGCGCACGCGGAACCAGCCCCAGCCGCGTTCCGGTTCCCGCAGTGCCGACTCCACCGTCAGGCAGAGAACCGCGCCGGCGACCAGGTCGACACCGTAGTGATAGCCGAAGCCCAGGGTCGCGGTCAGGGTGCAGAGCAGCCAGAAGGTTCCACCCCAGCGCAACCAGGTAGGTGCGAGGGTGCCGTCGGCATTGCGGCGGGTGTGCAGGAACAGCGCCAGCGCCCACGCCGTATGCATGGACGGCATGCAATTGCGCGGTGCCAGATCGGAGAACAGCAGCGCCTCGGGGCCGCGATCGAGTGGCGGCACGACGGCGGGCCAGAAGTTGCCGACCTGGAAACCGTTACCGTCGGCGCCGTAGACGAACATGGGTCCGACCACCGGGAACAAGATGTACACCAGCGGGCCCACCAGACCCAGCACCAGGAAGGTGCGCACCAGATAGTGGTTCGGCCACCGGCCGCCGCCCACCACGGCCCGCAGCTGCCATACCGCCACCACGATCGCGGCCGCGGGAAGTTCGATATACACCCAGTGCAGTACGGCGTCGGGAATGGGCCCGAGCGCCTGCAGCACCCGGCCCATCACCCAGGACGGATCGCCGAGTGCGTGATCGGCCAGCATCACGTACTCGTCCAGTACACGCGGCCGGACCTCGACGGTGATGTGCAACCAGACATCGCCGACCTTGGTCGCCAGGATCAGCAGGGCTCCCAGTGCGGCAGCACGCAGGGCATTACGCCGCTGCCGGCCCTCCCAGCGCCACCAGGCGAGCAGTGCCAGTCCGGTGAGAACGAGCACGGGACCGTTGCCGACGGTGAACGGGCCGCCCGCGATCACGCGGGCGGTCGCGTAGACGATATCGATCAGCACGGCGGCCCCGAACGCGACCAACCGGTGCCGGTTGTGTATCCCGACCAGAGCGAGCACGAGCCCGGCCCAGGGAACTGTCATGGACTTCGGGGTACCGATGTAGTCACGGGCCACGCTCTCCAGCGGACCCTCGTAACCACGCCACAGGGCCACCAACTGCAAGACGGACAGCAGTAACGGCACGGCGAGGACGGCGAGCACCCGAATCCCCCGTTGCGACGCGGATCGGCGCGACGCGGCTCCAGCTCCCATATTCGGGTCTTCGACTAGCACTCGCTCATCGTAAACGGCACGTGAACGACAGCTCCCCGGGAGTTTGAACAGGAGCGGTCAGCTGTGTTTTTTGGCGGCGGCTGCGGTATCTCGGGATCGAGGCCCGGGGGGCTCGGATCTTGCGGCGGCGGTGGGCTGGACCGTGAAGGTGTGAGGTGAGCCGGACCGTGAAGGTGTGAGGTGAGCTGGACCGCGAAGCATGTGAGCAGGACCGCGAAGGTGACAAGCGGGCCAGTTCGTGAAGGTTCTGTGTTTTTTGGCGCCGCCTGCGGCGGCGCGGGTTCGGGGCCCCTTGGTCTCGTTCTTCACTCCCGGCGCTCAGTCGCTGCGCTCCTTCGCTCTGGTCGCTCCAGAACGAGACGGGCCCCGAACCACCAACGCGGACCGGCCGCATGCGGGAAACGGGG
>NZ_JBEYBT010000044.1:0-1911 GCF_040632335.1 Nocardia sp. NPDC019395
GCGACCAGAGCGAAGGAGCGCAGCGACCGATCGCCGGGAGTGAAGAACGAGACCAAGGGGGCCCCGAACCCGCGACGCCGCAGGCGGCGCCAAAAAACACAGAACCTTAACGGACGGCCCCCTACCCACCTTCGCGAACCAGCCCTACCTCCAACACCTCACAGATCCAACGCAAACACCGAACTTCGCACCCACACCCACACGCCGGCATACACCCCGGAGGCCAGCACCCACACCCGGACACCCACTTACACCGCGGGCCCCGGAGCAACCGCCCCAGGGCCCGCGACAAACCTTGTATCTACATCACAACGGAATGTTCTTGTGATGACTGGCCCGCGACGGAACAGCCGCCAGAGCCGCCGCGATAACCCCCCGCGTCTTCGCCGGTTCGATCACCTCATCGACGACACCGATCGCGAGCGCACGTTCCACCCCACCCGCGATCGCCTCGTGCTCCGCCGTGAGCCGCTCGTGGAGCGCCTCCCGCTCCTCTTCCGGCGCCGCCGCCAGCGCCTTCTTGTGCAGAATCCCCACCGCCGCTTTCGCCCCCATCACCGCGACCTCCGACCCCGGCCACGCGTAGACCGCGGTAGCGCCCAGCGACCGGGCGTTCATCGCGATATAGGCCCCACCGTAGATCTTGCGCGTGACCAGCGTGACCCGCGGTACCCGCGCCTCGGCGAAGGCGTGCAGCAGTTTCGCACCACGCCGCACCACCCCGTCCCATTCCTGGCCCACCCCCGGCAGATAGCCGGGAACGTCCGTGATCACAACCAGCGGTATGCCGAAGGCATCGCACAGCCGGACGAACCGGGCCGCCTTCTCCGCGCTCTTGGAGTCCAGGCAGCCGCCCAGCCGCAGCGGGTTGTTGGCCAGCACGCCGACGGTGCGGCCACCCAGCCGGCCCAGGCCGGTGACCATGGACCGGGCGTAGCCGCCCTGCAGTTCTTCGAAGCTGGATTCCCCGTCGACATTGTCGAGCAGTTCGTGCACCAGCGGTTTTACGTCGTACGCGCGTTTGGCCGATTCCGGCAGCAGAGCTCGCAGATCGACATCGCCGTGTTCGGCGGCCACCAGGTCGAATTCACCTTGTTCGGCGAACATCGACACCAGGCGGCGCGCCCGGTGCACGGCGTCGGCTTCGTCGTCGGCGACGATATGAGTGACACCCGATTTCTTACCGTGGGTTTCCGGCCCACCGAGGGTGACCATATCCACCTGCTCGCCCGTGACACTGCGAACCACATCGGGGCCGGTGACGAAAACCCGCCCCTCGGGCGCCATGATCACGATATCGGTGAGCGCGGGCCCGTAGGCGGCGCCACCGGCGGCGAAGCCGAGGACCACCGAGATCTGCGGTACCTGGCCGGATGCCCGGACCATTGCCTCGAATACCTGGCCGACAGCGTGCAGCGCCTCGACCCCTTCGGCGAGGCGGGCACCGCCGGAATGCCACAGGCCGACCACCGGAACACCGGAGTCGATCGCGGTATCGATAGCGCCGACGATGTGCTTGCAGCCCTCGACACCCATGGCGCCGCCCATAACGGTGGCATCCGAGCAGTAGGCGACGGTCCGGACACCGTCCACTTCGCCGATCGCGGCCAGCACGCCCGACTTGTCCCGCGGATGCAGCGGCAGCACGGTCCCGGGATCGAAGAAGCGTTGCAGCCGCCCGAGCGGATCACGCGGGTCTGTCGCGGTCTCCTGGTGGCGGGCCGGGGCCATGATTGTCATCGCGTTCTCTCCTCGATGATGCGTGGCCGAGGCACGGGCCACGGGTGTCGAAAGCCCGCGCGGGGGCCGCCGGGATCGCCGGCGGCCCCCCCCCAGGGGCGGGGGAATATTGGGGGCGGGCGGTCGGGAGTTAGGCCCGCCCCAAGGCGAGCGCCCCAGTGTGCCCACCCA